>FOEK01000009.1 GCA_900110635.1 Lachnospiraceae bacterium NE2001
CTTATACATATACAAAGCTTGCTTTTGGATATGATCATGGCTTTGTAAGTGCGTGGTTTCTTATTCTTACCTATATGGCTATTATATGGGCAAATGCCACAGCTCTTCCTCTTATTATGAAAACGGTTGTTGGTGATACCTTCCAGGTGGGCTTTCTTTATGAAGTAGCGGGTTATTCTATATACGTTGGTGAGATATTCCTTGCACTGGGAGCTCTGGTTCTTGCGGCCCTTGTTTGTCTTTATAGAAAGCCTGCTGAGTGGACACAGATTATTATGGCGGCTATTCTTTTTGGCGGCGTTATTATATGCTTTGCAGCGGCTTTAGGAAAGTTTGGAACGGGAGGCTATTCGCCAGCATTTGCAGGGGATAAAAGTACTACTGCAGGAGTATTTACTATATTTGCCCTTGTACCATGGGCTTTTGTAGGCTTTGAATCCATATCTCATAGTGCTGCCGAGGCTAGGTTTTCACTAAAAAAATCCTTTGGTATATTAGCAGCTGCTGTTATAACAGCGACTGTAGCTTATGTGTTGCTTACTTTGATGGCTGTAAAGGCGCTTCCGGATGGGTGCAAATCGTGGGAGGATTATATTGGTAATCTTGGGGATTATTCAGGCATTTCCTCCGTACCAACATTTCACGGTGCATACGCTGCACTGGGAGAGGTGGGTAGGCTTATTCTTGGTGCTGCAGCAATGGGGGCAATTTTCACAGGACTAGTTGGAAACTATATAGCGCTTAGTCGATTGATATATTCTATAGCAGAGGATGGGCTCTTTCCAGAGTGGTTTTGCGTTAAGAGAGAGATGGTTCCTAGAAATGCTATTCTTGCTATATTTATTATATCGGCTATATTTCCTTTTCTTGGCCGTACAACGATCAGCTGGATAGTTGATGTTACAACTATTGGGGCAACTATAGCTTATGTGCTGGCATCAGCCTCTGCATATAAGACAGCGAAGGATGAGAAGAACGAGAGGTTTATGTTTTTCGGACTTGTGGGTGTAGTTGTGTCAGTTCTTTTTGCTTTGGCATTTCTTATACCAAATATCTTCGCCATCACCACGCTGTCTACCCAGTCCTATCTTATACTTTCAATATGGAGTATCTGCGGACTTCTGTATTTTCGAGTGTTTCTAAATGCTGATCATCAGAGGCGTTTGGGAAGATCCATCGTTACATGGGTAGTTCTCTTGGGACTTATCATATATACCTCCAGCATCTGGATGCACCAGACTATTGGAGCGGCTCTGACAAAGTATCAGAATGACAGTGATAAAATAGCCAGTTCTGTTCATACGGCAAGTCATATACAGCTTTTGATGATTATATTTTCACTTATTATTCTTCTTAACATATATGGGATGATGCAGAGAAGAGAGAAGGCTATCGAGGTCGAGAAGCTCCGTGCTGAAAAGACCAGTCAGGCCAAGTCAAGCTTTTTGTCCAATATGAGCCACGAGATAAGAACACCTATGAATGCCATCATAGGTTTGCAGAAGCTTGCACTGAAGGATCCAGAACTGAAGCCCGAGACCAGGTCCAGTCTTGAAAAGATTGGCGCCAGCGCAGATCATCTTCTTGGACTGATAAATGATATCCTGGATATGAGCCGCATAGAGTCTGGCAGGATGATGGTGAAAAAGGATAGGTTTGCATTTCGTAATTTCTTAGATAAGACCAATACAATAATTGAGGGTCAGTGTCAGGAAAAGAGAATAAAGTATTCCTGCAACATTATTGGTGATGTGGAGGATTATTACGTTGGTGATGATCTGAAGCTAAGTCAGGTTTTGATCAATATACTTGGTAATGCCGTAAAGTTCACAAATCCTCGTGGCAGCATATCTCTCGTGGTTGAACAGCTGGATGAAAAAGACGGAATATGTCAGATGCGCTTCATAATGTCTGATACGGGAATTGGCATGGACCCCGAATATATCCCTAAGATATTCGAGACATTTTCACAGGAGGAAGTAAGCAATACCAGTAAATATGGTGGTAGTGGCTTGGGAATGGCTATTACAAAGAATCTGGTCGAGATGATGGAAGGCGAGATTCTGGTTGAGAGTGTGAAGGGTGAAGGATCAACCTTTACTGTTACTGTTCCACTTGCTCTTACAGCAGAGCCTGAATCAGCAGAATCAGAGAGCGTTGAATCTAAAACTGGCACAACAGCTATGGAATCTGGTAAAATGTTAGAAGAGCCTCTAAGTGAAGAAAGAATAACAGAAATTATTTCTGGCAAGAGAATCCTGATGGCTGAGGATGTTGATCAGAATGCTGAGATTCTTACAGATCTTCTTGAACTAGAGGATGTTATCGCAGCTCGTGCAAGAAATGGCGAGGAAGCAGTAATGATGTTCTCAAAGAGTGAGCCGGGATTTTATGCAGCTATTCTTATGGATGTACGTATGCCTGTTATGGATGGCCTTGAGGCTACCCGCACCATACGTAATCTAGGACATCCTGACGCACAGATTATTCCGATTATTGCTATGACTGCAAATGTTTTCGATGAGGATGTGGAGCACTCTCGTGCGGCTGGTATGGATGCACATCTTTCAAAGCCTGTGGATCCGGATATATTATATGAAACTATGGCAAGACTTATATTAGAACGAACTGCCGGGGAGGTGGATTAATTGGGATATAAAATGAATACTAAAAAGTTAATAGTGGTCCTCCTGCTTCTGGCAATGGTGATAAGCGCTTTAGCTTCATTTACAGTTCAGGCGGAGGAAAAAGAGCATAAGGTGGTTCGTGTTGGATGGTACGACTCATCCTTTAATTATTATGACGAGTTTGGAAGACGCTGTGGTATAGACTTTGAATACCTGCAGAAGATATCTGCGTATACTGGATGGACCTACGAATATGTAGAAGACAGCTGGCCTAACCTTCTTGATATGCTAGAGAATGGAGAGATAGATATTCTTAGTGATGTTTCTTATAAAGAGGAACGTGAAGAATATATGCTGTATCCTGAACTTCCAATGGGTACAGAATCCTATTATATCTTTGTAAGTGCTGATAATAGAGAGATAAAAACTGATGATTATACTTCTTTAAATGGGAAACGAATTGGTGTAAATAAGGATAGTCTTCAGCAGGATTTCCTGGAAGCCTGGATAGAAAAGTATGATATAGATGTAGAAGTTGTTCTTCTTTCTGTTAGTGAGAATGAATCCATGGATATGGTTTTTAATGGAGAGCTTGATGGATATGCATCAATCTTTGATTTTGATACAGAGAAGGAGGTTATTCCATATTGCCGAATTGGAGGGGCAGATTATTATTACGCTGTAAATAAAGATCGTTCAGATCTTTTGACAGAACTGAATATGGCTCTTTCTCAGATACAGGATGAGGATCCATATTTTAATCAGAAGATTACTGACGATCGTCTCTATGGCGATAGTACCAATACGTATCTTTCTATAACCCAGGAGGACTGGCTGAAGGAGCACGGTCCAATACGTGTAGGATATAGAGATGATTATCTGCCGTTTTGTGATGAGGATGACGAAACAGGTGAACTAACGGGAGCTCTTAAGAATTATCTTACTCACGCTGAAATAACTCTGGATAGTAAGTATATTGAGTTTGAGACTATATCTTATGATTCAACAAAGCAGGCGATAGAAGCTCTTGAAGCAGGTGAGGTTGACTGTATATTCCCTGTTTATTTCAATGCTTATGATGCCGACCAGCAGGGACTCAGGCTTTCAGATGCAGCTATGAAAACTGAAATGGTTGCTATAATGCGTCAATCAGATGATAGTAGACTGTCCGAGGATAGCGATATGACGATAGCCGTTAATGAAGGAATGATGAATATTGAAAACTTCATTATGGACAATTTCCCATATACTAATAGAAAATCTTATCAGGGTCTTGATAAATGCTATAAGGCTGTAGCAGATAAAGACGCTGATGGAGTGCTTGTCAGCAGCTACAGAATTCTTCCTGCTGAGGATACACTTGATAAGTATAAGCTCTGCTCTGTACCAACGGGAGAGTCTATGCCATTTTCCTTTGGTGTAAAAAAATGGGATACTGATCTATACTTCCTTCTGAACAAAACAGTTAAAATAACTGATAACGAAGATATGGATGCAGCTCTTGCCTCATATATGAAGGTAGATCAGAAGGTTTCCTATATGAAGTTTTTGAAGGAAAACTGGCTTATAGTTATTTGTATTCTTATTTTAATATTTGCTATTGTTATTTTCCTTCTTGTTCAGAAGATGAAGGCAGAACGTACAGCAGCAAAGCAGAGAAGGCTTCTTATGGAGGCTGAAGAGATTGCTGATCTGAAGCAGACTATTACCTCTCTTCTTGATAATATGCCTGGTATGAACTTCACAAAGGATGCCGAAACCGGTGAATACCTTGCCTGCAATCAGGCCTTTGCGGAGTATGCTCATAAAAAGGATCCTTCGGAGGTGGTAGGTCTTACACCTAAGGATTTATTTGATGAAAAAACAGCAAAGCGATTCATAGAGGATGATAAAATGGCTCTTTCTATGGATGAACCATATATCTTTTTCGATGATATGAAGGATGCGGATGGAACTGTACGTCAGATAAAGACGACAAAGCTTAAATATTCAGATGCAAATGGCCGACTCTGCGTTCTTGGTATGTTCCTGGATGTTACAGATAACTTCCGTATATCCAGAGATGATGCAAAGACAAAGGATTCTTACGAGAAAGCAAAAAACAGTAGTTTTATATTCTCACATATTGCCCAGGCTCTGGCATATGGATATTTGAATCTATATTACATAGATGTAAATACAGAGGAGTTTATAGAATATCGCACTAATGAGAATGGTGGTGGACTTACTGAACTAAGACGTGGCTGGCATTTCTTTGAGGCGTGCCTTGATGAGATAGAGGAATATGTTTATCCAGAGGATAAGGAAGCAATAGTAAAAGCTATGGATCGTAAGACTCTTGTGGCAGCACTCGATCAGAATGATCCATTTATGATGACCCTGAGAATAATCAGAGATGGCGAACCAAGGTATGTAAGTTTAAATGCTACCCGTATGAGAGATGATGACCGCTATATTATCCTTAGTCTAACTGATATAGATGAAGAGATGAAACAGCGTAATGCGGCGCAGAAGATACTTGAGGAGCAGGGGGCTTACAATAGGATCACTGCTCTTGCCGGTGATTTCTTTGGCATATATGTTGTAGTTCCGGAAACCGGACAGTATCGTGAGCTCAGTGCAACGGCAGGCTTTGATGCATTCGAGCTTCCTGGTGAGGGAGATAATTTCTTTGAGGCAGCAAGGAAGCAGGCTCTTGCAATAGTTTATCCAGAGGATCAGAATCGATTCCTTTCTATGCTCTCAAGAGAAAATGTTCTTAAAGAGATAGAGCAGAGTGGTATCTATACACTTAGCTATCGTCTGGTAACAGATGGAGAACCTCGTTATGTTCAGCTGAAGGCGGCTATGGTTGAGGAGGCAGAAGGCACTCGTCTTATAATCGGAATAAATGATATAGATGCCCAGGTTCGTCAGGAAGAGGAGTATGGCAGACGACTGGCTCAGGCTCGTATAGAGGCCAATATCGATGCTCTTACTGGTGTTAAGAACAGAAATGCATATCGTGTTTATGAGGAGCGAATAAATGCTCAGATAGAAGTAAATCGTGCACCTGATTTCGCGATTACTATACTTGATGTAAATGACCTGAAGAAGGTAAATGATACTCAGGGACATAAGGCTGGTGATCAGTATTTACGAGATGCCTGTCGTATTATATGTACTACATTTAAACGAAGTCCTGTATTCAGAGTGGGTGGAGATGAGTTCTGCGTTCTGTCTCAGGGGGATGATTATGCACATATCGATGAGCTCGTTGAACAGATGAATGCTCATAATGACGAAGCAATAGAAAATGGTGGAATCGTTATAGCAATCGGTATGGCAAGGTATGAAAGAGAAGATAAGGTGGCTCCGGTTTATGAGCGGGCTGACCAGACAATGTATGAGAACAAGAGCAGTCTTAAGGCTAGAAAAAAGGGATAACAGGGTATGTATTATTCGACAATCGGCATACTGGCCGTTTTGACATTATTCATAGTGAACTGGGACATACTTAGAGGTTTCAATGTCACCTATGATAAGCCTGCATGGAATGTGTACAGGCGTTTCCTTTATGCTGTCCTGATTTATTATATTACTGATATTTTGTGGGGCATACTGGAAAGTAAGAAGCTGGTAACATCCCTATTCATTGATACGACTATATATTTTGTTGCCATGGCAGTGGGTATATCCTTCTGGGCTGAGTTTACGGTTGCATATCTGGAAGAAAAAACAGGGTTTGGCAGGTTTCTTATATATGCAGGACGAACAATTGCAGTCACTATTGCTGTACTGGTTATAGTTAATATCTTTAAACCTGTGCTTTTTATCGTTGATGAGGACTGTGTATATAAGGATCTTCCTCTTCGTGATTTTATGCTGGTATGTCAGATATGCCTGCTTATTATCATTTCAATATATGCCTTTATTTCCTTGTTTAAGATTGAGGATGATGCTTCAAAACGAGTAAGATATAGGATACTTGCCTCCTTTGGATTAGTCACAGCTCTTTGTCTCTTTATTCAGTTATGGTTCCCGTATCTGCCAATCTATTCTATTGCATATATGCTGGGAACCTGTCTCCTGCATTCATTTGTTGCAAATGATGAAAAGGAGGATAATAAACGTCGTCAGGAACTGGCAAAGAAGATTGAGGAGCTTAAAGAGAGATTTTCTGCGCTGCTTGACAATATGCCAGGTATGGCTTTTACCAAGGATGCTAAAACAGGTGTGTATCTGGCCTGCAATCAGGGATTTGCTGAGTATGCACAGAAGAACAGTCCTGATGAAGTAGTTGGACTTAAGGCTGTTGATATATTTGATGCTGATACAGCAGCTCACATTGTTCGGGACGATAAGGTGGCTCTGTCTCTTAGCAAGCCATACATCTTTTTTGAGGATATATATGATGCGGCTGGTAATCAGAAACAGCTTCAGACAACAAAACTGAAGTATACAGATACCTCTGGAAGACTGTGTGTTCTTGGTATGTGTCAGGATGTTACAGATATGGTGAGCGTGCAGCATGAACAAGCTATGACCAAGGAGGCTTATGAGAATGCAATAAGCTCAGGTCTCATGTTTACCAATATAGCTCAGACACTGGCCCGTGACTATATAGATATGTATTATATCGATGGTGACACAGAGGAGTTTATTGAGTACCAGAAGGATGAGGAAGGTGGTGCTTTGACAGAGGTTCGCAGGGGATGGCATTTCTTTAGTGACTGCAAGCTGGAACTGTCTGAAATGGTATGCGAGGAAGATCGCGAAGCTTTCTTGCAGGCGTTGCATCGAAAGACATTGATGAAGGTTCTGGAGAATAAGAATACATTTTCTTTGACATATAGAGTAAAGACTGTAGACGAAGGTGTCTATGTCAACATGAAGATATCTAAGATGGATGATGAGAAATATATCATTATGGGTATTACAAATGTTGATGCAGAGATGCGAGAGACCATGGCTAAGAATGAAGCTCTGGCAAATGCACTAAGCTCTATTGAGAAGGTCAATAAGGATAAGGTGGCATTTCTATCCAGCATGACTCATGAGATTCGTACCCCTATAAATGTGATAATTGGTCTTGAAACACTTGCAATGAAAAATGCTCAGATGGACGATAAGAGCCGAGAGTATATGGAAAAGATTGGAGAAAGTGCAAATCAGCTCTTGGGAATAATAAATGATGTATTGATCGTTGGACGGTCTGATACAGGACGAGTTGATGATCTGGATGCCGTAAAGTCCAAGGATAATGAAGAGCTTGTTGATTACTTAGAAAAGAACACGTCCAGTTCTCTTGATCTTAATGCACTGAATGTCCTGGTTATTGATGATAATCCTATTGAGGCGGAGTACGCTCTTATGGTGCTGAAGGAGGTTGGGATTAGAGCTGATGCCTGTACAAGTGGTCAGGAGGCTCTCCAAAAGATGGAGGTACAGAAAGGAAAGCAAAAACTGTATAATCTGGTGCTGATGGACTGGAGTATGGAGGGAATGAGTGGCCTGGAAACAGCGACTGAGATAAGAAGGCTTTATTCTGGAAAGTGTACGGTTGTTGCTCATACAGCTAACAACTGGGAGGATATTCGTGAGGAGGCACAAGGCACAGGCGTATATAATTACCTTGCGAAACCTCTCTTTGAGGCAAATATTCTGGCCAATATAGAACAGATCGCACGCCAGTGTGATATGAATATATTTAAAGAGAAGAAGCGTGCTAAGCTGTCTGGACGTCGCATCCTTCTAGCTGAGGATGTTGAGATAAACGCTGAAATTCTCACTGATACTCTCGAGATAGAAAACATCAAGGTTGATCACGTTGCCAACGGCTTGGAGGCAGTGAAAATGTTTGAACAGAGTACTGCTGGAATATATGGTGCAATCCTTATGGATGTACGTATGCCAGTGATGGATGGCCTTGAGGCGTCTAGGGCAATCCGGGCTCTTGACCGGGAGGATGCAAAGCGTATCCCGATCATAGCACTTACGGCAAATGCTTTCGATGATGACGTACAGCGGTCCTTGCAGGCTGGCATGAACGCCCACCTTACCAAGCCTGTGGATATGGAAAATCTACTAAGAATTCTCGGCGAACTAATATATGAAGCAGAGGTCTCCTGATGGAGGCCTCTTTTTTTGATCTTCATTTAAGGTTTGGAATATAGAAAGTTGCATTCAATGTATAAAGTTGCATCCTATGCATAGTGTAGTGTATACTTACATAGTGTTGTAGCAAATATTATATATGAGTAGGAGGTGCGTTATGCCATTTGTTGATTCAAAGATAACACTGAAGATTAGTGACGAGAAGAAAGAAGCCCTGAAGGCTAAAATCGGAGAGGCTATTTCTATCATAGGAAAGCCAGAGAGCTACCTGATGGTAGGCTTCGAGGATGACTATACACTTTACTTCGCAGGAAATAAACTTGAGAAGGGTGCCTATGTTTCAATCGATGTATTTGGCTCCGTAAACAGTTCACAGGCAGACCAGATGACAGCTCGAATCTGCGAAATCTACGAAGAAGAACTGGGAATCCCAGGCAACAATATCTATGTAGAATACCGTGGAACCAGAGACTGGGGCTGGAACGGAAGGAACTTCTAATGAGTATTAAAAATATTGTATTTGATGTAGGCGATGTGCTGGTGGATTTCCGATACAGAGATCTGATGAGAGATCTTGGGTTTGACGAGAATGCCGTGGAGTTTCTATCAAAGAATATGGTTGAGACGGAGTTCTGGCATGAACTGGACCTGGGAATCAAGACAAATGCTGATGGTGTGGAGAAGTTTACGAAAGAGTTTCCTCAGTATAAGGATGAGGTTCTAAAGTTCTGGAATAATTTGCAGGGTATTGTAAAAGAGTATGACTACGCGGCACCACTTATAAAGTCCCTGAAAGAAGCAGGTTACAAGGTGTACATATTATCAAACTATCCGGAAGAGACCTATGAGATGCACTGGCCAACTTTTAAGTTCCTGGAGTACACGGATGGTCGTATAGTTTCTGCCTTCGAGAAGATGACAAAGCCCGACGAAAGAATCTACCGACTTCTTGAAGAACGCTTCGGTATCAAACTCGAAGAGTGTATCTTTATCGATGATCGGCCAGTAAACATAGAGGCAGCGTCCAAGCTGGGGATGACAGCACATCTGTTCACCGGCTACGACGACCTTATCGATTTCCTGAATATATAAAATGTGCAATGGGGTCCGTCCCCATTGCACATAGGTCCGTCCCCAATTGCACATTTATTCGTACATTAGATTAGACCCAGGAGATATGTGAAGGCGGACATTAGTAGTGTGATTGTAAACATTGAAGCAAGGGTGGAGATGGCGATGGCTCCTGACAGGAGCTCGGTATCTTCACCCATTTTTTCGCACTGGATCAGTGGGAGATTGCCGATTGGCATTGCGGCCATTAGGCAGAGTCCCATAATTGTTATAGCAGAGAAACCTGCAGCTTTTAGTGCAAAGAAGAGCACAACTGGAACTAACAGCATTCGTACAAGAACATATATCCAGATTCGTGGATTCTTTATTCCACTTGTTATCTTTGATCTGGCTATGCCTACACCCAGCAGAGTCATGGAAAGAAATACAGTGGCATTTCCCAGGTAACTGATGCTGTTTGCGATAATTGGTGGAAGTTTTATATCAAACCAGAAAACCACCAGACTGACAACGGCCATAATAGTACCAGGACTCAGTATCTTCTTCAGGTTCAGCTTCTCCTTGCCGTTACTTAGTACGAGTATTCCGTGGGTGTAGAAGAGCAGACAGTACATTACGTTACAGATGATAACGTAAAGTATGGCATTTTCAGGCAGTATAGCTCTGGCAACGGGGATTCCGATGAATCCTACGTTGGTGTACACGGTCATCATATTGTAGAAACGGCTGTCCTCGCCGCCTCGTATGATCATAGGGAAAATAAAACCAAGTATTACCAGACCAAAGTAAAATGCTACTCCAAGCACCATTGCTATAAGAAGGTCGTGGTGAGTAGCTGTGACATTTCCAGAAAGCAGCGAGGCAAGAATTAACGCTGGATTACAGACGTCCATTACGATGGTGGACATCCTTTGTGATGTGTGGTCGTCGATGACTTCTCGTTTATAAAGAAAGATTCCGATGGAAACAAGGATGGCAATAACGCCCATCTGTTGAAGTACTATGCTAATGTTCATGATATTATCCTCTTAATAAAACCTGGGACTTCTCCTGACAGATATTATTCTGTCAACAGTTGCACATTATAGCACGTTTTTTTTATCTTACAATAAGTATTTCCCCATATTGGAGAATTAGTATATATAATTCGCGATATATGAGAATTAACCTCTTATATTTATCTCATATCTGTCTGTTTGAAACCCACCCGCTTTGATATCATTTAGCCGAATTAGTGATGGGGTTTTATATAGATTTGAAAGTGAGGTGAGAGGAAATGTTAACACTATTCTTTGTTTTGCTGATGCTTGTCGTTGTAGGCGAGGTCCTCTACATGACGATAAAGCTGGCGTGGAAGGTTACAAAGATTGTCTTTGCTATAATACTTCTACCAGTTGTGATGATAGGACTTGCAGCTGCAGGTTTTATGACACTGGCTATCGTTATACTACTTATCGCAGGTGTTCTTGCTTTATTTGGTAGTCTAGTGGCGGGGGCCAGATAAAAACAAAAGCTCATAACTATATAACTCCTTTAAGAGAGGCTCTCCTGGAAAAGAGTAATGAAATGTGACAAAGCTGTTTCGACAACTTTGTCATATTTTATATTTGTCTTGCTTGAACTAAGGGGTGTAACTCGGTATAATCTAATGGAAGGTTATAAACTGTTTTAATCAGAAAAGGAGAAGGTTATGTACAATGATTACCCAAATGTAAAAGTGATGGAACATCCACTTATTAAGCACAAGATATCGCTTTTAAGAGACAAGAACACAGGTACAAATGAGTTCCGTAAGCTGGTTGAAGAAATTGCGGTGATGGAGGCTTTTGAAGCATTCAGAGATCTTCCATTAAGAGATGTGGAAGTGGAGACACCTATTGAAAAATGTATGTCTCCAATGATAGATGGAAAGAAGCTGGCTATCGTACCTATACTTAGAGCAGGCCTTGGAATGGTAAATGGTATAACAGCTCTTGTTCCTACAGCAAAGGTTGGACACGTTGGTCTTTACAGAGACCCAGAGACTCACGAACCACACGATTATTACTGCAAGCTTCCTGATCCAATAGATCAGAGACTGATCGTGGTGCTTGACCCTATGCTTGCTACAGGTGGTTCTGCTGTTGCAGCTGTTGATTTTATAAAGAAGAGTGGTGGAAAGCATATAAAGTTTATGTGTATCATAGCTGCTCCGGAAGGACTGAAGAGGCTGGCAGAGACTCATCCTGATATTGAGATATATGTAGGAAATGTTGATAGATGCCTGAATGATGATGCTTATATCTGCCCAGGACTGGGAGATGCAGGAGACCGCATCTTCGGAACAAAATAATCGGTATAGAAATTATAAAAAATGTGACAAAGCCGTTTTGAACAGCTTTGTCACATTTTATTTTGTCTTATAACTAGATTCCAAATGGTGTATCGTCGTTGTTAGGTGTTACAGTTGAATCTGGATTGTAGTAGTCACCACTTGGTAAAGCTCCGCTTGGAGTAGCACTGCCAGGAGTAGCATTTCCATCATCCTCAGCTGGTTTACTTGCTAAGCTGTAGGTATTAGTGCTGTTGCCTGGATTGCTTGTTGGTGGTACATAAGGCTCAGATGGAGCATAGCTGCTAGGAGTGCCATAAGGATCAGGTCCGCCATAAGGATCTGAAGGAGCACCAGGCTGACCGTATGGATCTGAAGGATTATATGGCTGTCCGCCATAGTTGCCGCCAGCGCCACCTGCAAGTCCGCCAGCACCGCCGTATCCGCCAGCACTGCCACCATAGCCACCAGCACCGCCGCCGTAACCGCCGGCACCACCGAAGCCACCCATTCCTGCAAATGAAGGGATATGATAAGGGGAAACATTTGGTCCAAAGTATCCGCTTCTTCTGTCAAGGAAGAACTCAGCGTAGGTAGCATACATATAAGGACTTACATAGAATATACTGAGTATTCCGCAGGTAAGAGCAGCAAGAAGTGCCCAGCCGATAAATGAAAGCTCAAGTATAAAGGTATCCATCTTGTAGCCATCCATCATACGCTTGCTCTGTTCAAGAGCTTCTTTATAACCTATATTTGGATCCTCGCTTAGTATATAGTCAACCATGTAGTATTCGTAGGATTTAATAAGACCAGGTATGATCAGAAGGAGTGACCATAGGAAGACAAACAGATCTTTCATAAAGAGTACCTTTACTATATTTCCGTATTGTCCCTTCTTAAAGGCGTATCCTACCTCACCAAACTTTGGCTTCTCAAATGAGTTGATGCAGAAGTATCTGCGGCATCCAACCCTGAGAGGATTCTTAACAAATACTGAGAGAGCAATGCCAAATGCCATAGCAACCAGTGCTATACCAATAATGATCGGGGCCATAGCTCCCAGCATTCCATAGACCATCTGATCCGTAATACCATTATCTCCGTGATCATCAGTCAGATCATCAAGGTCATCGAGATCGTCAAAATCGTAATCATAATCGTATTCATCATAATCGTCGGAATCATAATCAAAATCGTCAAGATCATAGTTATAAGTGTTCTGAGTATTATTCAGTCTTTTGGTGTAATTGTTTGAAAGATTCAAACTGTTGGTACCGGCGGTCCAGGTGAGAATCAGTGCAACACCTACGCATGGCCAGTAGTTATTCTTAAAGGCGGCCATACCCTTTTGTTTTAAATAGGCTCTGTCTATCATTTATTTACCTCCACAAAAATATACCACTGAATTATACGATAAATACCTTGAAATGTCTAGAATTTGTCGGGAATTTTGGTATTGTAAAATGCCTTCTTTTGCTTTAAGATATTTATTGTAACATTGACTGTTTTAGTTATATATAAGGAGATATTTTTATGAGCAACGAACTGTTTGATCTGAATAAAGCCATAAGCAAATTTTCAGAAAAAAAGGGTTATACTGAAGGTGTAAAATACTATTATAAGATACTTAAGGGAAATCGTGCTGTAAGAAATTCTGAGTATTATGAAATTGTTAAGAAGTTTGGAACTGCACTTGATGATTTTGTGGATAAGGAGTCAACCACAGCACTTGTGGATCTGTCCAATATACTGAAAGAGTTTTACCCTGAGGGAACTCTTCCTGATATCTTCGTATCTGAAGGGCTATCGACAGCATTTAACTGTATCTCTGAATATCTTATGCACCTTGGTTCACTTTATAATCTGGATTATTATGCATAAATGTGACAAGTAAGTAACAAGTTAGCATTTGTCACATACAGGAGAGGGGTATGTATTACTTTATAGTTAATTATACAGGTGGCAGTGGAAAAGCTAAGAAAACCTGGGATAGAGTTCACCTTTTGCTAAAACAGAAGGGGATTGAATATAAGGCGTTTGTTACCAAGTATGGTGGACACGCGTCTGAACTTGCCAAGAGAATCTCAGAACTTGAGGAAGAAGATATCAGACTTATCGTGGTTGGCGGAGACGGAACTATAAATGAGGTCTTGAATGGTATCACAGATTTTGATAGAATCCGTTTTGGAGTTATTCCAACTGGTTCGGGAAATGATTTCGCTCGAGGTATGGGAATTCCTAAGAATACTGATGAGGCGCTGGACAAGATTCTTGCTTCTTCAAGAGGTATGAACATAGATCTTGGCGAGGTAACTACTGAGAATGGTTACAAGAGAATCTTCGGTATCAGCTCAGGTATTGGTCTTGATGCTATAGTATGTAAGAAGATGCTTAATTCAAAGACCAAGAACGTACTTAATAAGATAAAGCTGGGACATATAGCTTATATTATCCTTACGATTACGACGCTTTTCTCTATGGAAACCTACAAGGTTAAGGTGTGGATGAAGCTTCGTGATGAGGAGGGAGGAGAGCAGTCCCTTAGTTTTAAGGATCTGATCTTCCTTTCAGCTATGAACTTTCAGGCTGAGGGAGGCGGCGTTCCTATGAATCCGAATGCTAAGGCTGATGATGGCCTGCTTTCCATATGTGCGGTAAATGGTATCCCTAAGTGGAGAACTTTCCTTCTTCTTCCTGTTCTTATGAAAGCAAAACACGAAGGAAAGAAGGGATTTATGCTTCAGGATGTTGAGTACCTTGTGTTCGATGCAGATCGTCCTATGGTTCTTCACGGCGATGGAGAATATCTTGGTGATGAGAAGCATATCGAGATGAGAGTGCTTAGAAATATTTTAAATGTAATGGTTTGATTTTTTACATAGATTTTACTTAGGAATAACATATAATTTATAAAAAAGTACTAGGATGGATTCTGATGCGTAAATCATCCGAATCCATTTTTGTTAATTTAGGAGAAATGATTTGATAAACTTTCTGGAATTGTTTGGTGGTGTGGGTCTTTTCTTGTTTGGCATGAATCTTATGGGAAAGTCGCTTGAAAAGCTCGCTGGTGGCGGTCTTGAGAAGATACTACAAACTCTGACGACTAGTAAAAGAAAAGGTGTTGGAAATATTAAAGGCTGGGGACTTGGACTTTGTGTTACTGGTATAATCCAGAGTTCAGCTGCAACAACTATAATGCTTATTGGTTTTGTAAATGCTGGAATTATGAGTCTGGCTCAGGCAATACCAGTAGTTTATGGAGCAAATGTTGGTAGTACAGTAACTGCACAAATATTAAGATTGGGTGATCTTGGTTCTGGAAGTTTGGTTCTCCAATTATTAAAACCATCTTCATTTGCACCGATGCTTGTTGCTGTTGGTACTCTGATATATTTATTTACAAAAAAGCAAAAGCTTAAAGATGTTGCTGGAATACTAGTGGGTCTCGGAACCCTTTTTTATGGAATGACTATGATGGAGGAAGTCTTTGCTCCTCTTAAAGAGTCAGAACAGTTCCAGAGTTTCTTCTTATCGTTTAGTAATCCTTTTATAGGTATCTTAACAGGTCTATTGTTAACTGCACTGATTCAAAGTTCCAGTGCCTCTGTTGGTATACTTCAGGCACTTTCAGCTACAGGTGGTGTTACCTATGGCATTGCTATTCCTATTATCATCGGTCAAAATATTGGTAAATGTATGACAATTATTATTGGTGGAATAGGAGCAAATAAAAAAGCAAAGAGAGTGGCTCTTAGTTATCTTCTTTTCAATATAGTTGGCGCAATCATTTTTACCATTATTATATATTCAATATATTACACAGTGGGTATTCCGTTTTTTGCTAAGACAGTTAACCGAGGCGATATCGCAAATATCCATCTTGCTTTTAATCTTATCATAAGTGTAGTTCTTCTGCCATTTTCAAAGCAGATGGCTGATCTGACCGGAAAACTTCTTAGAGATTCAGATGAAAATCCAAGTGATGTAGAATTTAAGAAACTTGATGATATGCTTCTTAAAACCCCTGGTATTGCTTTGGCTCAGTGTAGAAATCTTATGAATATGATGAGCGAAAAACTGCTTCGCAATTATGAATTATCAATTTCTCTTTTATCTGAATATGATAAGACTGCATTTAATGAGTTAAATGAAAATGAAGATTTTATAGATAAGTGTGAGACCATTCTCACGGCCTATATGGTAAAGATAGATAGAAGCAGACTCACCATAGACAATAAGAATATGCTTACTGAAATGCTAAGTACAGTGGGGGATTACGAGAGAATAGGTGATTATTCTATGAATATAGCCTTTACTGCTCAGGAGTGTTATGAAGGGAAGATAAAGTTTTCTGAAAAAGGAAAGAATGAGATCGATACTATTACTGATGCTGTAAGGCATTTGCTTAAAATGACATTTGATGCAACGAATAGCGAGAATATTAATGAGGCATATAAGGTTTATCCGCTATCAAAAACAGTAAATATGATGAAAGATTTGATAGAACAGCATCATGTTGAGAGGCTGAGAGATGGTGATTGTGGTGTTATAGGTGGTCTGGCTTTATATGATCTTACTAGTAGTCTTGATAGAATATCGCTTCATACAAAGATTATTTCAAAATATATTATGAAACGACTTACAAGAAATGATGAGATTGATGCAAGTCACGGAGATTTGATAGATAAGCAAAGCGAACAATATCAATCTCTGGAATCATATTATAGAAATAAGTATTATTTGCCAATTAGTCAGCTTGATAAAGTAGAAGAAGTTCAAAATGAGAAAAATGAAAAAGAAATTAGTATAGATAAGAAATCAGATAAAAAGAAATCAGATAAAAAGAAAGAAAAGTCTGCTGACAAAAAGAAACCGGAGATTAATAAGAAGGATAGTGGCAAAAAGAAGCAAGTTAAAAAGGATAGCGGCAAAAAAAATGATGCAAAGAAGAATAAAGGGAATAAAGAAAAAGTTGATAAGACTAAGAACGGTGATAAGAGGTAATAATGGCAAATATATATATTGTTGAAGACGATGTAAATATATTAGAGATAGAATCTTATTCCTTGAAGAGTAGCGGTCATATTGTGGAAGGATATGAAAGGGCTGAATCATTTTTTTAAAGAATTGATGAACAATTACCTGATCTGGTGTTACTAGATATTATGCTTCCAGATGTGGATGGATTGGAACTACAATCAGTATATTATTTAAATAAAAGTCAATGGGGGGATTGCCTCATTGACTTATTTTTTTATTGTGTTATATTAGAGATGACTAACTACATTTTTAAAGTTTAAATGTATTACATTTTAGATGGTTTTTGATATGAGAAAGTTTGAGGTAAATGGTATGAGTTGCGCCGCTTGTCAGGCGCGTGTGGAGAAGGCTGTGTCGGGCGTCAAGGGTGTGGATTCTTGTGCTGTCAGCCTTCTTACTAATTCGATGGGCGTGGAAGGCTCTGCCAGTGATGATGATATAATAAAAGCAGTGGAAGCGGCTGGGTATGGCGCCTCGGTTATGGAAAGGGCTCTGGAGGATAAAGAGTCTCCCAAACTTGTGAGACGTCTTGTCAGCTCTATCGGCATCTTACTTCTTTTGATGTATCTATCCATGGGACATATGATGCTGGGATGGCCTGTCCCATCTGGTTTACATAATCATGTAACTCTGGCTATAGTTGAGATGATTCTTGCCATAGCTGTAATGGTTATAAATAATAAGTTTTTTGTAAGTGGCTTCAGGTCACTATTTCATCTTGCTCCAAATATGGACACCCTCGTAGCCCTCGGCAGTACGGCTTCATTTGGCTATAGTCTTGTGGAGCTTTTTATTATGATTAGGGCTTCATCCAGAGGTGACTCTGATACGGTTATGAGCTATGCAATGAATCTGTATTTTGAGTCTGCCGCTATGATACCAACACTTATAACTATTGGAAAACTTCTTGAGGCAAAGGCTAAGGGAAGAACCACAAACGCTCTTAAGAGTCTTCTTGCTCTGTCACCTAAGGAAGCCCGGGTATTACGGGATG
The DNA here is from genome assembly GCA_900110635.1 of Lachnospiraceae bacterium NE2001. GTDB lineage: Bacteria > Bacillota > Clostridia > Lachnospirales > Lachnospiraceae > Eubacterium_Q. Next base: position 18,146 of record FOEK01000009.1, read on the forward strand.
GACAGGAAATCAACGTTCCGGTTGAGGATGTAAAGGTTGGTGATATTTATATCCTGAAAGCTGGCGATGCTGTTCCTGTTGATGGAGTAGTGCTGGAAGGCACTTCGGCTATTGACGAGTCTGCACTTACAGGAGAGAGTATTCCTGTTGATAAACAGCAGGGAGATAAAGTTTCTGCTGGCACGATCAATACAAATGGTTTCTTAAAATGTACCGCCACCAGAGTGGGGGAGGATACAACCCTGTCACAGATAATTCAGATGGTTGGTGACGCGGCAGCAACAAAGGCTCCACTTGCCCGTATTGCTGATAAAGTGTCGGCTATATTTGTTCCAACTGTAATGGGTCTTGCACTACTTACATTTATAGTATGGGTTATTATAGGACAGACACCAGGTTTTGCCATAGCCAGAGCAATATCCGTGCTTGTTATCAGCTGTCCTTGTGCTTTGGGACTAGCAACCCCTGTTGCTATAATGGTTGGAAATGGAGTCGGAGCAAAGAATGGTATATTATACAAAACTGCAGAAGCTCTGGAAGGTGCAGGACGTGTTAATGCTGTGATTCTAGATAAGACAGGAACTATTACAAAGGGCGAACCTGGAGTTACTGATGTTATTCCAGCTGATGGAGTTAGTAGCGAAGAACTACTAACTATTGCTTATAGTCTGGAAAAAATGTCAGAGCATCCGCTGGCCAGAGCTGTTGTTGATTATGTTAGTGATATTTCAACTATTGAACTGACAAACTTTGAAACAATGGCTGGGGCTGGTATAAAGGCTGTCGTAAGCACTTCTTTTTCTGGTGATGGCTGGAACGTTGAAGAAGGAAAGCTGTTAGAAGGTGGAAGCCTAAAATATATGAAGGACAGACTTCATAACTCTGATACCATTGACACAGCCAATAAGCTATCTTTAGATGGAAAGACTCCGCTTCTTTTTATGGAAGGAGAACGTTTTCTTGGTATTATAGCTGTGGCAGATCAGGTGAAAGAGGATAGTGCTGAGGCGATAAATGAGCTGAAGCAGATGGGTATCTATACAGTTATGTTAACTGGAGATAATGAGGTAACAGCAAATGCTATTGCTAAAAAAGTCTTTGTTGATAAGGTGATTGCAGGGGTTATGCCTAGTCAGAAGGAACAGGTGGTTGCTTCTTTACAGAAAATTATGTCAACTAATTTGAAAGCGGATTCCTCCGGTGCTTTAAAGTCAGATCCGAAATCATACAGGGTTGCCATGGTTGGTGATGGAATAAATGATGCAGTTGCACTTACCAGGGCAGATACAGGCTTTGCTATAGGAGCAGGAACTGACGTTGCTGTTGAAGCAGCTGATGTGGTGCTTATGAAGAACAGCATTAAAGATGCTGCGGCTGCCATAAGGCTCAGCAGGAAAACCATCACAAACATACACCAGAATCTGTTTTGGGCATTTTTCTATAATGCTCTTTGTATACCGCTTGCTATGGGGGTATATGGTATAGCTATGAAACCAATGTATGGCGCAGCAGCTATGGCTTGCTCAAGTGTATTTGTCTGTCTAAATGCACTTCGACTAAATCTTGTAAGGCTTTATGATTCAAGTAAAGATAAGCCTCTCAAGAAGAATAATTATCAAATAGATAAATGTCAAATAATAGATAAAAATGAAGGAGATAATGAGATGAAGAAGACTATTAAAATCGAAGGAATGATGTGTCCACATTGTGAGGCTACTGTAAAGAAGGCGCTTGAAGCACTTGATGGTGTAACCAGTGCCGAGGCCAGCCACGAAAAGGGAATCGCTGAGGTGGTTCTCGAGAAGGAGGTGTCAGATGACATTTTAACAAAGGCTGTTACAGATAAGGATTATACAGTTGTTGGTATTGAATAGAGCGGTTTACATAAATGAAATCAAATACAAATAAAAGAAATTAAGGCATATAATTTCGTTAAAAATGACGGAAATTTTAAGTTGCACCAAACGCTACTTTTATAGTATCGTTATGGGGTACAAAAGCTTGGGGAGGACAGCAATATGGTTACTAATATTTCAGATTCAATTAAGTATGTAGGGGTTGATGATCACGAGCTTGATCTGTTTGAGGGACAGTACATTGTTCCTGACGGAATGGCATATAATTCATACGTTATCGTAGATGAGAAGACAGCTGTTATGGACACTGTTGATGGAAACTTCACTGATGAGTGGATTGCAAATGTTAAAGAAGCTCTTGGTGACAGAGGCCTGGATTACATTGTCGTACAGCATATGGAGCCTGATCATTCAGGAAGCTTTGGAAAGGCTATAGAGGTCTTCCCAAATGCAAAGATCGTTGGTAATGCTAAGACATTTGTCTTTATTGGTCAGTTCTTTGATGGACTGGATATAGAGGATAGAAAAGTAGTTGTAACTGAGGGCGATACGCTGTCTCTTGGTTCACATACTTTGAAGTTTATCCTTGCGCCAATGATCCATTGGCCAGAGGTTATGATGACCTATGAAGAGAGCGAGAAGGTGTTCTTCTCAGCAGACGCATTTGGCAAGTTTGGTGCACTGGACTATGATGATCCAGAGGGCTGGGCTTGTGAAGCTAGACGTTACTATTTTGGAATTGTTGGAAAGTACGGAGTTCCTGTTCAGGGGCTTCTTAAGAAGGCAGCTAGCCTGGAGATAGAGAAGATCCTGCCTCTTCACGGACCAGTTCTTCCAATGCCTGGTGACGAGCTTAGCTACTATATAGATACCTATAATACCTGGAGCAGCTATGAGCCAGAGACTCACGGAGTATTCGTGGCTTATGCTTCGATTCACGGAAATACAGCAAAGGCAGCGAACAAGCTGGCAGAGATGCTGGAAGCACGCGGCGAGAAGGTCGCTATCTCTGATATTTGCAGAGAGGATATGGCAGAGTGTGTAGAGGATGCATTTAGATATGACCGTATGGTTATCTGCTCCTCCAGCTACGATGGTGGCATCTTCCTTCCAATGTTTGATTTCCTGAATCATTTAACAGTTAAGACATATCAGAACCGCAAAGTATTCATTATGGAAAATGGATCCTGGGCTCCAAGTGCAGCTAGAACTGCAAAGGGTATCATCGAGGGATGGAAGAACGTAACACTTCTTGACCCGGTTGTGACAATAAAGAGCACTATGAAGGATAGCGATATCCCTAATATAGAAGCACTGGCTGACGCTATTGTTGAGGCTGGTAAATAATTATATTGCATTTTACCTGCAATAAAAAAGGAGTTAACAATGGGTGGATTTTTTGCAACAGCATTAAAGAGTGATTCTGTTTTTGATCTTTTTTATGGAACAGATTATCATTCACATCTTGGAACAAGACGTGCAGGACTTGTAGTTCATGGCAGAAATGGATTCAACAGGGCTATTCACAATATCGAGAATGCACCATTTAGAAGTAAGTTCGGTAAGGACGTGCACGAGATGGAGGGAAATCTTGGTATCGGATGTATCTCAGATTATGATCCTCAGCCGCTGCTTGTTCGTTCACATCACGGAACCTACGCTATAGCTTGTGTAGGTAAGATAAATAACTCAGATGAGCTTCTTGCTGATGTATTTAGGAACGGCGGATCACATTTCCAGATGATGAGTACTGGCGAGGTTAATAAGACTGAGCTTACAGCTGCACTTATTAATCAGAAGGATAATATCATCGAGGGTATCAAGTTTGCACAGGAATCAATTGATGGTTCTATGACTATACTTCTGCTGACTCAGGATGCTGTATATCTTGCGCGCGACAAGTTTGGTCGTACTCCACTTGTTATTGGTTATAAAGAAGGAGAGGGCTTCTGCGCTGCATTTGAATCCTTCTCATATTTGAATCTCGGTTATAAGGATTTTAAGGAAATGGGTCCTGGCGAGATTGATGTTATGACTCCAGAGGCTGTTACTGTTATGGAGAAGCCGGGAGAGAAGCTTAGAATATGTACATTCCTTTGGGTTTATTACGGATATCCTTCATCAAGATATGAGGGTGTCTCAGTTGAGGAAATGAGATATAAGTGTGGTGAGGCACTTGCTAAGAGAGATGGTTACACCAAGGCTGAGATCGACTCAGTTGCTGGAGTACCTGATTCTGGAACAGCACATGCTATGGGATATGCAAATGAATCTGGCGTACCATTTTCCCGACCTTTTGTAAAGTACACACCAACCTGGCCACGTTCATTTATGCCAACACATCAGAACAAGCGTAATCTGATCGCTAAAATGAAACTTATTCCAGTACATGAGCTGATTGATGGCAAGAAGCTTCTTCTTATCGACGATTCAATCGTTAGAGGAACACAGCTTCGCGAGACCACAGAATTCCTGTACGAGAGTGGAGCATCAGAGGTTCATATCAGACCTGCTTGTCCACCACTTCTCTTTGGATGTAAATATATCAACTTCTCCAGATCCAACTCAGAGATGGAGCTTATCGCAAGACGTGTGATCGCTGAGGAAGAGGGAGAAGAAGTAGAACGTACAATCCTGGATGATTATGCAAATCCAGATTCAGACAGATATCACCTGATGCTGGAGAAGATCAGACAGAAGCTGAACTTCACATCACTTAAGTTCAATCGTCTGGACGATATGATCGCTGCAACCGGAATGGATAAAGACCAGCTTTGCACATACTGCTGGGACGGCCGCGAATAAAAGAACAAAAGCCGATTCTCTATTTTGAGAATCGGCTTTATTTTTACTTGTGGTAGGGTTCATGGTTGATGATGCGGTAGCTGCGGTAGATTTGTTCCAGCAGGATAACTCGCATTAATTGGTGGGGAAATGTCATAGGCGAAAAACTCAGGTGGTAGTTTGAACGGGATATAACAGAATTATGTAAACCAAGGGAACCGCCAATTATAAAGATTAAATGACTCACTCCATTTATTCCGAGGCTTTCGATCTGTTTGGCCAGCTGTTCACTGGTTAGCTGTTTACCTTTTATTTCCAGAGTTATGACATAGGTGTCTGTTCCTTCACCGGTTGCATCAGGGATGTATTTTAATAGTCGTTCAGCTTCTTTGGAGAGTATTCCGTCGATTACGTTTTCGCTAGCATTGTCAGGTGTTTTTTCATCGGCTACCTCAATGATGTTTAATGTGGCGTAACGGCTGAGCCTTTTTTTATACTCATCCAGCGCATCCCTATAAAACTTTTCTTTTATTTTTCCAACACATAGTATATCAATCTTCATATTTTCACCATTTACAAGACAGGGGACGGTTCTCTGTCCGATTTTTAAGACAGAGAACCGTCCCCTGTCTTGTTGTCTTGTTTGTAATTATATTCCAGATGTATTATAATCGATATTTGTATTTGTTTAAAGATTATATAAAGGAAAAAATACTGTATGGAGATGATTAATAGATTACATTTGAATAAGCGGAAGAAGGTTTTCTGGATTCTGTCGTTTATAATGATGATTACAATATTCGTATTCTCGGCGAGAGATGCTGAGGATTCGACTAGGGATAGTCATAAGGTTGGTAAGACCATCGGCTATATCAGAGAGTACGATTTTGAAAACTGGACAGCCGATGCACAGGAAAGGTATGCATCAAGGCTTGATCATCCAATACGAAAGACAGCGCATTTTCTTGAGTATATGACTTTGGGAATCCTTTTGTTTGGAGCTATATATGATTCACCTTATGATCATGTCGATGAGAAAAAGAATGATCAAGATGCAGAAAATAAAGGATTAATGAAGTTAAATGTTAAAAATGCACTTATTCCCTGGTGCATTACCACTTTATATGCCGCTACAGATGAATTTCACCAGCTTTTTGTATCAGGACGTTCTGGCGGCCCCATAGATATCATCATAGACGGTACAGGGGCGCTTGTGGGAGTAGGACTGGCATTCCTGGCTACAAAGCTATTCTCTCGTTACCTTAATTCCTAAGGTAGTCATATTTACAACCTTGAGGCAGGTTTCGATGTCTTTTTGAACGGTGCCGTTCTCTAAAAGCTCGCCTGCTCCGTATCGTTTAAGTTCACCGTTGACTACTCCGTCATTTTCTGCGAAGAAGAATCGGATGCCACGTTTGGTGAGACTCTTTGTCAGTGCCATTAGTCTGTCGGTGGCAGTTATATCTACGTTGTTTATACCGCTGGCGTTTATTATGACAACGTGGGTCTCTTCGTTGATCGCAGCTTCGATATCATTTACAAATGTATCTATATTTGCAAAGAACAGATTGCCGCCAAATCGGTATATAACTACTCCAGGTATTGGTTCAGCATCCTCGTGTGCTTTAAGAGAGTAGAAGCCCTCGTGTCCTGGGCGGATACCGACAAGAGTACGTGGTGGTGATACAGCTTCTCTTATTACAGCAAAGAAAGATAGGATTACACCGATTACCACTCCATAAACTGTTCCAAAGAAAAGAACTCCTACTGAGGCAGAAATAAATATCCAGAAATCACGCTTGCTGGTCTTTCTTAGTCTGGCTGCCAGATGGAACTCGCAGGCGGATAGAAGTGCAGCGATGATAATTCCAGTCAGTATAGGAACAGGCATAAGAGGAATAAATCTTGTGCAGAATATAAGAATGACTGCCATGGAAATAGAAGCAGAGATGCTCATTATCTGAGAGCGTCCGCCAAACTGTCGCACTATGCTGGTTCTCGATACGCTGGCATTTACTGGACAGCAGCCGAAGACGGCAGAGACTATATTCGCCATAGAATAGCTGAGAACCTCACGGGAGGTATCAAGATCGTAGCCGTCCTCTATAGCATTTGATCGGGATGCCAGCATGGTTTCTGACATAATAACCAGTGCTATGGTCAGTGCTGAGAATCCCAGGTCAGGCAGTATATTAAAATCTATATGTAGAAGTTTTGGAACTGGAAGTCCGGTTGAGGTTTCTGGCAGTATCATTATTCCATAGTTCTCAAGCCTGAAGAAAACATTTAACAGTATTCCTATAACAAGCATTACAACAGACATTGGGAGTTTTGGCAGGAGTTTCTTAAACACCAGGATAATAACCACTGTCATTATTCCTAAGCAAAATGATAGCGGATTAAAGACCTTCAGCTCCGTTACCCAGTGCAGGATCAGTTCTGGCAGTTCGCCAGTTCCAGGGCCGCCGCCCCAGAGTTTTGGAAGCTGCATTGATATGATCTCGAGGCATATACCTGTGATGAAACCGCCCATAACAGGAACTGAAATGTATTTTACAGCGCGTCCTGCCTTAAGAAAGAAGAACAGGAGAAGCCATAGCCCTACAAGAAAAGTAAGAACTGGAACAGCATTTATTGCTTCTTCACTGCCACTGGCTATATGAAGAGCGGCAATGGTGCCGCCTGTCAGAGCAGCTGGAGCAGCATTTACACCGAATACAAAATCGTATGACGATGTGATGATTCCGAAAACTAAAATGGGGAGAAAAGAACCGTATAGGCCGTAAATCATAGGAAGCCCTGCAATCTGTGCGTATCCCATGGATATAGGGATTGAGACCAGGGCAACAATGATGCCGGAGAGTATGTCCTTTATAATGTATGAGGACTTGTAGTTCTCGGGAAATTTAGTTTTTAGATATGCATTTTGATCCATAAATCAAATATACACTATGGCTCCTTGTGCTTGCAAGTTTTAGTGTGATTTGTTAAAATCAATGCTGGTTTTGTGAAGGTGATTGGAGAGTAAAATGAAAAAAGGTTTAGTTATATTTTTGAGAGTCCTTTTGGTGTTTGTTATAGTGGCTCTCGCATCCCTGCTTATTGCAATCTTTATTGGTGTGATGAGCAAGACTAAGAAAGAAGATACAGTGGCTGAGGAAACAACGGAGGTTGTTACGGAGGCGACTACAGAGGCTGAGAGACATTCGGCTACAGAAGCCACAGAGGAGATAGTGCCAAATGGAGACGCAGCCGGTATAGATCCAGACAGCTTTATGGCTGATTTTACAATCTATGATCCTGTATCAACAGATGATACGATCCATCTTCCTTGGGCAGATATGAATAAGTTCCAGGAGGTTATAGCAAATAGTTCTGGAAATGACAGCTCCAGCAACGATGATGCCAGCGGTGGCAGCGCCTGGGATACTGTGTCTCTTTCACTTAACAGCGTGGAAGGTTCAATCAATTACAGTACTCCGGGAGATGCTACAAAGACTCAGACTCTGGTAAGTACATATATGATACTGGTGGATCTTGATACAGATACAATAGTAGCAGAGAGAAACTGTGAAGCAGTTGTAAGCCCTGCTTCTATGACAAAGATTCTTACAGTGCTAACTGCACGTGATTTTATAGACGAAACAACCCTTGATGACAAGTTTGTAGTATCAGAGGATATTACAGAGTATGTCAGAAAGAACGACTGTAGTGCAGTTGGATTTACTCCTAACTCTGAGGTGACAGTCAGGGACCTTCTGTATGGAACAATTCTTCCATCAGGTGCTGATGCAGCCATGGGTCTTGCTGAGTTCTGCTGTGGATCTCAGGAAGCCTTTGTAGAAGCTATGAATAAGAAGGTTGAGGAGCTTGGTCTCTCTGAAACGGCACATTTCACCAATGTTGTTGGAATGTACGATCCAGACCTTCATTGTACTATGAAGGATATGTCAGTTATTCTGGGAGTAGCAGTTCAGGACGATCTGCTTCGTGATGTCCTGTCTCTCAGAACTTATTCCACAGATGCAACATTTATCTTTGCTGACTCCACCGAGGAGGGAACAAGCGAGGAGGATGTTCCGGAAGAGGACAAGAGACCTATCGAGGTGTCCAACTGGTTCCTTCGCAAGATAGAGGATAAGGAAATGGATGGAAATGTTATAGCAGCCAAGACTGGCTTTGTAAATGAGTCTGGTTGCTGCGCTGCCAGCTACTATGAGGCTGACAACGGCAAGCGTTATATCTGTGTCACAGGAAACGCATTTAGCTCCTGGAGAGCAATCTACGACCACGTCTCCATCTACCGTTCACTCACCGACTAAATCACCAATTGGATCAAGTATGGAAGCAAAAACAAAGGATAAAAAGAATAGAGGGATACTGATAGCTACAGTGGTGCTGGGTGTGCTGCTTATTTTAACTGTTGCTTTCAGTATCATTTTCTTTTATAAGCGGATTAAAGATGCCCGCAGTATTCTAGCTATGGACAAGGCTAATACCTACGACAGCTACTATGTGTTGATCACAGATAATGCGGACTCTGATTTCTGGCAGAGCGTGTATGAGGGTGCGGTTGAAGAGGCGGCTCTGCATAACGCTTATGTGGAGCTTCTTGGCACTAACCTTGAGGAGACGCTTAGCACCCAGGATCTTATTCGTATCGCACTCAATTCCAATGTGGATGGGATTATCGTTGAAGGAGATGACAACGAGGAAATAGTGAAGCTTCTGCTTCAGGAAAATAGAGATAAAAAGATTCCTGTTGTTACAGTTTCCGACGATAATATGGATTCAAAGCGGATCAGTTATATTGGTGTCAGCAGCTATAACCTGGGCAAGGAATACGGCGAGCAGCTGACAGAGTATGTTAAAGGAAATGTGGATCCTGCCGACAAATGTCGAGTAATGGTTCTGATGGACGATACATTTACCCTGAACAGCCGTTCTATTATTCTTACTGCAATAAATGAGTCAATTGAAAAAGACAACCTTACTGACAGAATAGCGCTTTCAAGTCAGGTTGTTAGTAGTAATAAGGACTATGCTGCCGAGGAGGAAATTCGTAGTATTTTCGTTGGTGAGAACAGTCATAGTGGTCCTGACGTTATAATCTGTCTAAGTGAGAAGAATACCCTCTGCGTATACCAGACTGTTGTTGACTATAATAAGGTTGGTGATGTAGTGATCTTTGGTTATTATCTGTCACCAACAATTAAAGATGCTATAGATAAAGATATAATCAGTTCCTCCATAGTAGTAGACACCAATCAGATGGGTAAGAAGAGTGTTGAGGCTATGAATGAATATGAAGAGACAGGATATGTTTCTGAGATATATCTGATAGATGCAGATATTGCCACCAAGGAAAACCTTGACTCCTTTGATGTTGAAGGAGGTGGGGATGGTGATTAAAAAGCTTAGCCGTTTTCTGGCAAATATGAGAATCCGCTACAAGCTGTCCATTCTAGTTGTTCTGTCGCTGCTGCTTATCATTTTCATAAATATAACAATGTACTACAACCTTAACCGTATCACTCGACAGATGGATGCCATATATCAGGGAAATGTTACGCTTTCCGAACTCGAGGATTCCCTGGACACAGTTCAGAACAGTATTGCAGAATATCTTAATACTAAGAGCACAGACTCTCTTAACAATTACTATCTTGCCGAGCAGGAGTTTGACAGTATGCTTCAGGCTCTTGAGACAGAGACAACAGATAATCAGCAGAAACTGATGGAACGTAATATCTTCTATATGTCCCAGCATTATCTGGAGCTTACTTCTGATACGATAGATGCAAAACGTGGTAGAAATGTTGAAAAATACAAGGAAACCTATGAGCAGTCCAGTGAGATATATAGATATATCAAGTCGTATATTACAAGTCTGAATGGTTATAGATTCAGAAGCAATACCCAGAGTTATATAGCTCTGTCGTCTGCGGTTGGTTATCTTGAGATAATGAGTATTGTTATATTTGTGCTTATGACAATATTTGATGTAATGCTTGTTATTCTGGTTACAAGAAATATCACTCAGCCTCTTCACGAGCTGTCATTGGCCGCAAACAGTGTATCTGAAGGACAGCTGGAGACAACTCCTCAGGTTAAGGTCCACGGAATGGACGAGGTGGGCGTGGTTACAGTTGCATTTAACCAGATGATGACCAGTATTCCGGAGTTCATTGCACGACTTAAGGAAGGTATGGAGAAGGAGCAGCAGCTGAAGGAGAAGGAAATCCTTATGGAGGCTCATCTTAAGGATGCACAGCTAAAATATCTGCAGGCTCAGATCAATCCACATTTCCTGTTTAATACACTGAATGCCGGTTCCCAACTTGCCATGATGGAGCACGCAGACAGAACCTATGACTATATACAGAATGTGGCGGCCTTCTTCAGATACAATGTTTCGAAGAATGATGAGGTGACTCTGGCTCAGGAAATTGAGCTGGTTGATATCTATATATACATATTAAATGTTAGATTCTCGGGAGATATACATTTTAAAAAGGAAATAGAGAGTGAAGATCTGCTCCGGGTTATGCTTCCTGGTATGATACTTCAGCCGATAGTTGAGAACTCTGTAAATTACGGTATTCGCGATATTGAGAGAGAGGGGCACATCACGCTTTCTGTATATCGCGTAGATGATAATGTGTGCATCAGCATTTCAGATAATGGAATCGGTATGTCTCAGGAACTTATAAAACTGGTTCTTTCGGGTGAGTATTCTTCGCTTCCGGATAATATCAAGAGCGAGGAAAAATATGAAGCGCAGAATGGCCAGAAAAAGAAGGGAAATGGTGTCGGTCTCAATAATGTATTCGAGCGACTCAGACTTTACTTTGACGGAAGAAACAATGTGGATATAATAAGTAATGGAAAGAATCAGGGAACCGAGGTTCTGATAACTATTCCATTTGATGATGATACTGTATAAAAAAGGGTGACTATGTATAGAATAATGATTGCAGATGATGAGGGAATTGTTATAGATTCCTTCTCATATATGATAAAGGAAGAGTTTGGTGACGATGTCTCCATAGAGACGGCCAAGACGGGCAGAAGCGTTATTGAGCTTGCGGAGAGATTCAGGCCGGATATTGCACTGATGGATATTCGTATGCCTGGTATAAATGGTATAGATGCCATAAGGGAGATAAGGAAGAGGAACCCTGGCATAACATTTATCATAATCTCTGCCTATGACAAGTTCGGTTACGCTCAGGAGGCCATGAGTCTTGGGGTTATCGACTATCTGCATAAGCCTGTTGAACGTCACAAGTTTATTGAGACTATTCGAAAGGCTATGGCAAATGTAGATGTGGATCGTGAGAAGAGAACCAAGGAACTTGAAATCCTTGAGAAGCTGGAGACAGTTACGCCTATACTGGAAAGCGGACTTATCTACAACCTTCTCTTTCAGGATTTTTATCAGGAGGATATTCTCAACTTTAAGAAGCTGCTGGAGATTGAAGAGGACTACGGCTTTATGATGGCCCTTGTCTTTGGAGATGAGCAGGGGGAAGAGGGATATCTGACGAATGCTGTTGGAACCTCTGTCAGACTACAGAATAAATCCAGGGACCTCAGAGAGATAATCAAGAGTTATTTTACCTCAGTGATCGGTCCTATTATGGCTAATAAGATTGCTATCTATATTCCTTATGATAAGAAGGAAATGGAATATAACGAGCGTATTGAAATAATCGATAATGCCAGAAATATGGTCAGAAGACTGAATACTCAGCTGGAGGCTGTGTTCAGGGTGGGTATTGGAGGCATACATACTTTGGATAATCAGATGGTATCATACAACGAGGCTTTGGACAGCCTTGCACAGTCCAGTGGTTCCGTCATTCACAGTGCGGATCTTGCGGCGGGAGCGGAGTACGAAGAGGACTATCCAGTAGATAAGGAAAATGTACTCTTTGATGCTATAAAGCGAGGAGAGATGGACACAGCTCTTGTTGCCGGAAATCAGTTCTTTGACTGGATGACTTCTAAGTATGATGGATATTCGGATGATATCAAGCTAAAGACTCTGGAGTTTGTTCTTCGTGCTGAGACTATAGCTTATGAAAAGGGTACTGGTGTATACAAGTTCAGATCACGTCAGGATTATCTATCTATTATAAATAGAACAGAAAGCTACGATAAGCTTCGTAAATGGTTCACGGACAAGATATCAGAGGTCTGCCAGAATGTTAAATCCCGCAGGGAAAACCGTTCAAGTGGAGTTATAGATAAAGCCAGGGATTATATAAATGCCAACTATCAAAAGGATATATCGCTTGATGAGGTATCCCGTGAGATAAATATCAGTCCGTATTATTTTAGTAAAGTATTTAAAGAAGCAACTGGTCAGAACTTTATAGATTATCTGACAGGACTTCGTATCGAGAAGGCGAAGGAACTTCTTGATAATACCGATATGAGTATGAAGGAAATATGTGTTGAGGTTGGTTATTCCAATCCTAACTACTTTAGTCGTATCTTTAAGAAGATTGTTGGTGTATCACCAACCGAGTATCGATGATAAAAAAGAAGGTTGAGTTTTGAAGTATGAATAAGCAGTTTTTAGTAAAAAGAATACTTGCTTTAATTCTGGTAATATCATTATTATGTCTCACTGGTTGTGGGAACATATCAGGTGAAGAGTCAAGTAGTCACCAGGATAATAGCAATAATGATCATATTACGATCGGATTCAGTATTGATTCCTACCTTATAGAAAGGTGGCAGAGGGATACAGATGTATTTGTTGCCAAGATGAAGGAGCTGGATTCCTCAGCAGAGATTAATCTGCAAAATGCAAATGGTGATATCGAGACACAGAGACAGCAGATTAAATACCTGATAGAAAAGAAGGTTGATGTACTTATTATAGTATGTATCGATTCTGACAGTCTTTCTGATGTGGTCAGTGATGCTAAGAATGCTGGTATTCCGGTTATATCCTATGACAGACTTATCAAAGATGCAGACTGTGATCTCTATATATCATTTGATAATGAAATGGTAGGAAAGCTTATGGGACAGGCTCTTGTGAATGCAGGCCTCCCTAATAAGAAGGTAATCATGCTGTCCGGACCAACTGAGGATAATAACGTGTCGCTTGTTGAAGCAGGCTTCAAGTCAGTTATGAAGGAAAATGGTGTTAAGATAGTTGATGTGTATCATACACCGGGCTGGAAAGCAGAGGAAGCTGCCACATATATAAGTGATCACATAAATGAGCTTGATGACGTGGATGCAATAATGTGTGGAAATGATAACATAGCCACTATGGTAATAAGAACACTGTCTGAGGCAAGGCTTGCCGGAAAGATTAAGATAGTCGGACAGGATGCAGACCTGGAGGCCTGTCAGCGTGTTGTTGAAGGAACACAGGTTATGACAGTTTATAAGCCAGTGGAGAAGCTGGCACAGGCTGCTGCAGAAAATGCATACGCCCTTGCAACACGAGGAGAGCTTGCAAGTTCCACCGATGCTATGTCCAACGGAAGCTATGATATACAGTATTGCTATCTTAGTCCTATAGCCGTAACCGCCGACAATATGGATGAAACCGTAATCGACAGCGGATTCCACGGCCACGACGAAGTCTATCTCAACGTTACAGACTAAAATATTATCAATAGAGTAGCACAATCTTGTCATTTTTTAGTAACAATGACAAGATTGTGCTATTTTGTTGTCATTTATATCAATAAACTGACAAAAATTGAAAGATACTCGCAAACAATAGCTAGTAATCCTGTGTTATTATTCTTACATCGGAAACGAGAACATTTTTAAACAATACAATTTTTGAAGGAGGTTTTTAATTATGTTCAAGAAGAAGTTAATCGCTGGTCTTTTAGGAACAGCAATGGTAGCAAGTATGCTCACAGGTTGTGGCGGCACATCAGACACAGGTTCAAATGATACTGCTGCTGATACAGAGGCTACAACAGCTGCAGCTACAGAGGCAGCAGACGATACAGCAGATGATGCAGCAGATGACACAGCTGATGATGCAGCTGATGATACTGCAGATGCAGGCGGCAAGAAGGTTGGTATCGCAATGCCTACCAAGTCTCTTGAGAGATGGAACAGAGATGGTTCTTATCTTGAGGAGCAGTTCTCAAGCAAGGGATACGAAGTATCACTTACTTACTCAGACAACAAGATCGATCAGCAGGTTAAGGATATCGAGTCTCTTATCGCAGACGATGTAGATCTTCTCGTTATCGCAGCTATCGACGGTGAGTCACTTACACAGGTTCTTGCAGACGCTAAGGAAGAGGGAATCCCAGTTATTTCTTATGACCGTCTTATCATGAACACAGATGCAGTTAGCTACTATGTATCATTTGATAACTACACAGTTGGTAAGCTCCAGGGCGAGTTCGTTAGAGATCAGCTTGATCTTGACAACGCTGATGGTCCTTTCAACATTGAGTTTACTGCTGGTGATCCTGCAGATAACAATGCTGGATTCTTCTTCAACGGTGCTTATGACGCTCTTAAGTCTTACATCGATGAAGGAAAGCTCGTAGTTCCTTCAGGACAGACAGAGTTTGATCAGGTTGCTACAAAGTCTTGGGATACAGCAACAGCTATGACAAGATTCCAGAACATCCTTGGTTCTAACTACTCAGATGGAACACAGCTTGATGTTGCTCTTTGCTCAAATGACTCTACAGCACTTGGTGTTACACAGGCAATCGAGTCTGACTATGCTGGTTCTAACTCAGTTATCATCACAGGTCAGGATGGTGACGAGGCTAACCTTGCTAACATCGTTGATGGAAAGCAGACAATGACAGTTTACAAGGCAGTTGCTAACGAGGCAGTTGCTACACTTGATCTTGGTATCGCACTTCTTAAGGGTGAGACACCTGATGCTTCACTTATTGACAACTCAGGATGGAGCTTCGATTGTACATATGATACATCTTCATATGACAACGGAACTGGAATCATTCCTTCATATCTGCTTGTTCCTACAGTAGTTACAAAGGACAACATCCAGAGCGAGCTTGTTGATACAGGTTACTACACAATGGATGATGATGGTTATCCACATCCTACTAACTAGTTTTTAGAAAACATTTAACATATTTCTCGTCCCTAAAAAAAGGCCCGATCATAAAAGATCGGGCCGAGGTACGAGATATTATTTTGAGAAGAAATATGCTTCAAAGGAGGTAATGACTTGTCTGATTATATATTGGAAATGAAAGAAATTACCAAACTTTATCCCGGTGTTAAAGCGCTGGACAATGTCAACCTTCAGGTTGAGCGTGGTGAGATACATGCGTTGGTTGGAGAAAATGGTGCTGGTAAATCGACACTGATGAATGTACTTTCGGGAACTATTCCATATGGAGAATATACCGGAAGCATTACATATAATGGTAAAGAGTGTGAATTTCATAATATTCATGATAGCGAAGAAGAAGGAATAGTTATTATACACCAGGAGCTTGCTTTGATACCTGAGCTTACAATAGCTGAGAATATGTTCCTGGGAAATGAAAGAGCAAATAAATTAGGAAAGATTAACTGGGGCGAAACTTTTGTAAAGGCTAGTGAACAGATGAAGAGAGTTGGTCTTAAGGAAAGCCCATCAGTTTTAATTAAGGATATAGGTACAGGTAAGCAGCAGCTGGTTGAGATTGCAAAGGCTCTGTCTAAGAACGTTAAGCTTCTTATTCTTGATGAGCCTACATCTTCTCTGAATGAGGAAGATTCAAAGATGCTTCTGGATATGCTGCTTGGCTTCAAGGAAGAGGGACTTACCTCTATCATTATTACTCATAAGTTAAACGAGGTTTCATATGTTGCTGACAGGATCACTGTCGTTCGAGATGGTTCAACCATTGAGACTATGGATAATCCTGAGCACAATATCGATGAAGATCGTATCATTAAGGGAATGGTTGGTCGTGAACTGACAGATCGTTATCCATCTCGTGTACACGATGTAAGTGATAAGGTAGTTTTCGAAGCTAAAGATTGGACCGTATATCATCCTGTATATACAGAAAAATGTATGGACAAGAAGGTTAGCTTCAAGGTTCATAAGGGAGAAATCGTTGGATTCTCCGGACTCCAGGGAGCAGGCAGAACAGAACTTGCAATGTCTCTCTTTGGTAAGAGTTATGGTAGCAACATATCAGGTCAGGAGTTCATTAAGGGTGAAGAGGTTAAATTAAAGAATGAACACGATGCTATACAGCATGGCCTGGCGTATGTTACAGAAGATAGAAAAACCAATGGTCTGGTACTTCCGGATTCAATAGCTAAGAATACAACCATGGCTAAGATGGAAAAGGTATCCAAACGAGGAGTTATTGATTTCCATAAAGAAGCTAAGGTTGCCCAGGAATATGTCAAGGCTATGAAGACCAAGACACCTAGTGTTACCCAGGCTGTTGGAAATCTGTCTGGTGGTAATCAGCAGAAGGTACTCCTTTCAAAATGGATGTTTGCTGAACCAGATGTTCTGATACTTGATGAGCCTACTCGTGGTATCGACGTAGGTGCAAAGTACGAGATCTATTCAATCATGAACCAGATGGTAGCTGAAGGAAAGGCGGTTATTATGATATCCTCCGAGCTTCCTGAGCTTCTAGGTATGTGTGATAGAATCTACGTCATGAACGAAGGCGAAATTGTAGGTGAGTTTACAGCAGAAGAAGCTACTCAGGAGAAGATCATGAGTGCAATTCTTTCTCATACTAATAAATAAAGCCTAAAGATAATAAAATAATAGATAATTAGTCTAAACTCAGGAGGAGTTAGTAATGAAAGTAAAAGCATTTATCAAGAAATACACTATGGTAATTGCACTTGTAGTAGTATTTATCTTCTTTACAGTGCTTACTGATGGAAAACTTATACTACCTCAGAATATGTCAAACCTTCTGCTTCAGAATGCTTACGTTCTGGTTATGGCGTGTGGTATGCTTCTATGTATTCTTACAGGTGGTAACGTAGACCTTTCGGTTGGTTCTACACTTTGTCTTTCTGCTGCACTTGCAGCAAAGATGATGGATAGCGGTTATGCACCAATAATTGCAATCCTTATATCTATGTCAGTTTCAATCGTAATTGGTATCTGGCAAGGATGGTTGGTTGGTTATATACATATACCTCCATTTATCTGTACTCTGGCTGGTATGTTCCTCTTCAGAGGTCTCGCGAGAGTCGTACTGGATTCAAGAACTATAGCAGTTATGAATCCTAAGTTCCTTAACCTGTTCACATCATACATCCAGATTCCTGGACTTGATGAGAAGGGTAATTGTAAGTCAGCTATCATCGTTGGTATTGTTGTAGCAGTAGCACTTATGATCTACACAATTATCAGCACAATGAAGAAGAAGAAGCAGGCTTATGAAAAGACTTCAGCAGTTGCAGCAATCGTTAAGATGGCTATAATTGATTTACTTATCGTAGTTTACGCATTCAAGCTTTCAGCTTATAAGGGTATTCCAGTAATGCTTATCTGGATCCTTGCAGTAGTTCTTGTATTCGCATTTATCACATCTTCAACAGTATTTGGTCGTTACTTCTACGCAGTAGGTGGTAATGAGAAGGCAACAAAGCTTTCTGGTATTGATCCAAGAAGGGTTTACTTCTGGGCATACTTCCTTATGAGTGTACTCGCAGGTTTCTCAGGACTCCTTGTTGCATCAAGAATCGGTTCTGTTGATGGTAATATGGGTAACTCATACGAGATGGACGCTATCGCATCTTGCTTCATCGGTGGTGCATCTGCATACGGTGGTTCAGGTACAGTTCCTGGAATTATGATCGGTGCTATCCTCCTTGGTGTTATCAACCAGGGTATGTCAATCTACGGACTTCCTGATCAGTGGCAGTACGTTGTAAAGGGTGCAGTTCTCCTTGTAGCCGTTGTATTCGACGTAGTATCTAACAAGAAGACAGGTAAGTCATGATAATTAATTAGTAATGATGACATTTATATGTTAAATAGTTGGTGTTTTTATGACACTGGCTGATATGATACAGACTAGTTTAGATGTTCTCATACTATATTTTTCAAACTAAGACAGATAAGTCTATAAAATCACAAAAAAACCCTCTTATACTTGGGAAGATTGGAGATTAACATGGAATTCAATGATAGATATACAAAGCTTATAATGCGAGGTATTGTAGCCGCATATCTCATATATCTCGCTTATAAAATAATCCTTGGTGGATATTCAACCAACCATGTTATTCTACTCACTATAATAGGCATAATCTTCCTAATAGCCGCAGTCGTTTTCACATTCTATATGATTCGACAATTTATAGTGAGTAGAAAAACTAAACCAGATGAGGAAGAATCCTCTCTGGCTGAGTAAAAAATAACTAAAAGTGTGCCGCGTTAACGTCTCTCGTGGCACACTTTTTTATTTATATCAGGGGATGTTTTTCTGCCTTATAAATCGGACAGAGAACCGTCCCCTGTCTTGCCTCTTTTGTATAATTGTAGTAAAATGTGGAATAGAGTTTAAAAGGGGGTATGTAGTTTTGAAAAAGAGACTAATAGCTGGGGCAATACTACTTGTTCTTGTTGGTATTATCATTTATTCGCTAATGAATCCTGTGGATATGGCAGTTATAGCTGAGGAAGGGTATGAGAGTAACTTTTTCTCAACTCCGATAGCACTCCTTCCACCGGTTATTGCGATAGTTCTTGCTCTTATCACCAAAGAGGTTTACTCCTCGCTATTCCTTGGAATAGTTACTGGTGCACTTCTTTATTCCAATTTCAATGTTGAACTCGCTTTAAATACCATGTTTTTCAATGAAGAAGGCGGTATGCTTTATAAGATAGCAGATACATTTAATGCTGGTATCCTTGTATTCCTTGTTATGCTGGGTATATTGGTTGCTCTTATGAATAAAGCTGGTGGATCTGCTGCATTCGGTGCCTGGGCTTCAAAGCATATAAAGACAAGAATCGGTGCACAGGTTGCAACGGTTGCCCTCGGAATGCTTATCTTTGTAGATGATTATTTTAACTGTCTGACAGTTGGTAGTGTTATGAGACCTGTTACCGATACACACAAGGTTTCACGTGCAAAGCTGTCTTATATCATAGATGCAACGGCGGCTCCTGTTTGTATCATAGCTCCTATAAGCTCTTGGGCTGCGGCTGTTACATCTTCAGTTCCTGATGACGCGGAGATTAACGGATTCCAGACATTTATCAGAACTATTCCGTATAATTATTATGCGCTTCTCACACTTGTTATGATGTTTATTATTATCTTCAGACGTATAGATTATGGTCCGATGAAGAAGCATGAGTTAAATGCTTACAAGGGTGATCTTTTCACTACTGGTAGTGCTGGAAAGGGTAGTGATGAAAAGTATGAGATAAGCGACAAGGGTATAGTGCTTGATCTGGTTCTTCCAGTAGCTGTGCTTATTTTCGCTTGTATTATGGGTATGGTTTATACGGGCGGCTTCTTTGATGGGGTTGACTTCGTTACTGCATTTGCAGATGCTGATGCATCAGTTGGTCTGGTACTTGGTGGAATTATTGCGGTAGTATTTACATTTTTCTATTATATGTTCCGTGATGTTATCACATTTAATCAGTTTATGGAATGTGTATCAGATGGTTTCAAAGCCATGGTTGCACCAATCCTTATTCTGACTTTTGCCTGGACGCTTTCAGGTATGACCAACCTTCTTGGCGCAAAGTACTACGTTGCAGACCTGGTTGCAGGCTCAGCTGCAGGTTTCCAGTCAATGCTTCCTGCAGTTGTTTTCCTGGTAGCACTTGGACTTGCATTTAGTACTGGTACTTCTTGGGGTACATTTGGTATACTTATACCGATCGTTATGGGAGTTTTCCCTAGTGGTGAAATGATGCTGATCTCGATTTCAGCTTGTCTCGCTGGTGCAGTTTGCGGTGATCACTGCTCACCAATCTCTGATACAACCATTATGGCATCTGCCGGAGCAGAGTGTAATCACATCAATCACGTATCAACACAGCTTCCTTATGCACTTACCTGTGCGGGTGTATCTGTTGTTTCCTATGTATTGGCAGGTTTCATCCAGAATCCAGTTATCTGTCTTGTTATTGGCGTAGTACTTATGGTAGTTACTATGCTGGTTATCGAGAAGATAAATGGACGCGAGCCTATGGATGGCGGCGATTCATCAGATGCTGATGTATCAAAGGCAGCAAACTAGTAAATACATACATAAGAATAAAATTAATAGCATAAAAAATAAATAATCAATAATATAAACATAATAATATATGACAGCTTGTTTATTGATATGATATAATCAGTCCGTAACAATCAGCTGTCTTATATGCAGGCATAGTTCATCGGTAGAACATCAGCTTCCCAAGCTGAGGAGGCGGGTTCGATTCCCGTTGCCTGCTTTATACAATGTTGTCACGGGGACGTAACTACTGACAACATTTTAAGTAAAATAGCCGATTCTCCCGTAAACACCAGGTTTACGGGACTTTTCTTATGTTTTGAAATTATTCAGATCTAAGTGCTTCTACAGGGTCCTTCTTTGCTGCCATTCTGGAAGGTCTATTGCCTGCTAAAACATTTAACAGTACACTCAGTAAGATAAGAATTAAAGCGGCTCCTATAGGCATAACAGCTATTTTGTCAATTTTTGCAAACACTTTTACTAAAATATTAATCGGAAATGTAAGAAGTGCAGCCAGTCCTACACCGAGAATACCGGAGATGAAGCCTTCTATAACAGTTTCTGCTATAAAAACTCTTCTGACATCCTTTTTGGATGCTCCGATAGCTCTAAGGATACCAATTTCTTTTGTTCTCTCGAGCACACTTATATATGTGATAATAGCTATCATGATGGATGAAACTATAAGGCTTATAGCTACAAAACCTATAAGTACATAAGATATACCATCTATTACCTTAGTTGCACCACCTACAATGGTTTTCATCATATCAGAATACTTGATCTCGAGATTTTCATTACCATTATTTTTAACGTCATCATTATACTCTTTAATAAGATTTTCGATGTTATTTTTTGAATCATAATCCTTAGGATATAAGCTTATAGATGAAGGATTTCCTTCTTCATATAATCCAAGAGACTGACATAAATTATCATAAGTATCAATTACACCATCAAATTTTTGTCCTGTTAGTACATTTATATCTTTGTTGTTTATCTGAGTCTGATATAGGGATGTCTTACTGATTTCTTCTATTATCTGCATAGTAAGATCATGTGAATAACCAACAACACTGGCGGATGCAGTTTCATCCTCGACTATGCCGACAATTTTAACCTCAATACCATTATCAATCTTAGATTTCATATAATCTGAATCATCTGATCTGTCTACATATTTACCTTCAGTTTCATCATAATAATCAGTATTGAGAATTACCTTGAATTCTTTATTTAACAGATCATCATATGAATAAGTCGTAGCATCTACTGTATAGTTCTTATCTTTTTTAATCTTTTCTAAATCCTGCTGTAGTGTATCAGTATCCTTTATACCAAGGGAATACAGAACTGAATCATTAACTGATCTGTTGGCATCAACAACAAGTACCATCTCGTTAGGATTCTCAGAAAGCTTACCTGCAAGCAACTTGTATTTACTCGATTTACTATCAATTTCAGCGAAAATCGTACTATCTTCATCTATTGTACTTGGATTTACTTTTTTATAATCTTTTGTATATACCTGTAAATCCATGGCATATGTATATATGATTGAAGCACAGTTATTACTGAATTCATCATGAGATTCGATATACTTTTTGAATTCTATGAGATTATTTTCAGTAATTAATCCCTTTTCAAGATCCATTACAGTGTTCTTGACTATATCATCATTCGAAATAAGAGTTCCATCTTTGGCCTTTTGCTTTTTTGAATCATCTTCCATAGTTGTTGAAAAAGCGCCAAATAGGTCGTAGCTGACTTTATCTATTACTATAGGATAATCTGACATAGAATCTCTTTCCAATGATTTAGCCAAATTATTAACACCATTTGAAAGTGCAAGTATCAAAGATATACCTATAATACCTATAGAACCTGCAAATGCTGTCATAAAGGTTCTTCCTTTTTTTGTAAGCAGGTTGTTAAAAGACAAGGATAGTGCAGTCATAAATGACATGGATGTCTTTGTTGTGTTTCTTTCAACTATTTCTTCTTCGCCTGTAAATGGATCGCTGTCATTTATAATGATACCATCCTTAAGTTCAATTATTCTTGAAGAATACTGCTTAGCAAGCTCGGGGTTATGAGTAACCATGATAACAAGCTTATCTCCGGCAATTTCTTTAAGAAGATCCATTATCTGAATACTTGTATTGGAATCAAGCGCTCCGGTTGGCTCATCTGCCAATATAATCTCAGGATCATTCACTAGAGCTCTTGCTATAGCAACTCTTTGCATCTGTCCGCCGGATAACTGATTTGGTTTCTTGTTGATATGATCTTCAAGTCCTACTTTTTTTAGTGCATCAACTGCTTTATCCTTTCTATCCGCCTTTGAAACACCTGATAATGTGAGCGCCATTTCAACATTTTGAAGAACTGACTGATGCATTATAAGATTATAAGACTGGAATATAAATCCAACTCTGTAATTTCTATATGTGTCCCAATCCCTATCCTTGTACTGCTTTGTTGAAGTGCCATCGATAATCAGTTCACCATCATCATAAATGTCAAGACCGCCTATGATGTTAAGCAATGTAGTTTTGCCGGAACCGGAAGTGCCAAGAATAGAAGTAAATTCATTCTTTCTGAATTTGATGTCAATTCCTTTTAAAACCTGCTGCTTTGTTTCGCCGATTTTGTAACTCTTTGTTATACCTTTTAGTTCAAGCATAATTATACCTCTTCCTCGTATTACATGATTTTTTTATGTATATTTTATCGATTCAGATTTTTAACAGACGTATATTAACACCAAAAATCATTGACGGCAATATAATTATTATAAAAAAACTCTGACCCTAAACAACTTGGAATACCCTCTCAATTTTGAGAATCGGCTATTGCTTATTAAATTTGATTTAAAATGTTGTCAGTAGTTACGATATCTTGATGTAATATCAACACATACAAAACGCAACCAACAAGATACAAAATGTAAAATATACTTGACAAAAGGTAAAAACAGCTGTATATTATGTTCAAGCTTAAGCAAAGAATAAAAACATTTAATTAGTTATAGAAAGAAAGAGAGGATTTAGAGATGAAGGTTATTGATATTAAAGGTTTTAAGAATGTTCCAGTTTGTGCAAAGGTTATGTGGGGAATATCATTTATTCTTGCAATGGCAGGTGTTGTAACAATTATGCTTGATATATTTGAAATATGTGAGATTAAGCTTTGTGTTTCCCTGGCACTTGTTGTAGCAAGTCAGATTATCAATGTGTTTGGTCTTAGAAAGTATAAGGATATCTTATATAAAGAAGTTTAGGAGGTTTAGATATGGGTCTCGATATTATATGGGTAATTATGATACTTGCAGTGGTTGCAATAATGGTTGGCATATGTATATTTTTCTACGCAAAAAATATCCATAATGATGGCAAGAAGGCAAAATATGATGAGAGGCAGATGGTTGCCAGAGGACGTGGTTATAAGTATGCATTTTATTCAACTATTATTGTTGGTATGCTACCTATTTTTCTACCAGATGAGATAAAGTTTTTACTTGGAAATCTGATGTACTGTATTCCACTTTTGGTAGGTCTGGCTGTTCACATTTTTTATTGTATATGGAATGATGCGTATCTGGAGCTTAATCTTGATTCGAAGAGATGGATGACCAGTATGTCATTTATAAGTGTAGCTAATCTTCTGATCAGTTTAGGCAGTTTACAGAGAGGTTTTCTTATAGATGGCGTATTAAATACCGCACTGTTAAATCTGGCTATCGGTATCCTGGGAGTTGTAATAATCATTGAGATTCTTATGAAGAAGAGTATTGATAAGAAGAAGGAGGCGGATGAAGATGAAGAACTTGAAGCTTAAAGCCGCCCGGGCAGGAAAGGATATGTCACAGGCTGATCTCGCCGAAGCAGTTGGGGTTTCAAGGCAGACCATTAACTCCATTGAGAAGGGAGATTATAACCCAACCATAAAGCTGTGTATTTCAATCTGTAAGACTCTTGGCAAGACACTGGATGAGATATTTTGGGAAGAAGAGTAAAGCTCTGGATGATATACCCTGTGAAGAAAAGTGATTACACCGTTTACAACAGGATATTAACCATTTACGACAAAAGAATTATATTTGACAATATTTAATATAAGATAGCACTGTGAAAAAAAAGTGACAGTATCTGCCCCGCTCAGAGCTTGTCACATTTTACGAAGGAGGATGAATGTAATGGCGCTTGTAGTTAAGAATCTTTGCAAGAAGTATGGTGAGAAGATTGTTGTTGATAATATCAGCTTTGAGATGCCGAAGCCAGGCGTGTATGCGCTGCTTGGTACAAATGGAGCTGGTAAGACCACGTCCATCAGAATGATACTTGGTATGCTGGATAAGGATAGTGGTGAGGTTTCCTGGGATGGCAAGCCTCTTAATTTCGATACCTGTAATATAGGTTATCTTGCAGAGGAGCGTGGTCTCTATCCTAAGTATACTCTGGTAGATCAGATCAGGTATTTCGGTGAACTCCGTGGAGTTGATCGTAAGACTGTTGATGAGAGAATAAAGTACTGGGCTGAAAGGCTTAAGGTTGAAGAATATATATATCCTGAGAAGGCTGCTGAATTACTAGAGAAACAGCAGAATGAAGGCAGAGTTCGTTACGATGAGAATGGAAATGTCATCGAAGAAAAGCGGGCTGCTAAGAAGACCAGACGCAAGAAGGTTAAACTTCAGAGTCCTGATCAGCTGTCAAAGGGTAATCAGCAGAAGATACAGTTCCTTATTGCTATGATATCAGAGCCAGAGCTTCTGGTGTTAGATGAACCGTTTTCAGGTCTTGATCCTGTAAATACAGATATATTGAAAGAGGTTGTTAGAGAACAGATTGCAGCTGGAAAGTATATAATTATGTCCAGCCATCAGATGGAGGTTGTTGAGGAGTTCTGTACTGATATAACTATCCTTCATAGATCAAAGGCTGTTGTGTCTGGCAATCTAAATGAGATAAAGAAGGCAAGGGGTCGAGTAAACCTGAGCCTAAAGGTTGAACAGGACATTACCCCTTACATAAAGGAAGCAGGTGTTGAACTCATTTCCGAGAAGGAATTCGAATATACCCTGAAGGTAACTGGCGACGAGCAGGCAAATAAACTGCTCAGCAGTCTCATAAGCGCCGGTATCCCTATTGTAAAGTTTGATCTAAGTGAAATGTCACTTCACGAGATCTTCGTCAACGCAGTAGGAGAAACCACAGAGTAGTCAACTACAAAATGTGCAATTGGGGACGGACCTATGTGCAATGGGGACGTATGTGCAATGGGGACGGACCCCGTTGCACATTAGAAAGGATAATGAGATGAATAAGAGAGAAAATATATATAGCCTTCAGGGCTTTGGAAAGGTCTTTCGATTTACAGTAAGTCAGACCTTCAAGAATAAGGGTTACCTAGCCTCTTTTGTGATATTTGTGCTTGTTATGACTCTTATGGGACCAATTCAGTATTTAGGGCAGCATGCAGGTCAAAGTGCAGCAGAGGATAGTATAGTATTTGATCCTTCAAGTGTTGAGATGGATAAGCTATATGTTTATAACGAGATTGGTACTGAGATAAGTATAGAGGATTTAAGTGATCTATATATGACTGATGATCAGGCAAAAGAAGCTGAGGATGGCCTGGGTATAACATCGGATGATATAGAGTTGTATCATGCTCACGATGCTGAGCTTCACGATGAAGATATGATAATGGATAGCCTTGGCAAGAAGGATGCAGCAGTATTCATTAATGTAGATGATACGGGATACACTGTCAGCGGCATTATCTCAAAGGACAGTGAGGTTGCAGTTGAAGATATAGATAGTATCACAGAGACAGTAAAGGATGTTTTTGAGAAAAAAAGACTTGAGAACAGTAATGTGAGCAGCGAGGATGTTCAGATGATATTCTCAGGTGTCAGCACAAGCTCTGTTGTTGAAGAGTCAGATTATGTTGCTGAGGCAAATAGAACGGTTTCTCAAATGAATTATATGTTCTATATGCTGGGATTTGCAATGATCATATTTATAGTAATATCAATGTCAAACTCTTACATCATTACTTCTGTAACAGAAGAGAAGCAGTCCAAGCTCGTGGAATCACTTCTTGTAAGTGTCAGACCTATGGCTCTTCTGATGGGCAAAATCTGTGGAATGATGTCATACGTTGTAATGCTTCTTGTATGTGGTGTTATTGGTTCTAATATATCAAATGCTGTTATGAAGAATGTTTTTAGTATCAGTGAGAGCGAGTTCAATAACAAGGGCTTCAACTTCTCAATCTTTAAGGATTTTGGTGTATTTGGTGCAGTGTGTCTTCTTCTTTCAATTGTACTGGGATTCCTTGCATTTGGTACAGTCAGCGGTCTTTTTGGAAGTACCTGTAATAAGACAGAGGATATACAGGATGCAACAGGTAACGTAATGATGATCACAATGTTCAGTTATTTCATAGCTATAGGAATTGGTGCGGCTGATATGGACATATTAAATGTTATAGCATCTCTGGTTCCACCACTTTCATTCTTTACAGCTCCAGTTGCTTACGTAACAGGTCGTATAGGAATCGCAGTTCTGATCGTGTCATACATAATTCAGATACTACTGATAATTGGTATAATGATGCTTTCGGCTAAAAGTTACCGGAATCTGCTGCTTAGTGATTCCACAACACCGAAGCTTAGAACAATATTTAAGTCAGCAAAGGGTTAGGAGGTCTATAAAATGTTTAAGAATTTTGATAAAGTATTTAAGTTTACATTTAAAAATCAGACCTCTACAAAGAGTTATATTAGAGGAACATTTTTAACAGCATTTTTACTATTTGTTATTCCAGTTGCCATCTTTCTTATAGTTGGATTTGTTATGAAGGGAGATGATGATGAACTGAAATCCTGCGGTGCTGACAGAGTTTATGTGGTAGATCCAGAAGCGCCAAATGCAGATTTTAATACACTGAATCTTACAGGCGTTGAGGGCTATACAGATATACAGTATTCAAATGCTGAGACTGTTGATGCAGCTCTTGAAACCATAGAGACACGAGGTGAAACAAAGGCAATAATCCTTCAGATCAGGAAAGAAGACGGACGGCTTCAGTCAAGAATTATCCTTCCGGAATCTTCTGAACTTGAAAAAGATGAAGTGAAGAATTATAACGATTTTATAGATGAAAGTGGAAATGTATTTGCACTTATTGCCTCCGGAGTAAATATGAATGACATGACTGAGGCAATGAAGCAGACAGATTATTCGGTATACGACACAGAGGGATATAAGTCGGGAACAGATCTCTATACAGATTCAGCAAAACTGTCAGAACAGCAGAATTCTGAGATTCTCCCTGTTTTCAATATGGTACTTACATATGTTTGCGTGATCTTTATATATATGATCATAATACTATATGGAAATAGTATTCTTCAGAATATTGTACTTGAGAAGAGTTCAAAGCTTATGGACACAATGCTCATCTCGGTATCACCACAGTCCCTTATTTTTGGTAAAATGCTGGCAATTCTAACTTCAGGTATTCTTCAGCTTCTTGTGTGGATTGCTGGTCTTGTAGGTGGAGTAGTTGTGGGTATAAAGATATTCGGAAGTATGTTTGATGGAGTGAATGTAGCTATTGTTACATTTATTAAGAGCTTCTCAGAGCTTGGTCTCTTTAAACCTGTAAATGTAATAGTTGGTATTCTGGCACTCATATTTGGAATAATCATGTATGCGTCACTTTCAGCTGTTGCTGGTTCGATATCCAGCTCCAGAGAAGAGGCTGCCAGCAATCAGGGAATATTTATATTCCTGCTGTTGATCAGTTTTTATGCAATTCTATTTAAGGGAATGAATACAACAAATCCGGTAACCTGGTTATATCTCTTACCATTTACTTCGGCAATGGTTCTGCCATCTGGTATATGTTCAGGAGTTATCTCCACAGGACTTGCAGCAGCAGGTCTGGCTATCCTTGTTGTATGCAGCGTAGTATTTATCATACTTGCAGGTAAACTATATAAAATGATGTCACTTTACAAGGGTAACAAGGTTAGTATTTCAAAGGCATTAAAGATGCTTGCTGGCAAATAATTATTTAGAAATAATACTCTCAAAATAATATAAGAATCATTGATATTTTATGATTGCCAAAAGTATAGTAAATTAGTTATAATTAACCTAGTGTTTATGTATGCAGTAAAGACAAATATATGTTAAAGAAGTGGAGGAAAATAAAGTGGCAATACAACATATTACTTCAGCTGAGTTTGACGAGGTTGTACTTAAGAGTGACAAGCCAGTTTTTGTAGATTTTTTTGCAACCTGGTGTGGTCCTTGTAAGATGATGGAGCCTGTATTAAATCAGGCATCAGAAGAAGTTCCATCAGTTGATTTTGTATCTATTGATACAGATGAGGCAGAAGAACTTGCAATCAGCCTTGGCATATCAAATATACCTTGTATGATCCTTTTTAAGGACGGCCAGGAGGTTGACCGAGTTATTGGTGCTGTACCAAAACAGAAAATAATAGAAGTAGTAAGTAAATAGTACTAAAAAACGTGACAAAAACTGCCTTGCTCTCAATATGTCACATTTTGATATGTGATTTATTGAGAGCAGGGTGGTTTTTTATATTTAAGGAGTTTTAATATGTATGATGTAGTAATAATTGGTGCAGGTCCAGCAGGTTTATCTGCTGCTATATATGTTCAGCGTTCAGGGAAAAAAGCTGTATGTCTTGAGTCACTGTTAGTAGGTGGACAGATTGTAAATACACCTGAAATAGCTAACTATCCTGGTATAAAGAAGACCAGCGGGTTTGAGTTTTCTATGGCTCTATATGAACAGGCAATTGAACTGGGTGCTGATGTTGATTATGAAAAAGCTGTGTCAATAAAAAAGTTAAGTGAATTACCTGATTATGAAAAAGGAATGCTTTCACATAAATATTCTAAGGATATGAATATTATTGCTGATGATTTTAATCAGTCAGGTGAAGGTTTTGATGAAAATAAATATATTTTTGTCTACACAGAATCCGGTAAGGTTTATATATCAAGAGCTGTAATTATTGCTACAGGTGCAAAGAATCGTCATTTGGGTATAGATAAAGAAGAAGCCTTGACGGGACATGGCATATCTTATTGTGCAACCTGTGATGGAGCATTTTATAAAGGAAAAGAGGTTGCTGTAAATGGTGGTGGAAACACTGCTTTGGAGGATGCTCTATTTCTTAGCAACTATTGCAGTAAGGTTTACATAATTCATAGACGCGATGAGTTCAGAGGTGAGCCAGAAAGCCTTGAAGTGGTTAAATCTAAGGAAAATGTTGAACTGGTACTTAATTCTACAATTGAGGAAATAAAGGGTGAGGACAAGCTTGAGTCAGTTGTAGTGAAGAACAAGGTATCTGGAGAATTACGTGAGATACCTGTTGCAGGCCTCTTTATAGCTATTGGCCAAGAACCTGATAATAAAGCCTTCGAGTCTGTTGCAGCACTTGATCCAGCTGGGTATATAGATGCAGGAGAAGACTGCACAACCAAGACTCCAGGAGTTTTTGTTGCAGGTGACTGTCGTACCAAGTCGGTTCGCCAGCTTACAACTGCAGCATCAGATGGTGCTGTGGCAGCACTGGCTGCCTGCGCCTACATTTCATAAAAAAATGTGCAGAAAGGGACAGACCTATGTGCAATGGGGACAGACCCCACTGCACATTCTGAGGGGGGAGTATGTATTATTTGATTAAGTCGTCGCTGACTGAGTGTACAGCGGAGGAACTTCATAAGGGGGATTATCAGTATGTGGCTGTTCTGTCCTTTGAGGAGTGGCAGAAGCAGCAGAGCTCATTTGATATGGGTATCGAGCTGGATATTAATCCTGATGATATACACAATACCAAGGCCGAGGTGAATTATGATTCGCTGACGGGAACATTTTCTGTACCAAGCAGAAGAGATATCTGTGGAGATGATTATCAGTATGCGTTTGCTCTTGATGAGAAGGGCATAGTATTTATTGATTCCACTGGTGTTGTTGAAAGGATGCTGAAGCGTATCGCCAGGACCAAGAAATGGAGAGTTCCTTGTCTGGAGCGCTTTATATACGATTTTCTCGAACTGATCATTAATCGTGATCTGTCTATTCTTGAGTCCTTTGAGAAGGAGCTTGATGCCATTGAGGATGATATGCTGGATTCATCCACGGAAACTGGCTTAAAAAGGGTAAATGAAATACGAAGTGATCTCCGTGAATTAAGAATACACTATGAGCAGCTCATAGATCTTGGTCAGGAGCTTACTGAAAATGAAAACAACTTCTTTAAGTCTGAAAATACCAGATATTTCAGACTGTTTACAGACAGAGTGACCAGGCTTCACGATACAGCAACATCTCTTAGAGACTTCACTATGCAGCTTCGAGATATGTATCATACTCAGATAGATGTTAAGCAGAACCGTATTATGACGCTGCTGACAGTTGTAACTACAATCTTTATGCCGCTGACGCTTATTGTTGGATGGTATGGAATGAACTTCAGATATATGCCGGAGCTAAATACCCGCTGGGGATACCCAGTTGTAATAATTGTGAGTGCAGTCATAATAATAGGCGGTCTTTGGTTCTTTAAGAAAAAAAAATGGCTATAATCAGCCCAATGGTGTATAATATATATATACTTATTTATGGGGTTACATCGAATATATGGGGAGCAAAAGGACTATTGGCGTTGTAGGATACTGCATGCTACTGGTATCATTACATGCTATAAATGTTAAAACCGTTGAATATATACTTGGTGAAACAGCTAAGTTTGGAAATGGTTATATATCCACAAAAACACTGATAGCTATTACTATTATTGTTTCTATTATCTTTATAAAAAAAGGCCTTATTGAGGTTGATTTTTCTGTTATTCGTCCCCACAAAAATATAAAGAAAGAGCTGATAATATCTCTTATACTTTCGGTTCTGCTTATGCTTGTTTTGATAGTGATAAGACAGGTGCTGCAGCATTTTAAACCAGAGATATCAGATAGACCATTTTTCGCATTTTACTTTATGTATCATACAAGGTGGTTTTATCCTGTAAATGCTTTTCTACAGGAGATGTTCATAAGAATAGCTATTCAGGATAATCTAAAGAAGCTGGAGGATGAGCATACCAGGTATATGTCGCTGCTTCTGGTAGGGTGCTTCTTTGCATCACTGCATATGGCTTATCCATGGTATATGATGATCGGTACAGCCCTTTATTGTATGGTATCAGGATATTTTTACGATAGATATCGCTGCTTCTGGGGGCTCACTATTCTGCATTTTGTAGGTGGCTTTTTCCCTAGATGTTTTGGTATAATCTAATTAACAAGTGGTGCATAGATTACTAGATTATGATAAAAGTAGGGGAGTGTTTATATGACAAAAACCCAGCTTTTAGACGCAATACGAAATATAAAAAAGAATTTCGTTTCATACATATCGATACTTCTCATATCCATGCTTAGTGCTGCAACGTATATGGGCGTAACTTCTGCGTCCATTAATCTTGAAAATGGAGCAAATGATTTTTACAAGGCTTCAAACTTCTATGATCTGGAGGTTGTGTCTTCACTTCTTCTTAGCGAAGATGATATAGATGCAATCCGAAGTTTGGACCAGGTTGAATCAGTTGTTCCTTTTTATTTTGTGAGTGCTCGTACTGAGAATAATGGCGTGAAGGAAAATGTCAGCGTTATGACCAGTACTGGTGATATGTGTGTACCAACTATCACAGATGGGGAAGAACCGGATACAGCTAATGAATGTATGATTGAAGACAGACTTGCAGAAAGTTTGGAGCTTGGTGTTGGAGATACCATAACCATATTAGGTGATGACGGTGAAGAGGCGCCTTATCTTCTGGGAACCGATTTTGAAATTACTGGAATATACCAGACAACTCAGCATATTAAGCCTTCTATAAAGGACAATTCTTATATCACAGTTACAGAAGAGGCATTTGATACTGAGGCCTTAAAAGGCTGTTATATGAGAGCCTATGTAAAGTTAAATGATACTAAGGACGACAATATCTTTAAGGAAAAATATACTGATAAGATTGACGAAGCAAAGAAGGCATTTGAAGATCTGGCTTCTGAACGTACAGCTCTTCGTGATGCTGATATTCGAGCTACCTATCAATCTGAAATTGATGATTATGCAGAAATACTGGACGAAGGAAAAGAAAAACTGGATGCTGCTCAGGCATCTATATCAGATGCAGAAGAGGAGATAGCTGAGGGCGATAAGAAGCTGGAGGATTCTTCTGATGAGCTGAACGAGTTAAAGGCAAAGCTTGAAGCAGGTCTTGAGGAGCTTGAATCAGCAAAGAGTCAGCTGGATACAAGTAAAGCAACTCTTGATTCCAGCAAGGCAACTCTTGACAGCTCTAAAACTACTCTTGATGAGAAACTGAATGATCTTAATACTGCAGAAGAAACCCTTACAACCTATGATAAAGAGATATCTACAAATGAAGAAAAACTGGTGACAGCTGAAGCTGAGCTTAGTAGTGCCAGAGCTAGCCTTGATACAAATAAGGCAAAGCTTGATGCGGCAAAGGTTACTCTGGATTCTTCAAAGGCAGCTCTTGATTCATCGAAAGAGACACTGGATACTAATAAAGCATCGCTAGACTCAGCAAAGATATCGCTGGACTCAGCAAAGACTACTCTTGATAGTGCAAAAACAACCCTTGACTTAAATAAGACAAAACTTGATTCTGCTAAAGAAACTCTGGATAGTGCAGAAGAAACCCTAAAAACAAATAAAGAAACCCTGGATTCTAATAAGGAAACCCTGGATTCTAATAAGGAAACCCTGGATGAATCAAAAGAAAAGCTGGATGCTGGAAAGCAGACATTAGAGGATTCATTTTATCAGGCTGAAGCTGTGAAGACAGAGGTCAGGGATAAGATAAGCAACAAGGTTACTCTGTTTTTATGGTTTGCAGGAATAGATAAAGAGATTAACTGGAGTTCTGAGATAACCAATGTTGATGTGACCACAGCTTCTATTCAGGATTTCAATATAACAGATTCATTTAAGGCTGATATATTAAATGATACTGTGGAGACTCTGGCTGATCGTTTTATAACCACCTATTTGATTCCGGATTATATTGGAACGGAAACCTACGACTATGTAAAGCAGAAGTATGAAGAGTTTAAAGCTACATATGGCATATCCATAGATATAGAAAACGCAAAGCTTGAAGCTGCCAGGGAAAAGATAAGAACCTGGAATACTGGAAGACAGGAGTATGTTAGCAATCTTGCAGATTATAATGCAGGTCTGGCAGATTATAATATAGGCCTTGCAGATTATAATGCAGGCCTTGAACAGTATAATGCTGGATACGAAGAATATAGTAGTGGTATGGAACAGTATAATGCTGGATATGCAGAATATAGTGCTGGCCTGGCAGAATATAACTCAGGTCTGGCTGAGTATAATTCAAAGCTAGCAGATTATAATGCTGGTCTTGCTGCGTATACTGAGGGAGAAGCAAAGTATAATGCTGGTCTGGCTGAATATAATGAGGGACTTGCCATATTTGCTGAGGGCGAGAAGGCATATAATTCTGGCCTTGCAACCTATAATGAAAATTATGAGACTTACATATCCTCCAAGGGACAGGTTGAGTCAGCAAGAAGTTCCTGGAACGAATCCAAGAGTACCTATGAGTCAAATCTTGAGTCTTATCAGACTGCAGTTAATACATATGAATCTTCACTGAGTGAGTATAATTCTTATCTGTCTGAATGGAATGATAAGAACGATGAATATCAGGCTGGGCTTGAGGAATATAATAGTGGCCGGGATACCTACAATGGTTATGTTGAAGAATATGAGGAAGGCCTGAAAAAACTGGAGGAATATAAAGAGGAGCTGGAGGATAAGAAAGAAGAGTATTCCAGCAGTCTTTCTGATTATGAAAAGGGTAAAGAAACCCTTGAGGATATGCAGAAACAGCTGGATGATATGGAAACCTGTAAATGGTTTGTTTCCGGTGTAGAGGCAAATGTTGGATATCGTCATATGGGAATGACAGTAGACAGCGTTAAGAATATGGGTGATAACTTTACCATACTGTTTGTCATACTTGCTGCTCTTATAATATATGCCACAATGGCAAGACTTATCAGTGAACAGCACAAACTAGTTGGTGCAACGAAAGCATTTGGCTTCTATAAGAGAGAGATATTCTCAAAGTATCTTTTGTTTGGTCTATCAGCCCTTGTTTTTGGACTATTGTTTGGCGTTCTTGTCAGCTTCGGATTCCAGAAGTTTGCTATAGTAACCTTCGTAAATAATTATGTGTTAGAAACTCCTGCTACAAAGGCAGTTCCGCACGTAATAATTCTTGTTGTAATAGCAGCTTTA
The DNA here is from genome assembly GCA_900110635.1 of Lachnospiraceae bacterium NE2001. Taxonomy (GTDB): domain Bacteria; phylum Bacillota; class Clostridia; order Lachnospirales; family Lachnospiraceae; genus Eubacterium_Q. The sequence goes on from FOEK01000009.1 coordinate 53,413, forward strand.
ATAATTACCATCTCTGCGGTTATTCTTGCTACAGCATCTCTCTTGAAACAGCCTGCTGTGGAGCTGCTCAGGGAAGCCAGTCCTAAGGGGGTAAAGGGTACAAGTGGTGGAAAACATATCCTTACACTTTTCCAGAGACTTATACTTCGAAATGTCATTTCAGATAAAATGAGGGTACTGGTAACCTTTGCCAGCATTGCCAGCTGCTGCGCCCTTGTAAATATCGGCTTCAGTATGAAGTTCGATCTGTCCAAAACAGAAACCATCGAATACGACCAGAAGGTCCAGTATGATTATAATCTGGAATATGATGTAGAATCTAAGGAGTCATCTCTGGAAGACGTGGAAGAGATACTCAAAAAATATAAAGCTGATTATGCAAATGCCATGTCCTATTATTCCACATTTAAGGTTGATGGTGGTGGAGATATAGTCGAGGTTGTGGTGACTGATGTACCGAGTCTTGAGAGGTATTATGAATTCCTGGATTATGATTCCAGAGCCCCTCTGACACTTGGAAAAGATGGAGTATATATAAAGGGCACCTATGCTAAGTCCTTTGATATAGAACCAGGGGACTCGATTATAATAATGAACAGCCGAGGAGTTGAAGTAGAGGCCAAGGTAGCTGGAATATATGAGAATTATCTGGGACAGAAGCTCTATATGGATAGTGAGTATTACAGTTCACTTTTCCAGGAAGAACCTGAGATGAACAAATGCTTTGTAGCCTGTGACAAGTCAGTTTCAGATGATCTTGCTAAGGAACTAGAGGCAAACTCATATGTTCACGCAGTAGAGGATGCGACTGAAGATAAAACCCTTTTTGCTTCATACTTTAAGTCTCTTAATGGCCTGTTAGTTCTGATACTTTTTGTAGCAGTACTTATGGCAGGAATTATTATCTCGAATCTGACATTTATGTATATTATCCAGAAGAAGGTAGAGATAATAATTATGAGAATAAATGGTTATTCATTTAAGGAGGTAAGAACCTATCTGTTAAATGAATCCTTCTTCACAACTATTTTGGGAATAATCGGAGGACTGCTGTTTGGTTCAGTTCTGGCCCGGAATATAATAGGTTCATTTGAGAAGCCTCATCTTGCAATTTATAAGGGACTCAACCTAAAAGCCTGGCTTTTCTCAGCCCTTGTTACAATGTTCTTCTCACTGGTTATTAATTTTATAGCTCTTAAGAGAGTGCGTGAAATGAAGATGACTGATATAGCCAATGTAAAATAGATAGTAGCTGTAGAACAGCTGCAATAGTTATAACATTTTATGCGGAATAGGATAAGCTTATGGAACGAGATGTTAAGTACAAAAAAGCATTATGGATGATAATGGAGAGTCTTCTGGAGATTGATAGTATAGAAGATGCTCTGTCCTCGGCTCTGGAGGTTATTCTTGATGTTATGGACAGCGAGGCGGGGGCTATATGGATGCTGGATGAGAGGAAGGGACTTCTTCATCCTGTATTTCATATGGGACCGATTGATCTCTCCAATATTCATATGGAAAATGGAATAGGAATCGAAGGTATAGTTACGTCTTCAGGCCAGTCGCTCCTTATAAGTGACGCTCTGAATGATCCGAGATTCATAGGTAACATATTCGACGATCAGGGTATGAAGACGGAGAGTCTTATCTGTGTACCCCTTAAGGCAGTTAAGAATACCATTGGCTGTGTTCATATCATCAATAGAAAAGATGGTCAGAAGTACAGTGAAGAGGATATGAAGCTCTGTGAACAGATGGCTGCACTTGCTGCCATGACCATTGAAGAAAAGGGGCTTATAATTGAGCTTCCTGAAGAAAAAGAGGTTATGGTATCTCTGAGAAATGTTATAAAGGAATTTCCATCCGGAGATCAGACTATCAGAGTTCTTAATGGTATAAATCTTGATATATATAAGAATGAGTTCGTTGTTGTTCTTGGAGAATCTGGCTGTGGTAAATCCACTATGATGAATATCATAGGTGGTATGGATCAGATGACCAGTGGAGAACTGATTATCGATGGAGAGGATTTCTCTCATCCAACTGAGGATGAGCTGACCGAGTATCGAAGACATTATGTGGGATTTATATTCCAGGCCTACAATCTTATGCCAAACCTTACGGCAATAGAAAATGTTAAGTTTATTGCTGATATCAGTGAGAATCCTATGAATCCAGCTGATGCAATAGAAATGGTAGGTCTAACTGAAAGAGCAAATAACTTCCCTGCAAAGCTTTCTGGTGGACAGCAGCAGAGAGTATCAATTGCTCGTGCACTTGTTAAAAATCCTAAGATCATTCTGGCTGATGAGCCAACAGCGGCTCTTGACTTTAAGACAGGTCAGGAGGTTCTTATAGTGCTTGAGGATGTAATAAAGAAATGTGGAACCACCATTGTTATGGTTACCCACAATGTTGAGATAGCGAAGATGGCAAATAGAGTTATAAAGCTTAGAGGAGGACAGGTATCAAGCGTTAAAACTAATCTGAATCCTCTTCCAGCAAGAGAGATTATTTGGTAGGGTTTAATATATGACTTACGCGATTGCTGTTACACTTATTATATTATTTCTTTTGTAAAGAAAGAGTTTTTATTAAAATGATAATTAGTCTTGCCCCTATGGAGGGGATAACTACATACATATATCGAAATGCGATTGCTAAGTACTATGGGGGTATAGATCGTTACTATACCCCTTTTCTTACGGCCAGTCATCTGAAGGGACGGGAACTAAGGGATGTTCATCCTGACAATAATAAAGGTCTGGACCTGGTACCGCAGATTCTGACAAATGATTCTGAACTGTTTCTAACTATTACAAGACAACTGGCAGACCTGGGATACACAGAGGTTAATCTTAATCTGGGATGTCCATCTGGTACAGTTGTATCAAAGGGAAGAGGTGCAGGGTTTCTTGATTATCCTGATAAGCTGGATAAGTTTCTTTATGATATCTTTGAGGGTTGTAATGATAAAATACAGATTTCCATAAAAACAAGAATCGGAATGGACTTTCTGTCAGAGTGGGAGGATATTCTTAAGGTTTACATAAAGTATCCAATAAAAGAACTTATCATCCATCCAAGACTTCGTAATGAGTTTTATGATGGGGAGGTTCATCTTGAAGCATTTGATCTGGCACAGGACATGTTTAGTGTAGAAGGTGTTAGTAGCAAAGAAGAACTAACCAATGTAGATAGTAGTAAAGTGAAACTATGTTACAACGGAGACATCATAGATAAACCAACCTTCAGTAATGTAATAAGTATTATCAGGGATGATGACCCATATATTATGATAGGTCGAGGTTTACTAATGAATCCGAACCTCGCTAACGAACTGAAGTCTGGTATAAGTCCAGAGTTTGATAAGAAGAGGTTCAGTGAGTTTCTTTCTGAGATAACAGATAACTATATAGAAGAGATGTCCAGTGAGAAACAGGTGGTAATGAAGATGAAGGAACTGTGGACTTACATCGCAAGAGGCCTGAATCTGGATAAGAAGCAGCTTAAGGAAATCTATAAATGCACCAGATTTCCAGACTATAAGAATACAGTTCAGATGATACTTCAAGGACTATAGGATATATAACAAAAATTGGTCTAATAAAGTCAATAAAGGGTTTGACCTTTTGGTTGTATTTATATAAACTGTAATTAGCTTGTGGCAGATATGGCTACATATGTATTAAATATCTAGGTATTTTAAGGAGGTAGCAATATGGCTTGTTTTCTAGTATCAACAGCTGAGGCTGTGATTGTAACCGCAGTAGAAAAGGTAGAAGAAAAGAAGGAACAGAAGAGAGAAGAAGCAGGGGAAGCTCCTGTAAGACATGTTCCTCTCAGTACAAAGCTTAAGTGGCTTAAGTATATGCTTCTTGGTGGAAGCTTTCTTCTTATGTTTGAGCATATATGGCACGGTGAGATAGTACCGTGGTTCCCATTCCTTTCAGCAATGTCAGATCCTGCTGATGCAACTGAAATGTTCCACGAGATGGCAACAGTTGGCGTTGCAATGGCGCTTCTGATTACATTTGTCTGGATCGGTATCTGCTTTGTGGCAGAACGTATCGTAAAGCGTGAGGAAGCTCCTCAGCCAGAGATGTAAGGAGGTACGTTATGACTTTGTTAATTACTATATTCGCAGCCGTAGTTGCAACATACAAATGGTACACTCGTAAGAACGATGATTCTCAGCTTAGCATTTTGGTCTTTATGTACTGGGGTGCATCTCTTATGTGGATGGTGGATGCAGTATTCGAGTATGCAGAGCTTAAAGCAGAATATTTCAGTCCAGCTCCAGCAGATATGTTAAATGATGCATTTCTTGGTCTCTGTGTAGTAGCGCTTGGACTTATCGTATGGATTGTGAGACTTCTTATCAAGGACCCTAAGGGAGTACTTAGGAAGAGTCTTCAAAAAGAGTCAGTTAACAATTAATTCAATAACCACAAATATTAGTACTTTCCTTTGATTTTAGATACAATATGTGGTACATTAAAGAACAGTGGGTATTTCTAGCCTGTAGAATACCTTGCTGTTCTTTTTTGAATTATCCAATAAAGCTTATTATATATAAAGCAATTTTCCAATAAAGGAGTTATTCATGGAAACTATTAAAACGATTGACTATGAAGAGGAGATGGGGCAGGACTATGTGGACTATGCCATGTCGGTAATCACTGACCGTGCCCTTCCTGATGTAAAGGATGGACTGAAGCCTGTTCAGCGTAGAGTTCTTTATTCTCTGTCTGAGCTGACTCGTTCTGACAGTCCTCATCGTAAATGTGCACGTATAGTGGGTGATACAATGGGTAAATATCATCCACACGGCGATAGTTCTATATATGAATGTCTTGTAAATCTGGCACAGAGCTGGAAGCTTCCAATCCCACTTGTGGATCCTCACGGAAACTTTGGTGATGTGTCTGGTTCAGGCGCTGCTGCAATGCGTTACACCGAGGCTCGTATTGCAAAGTATGCTGAGGAAGGTCTGAAGGATCTGAAATACTGCGAGTTTATGCCGAACTTTGACGGCACAGAGCAGGAACCAGTTCATATACCATTTCTCATTCCTAATATGCTTACCTCAGGTGCTACAGGTATTGCCGTTGGTATGGCTACTAATATTCCGACTCACAATCTGGAAGAGATTGCAAATGCTGAGATAGCATATATAGAGAATAAAGATATAACCACAGAGGAACTGCTTGAATACGTAAAGGGTCCGGATTTTGCTACAGGCGGTATCATCAATGTTGACAGGGCTACGCTCCTTCAGATATATGAGACTGGTCTTGGCAAGGTGAGAGTTCGAGGCAAGGTTGAGATTCGTGATGCAGGTCGTGGAAGAAAGTCAATCTGTGTAACTGAGATCCCTGTAACAATGATAAATGGTACTGAGAAGTTCCTCAATACCGTAGCAGACCTGGTTCGTCAGGGCAAACTTCCGGCTGTTGTAGATATAGCTGACCGAGGTGATAAGGATGGTGAGTGCTTATGTATAGATGTCAAGAAGGGCACCACTGATGAAGAGATAGATAAGATACTGAATATTCTGTATAAGAAGGCTGGCCTTGAAGAGAATTACAGTGTCAATATGAACTGTATCTACAATCGTAAGCCAGAGGTTATGGGACTTAAGAGAATCCTGGAGTGCTATACAGAGTACAAGTGGGAGGTTTATACATCCAAGTATAACCGTCTTCTGGAAGCTGAGAGAGATGTACGTGAGATCAAGTCTGGACTTCTTGAAGCTGTAGACGTGATCGATCTTATCATAGAGATTCTTCGAGGTTCAGCAACCACAAAAGAAGCTAAGGAATGCCTGATGTTCGGTAAGACCGACAACATCAAGTTTAGATATAAGGGCTCGGTGGCTGACGCTAAGGAGTTACATTTCACCGAAAAACAGACAGATGCGATTCTCGCTATGAGACTTCAGAAGCTGATCGGTCTTGAGATTGACGTTCTGAAGAAGGAGCTGGAAGAGGCTGAGAAGAAGATAGCGAAGTACGAGAAGCTTCTTAAGTCTGAGGCTGCTATGAAGAAGCAGATGATCGCTGATATTGAGGACCTGAAGAAGAGATATGCTATACCACGCCGCTCTGTAATAGAGGATCTGGGCGAGGTAGTAGTTGAGAAGGAGAAGGTTGTCGCAACAGAAGAGACGATCCTTCTTGACAGATTTTTCTATATCAAGTCTGCGCCAAGGAGCGTGTTCGAGAAGAATCCTGACGTTGTAAGAAAATACGACTTAAATGTTATGTCAACCGATCGCATAGCCATATTTGACAGCGAAGGAATGGTGCATATTATTAAGGTTTCCGATATTCTGAAGAAACAGCAGAAGAAGGACAAGAAGTTCAGGATAACGGATAAGGGTATTCAGATATTTGAGTTCTGTGGCATGAGTCACTCTGCAGATGTGGTGGCGCTGATGAATGTGTCCGAGATGAATCCGGCTGGAAATCTGGATTCTGACACAGCCAAGACTGTTCTCGAGACAGCAGGCGTTAAGGCTCCATTTAACCTAAACGAAGATGGCAGCATTGATGGCTATGAGGGCCAGAATCTAGTATTTGTTACCTCTGAAGGTAAGGCAAAGCGCGCAGCGGCAGCCCTCTTTGATACATCACGTAAGACAGCCCAGGCTATAAAGGCAAATGTGGTCTATGTAGGCTATGAGGCTGAGTACATTGTGGCAGAGACTGAGAATGGTTACTCAATTAAGGTTAAGACCGATGAGGTGCCAGTACAGGGCAAGGGCGCAGGTGGTGTACAGCTCATATCTCTTCGCCGTGGTGACCACGTGGCAAAGGCTATAACCGCCGGTAATGACGCTGAGTTTAATGGCATTTCACTTTCTAACATGAAGGCCGTAAAACGAGGCGGCAAAGGAAACAAGAAATAACAGGATGAGGTGTATATAAATGGCAACTAAAAAGAACGATTCATACGATAGCGAGTCGATCAAGGTCTTAAAAGGTCTGGAGCCTGTAAGACTTCGTCCGGGTATGTATATCGGTAGCACCGGAAGAACCGGACTTAATCATCTGGTTCAGGAGATTATCGATAATGCGGTGGACGAGCATCTGGCTGGCTATTGCAAGAATATATATGTAGCTCTTAATGAGGACGGTTCCGCAACTGTGGAGGACGACGGTCGTGGAATCCCTGTTGATCTTCATCCGACAGAGAAGAAGAGTGCTGAGCGAGTAGTATTTACAGTGCTTCACTCTGGAGGTAAGTTCAACGATTCAGTATATAAGATAAGTGGTGGTCTGCATGGTGTAGGTTCCGCTGTAGTTAATGCGCTTTCCAAGAAGCTTATTGTGGATGTATATCGTGATGGAAATGTATATCACGACACTTATGAGTATGGCAAGCCAAAGACCAAGCTGATAGACGGACTTCTTCCTTGTGAACCTTGTGTTCCGGCAAAGAAGACTGGTACTCGTGTAACTCTCTATCCTGATGATACAATCTTTGAGACTGTTAAGTTTAAATCCAGTGCTATCCGTCAGCGAATAAAAGAGACATGCTATCTTAATCCGGAGCTTACTATAACATTTGTAAATAAAAGAGATGGCTATCCGCCTGAGGTATTTCATCAGCCAGGAGGACTTACAGCCTTCGTTGAGGATATATCCAAGGATATGACCAAGACCTCGCCTGTTGTTTCTATCAAGGGCGAGAAGAATGGCATCGAGGCAGATATTGTCTTCGTCTGCACTGAGGATGGAGATGAAAATGTTATCGGTTTCACCAACAACATTACTAACCCTGAGGGTGGTACCCATGTTGCCGGCTATAAAGCAGCATTTGCGAAGATCATTAATAACTATGCGCGTAATGAGCTGGGAGTTCTAAAAGAGAAAGATTCCAATCTCTCTGGTGCTGATATAAGACAGGGCGTTCAGGCCATTGTATCTGTAAAGCATCCAGATCCACAGTTTGAGGGTCAGACAAAGACTCGTCTTTCTAACACAGACGTAACTCCTGCAGTGGATGCCATAATGAGAGAGCAGCTCACAGTTTATTTTGACCGTAATTATGATGTGCTAAAAGACATAGTAGACAGAGCGGTTGAGACTGCAAAGGAGAAGGCGAAGAACAAGACAAAGGTCAACCTGAACAAGTTCTCCTTCGAGGGTAACGGCAAGCTTGTCCGTCAGGAGAGTAATGAAGCAGACAAATGTGAAATCTTCATAGTCGAGGGTGATTCCGCTGGTGGCTCAGCTAAGTCTGCCCGTAACCGTAAGTATCAGGCAATTCTTCCACTTCGTGGTAAGATCCTGAACGTTGAGAAGGTGCCAGTTGCAAAGGTTCTTGAGAATAAAGAAATCCAGGCGATGATCAATGCCTTCGGCTGCGGTTTTTCTACTGGATTTGGAAATGATTTTGACATAGAGAAGCTGAATTATGATAAAATAATCATAATGACTGATGCCGACGTGGACGGCGCCCATATCGCAACACTGCTTCTTACCTTCTTCTATAGATTTTACCCAGAGCTTATAACAGAGGGGCATATCTATATAGCTATCCCGCCTCTTTACAGAGTGGGTGAGGGCAAGAAGGCAAAGTACCTTTACTCAGATGATGAACTGGAGAAGTATCGTCGTGACCATAGTGGCAAGTTCCTTATCCAGCGTTACAAGGGTCTTGGTGAAATGGATGCGAATCAGCTCTTTGAGACAACTATGGATCCTGAACACAGGGTATTGAAGCAGGTTATGATCTCCAGCCGCGCAGAGGCTGCATCTATTACCAGTACACTTATGGGCTCTGAGGTTGCACCTCGTCGTCAGTACATTGAAGAAAATTCAAAGGACGCTCGTGTTGATTCATAAAAGGGAGGTGTTTTATTGAAGAGGGATGTAGTAGCATTAGGGGAGTTATTAATAGATTTTACAGAAAATGGAACCAGCTCTCAGGGTAATCCGATAATGGAAGCAAATCCTGGTGGGGCACCATGCAATGTGCTTGCTATGCTGACTCGTCTTGGGCACAGCACTGCATTTATTGGCAAGGTCGGAGAGGATATGTTCGGAACTCAGCTGGAGGAGTCACTGAAGGAGGTTGGTATTGGAACGGAAGGCCTGATAAAAGACACACAGGTTCATACCACACTCGCCTTTGTTCATACATTTCCTGATGGAGACAGGGACTTCTCATTTTACAGAAATCCAGGCGCTGATATGATGCTTAGTGAAGCTGATATAGATGGTGAAATGATATCAAACTGTAAGATATTCCATTTTGGTTCTTTATCTATGACATCGGAGCCGGTTAGATCTGCTACGGTTAAGACACTGGAAATTGCTAAAAAAGCAGGGGTTATCATATCATTTGATCCTAATCTTCGTGAACCGCTGTGGAATACATTGGATGATGCAAAGCGTGAGATATCCTATGGTATGGGAATGTGCGATATTCTTAAGATATCAGACAACGAGATAACTTGGTTCACCGGTGAAGAGGACTATGATACCGGAGTAGAGAAGCTGATGGAGCAGTATCCCAATATCAGGATGATACTTCTTTCTATGGGACGTGATGGCAGCAGCTGTTATCAAAAGGGAAGAAAGGTAACTGTAATGCCATTCCTGCAGGAGAATACCATAGAGACAACTGGAGCAGGAGATACCTTCTGTGCAGGCGTACTTCACTATGTTCTTGATAATGGTCTCAAGGATTATACTGAAGAAGAGATGAAGGATATGCTGACATTTGCAAATGCAGCAGCATCCATTATTACTACCAGAAAGGGTGCTCTCAGGGTTATGCCTTCCAGAGAAGAGGTGGAGGCCCTGATCAGCAGTAAGCAGAAAAATTAATACTAAATCACATAAATAAAGTGCTTGCGTTTTGCAGGCACTTTTTTTATAATCGAATTATGAAATCGATTACAAGCTTATTACAAAATGAGTTTCAATAGACTGTGAGATTAAAAAGAGGGTATCAGTATGGTAAATAAAAGCAAATGGGATAAGACGTTTCTAGAGAGACTTGATGTCTATTACGATGAACTGAAATGGCTGTATTATGAGCTTTACCAGAGCGATGAGCAGGCCTTTGATTACTTTATTAAGATGCTTTATTCATATTTTAAAAAGAGGAATAAGACTCTTAGGGAAATGGATGAGGCTCGTATAGTGGTCGAAGACTGGTTTGCAAGTAATGATATGCTCGGAATGCTCATGTATACGGACTGCTTTGCAGGAAATCTTAAGGGAGTAAGAAAGCATCTGGATTATATAGAGGAGTGCGGAGTTAATTATATCCATCTTATGCCTCTTCTGGAAAGCCCGGAAGGAAAGAGTGACGGGGGCTACGCCGTATCTGATTTTAGAAAGGTTGAGCCTTCTCTTGGTACTATGCGTGATCTTGCTGAGCTTTCAAAGGATTGCCATGCAAGAGGAATAAGCGTATGTCTTGACTTTGTAATGAACCATACAAGCGAGGAGCACGAGTGGGCTAAGAGAGCAAAGGCTGGTGAGAAGGAATATCAGGACAGATATTTCTTCTTTGATGGCTGGGATATACCTAGCCGATATGAGGAGACAGTTCCACAGGTGTTTCCTCAGACTGCACCGGGGAACTTCACCTGGTGTCCTGAGGCAGGGAAGGTGGTAATGACTTCATTTTACCCTTATCAGTGGGACCTGAACTATCGTAATCCGGTTGTGTTCAATGATATGACGGCTAATATGCTGTACCTGTGCAACCAGGGCGTTGATATTATAAGGCTTGATGCTGTTCCATATATATGGAAGGAGCTGGGGACTAACTGCAGGAACCTTCCGGAGGTGCATACACTTGTAAGGATCATGAGGATTGCTGCAAGTATTGTATGTCCGGGAACACTTCTTCTTGGAGAGGTTGTTATGGAGCCGTCTAAGGTCGTTCCGTACTTTGGTACTATTGATAAGCCTGAGTGTCATATGCTTTATAATGTTACAACAATGGCCAGTACGTGGCATACGGTTGCCACAAGGGATGTAAGACTGCTTAAGCATCAGCTGGGGACAGTCTTCAGTCTTCCAAAGCAATATGTATTCCTGAACTATCTGAGGTGTCACGACGATATAGGCTGGGGCCTGGATTATGACTTTTTAAAGCAGTTTGGTATGGAGGAGGTTCCTCATAAGAGATATCTCAATGATTATCTAAAAGGGTTCTGGCCAGGAAGTGATATGAGAGGCGAGCTGTACAATGATGATCCGAGACTAGGGGATGCCAGACTATGCGGAACTACAGCTTCTCTTTCTGGAATAGAGGCTGCAGAGTATGAGAAGGATCCAGATAAGCTGCAACGTTATATAAGACTTGATCTTATGCTTCACGCCTTTCTTCTTACCCAGAGTGGAATCCCAGTTCTTTATAGTGGAGATGAGATAGGACAGTTAAATGATTACACTTATCACGATGATGAGCATAAGAGGGAGGACAGTAGATATCTTCACAGAGGAAGCCTTGATTGGAACAATGTGGAGAAGCGCAAGAAAAAAGGAACCAGAGAACAACTTCTTTTTGACGGGATCAGAACACTTACAAAGATAAGAAGCTCAAATCGCGTATTTGAAAATGCGGCTGATACCTGGTTAGTCGAAACCTGGAATGATCATATACTGGGAATTGGAAGATACTATAAAGGCGAGAAGCTTATTGCTCTCTTTAATTTCGGAGATAATGATGAAATCGCCTGGATAAATGAGATAGAGGAGTACACCGACCTGATAACAGGAAACAGTGTAGAACCTAAAGGTGTAGGTGTTCCTGCTTATGGATTTTTATGGCTTATAACTCATTTGAAATAAGTAGCTGCTCTGCAGTTACTTAAATATCATAAAAAACTACTGGAATAGAAAAAGAGGTGTTGACACATGACTATTAAAGAAATTGCAGAGTTGGCTGGCGTATCTACTGCGGCAGTAAGCAGATACTTTAATGGGGGGTCGCTAAGCGATGAAAAAAGAAAGATCATTGGTAAAGTAGTGGAGGAGCATAACTATACGCCTAATGCACTTGCTAAAACCATGAGAACAGGAAGAAGCGGACAGATAGGAGTTATTGTACCCACTATTCATTCTGATTCCATGACTCAGATACTGACTGGAATAGATGAGATATTAAAGGCAAATGATTATTCATTTATTCTTTGCTGTACTGACGGGGAACAGGAGAAGGAAGTTCAGTATATTGAAAATATGCAGCGTGGAGGCATGGATGGAATAATCCTGATGGGTACATATATGACGCCACATTTAAAAGATGCCATAGAGAATAGCATCATACCAATTGTTGTGACGGGGCAAAGCTTCAGCGGTGTATCCTCGGTATACCACGATGATGTTCATTCTATGAAAGAGATAACACTTCTTATGCTGGAGAAGCGTGACAAGGTTGCTTATATAGGTGTAGATGAGAAGGATGAGGCTGCAGGTCAGGCTCGAAGAAGAGGCGTAGAGAAAGCATTTGATGAGAGGGGTATTGGCTTAGACAAGCTGATCAAGGCGGTATCTCCATTTACAGTGGATGGAGGATACAAGGAAGCTATGTCTCTTTTGGAAAAGTATCCAGACTTAAATGGAATAGTATGTGCTACAGATATGATAGCTCTTGGAGCTATAAAGGCCATAAAGGAGACCGGCAGAAAGGTACCGAAGGACGTCAGTGTTACGGGAGTTGGAAATATCTGGCCAGGCATGATGATCAATCCTCCGCTTACAACTGTTAAGCTTTACTTTGAAGAATGTGGCAGGGTGGCAACAAAGCAGCTGCTTGGAATGATGGATGCAGATGAAACAGATGTACCTATCAGTAATATCAAGCTTGGTTATCAGATAATTGAGAGGGGGTCGATATAGTATATGAAACTGATATTTGTAGATATTGATGGAACCTTAACTCAGCCTGGTGAAAACACTCCGCCCGACAGTGCGCTTGAGGCAATTAAAAAGACTCAGGAGAAAGGAAATAAGGTTTTCCTGTGCACTGGACGTAATCTGGATATGCTAAAGCCGCTTTTAAGGTTCGGATTTGATGGTGTAGTTGGGAGCGGCGGTGCTTATGTGACTGTTGGGGATGAGATTGTGATCGATGCTCCTATGTCGGATGAGGACAGAGATAGTGCTCTGGATAATCTCCATAAAAATGGTGTCTACTGTACCATCGAAGCGAAGGATGGCTCCTGGTGTGACGAGGGGATTGGCGAGTTTATGGAGAAGCAGTCTGGCGGTAACAGCGAGCTTCAGAGATGGCGTAAGGCAATAGAAGAAAGTCTTGGTATCCGTCCTATGAGTGAGTTTACAAGCCATCCTGTTTATAAGATAGTTGTTATGTGTTCCAGTATATCACAGCTTGAGGAAACGAAGGAGATGCTGGAGGGAAGATACCGATTTATAGTTCAGGAGATGGCTGGTGGCGACCTGGTAAATGGAGAGCTTATCAGCACAGAATATGATAAAGGTAAAGGGGTAAAGGCAGTAGCAGATTATCTGGGAGTATCCATAGAAGATACCTACGGTTTTGGTGACAGTATGAATGATCTGGAAATGATAGAGACTGTGGGAACAAGTATATGTATGGAAAATGGAGCTGAGGCTTTAAAGCAGGTATCTGATATAGTTTGTCCTTCAGTTTCTGAGGATGGTCTTGCAAAAGCATTTGACCAATTAGGATTGATATAGTATAATGAAAAAAGTATGAAATCGTTTTCATTATTCATTCAATGATAATCAAAGGAGGGTAAATCATGGCACTGGATTATAAAAAATGTGCTGAAGAGATAGTTGCCAATATAGGCGGCAGAGATAACGTCGCTCAGGCAGCTCATTGCGCAACAAGACTCAGGCTTGTTATCAAGGATAACGGAAAGATAAATAAGTCTGCTCTTGAAAATGTCGATGGTGTAAAAGGCATGTTCGAAAACAACGGACAGCTTCAGCTTATCATCGGTACAGGAACCGTAAATAAAGTATATGATGAATTCCTTGCAGTCACAGGAATGACAGCTGCTACAAAGGATGATGTAAAAGCTGCAGCTGCAGCTCAGCAGCCTGCTTGGAAGAGAGCTCTTAAGTCAGTAGGTGATGTTTTCGTACCAATTCTTCCTGCTATCGTAGCATCCGGTCTTATGATGGGTGTTGTTGAAGCACTTGGTAAGGCTATCCCTTCTTTTGCTGAAACAGACTGGTATGCCTTTCTGGATATGGTAGCTAATACAGCATTTGCATTTCTTCCTGTAATTGTGGCAGTCAGTGCTGCAAGAGTATTTGGAGGAAATATATTCCTTGCTGCAGTAGTTGGTCTGATGATGGTACATACAGGTCTTCTGAATGGCTGGAATGTTGGTAGCGAGGATGCTATTAATTCATTCTTTGGAATCGATACTGGTGTTATACCGACTTGGAATCTGTTTGGAAGCTTTACGATTGGAAATTATGTGGTAGGCTCCATATCACGGCATGGCTACCAGGGACATGTTATACCAGTTATGATAGCAATCTGGTTTATGAGCAAGATAGAGAAGTGGCTCCATAAGCATGTTCCAGAGATGATCGATCTCTTTGTTGTTCCTATTACAACAGTTTTTCTTACAGCTCTTGTAACTTTTGTAGTTGTTGGACCTATCTTTGCAACACTTGAGAACTATGTTCTGAAGGGTGCAGAGTGGCTCGTTCAGTTCCCTCCAGGAGCTATGATAATGGGCGCTGTATATCCGCTTACAGTAGTTATGGGTCTTCACCATATGTACAACGTTATTGAAGCTGGTATGCTTTCCTCAGTTGGACTAAATACCTGGATGCCAATTGCATCTGCCGCAAACTTTGCTCAGTTTGGTGCCTGCCTTGCTGTTGGTATCAAATGTAAGAAGGCAAAGCTTAAGACAGTTGCCATTCCATCATCCATGTCAGCAGCTCTTGGTATAACAGAGCCTGCAATCTTCGGTGTTAACTTCAGATTTATGAAGCCATTTATCTGCGGTATGATCGGTGGTGCCTGCGGAGCAATCTTTGGTGCTATAACCAAGATCGGAGCTACAGCTTATGGTGTTACAGGTATACCTGGATATCTTACAATAAATAATTATGGCTTATATACCATACTTCTTCTTATTTCAGGTGGTATAGCATTTGGCCTTACTATGGCAATCTGGAAGGAGGAGGCTGATGAAGAGGGTGCTGCTCCTGCAGCTGCTGCACCTGCTAAGGCAGAGTCTGCACCTAAGGCATCAGAGGCACCTAAGGCAGAGTCTGCACCTAAGACTAAGTCAGCGATTAAGTCAAATGGTGACGATGTTACTAAGAAACTTGTTATCACTAGTTCAGCAGGAGAGATAGCTCTTCCTACACCTGGAAAGGTTATTCCTTATACAGAGATAGAGGATCCAACATTTGCATCAGGTGTTATGGGACAGGGCGTTGGTGTTCAGCCTGAAGAGGGCGTTGTATATGCACCAATGGATGGCGAGATTTCCTCTGTTGCAGATAGCAAGCACGCGATTGGCATTACGGGTGAAAATGATCAGGAGCTTCTCATTCATGTAGGTGTAGATACCGTTGAAATGAAGGGCGACGGCTTCAAGACATTTGTTGAAGAAGGGGCTCAGGTTAAGAAGGGTCAGAAGATCCTTGAGTTTGATATCCAGAAGATCAAGGATGCAGGACATCCGGATACAGTTGTTGTCCTGCTTACCAACAGTGATGATTATGAGGATGTTAAGTTCGGTGATATATAAAATGTAACCTATTAAACTTATTATATATAGTAAAGGAGAAGGAATATGAAAGAGTTTAAGTATGTTATAACTGATGAGGTTGGTATTCACGCACGTCCAGCTGGACTTCTTGTTCAGGAAGCAAAGAAGTTTACAAGCACTATCACATTTATCAAGGGAGAGAAATCAGCTAAGGCTACATCACTTATGAAGCTTATGGGTATGGGCATCGTAAAGGGTGATGAGGTTACAATCCAGGTTGATGGTGATGATGAGGACGCAGCTGCAGCTGCTATCGAAGCTTTCATGAAGGCAAACTTCTAATAAGTTAAGTAGAGTATGTCGGAGAGTTCTCACTGAAGAGAAAGCTCCGACATATTTGTAATATGAGGAATAGTGGTTATATAAAATATAGAGAGGAGGCTTTAGATGGTTATTTATGATGGAAAGGCCGTGTTTGAAGGCGTTGCAATAGGCAGGATAAGTGTATATAAAAAACAGGAGCAGCAGGTAAAGCGTATTAAGGTTGATGATGCTGAGGCTGAGAAGACACGTTATGCTGAAGCAAGGGATACAGCTATACAGCAGCTGAAGGCTTTATATGATAAGGCTGTTAAAGAGGTTGGTGAGTCTGGAGCTGAAATCTTTGAGGCTCATCAGCTGATGGTTGATGATGAGGATTATATTGAGTCAGTTGAGAACATTATTGATACTGAAAGCGTTAATGCTGAGTATGCTGTGGCTCAGACTGGTGATAATTTTGCAAAGATGTTTATGGAAATGGAAGAGGAATATTTCCGTGGCAGAGCTGCAGATATTAAGGACATAACAGAGAGAATACTAAATGCTCTGTCTGGTGCTGGTGGAGCTGGTATAGTTTCTGATGAACCTGTTATTGTTGTGGCTGATGATCTGGCACCATCGGAGACAGTTCAGATGGATAAGGACAAGATATTATCTTTTGTAACAGTTCACGGTTCTGCTAATTCCCATACATCTATTCTTGCTAAGACCATGAGTATACCGGCTATTATTGGATGTCCTATTCCTCTTTCTGAAGAGGTTGATGGAAAGATGGCCGTTGTAGATGGCTATGAGGGCAAGGTCTATGTTGATCCGGATGAGGATGTTCTTGTAGTTAAGAAGAAGCTTCTTCTTGAGGAAGAGGAGAAGAAGAGTCTGCTGGAAAGACTAAAAGGTAAAGAAAACATTTCACTTGATGGACAGAAGATTAATCTATATGCAAATATCGGTAATACAAAGGACCTGGGGCTTGTTCTTGAAAATGATGCCGGAGGTATAGGTCTCTTTAGATCAGAGTTTATATATCTAGGCTCTGAGGATTATCCGACTGAGGAGGAGCAGTTCACTATATATAAGCAGGTTGCTCAGACTCTCGCTGGCAAGAAGGTCATTATCAGAACGCTTGATATAGGTGCTGATAAGCAGGCTGACTACTTTAATCTACCTAAGGAAGAGAACCCAGCTATGGGACTCAGGGCTATCCGTATCTGTCTTACCAGGCCGGAGGTCTTTAAGACGCAGCTTCGTGCAATTCTTCGTGCCAGCGCATTTGGCAAGATATCTATCATGTTCCCAATGATCATATCTGTTGACGAAGTAAAGAAGATCAAGGAGATAGTTGCCGAGGTTAAGGCAGAGCTGGATGAAGCAGGCATTTCTTATGATAAGAATATTGAGCTGGGTATCATGATCGAGACTCCAGCAGCTGTAATGATGGCTGATGAACTGGCTGAGGAGGTGGACTTCTTCAGTGTTGGAACCAATGATCTGACTCAGTATACTCTGGCTATAGATAGACAGAATCAGTCACTGGATGAGTTCTATGATTCGCATCATCCGGCTATTATGAGGATGCTTAAAATGATTGCTGACGCGGCTCACAGACATAATGCATGGGCTGGAATATGTGGTGAGCTTGGTGCAGATCTTAGTCTTACCAAGGATTTCCTTGCTATGGGTTATGATGAGCTGTCCGTTTCACCGGGAAGAATTCTTCCGATAAGAAAAACTGTTCTTGAAACAAATGTAGCAGAATATAAGAAGGAGAAGGGTATTTCCAACGGATGAGGAGTGTTTTATAAGACTTGGGTCTGGAGATGCATTTATCCGCATCTGGACACTGAGTCCTGGTGTGAAAGATAATTTCATCATATAGTATAATATGTTATAATTATAACTGCTCAGTAGGAGAGGGCCTGCTGGGCAGTTTGCTTATTCTGGTGGATAAAGAGTACGCCTACACATTAGTTAAAAGTATTTTAGGGGAATTGAATAATGAAGAGGTTTGTATATTACTCGCTGTTGTTAGTGTTGGTGCTTTGTATTACTGGCTGTGGAAATCAGGATCCGCCGGTCCCTTATAGTCAGGGTGGCGGCTCTGACTCTATGACTGTATATAAAGAATGGGACAAGTCGTTCTATATGTTCCGGGCAGAGGATTACTATATAGAGTTTCGAAACAAGGATAATTATCTGACTCTAGAGGAGATGATCCCATCTAATGAGTGTGACTTTCCTGATATGGCTGATGGAGACCTGCTAAGGGTTGTGGCTGATGTGGACACTTACTATGGTGGTATTTCAGGATATAACTACAGCATTAAGCTTCGTAAGATTAAGTCTACTCAGTTCATTGATTATAATGATCTTATTGATGAACTGTCGATTCTGGATGTGGATGATGAATTAATAAATGACAGGATGAATTATATAAGTATGCACCGGGATGCAGATACTGGAGATACTTATCTGATCTTTCCGCAGGATATGAGTCTCTTTATTTATCAGCAGGGCGATATTGCTGGTTCGGGAACACAGTTTAACAAGTATCCCTTTGATTACGACAAGAATGATGATAATCTCAGAAGTTTTCTCAGAACAGTCAACACGCCGGAGTACGATCTAACTGAATTAAAAGAAAACTTTACAGGAAAATGGAGTCGTACGGATGTTGAAAACACCTTGCCAGCCACTATAACTATAACAAATGTTGGCTATGATGGCTTTGATTTTAAGGGTGAGTTTCACTGGCGTACCAATGAGGGAGAGATAAGTGGAAGAGCGACATTTAATTCTGATACAGAAGCAGTGTATACGCAGTTTTCAGATTCGGATGCTGATGGTGCCCCCGCTTATATATATTTCAACTTAGAGGAAGGCAATATATCGGTAGGCACCCAGGGTTTTGTGGAAGGACTTCAGGAAAATGTTTTTGTTGAAGGAAACTATGTTAAGGGTGAACCTTGGTATTTTAACGCAGAAGCAATAGAGGAAACCTATACGTCTGAAGAGGTAAAGATGATCCAGGAACTGCTCCTGATGGACTATTATATGGAAACATTTGCTCCGGATACACGAGTAGGAAATATTACCACCGAAGAGGGAACACTGGAGGACGGCACCCACGCCAAGCGCTTTACTTGCGAGGTTCCGAGCCATCCAAGTACCATGGGTTATACCCTGATAATAACCGACGACGGAATCCTTTACTACAAACACGCATCCGGAAGATTTAACCGAAATGCTCCAAACTACGACTCCAAAGAACTACCCGCGTTTACACCCGACTAATGTGCAATGGGGTCTGACTTCCTTCGCTCACGCTCAGGCGCTAAAAACGTGTCTGCCACTGGCAGACAACGCGCCCATTGCACATTTTGTGAACTTTTTATGAACTGTATCGAACTGTATAAAATAGGTGGATGGAATATGAAGAGATTTAGGAAGATTACATCTTTTTTGGTTGCTGCATCCCTGGTGGTTTCTCTTGGGATGGGTTTTGCGCCAGTTGATAACCCGATGGACGAAGTTCAGGCCGAGGGTGTCAAGGCTCATACAACGAGAGAATTAACAGCGATAAATGATATAAATTACAAAGAGTCACTTAGCGATACTGTAAACCCTTATCGTGGTTTTTATAAGTCTACGTGTCTATCTTATACAAGAGGAGATGGAAACTCCGCTAAGGATATGTCAGGCTATAAGAATTCCCTGGTGCATCTTAGGATCGATCTGTCTGATTTTGCGGATCATAATGGAAAAGATGGCGGCCCAACCAGTGACTGTGAGATAGATGATACAACGACAAATCTGCTTACAGCACTAGAGGGAACTCTTCAGAGTCTTAGAGAAAATAACGCTACAGCGGTTGCAAGAATAGCCTATGATAAGAATTACTCGGGTTACACAAAGGACACCTGGGTAAAGGATGATCAGGGAAATGATGTGCTGAAGAAGCAGAGCGTTTGGGAGCCTAGTATTGATACAGTACTTCAAAATCAGCAGGCTGTTGGTGAAATATTTGCTAAGTATCCTGATGTTATTGCGTCAGTTGAATGTGGCGTGTTTGGTCCATGGGGTGAAATGCATAGCAGCACACTTATGACTGATGAGACCCTGTCTAAGGTTATAAATAAGTGGCTGGAGGTTCTGCCTGAGTCCATAACGATTAGCGTGCGTCAGCCTGAGTTTTACGCAAAATGGAGTGGTGTGGCTATTGGAAGTATAGATAGCGATGTGAGTGTCGCTGGCACACAGTCCTACAGAGTTGGCGTTTACAATGATGGCTACCTTGGTTCGTATGATGACCTGGGGACATTTAGAAATAGAGATAAAGAGGTTGCCTGGCTTTCAAATCAGGCAAAGCATACGCTGTATGGCGGCGAGATTGTTTTATTTCAGGAAAATAGCAGTCATCCAACTGATGTCCAGAATAATGCTATCTATATGGAAAAGGAGGCTTTCAAAACTCATACCAGCTATCTCAATATAGGGTGGAATGATAAAGTGATTCAGGCAATGAGGGATAAGGCTTTCACTGGTCAGGATTCTCTCTATGCGAATGGTAACACCTCGGAGCTGGATTATGTGCAGAATCATCTAGGCTACCGTTTTGTTGTTCGAGGTGTGAAACTGACAAAAGAAACTACGAAGTACGAAAACTTTGCTATGGAGACTGAGATAGAAAATGTGGGCTTTGCAAATCTGATCAAAGAGAAGAAGGCTTTTCTTGTGATAAAGAGTGCTGATGGTAAGTATGAAAAGTCTTACGATCTTGGTTTGCTGGATGCGAGTGTAGGAGAGTTAGCCTCAAATATAGATTCTCGTTATTGGGACTCAGCATCTAAAACAGTAGTAAAGTTAAATGTCGATATTCCGGATGATTTTGAATTGGGTGATTATTCGGTTTACATAAAGCTGATTACCTCAGATAATGATCATAATGAATATGGGACATTTCCAATAAGATTTTCAAATGATGATGCGAAGATCTTTGACGAAACAATGGAGGCAAATTACTTAGGAAGCTTTACTATTGTCGAAGGTGAACTGGAAGAAGATAACAACAATAACGATAATAATAATAATAATAATAATAATTCGAATAACGATTCCAATAATAACGGAAACAACAATTCTAATAACAACGGAAACAATAATTCGAATAATGACTCCAATAGCAACGGAAACAATAATTCGAATAACAGCTCAAAACCAGAACCTCCTATGGCTGATGAAAAGGGAGAGAATGGCAATCAGGGGGCTGGAAATGGAGCAAATGGTACAGACGGTGGTGGCGCTTCAGCGAGTAATGCTCCGACATACAGCAGTGAATGGATAAATGGCAAATGGTACAATCCAGACGGAACTCAAACCTACGAAGCTACCCTTAGCTGGAAATGTAACAGCACAGGCTGGTGGGTTGAGGATACATCTGGCTGGTATCCTGCAGGACAGTGGCAGAAGATAGATGGCAAATGGTACTATTTTACCGAGAACGGATATATGGACTACAGTGAATACCGTGACGGCTGCTGGCTGGGTTCTGACGGTGCGTGGGTTGAAGAGTACTACGGAGGCCATTGGTGCAAGAACTCTACGGGCTGGTGGTACGAAGATTCATCCGGCTGGTGCCCGCACTCCCAGTACCTGTGGATTGATGGTACCGAATACTACTTCAAGTCAGACGGCTACTTAAAATAATGTGCAAAAAGGGACAGACCTATGTGCAGTGGGGTCAGTCCCCACTGCACATTTTGGAGGAATGAAAGATGAAGATTGAGAAGATTTATTTTGATATGGACGGTGTTCTTGCGGATTTTGACAGAGGGCTGGCGGAGCTTACTTCTGTTCCGATAAAGGATCAGTCCAGTCGTACAGAGCAGGAGGATAATGAGCTGTGGGATGGTGTAAGATCAGTGGGACATTTCTATGATAAGTTGGAACCTATGCCAGGAGCACTAGAAATGTTTAGGACACTATATGAAAAGTATGGCGATAAGTGTGAGATCCTGACTGGTGTTCCGAAGCCTAAGCGAAATGTTCCAGAAGCGGGAGATGATAAGAGAAAATGGATCGAGAGATATTTTGGTCCAGAGGTTGTAGTAAATATCACCTACGCAGCGGAGAAAAAGAATTACTGCAAGGGCAAAGGCTATATTCTTATCGATGATCTGGAACGAAATATTAAGGACTGGACGATGAATGGTGGAACTGCGATTTATTACAAGACTCCAGAAGAAACACTGAAGCTTATTTCAGATATAGAAGCAAGAGTATAGTAACATAAGTAAAAAAGTTAGAGGCATAAGTATAGAATCTAGTGTATAGATGAAAGATAAAGGAGAGAGGTATGTCATATAAACTTGAGTACGGGTCTTATGGCCCGGTGATGACGAATTGTTACACACTTATAAATGAGGACACAAAGGAGGCAATCCTTGTGGATGCTTCTGGCCGTGGAGAGCAGGTCCTGAGGTTTGTCAAGGCCAGTGGGGCTAAGCCTGTTGCCCTGCTTCTCACACATGGACATTTTGATCATATAGATGCAGTGGAGCAGGTGCGAAGTGAATATCCGGATATCGAAGTGATCATCGGAAAAAATGAAGAGATCATAATGTCCAATCCTGATCTCAATCTGTCTTACGGATTTACTGGAAGTCCTTTATCAATAAAGGTGGACAGGACAGTTGGGGATAATGAGGATATAGAACTTATTGGACTTAAGATACATTGCATCGAGGTTCCTGGCCATACCATAGGTGGTATGTGCTACTATATTCAGGAGCTTAAAATGCTATTTGACGGTGATACTTTATTCTGCGGAAGTATTGGAAGGTCTGACTTCCCAACTGGAGATGGTGAGGCATTGATCAAGAATATCAGCGAGAAGCTTCTATCACTCCCAGAGGATACCAAGGTTTATCCGGGCCACGATATGGAGACTAATATTGGTCGCGAGAAGGTCTCCAATATGTATTTCTAACGCCAGATATAATATGTAGATTTGAAGGGGGATTTGATGAAGAAACTGGGGAAACTTTTTGGCGGGGCTTTGCTTGTTTTGGTTGGCTTAGGAATGGTGGAGATGTCATTCACTGAGTCTGATTTTACTATAGCAAGTATTATATTTGCAGTTATCTTTGCTCTGCTTTTTGTAGTGGCTGGTGTTGTTCTTGTTAAAATGTCAATTGACGAGTTGAAGGCTGACTTTAAGGAGAGTGGCGTATTAGCTTCATTTAAGAAGGATTTTTCAAAGTCGCTTCTGATCGATTCTGAGGCTGAACCTGATAAGGATGCTTTTGAACAGAGTCTGACAGCTTTTAGACGGGACTATGCTCAGTTCTTTTCAAATAATGCCCCAATGGAGAATTCTCCAGTTCAAAATGAAATCACCCAGATTTATCGCAATATCCTAGAGTTCAGACGTAACAGGCTTAGAAAGCTTGGAATTATAGTTAATTATTTCACTATTCGAAAAAAATACGGAAAAGCTGCTGTAACAAAGAATCAGTTTTTTGACGGGAAATACGAGATCACTGAGGTGAGCGAGAATATCAAGGCTGAAACTCAGTATCTTAAGGACGGGAGACCGCTTCACCGTGAACTTAATAGAGAGATAGCTTATTATACAGTGATAAATGCCAAGCAGGTTGGTCCTGACACAATGATCTGTCCAAATTGTGGCGCTACACAGACAAGAGAGAGTCTGCTGGATGGTTGTGATTATTGTGGTACTCTTTTTATGGTTGAAGATATGTATCAGAAGGTTTCTGACTTTTCTTTTCGCTCCGATTACGAGGTGCAGTATGCCAAGTATCAAAGTGTCAGAAGTATGATGAATATCTGGATTTCTGTAATAAGCATGATAGTATTTACAATTCTCGCTGCGATTGTAGGTCTATCATCCACGGACTTTAATGAGGTGGGTACAGGTCCGATTATGACTGTTCTGAGCATCATATTTGCGATTCTTTTTACAGCGGCAGCATTTACATTTTTCATAGTTCTAATATATAACTTCATCATCTTTCCATTTGTTCAGATTGGTGCCAGCGCAAACAGAGCATCTCAAAAAACACTTACGAAGCTTCAAAATGTTGCAAGAGATGATTCCAGAGTTCAGGATATGGTTCGGAATGAGGATCCTCTGTTTTCTGTAAATATGTTCTATTCAGGCCTTCTGAATAAACTGGCGTCTATTCACTATGCAGAGACTCCAGATCAGATAAATGCATTTACCACATATGATATAAGAGATCATATAGAACTATATGAGAATGTGATCGATATGAGTACTGAATATATAAGTCTCAAGAATTATTTTGTAAGTAATGGTATTCAGTATGCAGAGGTGGAGACGAGCCTGATTCTCACCGAGTTTGAAGATGGAAAGGTTAAGAAGCGTAGAGAGGAGCTGAAGCTTTTATTATCCAAGTTTGCTTCTTGTAAGACCCAGGCAGTTTGTGGCCCAAGACTTATGAAATGTAGAGGCTGTGGTTCCAGCCTGACGCTTTTAAATGGACGCAAATGTCCACAGTGTGGAACGGATATCTATCTGGAGCAGTACGACTGGGTTATCCGCGAATACCAAGTAATCTAATAATATATAGTTTATTATTCGTTTTTATTGGAGGGACTGAGAATGTATGATGTTATAATTGTGGGAGCCGGAGTGGTTGGCTCTGCCATAGCCTGGCAGTTATCCAGGTACGATTTATCAGTGCTTGTTTTAGAAAGGGAGACGGATCTTTGTGAGGGCACTAGCAAGGCAAATAGCGGAATAGCCCACGCGGGCTTTGATGCGATGCCAGGAACTCTCAAAGCAAAGTTAAATGTTCGCGGAAACCAGATGATCCACGAGCTTTCAGATACATTGGGCTTTGCATTTAAAGAAAATGGTGCCTTTGTTCTGTGTTTTGACGAGGCAGACCATGGCGGTCTTGATGAGCTGTACAATAGAGGCATTGCAAATGGAGTCGAAGGCCTCTCGATTATATCTGGAGATGAGGCGAGACAGCTTGAGCCATCTATCAGCGAGACGGTTGTGGCGGCTCTATATGCCAAAACCTCAGGCATAGTTTGTCCTTTTGAGATGACCATAGCATTTGCAGAGGTGGCAAATGTAAATGGCGCTCTTTTTGTCTTTGATACAGAGGTCACAGATATAACGAGCATGGGATCTGGTGCAAACGATGACAACAGTGGCTTTGTTGTGAGTACATCAAAGGGTGATTACGAGAGCAGGATCGTAATAAATGCAGCAGGGGTCTATGCAGATACCATCCACAATATGGTATCTGGCACTGAAATGAAGATCACCCCTAGGCGGGGCGAGTATCATCTCCTTGATAAAGAGGTTGGCGAGACTGTGACCAGGACTATATTCCAGCTACCTACTAAGCTTGGAAAGGGCGTTCTTGTTACGCCGACGGTACACGGTAACCTTCTGGTAGGCCCATCTGCTGACAATCTGGAAGATAAAGAAGATACGGCGACTACCTCGGATGTGCTTGCATCACTAAAAGAAAAGTCGGCACTTTCTGTTCCAGGGATACCATTTAACAAAGCAATCACTTCATTCTCAGGTCTCCGTGCAGTTGGAGAAACAGGCGATTTTATTATAGAGGAGAGCGACGTTCCTGGATTTATTGATGTTGCAGGTATCGAGTCTCCAGGACTTACAAGCGCTCCTGCCATCGGTGAATATGTGAAGGATATAGTCCAGGGGATATTCGCTAGAGAAGATGCAAGAGAAAATGGCTCGGATTCTTGTGAATATAAACTTCCTGAAAAGGAAGATTACATCGAGACTCGCAAAGGGCTAGTACATTTTGCATCTTTAACAATGGAGCAGCAAAATGAAATGATAAAATCAGATAGCTCCTACGGCAAGATTGTTTGTCGCTGTGAAAGTGTTACTGAAGGTGAGATTAGGGATGCTATAAAGAGACCACTAGGTGCCACAACCCTCGATGGGGTAAAGCGTCGCACCAGAGCAGGAATGGGACGTTGTCAGGCAGGCTTCTGCAGCCCAAAGGTTATGGCAATACTCAGCGAGGAACTAAACATCCCACTAGATTCTATCTCAAAGAACTAAAGGCTTCTCCCTGGGGAGAAGCTGTCACCGAAGGTGACTGATGAGGGGTACTATCTAGTATAACTTAAATGATAAGGTGAAATATATGAGAGAATTCGATATAGCTGTCATCGGCGGCGGCCCAGCCGGAATGGCTGCAGCAGTAGCCGCCCGTGAAAAGGGTGTAGAAAAAATTATAATATTTGAACGAGATCAGGTGCTGGGAGGCATCCTGAATCAGTGTATTCATAATGGTTTCGGACTGCATACATTTAAAGAAGAACTGACCGGTCCGGAATATGCAGAGAGATATTCAGATAAGGTTAAGAAGCTGGGGATTCCGTATGAGACTGGAACTATGGTTATGGATATCAGTCTTGAAGATTCTTCAGACGATGATAATACCACAAAGATTGTTACAATCCTTAGTCCAGAGCGCGGAGTTGAACAGGTTAAGGCAAAGGCTGTAGTCCTTGCAATGGGATGTCGTGAGAGACCGAGAGGTGCTCTGGGAATTCCTGGTTTCAGGCCACAGGGTATCTATACAGCAGGAACTGCACAGCGTCTTATCAATATTGATGGTGTAATGGTTGGAAAAGAGGTTGTTATCCTCGGTTCAGGCGATATAGGTCTTATTATGGCCAGAAGAATGACTCTTGAAGGCGCGCACGTTGCGGCAGTTTTTGAACTTATGCCATATTCCAATGGACTTAACCGAAATATCGTTCAGTGTCTTGAAGACTATGATATACCGCTCCTTCTCAGCCATACCATAGTTGATATAAAAGGCAAAGACAAGCTGGAAGGTGTTGTTGTTGCCGAGGTAAAGGACGGAAAGCCAATCAAGGGAACAGAGGTGCTGTATCCTTGTGATACGCTGCTTCTTTCCTGTGGACTTATCCCTGAAAATGAACTGTCCCGAAATTGTGGCGTAGAGATAAATCCGCTTACTAATGGTCCGCTTGTTGATGATAAGCTGGGTACGGATATTGACGGGGTCTTTGCCTGCGGAAATGTTCTTCACGTCCACGACCTGGTTGATTATGTATCAGCTGAGTCAAAGATAGCAGGTGAAAGTGCAGCTGAATATGTTATTAGTAAGCAATCTCAGGAAAATGATGAAGCATCTCAGACTGCATCTCTAAACAAGAAAGAGATGTATAAGTTTATAGCGAGAGATGGCGTGAGATATACAGTTCCGAATACATTTGACAAGAACAGTGATTCCGATATTCATATCAAGTTCAGGGTGACAGGCGTCTATAAGGATAAGTCAATTGTTATAAAATGTGGCTCAACCGAGCTGCTTAGAAGAAAGACACGTGTTCTGATCCCAAGCGAGATGCAGGATATCTGCCTAAAGAACGAAAAGATAAAGATGGTAGACGGAGACGTAACAGTCTCACTAGAGTAGCTGTGTATAGCAGGAGACGATTATGGAGAATAAAGAGTTTGTTTGTATATGCTGCCCAATGGGGTGCAGTCTATCAGTAGAGTTAGATGATGCTGGAAATGTAACCGAGGTGACTGGCAACACCTGTAACCGCGGCAGGGATTATGCCATATCTGAGGTCACAGCGCCAACCAGGATGGTGACGACTACTGTTAGAAGCGTTGAAGGCGTCAGCATCCCAGTTAAAACTAAAGAGCCGATTCCAAAGGGAAAAATATTCGAATGTATGGAAGATATAAAGAAGGCAGTAGTCAGCCTTCCAGTTAAGGTCGGCGATACTATTGTCAGTAATGTGGCTGGAACTGGCATAGATATAGTTGCAACCCGAAGCTTGTAAAGCTTGATAAAATCTGTGCACAGTAGAGGAAAGATAGATGACGGCATATTCAGTATTTGCTAAGTTATACGATAAAATGATGGACAACATTCCATACGAAGAGTGGGAGCAGTACCTTCTTATGCTTATGTATAAGTCAGGAGTATCACCCGCCACAGCTGTTACAGAGATTGGCTGTGGAACTGGGACTATGACAGGACTTCTCTACGAGGATGGCTTTAAAGTTACAGGACTGGATCTGTCCGAAGATATGCTGAAGGAAGCACGCAAGAAATATCCTGATATAGTTTTTACTCAGGGAGATATGAGGGACTTTGAACTTCCTGAAAAACAGGATGCTATAATAAGTGTATGTGATAGTATCAATTATGTACTAACTACTGATGACCTGGCGAAGACATTTGGCTCAGTAAAGAAGAATCTTAAAAAGGATGGAGTCTTTATATTTGATCTAAAGACCAGGTACTTCTTCGAGAATGTATTAGATGGCAGGACCTTCAGAGACCGTGGCCCAGGCTTTAAATGTATATGGAAGAATAGCTTCGATCAAGAAACCTGTATTCATCATTATTATCTGGATATAAAGACGAAAGATAGTAGTGATTGGATACTAAGTAAAGAACATCATCAGCAAAGGGCGTATACAGCACAGGAAATTGTGGAAGCGGCGAAGAAAGCTGGCTTCGTGAGAGGCTCGGTATATGATGCATTTACTTTCGATAAACCAAGAAAAACCAGCGAGAGACTATATCTGGTTTTATACCAATAGATTAGGTCATCTAGTTTCTAGTATTCTTAGCAAAAAATAGTCAATTTTCAGTAAATATATGCTTTTGTTTCTAAGAGATATGCATTATTCTGCTATTATGTGAGATTACATAGTAGCAGAATATTTTTTTGATCGGAGGTTTTATAAGATGCAAACAATAAATATATTAAATGGACCACAGGATGTGTCACGAATCATTCAGGGATGTATGAGAATGCCTTCTCTCACCAAGGAAGAAGCTGCAAAGGTTATCCGCACGGCTTACGACTGTGGTGTTAACTTCTTTGATCACGCAACCTGTTATGGCGCAGGTGAAGCAGAAATACGTTTCAGTGAGGCATTCCCGCTCACAGGTCTTAAGAGAGAGGATATATATATTCAGAGCAAATGTGGTCTATGTTTCGACAGAAATGAGTTTGACTGGACCAAGGAGACCATCCTCACCAGCGTAGATGAGATATTGGGAAGACTAAAGATTGATTATCTTGATACCCTGCTCCTGCATAGACCAGATGTTCTCTTTGATCCTGAAGAAGTGGCAGAAGCATTTGATCAGCTGGAGAAGGCTGGCAAGGTAAGATGGTTTGGCATCAGCAATCTGGTTCCTATGCAGATAGAGCTTCTGAAGAAGTATGTTAAGCAGAATCTTGTGATCAATCAGGTTCAGCTGTCACTTGAGCAGTCACAGCTTATAGATCAGGCTCTCTATATGAACAACAAGACGACTGATTATTCAATCAATAGAGATGGAAACTGCCTCGATTACTGCAGACTGCACGATATAACAATTCAGGCCTGGTCACCGCTT
Organism: Lachnospiraceae bacterium NE2001; assembly: GCA_900110635.1. Lineage (GTDB taxonomy): Bacteria > Bacillota > Clostridia > Lachnospirales > Lachnospiraceae > Eubacterium_Q. Next base: position 82,891 of record FOEK01000009.1, read on the forward strand.
CAGTTTGGTATGTTTGGGGGAACATTTATCGATAATCCGGATTTTCCTGAGCTGAATAAGACTCTTGGCGAGCTTGCTGAGAGAGAAGGAGTATCCAAGACAGCCATCGCTATAGCGTGGATCCTCAGACATCCTGCTAAAATGCAGGCAATCATAGGTTCTATGAATCCTGATCACATCAAGGATGCTTGTGATGCGGCAAAGGTCAATCTGTCACACCACGATTGGTATGAACTGTATCTTTCAGCAGGGAAGTTCCTGCCATAAAAAGTTTAGATAGTAGCATATTGAAACTAAGATATTGAATATATAAAGAGGTAGAATACTATGAGCAAGGTAAAATGGGGAGTTCTTGGAACTGCAAATGTGGCAGCATGGGGTACAATACCAGGTATGATCAAGGCGGAAAGCTGCGAGCTCTATGCAATCGCAGGCAGAAGCCTGGAAAAGGCAGAAAAGTATAAGGCTGATTTTGGCTTTGAGAAAGCCTATGGCAGCTATGATGAACTGCTGGAGGATGAAGAGGTTCAGGCAATCTATATCCCGCTACCCAATAATCTTCATAAGCCCTGGGTGATCAAGGCGCTTAAGGCAGGGAAGAACGTCCTATGTGAGAAGCCTATTGGGTTAAATGCTGACGAAACCAGTGAGATGTTTAAGGTGGCGGAGGAGTCAGGTGTTCTTCTGATGGAAGCCTATGCCTATCTTCATAGCCCATATGTTGAGAGCCTGAAGAAGGATGTGGCAGGTGGTGTTATCGGTGATGTGAAATATATAGAGACAGCATTTATCACACAGGGTTACAAGGAAGATATCCGTCTGTATAAGGACCTGGGTGGTGGTGCTATGTATGATCTGGGATGCTACTGTACAACTATGATACTTTCACTGATTGATTCCGATGTATCATACGTTAAAGCAGACGCGGAGTTTTCAGATAAAGGCGTGGATCTCGCGACAGCAGGTCTGATCCGTTTTGAAAATGGTACCAGGGCTTCATTTAACGTTGGTATGATCCTTGGAGAAGACACCAATGCAAGATTCGACAGACTATATATCTATGGTACCAAGGGAAGCATTCGTTCTGATGTTGAGTATAATCAGGAGGGTGAGGCTTCCTATAAGGTATATGTGGGCGATGAAGTGATCGAAAGAAAAATAAGTGTTCCACACAACTATTCCCTCGAGATAGAACAGTTTTCAAGATGTATAATTCAAGGCGAGAAGCCTCATATCACTTCAGATTTCTCCATCAAGAACGCAGAACTGATAGATAGTGTACTTGAAGAGATCGGCTATTAGAATAGCAAATCTGTCATTTATAATTATAACAGTAAAAGCTGGTGAGGAGTCACAGATATGTGGCTCCTTTTACATTTAATCACCAACCAAGAACCGTCCTCAATTGGTGATATCACCAGCTGGGGACGGTTCTCTTTTGGTGATTGACCAATATGTCAATTTTATGATGACAGAAAGTTGACATAAATAATAGTTAAATGGTAAAATATAGTATTCTCAAATGCTATGCCTTGTAGTGGGAGTGTTTCGTGGAAGAGAAAAGTACAGTAAATAAAACTGAAGATAAAAATGACCCAAGTGGTAATAATTCGAGTAAAAAAAATGAAAAACAAAATAGTGATGCGAATAGCAAGAAGAGTAAGAAAAAGAAGACAGCAGTAAGCTATGCTATTGAGTTTTTCATAAAGATCGGAATAACTGCATTAGTAGTAGCACTGTTGCTTGTATTCGTAGCCGGGGTTTATGTGAATCATAACAACTCATCCTATCCCATGATAAAGGATGGAGATCTATGTCTTACGTATAAGCTTGCAAAACTTAAGCTGGGTGATGAAATAGCATACAAGAAGGATGGAAAGATTAAGTTTGGCAGGATAGTTGCGATGCCCGGTGATGTTATTGATATGAGTGATAATCATATTATCATCAACGGATATGGAGCTTATGATGATGCTGTTTATGAAACTACTGCGGAGGGAGCTTCGATTTCTTTTCCTTACTCTGTTCCCAATGATACGTATTTTGTTCTCAATGATTATAGAGATGATATTACAGACAGCAGGACTTACGGAGGAATAAGTAAGACAGAAACAAATGGCAAGGTGATACTGGTTCTTAGAATGCGTGGAATATAGTAATTATTTGTAGGTTTCTACAATTAAATAAAGCAGTATATGGAGGTATACAAAAATGAAACAAAAGAAAACAAGGAAACTATTGACGTTAATAATAGTGACAATGATGACTGTTCTATTATTAGGTACTGTTGTAAGTGCAGCTGACAAGTATGATCCGCCTGCTTCGGGTGATGCAACAACTGCTAAGTTTACTAAGTATTTGGTGGTGCCAAATGATACTAATATCCCTGCTCTTACATTTACTTACAGTATAGCAGCTGGTGCTGCCGCAGCTGGAAACGCTAATAATCTTCCTGTATATGCAGGTGATGATACTGCCAGAGTTACAGGTAGTCCTTCAGTAGGAGATGCAGTTTTTACTGCCAATCAGACAACAACTGCTGGTGTTGCTGATGACGGAATAGCAAATGATACGGATCATAGATATGCTTCAACAGATGTTGCAATAGATTTTTCAGGTGTAACGTTTAGTGAACCTGGAGTCTATAGATATATTATTACTGAGAATACAACTACACCATCAAATGTTACATATGAAACTGAAAACACAAGAACACTTGATGTAAATGTTATTGATAATAATGGAACTTTAGAGGTTGCATCATATGTAATGTATTATGGAACACTCACAGATCCTCAGAGTAAAACAACTGTACAGGATACTACTGCAACAAAACCATCTCAAAAAGCAGGAATTGAAAAAGGAGATAAGTGTAATTCTTTCGTTAATAAGTTTCCTTCACAGGGAATATATGTAGGAAAGAAGATAATTGGTAATCAGGCTTCAAAGGATAAATATTTTAGATTTGAAATAAAATTAACTAGAGCTGGAGCCGGTACAGTTATTAATGTCGCTGGTGATTATACAACATCTGCAATATCAAGTGATGTTAATGGTGCTACAACTATAGAAGCTGCTGATCTGACAGGTGGTGCAACAACGTATACGAATCCTGATAAGATTACAACCCTTTCTGATGGATCTGCTACAGCCGTTTTCTATCTTCAGGGTGGTCAGTATGTTCAGCTTCAAGGTGTTCCGACGGGAGCTAATTATGATGTTGAAGAAATGAATTATTCAACTGATGGATATGAACAAGCTGCAACAAGTGCAAGTAACAAGTTTACAATTGGAAGCCTTGAGTTTAAGGATGCCACATCTGGAGCTATTGCTCAGGGAGTAGATATAAAAACTGGTTATATTAATACAAAGAATGGTGTAATTCCAACTGGCGTTATCATTTCAGCTGCCGGACTTCTTGTGGTTGGTATTATAGCAGTCATCGGATTCGTATTCTTTGGAACACGTTCGAGAAGAAGATATGAGGATGATTAATTCTTAGGATGGATAAAGTATGAAGCGTTTTTGGATATGGATGAATATCATATACGAGAAACTGATGTTAGTCGTCTTTCTTGTGGCGCTTCTTATAGTAATATATGGGCTTTATGATGCATGGTACGTGTTCAATAAAGCCGATGATGACAGTTACTTGAAATATAAGCCAGTCGCTGGAAATGCGGTGCCTGAAAATGCACCATTTACAGAGTACTATGTTGCCTGGGTAACTGTTGATGATACGACAATTGATTTCCCTGTTATGCAGGGAGACAACAATATGAAATACCTGAATGTAAACCCGTACGGTGAGTATTCTCTGTCCGGAAGCATATTCCTGGATAGTAGAAATACTGCTGATTTCAGTGATGATTATTCGATCCTATATGGTCATCATATGGAGTATGGTGTAATGTTCGGAGCGCTCGATGATTTTCTTGATAAGGATTATCTAAAGGAGCACAGTACGGGAACACTGATAGTGGGACGTGATGGCAGCAAGTCTTATAAACTGGGAATATTTGCATCCATGAAGGTGAATGTATATGAGAAAAAGGCTTTGGATCCTGTAAGCCTGGAGGAAATCTCCAGACTGATCGAGGATGAGGCCGAAGTTTATAATACCTCCATTAATAAAAGTGATCATATACTTACACTTTCCACTTGCACAGAGCCAGTCTCTACAAACAGGCTGCTTGTGTTCTGCTATATTTACGAGGACTAGATCGTTATTGTTCCGATTTTAGAAATTAGGAAATATCTATGAATATAAACTATAAATCGAAACAATTAAATAAAGGTATTCATTCTTGCTCAGCTATGAGGAGGGCTTTATTGGCCTCCCTCATAGTTCTGGGCTTTTTATGTGTTTTTTGGCCTGGAAATGTGCTTCTTGCCTTTAATTATGACGCAGTAAAAGCAAGCATTACATTTGTATGTCAAAAAACAGTTGGTCTTAAGAATAACAGTTATGAAATATGTATAAAACCTGAGTCAGACACAATCCCTGTTCCAGATAGAGATACTATTATTATTGATGGATCAGGAAATGGAGAGTTCTTGATCACTCTTACTGAACCAGGAACCTATAATTATATTTTGTATCAAAAGAAAGGAACTGAAAAGGGAATCACCTATGATGATGCAAAGTATGAGGTTCACGTGTTTGTGACTTCAGATAGCAATGGAAAGCTTAATTATTCAGTGTCTATCACCTACGCTGATTCGGATACGAAACCGACAGATGGCGCTTTGTTTAAGAATATTGATTATAGTGAAGATACTCAGGAGCCCTCTACAGAGCAGACAACAGAGCAGGAGGCTCCTAAACCATCAGGAGAGGCTACCACTGAAGCGGAACCTGCAGATGTGTCTAAGAAGGGTGTTTTGACCGAGGATAAGACCTTGTTTCTGTTTATGATCCTGATGGTTGTTATGTCTCTGGCTGGAATTGCTATCGTTGTCAGAGCAAAGATAAGAGAAGCAGTAAAATATTCCAATAATGAGGAAGAAGGAAATATAAAGATTTGAGACATTCGCTAAAAAACAGAATAATAAGCGGATTTGCTGTGCTTTCACTCTTAATTTCTACATTTGGTCCTGTAACTATGGCATTTGAAGAAAAAGAGCAGGAGGCTTCTTTGTATGAGGTGATGTCTGAGAAAACTGAGACTGCAGAGGTGTCACTACTTAGTTCTTTTGAAGATTCTGAAATTGAAGTTGTGTGTGCAACTGAAACCGATGCTGAGATTGAGACTGACGAAGGATTGGAGATAGTGGAGAACTATCAGATCATTTCTCGTGACAAGAAATCTAAAGAGACTCTTTTTGTTAAGGCTGAGCAGGATGAAATGGTTAGTCTCCTTCCACGTGAAAGTATGTCTATCTACAGTGTTGAAGATGATGAGCTAAAGGATGTGATTATCGATGATATTGCTGAAGAAGAAGCCCCTTGTGAGATAGAAAGTGACGTTACAGGATTTGCTCTTGTAAAGGATAGTGGACTGCGTCATCTAAACTTTGAACTATCTCCTAAAGAGGCTGGAGAAAGCAAAGTCATACTTGATGGTATGATGCCAAAGGACGCAACTGCTGAGGCTGTTGATGTTACAGATAAAATGTCCTTAACAGATGACCTTGACGTGGGTGATGCGACAGATACAAATGCAGAATTAGAATATAATGATGCAACAAGGACAGATGCAGAATTAGAATATAATGATGCAACAGAGACAAATGCAGAATTAGAAGATGATGCTGCAACAAAGACAGATGCAAATGAGCAATCGGAAGGCCGAGTAGTTGCTGCATACGATATCACAATCAGGGATGAAGAGGAAGAATATCAGCCAAGTGTAGAGAATCCTATTGCAGTAGAAATACATAACCCTGATATTATGGCAGATTCGGACATTCAGCTTTGGCATATCAAGGATGATGGTTCCAGAGAGAAGATAATGGACTTTGACGTGGAAGACGGCAAGGTTAGTTTTTGTGCAACTGGATTTAGTGTTTATGAGATAGTTGAGGGGCCAGAAGCATTTGATCCAGGTGATATTGATCAATTGAAAGAGTTTAATGAGTTTAGTACAGAAAGGGCTGCTTCTGGATTTTTCTTAGGTTATAAGAACGGTTATATAACTGAGGCGGTTAATGTAAATGATGCATTTATAGAGTGTAAAACGCATGGTGATGCTGCTGTATGGTATTTTAAGGATATAGTTGTTAAGGACAATGCTATTGAAGCTTATATTTGTACAAAAATTGATGGTGTTGATTATTATATCAATAATAAAAGTGGTAATCTGATTGAATTAAGTGAAACCAAGAAAACAAAATTTGAAATAACTAAGACAGGTAGTACTGATTACCCTGATACGTTTTATTTTAAGAGTTCGGAAGGAAGTAAATGGCTTCAGCATTCTAACGGTGGTGATGGTGTCAGGTTTTATACGGATAAAAATAATGCTGTTAATTGCTCTATTAAAGTATTATATGCTGATACATATCTGGTGCCGAATGATTACTATAAATTAGACGGTAAGACCTATGGCCTTATGAATTATACCAATGGAACACATGGATATGCTCTTGTGGCAGAGGATGATAATGTTCATTCGCTTATTCAGCTTGTTACACATAAAACAACTGATCATGATAGCGTGACTCTTTATGTGGATGAAGGAAGTGAAATTACGAGATGGACATTCCATCTGGTAGGAGGGGATCAATATAAGCTTTCTGGTGAAACTGAAGATGGAGAAGTTTATCTATCTGTAAATGGAAATGATCTGCAGCTGGTTGATTCTGCAGAAGCTGCATCTTCCTTTAAGGTTATTGCTGATAACAATGGAAGGATACAGCTTAAATCAGATGGTAAATATATTACATATGTACAGGGAAGTGGTGAGGATTTATCACCAAGCTTTGTTATGTCTTCAACACCATCAGATAAATCCTGGTTGAACCTTGTGGACTTTACGACTCTTTCTAAAGATGATTATATTATTTATACAGCAAATAGAATTAGTATTTCCGAAGCTAAGGATGGCCAAAAGGTTATAGTATATACCCGTATATGGAATGAGGAAACAAAACAGTATGATATGTATGCTGTTGATTATAATGGAACCTTGTTTCAGGTTTATGCCAGTGGTGGAAAGATTCTGTGGCTGGGTGATGGTACAGGCTCGCTTGAGTGGGAATTCACTGAGTATCTTGATAAAGTAACTAAAGAACCAAATTATTATTATGAATTATATAATCCATACTCTGAGAAGTATATTGCTCCTCAGTTAGAGGGTAATCAGGTTCTTTCTGACAGTACGATCGGCATAAACATGAATGGACGACGTGATGGGGAATTCTACAGTGATATACTTGCCTGGGATACTACTCATTACGCTTATATAGGTCTAAAGCCAGATGATGAAAAGAAAAAGCTGGTGCCTTGTTCAGAGTCTGTTGCGGTTCCATTTTATTTTGCTGTGCTTGAGGAACTAAATGTCAGCGATAGGCTTAATGAAGTAGCAACAATTGATAATAGTCAGTATGGAATAACCATGAAGATGTTTGATTTTAATGGTAATTCATCAAAACTTGCTGAAACTGATGTAACAAAAGATTATTTTAATGGAGATTTTAGCAACTCACAAGGCTTGTTATATACTGATTTAATATATACAGAAGATGAGAATGGTAATAAAGATGATGGATATCCGACTATTAAGACAACTAATAAGTCTTTTAAGGATATGTATAAAAATGCAGAGGATGTTAATCATCTGTTCATAGAGAGCGTTTATAATTCCAGTGGATATTTTGAGTTCGATAGCTGTCAGAACTATGCGACTTTAAATGGCAAAACTAGTGGCGATTTTACAGTATATAAAGAGCTTGGTACTACAAATGCTACGACCAAGCATACGTTACAGCATGGACAGTTTTATCCATATAACACAATTAAAGCTGGTAGTTACTCTTCGGCAAGTCCATATAATCTTTATGGAATGAATGCTCTTGCTGGAAATAATACAGAAGAAGTGGGAAAACTTGCTGAAGATGATCCTAGAAAATATGAACGCCTTCATCTAATTCAAGGTAACGTTAACTATTTCTTTGGAATGGAGATGAGTGCCAGCTTTGTACAGACTGCCAATGGTTTGGATTCGTGGGGACATGATATAATATTTGACTTTACAGGTGATGATGACTTCTGGCTTTATGTAGATGGCGAGCTTGTCATAGATCTTGGTGGAACTCACAGTGCTGAACGTGGGCGTATTAATTTTAGAACCGGTGAGGTTTTATATAGTTTAGTTGATGCAGGTAACGAATCGAGAACAGAAACAACTACAACGTTAAAGGATATATTTAGAGAAAACTATGAGGCTAGAGGTGTAACTGATATAGACGCCAAGTTGGATGAAATATTTGAAGACAATGGTAAAGGTCAATATATTTTTAAGGACTATACGACTCATTCAATGCGAGTATTCTATATGGAAAGAGGAGCAGGTGCCTCTAATCTTCATATGAAATTTAACCTTGCTGCTGTTACTCCTGGAAATGTTGTTGTATCAAAGACAATTGAAGGCCCGGGAGCTGATTCAGTAGATGAAGATTTTTTGGAGTATCCATTCCAGATTTACTACACAATCGATGATGGAATTGAGGTGAAAGAAAATCGTTTAGATAACTCAGATCCTAGGTATGGTGTGACTTATCAGAATTCAAATAAACCGGTAACATATGTTAAAAAATATAGACCTCCTGGATTCACCGATGAGCAAGCCTATAGTGATATATTCTTCATAAATCCTACGAAAAATGCAGAGATTTCGTTTCCAGATGATACGATCAGCTACAGGATTGTTGAATGTGCGGTTGATAGTTCTGTTTATGAACGTGTTCGTATTAATGGGGCGGACGTTCCGGAATCACAAATACAGGAAAATCGTGGATTGTTCAGTTATTCTTCTGAACTAAATACTGCTAAGGATAAACCGACAATATCATTTGAAAACTATGTAAATGATAATGTTATAAAAGATCTTAAGATTACAAAGAAGCTTGTGGATGAAGAGAATAATGAGATTACAGATGATGATGGAAGATTTAGTTTCAGGCTTAGTCTTTCTTCTGTAGATGTAGATGCTGACAAGATGCCACTGGCTAATATGTATAAATATTATGTTCTTTCACCTAAACCAGATGAAAAAATATGCGTCTTTAATTCAGCAACAGGTAATTTTGAAAAGACATCACTTGAGTATACAAAGCAAAATATTAATGATGTAAAAGAAGATAAAGTTGATGGCCTTCATATAGATGATATTGCATTTACCACCTCTGGTTTTGGTGCTATATCCAATATCCCTTCGGGTTATTCTATAGTTGTTCCGGGACTTCCAGTTGGTACGATTTTTAAAGTTACTGAAGATATAAAGCCTGGATATGGACTAAAAGAATATACGTGTGAGATGGGTGAAAAGATAGACGCGGAAGGACATTCTCAGCCGATCCCATCGTATATCAGTTATAACAATAATCCAATAAATGTAGGCAGAGTCATTGTTGATGAGAATCCACAGATGTCAGTTGTTAATAGAAGAGGTTATGGCTTTACCGTAGAAAAGAAGTGGAGTGATCTTGATATTACTACTGGGCATGATACTGTGTATGTTGCTGTTTATGTAGATGGTGCACTTCTGGATGGCTCAGTTAGAGAGATAAAATCACCTGAGACCTCAGCATATTATTTCTGGACTTCATTGGAAAAGAAAAAAGACGGTTCAGAAAGAACAGATTTTAATGGATATGAAACCAAAGAGGTTGTGCTGACAGGTAATCCGGTTGTTGCTGATGATGGAACAGTTTCGGGCTATGATACCATAACACCGTTAAATGAAGGCCAGATAATAAATCTTACGGCAACAAGAACCAAGGAGGCTACTCCTGAAGGGGAGGACAGGGACAAGCAATATGAGTATACCGTATCCTATGAAAAGGGAACATTTGATGGCTCTACTCGTACAGATACTATTACCAATACTCGTAAAGGCGGAGTCGCAATAAGATTATTCAATTGGAACAGCAATGTTCCGCTGAAGGGCGGTAATTTTACACTTTCTGATAGTACTGGTAATACGGTTGGTAAGTTCACTTCTGATGCAGATGGAATAGTGAATATGCTATATAACTTCCAGCATGATTCACTATATACACTTACTCAGACATCAGCTCCTGATGGGTATGTTGGCCTTCAAAAGAAGTTCTGTTTTATAGTAAATACTGATGATACAGTGTCTCTATATTATAAAGATGGTACAACTGATTGGGGTAAAGAGGATGCAGCTGATAATAACTGGGTTAAGGAAAAACCTGGTGACAAGGGTATAACAGCTTATATTGATATTTATAATAAAAAGTTTAATTTCCGAATTGAAAAGACGGATAGTGCTGATACAGAGCTTAAACTTGGTGAGGCACATTTTGCTTTATATAAGCAAGCTAACACCACTATTAGCGGATATGTAAAGAATAAGGATCCTATGACAGGGTTTGAAGATCTTACAACAGTGAATGGTGTGGTTGATATCTGCGGAGGAAGCAGCAACAGGATAATTAAGCCTGGAGAAAAAGGCTCTGTCTATTTCCTTACAGAAACACAGGCTCCTGCTGGTTATACAAAGCTGACGGAGGATATTATCTTTAAGATATCGCCTCTTGGAAAGCCAACGCTTATTTCTGATGTTTATCATGGTGTGCTTGTAGAGACTGATGATAGCTTTATCTACACCTTGAGCGTTCCGAATACAAGAGAGACAAATGATAAGATACTTACGGTTTCAAAAACTGTTACTGGTAATATGGGTAACAAAACTAAGAGTTTTACATTTACATTTGAAACAGATGGAGCGACGGGTGATAAATACGAATGGTCAAAGAATGGTGTATCGCAAGCGATGCCGCTAGTATCAGGAGATACATTTACTTTAAAGCATGATGAAAAAGTATTCATATTTGTTCCGACGGATACAGAGGTTACTATTTCTGAAATACCTTCAACAGAATATACTACTACGTTTAAACTTAATGATGGTGATCCTGAAGAGGTATTTGTAAAGTCAGTAAAGATGACTGAGAATGCATCGCTCAGTGTAGTAAATAATTGTACAGCGATTATCCCAACTGGAATCTGGCTTCCGATAGGTATTTTCCTTGGGGCAGGAGCAGTCCTTCTGGTAGCGATTATTCGTGGTAAGCGGAGAATAAAACGGTTAAAGGAAGAAACGTAATAAAGATTTCTAACTGACGGGAAAAAGGGCGTTATGAGTGTAATACTTGTAACGCCCTTTTTATTTTCATATTTTTTCTTATAGTTGGTACCTTTCGCTGTTATGAATGTGTTACAATAGGTAATAGATTTGTAAGAGTGACAGGTATTTATTCTCACTGGAGGAAGATGATGAAGATATATGTGGATTTCGATGATTGTCTGTGTGAAACGGCCAGGTCGTTTTCGAGTCTTGCGATAGAAATGTTTGGAAAGAATGTTCCATATGATGATATTAGATATTTTGAATTAGATAAATCCTTTGATTTAACGCCTGAGCAGTTTGATCAGTTTATGGTAAGAGGGCATCAACCAGAGGTTCTTCTTTCATACGAAGAAACTCCTGGCGCATCAGAGGTTATTAATGAATGGATTACTGCTGGACACGATGTTTCGATCATCACTGGTCGCCCATATAGTGCCTACGAACCATCCAGAGAGTGGCTTGATAAACACAACCTCAAGAATGTAAGACTATATTGTCTGAACAAATATGGCAGGGAAAGATTCTATGAGAATCTGGAGTTCAGCCTGGAATTAGATGACTATTATAAAATGCAATTCGATTTTGCAGTGGAGGATTCTCCGAGTGCATTTAAGTTTTTTGATCATCTGCCTGATCTCAAGGTGCTGGTTTTTGACAGGCCTTGGAACAGGGCGTGTGAGTTTCCAAATCCCAATTATAGAAGATGCCTAGATTGGGAGAATATAAGACAAATCGTTGTATAAGACAGAGAGCCGTCCCCTGTCTTAAAAAGAAGACAGAGAACCGTCCCCTGTCTTGTTAGTTAAGTAGTAAAGGTAGTAGTATTATGAAGAGTAGTGTTGGTTGGACGATTAGGTATACTTTGATAAATGTTACGTATTTCGTGGCATTTTGCACGATACATGCACTGGCAGCCCTTTATCTGCTGGATCGAGGGTTTTCGAATACTGAAGTGGGTATTTTATTGGCGGTAGCTAATATATTATCAGCCATATCTCAGCCGATAGTGGCTGGTATTATTGATAAACCAGGGCCGCTTACCAATAGGCGGTTTATCCTTATCTCTGTAATGATAATTGCTCTAGGTTCAATCCTTCTTATGCTTTTTGATGATAAGAAGGTTCTTGTTTTTATAGTCTATGTGATCATATATATGGTTCAGTTTACTTATCAACCTGTGATGACGGCGCTCTGCTTCGAGTATCAGAAAGCTGGCTATAATATATATTATGGTCTTGCCAGAGGGCTTGGATCCGCCAGCTTTGCAGTTACATCGGCTTTTGTAGGCGGAGCAGTGGCGAGGAGAGGCGTTGGATTACTACTGGTTATCAATGTCGTGTCCATGCTTCTTTCGGCTGTTATAGTGTATACATTTAAGATGTCTGATAAGAAAACAGAAGATGGAAAAAAAGATGTGCAAAATGGTGCTGATAGTGATTCAGTAAATGAACGAGACATAGATTCTGATGAAGTGGCACATAACAATCTCTTTGATTTCATCCGAACTTATCCCGCATTTTCTTTATTCCTGCTAGGAACTATCTGTTTTTTCTTCGCCCACAATATGATAAATGACTTTATGATCCAGATAATCCGTTCACTTGGTGGCGGAGAGAAGGAACTGGGTTATTCCAACTTTCTGCAGGCGATTCTGGAATTGCCGGTTATGGCAATGATAGGTATCATCCTTAAAAAGATTACCTCTAATAGACTATTGATTATCTCTGGTATAGCATTTTTCATCAAGATTCTGATTCTTGTTTTTGCCACAAATATGGTGGGGATGTATGTAAGCCAGTCCTTCCAGCTCTTTGCTTATGCGGTTTTCATACCTGCGGCTGCGTATTATGTGAGCAGCAATATGTCAGAGCTTGACCAGGTAAAGGGACAGGCATTTGTAACCAGTGCGATCACTATTGGTGGAGTTTTCTCCAATTTGATAAGTGGTGTGATACTCGATAACCTAGGCATCAAACAGATGCTGATCACGGGAACTGTAACGGCACTTGTAGGTGTTGTTATAACAATAATAGCCTTTAAACCTAAAAGGAGTAGTTGATTTAGGAGGTAGGAAATATGGCAAAGGTATTACTTATTAATGGAAGTCCGCATACTGATGGTTGTACTGCAACAGCCCTCAAGGAGATGATTAAGATCTTCGATGAAGAAGGGGTGGAGACAGAGCTTATCCAGATTGGTAATAAGGATATACGTGGGTGTATCGCCTGTGGTACCTGTTCTGGAAAAGGTAAATGTGTCTTTGATGATATTGTAAACGAGGTGGCTGCAAAGTTTGAAGAGGCTGATGGCCTTGTTCTTGGAAGTCCTGTATATTATGGTTCGCCAAATGGAACTCTCCTTGCATTTGCAGATAGACTATTCTACAGCACATCTTTTTCAAAGCATATGAAGGTTGGAGCCTCTGTTGTTAGCTGCAGAAGAGCAGGGAATACAGCTTCATTTGATGTGCTTAATAAATATTTTACTATTGGTGGTATGCCTCTTGCTCCAAGTACATATTGGAATCAGGTGCACGGTCATACTGCAGAGGATGTTAAGAAGGATCTTGAGGGCCTTCAGACCATGAGGAATCTTGCGAGAAATATGGTATTTATGATCAAAGCCTTTGCAGATGCTAAGGAAAAGTATGGCTATCCAGAAGTCGAAACAGGCGTGTTCACCAGCTTTCCAGATGGGAAATAGGGAGAAAAGCAACAAAAACGAATGAAACGTCGAAAAATGTTGCTGAGGAAGATGAAATTAAGTCATAAAAAGGAAGAAAAAGCAACAAAAACGAAGGAAACGTCGAAAATTGTTGCTGATATTAAAACAGTTTGTATAAGTGGAAGAAATTGTGAAGGGAAGAAAGAAAATGAATTATGTGATAATGTCAGGGAAATATGAAAATGGCAATGAAGAACAACAGATAGGGTATAAGCAGCTGCTTGGAGAAGACAATATACAATATAAGTTTGATCTGTATTTTCACTGGTACAATCTGGTACACGAGTTGGGGCATTGCCTTGTAGAAAAATATGGTATAAAGATGACGCCTGTTCAGGAAGAAATGTATGTGAATGAATTTGCAGTTAGTTATTACCGATATATTGGTGAGTTGGATAGGCTGGTAGAATTACAATCAATTCTTGTGCCTGTGATTGAGAACATGCCATCGCCTGTTCCGGAAGACAGTAGTTTTATATCGTATTTTGAGCGCATCTGGGGTACGGAAGCACTTATGAATGTAATGACTTATGGTTATTTCCAGTTAAGAAGTGTTGTTGAAGCAATAAGGAAAAAAAGAGATTTTTCTGAAGTTGTTAGCGAGTTGGGGGTTAATCTACAGTCAGCCACAATTAAGAATAATGGGGGAGACATTTCAGCTTCCAATGCTGAAGAATATCTAACTTCAGCTATAGAGAATATAAAAGCTTTAGGATTAGATGTGCCACAGATAAGACTTGAACTCGTCGATAATCCGATGATTCAGTGTGCACAGCCTGAGTCATAAGATTGTTGATAGTGTTACAATTTGTATAAAATGTATTAAGGAGAGAGACCTTATGATAACAGTAAATCTTTATTATACTGGAATAAATGGAAATGCCCGAGCTTTTGCTGAGGAAATGGAATCATCAGGCATTTCAGCTGCTATACGAGCAGAGGAGGGCAATCTTCGATATGAATATTTTCAGCCCCTTGATGATCCTGAAACAATACTGCTTATTGATTCCTGGACTGATCAGGCTGCTATAGATGCACATCACGCATCACCTATGATGAAACAGATTGCTGAACTGCGTGATAAGTATGATCTTCATATGACAGTGGAGCGTTTTGTGAGTGATGATTATAAACCTGATGAGAAGTACATCAGAAAGTAAAGGAAGCATAAAGTTAAAGTGTTATATAAGAATAAAAACATAAGATCTCTATATTCATTTCAAATTGGACTGGCAATAACTGGGGCTTTCTTTGCTGCGATTGGCCTTATATTATTTATTCCGGAAGTATCTTCAAGTGCTTCGCCATTTTCTGCTCCATATTCTCTTGGTTTTATATTGGGAGGAATATTTACCATCTTTGGTTTGATACTGCTGGCATTTAATGTGGGTCAGCTGGTTATGTCCAGGAAGATTGAATCACTCAGTGGAATAACTGCAAATGAGATAGATAAAGAAGCTAGCGAAGAAACCTCGATTTGGTTTCCAATCCTTCACATATATATGACTGAGAATCTTATAGTCGGTTTTTCAAGCGATATTGGTAATCTAAAGTTTAACCAGACTGCATTTCGTTATAATGAAATAAAGAAGGTGACAAATCAAAAAGTAGAACCACCCAACAGTGAAATGCTAAAAGACAGGCCAACCTATGGAGTAACAAATAACGGAAAATATAGGATTGTAGTCTTGGCAGAAGATGATAAAGAATATGTGCTATCAGAGATTTTGCTCAATGGTTACGTTAGTGAAAACGTAAAGAAAGAGATAGATTTGTTGTATGAGGAATTAAAGAAGAAAATGAATGATAAGACAGGGGACGGTTCTCTGTCTTGCATATACGATTCTATATGAAAAAAGTAAATTGTATAAGATTCTATACAAATATATAAGATTATATACAATTGTATATAATTGTATAAAAACACATAAAAACTTGCCTAATTGTATAAAAACACATAAAAACTTGCCTAATTGTATAAAAACACATAAATTAATATAATTTTTGAATCTACCTTCGTGGTGAGATCAGAATAGTTCTTCCAAGATTTAGAGAATATGTTGAGAAACATATGGATGTGTTAAAAATTGACACCAAATAAGAACCCTCTTTCAGTAAAATACTGAGAGAGGGTTCTTTTTTTTGATTGGAGGGTTTGCTTATGGATAATAAGGATTTTAATACAGATATACAAGTGAACAGTACAGGACCGATGAATTTTGACGAGCAGTCCTATAATTCTAATTCAGCGGATGTAGCTTCTAATAAAATATGGGATAGAGAGAAGAGTTTTAAGTATTCTAGCAACAACACAGGAAGGGTTTCAAATCTAAGTAAATGGTCACTTGCCCTTTCTCTTTTAGGATGTACTACTTTTATTGGAGGAATCTTAGCAATAATTGATCTTACATATAGGGATGGTAGAAAAAAGGTGGTTTCTATTATTTCATTATGTATATGTGGACTTGTGCTGATCTTTTTTGTTACTGGAAGAATCCATACATCGTTGGAAAGAAAGAGGATAAACAATAATACTCAAATTAGTTCATCCGTGCCTGGAGATGACACGATCCCAACAGAAACTACAACGGAGATAGTTACGGAAGCAACAACAGAAAAGAAAACAGTTACTACAACAGAAGCAACAACAGAAGAAGAAACAACTGAGGTTGAAACCGAGGAAACGACTGAAAAAGCAGGGATGAGTTCTGACTTCAAAGATATGCTCGATGCCTATGAAGAATATATGGATGAGTATATAGAATTTATGCAGTTGTATAACAAGAATCCTACGGATGCCGATTTAATGAGTCAGTATATGGAGATGATGGTGAAATATAATGAATATGCTACGACCATCTCAAAACTTGATGAAAGTGAAATGACTGATGAAGAAGCAGCTTATTACATAGAAGTTACTGGACGTGTAACTCAGAAATTGATAAATGCAGGTTTATCGAATTAAACTATTGAAAATATATCTGTTTGAAAACATTTCATACAGATATATTTTTACGTATATGATAAAATGAAACTGTATGATGTGAGGTAGAAATGAAGACTACAAATGACTTGATGAACGAACTTAAAAATGATGTATCTGACGAGAGGGCACTGAAGGAGTATCTAAAGAAGAATACTCAGTTCAGTGAGATATCAAGTACCGCTTTTGCAGAATACTTTGGTAAGCTCCTGAAGGAAAGAGGCTTTACAAATGGTGAGATAGAGAGGCAGACAGGATTAGAACATTCGTTCTGCAATAAAATGATAAATGGAAAGGCCAGCGTTACGAGAAATAATCTGTTGGCTCTTACAATTGCCGCAGGATTAAACCTTGATGAGATAGAAAAATGCCTTACGCTTACCAATAATGGGGCGCTTTATCCCAAAGATTCTCGAGATGCTGTTATAATCTATTCGATTAACCGAAGACTTTCCCTTGCAGAAACCAACAGTTTACTATATTCTAAAGGTATGGAGCTTTTAGGCCAGACTAAAGAGTAGAAGGTACACTGTGTTATGGATGCAGTTTCATACATTAACAAAACATATACTATACTTTCGGATATAAGTCCGAAAAATTATGCAAAGCTTGCCAGAAATAATATTGATGGCAAGCTTTATGTTTTAAAATACCTAAAAGCATATGATCTAAATGTTTATAAAGAATTACAGAAGATAAATGTTATCAATATATCGAGGATATATGAGGTTCTTGATTCTCCCAATGGGCTTTATGTCGTAGAAGAGTATATAGAGGGCTGTACACTTGAAGAAAGGTTTGTTAAGGAACAGAATATCGGGTTTAGAGGTTCATTATTAACAGACCTGATAAGACAGCTCCTTACAGGTCTTGAATATATACATGGTCTTCCTACGCCGATTATTCATAGAGATATAAAACCAGAGAATATACTTGTTACAAATGAAAATCTGGTAAAGCTGATAGATTTTAATATTTCTAGATACTACACTGGAAATGCATCGCGTGATACGGTTGCTATGGGAACGAACAGCTTTGCCGCTCCTGAACAATATGGATTTTTCGAAAGTGATCCAAGGACTGATATATACGGGGTTGGAGCAACAGCAAAGTATATAATGGACAGGTTCAACATCAAAGAGGAGCATCTGGTGCAGTTTGTTAATAAGGCTATGGCCTTTGATCCCAAAGAACGTTTTAATAGTGCAGCCGAAGCGAGATATTTCCTGCAGAATTATTATAAAATAAAATCGGAAAATGAAAAAAAGATATTAGAAGAAGAAAGAGCAAACAGCTGGCGAAGATTTCTTCCACCAGGATTTAGAAAAGGAAAACCATCGCATATTATAACTGCCTGTTTTGCTTATTTAATTATGTTTATACATACGTTTAGTACTATAGTTGCTTCTGATCGTTATGGAACTTATAGTAAAGGTCAATATGCTCTGGCTTGTATAATGATATGGGCCTGGTTTATTTTGATAACGTTCTTTTCGTTTGATTATTTGGGGGTACAGAAGATATTTAAAATAAATGAGCTTAGTGGAGGCAAGAAGATTGTTGCTATACTAGGTGTTGATCTGCTGATGATCATTATTACAGCAATCATCGGAGCATTCTTTGTAAATAAAGTATAAGACAGGGGACCGTCCCCTGTCTTGCATTATGTGTAGTGATATTTGCATTATCTGTTTGGTGATATGGACAATCGTTTGGCGTTTAGTTATTATCCATTCAAGAAGGAGGGAATAACGTATGTTTAAGCGATGTGCTATATTTGGGTTGATTATATTATTTGTATTAGTAATTTTCGTAAGGGGAAATGCTAGTGCTGCAGATGCTAGCGTTGCAAATGCAGAGCTTATTAATAAGACAGATACTACTAATAATATAGATAAAATAGATAGTCTGGTTGAGGAATATCAGCGAGAAACAAAGTGTGATAACATAAGTGTTATTCTTTATGAGCAAGGGAATGTAACCCGCTATGGTAACAGCGATGGTCTGTATCAGATTGGATCGATGACGAAGGCTTTTACGGGTCTTGCAATCCAGAAGCTGATATGTGAGGGGCTTATCGATGAGGATGCTGCTATATCGGGTTATATACCTGGTTTTGAAGCGTATTATGAATCGGCAAAGGTCGATATTACGGTAAAGAATCTGCTGGAGCAGAGAAGCGGATATACTAATAGTGAAAAGGATTATCCTAGCGCAACTGAAGGAATGACGCTCGCAGAGTGGGCAGACGGTATATCTGGACTTGGGTTAAGTAGTAAGCCTGGAACAGAGTATGCTTATTCAAATGTTAATTATAACTTGCTGGGACTGATCATAGAAAATGTTTCAGGAATGTCCTATAAGGATTATATGGAGCAGGAGATTCTTGCTCCTCTGGGACTAAGCAATACCTATGTTGGAGTTCCAGCGAATAGTGATAAAATAGTTGAAGGAACAAGACTTGGATATCGCCGGACGTTTAGCTTTCCAATACCTGTCAGGGAGGCAACTATACCTGCTGGATATTTTTATTCAAATGTTGAAGATATGGGATGCTGGATAGAGGTTTGGACAGAGGGGTTGATAGAGAGTAGTGATGTGCCTGAGAGTCTTCAGGAGCCGCTATCTAAGGTTAAAGAGAAGCTTCAGAATGAGGGAGATTATTATTCGGGTTGGGAGCTATTTGCTGACGGAGTGATCGGACATTCGGGAGGAACGCCGAATTACTCTTCTAGAGTTGTTTTTGATGATAATAAGCAGATAGGTGTGTGTGTTCTCAGCAATCTCAATGTTGCTGCAAGTACTGACAGTCTGTGTAACAGCATATTTGATACAGTTTCAGGTAAGACTCCGTCAGGGCTGAGTACTGATATTTGGACCGTATTTGATAAGATATTCGCCAGCGTGACAGCGATACTTTTATTACTTCTTGTGGTGGTTATTGTACTAAAGAAGAAAGTGGTTCTTATAACATTTGACGTTATAATGATAGTTCTTCTAGCTTTGATTCTTATCCTGTTTCCAATTATATTCGGTGCCAGTATGAAGGCTATCGTATTCACCTGGGCGCCCTGGAGTCTGGCAGGTGGACTAATAATACTCTCATTAGATATAATAGTAACGACTATAAGAATATTGATGGTAAAGAAATATGCAGATCATAACAAGAGAGGTGAAGGACAAGCCTCTGACGATAATAGTTGAATATCCGGAATATAATGACAGTGTTAAGGGACTGGTTCGAAAGATACGAAGCCTGGATTATGGGTTTAATGCGAGTCTCGATGGACGGCAGCTGAAGGTGGGGCTTTCGGATGTGTACTATATCGAGAATGTAGAAAGAAAGCTCTTCATCTATACTGAGAAGGAAGTGTATCGTCTTGATTCATCTATGTCTGAGATTGAGTCTATGACGATAGATACAGGACTTGTCAGGATATCGCGGACCTGTATTATGAACACGGACCATTTGAAAGAAATAAGACAGGTAAAGAACAGTCATCTAGAAGCGGTGCTTGATAATGATGAAATGCTAATTGTTTCCAGAAAGTATTTGAAGGATATTAAAAAGGTTTTCCAAAAGGGATGAATATGAAGAAGGTTTTTCAGAAGGGTTAAATATGAAGAAGATATTAAAAGATACATTTTTATTAGCAGCCCTGATGATCCTGTCCGTATTTACTATTTCAATTATATGGTCAGGAATCACAGAGGAGATAGGACTGGTTCTTAAGCTTTTTCTGTTGGCATTTATCTTATCGACTGCGAATTTCTTGTTTGATGAGTATGTATCATTATCCATAATTCTGAATTATATAGTGAAGTACTTTGTGATTACTGGTATAGTTATGCTGTATGGCTTTATTGTTGGTTGGTTCTATCCAAGCAATTTTTGGATGGCATTTGTATATGTTGGTGTGGTACTTATATTAGCGTATTCGATTGATAGCTTCAGAGCTAAAAAGGATATTGAATATATAAATGCAAAGATTGCTGGTCGTTCAAGCAAAGAAGAAAACTAAGGGGGACAAAATACTATGGAGAATGTATCCAAAGCAGGAAGGTTTTTTATGAAACTGGCAATTCCACTACTCATACTATCAGTTGTGGGCTTTTTTCTTATTATGGATGAAGTGTTGCCTTTTAATGCAATATTTCTCAGTTTGCTCATTACGCCATTTATAGTAACGGGCGCTTCGTACTTTATTGGTTTCTTCGTCGAAGCTATAACAGATAAAGAGTCGAGATTTACTGTTCCTTTGGTATGTCTTGCGATAACTATAATAACAGTAATAATAGGACTTATATCTTTTATTAATGATCACAACTTTATCTTGCGCGGACTCGGTGCTCAGCTTCTCTGGTTTTTTATAAGTTTACCATCTTTAGTTGCCGCAATCGTGCTTTTTATAATAGCAGTTGTTAAGAATAACAAGGAACTGAAAGAACTTAAAAATCAAGAATAAAAGATTGAAGTGGCATTTTAGCAAAATGGGGTTAAGGATATAGTAATGGGAGGTAGCGTATGTTATTCATAAATGCTTGTGTAAGACCTGAATCAAGAACTAAAAAACTGGCAGATGCAGTCCTGGAGAAGGCAGAGGGGTCGGTTGAAGAGTTAAAGCTCTGGGAACAGGATTTTCCAAAAGTTGATAGCGAGTTTCTAAAAAAGAGAGATTCTCTGATATATGCAGGAAAGTTTGATGATCCGTTCCTAAAACTAGCAAGACAGTTTGCGGATGCTGAGGAAATCCTGATTGCCGCTCCATTCTGGGACCTGTCATTTCCTGCATCCCTTAAGCAGTATATAGAGCTTATAAATGTAGTTGGTGTGACTTTTGTATACACAGAAGAGGGAATACCAAAGGGACTCTGTAAGGCAAAGAAGCTGACCTTCGTTACAACTGCGGGAGGGGATTTCTTCCCGGAGGAGTTTGGTTATGGTTATATTAAGTCTATGGCTCAGAACTTTTACGGAATAAATGATGTTGAGCTTGTCAAAGTGACAGGACTTGATATAATCGGAAATGATGCTGAGAAAATGATCAGTGACAAGATCAGCGAGATCAGGCAATCATAAAATAATACGAGGAAAAATACACTAATGACTAAAAAAGAGATTAACGAGATTAAAGCACTATTTGACACAATTCATGACTGTGGTATCCTACAGCTTGCAGGCTGCTATGTGAATGGAGAGAAGGCTAAGGTAAAAACCTTCAGGGACTCCTTCTATAACCTTCCAGAGGAGGAAATGTATAAATATCTGGAGATTTTCAGAAAGACTCTATCCGGCACCCCAGGAAAGAATCTTCAGGATATGAGCTTTGTGGATCAGGATAATGCTAAGTTTGGAAAGGGTCTGCTGCAGAAGCTTCGCAAATCAGAACTGAAGGATGACGCGGCGTTAGAAGAGTTCTATGACAAGGTAATAGAAACCTACAACTATGTAGGCAATTATCTGATTCTGCTTATAAATGAAACCTATGATATACCTGGCGTTACCACTGATGGTATAGAAATGGACGATGCTTCAGATGAGATATATAACTACATTCTGTGCAGTATATGCCCTATGAAGCTGACTAAGCCTGGACTTGGCTTTGATGATGATCTGGGAGAGATACATACCTTAAGGCAGATCTTTGCTGTGGAGCTTCCGGATAATGGCTTCCTGTTTCCTTCATTTAATGAGAGGAGCTCAGATGACAGCGAGGTTCTGTATTTCAGCAGGAAGACAGATATACTTCAGGATGCCTTTCTGGAAAAGGTGCTGGATGTATCATCAACTCTTCCTGCTAAACAGCAGAAGGAGGGCTTTAATGAGTTTGTATCTGTAGTCCTTGGAAAAGAGTCCAGCTTTGACACAGTACTTTCTATTCAGAAGAATCTTAAGGAAACTGTAAATAATAAGAAACAGGAAGCTGCAGGTGAGACGGTATTCTTGGATAAAGATTCTATGAGAGGTGTCTTTGAGAAGAGTGGCGTATCAAGCGATAGCCTTACTGTATTCGATAAAAAGTTTGATGAGCAGTTTGATATGCAGAAGATTATTGAGAAACAGATTGAATCTGAAATAGGTGATGAGACAGTGGAGGTAGAGGGCAGTGCTTCCAGCAGACATAGTGACTATGTCCCAAGTATCAAGGTTGAAGAGAAACTTCTTGCAGATAATGTGGCTCCTATAAAGAACTTTGAGGTTCGAAATAAGAATATGGTGCTTCGTGTCAGCAGTAAGCATACAGATATCATTGATACCAGAATTATAGATGGCAAGAAATGTCTCGTGATAGAGGTTACTGATGATATGACTGTAAATGGTATTCCGGTGGAGAATAAATAGAATAAGAACATAAAAAAGAGGCTTTATGGATATATGGTGAAGAGATTAAAAAAGTATTTGATGGGGATTACTAGTTTATGTCTGATCCTGGGAATGACGGGCTGTGGTATTCCTGCTTCTACACAGAGTGCCACACAGACTTCTCCACAGACTGCTACTCAGGTGACAACCCAGGAGATAATTGATGATGCAATGAGTGTTACCTCCGGAAAGGATATAACATTTTACGCAATAATGATAAAGGGTGAATATTTTGAAATATATCAGGAGGGTGACTGGGGAAGAACTCAGGAGCTTTTTCTTGATCAGGGTGGTATGTATCCTCCTATGGAGGAAGGACAGGTCGTTAAGATCGTAGGAAATATTCAGATATATAATGGCGGTGAGTCCGGTTATTCAAATGAGAAGTTTATCCAGAAGATTAAGTCTTACGAGGTGATAGGCTACAGAGATCTTCTGGAGGTCATTGATATAGCTGATGCGTCCAACAATACATTTAATGGCGAGCATCCTATTCTTAAGTTTCAGGATATGAATGATACTTACTTCCTGTTTCCATATGCTGATGATGCAGTTGTATATAAGGATGGCGAGCTCTTTATGGAATATAACAATGAGAATTATATGAATCAGGAATATCCGCAGCAGTTCTTTGAGCATCTAGAAGAGGTCAAGGAAGAGGCTTCATTGGAAGCAACGGATACCGATGCTGAGAGTAATGAGATTGGAGAGAACGGTTCTGATGAAAATGGTTCAGGATCAGATGGAACTGATGAGGATGGTAATTCAGATATAGAATACGTGGAAGTGGATGGATATAAGCAGATAACTCAGACCACAGCACAGAAGCTGATGGAAACTGAAGAGGATTATATAATTCTGGATGTCAGAACTGATGAAGAGTATTACGAAGAGCATATTCCAGGTGCTATTAATTATGCAAATGAGGCTATTGATGATGAAAAAATACCAGATCTTCCTGACTTGGACCAGATGATCCTGGTATACTGCAGGAGCGGCAGACGCAGTAAGGATGCTGCAAGAAAGCTGGCAAAGATAGGTTATACAAATGTGTATGAGTTTGGTGGTATAATAAACTGGACTGGACCGAAGGAAACGGAATTTTAATCCAAGAAGTTATTTAGTCAAATGGGTTATTAACTCATTTACACATCAAAGGAGAACAATACAATATGACGTTAAGAGAACTAGCGGTAGGCGAGACCTGCGTTATTAACTCTGTTGGCGGAGAGGGAGCTCTTCGTCAACATTTTCTTGATATGGGTGTTATCCCGGGAGTGGAAGTGACTCTTGTTAAGCTGGCTCCTATGGGGGATCCTATGGAGCTGAGAATACATGGGTACGAGCTGACGCTTAGACTTGCGGATGCGGAGCAGATAGAGGTTGTGACTGTAACTAAGGATAGCGAAGATGCTTCTGATAATAAGGATAACGACGAGATAAAGAAGAACTCTGGAAAATCAGGAAAGAGCTCTGATAAAGAAGAAGATAAAGATAAGAAAAAGCATAAGCACCATCCTGGGCTTGGTGAGGGCGGTATATACCACGACCATACCAAGGAGAAGAAACTGCCACACGGAACGCTGCTTACATTTGCCCTTGCAGGTAATCAGAACAGTGGAAAGACAACACTCTTTAATCAGCTGACTGGCTCCAATCAGCACGTGGGTAACTTTCCGGGTGTTACGGTAGATAGAAAGAGTGGAGTTATAAAGGGCCATAATAACACTGAGGTGGTTGATCTGCCTGGTATTTATTCTCTGTCTCCTTATACCGATGAGGAGATAGTATCACGACAGTACATTATCGGTGAGAAGCCGAAGGGCATCATCAATATAGTGGATGCTATGAACATAGAGAGAAATCTGTACCTCACTATGCAGCTTATAGAGCTGGATGTGCCTATCGTTCTGGCACTCAACATGATGGATGAGGTAAGAGGTAATGGGGGCTCTATTAACATTAATGCTATGGAGGCGTTACTAGGAATTCCTGTAGTTCCTATTTCAGCGGCAAAGAATGAAGGTGTAGATGAGCTTATAAGCCACGCGCTTCACGTGGCCAAGTATCAGGAAAGCCCTGGAAAGAAGGACTTCTGTGATGAGTCAGATCACGGTGGAGCGGTACATAGATGTCTCCACGGTATTATGCACCTTATTGAAGATCACGCGAAGGCTGCTGAGATTCCGGTAAGATTTGCGGCAAATAAGGTGATAGAGGGAGATAATCGTGTTATAGATGCGCTGAACCTTTCACAGAATGAAAAGGAAATGGTTGAGCACATTATTGTTCAGATGGAGGAAGAGAGAGGTTTGGACAGATCTGCTGCGATAGCGGATATGAGATTCTCTTTTATAGATAAGCTGGTTAAGGAGACGGTTGTTAAGCCGGCGGAGAGTAAGGAACGGGAGCGGAGTGAAAAGATAGACAAGATCCTTACGGGCAAGTTTACTGCGATTCCGAGCTTCGTACTCATAATGGCTGTGATCGCATTTCTCACCTTTAATAGTCTGGGGGCATGGTTACAGGGACTCCTGGAGTCAGGGATTGGTTTTGTAACTGACAAGCTGGATGCGGCACTTACTGCCTGGAATGTTAATGACGTTATTCATTCTCTGATCATCGATGGGATCTTCAGTGGTGTGGGAAGCGTGCTGAGCTTCCTGCCTATCATTATTCTGCTGTTTTTCTTCCTGTCGCTTCTGGAGGATACGGGCTACATGGCCAGAGTTGCCTTCGTGATGGACAGACCTCTTCGTAAGCTGGGTCTTTCGGGACGAAGCATAGTGCCGATGCTGATTGGCTTTGGCTGTTCGGTGCCTGGTGTAATGTCAAGCCGTACCATGCCGTCGGAGCGGGATAGAAAGATGACCATAATGCTGATCCCATTTATGAGTTGTACCGCAAAGTATCCTATATATGGATTTCTTGTAGCAGCATTTTTTCCAGGTAAAGGAGCACTTATCATCATAGCGCTTTATCTGCTTGGAATCATTGTGGGAATCGTTACGGCTCTTGTATCAAAGCGGTTCGTTTTTAAAGGCGAGGCGGTTCCTTTCGTTATGGAGCTTCCAAACTATCGTATGCCAGGGGCTAAGAACGTGGCACAGCTGATGTGGGAGAAGGCGAAGGACTTTTTGGTTAAAGCCTTTACTATAATCTTTGTGGCGACCATCGTTATATGGTTCCTGCAGACATTTAATCTTCACCTGGGTCTTGCTGAAGATCCAGCTGAAAGTATACTTGCAAAGGCGGCAGGACTTATCGCACCTGTCTTTGCACCACTTGGTTTCGGTGATTGGCGTGTTGTAACGGCACTTATTACAGGCTTTATGGCGAAAGAGAGCGTGGTATCTACCCTTACAATTCTGACAGAGGGAAATATTACCGGATTTATTGGAACTGCGGCGGCAGCATCCCTTCTGGTATTCTGCCTGCTCTATACTCCTTGCGTTGCAGCCATAGCTTCAGTAAAGCGCGAGCTGGGACGCAAATGGGCACTGGTAATGGTAGCACTTCAGTGCACTGTGGCATGGCTTGTAGCATTGCTCGTATATCTAATTGCTTCACTTGTGTAATGTGCAATGGTGCAATGGGGTCTGTCCCCATTGCACCTAGGTCTGTCCCTTTCTGCACATATAATTGTTTGAAAATATTTTTCTGGGGGTTTTTATGTTTAGGATTAAAGGTATTTTAAAAAGAGGATTATGTTTAGGACTATCACTCACGCTTGTTTTGTCTTGTGCTTCCTGTGGTAAGGAGGAAATAGTTGGAGATGATTATAGTGCTCAGTCAGATAAAACGACTGCGGAGTCTGATTCTAAGTCCGATTCTGAGTCTGATCCTGTATCTGATTCTGGGTCTGATTTTGAAAATCTAGATAATGCTGGACGTAGCCTAACTGAAATATTTGGTGAAAATATATCTGCTACTGATGGATTTAATGTAGGGAATGTTACTGTGGAATACGCCCTTGATTATAAGGTTCCTGAGGTTGAAAAGATAAATCTATATGAAGGTAATTTCATTGAAGATAATTCTGAGATAGAGAAACAGATTGTAAGTAGTTTCTTTGGTGGAACAGAGCAAAACCTTGATGAGATTAAATATGTAAATGAAACAGATTATATACTTCTTCTATATAAATATAGAAGTATATTGGATTCAGCATCTTCAGGTAGTTCTAATGGAGCGTCTAGTGATGGTATAACCTTGGACATTATTGATTCCTCATTTGAAGAGGTTTACACCTGGGTGGATGAGTCATCCTATTATATTCACATGTATGAAGGTGAATATAATGGAACTAGATTCGGAATGATATATTCTTATGATAAGACCAGTTTAAAAAGAAATATATATATATGTCCAATAAGTATAGATGAATATTTCCCTGATCAAGATGTGAAAACCATGTTTGTTGTAGATCAGGATTCTGATTATGGAACGAATAATGTATGTACAATGTCTGAGGCGGATATAGAGTCTGAAGCGAGTGTCGTTGTGGCGAAGCTTGGCCTCGGTGAAGATGATGTTAAGATATCATTTGATCCGAGTATGGCACCTCCTGATGAGGATGTTTTTTGGGCAAACTATGAAAATGAAGCTTATAACAAGATGCCTAAACTTGTCTTTTCAGATTCGGATATTATATTCACGGTTGGAAAGCTAAATATTTCAAATCCTGCGGGACGTACATATGCTTATAAGATATTAAAAGAACAGCCTTTTGAACAGCAGATGGGAAATGGACAATCAGAAGATGCGATTTTAACAGAAAATGGATATGCAGTATATTTTTGTTCGATGCCTTTTTCTGAGAATGTTGAGCCTGAGGCGCCGTCCACATTCAATAGAGGTAGTGTTTTATTCACAGATAAAGGGCTCTTTTTAGCTGATATTTCTGTGATAACTGAAATGGTAGATGTAGTCGAAGGTGTTTCACTTCTTTCGTTTGATGAAATAAAAGAGCATTTTAAAGAGGCTCTAAATAATGATCCTGATATTTCTAAAAAATCATCAGGTAGCCTGGACGTTATCAGCGTAAGCTTTACATATGTTCTAATTCAGGACGAGGAAAGTGGTAAAGCAAAATATGTTCCTGCCTGGTATTTTATAACAAAGGATAATAAGCTTAAGGACGGAGATCAGAATGTTACTTATTCCCATGTAATAAGCGCTATTGATGGATCGGATTTAAAAGATATGATTAGATAACTTGGTGCAGTGGGGTCCGTCCCCGCTGCACTTTTGAGGGGATAATGATGGAAGAGGTGAAGTTGAAAAAGTGGGATTGGTTCCGTGATCATATGGAATACTTTCTGGTATATTGCCTGATAGGCTGGATTTATGAATCTATCTGGTGCTGCTGGATATATCATAAACTGGGATTTATAAATCGTGGCTTTCTTTTTGGCCCGTGGATTCCTATATATGGAATAGGCTTTTTTATTATATATGGGCTTTTTAAACTGATAAGAGTTAAGAATCCTATACTTGTTTTTATTGTCGGTACTGCAATTGCTACTGGTATTGAACTCCTGGCTAGTTATATAATCGAGGCTGTGATGCACAGAAAACTGTGGGATTATACGGGCTACTTCTTGAACTTTCAGGGGAGAATAGCATTTGAAGCCAGCATGATGTTTGGTATAATGATCTTCGCGGCTATATGCCTGATTCATCCTGCGATTAAAAAAATGCAGGAAAAGATCCATGACAGCAAGGTTCATAACGTGATATTTATTATCATATCATCACTGTTCTTTATTGATCTTGTGGCAAGAATCTGGCTGGGGAGCAATATGAAATGAGTAGAAGGATAAACTTTTTTGCAACTGAAAAGGATATGGTGAGCCTGCTTAAAGAAGTAGAGGAAACGATACCATTTGATGTTAAATATATTCTTTCGTATGATATAAATATAGTTACTGAAAAAGTGCTTGAGTATAAAAATGTTGAGCAGATTCCGAATCTTGATAGGTTGACAAAGGGACATAGTGAGAAGAGTTTTCTGATCACGCGTAGTGACGTGAAGCCTGAGATTAAGGATACTCCGATCGGAGTGAAGGTAAACCAGGGGGAAAATCCAGAATCTGTAGGCTTTGATCCAAGTGGATTCAGCGAAGATGGAAGCTGCCTTATACATGGCATCTTTTCGATGATGGAGGAAAATGTTATCTCAAAGGAGCTTTTTAATACAATACGAAGGCTCATGAATAAACATTTTATTAAGTTGCGAGGCTGGTATTTTGGTGATGATGCAAAGTCACTTTGTGGACAGGTGAGATATATATGTATCGGCGTGAATGAGCCTGAGGAATACGACTTTCATCCTGAGTTTTAGGTAAGTTTTAGAAAGGAATTACTACTTAGTTTTAACTGATATGAAGATAAAGAAAATACTGACAAAGCTGATCGTGATTTGCTTGATTACGTGTTTTGTCATTGGTGCTATAGTTTTAGGTTTAAACTTTTATATTATAAAATCTGTAAAAAGAAATGTAATCTCTGTTGATGATACTGCATCTCTTGAGGATGTGGACTGTATAATAGTTTTAGGCTGTGGAGTTTATGCAGATGGAACTTTAAGTCCTATGCTGAACGATAGACTCAGTCTTGCGGCTGATGTGTATGGAAAGGGAGCTTCAGAGAAGCTTCTAATGTCTGGTGATCATGGCACTGAATACTACAATGAGGTCAGTGCTATGAAGAACTACATGACTTCTAACGGTATTGCTTCATCATCTGATATTTTTATGGACCATGCAGGATTTTCAACTTACGAAAGCATCTACCGCGTAAAAGAAATCTTTGGTGCTAAGAAGATAGTGATCGTCACGAATACATATCATCTCTATCGTGCGCTGTATATTGCTAAATGTTTTGGACTGGATGCGTATGGTGTTGGTGTTGATGATACCTATACTGGAAGAGAGTATAGAGAGGTTCGTGAGATCCTAGCAAGAGATAAGGATTTTGCGAAATGTATTGTAAAACCTGAGCCAACATTTCTTGGTGAATCCATAGATCTTAAAGGTGATGGAAATGTAACAGAAGATAAAAGTACAGATTAACAGAAGATAAAAGAACAGGTGCAGTGGGGACGGACCCCGCTGCACTTTTTTGTTTTATTTAGAAGGTATTTATGATAATATAATTTTCAATTGTTTGTTCGTTAATAAAATGTCATTGAGTCTCGAGTTACTAGAAAGGAGTGGGTAACTTGCCAAGAAAACCTAGAGTATTTGAGGCTCAAGGATATCTGCACATCATCGTAAGAGGAAATGCAAAACAAATCATTTTCGAATGCGATGGTGATTATTTATATTTCATTTCCCTTTTGAAAAAGTATTCGGAAGAAACAGGTGTGCGTGTTTGTGCTTATTGTTTAATGAGCAATCATGTCCATTTGCTTGTTTATTATGAAAATGATAGCGTTCCAGTACTGATGAAAAAGTTAGGCGTTGCCTATACAAGTTATTATAACTGGAAATATGATCGGGTTGGTCACTTGTTTCAAGGGCGTTACAAGTCTGAACTTGTAATGGATGAACGTTATTATTTGACGGTGTTCAGGTATATTTTGAATAATCCTGTAAAAGCTGGAATATGTGAGGCGGCCAAATACAAATGGAGTAGCTTCGATATTTTTTCGAAGAGAAACCATTTTGTTGATACAACGCTTATTCTGGAGCTTGTTGGTGGCTATGATGAATATATTCGTTTTATGGGAGAACCTAATTCTGACGAATGCATGGAGTACGAATCGATAGCGCATAATGATAAATGGGCGATCGATGTAATGAATCGGGTTTTGGGTATACAAAGCGGAAATGAAATAAAAACGTACGACAAGATTAAAAGGGATGCAGCTATCCGAAAGCTAAAAGAAAATGGATTAAGCCAAAATCAAATAGCCAGAATAACTGGTTTGGGTCGTGGAGTAATTCAAAAAGCATAAAAGTGCAATTGGGGACAGACCTTGGTGCAATGGGGTCCGTCCCCACTGCACATTTTTATAAAGGAGGAAGAAAGTATGGAATATGATTGCTGTTTTACAAATGAGAACAAATGGTTTCGCTACAGGGCATCCGCTATAATTGTGGAGGAAGGCTGCGTGCTTTTTGCTGGTAATGAGAATGATGATTATTTCTATTCCATAGGTGGTGGAGTTCATATGGGGGAAACTGCAGAAGATGCTGTGAAGCGTGAGGTTCTGGAAGAAACGGGAATTCCTTATGAGGTTGATCACTTGGCTGTTATACATGAGAATTTCTTCTGTGAGAATCAATCGTATCTTAAAGGGCTGGATTGCCATGAGATAGCTATGTATTACGTGATGAAGCCTAGAGGAACTAAGGAACTGAAAAGCGATAGCTATACTCAGGGCGTTAAAGAAAGTATGCACTGGATACCTATCGAGGATTTAGAAAAATATAAGGCTTTCCCTACATTTATGAAAGACTTCCTCCAAAGTGAACATGAAGGAGTTGAACATATCGTAACTGACGAGAGACAATAAAATGGTGTAGTGTTAGTAAAAATGGTGCAGTTGGGGACAGACCTCCGTGCAGTGGGGACGGACCCCGCTGCACATTTTAGCGTTCGAAGAGGTGGATGAGGAGTGATTTCCACTTCGGGGCGTAGGGGTGCTCGCGCATTGGCAGGTTGAAGTGGGTGGAGCCAATAAGTACGCTCTGTGGATGAGTGAACTCTTTGAATCCCCACTCGCCGTGATATGCTCCAATGCCTGAATGGCCAACACCATTAAATGGCACGCCTTTCACCATCATATGCAGGCACACTTCGTTGATGCAGCCACCACCGAACTGCATTCGCTGCATTGTCTTCTTGGCCCATTCGATGTCCCTGGTAAATATATACAGAGATAGGCCCTTTTCACGTTTTGATATCTCTTTTATCAGGCTGTTGATCTGCGCATCCTTGTATGGAACAACTGGCAGGATAGGGCAGAACAGCTCTTTTTTAACAACATCCTCGTTTGCACCAATCGGATAAAGAATCGTAGGAGAAAACTTTAGTCTGGTTCTGTCGCCTGTGCCGCCATAGATGACTTTGTCACGATATTTTTCAACCTCGTTATTACATTTGTCGTAGGCTGCTTCGTTTATCAAATGTGGATATTCAGGATTGGTACAAGGTTCATCGCCCAGCTGCTTAGTAAAGGCGCATTTCAGCTCGTATAAAAACTTGTCTGCAACTTCTTCAGCAACAGCCACCTGGTTTATATTGATGCAGATCTGTCCGGAATTAAGAGCTTTGAAAAATGCTATCTTATGTGCTGCATCTTTAAGGTCTGCGTCTTTACGAATGATGCACCAGTTGCCTGTTTCGCCGCCCAGCTCAAGAGCAACTGGAGTCAGATTCTTTGAAGCCATTTCCATAACGTGTGAACCAACTCTGGGTGATCCTGTATAAAATATCTTGTCAAAACGCTGTTCAAGACAGATGTCTGCGATGTCGTGCCCACCGCCCAGAACAGTTACATACTTCTCTGGGAAAATCTGAGATATTATTTTCTGCATAAGCTCAGTGCAGTGTGAAGACTTTGAACTGGCCTTGATCACAGCCGTATTTCCGCCTGCTATACTTGCTGCAAGTACGCCGAGAGAGAGTAGTATCGGAAAATTAAAGGGGCTGATGATCAGTGTGACTCCGTAAGGCAGCTTGTATACTTTAGTCACAAGACTTGGAAAACAGTGAAGTCCACTGAAATGTGTCTCTGGCTTTGCCCATTTTTGAAGCCCCTTTATTATCTCATTTATCTCGAGTATCAGACTGCCGATATCACAGAAGTAAGCCTCCACAGGATCACGTCCAAGATCTGCGGCAAGAGCTTCCTTTAGTTCAGTTTCATTTTTTATCACAGCAGCTCGGAGTCTCTTCAGCTGTCTTATACGGAATTCAACAGGAAGAGTCTTGTCTGTACCGAAAAATCTTCTCTGTGCTTCGACGATCATTTCAATCTTTTCTCTGTTTTCTTTATTTGAATTTACAGACATATATATTTCTCCCCCTGATCATTCACATTTTAATATACTAGTACACTGTTACCGGATTAACTGGAAATCTGTGTATTAGTATAAGTTATATAAATACTTAGTGTAAAGAGGAGTTTTAACAAGAAATCCAGAATGAAAAGCTAGTATTTTTTGGAGATGAACATCATATAGATAAAACCTATAACGAGTTATAAGTATTAAATATAACTCTGTTATAGGTTTTATATTTATGCTATAGATTTTTTATGATAATATGACCAAGTAATAAACTATATTTATAATTGGTAATAAAAAATATTGATAACAAAGAATATCTATTAATAAAGGAGAATGATATGAAAGACGAAACAAAATGCCTGCATTCGGGCTACACACCAGGAAACTCTGAGCCAAGAGTATTACCTATTGTTCAGAGTACAACCTACAGATTCGATTCTACACAGGATATTGCTGATGTTTTCGATGATCCTACAAAGGCTCTTATCTATTCAAGATTTGCAAACCCAACAGTTATGGCTGTAGAGGAGAAAATCAACCAGCTTGAGGGCGGAGTTGGCGCAATGGCAACTTCTTCAGGTCAGGCTGCATCACTTCTTTCTATTCTGAATATTGCACAGGCAGGAGATAGCTTCGTGTCTGTTTCTGAGATATATGGTGGAACTATCAACCTTTTCGCATATACACTGAAGAAGCTTGGCATCGAGTGCATCTTCGTTAACCAGGAGATGAGCGATGAGGAAATCAAGGCTGCATTTAAGCCTAACACAAAGTGTGTATTTGGTGAGACTCTTGCTAATCCATCACTTACTGTATTTGATATCGAAAGATTTGCAAATATTGCTCACGAGCAGGGCGTTCCACTTATCGTTGATAATACATTTGCTACACCTATTTTATGTAAACCATTTGACTTTGGCGCTGATATCGTTGTTCATTCAACAACAAAGTATATGGACGGCCACGCAGTACAGGGCGGTGGTATGATCGTTGACAGCGGTAAGTTTGACTGGACCAACGGCAAGTTCCCTGAGCTTGTTGAGCCAGACGAGAGCTACCACGGAACCTGCTATGTAAGGGATTATGGTAAAATGGCATATATCCTGAAGGCTCGTATGCAGCTGATGAGAGACTTTGGATGCTATCCAGCAGCTCATTCAGCATTTCTCTTAAATCTTGGACTTGAGACACTTCCAATCCGTATGGAGCGTCACTATGCAAATGCTCTTGAGGTAGCTAAGTTCCTTAAAGCCAGCCCATATGTTGAATCTGTTACTTTCCCAGCTCTTGAGGATGATAAGAACCACGAGCTCGCCAAGAAATATCTTGGTGGAAAGGCTTGCGGAGTAATTTCATTTGTTATAAAGGGTGGACGTGATAAGGCTATGAAGTGGATGGATTCACTCAGCCTTGCTTCAAATGAAGTTCACGTTGCAGATATCAGAACTTGCGTACTTCACCCAGCTAGTGAGACACATAGACAGCTTACAGACGAGCAGCTTGTTGCAGCTGGTATCGAAGGCGGTATGATCCGTCTCTCAGTTGGACTTGAGAGCATCGACGATATTCTCGCAGATATCAAGGCTGGTTTCGCAGCTATCGAATAAAAAGACAGAGAACCGTCCCCTGTCTTTGACTTGAGTTGATGTTGATTAGATGATAAAATGATGTATGTTTTCGGAAGAGAACATACATCATTTTGTATTTTTAGTAACTTTTAGTGATAGATAATAACTATATGGAGGTTAATATGATCAAGATACTCGTAGTTGAAGACGAGAAGCCTATATCCAATCTGATCAGGATGAGTTTAAAGGGTGCGGGCTATACCTGTGACCAGGCTTTTGATGGAAATGAAGCTCTGGATAAGATCGACGAAACAGTTTACGACCTGATCCTTCTGGACATAATGCTTCCAGAGGTGGATGGATTTGAGCTTATGGAGTACATAAAGCCTCTTGGGGTTCCTGTTATTTTCCTCACAGCAAAGGACGCTCTGGATGACAGAGTTAAGGGTCTTAAGATGGGAGCTGAGGACTATATTGTTAAGCCTTTTGAGGTTGCTGAGCTTATTGCAAGAGTGGAAGTTGTACTTCGTAGATATAAGAAGACAGAGGATACATTTGAGTTAAATGGCCTCTATGTGGATGCTTCATCCATGGTTGCTAAGCGAGGAGATAAAGAGATTCCTCTGACTCCTAAAGAGTTTGATCTGTTGCTTCTGTTCCTGAGAACACCAAATACAGCGCTTTATCGTGAAAATATTTACGAGAAGGTCTGGGGTGGTGAGCTGGAGTACGGCAGCAAGACTGTAGATCTTCACGTTCAGAGACTTCGTAAGAAGGCTGGACTTGAGAAGGAGCTTAAATCAGTAAGCAAAGTAGGTTACAGATTGGATGTATGAGTTTTAGGTTAAAGATTACAATTATAACAACGTTGCTTGTGGCCATGCTGTTCAGCCTTGGTTCCACAATAATGATCCACCGTTCCTACATGGATTCCCTTACAAGGGAGGAAAAAGAAGCGGTGGACAGCGTGCAGATGGTGACAAGCATTATCCAGATATCTTACGAGAGTGGTACTGAATCTGGCGATGAGCAGCTGGTTCAGACCCTTCGCAGGCTGGGAACATATCAGACATCTTCGGATGTCTTTTTGTTGTATAAAGGAAAGACGCTTATTTATGGAAATGCACAAGGGGCAAATATCGATGTTAATATTGATCGCCTGTCTTCTGAAATGAATGGCGAAGGCGATATCTATGTCAGCTATGACAATGAATTCTCAGGAATGGAATACATCATAGGTGCCTCGGAAATCATAATCGATGACGACACCTATATCATCTGTGTCTGCCGCGATGTCAGTTACGTCAGCAATATGCGTAAGAGGCTTCATCAGATGTTTATCTATACATTTATCGCACTTCTTTTTACCTCTGGCGTTATTTCGTGGCTGTTATCAACATTTCTTGTTCGTCACCTGTCCCGACTTACTAAGGCAACCCGCGAGATTGCTGACGGAAATCTGTCCTACAGATCCAATATAGAAACCAACGATGAGATTGGCGAGCTCTCTCAGGATTTTGACAAGATGGCAGAGGAACTCGAGGGAAATGTCTCTCTTCTCGAGAAGGCTGCGGAGGAGAAGGACCGATTTATGGGAGCCTTCACACACGAGCTGAAGACACCTATGACTTCAATTATTGGTTACGCAGAGCTGCTTCGTACACAGGAGCTTGATGATGAGGATCGTGAGGATGCGCTTCAGTATATATATTCAGAGGCAAAGCGTCTTGAAAATATGTCCCTCAAGCTTCTTCAGCTCTTTGTTGCAGATAAAGAGAAGCTTGAAATGAAGAAGGTATCTCCGAAGGAAATGGTAGAGGATATAGTTACTCATTTAAGACCGACACTTTCGGAGCAAAACATATCGATCATATGTCGAACAGAGGAAGGCCTTGCGCTGCTTGAGCCTGACCTTGTAAGAACCCTGCTTATCAATCTTATTGATAATGCCAGAAAGGCTATGGATAAGAAGGGAAATATCAGAGTTGATCAGAAGATGGAAGAGGGTGGCGTGACATTTATCATCACAGATAATGGTAAAGGTATGCCAAAGGAAGCAATTGAGCATGTAACTGAGGCCTTCTATCGTGTGGATAAAGCTAGATCAAGAGCCCAGGGCGGCGCAGGTCTGGGTCTGTCTCTTGTATCAAAGATTGTGGAGCTCCACAATGGAACCATAGATTTCAGCAGTGAGCCGGGGATCGGAACTGTTATTACGGTTAAGTTAAAGGGAGGTGAGGTTAATGTTTAAAGGTGGAAGTATAAAACCTATGATCATAGCGCTGCTCGCTATATCTGCCATAATGATATCATTTTCCTTTCCTTACTTGGTTTTCGCCTACGAAAATCATAACCTGAATGGATACGGCATTCACTATAATGCTGATCCTGTAAGGATTAATTCGGCTTCTGTGACCTTCACCGAAAAGCTTCGGAACATGACCTCGGCTATTGATAATTCGTCCTATGTTTATGTCAGTGAAGATAGCACAACTGATTTTGAGGCAAAGCTCACGGCGGATGAGGCGGCAAATGCTGCTGCAGATGCTTTTATGAATGTGTTCGTGACAGATGAAATGATTGGCAATCTCGGCATGGATAGGACGACACTCAGGTCTTTACTATTTGAGTCAAAGGATCATTTTACTTCCAGATATCTTATGATCCGTCCGGGCTCAAAGGATATGTACCTCGTGTGGGTTGTGGGAGCTTATAACGATTTCGGCGATATGGAGCTTCTCATAGATGATGAGACGGGGATGCTTCTTTCGGTGTATGTTTATTTGAATCAGGAAACTAAGCTTTCATCGATTTTCAGTGAGAATTATTCAGATGAAGCATTTGGCAAAACATTGGCTGATTATTATGAAATGAAATATATAGCTTCAGAGTATTCGGCCAGCAGAAGGTCGAGCTCGAAGAATCTGGCAGGCACAGGCTTTTCGGTGAGAAGTATAAAGCTTATGGGTGCTGATCCTGATGAAGAGATAGTTCTTCCTTATGTGGTAGAGCCTTTATCGGGCGGCGCATTTATGGTATATTATAATTTCTACAGCTACTCGGCACTAAACCTGGATGCGGTTGTGACAGATATTCAAATAAGTGATTACTATATAAATGATTATAATGTTACAGATGTAGATAATGCATCAACTGATGCTGACGAAAAAGCTGAGACCACTGGGCAAAATGCTAAGAGCTCTAAGAGTGGTAAGACGACGGTTGATGGTAATGAGTCCCAGCAGGAAGCTGTGGAGAATCCTGAAGATGCTGAAAATGCTGAGCTGACTGAGGAAGTATCTGGAAATGGTGATGGCACCGCTGATCAGAGTAATACAAATAATCAGAATAACGCAAACAATCAGTCGACTACTCAGGATAATAAAGATAATAATCAGGATACAAAGAAGGATGTAGACAAAGGAACCGCAACAGATGCAGACAAAAAAGAAAACTAGTATTATAATAATAGCTGCCGCGCTGGTGGTACTGCTAGTCATAGGGCTTCTGGTATATTTTATTTCAGGCAGCTCGTCTGATACATCGCAGAATGAAGAGGCTAGCACCTTGGCTGTTGTAACAACAGAGACCACTGAAGATTCAATGGTTATCACATCGGACTCGCCAGGGAATAGTGCGGATGAACTAAGCTCCAATGGACCAGGCAGTGATGATGAGCTGAGTTCGGATGGTCCCGGAAGTAATGGAGATAATGAGGGGGAACTTAGTTCGGATGGACCGGGAAGCGATGGTAATGATGGACCGAATAATAGTTCTTCGTTGGTTCCGTCAGATGATACGTCAAATGTATCAGATGACAGTGATTCCGCTGTATTTGAGCCAGCTATTGCAGTTGATACAGATGAAGCTAAGAAAGACAAATCCACCGAAGCGAAAACTGAGACAACTACTGAGGCAACAACAGCTGCTCCAGAAGAAAACTATGTAAATTACACCTTCCGTAACAAGTACCGCCTGGATGAACATTACGAAAAACATGGCAAGGATATGGGCTTCAAAGATGCCAAGGCCTACGAGAAAGCAGCGTCGGATGTTGTTAACGATTCTCGGGCTATGCATAAGATCGAGAAGGAAGACGGCGATGACGTCTACTATATAGAGGAAACCAATGATTTCGTCATTGTATCCCCAGATGGATACATCAGAACCTACTTCTGGCCAAACGACGGAATCAAATACTACAACAAACAATAATAGTGCAGCGGGGACGGACCCCATTGCACAAAAATATGCAGCGGGGACGGACCCCATTGCACCATGGGAGGAAAAAATGGACATAATTAAGAAGATTAGTGAGGAACTTGAGGTTAAGAGTGGTCAGGTTCAGGCGGCTGTTGAGCTGCTGGATGAGGGATGTACTGTACCGTTTATTGCGAGGTACAGGAAGGAGAAGACTGGCGCACTTAATGATGAACAGCTCCGTAAGCTTAATGAGAGACTTACTTACCTTAGAAATCTGGAGGAGAAGAAGCAGACTGTTATTACCAGTATTCAGGAGCAGGAGAAGATGACACCTGAGCTGATGAAGGAGATTGAGGCTTGCGAGACTCTGGTTGCCCTGGAGGATCTGTACAGACCTTATCGTCCAAAGAGAAGAACCAGAGCTACCATCGCAAAGGAAGCTGGTCTTGAGCCTCTGGCTGAGATCATTATGGCTCAGGAGACTAAGAAGTCTATGGAGGAAGAGGCAGCTCCATTCATAAACGAGGAGAAGGGAATCACAACTGTTGACGAGGCTATACAGGGTGCTTCAGATATTATCGCAGAGCAGATAAGTGATACAGCTGATTATAGAACCTGGATCAGAGAGAAGACATTTAAGCTTGGTAAAATGCTATCAACAGCCAAGGATCCTGAAGCGAAATCTGTATATGAGAACTACTATGAGTTCGATGAGCCGCTGAACAAGATTACTGGATACAGAACTCTTGCCCTCAATCGTGGTGAGAAGGAGAAGTTCCTGACTGTTAAGATAGATGCACCAGTTATTGATGTTGTTAATTATCTTGAAAGACAGCTGGTTAAGAAAGAAATTCTGCCAAGACTTAAGTCGATTGGCGGTATCAGCTTTCAGGAGGATACAAATGTATCTGAGAAGAAGTTTGATAAGTTTGACAAGAAAAAGAAGAACGATAGAAATAAGTATTCAAATAGTGGAATAGATGGTCTTGAGGAGGCGGCAATGCTTCTTGGTCTCGCTGGAAATGATAAGAAGAACGATAAGAAGCGAGATGACAGACGTAACAGACAAGATGCTAAGAATGCTCCTGAGAAGGAAGAGAAGAGAGCTGAGGAGTACCTTCTTAACACTGGCAAGCCAGGAGAGACTGAGATTCCTTGGACTTCCCAGGTGATCGTAAATGCTATTGTAGATGCATATGACAGACTGATCGCACCTGCTATCGAGCGTGAAATCAGAAATGAACTTACAGAGACTGCTGAGGACGGAGCTATCGAGGTATTTGGTAAGAACCTTACACAGCTTCTTATGCAGCCACCTATCGCAGGTCAGACAGTACTTGGATGGGACCCTGCATTTAGAACAGGTTGTAAGCTTGCAGTTGTAGATCCTACAGGAAAGGTGCTTGATACAACAGTTATCTATCCAACAGCTCCTACAACTGATGAGAAGATCGCAAAGGCAAAAGCTACACTTAAAAAGATGATCAAGAAGTACGGTATCACACTTATTTCTTGTGGTAACGGAACTGCATCCAGAGAGTCTGAGCAGATAATCGTTGAGCTCCTTCACGAGATTGATGATAAGGTAAGCTATGTAATTACAAATGAAGCTGGTGCTTCTGTATATAGTGCAAGTGCTCTGGCAACAGAAGAGTTCCCTGAGTTTGACGTTGGACAGCGTTCGGCTACATCCATCGCAAGACGTGTTCAGGATCCTCTGGCTGAGCTTGTTAAGATCGATCCCAAGTCTATCGGTGTTGGTCAGTATCAGCACGATATGAACCAGAAGAAGCTGGGCGAGGCTCTTGGTGGAGTAGTAGAGACAGCTGTTAACAAGGTTGGTGTTGATCTTAATACTGCATCAGCTCCACTGCTTCAGTATGTATCTGGTATCTCAAAGCCAATCGCAAAGAATATCGTTGCATATAGAGAAGAAAATGGAAGCTTTACAGATAGAAAAGAACTGCTTAAGGTACCTAAGCTGGGGGCGAAGGCATTTGAACAGTGCGCTGGATTCCTAAGAATCTCTGGCGGTAAGAATCCTCTTGACGCTACAGCTGTTCATCCAGAGAGTTACGAAGCAACTCAGAAGCTTCTTGATACCCTGGGTATCACTCTGGATAAGCAGGTGCTTACTGAAATGGGTAAGGACGCAGCATCTAAGCTTAAAGCGCTTTCTGATTCTGATAAGAAGAAGCTTTCAGAGGATATAGGTATCGGTGAAATGACTCTCAGCGATATCATAGACGAGCTCCTTCGTCCAGGCCGTGATCCTCGTGAGGATATGCCTAAGCCAATCCTTCGAAGTGATGTTCTTGATATGAAGGACCTTGAAGAGGGTATGGTGCTTAAAGGTACAGTTCGAAATGTTATCGACTTCGGTGCATTTGTTGATATCGGAGTTCACCAGGACGGTCTGGTACATATCTCACAGATCACCAACAAGAAGTTCATCAAGCATCCGCTTGAGGTAGTAAGCGTTGGTGACATCGTAGAAGTAAAAGTAATAAGCGTAGATAAAGAAAAAGGCCGAATTGGTCTATCAATGATCCTGTAACAAAGACAGGGGACGGTTCTCTGTCCGTTTTTTAAGATAGAGAACCGTACCCTGTCTTTTTTTATTGTAAAAAGGGCGTATAAAGTGTAAAATAGAGAATGTATAGGGTTTTGTGTTTCTCGTTATGGGGGAAGAGTTATGACAAGATTTATTGCAAGGCTTATAAGCACAGGAAGAAGTCTCTATCTAATGGGACTGCTTGCTGTGTTTATTTTAGTTTTTGGAAACTTTACAGTTTATGCAGAAACCATTTCAGGTGATGATAACGACGAGGTAGCTGTAGATCCAACTGGCAAGGGCGATGGATATGCGGCTGTTCTTTACAACAACACCAATGGACTACCTACATCCGAAGCAAATGCTCTGGCAGAAACCCGCGAGGGCTTTATCTGGATTGGAAGCTACAGTGGACTTATCAGATATGATGGAAATACATTTGATAGAATAGATTCCACAACTGGTATTGCCAGTGTTGTTAGCCTGTACGTTGACAATATGAACAGACTCTGGATTGGTACAAATGATAATGGTGTTGCCGTGATGGAAGATGGGGAGTTTACATTTTACCAGGAAGAGGATGGGCTCGGTTCATCGTCTGTAAGAGCGATTGTAGAAGATAAAAAGGGCAATATATTTGTAGGTACCACAGATGGAATCAGCATCATTGATACTGAAATGAAGATGAGCTCTATTGATGAGTCCCTGCTTAGTGACACTTATATCTGCGAGCTCAGACTTGGCGTTGACGGTGTCATTTACGGCGAGACCAGATCCGGAGCTATCTTTACTATCGAGGATAAGAAGATATCCGCCTGCTATGATCCTGATAAGCTGGGGGTTGGTTCTGTTTACACTGTATATCCTGATCCTGGCATGCCAGGCTATGTTTATATCGGTACAGAGGGTTCTGAGATATATCACGGAAATCTTGCTGATGGTCTCACAGATGTTGAGATTATGGATGCATCACCTCTTGACAACATTACATCTATCGAGAAGTTTCAGGGGGTTCTCTGGGTTTGTTCAGACACAGGTATTGGTTATTTCCAGGACGGTGATTTCTCTATGATGGAGAATATTCCGCTTAATAACTCTATTGATAACATGCTCGTGGATTATGAAGGAAACCTCTGGTTCAATTCCTCGCGTCAGGGTGTTATGAAGGTTGTGCCTAATCAGTTTACTGATGTCAGCTTTAAATATGGTCTTCCTGATATGGTTGTGAATTCAACCTGTCGCTTAGGCGGTAAGCTTTTTGTTGGAACTGATACTGGTCTAGTTGTATTGGATAAGTACACCAGAACAAAGTATCTGAAGATTAAGAGCCTGGAGACAGATGTAGAAGAGATTAATAGTGATTCCAATCTTATCGCGCTTTTTGATGGAGTTAGAATCAGATCGATCATTAGGGATTCAAAGGACAGGATCTGGTTTTCGACTTACAGTGATCTTGGTCTTGTTCGATATGATAACGG
Source organism: Lachnospiraceae bacterium NE2001 (assembly GCA_900110635.1). Lineage (GTDB taxonomy): Bacteria > Bacillota > Clostridia > Lachnospirales > Lachnospiraceae > Eubacterium_Q. The sequence goes on from FOEK01000009.1 coordinate 126,108, forward strand.
TGATGTTAAGACATTTACAACTGCAAATGGTATGCCGGCTGACAAGGTCCGAGTGATCAGTGAAAGATCAGACGGTACCATTATGGCTGCCTGCAGCGGTGGTCTTGCTATTATTGATGGCGATGAAGTTACCGAAGTATATGATACGGAGTCTGGTATCAGTAACACAGAGATTCTTACTGTTGTTGAAGGCGAGAACGGTGACATTCTTCTTGGATCTGATGGAAATGGTATCTACAAGATATCAAATGGAAGAGTTACGAATCTTGGAAAGGAAAACGGCCTTCGAAGTGAAGTTGTAATGCGTATCAAGAAGGATATATCTCGCGATATATATTGGATTGTTACAAGTAATTCTATTGCATATATGCAGAACGATACCATAACGACTGTGAAGAAGTTCCCATACTCCAATAACTTTGATCTATATGAAAATACTTATGGTGAAATGTGGATATTCAGTTCAAATGGTATCTATGTAGTTCCAGTTGACGACCTTATTGCAAATGGTGATATAGACCCTGTTTATTATGGAAGAGAGAATGGTCTTCCTTGTGTGACAACAGCTAACTCCTATAGTGATATTGGTGAATCTGGAGTGCTGTATGTTTCCGGTGTTACAGGCGTATTTAAAGTAAATATCGATGAGCATTTTGAGGATGTTAGTGAAATAAAAATGGCTGTTCCATTTGTTGAAGCAGATGGAGAGATTATCTATCCCGACAAGAACAATAACTTCAACATAAAACCAGAGGTAAAGAGAGTAACAATATATCCTTATGTGTATACTTATTCTATGATCAATCCTCAGGTTACTTATTCGCTTGAAGGTTTCGATACAGAAGCAAAGACTGTTAAGAGAACTGAGCTTGAGCCTATTGATTACACTAACCTGATCGGTGGTACGTATACATTTGAAATGAGTATTAAAACGGCTCTTGGTGATGGAAATAAGAGTCTCAAGATAACCATAGAAAAAGAAAAAGCAGTATACGAAAAATTTTGGTTTAAGGCGCTTCTTTCCTTCTTGCTATTTGCAATCATTGTTGCTATATTTGCGCTTTATGTTAGAAGAAAGACAAAAGCACTCGTAAAGAAGCAACAGGAGAATAAAGAGTTCATCCGTGAGATGATCGAGGCATTTGCTAAGACTATCGATATGAAGGATGAGTATACAAATGGTCATTCAACCAGAGTTGCTGAATACACAGCTATGCTTGCTGAAGAACTGGGATATGAGGATGATGATGTAGAGAAATATTATAATATAGCTCTGCTTCACGATATTGGTAAGATAGCTATACCGCCTGAGGTGCTGAATAAACCTGGAAAGCTGACGGATGAGGAGTTCAATATCATCAAGTCGCACTCTGCAAGAGGCTATAAGGTTCTAAAGGATATCAGCATTATGCCGGAGCTTGCCATAGGTGCTGGTGCTCATCATGAGAGACCGGATGGAAAAGGTTATCCAAAGGGTCTTAAGGGAGATGAGATACCAAGAGTTGCTCAGATAATTGCAGTAGCAGATACATTTGATGCAATGTACTCGGATCGTCCTTATCGTAAGAGGATGAACTTTGAGAAAGCAGTTTCAATTATTAAAGAGGTTTCGGGTACACAGCTTCAGGCAGATGTTGTTGATGCTTTCCTTCGACTTGTAGATAAAGGTGAGTTCAGAGCACCGGATGATACAGGTGGTGGAACAACAGAGGATATCAATAACATACATAAGCAGCAGATAAAATATGAAGAACAAAAGAAGAAGTTAGAAGAAAAACTTAAGTCAGAAAAAAATGAAGAGACTTAGTAGCAATTTGCTACTAAGTCTTTTTTCTTTTAATTTTATTGTTAAATTATACAAAAGGTCTTTTTTTCGTTTGCTTTCATTGTTGAATATGGAGAAAATGACCGTAAAACCTTGCATTTAGGTATGTTTTGGATTAAAATAGCGCTCGATACAAAAGTAAGTAACAACTTGGTTTTATTTTTTATTTTTCTAAAACGGAGGAAAGAAAAAATGACAGTTAAGAAGACAAGTGTTAAGGATCTCGCTGAGAAGGCTGCTGCTGCAAAGAAGGCAGACGCTAAGGTAGCTGAGAAGAAGGAAGTTGTAAAGGTAGAGAAGAAGGAAGTTGCTAAGGTAGCTGAGAAGAAGGCAGAGCCAGCTAAGAAGGCAGAGCCTGCAAAGAAGGAAGCTGCTAAGAAGGCACCTGCAAAGAAAGCTGCTGCTCCAGCTAAGAAGGAAACAGCTGCTAAGAAGGCACCTGCAAAGAAGGCTGCTGCTCCAGCTAAGAAGGAAACAGCTGCTAAGAAGGCACCTGCAAAGAAGGCTGCTACAACAGCTAAGGCTGTTGAGAAGGTAGTAGTTGAGTATGCTGGTCTTCAGGTTGATACAGCAGACGTTATCGCTAAGGCTAAGGCTGCTGCTGGTAAGAAGACAATCAAGGAGCTTAACGTATACTTCCAGCCAGAGAATGGTATGATCTACTTCACAGCTGACGGCGTTGAGGGATCAACAAATCTGTAAGTAACACTGATATTACTATAAAAAAAGATGACACCGATTTTATTCGGTGTCATTTTTTTGTGCAATGGGGTCTGTCCCCATTGCACCTAGGTCTGTCCCCATTGCACCTAGGTCTGTCCCTTTTTGCACATTATTCGATTCCTCGCATTTTGATGATCGGGGATCCTTTGCCTTTGACATAGTCGCCGGTGATGATCACGGTTCCAATATTGTCGTCCTTTGGTACCTGATACATAATGTCCAGCAGGAGTTCTTCGATGATTGAGCGAAGTGCTCTGGCTCCGGTTTTTCTTTCAGCAGCGATATGTGCTATTTCTATATATGCTTCGTCTTCAAACTGAAGATCCACCTCGTCGATTCGGAACAGTTTCTGATACTGTTTGATGATAGAGTTGCGTGGCTCCTTAAGGATTCGAACGTACATTTCATCATTTAGATCACTAAGTGTAAATACAACTGGAAGACGTCCCAGGAACTCTGGTATCATACCAAAGCTGCGAAGATCTTCGTTTGTAACTTTTGATAAGAGCTCAGGGTCCTTCTCAAGCTCGTCGCGTAGGTTTGCTCCGAAACCGATAGAAGACTGAGCAGCAATTCTTGTTTTGATTATTTCTTCCAGATCTGGAAATGCACCGCCGCATATGAAGAGTATGCCGCTGGTGTTCATCATTGTAGTTGGAGTCATAGCATTTTTACTACCAGATCCTACAGGTACTTCAACGTCTGAACCTTCAAGGATTTTCAAAAGTCCCTGCTGAACAGCTTCACCACTTACATCTCTTGAACGTGTTTCCTGTTTTTTGGCCAGCTTATCAATCTCGTCGATGAATACGATACCATGCTCAGCACGCTCTACATCATTTCCAGCAGCGGTAAGGAGCTTTGATAATACACTTTCTACATCGTCACCGATATAACCGGCTTCGGTAAGAGAAGTAGCGTCTGTGATAGCAAGCGGAACATCAAGAATCTTTGCGATGGTTTTAACCATATATGTCTTACCTGATCCAGTTGGTCCTATCATCAGCATATTTGATTTTTCAATCTGTACCTGATCAAGAAATGCTTCTGGATTCTCGTCGTAATCGAGAGTAGCCTGTTCCTTTGCAGTGAGATGCTTCTTAGGATTCTTTTCAGCTTCCTCGAGAGCTTCCTCTTCAGAAAGTACACGTTTATAGTGATTATAAACCGCAACTGACATAACCTTCTTTGCGTGTTCCTGACCAACCACATCTCTGTCCAGAAGCTTCTTTATCTGGTGAGGTGCAGGGATATCCTTAAGCGTAAGCTTCTTTACTTCTTCATCTTCATCTGACTTTATATCATCACCAGGAGTTCTTGAAGGAGTACCATCAGGATTCATACCAAAGAATCTGAATGAAGGTCCTTTGGTTGCATTTTTTTTCTTTTTTACCTTTTGAGAATTAGGGATATCCATATTTGGAGTGAACATATTCAGGTTGTTGAAGCCTGGCATATTTGACAGATCAAATATAGGGCTGTTCTGGATGGAATCCATAGTTTTCTGTATACAATCTGGGCAGATATATACACCAGATTGAAATGAAATCTGTTTGCCTGTCTCGGATTCGGGACGTCGGCACATATAGCAATAGTTCTCAAATTCATCATTATTATTGTTGTTATTGTTATTGTCCAAAAATATTTCCTCCATATATTTTAATTTGGTTATATTTTTATTCGTAATCGCGTTATAATAGTAACTACTTGAGTCATCATTATAGCAAATATTTTCATTATTTGACAGAGGTTAATTATATGATTAAAATAGTTGCACACCGTGGAGCATCAGGTCAGCCTGGTGTTGAGAATACACTTGAGAGTTTTCAGAAGGCAATAGAGCTTGGCGTTGATATGGTCGAGTTCGATGTCAGAAAGACTAAGGACAACGTTCTTGTAGTTTATCACGACAAGAACTTTGCTGATCAGCCTGTGTCCTGGTATACCTATGAGGAAATGGAAAAGCAGGCACAGATAAGAGGATTTCACGTACCTCTCTTTGTTGAGGTTCTTGAGCTTTGCAGCGGCAAGGTATTTATGGATATAGAGATAAAGGAAACTGGCTTCGAACATAGAGTAGTGCGTTTCCTTCACAAATATTCTGATTACAAGGATTATTCGGTTAAATCCTTTAAGGATGCGGTACCATTTAAGATAAAGGAACTGGATCCAAAGATTACAACAGGCCTGCTTCTTGGTTACGAGAAGGCTGATGCGAGACGCAGAATTAACGAGCTGTTCCCTATCAGAAGACTGAGGGCCTGCCATGCAGACTTTGTAAGTCCGCATTTCCTGCTTCTCAGATTTGGATTTGAGAAGAGAATGAAGAAAGCGGGCTATCCAATATATGTATGGACTGTAAATGCACCAGAGGTGATTGACGAGGTGCTGCAGAAGCAGGTGACAGGTATCATTACTGATAATCCTGTTTATGCACTTGAGGCGAGAGCTAAAATGTCGACACCTGACTGGACCGATGACATTTCATACTAATATGTGATATAATCGGACCTGCTCATAACTTTCACTTTATAATCTGGAGACGGATATGAAGAAAAGAATACTTGCATATCTTAAATATGTTGACGAACTATTGGATGAAAATAGTGAGATAAATAAGGGCATGGAGCGCGACTGGGAAAAGGAGATAGAGAAGCATCTGACGCAGATTGCTTTCTTTGCTCACGAGAGACTGGTTCATCTGATCGTGTTCTGTCTTGTGGCTGTGTGCACGGTTATGTGTATTCTCGCTTTTGTTATTAAAAATGAGATTATGCTGCTTCCCCTTATTGTACTGCTGTTCATACTTCTGATTCCTTATTGTATGCATTATTATCTGCTAGAGAACTCGGTGCAGAGGATGTATGACCAGTATGATGCTATGCGTAATAAACTGGGCAGTGATTTTAAGATGAAATAATAGAGTTCGAAATATTTAGTTAGTGGCGTGAATATATGAAGAAACTTGGAAAACTTGGAAAACTGAATATAGTAATAATCGTTATGGCTGTTTTGTTTCTGGCACTTCCAACGGTGATCACATATAACCTGATGAAGAAAAATGACGAGCTGGAGCAGAAGGCTGACGAGCTGGTTTTTTCGGAACAGTCTAAAAATGTTGCTGAGACTCCAGTCATAGAGCCTCAGGTGAAGGACGTTGCCGCGTCAGATAGTGATACTGCTGATATTCAGCTCAGTACTGAGACTACAGAGCTTGAGAAAGATACTACATCCATTAATCCGCTTACCAAAGCTGAGACACCAACTGATGCTGCTAAGGTGGCTGATTCTGAGGACATTGATGAAGTGACAAAGTCAGACGAAGAAACTAAGTCTGATAATGCTAAGGATGCTGAAGAAGCAACTGAGACAGATGCAGTGCCTCTCAATGGCAAGAAGGTTTATCTGACATTTGACGATGGTCCATCAGACTATACTGATGAACTGCTTGATATCCTGGCAGAGTACAATGTAAAGGCTACATTTTTCGTTGTAAGACAATTTGATAAGCCTGATAAGCTGCGCAGGATTGCAGAAGAGGGCCATACTATTGGTCTTCACAGCGCGAGTCACGTATACAGCAAGATATATGCCGATATGGATTCCTTTGAAAATGATGTTCAGGGCGTTCACAGCTGGGTTGAACATTTGACAGGAATCGATACAAGGCTTTACAGATTTCCGGGCGGCAGCTCAAATACTGTGTCTTCTGGCGTATCTATATCTGATTGCGTCGATTATCTTCATAGTCACGGCTATGAGTTCTATGACTGGAACGCAGAGAGCAAAGATGCTGAGAATCTCTATCTTACACCTGATCAGTTAAATGCAAATGTTATGTACAGTGTTCGCAATAACGAGGGTGACTCTATAGTGCTGATGCACGACCTGGATGATCACTATAATACAGTGGAGGCTCTTCCTGCACTGATTGAGACGCTTCAGGCAGAAGGTTACGAGCTTTGCACGCTGGATCAGGAAGGTGCACCAAAGTGTCAGCACTACATATCTTCTGAGGACTAAAGGTGACACTGTAATATATGAATTACGAAGAAGCTAGAAATTACATAAAAGAAAAAGATAAGCTGGGGAGCGTTTTTGGTTTAGATAGTATCCATGAGCTACTAAGTAGATTGGATAATCCTGAACAATGTGCCCCGGCTATTCATATTGCGGGAACAAATGGCAAGGGCAGCATTTTGGCCTTCGTGGAAGAAACCTTTGTGAAGGCGGGAATGACCGTTGGCAGATATATATCTCCCACAATATATAATTATCGTGAACGTTACAGACTGAATAAGAACTGGGCGAAGAAAGAAGAGATAGCTGAAGCAATTACTGCGGTGAAGGAGCAGGCTGATGCAATGATAGAAGCGGGGCTTCCGAGTCCTACCGCATTTGAAATAGAGACTGCAGTTGCATTTTGGTTATTTAGAAAATGGAAATGTGACGTGATGTTGGTTGAGTGCGGTATGGGCGGTCGTCTGGATGCCACTAATGTCCTAGAAAACGATGTACTCAACGTTATGGCATCTATTAGTATGGATCATATGAGCGTACTGGGAAACACGCTTGCGGAGATTACCAGAGAAAAGCTTGGGATTGTTCGCGACGGTTCTGTGCTGGTTACCTACCCTCAGTGTGATGAGGTTATGACCGAAATTATGGAGTACTGCGTGATGCACAAGGTCAAGCTGATTCAGGCGGACAAGGACGAGCTCTCCATAAATGAAGAATCATTTCATAGTGCTTCCTTTACTTATCGTGGCGAAGACTATGATATATCAATCGGCGGTGAATACCAGATATATAATGCCATTACGGCTATCGAGGTGCTGAAATATTTTAAGGATGTCTGTGAGGACTTTATATATATGGGTATGCTCACGACACAGTGGGATGGCCGATTTACTGTGGCTCACGCAAGACCGCTTATAATTGTGGATGGTGCTCACAACGAAGATGCATGGGTGAAGCTGCGGGAAAGCATTGATAAATATTTTACAAATGACAGAATCGTTTATATAATGGGTGTGTTTCGGGATAAGGAATACAAGAAAATGATACAGATCCTTGCACCTACTATGGATAAGGTCTACACGGTTGAATCAAACAATCCTCGTTCACTGCCATCCGCAGAGCTGGCAGAAGAACTGAGTCGCTCCGGCGTTGATTCTGAAAGTATAGGAGACGTGAAGCTTGCAATAGACCGCGTGCTTGAAACCGAGAAAACCGACACCAGAATAATCATTTGCGGCACCCTTTCAATCACAGGTACCGCCTTAAAATACCTGATGCACAATGGGTAATGTGTGAGTGGGGACTGACCCCGCTGCACATAGGTCTGTCCCTAATTGCACGTTTTACGAGAGAGAGTGAGAAATGGATAGAGTAGACAAGATTATTAATGACCCTAGTTTTGTAAAGAGAATATATGAGATAGAAGCAGGAGAAACAGAGCGCGAGTTTTGTGGGCACGGTATGGATCATATACTGTCAGTTGCCAGAATCTCCTACGAGCTTTACCTTGAACTCTATATAGACTGGCTCGACAACGAATGGCACCATACGGATATGGTGAAGGATGAATCTATAGTCGAGTTAAATGATGACATAGAGAGAAACTTCTGGAAGAAGGACTATATGAAGGAAATCCTCTATACAACGGCGCTTCTTCATGATATTGGACGCTGCTCCAAGTATGAGGAGACCATGAGTCATAGAGAGGCTGGACCTATCATCGCAAGACCTATACTTGAAAGATGCGGTTTCTCCTACGGTGAGATAGATGATATCCTTGATGCTATAAAGAAACACGGTACACCACCGGAGGATGAAGGTTCTCTGGCTGGTATACTTTACAGGGCAGACAAGCTGTCACGCCTATGCTTCAGCTGTGATGCTCAGAGAGCTTGTGACTGGTCCCAGGAAAAAAAGAACAGTACTATAAAGTATTAATTACTAGGAAACATAAAAATGTGCAATTGGGGACAGACCTATGTGCAATTGGGACAGACCCCATTGCACATTTGAGGATTGTTGTATGGATAAGATTAGAATTGATGATATAAAGATATATGCGTATCACGGTGTTCTTCCGGAGGAGAAGAGGGATGGACAGGATTTCTTTGTTTCCCTTGAACTGGGGCTGGACCTGAAAGCTGCAGGTACCAGTGATAAGCTTGAACGCACTGTAAATTATGCGGAAGTAACCAAGCTCACAGAAGATACATTTAAAGAGGTTAGCTATAACACCATAGAGGCTGCGGCTGAATCTGTTATAGAGGCACTTCTTGCGGAGTACAGTCTTATCCAGACCATTACAATCCGTGTGAGCAAGCCAAATGCACCTATTGATGCGGATTTTCGAGATGTATCTGTTGAGATTACAAGAAGCCGTCACGTTGTTTACCTGGGCCTTGGTTCCAATCTGGGCGACAAGAGAGGGTATCTTAATAAGGCGGTTGAAGAACTGACAAATGATGCATTTGTCACAGTTCGCAAGGTTTCGGACTATATAGTAACAGAGCCATACGGCCCGGTTGATCAGCCGGATTTCCTGAACGCAGTTATGGAGATAGAGACTCCGCTTGAGCCGGATGAGCTTCTGGCGCTTATTCACGATATTGAGCAGGAGGCTGGTCGTGAGCGTATAGTTCACTGGGGGCCGAGAACCCTGGATATAGATATACTTCTCTTTGATGATATGGTCATCAATACCAAGGATCTTACCATCCCACATCCAGAGATGCACAAGCGAGAGTTTGTGCTGGAGCCTCTTGTGGAGATTGCTCCATACATATATCATCCAACTTTGAAGCGAAATGTTGTTCAAATGCTTGAGGACCTTAAGGCATCAGGCTATGCTTCGGTAGATCACGTTGAGACAGAGGACTTTGAAGAACGAGGTGATCTGGATGTTAACGGAAAAACTGTTGTATACGCCGGAGTTCCTGGTGCATACGCTGAAGAGGCAGCCATAAAATTCTTTGGAGACAGAGTTAATTATACAAATGTAAAAAGATTCGATGACGTGGTTAAAGCAGTTGCGGACGGAGATGCTGAATACGGCGTAATACCTATAGAGAACAGTTCGGCTGGCTTTGTGACTGGAAACTATGACATAATACGAACCGGCGAAGTGAAGATAGTAGCACAGGTTACAATCGATATTAACCATTGTCTGCTGGGACTAAAAGAAGCTAAGCTATCCGACATAACCAAGGTGTATTCACATCGTCAAGGTCTGCTTCAATGTAAGGAATATATAGATCAGAACGGATTTAAGTCGGAAAATGTCAGCAATACCGCCAGGGCTGCTGAGAGGGTCAGCGATGAAGGTCTTATAAACCAGGCAGCTATCTCCAGTGAGAGAGCGGCAGAAATCTATGGCCTGAAGATCCTGGACAGGAACATCAACTTTTCTGCAGAAAATGCCACAAAGTTTGTAATACTTACAAAAGAAGAAGTATTTTTATCTGATGCCACAAATGTCAGCGTCTGCTTTACCACAAAGCATAAGGTGGGTGCGCTGTACGACGTAATGGGTATCATTGATATAAACCAGCTGAATATGACCAGCATAGAATCCCGACCTTCCCTGAAACACAACTGGGAATACTGGTTCTATGTAACATTTGAAGGCAAATTGACAGATCGAAATGTTATAAAGGCTCTTAGAGAACTAAAAGCCAACACCGACGAGATGATAATACTCGGAACTTACTAAAAAATAACTTCTTGACAATAGAAGACTAAATGTAGTAATATAATCAAGCGTGTGTAAAACACAGATAAAAACAAAGTAGAGTATCCACTCTCACCTGGGCTGCCGCTTAATAGCTGATATGCTATGATAATATTTTATTATATAGGCAGTCGGGTCGAACATCTGTAATCAGTACCTTGAGGTAAGCCCGCTGTGACGGAGGGATTATTCTTTGTGGTTTTTATGCTGATAGAATGTTTAAGTGGATGTCTCTATAGATATCCACTTTTTAAGTTTTTTGGAGGGTAAGGCAATAGACTATTTAATTAATGAACAGATTCGAGACAAAGAAGTAAGAGTTATCGGAGCTGAGGGTAATCAGCTTGGTGTTATGAGTCTTCAGGAAGCAAGAGAAGCTGCAGAGTCAGCAGGCCTTGATCTTGTAAGAGTATCACCAAATGCTAAACCACCTGTATGCAAGATCATCGACTATGGAAAGTTCCGTTACGAGATTGCTCGTAAAGAGAAGGAAGCTAAGAAAAAGCAGAAGATAGTTGAGATAAAGGAAGTGCGCCTTTCACCTAATATTGATTCAAATGATCTTAATACTAAGATCAATCAGGCAAGAAAGTTCCTTCAGAAGGGCAACAGGGTTAAGGTTACACTGAGATTTAGAGGAAGAGAGCTTGCCTATGTAAATCAGAACAAGCCGCTTCTGGATGATTTTGCTGAGCAGCTTTCTGATATATCAGTAATAGATAAGCCTGCTAAGTTCGAAGGCAGAAGTATGACTATGTTCCTTGCTGCAAAGCCAAGCAAGTAATATATTAAAATGTTAATAATTCAGTTTAGTCTGGATTACATATATACGTAGGAGGAAAGAAATATGCCAAAGTTAAAGACAAAAAGAGCTGCTGCAAAGCGCTTCAAGGTAACAGGAACAGGAAAGCTTAAGAGAAATAAGGCTTACAAGAGCCACATTCTTACAAAGAAGACAACAAAGAGAAAGAGAAATCTTAGAAAGTCTACTATCACAGATAAGACAAACGAGAAGAACATGAAGAAGATTCTGCCATATCTTTAAGATGTGAACTGATCTATAAGTACAGAATCATTATTAAGTTTGAATAAAAGAAGGTCGGGAATCGCCTGACCGAAAATTAGGAGGATAAAAATGGCAAGAATCAAAGGTGGCGCTAATGCCAAGAAGAGACATAATAAAGTACTTAAGGCTGCAAAGGGATACCGTGGAGCAAGAAGCAAGCAGTATAGAGTAGCTAAGCAGTCAGTTATGAGAGCAGATGCTTCAGCATTTGCAGGTCGTAAGGAGCGTAAGAGAGACTTCCGTAAGCTCTGGATTGCTCGTATCAACGCAGCAGCTAGACAGAATGATATCTCATACAGCCAGCTTATGCACGGCCTTAAGGTTGCAGGCGTAGATATGAACCGTAAGGTTCTTTCTGAGATCGCTATCGCTGATCCAGAAGGTTTTGCTAAGCTTGTAGAAGTTGCAAAGGCAGCTATTGCATAAATAAATTAAAAGCCTTCCCCTTGAGGGGAAGGTGGCGCGTAGCGCCGGATGAGGTGTTATATACGTAGGACAATTCATTTCAAAAGTTTTTTAAGAATATTTGAATTTTTTTATGTCAAGCATTTTTGATTATGTCCCGAAATGATTAAAACATTTGCCCTGGATTTTCCAGGGCTTTTGTTATGCTTGGGGCTCCGCCCCAAACCCCGTCCTTCGCCAGGAAGGCGAGGGAACAGCTATTGCTGTTCTGGGGACATTAGGATTATCCGTGTCACTTCGTCAAGGGCTGCCCGGATGCTTTGCATCCAGCGTGCTGTCCCTTGACTCCGTTCCCGCACCATCTACATACAAGCTTCGAGATTATCAAAAAG
>FOEK01000010.1 GCA_900110635.1 Lachnospiraceae bacterium NE2001
CCGGGATGGACGGACCGCTGGTGTACCAGTTGTATTACCAAGTGCATAGCTGGGTAGCCAAGTCTGGAAAGGATAAACGCTGAAGGCATCTAAGCGTGAAGCCAACCTCAAGATGAGATATCTCTTAAGACCCCTCGAAGACTACGAGGTTGATAGGCTCTGGGTGTAAGCATGGCAACATGTTCAGCTGAGGAGTACTAATAGGTCGTGAGCTTTTCCTAGATTTTAGGGAAGATACGTATATCTTGAAAAAAGTATCGTCTGTATGAAGTTTTGAAAGTACAATAAAAGTATTAAATACTCGATCTGTTTATAGATCGAGTTTTTTATAAATAGGGGGTTGGTCTACCGGTATGATAGGGGTCTCCAAAACCTTTGGAAGGGGTTCGATTCCCTTACCCCCTGTTTAGTAAGAAGATCTAGAGTGAATTTTTCATTCTAGATTTTTTTTTGCGTTTGATTATGCTTAAGTTTCTAATTGCTTTTGATTTATTGGTAAACTAAGTATATAATATGACTATATTTTAAATACATAGAGTCATTTTTTGGGGGATATAAGACTCTTGTGGAGAGAGCAATAATGAACGCGCTAGATAAGCTTAAAAAGAGGGGGATATCACTTAGAAATCTTAATATTGTTATGTTGGGCCTTGCTATTCTTATATCGGCCATTCTGATATGGGCTATGAATAGGACGGATTCGTTATATAGACGGACTCATGAATTTACTCAGAATCTTCTTCAATGGAGACAGGATTCATATGATCTGCAGGTAGGCTCAGACTATCTTACAGAACAAGTCAGGTATTTTGCAGTTACTGGTGATAGAACATTTCTGGATAATTATTTTGAGGAAGCTTTGGTTACTCAGAGAAGAGAAAAGGCGCTTGATAAGTTAAAGCAAAATCATGACAATTCTGAAGCTGTAGCTGAGCTTATTTCGGCTATGAATGAGTCGGTACAATTAATGAATCTTGAATATTATTCTATGGTTCTTACTATAGAAGGATATGGCTATGATATAAATGAATTTCCGGAAGAACTTCAATCAGTTGAACTTACGGATAAAGATGAGGCGTTATCGGATCCTGAGAAGAAGAGTCTTGCTATAAAGTATCTCTTTAATGATGAATATCTTACGTTTAAGCGTCGAATATCTAATGATATGAACGATTGCCTTGATAGACTAGAAAATGAGGTTGCTGCCAGTCAGTCAATAGTTGCTGATCAGCTTAGTAAGCAGGTGGATTTAGAACATTTTTTGACATTTGTTCTTATCGGTATAATGCTTGGTATTGTTTTAGCAACGTCGGTACTTGTATTTAGACCGCTTCGAAACTGTGTGGATCTTATTCGTAAGGATTATGAGATTCCGCTTAAGGGAGCTTATGAGGTTAGGTTCCTTGCCAAGAATTATAACCTTATGTACTATACAACGAAGGAAAATGAGAACAAGCTTAACTTTGACGCAAATCATGATAAGATGACTGGTCTATATAATAGAAGAGGTTATGATTTCTTCCTTCATAATGTTGATATGGAGACTTCAACACTTATGATCATTGATCTGGATAAGTTTAAAGAAGTTAATGATACATATGGCCATGATGTGGGAGACAAGGTAATAACAAAAGCTGCTAAGATAATACAAAACAGTTTTCGTACCCAGGACTATGTATGTCGTATAGGTGGAGATGAATTTGCAGTAATTATGATAAGATCTGATTCATCTATGAAGGATCTTATAACTCGTAAAGTTAATCTGATAAATGAGAAGATTGGTACTGCAGAGGAAGAAGAAGGCATTCCTTCGATATCCTGCAGCGTTGGCGTAGCATTTGGCAGCGTTGGACTAAGTGTAAGTGATCTCTTTAAACGAGCTGACAGTGCTTTATATAATACGAAAAAATCTGGTCGTAAGGGCGTATCATTTTACTCAAAGAAGAATGAAGCATAAGTAGTTTAAGAATCATAAGTATGAAAATACTTCGATTGAAAGGGACGGGAAACCGTTCCTTTTGCTTATTATGGCAACATTTGTAAAGAAAATCGCAAGATATGAAAAGTATTTGCAAAAGACTTTATGTTAATATGACTGTGTATAAGAATGTGAAGACGCCGTAGGCGTACTGGAAAGAGGGTTATTATGAGGGAGAATGAAAGAAAGCCGCTTGTAACAAATATTTTTACAGCGGATCCATCAGCACACGTATTTGATGGTAAGATTTACATCTATCCATCTCACGATATGGATATCGAGATGGAAGAGGATGATGACGGTGAGCAGTACAGAATGGAGGATTACCATGTCCTTTCTATGGATTCGTTGGATAGTCCTTGCGTAGATAATGGACTTGCACTTCACGAAAAGGACGTGCCTTGGGTTTCACGTCAGATGTGGGCTCCAGATGCTGTTAAGGTAAATGGGAAATATTATCTTGTATTTCCAGCTAAGGATAAGGACGATATCTTTAGAATTGGTGTAGCTGTATCAGATTCACCTGTTGGACCATTTGTTGCTCAGGAGAATTATATTCAGGGAAGCTATAGTATAGATCCAGCTGTATTTGCAGACGATGATGGACGTATTTACTGCTATAATGGTGGACTTTGGGGTGGTCAGCTTGAAATGTGGCAGTCAGGAAGCTTCAATCCTGATGAACCTCGTCCAGAGGGCGACGCTAAGAGCCTTGGACCACTGTTTGCAGAGTTTACAGAGGATATGACAGCATTTAAAGAAGCGCCAAAGATGATTGAGATTCTTGATGAGGATGGAACTCCAATCAAGGCTGGTGATGAGGATAGAAGATACTTTGAGGGACCTTGGGTTCATAAGTTTAATGGAAAGTACTATCTGTCATACTCAACAGGTACAACACATTATCTTTGCTATGCTGAAGGTGATAGTCCTGCTGGACCATTTACATATAAGGGCAGACTAATGGAGCCAGTAATTGGCTGGACAACCCATCATTCTATTGTTGAGATCGAAGGTGAGTGGTATCTGTTCTATCATGATAGCGAGTTCTCAGAGGGTTGTTCACATAAGAGAACTGTTAAGTATACAAAGCTCAGTATTGCTGAGGATGGTACTATTGAGAAGATTATCCCTTATGATCATAAAAACTAGGGCTAAAAAGACAGAAACTTTATATAATTGACATTATTGTCATTAAATGTGAGCAACTTTTGTAAACAACATGACAATATTTGAAAAGTTTTTCTGAAAAACCTGTGTTACTATGGCATCAGTGAAGGAAATAAAATAGACATTTCAGTGAAGGTTAAAAGTATTTATATGACAGGGGTGTTTTATATTTAAAAAGCTTTCGCTGGATATTTCCAAAACTGATTTTGATAAGTGTATAAAAGGGAAAACGAGGTTCTTTAGAACCTCGTTTTTCTTTGTATTAATGTACTTCCTAGTAGTTGTATTTAATAGTAAAAAAACACACTAAATAAAGAAAAATATTTATTTTCTTAGCATAAGACTGATGATAAAATACTGTATTAGTATTGATAATAATATGCCTTCCCCTTGAGTGGAAGGTACCCCGAAGGGGCGGATGAGGTGAAATAAAATCGGGAGGATTAGTGAAATGAGTGTTAAAGAGATTATTGAGTCAGGAAAAACTGCGATAGGTATAGAATTTGGTTCTACCAGAATTAAAGCTGTACTTGTTGATGAGAGCGGAAAGCCTCTTGCACAGGGCGGCCACGGCTGGGAGAATCAGTTTGAAAATGGCGTCTGGACCTACAGCCTTGATATGATCTGGGATGGTCTTCAGGATGCTTACGCAGATCTGCTTAAGAACGTTAAAGAGCAGTACGATGCAGTGATCAAGACAACTGGTGCTATTGGCTTCAGCGCTATGATGCACGGTTATATGGCATTTAATGAAGGCGGGGAGCTTCTTGTTCCTTTTAGAACCTGGAGAAATACCATCACTGAGCAGGCTGCAAAGGAACTGACTCAGGAGTTTGGTTTCAATATTCCTCAGAGATGGAGTATTGCTCATCTTCACCAGGCAATCCTTAATAAAGAAGAGCATATAAGTGACATTTCATTCTTTACCACATTAGCTGGTTATATTCATTGGCAGCTGTCTGGCGAGAAGGTGCTGGGAGTGGGCGACGCTTCTGGTATGTTCCCTATTGACAGCAAGACCAGAAACTACAATGAAGAATATCTTGATAAGTATGATAAGATACTTATGTCGAAGGGTATTACCTGGAATATCAGAGGCATTCTCCCTAAGGTGAGACTTGCTGGTGAGTCTGCTGGAACTCTTACAGCTGAAGGTGCTGCAAAGCTTGATGTCAGTGGAAATCTTGAGGCAGGTATTCCTATGTGTCCTCCAGAGGGTGACGCTGGTACGGGAATGGTTGCAACAAATAGTGTTGCAGTTCGTACTGGAAATGTATCTGCTGGTACCTCTATCTTCGCAATGGTTGTTATGGAGCACGCGCTCAACTCGCTTCACGAGGAGATAGATGTTGTTACGACTCCTGTTGGTGATGATGTGGCTATGGTTCACTGCAACAACTGTACATCAGATATAAATGCGTGGGCAAATATATTTAAACAGTATAGCGAGGCTATTGGCGCTCCTGTTGATACGGATAAGCTATATACAACCTTATTTACTGCAGCACTGGATGGTGCTCCTGACTGTGGCGGCCTTATGGGCTTCAACTATTTCTCGGGTGAGCCAGTTACAGGCTTTGACGAGGGTAGACCAGTATTTGCTCGTAAGGTAAATGCTGATTTCACATTTGCCAACTTTATGAGACTTCATCTTTATTCAGCAGTCAGCACACTTAAGGTTGGTCTGGATATTCTTCTTAGAGACGAAGGCGTAAAGGTTGATAAGCTCTTTGGACACGGCGGATTCTTTAAGACCAAGGAGGTTGGCCAGAGAATTATGTCTGCTGCAACTGGCGGTCCTATCACTGTTATGGAGACAGCTGGTGAGGGTGGTGCCTGGGGAATGGCAGTGCTTGCGCTCTATCTTATGAAGACAGGCGGAGATGTTCTTGGTTCAGAGTCACTGGCAGATTTCCTTAATGGAACAATCTTTGGTGGCGAAGAAGGAACAACAATTACTGCAAGTGAAGAAGAGATAAAGGGCTTTGATGACTTTATGAAGACCTTCACCTCAGCTTACGCACTTGAGCAGTCTGCAATTAATACACTCTAAAAGGCTTCCCCTTGAGGGAAAGCTGGCTGATGAGGTGTTATATAATATACATAATAGGAGAAAATCATGTTAGAAGAATTAAAGCAGAAAGTATTTGAAGCAAATATGGAGCTCCCTAAGAGAGGGCTCGTTACATATACCTGGGGAAATGTCAGCGGCATCGACAGAGAGTCTGGACTTTTTGTTATCAAGCCAAGTGGCGTAGATTATGATATAATGACACCAGACGATATGGTTGTAATTGATCTGGAGGGTAACAAGGTAGAAGGTAAGTATAAGCCTTCATCAGATACACCTACACATCTCGAGCTCTACAAGAGATACGAGGAGATTGGTGGCGTGGTTCATACTCACAGCCCGGAGGCTACATCCTGGGCGCAGGCTGGAAGAAGTATTCCTCTGTATGGAACAACCCACGCTGATTATTTCTATGGTGAGATACCTTGTGCAAGAAGCCTTACACCAGAAGAAATAGACGAGGCTTATGAGAAGAATACAGGTCTTGTTATAATAGAGACATTTGACGAAAGAGGTCTGAATCCTATGTATACTCCAGGCGTGCTGTGTACAAATCACGGACCATTTACCTGGGGCAAGGATGCTGCTGAAGCGGTGCACAATGCTGTTGTTCTCGAAGAGGTAGCAAAGATGGCTCTTAAGACAGAGCTTATCAACCCAAATGTTTCTACTGCGCCAGATTGTATCAGAGACAAGCATTTCTTCCGTAAGCATGGTGCTAACGCCTACTACGGTCAGAATTAAAAAAGCTGTCACGTTTCTGTGACAACTTTGTGAGGTTACATGATTAAAGTTTTTTTAGTTGAAGATGAATATGCGATCCGCGAAGGAATTAAGAAATCCGTAAATTGGGAAGCCAACGGCTACTCACTTGTGGGTGAAGCGGGAGATGGTGAAATGGCATTTCCAAAGATCATCCGTGAGAAGCCGGACATCCTGATTACGGATATTCGTATGCCCTTTATGGATGGACTCGAGCTGTCACGTCTAGTGAAGAAGGAGATTCCAAATATCAAGATAGTTGTTTTAAGTGGTTATGATGATTTTAACTACGCGAAGCAGGCTATCTCTATTGGTGTGGAGGAATATATTCTGAAGCCAGTTTCTGGCGAGACTCTGCTTGCAGAGCTGGGCAAGATAGCCAGTGCCATAAATGCTGAGCGTCAGGACGAGCTGGCAAAGGAAAAGTATCTTCAGGATATGGAGGAGATAAGAACTCTGGCAAGACAGAAGTTTATCCACGACATGATAGACGGAAAGCTGTCTATGCAGGAGTCCCTTGAGCAGGGGCGTGATCTGGGTATAGATATTACGGCTGCCTGCTATTCCATAACGCTGTTTCAGACATTTCCCAAGAATCAAAATGATCATGATTCCACGGAGTATTCGGGTATAAATGAAGAGATATATAGCCGTATCAAGGAGATAGTTATTGATTCGGAGAGGGTATATATATATGAACAGGTTGGTGATGTAATCTGTTTTCTTCAGAAGGCTGATTCCTATGAGGAAATGGATGAGATAACCACACTATGTGTTGAGAGCATAGAGAAGATAATGTCTGAATATGCTGATTTTATATATTTTATCTCTATTGGAAAACCAGTGGAACGGATCAGGGATGTAAATAATTCCTACCGAAATGCCAGTCGGCGATTTGCCGAAAGGTATATGCTGGATGAGAGCACTGTATTTTATAACAAGGATACAGAGCCGGAGCAGAAAAGAATCGAGAGGCTGCGCGAGACTATAGCAGCAGAAAAGAACAGCTCTGAGGATATAGATATTGCAAGCCTTGATATCAATAAGCTGGATATCAGTGGCATAGATATAAAGATGGTTTCCCAGAAGACCATATTTCATTTTCTTAGAAATGGTACTCTGACTGAGGTTGACGATCTGGTGGATGAGTACTTTGCAAGTCTCGGTGAGGATGCGCTGAAGTCAATGATGCTCCGTCAGTATGTTCTGATGGAATCGCTCCTGAGTGCGCTGGCATTTTTAGATAGTCTGGGAGTGTCCAAAGATAAGGATTCTGAGATACTTGGAGAATTAAAAAATCCGGTGAGCTATGTTGATACGGTAGAACAGGCCAGGGATTATATCTCTTCACTGCTAAGCAGAATGATCGAATATAGAAATCAGGTTTCTGATAAGAAGTATACGGAGATCATTGATAAGGCAAGGGATTTTATCCAGGAGAACTATCAGAACGAAGATATGTCGCTCCAGCTGGTTGCATCCTATGTAAATGTCAGTTCCAATCATTTCAGCGCCATATTCAGAAAAGAGACTGGAGAGACATTTATAGATTATCTTACAAGAGTTCGTATGGATAATGCTATGGATCTGCTCACCTGTACCGCTATGAAGACATCGGAAATCGGTTTTGAGGTGGGCTACAAGGATCCTCATTATTTTAGTTATATTTTCAAGAAGACCATAGGTATGTCGCCGAAGGAATACCGTCGGATGAAGAAAGATTCGTAGTGTTTCTTTCGGACGAAAATGTATATCAGATCTATGATCCTATATATGAGGCAGAGTAAGTATTGAGTCAGGAAAAGAAGAGAAGCAGCAAGATTCAGAACAAACTGATAAAGTATATCTGGATATGTGTCATACCTCTTATTGTCCTTTTCAGCATCGCTATCATAAGGCTGTATGGATTCTATCAGGAGTATGATCTGCTGGTTCGAAATATCACGAGTGCAAATGAATACAATATGAGCTTCCGCGAGTCCATGGATGAGATGATGTATCGGATCATTACCGGCTCTGCTAACTGGACTGATGCTGAGGAAAAGCTGGAGGGCGAGGATCCCAAGGCACTTATCAGTGATGCCACGAAGCATTTTGAGGAGCTTAGAGATAAGACCACTGAGGAAAATGTCCGCAGTGATCTTGATGCGTTGATAAAGCTTCTGGGCATTTTGGACGAGCGAGTAGATGATATTCTGGAAAATGTTGAAGAGGGCGGTCACTACGACGAGAATATGGAAATGCTGGATATGAACATCCGTACTCTGACCTCGCTGATTCAGGAGGATATCCAGAAATATATCTATGATGAAGCTCACAATATGGAGATGCTTCGTCGGCAGGTTGCAGCCAGCCTTCTTTCGGCTATAAGGATCATGGTGCTTGTTCTCATCGCCATTCTGGTTGCCATATATTTCCTATCAAAGCGACTTTCCCAGAGAATAACTGAACCTATTACTGAACTGGTCGGCATGACCGAGAAGTTTGCAGGCGGTGATTTTACTGTTTCATATCATCCTGATAGAGATGATGAAATGCGTACTCTGGCAGAGAGCTTTAACAGCATGGTTAAAGAGATAGAAACTCTGGTGGAGGATATTCATCGTGAGCAGGAAAATGCAAAGGATGCCGAGCTTCGACTCCTGCAGGAACAGATCAATCCACATTTCCTATATAATACACTGGATGCTATTATCTGGATGACGGAGGCTGGAGAGAACCAGAAGGCTATCCAGGTTATCCAGGAATTATCAAGCTTCTTCCGAATCTCCCTTAGTAAAGGTGAAAGTGAGATCACCATTAAGAACGAAAGGGAACACGTAAAGAATTATCTCGAGATACAAAGGTATCGCTACCAGGATATTCTAGATTATGAGATTGATATCGACGAGGATATTCTCGATTATCATATCCAGAAATTGACGTTACAGCCTATAGTGGAAAATGCCTTGTACCACGGTATCAAGAATAAGCGTGGTGGTGGTATGATCCGAGTTGAAGGCTGTCTCGATAATGATGATATTATCTTCAGGATTAAGGATACCGGAATCGGTATGAACGAAGAAGAACTTGAGCGACTTCGTGGCCTTATCTCAGGTGATATAGTCCTGGATGAACAAAGGGGCTTTGGAATGGCCAACGTTCAAAAACGAATCGAAATGATGTACGGAGCGGGTTACGGCATTACAGTGGAAAGCACCTACAACGAAGGCACCACCGTCACTGTCCGCATCCCCCAGAAATAATGTGTGAGTGGGGTCTGTCCCCATTGCACATAGGTCTGTCCCCAATTGCACATTTTGCATCAGATAATAAAGTAGAGTATATGAAGAAAATAAAAGTCTTGAAAAATAGAATAGTGGCTAGGGTTATTGCAACAGGAATACTAGTTGCTGGACTGGCTGGATTTTCTGGCTGTGGAGCGGTGGAAGAGGAAGAAGCCTCGACTCAGGAGCAGGCGAAGCTTATTACTGTGGGCTTTTCACAGCTTGGAGCGGAGTCTGACTGGCGTGTAGCAAATACGGCATCAATACAGAACAGTCTGACGAGACAGAATGGTTTTGACCTGATGTTTGATGATGCGCAGCAGAAGCAGGATAAGCAGTTCCTTGCTATAAGAAACTTTACCCAGCAGGAGGTGGACTGTATCGTTCTTGCACCTGTTATGGAGACCGGCTGGGATACAGTGCTTCAGGAAGCTAAAGATGCTGGTATTCCGGTTGTGGTAGTTGACAGGCAGGTTAAGGTTACCGACACGGCGCTTGTTACGGCCTGGGTTGGATCTGATTTTACGAAGGAAGGCAAGATCGCCTGTGAATGGCTTAAGAGCTACACCGAGACAAAGGGGATTGAGCCTGGCGACTTAAATATAGTAGATATTCAGGGCACCCTTGGTGCCACGGCTCAGATTGGCCGCACTAACGGCATAGTTGAAGCAAGTGCAAAGTATGGCTGGAACCTGGTGGCTCAGGTGCCTGCAGATTATACGCAGGCAAAGGGCAAGGAGGTTATGGCCAATCTTCTGGCTGAACATCCTGATATAAATGTAGTGTATGCTGAAAATGATAACGAGGCCATTGGTGCCATCGAAGCAATAGAAGAGGCTGGCAAGAAGGCTGGAGCGGATATCTCTAAAGGCGAGATTCTGGTTATATCATTTGATGCTGCTCATTCTGGTCTCAGCCAGGTGCTGGAAGGAAAGATAGCTCTCGATGTTGAGTGTAATCCGCTTCAGGGCGAAGAGGTCGAAAAACTCATAAAAGCTGTAAAGAATGGAGAAGAGTACAACAAATATACCTACGTTAAAGAGAGTGCTTTCTCCTTCGATGATACAGTTAAAAGTGTCACTATAAACGATGAGTCTTATGATATAACGCCGCTCACCGAGAATATCCTTAACTCCCGCGAGTACTAATATGGGAAGGTGTGACAAAATATGACATACGTCATAAAATATCTAACATAAAATAAAATATCGAAAAAAAATAAAATAAAGAATAAATATTTGAAAAAAGTTAAGTGTTTATTCCGTATAAATACCCTCTACACTTTGGTATATTCGTATCATCAAGAAAACGAAAACATCCTTAGGTCTCAGGAAACCTAGGGAAGAGTAAACAAAGTGAAATGGAGGGTTTTTTCATGAAGAAATTCGGAAAGAAAGTCTTAGCAACTGTTGTAGCTACAACTATGGCATTTGGCCTTGCAGCTTGTGGCGGAGCAAGTGGTGGATCTAGTGATTCAGGCTCAAGTAGTGGTGATACAGCTGCTACATCAGATTCAGGCTCAAGTAGTGGTGAGAAGATTAAGGTTGGTATTATCAACAACGATCCAAATGAGTCTGGTTATCGTACAGCTAACGATAAGGATCTTAAGGCTATGTTCTGTGAAGCTAATGGTTATGACGCATCATTTGCTTACAGCTTAAAGAATGATGAGCAGATTACAGCAGCTCAGAAGTTCATCCAGGATGGAGTTGATTACCTCCTCCTCTCTGCAGCTGATACATCAGGTTGGGACAGCGTTCTCAAGGATGCTCAGGATGCAGGTATACAGGTAATCCTCTTCGATCGTACTATCGATGCAGATGCTAGTCTCTATGCAGCTTCTATCGTATCTGATATGGATAAGGAAGGCGAGACAGCAGCTAACTGGTTAAAGGATCAGAACCTCGGCGAGTACAACATCATTCACCTTCAGGGTGTTATGGGTTCAGCAGCTCAGCAGGGTAGATCAGGCGCTCTTGATACTCTTGCAAAAGAGAATGGCTGGAAGATAGTTACACAGCAGACAGCAGAGTGGAACGCTGAGAAGGCTCAGCAGATCGTTCAGTCAGTTATTGACTCAGGCGAATCTTTCAACGTAATCTACGCTGAGAACGACGATATGGCTAAGGGTGCTGTAGAGGCACTTGACAAGGCTAACATCTCTCACGGTGTTGGTAAGGACGTAGTAGTTATGGGATTTGACTGCAACAAGTGGGCACTTGAAGAGCTCCTTAACAAGAACTGGAATTATGATGGACAGTGTAATCCATTCCAGGCTAGCTACATTGACGATGTTATCAAGAAGCTTGAGAAGGGCGAGACACTTTCAGAGAAGACAATCATAATGGAAGAGAAGGGCTTCGATGCATCTACTATTACACAGGAAGATGTAGATAACTACGGTATCTAATCTTAGGAAACTTTGGGAGGGTGCAGCATTTCAGGATGTTGCACCCTTTTATTATGAACAAATACAAGACAGAGAACCGTCCCCTGTCTTTTGTTAGAAATGAGGTGGAGTCGTGAAGGATAAAGCGGTTTTAGAACTACATAATATACATAAGACCTTCCCTGGTGTAAGAGCTCTTCAGTCTGTAGACTTCACTCTGTGCGAGGGTGAGATCCACGCACTTATGGGTGAAAATGGTGCTGGTAAATCAACACTTATCAAGGTTATTACTGGTGTTTACGAGAAGGATGAAGGAGAGATCTTCCTTAAGGGAGTAGAAGGTGCGGCGCATATACATTCGCCACAGGATGCACAGAATCTTGGAATCAGTACAGTGTATCAGGAAATTACTCTTTGTCCGAATCTGACAGTGGCAGAGAATATGTTCATTGGAAGAACTAAGGGTGCTATTACAAAATGGAAGGAAATGAATGAGGCGGCAGATAAGATACTGAAGTCTCTGGATATTCCAGCCAGAGCTACCCAGCAGCTTGCAACGTGTTCACTGGCGGTTCAGCAGATGGTTGCTATAGCAAGAGCAGTGGATATGGAATGTAAGGTTTTGATTCTCGATGAGCCAACCTCATCTCTGGATGACAGTGAGGTTCAGAAGCTTTTTGGTCTTATGAGAGATCTTAAATCCAAGGGTGTAGGAATAATCTTTGTAACACATTTCCTGGATCAGGTATATGAGGTCTGTGATAAGATAACAGTTCTTCGAGATGGAAAGCTGGTTGGTGAATATGAGATTAGCGCTTTGCCACGAGTAGAGCTTGTATCAAAAATGCTTGGTAAAGAGCTGGACGATCTGTCAGAGATTAAGGATGATTCCGTTACATACGAGGAGAAGTCAGGCGATACTCCAGTCTTTGAAGCTGAACAGCTTCAGAGTGATGCGGGCATCAAGCCATTTGACTTCTATATCAGGAAGGGTGAGGTAAATGGCTTCACAGGTCTTCTTGGTTCTGGACGAAGTGAGTGCGTTCGTGCAATCTTCGGTGCTGATAGAGTTATAAATGGAAAGGTTAAGAAGAACGGTAAAGAGGTTAAGATTGCAAAGCCTCTTGATGCAATGAAGCAGGGTATCGCTTATCTTCCTGAAGATAGAAAGGTGGACGGTATCGTAGGCGACCTGTCTGTAAGGGAAAATATTATCCTTGCGGCTCAGGTGCTGAGAGGCTTCTTTAAACCATTTTCCAAGGCTGAAACCTACAAGCTTGCTGATGAATATATAAAGCTTCTAGATATTAAGACTGCATCGGCAGATACACCGATCAAGTCTCTGTCCGGTGGTAATCAGCAGAAGGTTATCGTTGCCCGCTGGCTGCTTATGCATCCAGAATATCTGATATTGGATGAGCCAACACGTGGTATCGATGTAGGAACTAAGGTTGATATTCAGAAGCTGGTGCTTAAGCTGGCATCTGAAGGAATGAGTATAACATTTATATCATCAGAAACAGATGAAATGCTCCGTACCTGTTCAAGACTCGTTGTTATGCGAGACAGAAAGGTGGTAGGAGAGTTAACAGGCGATGAACTGACACAGAGCGGTATTATGAAGACTATCGCCGGAGGTCAGGATACAAATGCCAAAGAAAAGACAGAAGGAGGTGAGAGCGTTGGCTAAGAAGTTTACATTTAATAAGCAGCTGCTTATACCAATTGCGGCAATACTTGCCCTTGCTCTATTCAACCTGATAGTTGATCCTTCCTTCTTTAAAGTAACACTGGGAACTAACAGTGCAGGTAATCCTGTACTTTCAGGTTATCTTGTAACTATTCTGGACTATGGTTCAGAGCTTGCAATCCTTGCGATAGGTATGACTCTGGTTACCGCTGCATCTGGTGGACAGGATATCTCCGTTGGAGCAACTATAGCAATCGCTGGTTCTGTAATACTTAGAGTTTTGTGCGGAACTAACTCAAGACCTGAGACGCTTCAGGCACCTATCATAGTTGCATTCTTAGTAGCCTGCGTAGTAGCAATGCTCTTTGGTGCATTTAACGGAATTCTTGTTGCGTACTTTAAGATACAGCCTATGGTTGCGACACTGATCCTCTTTACAGCAGGACGTTCCATCGCAGCCTGGATCAATAACAACGAGCTTCCAATTATAAGTGAGCCATCCTTTAGCTACTTTGGTGGTTACATTCCTGGCATCCCAATACCAACTCCATTTTTCATTGCAATGATCTGTGTTATCGTGATCATGCTTGTACTGAAGTTTACAACACTTGGACTGTATACACAGTCAGTTGGTATCAATGGAAGTTCGTCAAGACTGAACGGTATCAATCCACAGTTTATCAAGTTCCTTACATTTGTGATCCTTGGTCTCTGTGTAGCAGTGGCAGGACTTATCAAGGTAAGCCGCCTCTCAACAATTAACTATTCAGTTATTGCAAAAGATATAGAAATGGATGCAATCCTTGCCGTAGCACTTGGTGGAAATGCACTTAGTGGTGGTAAGTTCAATATGACAGCGTCAATTCTCGGTGCATACGTAATTCAGTTCCTTACAACAACACTGTACAAGATGAATGTTAACTCAGATGCCCTTTCAGCGTATAAAGCTGTTGTAGTTATCATTCTCGTAGTACTTAGTACCCCTGTTGTAAGAAAGAAGCTTTCCCAGCTGTGGACAAAGCTTGCACCTAAGAAGGAGGTGGCTTAAGAATGGCAGAGAACAACAAAAAAGATGGATTTGCTTCAAAATTTGCTAAATGGTTTGGAAGAACTAGTGATACGAACCTCCTCCTTACAATCACTATAGTCGTGTTCTTCCTGATGTATATTGGAGCTATCGTGTTCCAGGGACAAGGCTTTCTTAAGCCACAAACCTTCTTTAACATTTTAAATGCTAATGCAGCTCTTATCATCACATCAGTTGGCCTTAGTATTGTAATGATCTGTGGCGGTATCGACATCTCTGTCGGCGGTGTGGTAGCTCTTGTAAGTATGAGCTGTGCAGTATATCTTGACTTCCACGGCGGAAGTATCATTGGAGCAATTGGAATCGCTCTTGCAATTGGTATTGCCTTCGGTGTAGTTCAGGGATTCCTTGTAGCTTATCTGGACATCCAGCCATTTATCGTTACACTTGCTGGTATGTTCTTTGCGAGAGGTATGACTACGATAGTTCATACAGCTCCTTTCAATGTAGAAAATGAGGCTTTTGTAAACCTTAAGGATACAAGAGTTATCGTTCCAGGTTTTGGTTCAGTTAACAAGCTTGGTAACTATGTAAATGCTTATGTTGAGATTGGTGTTATCGTAGCGATTATCGTGGTTATAACATTTTTCATAATCCTTAGATGGACAAAGCTTGGTAGAAGCTTTTATGCAGTAGGTGGAAATGCTCAGAGTGCACTGATGCTTGGTATCAATGTGAAGAGAACTCGTTTCCTGTCACACCTTATCTGCGGCCTCCTGGCTGGTATTGCTGGTTTTGTATATTTTATGCACGTTGGATCTGGTTCTGCTTCCCACGCAAGTGGTATGGAAATGAATGCTATAGCATCATCTATCATCGGTGGAACTATGCTGACAGGCGGTGTTGGTAACATCATCGGTACATTCTTTGGTGTATTGTCACTTTCAACAATTCAGAATATCGTATCATCAGCAGGTCTTGATCAGGCTTGGTGGACAGGTATCACAATAGCTGCAATGCTTTGTATCTTCCTGGTGATCCAGTCTGTAGTTATTGCGAATAAAAAGAAGCAGCTTACAAAGTAAAAAATACTTTTGCCAAAATATACAAAAGATTTTAGTTAAGTAGCAATATTTGTAAACATTTTGACAACATTTGAGAAGTTTAAGCAAGTCCCTTGTGTTATGATGATACTGCATTAGTGAAGTTTTTATAGCAGTTATTAACACAAGGGACAAATATTTTAAGCGGAGGATAAGAAAATGAAGTTTTTTATTGACACAGCAAATGTAGACGACATTAGAAAGGCTAATGACATGGGGGTTATTTGTGGTGTTACTACAAACCCATCACTCATTGCAAAGGAAGGCAGAGATTTTAACGAGGTTATCAAGGAGATCACATCTATCGTTGATGGACCAATCAGTGGCGAGGTTAAGGCTACTACAGTAGATGCTGAAGGAATGATCAAGGAAGGCCGCGAGATCGCAGCTATTCATCCAAATATGATCGTTAAGATTCCTATGACAGTAGAAGGACTTAAGGCAGTTAAGGTTCTTGCTGCAGAGGGCATCAAGACAAATGTTACACTTATCTTTTCAGCTAATCAGGCACTTCTTGCTGCAAGAGCAGGTGCAACATATGTATCACCATTCCTCGGAAGACTTGATGATATCAGTATGCCAGGTATCAACCTTATTGAGGACATCGTTCAGATCTTTGATAACTATGGTCTTGAGACAGAGATCATCGCTGCATCTATCAGAAATACAGTACACGTAACAGAGTGTGCTCTTGCTGGTGCTGATATCGCTACAGTACCTTATGCTGTAATCGAGCAGATGACAAAGCATCCACTTACAGATCAGGGTATTGAGAAGTTCCAGGCAGACTACAAGAAGGTATTTGGCGAGTAAACATTGTTCTATTGTTAGTTTATTTCAAAACAAATAAATCGATTAAAAAGGATAATAATAATGAATCAGGAAAGAAAAGCAGAACTTAAGAAACAGGCAAATGAGGTTCGTAAGGGTATCGTTACAGCTGTTCATAGTGCAAAGTCTGGTCATCCAGGCGGATCACTTTCTGCAGCAGACATTCTTACTTACCTTTATTTTGAGGAGATGAATATTGATCCTCAGGATCCGAAGAAGGCTGACAGAGACAGACTTGTTCTGTCAAAGGGCCACATCGCTCCTGCGTTATATTCAGTACTTTCTCACAGAGGTTATTTTCCAACCTCTGATTTAACAACCCTCCGTCACACGGGTTCTTACCTGCAGGGGCATCCAGATATGAAGCATATCCCTGGCGTTGATATGTCATCTGGATCCCTGGGGCAAGGCCTATCAGCTGCAGTAGGTATGGCTCTGAATGCCAAGCTTGATGGCTCTGATTACAGAGTATATGCAGTATGTGGTGATGGCGAGATTCAGGAAGGACAGATCTGGGAGGCATCTATGTTTGCAGCTTCCAGAAATCTTGATAACCTTACAGTAATCGTTGATAATAACAATCTTCAGATTGATGGATCTATTGATCAGGTATGCTCACCTTATCCAATCGATGAGAAGTTTGCAGCATTTGGCTTCCATGTAATCAACATAGATGGTCACAACTTCGATGAGATCGAGGCTGCATTTAATGAGGCTAAGGCTACAAAGGGTCAGCCTACAGCAATCATTGCTAAGACTACAAAGGGCAAGGGTGTTTCATTTATGGAAAACCAGTGCGGATGGCATGGAAAGGCTCCAAATGATGAAGAGTTTGAGCAGGCATTAAAGGATTTGGAGGTGACTGAATAATGGCAGACGTAGTAAAGATTGCAACTAGAGATAGTTATGGAAATGCACTCGTAGAGCTTGGACAGGAGAAGGATAACGTAGTTGTTCTTGATGCTGACCTTGCAGCTGCTACAAAGACAGGTACATTTAAGAAGGCATTTCCTGAAAGACATATAGACTGCGGTATCGCAGAGGCAGATATGATGGGTATCGCTGCTGGTCTTGCTACTTGTGGCAAGGTTCCATTTGCAAGTACATTTGCAATGTTTGCAGCAGGACGTGCTTTCGAGCAGGTTCGTAACTCAATCGGATATCCACATCTCAATGTAAAGATTGGTGCTACACACGCAGGTATCTCTGTAGGTGAGGACGGTGCTTCTCATCAGTGTAACGAGGATATAGCTCTTATGAGAACTATTCCTGGTATGACAATCATCAATCCTTCAGATGATGTTGAGGCTAAGGCTGCTGTTAAGGCTGCATACGAGATTGACGGTCCTGTATATATGAGATTTGGTCGTCTTGCAGTTCCTGTAATAAATGACAATGCTGATTACAAGTTCGAAGTTGGTAAGGGCGTTCTTCTTAAGGACGGTAGTGATATCACGATCATCGCAACAGGACTTGAGGTTGGTGAGTCACTTAAGGCTGCTGAGATGCTCGAGGCTGACGGAGTTAGCGTAAGAGTTATCAATATGCATACGATCAAGCCACTTGATAAGGATATTGTTGTTAAGGCTGCTCAGGAGACAAAGAAGATATTCACAGCTGAGGAGCATTCAATAATCGGTGGTCTTGGAAGTGCAGTTGCTGAGGTTCTTGCAGAAGAGTGTCAGACACCTCTTTACAGAATTGGTGTTAGAGATACATTTGGTGAGTCTGGTCCTGCAGTTGAGCTTCTTAAGAAGTATAAGCTTGATGCAGATGGCATCTATGAGCAGGTTAAGGCTAATCTTTAATATTTTAATAAAATATAATCCTTCCCATTAATGGGAAGGTGCCCTGAAGGGGCTATGAGAGGTATATATAATATAAAGGAGGTTATTGTTTTATGAATCATTTACCAGAGGTTAAGATGGGAATTGTTGCAGTTAGCCGTGACTGTTTCCCAATGAGTCTTTCAGAGAGCAGAAGAAAGGCAGTTGTTGCTTCTTACAAGGAGAAGTATGGTGACATCTATGAGTGTCCAGTAACAGTTGAGAACGAGGTTGATATGAGAAAGGCTCTTGCTGATATTAATGCAGCAGGCGTTAATGCTCTTGTAGTATATCTTGGAAACTTCGGTCCAGAGTCAAGTGAGATCCTTCTTATTAAGGAGTTCCAGGGACCTGCAGCTGTTATTGCAGCAGCTGAGGAGTCAGGCGACAGCCTTCTTGATGACAGAGGAGATGCTTACTGTGGTATGCTTAATGCAAGCTACAACCTGAAGCTTCGTAATCTTCGTGCATACATTCCTGAGGTACCAGTTGGTGACGCAGAAGAGTGTGCAGATATGATCAAAGAGTTCGTATCAATTGCAAGAGTTAGAATCGCACTTAGCGATCTTAAGATCATAAGCTTTGGTCCTCGTCCACAGGACTTCCTTGCATGTAACGCTCCTATCAAGCAGCTCTACAATCTCGGTGTTGAGATCGAAGAGAACTCAGAGCTTGACCTTTTCGAAGCATTTAACAAGCATGAGGGTGATGAGAGAATCCCTTCAGTTGTTGATGATATGGCAGCTGAGCTCGGTGCTGGTAACAAGAAGCCTGAGATCCTTTCAAGACTTGCTCAGTATGAGCTTACACTTCGTGACTGGATCGATGCTCATAAGGGTAGCAGAAGCAATGTTATCATAGCTGGTAAGTGCTGGCCTGCATTCCAGACACAGTTCAAGTGTGTACCTTGCTACGTAAACAGCCGTCTTGCTAAGGATGGTATTCCTGTATCTTGTGAGGTTGATATCTATGGAGCTCTTTCAGAGTACATTGGTCAGCTTGTAAGTGAGGATACAGTTACACTTCTTGATATCAACAATACAGTTCCAAAGGATATGTACAATGATGAGATCAAGGGCAAGTTCGATTATGACTATAAGCTTACAGATACATTTATGGGCTTCCACTGTGGAAATACAGCTACAGACAAGCTTGCATTCTGTGAGATGAGAAACCAGAAGATCATGGCTCGTTCACTTCCAGTTGAGGTTACAAACGGAACACTTGAGGGAGATCTTATCCCAGGTGAGGCTACAATCTTCAGACTTCAGAGTACATCAGACGGAAAGCTTCGTGCTTACGTTGCAGAAGGAGAGATCCTTCCAGTTGCTACAAGATCATTTGGTGCAATCGGTATCTTCGCTATTCCTGAGATGGGACGTTTCTATCGTCACGTTCTTGTTCAGAAGAACTATCCACATCACGCAGCTATTACATTCCATCACAATGGAAAGGCTCTCTATGATGTATTTAAGTATCTTGGCGTAAGATTCGATGAGATTGATTACAATCATCCAGCTGGCGTAAGATATAAGTCAGAAAATCCATTCGCTTAAGCGTTTAGTTAAAAAACATTTAACAGGGGCTGGGGTAGGTTTTGTCGCCTGACAGAGCCTACCCCTTTCTACATATAGGAAATATGTCAAAAGGTTTTTACGGAGGTTTAGTATGTTTATTGGAGTAGATTTAGGTACATCGGCAGTTAAGCTGCTTGCTATGAGTAACGATGGTGAGATACTTAAGACTGTATCAGTTGAGTATCCTATCAGCTTCCCTAAGTCAGGCTGGTCAGAGCAGAATCCAGAGGACTGGTACAAGGGAACTATGGAAGGTATCGGAAAGCTTCTTGCTGATATGCCAGATAAGACAGTAGATGGTATCGGTATCGGCGGACAGATGCACGGCCTTGTTATATTAGATGAAAATGATGACGTTATCCGTCCAGCTATTCTTTGGAATGACGGACGTACAACAAAAGAGACAGATTATCTCAATACAGTAATTGGTAAGGATAAGCTGTCCGAGTATACAGGAAATATTGCATTTGCAGGCTTCACAGCACCTAAGGTTCTGTGGGTTAAGGACAATGAGCCAGATAACTTTGCAAAGATAAAGAAGCTTATGCTTCCTAAGGATTATATAGTATACAAGTTTACTGGATCATATGTATCAGATTATTCAGATGCTTCAGGTATGCTCCTGATGGATGTTAAGAATAAATGCTGGTCCAAGGAAATGCTTGAAATATGTGGAATCTCAGATGTTGAGATGCCAGAACTTCACGAGAGTTTTGATGTAGTTGGAGAGGTTAAACCAGAGATAGCTGCAGAGCTTGGTATTACAGGAACACTTAAGGTTGTTGCTGGTGCTGGAGATAATGCAGCAGCTGCTGTAGGTACAGGTACAGTTGGTGCAGGTGGATGTAACCTGTCACTTGGTACTTCCGGAACACTCTTTATTTCAAATGATAAGTTCTCTGTAGATGACAAGAACTCACTTCATTCATTTGCTCACGCTGATGGTGGTTTCCATCTTATGGGATGTATGCTTTCAGCTGCTTCCTGCAATAAGTGGTGGATGGATGAGATCCTTCGTGATACAGATTATGCTGCTAACCAGGCTGGAATCGAAAAGCTTGGCGAGAACAATGTATTCTTTATGCCATATCTTATGGGCGAGAGATCACCTCATAATAATCCGCTTGTAAGAGCTGGATTCCTTGGTATGAGTATGGATACAACAAGAGAGGATATGGTTCAGGCAGTTCTTGAGGGAGTTGCATTTGGACTTAGAGATTCTATGGAAGTTGCCAGAAGCCTTGGTATCAAGATTGAAGTATCCAACATTTGCGGCGGTGGTGCTAAGAGCCCACTTTGGAGAAAGATCATTGCAAATGTAATGAACGTAAGACTTGAGATTCAGAAGAATGATGAGGGACCTGCTCTTGGTGGAGCAATCCTTGCAGCAGTTGGCTGTGGCAGATATTCAGATGTTATAACAGCTGCTAAGAGTCTTGTGAATGTTGTTGAGACAGTTGAACCTGATGCTGAGCTGGTTGCAAAGTATGAAGAGAAATATCAGCAGTTTAAGAAACTATATCCTACGGTAAAGGGTCTGTATAGCTAAAAGTATAGTATGACGGAGGTGTAAGCTAGTGAAGAAAGAGGTATTTGGGGAGACCAAAACAGGAAGCACAGTTACTGCCTATACTCTTGAGAATAAGAACGGTATATCTGCAACAATCATCGATTTCGGTGCAACTGTTACAAAACTGCTTGTTCCAGATAAAACAGGAGTAGCAAGAGATATTCAGCTTGGTTACGACTCAGTTGCTGGCTATGAGGACGGAGAGTGCTTCTTCGGTGCAATAATAGGAAGAAATGCAAACCGTATCAAGGATGGCCGCGTATCTATTGATAGAGTTGTATATCAGATGGAGCAAAATGATAATGAGAATAATCTTCACAGTGGGCCAAATGGTGTAGATAAGAAGATGTGGACATATCTTCCAAACAGTGATACGGATGCTGACTCGGATTCAGTAACACTTATCTGCAAGTCAAATGATAAAGAACAGGGCCTTCCTGGAAATGTTACTATGACTGTTACTTTTTCATTGAATGATGATAATGAGTTTAAGATTACCTATGATGCGGTATCAGATATGAAGACGGTTATAAATATGACAAGTCATATGTACTTCAATCTGAATGGCCATTATAAGGGAAATGTAGAAAATCATTTTGTTACATTAGATAGTGATTACTATAATCCGGTTATAGATTTCAAGGCTATTCCTACTGAGGAAAATGCTCCGGTAGCTGAAACGGTGTTCGACTTCAGAAATCCTAAGCAGATAGGAGATGAGGTAAACTCCAGCGAGCTTCAGCTTGAGTACGTTGGCGGTTATGATCATAACTTTATTATAAAGGGATCAACCGGAGAGGTTAGACATTTTGCTACTGTTTATGCAGAGGAAAGCGGAATAGTTATGGATCTCTTCTCAGACCAGACAGGTACCCAGTTCTATTCAGGAAACTGCATAGGCGACCAGAAGGGTAAGGGCGGTTTCGATTATCACAATCGCTCGGGTTTATGTCTTGAACCACAGTATATACCAAACGCTATGAACTTTATTCCTGAAGACAGTGTGGATTCGCCAATCTTTGAGGCGGATCAGCACTATCACACAGAGAGCATCTACAAGTTCTCAACCAAATAGCAAAAATCACCAATCGGGGACGTTTCTCGATTGGTGATTTTTTTAATATGTTACAAATATATTACACAATATGTACAATAGAAGGGGATAAAAAATGCTGTTTTTTTGGTAAATATATCAAAAAAAGCACATTTTGTTAAAAGTATGGCAATATTTGTTAAGTATTTTTGTGCATTTTTTACTATAATAACACTAGTCAGCGACAGTATGATGTTTCTGAATAAGTAATTTCTACTAAAAGGTTTGAGTTTTGAACTTCTTTTTTATAGCATTTGCTGTTAAATGGTAGCGAGAGATAAGAACATTTTACTAGTAAAGAGCTTATAAAAGTGACTGACTATTGTCGTGTGTGTGCACTCATGCAGACGGTTTTTAAAGTATTAAGAGGAGGATTTAAAAATGAGAAAAATGAGACGTGTTGCTGCTGTTGCTCTTAGTGCAGCTATGGTAGCATCAATGGTTACTGGATGCGGTGGCTCTGGTGACACAAGCACAGACACAAGTTCTGATGACACAGCTGCAACAGAGGCAGCTACAACTGCTGATGACAGTTCAGATGATACTGCAGCTGATGATACATCATCAGATGACAGCTCTTCTGAGTCAACAGGCGAAGGCGAGACAATTAACGTTTGGGCTTTCACAGATGAGGTTCCTAACATGATCAAGAAGTTCAAGGAAACACATCCTGACTTCAAGTATGAGATCAAGGAAACAATCATTGCTACAACTGATGGTGCTTATCAGCCAGCTCTTGACCAGGCTCTTGCAGCAGGTGGCGAGGACGCTCCTGATATCTACGCAGCAGAGGCAGCATTCGTTCTGAAGTATACACAGGGCGATATGGCATCATACGCTTGTCCATATGATGACCTTGGTATCGATACACAGGCTGAGATCGATGAAGCTAAGATCGCTCAGTACACAGTTGATATCGGAACAAACCCTGATTCAGGTAAGGTTGTAGGTCTTGGTTACCAGGCAACAGGTGGTGCATTCATCTACAGACGTTCAATCGCTAAGGACGCTTTCGGTACAGATGATCCTGCAGAGATCGCTGACATCATTGGTTCTGGTTCAGGTAACTGGGATAAGTTCTATGAGGCAGCTGAGACTCTTAAGGGTAAGGGTTATGGTATCGTTTCTGGTGATGGTGATATGTGGCACGCTATTGAGAACAGCTCAGATACAGGTTGGGTTGTTGATGGCAAGCTTAACATCGATCCTAAGAGAGAAGCTTTCCTTGACGAGTCAAAGAAGCTGAAGGATAACGGATATCATAATGATACTCAGGACTGGTCAGATGCTTGGTTCGCTGATATGAAGGGCGAAGGCGAGAAGGAAATCTTCGGTTTCTTCGGACCAGCTTGGCTCATCAACTATACACTTGCTCCTAACTGTGGTGGCGAGGCTGTTGGTGAAGGTACATACGGTGACTGGGCAGTTTGTGCACCTCCTATCGGATTCTTCTGGGGCGGTACATGGGTACTCGCTAACAAGGATTCTGAGAAGAAGGAAGCTGTTGGTCAGATTATCGATTGGATCACACTTAACTGTACAGAAGATGGCCTTCAGTATATGTGGGCTAACGGTACATTCAACGGCGAAGGCGGTACAAAGGACTGCGTAGCTTCAGCTACAGTTATGGATATGTCCGATGGTACACTTGACTTCCTTGGCGGCCAGAATATGTTCGACGTATTTGGTGAGGCTAACAGCTATGCAAATGGTAAGAACCTTACACAGTACGATGAGACAATCAACAGCTACTGGAGAGATCAGGTACGTCAGTACTCAGCAGGCGAGAAGGATAGAGATACAGCTATCGCTGACTTCAAGCAGCAGGTTGCTGATAACCTTGCAGTAACAGTTGAGTAATACGCTCAATAGTTTTAATACTTAATAAAATATGGGATGGTGGAGGTAACTCCATCATCCCATAATAATACTAATAAGGTGTGGAGGTAGAGATGAAAAAGAAAAAACATAGCGAGGTTAGATACTCGAAATATGGTTATATTTTCAGTATTCCTTTTGTCGTAGCCTACCTTATTTTCCAACTTTATCCAATATTATATACCATTGTGATTGGATTCACTAATATGCAGGGTGTTATCACTCCTGAAGTGCACATTCTTGACAATCCTTTTGCTAATTTCCAGACTATTCTAACAAGTCCGTCCTTTAGAAATGCTTTAGGTAATACTTTTAGAATCTGGATAGTAAACTTTGTTCCGCAGATTTTGTTAGCATTACTTCTCACAGCGTGGTTTACGGACAGAAGATGGAATATCAAAGGACAAGGCCTCTATAAAGTACTTATTTATATGCCTAACATTATTACAGCGGCTACAATAGCAATCCTATTTAAGTCACTGTTTGATTATCCTACAAGTCCTGCTCAGGATATCCTGACAAGCCTTGGAATAATCGATAGCCCAATCAATTTCCCTATCAGCAAGTCATTCTGTAGAGGAATTGTAGCATTTATCCAGTTTTGGATGTGGTATGGTTATACCATGCTTATACTTATTTCTGGTGTACTTGGTATTGATCCAGAGATCTTTGATGCAGCCGAAGTTGATGGTGCAAGCAAGACTCAGGTATTCTTCCAGGTAACACTTCCTAACATTAGAACAATTATGTTATTCACACTGGTTACCTCCCTTATCGGTGGTCTTAATATGTTCGATATACCAAAGCTCTTCATGCTTGGTGGTCCGGACAACGCAACAACAACAGCCAGTGTATTCATTTACAATCAGGCATTTAGTGGAAGCTATATGTACAACAGAGCGGCAGCTGCATCTATGATAATGTTCGTTATCATTATGATCCTCTCATCAATTCTCTTCTTTATGATGCGTGAAAGAGATGATGGATACGGAACAACATCCGGTAAGAAGAGAAAGAGCTACGCTAAGAAAGGAGGTGCTGCATAATGGCAACAGCAACACCTAAAACACTTTCGTATGATAGTGTTCCAAAGCAGAACAGACCAAAATCATTTAGTGGAATGAAAACTGTAATTCATATAGTTTGTATATTCCTGAGTATACTTAGTGTTCTTCCTTTCTGGGTAATGATTGTAAACTCAACTAGGTCAACAACTCAGATTCAGCAACATGCGCTGTCTCTGATACCATCTTCCTACATGGTAAATAACTTTAAGATACTGACAGGAAAGTCTTTCAATCCTCTTGTTGGACTGGGCAACTCACTCATTATATCGTGTGGTGCTACCCTCCTAACAGTATACTTCTCATCATTAACCGCATATGCTATGGTTGCATATGACTGGAAGCTTAAGAAAGCATTCTTCAGCTTCATCGTCGGAGTTATGATGATACCTGCACAGGTAACAACGATAGGTTTCTATCAGATGGTTTATAAGGTTGGTATGACAAACAAGTTATCAATGCTTATATTACCAGCTATCGCAGCTCCTTCGACTGTATTCTTTATGAGACAGTATCTGTACCCAACGTTATCAATGGAGATTGTTCAGGCGGCAAGAATTGATGGTGCAGGCGAGTTCAGAATATTTAATCAGATAGTTCTCCCTATCATGAAACCGGCAATTGCTACACAGGCTATTTTCTGCTTCGTTAGCAGCTGGAATAATCTGTTCATGCCACTGGTACTTCTTACAAATAAAGAGAAGTACACAATGCCTATCATGGTTTCGCTTCTTCGAGGCGATATTTACAAGACCGAGTACGGTTCTGTATATATGGGACTTACCCTTACGGTTCTGCCACTTATAATAATGTACCTTATACTTTCAAAGTACATCATTGCGGGCGTTGCCCTTGGTGGAGTTAAAGGTTAATTATACATGTGGGGTTAAAAGTATTAGAATAGCCACGGCTTTGCCGTGGCTATTTTTTTTCTATGCGTTGCAAGCAATATACGATTATAAGAAAATGCTATTATACGTTTGTATGATTTACGTCGTTAGAGTTGAGACGGAGCTTTTTATATTCGCTCGGAGAATAGTTGGTATATTTCTTAAAGGCCCTGCAGAAGGAGGGCAGTGTATTAAAGCCGGTCTGAAATGCTATCTCAGTTATAGGTTTTTCGGTTATTAAAAGCTCTTCAGCAATATGTATTCGTTTAAGAGTCAGATAATCGTGGAATGTATATCCAGTCTGAAGCTTAAAAAGTCGCATAAAGTGGAACTTTGAAAAACCTGTATATTCAGCAGCCTGCTCAGTAGATATCTCTTCTGAATAATTTATATCCACATAGCGTAGAAGTGCATTAATACGATTGATCGACTGGGAAGGACTGGTTATTTCGCTCTTTACCAGGTTTTCAGAGTGCTTCGCGATAGCAACGAATATCTGATACATTTTACTGTAAACAGTTGTCTCCCAGAAGTTGGCATTCGTAAAATACACCGAGTTCATATCCATAAAGAGCTTGTATACCTCGGCGTAGATATCCGGACAGGTCTCTTCGTTGCATAGAAATGCATTAAAGAAGAGTGGCTCGATACTCTTATAATCCTGAGAGTTGAAGAACTGATTCATCTCAATCAGGTAAATAAAACGAACACCGACCTTGTCGTTTATATATTCATGAAGCATATTTGGCGGGATAAACAGGATATCGCCTTCTTTTAGGTTGTATTCGTGGTTGTTGGCATGTATCTCATAATTGTTCTGGATGCATATAAAGGCTTCCATAGCATCGTGAGAATGCATCTCATAGCCTTCGGCCTGATTGTTGTACCAGATACGTATGTGAGAAGATGAGCTGTAGTTTACCAGCTCTTTTTTGTTATGAACCACACGACCATCGAACTCTTTGGATGGCTGTTTCCATTTGTCTGGAACCTGTTCCCAGGGTTTAAGTTCTGACATAAATAACTAATACCTCTGTTAATAATTTATCGTGTTAAAGCAGTGATTTAATCATCAACCTAGTATATGATAACTTATTTTTTTTT
This sequence comes from Lachnospiraceae bacterium NE2001, assembly GCA_900110635.1. Taxonomy (GTDB): domain Bacteria; phylum Bacillota; class Clostridia; order Lachnospirales; family Lachnospiraceae; genus Eubacterium_Q. The sequence goes on from FOEK01000010.1 coordinate 27,290, forward strand.
ATTTTTCAAATGATTTGGTTTTATGCCCATTTATACGGTTTTACACTAGCATTATTTTGTCATATTTTGTGACAAATTACTTGAAATGTCTTGTTGCTTTAAATCACTAAAATTAGTATAATAGATTTCGTTGGGTTTTCGGGAGGATTATGCGATTTTATCCCCTTTTCGAGAGGCCTGACGAAGAACCTGAAAAGGAGAAATAGGCCGTGATAAGTGAGGCTATGAAAGCAGTTGAAATAGCTGAGAAGGATGCTGCTGCAAAGATTCAGTCAGCAAGAGATGAGGCAGAGAAAATCCGCAAGTCTTCTCTTGAAGAAGCTGAGGATATGAAGCGTCAGGCTGAGGAGCAGGCAAAGGCTTTAAATCTTGAGAAAATGAGCAAGATGGAGTCGGATAGAGAAGCAGCTATCCAGCAGGCAAAGGCTGATGCCGAGAAAAAGGCTCAGACAATGAAAGAGAGTCTTGAGGCTAAGGAATCAGAGGCTATAGAAGCTGTAATAAGTAAGATAATATAGAAAGGCGGATGTAACTTTGGCAATTGTTGATATGCGAAGGCTTTCTGTATATGCCACGAAAAATCATCGTAAGGCTATACTAGAGTTTTTGCAAGAGATAGGTGCCATGGAGATAGATGCCCTCGATTCGAAGAGTCTGGACTATGAGATACCATTTGACAGAATGGATACCTCTGGTGAGCGAATCAGATTTCAGAAGATTGCGGATGAGATTGATTATGTGATCGATCTTCTTGCTAAGTATGATACCAGCAAGAAGCCGCTGCTGAATCTTGAAAGCAAGCAGATCACCATTAGTGAGTTCAGGGATGTAGAGAAGAATCGAAGGAAGATATATTCGAAGGTAAAGGATGTTCTTGAACTTGAGAAACAGATAATCGAGAGCAAGGCAACCATTACTCGTAAAGAGAATAAGATCGCCACGCTGTCCCCATGGAGTAAACTTGATATTCCGCTTAATAGCGAAAAGACCAAGTCGACCAAGATACTTATTGGTACATTTCCAGAGTCTATTACAAAAGAAAGACTTTTTGAGATAGTATCAAATGGACTTGAGGAACCAATTCCTGTTACTGCTGAGATTCTTTATAACGAGAATCAGATAACAAATGTATGTGTTGTTGCGACTAACAGGGTTGCCGAAAAGGTCGAGGAAAATATGAGAGCTTGTGGCTATAGCAAGCTGCCATTCTTATCTCATAGAGTACCGGTTAAGGCTATTGAGAAGCGGCAAAATGATATCAAAGAAGAAGAAAAGAAGATAGAGGAAGCTGAGAAGAAGATTGCTACCTTTGTAGAGTTTATTCCTAGATTCAAGATAGCTTCTGATTATTTCAGAACCAGAAGTGAGAAATATAGGGTTTTGGGAACTATTCCACAGTCAAAGAATGTTTTCTTTATTCAGGGCTGGGTTGAGGCTGCTCAGGCTGAAGCCATAGCAAAAGCACTGGAGGAAAAGTTTGAAGCGGTTGTTGAGATAGAGCAGGATGATGAGAATGCTCCAATAAAGCTTAAGAATAATCATTTTTCTGAAGCTTCTGAAGGAGTGCTTGAGTCTTACGGACTTCCAACCCATGGAAGAGTAGATCCGACGACGGTTATGTCGCTGTTCTATGTATTCTTCTTTGGAATGATGCTGTCGGATGCGGGTTATGGACTGGTAATGTCTATCGTCTGTGGTATAGTGCTTCTAAAGTATAAGAGAATGGATAGTGGCCTTCAAAAGATGATTCGTCTGTTCTTCTGGTGTGGTCTGTCGACTGCATTTTGGGGATTCATGTACGGAGGCTTCTTCGGAGATGCTATAGATGTTATAGCACATACATTCTTTGATGTTCCGGAAACTACTCAGGTGCTTAAGCCTATATGGTTTGCACCTCTGGAGAATCCTATGAGACTTCTCATATACTGCATGCTCTTTGGACTTATTCACCTTTATGCAGGACTTGCAATGAAGGGTTATGAGTATCTGAAGAACAAGGATATTGTAGGGTTTATCTCGGATATTATTTCCTGGTATATGTTCATTACTGGACTGGTTATGATGCTGATACCTTCAAGTATCTTTGCATCAATAGCTGGAAAGCAGATAAGCTTTAGCCCAGCAATGGTTACTCTATCAAAGGTACTTGCTATCGGTGGTGTTGTGATAATCCTGCTGATGTCAGGCAGAGCAAATAAGAACTGGGGACTCAGGATTGCTCTTGGAGCATACGATATTTACGGTGTTACAGGCTGGCTGTCAGATGTTCTGTCATATTCCAGACTTCTGGCTCTCGGACTTGCAACTGGTGTTATCGCAAATGTTATCAATATGATGGCAAGCATGAATGGAAAGAGTGTAGTGGGAGCTATCATTTTCATCGTTGTGTTCATTTTAGGACACACCCTCAATATACTGATAAATCTTCTTGGTGCGTATGTTCATACAAACCGTCTTCAGTACGTTGAGTTCTTTGGAAAGTTTTATGATGGTGGCGGAAAGCCGTTTACACCATTTAAAGCAATTAATAGATATGTTGAAATTAAGGAGGATTAAATTCATGTCAACAGGAGTTGTTATAGCATTAATAGGAGCAGCACTTGCTACAATACTTGCAGGTGTAGGTTCAGCACTCGGAGTAGCAGCAGGTGGTCAGGCTGCAGCAGGAGTTGTAAGTGAGGATCCAGCACAGTTCGCTAAGGTTCTTATCCTTCAGCTTCTTCCAGGTACACAGGGTATCTATGGACTTCTTGTAACATTCATTTCACTTTCACAGATCGGTCTTCTTGGTGGAAACTTAGTAGAACTTACAACAAAGCAGGGATGGGCTTTCTTCGTAGCTTGCCTTCCAATCGCACTTGTTGGTCTTGTATCTGCTGTATTCCAGGGTAAGACATCTGTTGCATCAATCGGCGTTGTAGCTAAGAAGCCAGATCAGTTTGGTAAGGCTATGCTTTTCCCAGCAATGGTTGAGACATACGCTATTCTTGCTCTTCTTATCTCTATTCTTTCAGTAACAAATATATTGAAATAGATTTGGGAAGCACAGACTGCGTACAAGCTTGCTTGTTAAGCAGGCTGAGGTTATCCAAATCAAAACAGTATGAGCGCGTAGCAGTTTTGCAATAGCAAAACTTGCGGAGTGCGAATACTGTTTGAAATTGCGAGGACAGTCCTCGATTATGAAATAATCGAGGATCCGAAGGATGCATTCTGCGAAAGCAGAATCAAGATTTGCAGAGCAAATCTTGCATATCTTCGAAGAAGATATGGCACAGCGAAGCGCAGCAATTTCGTATTTCAATATAATATAGTGATGAGGAAAGGAGTTTAGTATGGCTGGTATTGAAAGCATTACTAAAGAAATAAACCTTGAAGCAGAAAAGGAAGCTGCCTCCATCATTTCAGCTGCAGAAGAAGCTGCAAATACCCTTAAGGCAAAGACTGAGGAGGAGTGTTCTGTTATCAGATCAGAAGCTGAAGAGAAGATTGCGAGGAAACTTGCAGCAGAGGATAAGAAAACTCAGTCTCAGTGTGAGCAGGCTGAGAAGCTTATTATGCTTCACGCTAAGCAGGAGATAATAGAAGAAGTTCTTGCGAAAGCAAAGAATAAGCTTCTTCTTCTGGATACTAAGGATTATTTTGATACATTGTTAAAGCTATTAGATAAGCAGTCTCAGGCAGATAAGGGTGTTCTTCTTTTAAATGAGAAGGATCTTTCCAGAATGCCTGCGGATTTTGAAAAGTCAGCACAGGCTGTTGCTACCAAGAATGGCGGTATGCTGGATGTTTCAACGGATACTGTAAATATCGATGGTGGATTTATTCTTAAGTATGGAAATATAGAAATCAATTCTTCATTTGATGCTCTCTTTGAGGAAAATGAAGAGGAACTAGTTGATATAGTAAATAAAATGCTTTGGGCATGATATTAAATAGGAGACGAAGATATGAGAGATGCGGATTACATTTACGCAGTAGCCTGTATCCGTGCAAAAGAGAAAACACTTCTAAATGATGCCGATGTCCAGACCATGATTGGAATGAAAAGTGAGAAAGAGGTTTTATCCTTCCTTACAGAAAAGGGCTGGGGAGATGGATCTGTTGATGCAGATATGGAAAAGGTCCTTTCTGAAGAAGAGGATAAGCAGATGAAGCTCCTTAAAACCCTTGGAGTTGAAGAGAAAATCATTGATACACTATTCATTCAGGAGCTTTATCATAATCTTAAGGCTGCGATAAAAGAAGTTTGTACAGGCCTCGATGACACTCAGGCTTTCTATGATCATGAAAAGTATGGAAAGAGAGAGCTGATGCAGATAATCAGGGAGAAGGATTTTGACAAGCTTCCACCTGATATGGCAGAGGTGGCCGATAAGGCTTTAGATCTTATGTTAACCACAAGAGATGGACAGCGTCTTGATGTAATGATAGACAGAGCCTGTCTTGATGCGATAGAGAAGGAAGCTGCCACAACAAAGGATAAGTTCCTTGCTGATTACGCTGAGACAAAGGTTGTCATTTCAGATATAAAGATTGCAGTGAGAGCGGCAGATACAAAGAGACCGCTCAAGATGATAGAAGATGCGCTGGCACCAAACAGAAGGTTTGATGTGAAGTCGCTTGCAGTCGCTGCTGCAACAGATCGTGAAGCTGTTTACGAGTTTCTGAATAAGGCTGGGTTTAACCAGGCAGTTGAAGCTTTAAAAGATTCATTTTCAGCATTTGAAAAATGGTGCGATGATCACGTGATGAGCACCCTTATGAATCAGAAGACCAATATTCAGTCCAGTGGACCGATTGTTGCTTTTTTCCTGGCTAAGCAGAATGAGATAAAAACAGCTAGAATCATTATGACCGCCAAGGCAAATGGTTTCAGTAATGAGATTATCTCGGAAAGGGTAAGGAAGATGTATGGATGATGAGAACAAGATCGCGGTAATGGGCGATTATGACAGTATCTATGGCTTTGCTTCCCTTGGACTTAGTACATTTCCTGTTGAAGGACAGGAAGATGCAGTTAGAACTCTGAAGAATCTGGCAAATAGTGGATATGGAATCATATACATCACAGAAGAACTGGCTGCACTTACAGAGAAGCAGATAGAAAAATATAGAGAGAAAATGACACCTGCAATCATTCAGATACCAGGTGTAAAGGGTAATACTGGAGACGGAATCAGAGCTGTACGCCGTTCAGTTGAGCAGGCAGTCGGCTCAGACATCCTATTCGGAGATTAGAAAGGAGACTACATGGGAGTAGTTGGTAAGATTAAGAAGGTTGCCGGACCTCTTGTTATAGCTACGGGCATGCGTGATGCTGATATGTTCGACGTTGTTCGTGTTAGTAATGAGAGACTTATCGGTGAGATTATAGAGATGCACGGTGATGAGGCATCAATCCAGGTTTATGAGGAGACTGCCGGACTTGGTCCTGGTGAACCAGTTGAGTCAACAGGGGTTCCTCTATCAGTAGAACTTGGACCAGGTCTTATGGGTTCCATTTACGATGGTATACAGAGACCTCTGACAAAGATTATGGAAGTAACTGGCGGAAATCTGCTGGAGCGAGGCGTTGAGGTTCCATCACTTGATAGAGAGAAGAAATGGGATTTTGTAGCCACAGCTAAGGTTGGAGATAAGGTAGTTGCTGGTGATATCATAGGTACAGTTCAGGAAACTGAAGTTGTAACACAGCGTATCATGGTTCCTTATGGAATCGAGGGCACTATCAAGTCCATCAAGAGTGGTTCCTTCACAGTAACTGATACTGTTGCTGTAGTTGAAACTGCAGATGGCGATAAGGATCTGATGATGATGCAGAAGTGGCCAGTACGTAAGGGGCGTCCTTATGCTAAGAAGCTCCCACCTCGTCAGCCACTTATTACAGGACAGAGAGTAGTAGATACATTTTTCCCTATAGCTAAGGGTGGTGTAGCTGCAGTTCCTGGTCCTTTCGGTTCTGGTAAGACAGTTATCCAGCATCAGCTTGCTAAGTGGGCAGATGCTGAAATCGTAGTATATATTGGATGTGGAGAGCGTGGAAATGAGATGACCGACGTTCTGAACGAGTTCCCTGAACTTAAGGATCCTCGTACAGGCGAGTCACTTATGAAGAGAACTATCCTTATAGCTAACACATCAGATATGCCTGTTGCTGCCCGTGAGGCATCTATCTATACAGGTATCACTCTTGCTGAATACTTCCGTGATATGGGTTACTCAGTAGCGCTTATGGCAGACTCAACATCCCGTTGGGCAGAGGCACTTCGTGAGATGTCAGGTCGTCTTGAAGAGATGCCTGGTGAGGAAGGTTATCCTGCTTATCTTGCTTCTCGTCTTGCACAGTTCTATGAGAGAGCTGGTCACGTAGTATGTCTTGGTAGCGATGAGAGAGAGGGTGCTCTTTCAGCTATCGGAGCAGTATCACCTCCAGGTGGTGATATATCTGAGCCAGTATCACAGGCAACACTTCGTATCGTAAAGGTGTTCTGGTCACTGGATGCACAACTTGCTTATCAGAGACATTTCCCAGCTATTAACTGGTTGAATAGTTACAGTCTTTATCTCGATGAGATAAAGGGCTGGTTTGATGAAAATGTAAATGAAGAATGGATGCAGTTGAGACAGGAGCTTATGAGCCTGCTTCAGGAAGAAGCTTCACTTAACGAGATTGTTAAGATGGTAGGTATGGATGCTCTTTCACCTCAGGATAGACTTAAGATGGAAGCAGCACGTTCTATTCGTGAGGACTTCCTGCATCAGAATTCATTTGACGAGATAGATACTTATACATCTATGCAGAAGCAGTTCTATATGCAGAAACTGGTATGGGCATTCTATGATGAGGGTGTTAAGGCTCTTAAGGAAGGTGCAAATATAAATGATATATGTGATCTGGCTGTAAGAGAGGCAATAGGCCGTTACAAGTATACACCAGAGGATAAGATAGAAGAGAAATACAATCAGGTTCACGATTTTCTTATTCGTGAAATGTCAGGACTGATCGGAAAGGAGGAAGACTAATGCCTAAAGAGTATCGTACTATACAGGAAGTTGCCGGCCCACTTATGCTGGTAAAGGATGTTGAAAATGTAAAGTATGACGAGCTGGGTGAGATCGAGCTTGCAAATGGCGAGAAGCGTCGTTGTAAGGTTCTCGAGATAGATGGCAGCAATGCATTAGTTCAGCTTTTCGATTCAGCTACAGGTATCAACCTTGAGAGTAGTAAGGTAAAGTTCCTTGGCCGTTCACTTGAGCTTGGTGTATCAGGAGATATGCTTGGCCGTGTTTTCGACGGACTTGGACGTACTATAGATGGTGGTCCAGAGATCCTTCCGGACGCTCGTATGGATATCAATGGACTTCCTATGAATCCAGCTGCAAGAGCATATCCATCAGAGTTCATTGAGACAGGTGTATCTGCTATCGATGGACTTAATACACTGGTTAGAGGACAGAAGCTTCCTATATTCTCTGCTTCAGGTCTTCCGCACGCACAGCTTGCTGCACAGATTGCCCGTCAGGCAAAGGTTAAGGGTAAGGATGAAGATTTCGCCGTTGTATTTGCCGCTATGGGTATTACATTCGAAGAGGCACATTTCTTCGAGGAGTCATTCCGTGAGAGTGGAGCTATCGATAGAACAGTCCTCTTTATAAATCTTGCAAATGACCCTGCTGTTGAGCGTATATCAACACCTCGTATGGCCCTCACAGCTGCTGAGTATCTTGCCTTCGAAAAGGGTATGCATGTACTTGTTATCATGACAGATATTACTAACTACGCAGATGCACTTCGTGAGATATCTGCTGCACGTAAGGAAGTTCCTGGACGTCGTGGATATCCTGGTTACATGTACACTGACCTTGCTACAATGTATGAAAGAGCAGGACGTCAGCGTGGTAAGAACGGATCCATCACTATGATCCCAATCCTTACTATGCCAGAGGATGATAAGACACATCCTATCCCTGACCTTACAGGATATATCACAGAGGGACAGATTATTCTTTCTCGTGAACTTTATCGTAAAGGTATTACACCACCTATCGATGTTCTCCCTTCACTGTCGCGTCTTAAGGATAAGGGTATCGGTGAAGGAAAGACTAGAGCAGATCATGCTGCTACCATGAACCAGCTGTTCTCAGCTTATGCTCGTGGTAAAGAGGCAAAGGAACTTATGGTAATCCTCGGTGAGGCAGCCCTTACAGATATCGATCTTCTCTATGCTAAGTTTGCAGAAGAGTTTGAGAAGAAGTATGTATCTCAGGGCTATCAGGCAGATCGTGATATTCAGGAAACCCTCGATATCGGTTGGGAGCTCCTGCACATTCTGCCACGTTCCGAGCTGAAGCGTATCCCAGACAAGTTCCTGGATGTCTACTACCCAAAGAAAAACTAACTAATTTATAGGTATAAATATATGGCAACACAAACAGTCATTCCTACAAGAATGGAATTAACCCGTTTAAAGAAGAAACTGAATACCGCCGTAAAAGGCCATCGCCTTCTGAAGGACAAGAGAGACGAGCTGATGCGCGAGTTCCTTGAACTGGTAAAGGTAAATATGGAGCTTCGCGAGAAGGTGGAAAAGGGCATAGACGCTGCCAACAAGAACTTCGTTCTTGCCAAAGCTGGAATGTCCGAGCAGACTCTTCGTACAGCTCTGATGGCACCTAAGCAGGAGGTATCTCTTGTTAAGGATAAAAAGAATGTAATGAGTGTTGATATTCCAGTGTTCGACTTTAAGACTCGTACACCTGATGAGAATGACATATATTCCTATGGCTTTGCATTTACCTCAGGAGACCTGGATTCAGCTGTAGATTCTCTGGCAGCAGTATTCCCTGATATGCTTAAGCTTGCGGAGGTAGAAAAATCATGTCAGCTGATGGCAGCAGAGATAGAGAAGACCAGACGTCGTGTAAACGCGCTGGAACACGTTATAATCCCTGAAACCCAGGAGAGCATCAAGTATATCACTATGAAGCTTGATGAGAACGAACGAAGTACTCAGGTGCGACTGATGAAGGTTAAGTCCATGATGCTTGAACAGGCACATCATTACTCAGAGAAAAATTAGTGACTAAAGTGGCAATTATTCTGTGACTTGCAGATAATTGCCACTTTTTTTAATGGTATTATGTATTGATATGGGCTATAATATAATTGACTAGATATTGGTTGTTATATCTTAATTTATGGGGTGATATATATGACAGGTTATGATACCACTAATATAACCAATACTTCTTTTTCTGAACTGGCTCTTGCTCTTGCAAATGATTATGATTCCATTTATGTCATTGATTCAAAGGATGACAGCTATGTGGAATATACTGCTGAGGGTGGCGATAAGAAGCTTGTTGTCAGGTCCAGAGGAGATAATTTCTTTGAGGATCTTAAGGCACAGTGCCGTGCTTTTGTATGGCCTGCTGATCAGGGGTATTTTCTTAGAGAGTTCCAGAAGGATAGATTTATAAAGAATCTTGAAAAGGGGAAGTCTTTTTCTCTTAGATATAGATTATCTATAGATAATAAACCGGTTTATTATCTTCTTAAATCCATCAGGGAGAATGGCCAGAATATAATAATTGGTGTTCAAAATATTGATGAACAAATGCAGCAAGAGCTTAAGGAGAAAGAAAAGAGCAGAACTTATTCTGAGATAGCCAAGTCTCTTGCCGGAATGTATGAGGCTATATATTACATAGACACAAATACTGGATTTTATACAGAGTATTATTCAAGCCAGAGCTATTCTGAGCTTGGAATAGATACCGGTGGCGAAAATTTCTTTGAGAAGGTAAAAAATGACATTCAGGTGCATATCTTTGAGGAAGACAGGGATATGCTGGTTCAGAGGCTTGACAGAGATTTTCTGCTGTCTAGGCTTAAGGAGGACAATACCTATTCCATCGTTTACAGGCAGATGATCGATGGAGAGATTCAGTATTTAAATCTTTTAGTTTTCAGGCAGGAAAATGATGAGGAACATATAGTTATAGGTATTCAGAATATCAACGAGCAGAGGAAACAGGAGGAGGATTCTCTTGTTTATGGTCACATCGCAGGCTCCCTTGCCAGCAGATATGAGGTTATATATTACATAGATATATTTTCAAATGAATATACCCAGTATAGCGCCAGTGAGGAGTATGCAAAGCTGGGTACCACAAAGAAGGGTGAGGATTTCTTTAAGGATGCCAGCGAGGATATAAAGAAGTTTATCCATGAGGATGATAGGGAGAGAGTTCTTACTGTTATGAACAAAGAACATCTCCTCGGTATCATTTCAAAGGAAGGCTCCATGACTCTAACATATCGTCAGCTTCTGGGAGGTGAGTCTCAGTATGTAACTATGACGGCTGTAAGACCTAAGAATGATGAGAAGCATCTTGTGATAGGTGTTACCAATATAGATGCTCAGATAAAGCGTGAGGAGTCTATTAAGGACGAGAGTCAGACTTTTAGAGAGATCGCTATGGCTATGGCCGAGCAGTACGAGGTTATATATCAGGTAAATATAAAGACTGATGAATATATGGAGTACAGCTCCAGTGACAGGTATTCCAGACTTAAGATTGACGCAAAGGGAACAAACTTCTTTGAAAAAACTCAGGAAAATATGAAGACTGATATATTCGCTGAGGATTATCCTATGATGGCAGTGGCCATGAAGAAGGAATTCCTTCTCGAAACCTTGGAGCAGACTGGTAAGTTTGTCATTAATTACAGGCTGATCCTTGATGGTCGTCCACAGTATGTTACTCTCTTTGCCCTTAGACCCAAGCTGGATAGTGATCATATCATTATGGCTGTTACAAATATCGATGCCACAAGAAGAAGAGAGCTTCTTTTTGAGGATGCTTTGGACAGCGCTATGGATATGGCCAATCATGATCCTCTTACAGGTCTTAAGAATAAGCGTGCTTACGCTCAGGCTGAAATGATCCTTGATGAGGAGATATCGAAGAATAAGGGACGTAATTTCGCTATATTTGTGGCTGATATTAATGGTCTGAAGAAGATAAATGACACTGAAGGCTCAAAATCTGGCGATTCCATAATTCAGAATGTCAGCAGGATGGTGTCTGAGGTATTCCTGAACTCGCAGATATTTAGAGTTGGTGGCGATGAGTTTGTAGTAATCTTTGAAGAGGAAAACTATAAGAACAGAAAGCTGCTTATTGATTGCTTTGATAGTGTTCAGGCTCAGAATCGTGATAAGGGTGAAGTTACAGTAGCCTATGGTATTACTGACTTTAATCCTGTATTAGATAAAAGGGTACAGGATGTTTACGATAAGGCTCATAAGAAGATGCTCGTAAATAAGAAGCTGTACCAGGAGATTGAAGAAAAGGAAACTCTCCTTAGGCTCAGGGAATATGAGCAGGATGAGATGTTCTATAATCTGTTTGTCCAGCTTGTTGCTGAGATGACAAATATTGAGAATCAGGATAAACGCAGGGTTGTAGATATAATAAATAAAATATCAGCTATGTTCCGTCTGTCTAAGACTGTTACCAGAATCTACCATTCGCCTATGGAAGAAAAGATGGGTAAGGGGGAGATTATCAGCAGCTATGATACTGGCATCGAAGGAGAAGAAATCATGTCCTTCAGAGTGGAATCCAAGGTTGGTATCATTACTGCAAATTCGGCATATATGTCTAAGGATGAGATACCGCTCAGCGATAAAGAGAATGAACAGCTAAGACTAGTTATGAAGACCGTCCTTAGCTATATAAACAGAAACCGTATCAGAGATATGGTTGAAGAGCTTACCTACTATGATGCTGATGGATTTAAGAATCTGAGATCAATGCAGCGATATATCGCAAACAACCTTAAGTCTATGAATGACAGGGCGGCATTTAGATATAATCTTAAACATTTCACTCTTGTTAATAATCAGGTGGGCAAGGAAACAGGTGACGTTGTTATGAAACGTCATTTTGAACAGCTTGAGTCTATAATAGGAGAAAGAGGAACTCTTTGTAGACTTGGCGGTGATAACTTTGCAGGAGTATGCGGTAAGGAGCAGCTAGGACAGGTGCTTACTTATCTATCTGAGGCTCCAGTTGTATATGACTCTGTAGAAGGTAAGAGTCTGAATATATCTACTAGTGTAGGAGTATTTCGAATTCCTGATGATGCGTTGATCAGACATGCGGGCGACATTATGGAGAAGATTATTATAGCCTTTCACGCTGCACAGAATGGTGGTAAGGATAGCATAGTATTCTTTAATGGTGATCTGATCAAGAATAGAGAGAGCTCTATGAGGGTTCAGCTGCTGTTTCCTGACGCTCTGCGTAATGAAGAGTTCAGTGTTTACTATCAGCCGAAGGTTGATATCAGAACAGGAGAGATCATAGGAGCAGAGGCTCTCTGTCGATGGTTTCACGAAGGAGAGATGATCAGTCCGGCGGCTTTCATTCCTATGCTTGAGGAGACCAATGATATCTGCAAGCTGGATTTCTATATGCTGGAGCATGTATGCAGAGATATCAGACGCTGGATGGATGAGGGACGTAAGGTTGTACGTATATCTGTAAATCTATCACGTAAGCATATGATAAATGTTAATCTTCTGGATAATCTCCTGAAGATTATAGATAGACACAATGTGCCTCACAGCTGTATAGAGATAGAACTGACGGAGACAACGACAGATGTCGGATTCAGCGACCTGAAGAGAGTAGTTACAGGTCTTCAGAGTGTCGGAATCTTTACTTCAGTAGATGATTTCGGAGTTGGATATTCATCTCTGAATCTTATCAGAGAGCTCCCTTGGAATGTTATCAAGGTTGATAAGAGCTTCCTTCCTCAGGGAGATAATGAGATGGATGATGTGAGCAAGATTATGTTTAAGCACGTTATCCAGATGACAACTGAGATGGGTATTGAGTGTATAGTAGAGGGCGTTGAAACAGTGAAACAGCGTGCTATTCTTGAAGAGAATAATTGCTGCTATGCCCAGGGCTTTCTGTATGATAGACCACTTCCAAAAAATGAATTCGAGGAAAGACTGATTCAGGGACCATATTCAGTTTGATGTCATTCGCAATAATCTTAAGTATAATTTACTGGTTTTATTGAACTTTATCTGTTATATTATTGTTAGAACCAAGTGACTAAAGGTATTTATAACTAAAAAGGAGGGTTTTATGGCTACATTGATAAAATGCCCCAAGTGTGGATCTAATAGACTGGAGCCTGTGAAGCAGGCTGATGGACTTGCTGGAAAGATGGGAATGGTGGTTTACCTCTGTCTCAACTGCGGCAAGGAGTCAAAAATCAAAGATAAGAAATAAAAATGTGACAGTTGAACCAAGTTCAACTGTCACATTTTTTCATGATGCAGTTTTTTCTCACGGTACATATCTTTGTCGGCTTCTTTCATTCCTTCAAGGATATGACGGTAGGAGGATATTTCTGCCAGACCAACGCTGATACCAAAGGAGTATTTGGTAAAACGGGCAGAGGTCTTTTTTACTTCTGCATATAGTTTGTCACGGAAGATATTTATATCTTCGTCTTCATCGCTTAGGAGAAAAGTGGCACAGAACTCATCTCCACCAATTCGGGCTGCAAACTCATTTTCCTGAAGTACCTCCCGGATACAGTTTGCTACAGCCTTGATGGCTCGGTCTCCTTCATAATGTCCAAAATTATCATTGATGGTTTTGAGACCATCTACATCTATGCTTGAGATAACTACACGGAAGTTCTCAGGTAATGTACTCTCATCGCCGTGCTCATTCTCGTATAGTGCACGAATTCTATTTTCAAAGCCTCGTCTGTTATACAGTCCAGTTAGCGGATCCTGCTGATACAATACCTTAATATCCTCAAGCTCACCCTGAAGTGAGAGCAGTTCCAGCTTCTTCAGGGTGTTGCCAACCATAATAAGAAGCTGAGAGGTTACCACATCGAAAAATTGTGGTATATCATCTTTTATTTGTATAACAAAGTAACCATATAGCTCGTCCTGACAGTTTATTGGGAAGAATACATTGGTATTTCCCTCCAGCTCCTTATCACGGGATTTGGAGATAGGATAATCGATGGATACCTCCAGGTTATTTGATGGAGTGTCGTGAAGAACCACCTTCTTATATTCTTCAGCTTCTGCATAGAGCTGGTTTTTTAATATGGCATAGACGTGTGAGTAACGATTGGTATTTCTAAAAAGCTTCATCGCACGTCTGATACATTCATTGGTATCCAGTACACTTCCAAACTGCATATTCATATGCACACATTGAACAGCGTTGTTGTGCTTTTCTGTGATGATGTCACGCATCATTTCATAGTTCTGGATCAGCACTTCATTCAGGTTCATACAGCCACAGCTGGAGCGGTAGATGCATTTGCCACGGATGTGCTTCTTTCTTTTTAGACGTGTCAGATTAACGTGGTATTGTTCAACTATATCGACAGCTGCAGCGCACATATCATTCACATCAAAATCGATGGTTGTGAGCATAGGGATGTTTTCATTTCCCTCTGGTACATTATCAAGACCAGTTATTATAACGTCTTCGGGACACATGAATCCGCGTTTCTTTAAGGAATCTATAAGGGCAATAGCCATATAATCATTGGAACAGATTATTGCTTCAGGAAGTCCTTTCTCTCTGGATATAAAGAACTCAGCAGTTTCGTCTCCCTGATTGATCCAGTAGTTACCGTGGAAGATATCCTTTTCCTCGTCTATGATAAGGCCAGCCTCAAGCATAGCATCCATAAATCCAGAAAGGCGGTTGGTAGTATCGTCCAGGTCAAATGATCCTGTAACAAATCCTATGTCCTTAGCACCGTGATCGTTGATTATGTGCTTCGTCATGTTGTACATTTCCTGACGATCATCGAAGACCACGTTGTAGCAGCCTTCAACAGAGTTTCTAAGACATACGACAGGGCAGCTGGCTCCTCCAAGATGCTTTCTCAGGTCCAGGTTCATTTCATAGTTATGAAGAGTATCATCACAGGATATGATGCCGTCATAGTTTCTAAGATTTGACAGGGTGAATACCTTCTTAAGACCTTCTATATGTAAGTAGTCTCCGTCAGGTACAACACAGTTTGCAAACACATCAAGAGTATATCCGCGAGCACGCGATATGCGGTGCATAGCTGATATAACTTCGTTCTCATAGGACTGTATGCAGTTTCCAATAAATAGTGCTAGTCTCATAGAGAACATAATAACATGGGAGGACTTCAAAATCCATAGTATTTATGCGAGAATTTTAATATATTGTGCCGTATGTTGTGATGACAAGAAGCATTAAAATATGGTATATTTATGAAGGGGGAATAATAAAAAAAATAAGTCGAGGAGGTACTTGATATTCTTATGGGAGATAGACTTTATATCAATGATAACTGGAAGTTTTCCCCAGATTTTTCTGAGGAAATGCTTAAGGCGGATTTTTATGATAATGATATGGCTTTAGTTCGTTTGCCACACACGGTGAAGGAACTGCCATATCATTATTTTGATGAGAAGGATTATCAGATGGTGAGCGGTTATAGGCGTATCCTGGATGCTCCGAAGGAGTGGGAGGGCAAGTCTGTCATTCTTACCTTTGAGGGCGTGGCTCACGACGCAGCTGTATATGTGAATGGAGTTCAGGTTGCTGAGCATCACAGCGGATATACAGCATTTTCAGCTGACATAGCCCCGAACCTTAAGATAGGTGAGGAAAATGTCATAACTGTTCGATGCGATTCGAGAGAGTCTCTCAATGTTCCACCATTTGGCTTTGTTATTGACTATATGACATATGGAGGAATCTATCGTGATGTCTATATCGATGTGAAGGAGAAGCAGTATATCGAGGATGTATTCATCACTACGAAGCTTGCTGAAAAATATGAGGAGGACGGAGTTCAGAGAGTAAGGTCTTCTCAGATTACCTCACAGATAAAGATCAAGGGGCCATCGGCTGGTCTGGCTATCAGACAGTTTATTCGCAAGGTGGGAGAGACTGAGTATAAAGAACTTGTTATGCAGGAGCTGGGAAATGATGAATCAGTTATCTATGATCTGCCTGCCAGAACAGGTGATGTGGCTCTCTGGGATATAGATAATCCTGTAAGATATGAAGTAAAGACTGAGCTGCTTAAACTCCCTGACAGCGCTAATAAGGCTGAGAAGGATGCCTTTACTGTACTTGATGAGTTCACTGTAAAGATTGGTTTCCGCAGGGCACAGTTCAAGGTGAGTGGTTTCTTCCTGAATGGACGCAAGGTTAAGATCAGAGGTCTCAATCGTCATCAGAGCTATCCTTATGTTGGATATGCTATGCCTCGTTCTATGCAGGAGAATGATGCGAATATCCTGAAATATGAGCTCGGTCTCAATGCCGTTCGTACCTCTCATTATCCGCAGAGTCAGTATTTTATAGATAAATGCGATGAGCTGGGACTGTTGGTGTTTACAGAGTTCCCAGGCTGGCAGCATATAGGCGATGCAGCCTGGAAGGATCAGGCTGTAATTAATCTTCGTGAGATGGTAACTCAGTACAGAAACCATCCTTCCATCGTTCTCTGGGGAGTTCGCATAAATGAGTCTGTTGATGATGATGAGTTCTATACAAGAACCAACGAGCTTTGTCGTGAGCTGGATCCAAGTCGTCAGACTGGTGGCGTTCGCTGCTATAAGAAGGGCAGCATGCTGGAGGATGTTTACACATATAATGATTTCTCCCACACTGGAGATAATAAGGGTGTAGAGAAGAAGTCTGATATCACTCCTAACATAGATAAGCCTTATCTTGTCAGCGAATATAATGGCCATATGTATCCTACAAAGTCTTTCGACTGGGAAGAACATCGTATGGAACATATGCTGCGTCATGCAAATGTTATAGATGAGGTTTCAAATCAGTCAGACATAGCAGGTTCATTTGGCTGGTGTATGTTTGATTATAATACACATAAGGACTTTGGAAGCGGTGACAGAATCTGCTACCACGGTGTGATGGATATGTTCCGAAATCCAAAGCTTGCGTCCTATGTATACAGCATTCAGCAGGAGAAGACGCCAATCCTCGAGGTCAGCTCCACCATGGATATAGGTGAACATCCAGGCAGTAACCGCGGAGAGGTATACATACTCACAAATGCTGACAGCGTTAAAATGTATAAGAATGATCGCTTTATCAAGGAATACACCCAGGCGGATTCGGCTTATAAGAACCTGCTTCACGGTCCTATCAAGATTGATGATTATATCGGAGACGCTATAGCAGAGGGCGAGCCAGATATGTCAGCAAAACAGGCTGAGGATTTAAAGTCACTGCTTAATGAAGTGGCTCGTGTAGGTCTTTATGGTATGTCCAAGAAGATGATGGCGAAGGCGGGCTATGTAAGTGTGAAATACCGTATGTCCCTCACCGATGCTGTGGCATATTTCAATAAATACGTGGGCGACTGGGGAAGTGAGTCCACAATATATAAGTTTGAAGCATATAAAGACGGCGAGATAGTGAAGGAGCTTACCATAGCACCTATGACAAAACGCAAGCTGTCTGTTACAGTTGATCACAGGAATCTTCATGAAGATAACTCCTACGATGTTGCTGCTGTACGGATTATGGATAAAGATGAAAATGGAATTGTTCTTCCATTTGCCAATGATCCGATCTGTCTGTCAACAATTGGACCGATAGAGATAATCGGACCAAGCATTTTGTCGCTTCAGGGCGGTATGGGCGGAACCTATGTAAAGACCACCGGAAAGACTGGCGAGGCGAAGCTCATCATAACACCACAGTACGGCGACTCAACCACCATCAACTTTACAATCAACTAAAAGACAGGGAACGGTTCTCTGTCTTTGGCAAGGAGAAAAATATGGAGCTACGTTTAAAAGAGAAGATTTCTTATGGCCTTGGTGCTGTAGGAAAAGACATGGTTTACATGCTCTCAGCTAGTTATGTGCTATATTATTTCCAGGATGTTTTAGGAGTAAATGCCATAGCTATGGGTATCATACTTATGGCAGCGAGAGTATTTGATGCATTTAATGATCCTATTATGGGTATTATAGTTGCAAAGACTAAGACCAAGTGGGGCAAGTTCCGTCCATGGCTGATGATTGGAACACTGACAAATGCGGTCATCCTCTTCTTGATGTTTGCCTGCCCACCAAGCCTTGATCCTAAAGGTCTAGTTGCTTATGCGGCAGTGACTTACATCCTCTGGGGTGTGACCTACACAATGATGGATATTCCGTACTGGTCAATGATTCCGGCATTTACCAAGTCGGGAAAAGAGCGTGAGGGTCTCACAACTCTGGCTCGTTCCTGTGCGGGTGTTGGTTCAGCTCTTGTAACTATCTTTACTGTTATGATAGTAAATGCTATCGGCAAGACCATAGCTGGTGCGGATGCAACTGCAAAGCAGGTGGAGATAGCAGGTTTTAAGTGGTTTGCACTTCTTGTAGCAGCGCTGTTTATTATATTTATCATAATTACTTGTGTTAACATCAAGGAGCAGGCTACAGTGGATATGGAGTCTCCATCCGTTGGCCAGATGTTCAAAGCTCTTATAACTAACGATCAGGCTATGACTATTGTTATTGCCATAGTACTTATCAATACATCGATTTATATCACATCGAATCTTGTAATCTATTTCTTCAAATACGATTTTGGCGGTGAGGGCTGGAAGGGCAGCTATACGTTCTTCAATATGTTTGGAGGCGCTATCCAGATCCTTTCTATGATGATTTTCTATCCGCTGCTCCGTAAGTTTGCCAGCAATGTGAAGATATTCTATATCTGTCTTGCAAGTGCGATCATCGGTTATGGAGTACTGTTCGCTATAGCATTTATAAATATGTCAAATGTTTTTATCCTGTTTATTCCAGGCTTCTTTATCTTTGCAGCAAACGGTGTTCTTCAGGTACTTACAACAGTATTCCTGGCAAACACAGTTGACTACGGTGACCTGAAGAACCATAGACGTGATGAGTCGGTTATCTTCTCTATGCAGACCTTCGTTGTAAAGCTTGCATCGGGTGTGGCAGCGCTTATTGCATCTATCTGTCTTTCACTTAATAACCTTAAGGCTGAGTCCAGTGACGAGGTAGAGCAGGCCTATGACTTCGCAAAGGATGTTGCTGCAAGCTCTAAGCTTGGACTACGTATGACTATGACAATTGTTCCAATCATCGGTCTGTTCATAGCCATCGTAGTATTCCGCAAGAAGTTCATTCTTACTGAAGAGAAGATGAATGAGATCACAGAAGAACTTAAATCACGTAAATAACCATTTGAGAATCGTCCCCATTTGGTGGTTTTGGATGAGGTATATATGATAATTGATGGTAATAAATATTTTATACTTAATACGAAGAGTACAACATACGCTTTCAGGGTAATGGAGTCAGGACATCTGGAGCATCTTTATTACGGGAAGAGGATTCGCGTTACAGATAATCTGGATGGATTGATCGAACGTCAGGAGTTTATGATGGGCAACAACAACGCTTATAGTCCTGATTTTCCATCACTCACTTTGAATAACGTATGTCTGGAGGCATCCTTTGAAGGAAAGGGCGACAACCGCGAGGCCTTTGCTGTTATTGAGAATTCAGATGGCAGCAGAACCTCTGACTTTGTATTTGAGTCGGCAGAGATTGACAACGAAAAGAAAGATCTTAAAACTATGCCGTCAGCGTATGATCTGGAGGGCGCCAGTCTGGGGGATAAGGATTCCGTATCAAAGGGCAACCATCTACACGTTGTGCTTTTCGATAAATATAATGAGCTGAGACTTCACCTTGATTATTATGTATTTGAGAATACAGATGTTATCACCAGAACATCACGTCTTGAAAACTGCGGTAAGGCCTCTGTAACAATAGATCAGATAATGTCAGCACAGATTGATTTCCATGATAGCAATTATGTTATGTCAACCTTTAATGGCGCGTGGGCTCGTGAAATGTCACGCAAAGATATACCGTTAAGAGCGGGAAAGCATATCAACTCCAGCTACACAGGTACCAGTTCAAGCAATGCCAATCCGTTCTTTATGCTGTCGTCACCTAAAACAACAGAGAATACTGGTATTGTATATGGGTTTAATCTGATATATAGCGGAAATCACACAGAGATAGCAGAGGTAAATGAGTTTGATAAGACTCGTGTTCTGTGGGGAATAAATCCCCGTGGTTTCAGCTGGGAGCTGGATGCAGGAGAGAGCTTCGAAGCACCAGAGGCAGTTATGACATTTTCTAACGCAGGCTTTAATGGAATGAGCGTTAGTTTACATAACTTTGTTCGCAACCACATCACAAGAGGGGAATGGGCAAAGAAAGAGAGACCAGTTCTTCTAAACAGCTGGGAGGCTGCGTATTTTGATATAAATGAATTCAGACTGCTGAAGCTGGCCAGAGCTGGCCGTGATGTTGGCGTGGAGCTATTTGTTATGGATGATGGCTGGTTCGGTGAGAGAAATGACGACCGACATTCTCTTGGAGACTGGAAGCCTAACCTTAAAAAGCTTCCCAACGGTCTGAAGGGGTTATGTGATAAGATAAATGAATTAGGGCTGTCATTTGGCATCTGGGTTGAGCCTGAGATGGTAAATGTTGACTCCAATCTATACAGAAAGCATCCTGACTGGGCTATTCAGATACCCGACAGGCCTCACTCCGAAGGTCGTAATCAGAGAATGTTGGATCTCTCGAGACCTGACGTACAGCAGTATATTATTAAAGCTATGTCGAAGCTTTTTAGTTCTGTCAATATAGAGTATGTAAAGTGGGATATGAACCGAACTCTCACTGATGTATACTCAGAATATATTCGTGATAATTTAGTTAGTAGCGATTCAGTATTATCTAAGAACAGACAGGGAGAGCTGAGTCATAGATATGTATTGGGTCTTTATCGTTGTATAAAAACTCTGACAGAGAGATTCCCTCATATACTCTTCGAGGGATGTGCTGCTGGAGGCAACAGATTTGATCTGGGAATACTCAGTTACTTTCCTCAGATATGGGCAAGTGACGATACGGACGCTATAATGCGCGCCCAGATTCAAACGGGCTACAGCTATGGTTATCCTCAGAGCTGCTGGGGAGCACATGTGTCTGGAGGGACTAATCACCAGACCCTTCGTGTGACTCCTCTCGAAACAAGATTCGCAGTTGCTTCATTTGGCAGTCTTGGTTACGAATGTAATCTCATAGATATGAGCAGAGACGAATTAAATAACATAAAGGATCAGATAGCAAAATACAAGAGCTTTAGAGGTGTCTTTCAGTTCGGTCAGCTGTACCGTGGAAGGACCTTTACAGATGATAAAAATGTTACAGAGTGGACTGTGGTTTCACCTGACAAGAAGAAGGCAGTTGGTATGCTTCTGCAGAGGCAGGCGGTTCCCAATATGCCATATCAGTATTATAAGGCCGTTGGGCTGGATGAGGACCTGTATTATCATTTCTACAACAGGGAGATAAAGGTCAGCATCAAGGAGTTTGGTGATCTGGTAAATGTAGTGTCACCAATTCATATCAGACCGAACTCCCACGTTCAGAACATAGTGGATAAGTTTTACAAGCTGGAAGGCGATTCTGATGCACTGAAGATGTTCGGCAGTGCCATAATGAACGCAGGCGTTAAGCTGCTACCTGCATATAGCGGCACCGGCTTCAATGAGAAGACCAGGGTATTCTCTGATTTCAGCGCCAGACTCTATTTTATGGAAGCAGAAAAACTATAAAGACAGGGTA
Organism: Lachnospiraceae bacterium NE2001; assembly: GCA_900110635.1. GTDB lineage: Bacteria > Bacillota > Clostridia > Lachnospirales > Lachnospiraceae > Eubacterium_Q. The sequence continues at coordinate 49,054 of FOEK01000010.1, forward strand.
AAGACAGGGGACGGTTCTCTGTCCTAAAAATAAGGAGGTAAGAAGGATGAAGGTTAATTTTGAAAGTAAGGTTCCATATTATGATGTGGATTATCTGCAAGTTTATGTGATTGTAAAGGGGGAGGCTGATCTTACAGCGTCATTCTTCACTGGGGATGAGAAATCAGTTAAGATGGCAAGTGATGTTGTTAAAACCAGTCTTTCAATACCGCTTTCAAAGATATCAGGCGAGAGGGTTTCTGTTAAGAATCTTGAGCCTGAGATTCCAAGGATTATAGAAGGAGCGAAGGAGGCTATTGAGAAAAATATCGTAACTGTTGAATCCCTTACGATAGAATCAATCAAGATAGCACCAGAGTCTGAACAACACATTCAGATGGTAGATAGGAGTAAACAGGTTCAGACTATGAGTCCTGAAGAAATCAATGCTTTAAGTCAAAAGGCTATGCAGGAGGCTATGGCTCAGGCAGCAGCCCAGAGTCCGGCAGCTGGTCAGATTCCAACAGCAACCCAGAGTCCGATATCAGGTCAGATTCCAACAGCAATGCCATATCCGAAGTTCTGCCCGAATTGTGGCACACCTACAACAGGTGGCAATTTCTGTGGCGAGTGCGGTAATAAACTTAAATAGATACAAAATAAAATAGTTACAAGATTAAATGAGTGCGAGCTAGGATTTGTGACATTTTAGCAGGAGGTTGTAAAGTATGGATGTTTCATTTATTACTGTAAATGCACAGAACAGTGTAAGGATTGATGCCGGAGAAAAGATAATCTACGTTGATCCATTTCAAATAGAGAAGAAGACGTCAGACGCTGACTATATCTTTATAACACACGATCATTATGATCATTTTTCTATAGATGATATATTTAAAATCGTGAAGGCGGATACTATATTTGTAGTACCTCAATCAATGGAAAAAAAGGTTGGAAAGAAACTTTCTACGGATAAGGTATATCCGGTTGAACCTGGTAAAACATACGAGGTGGAGGGCATAGCCTTTGAGACTGTCGCTATGTATAACAAGCTGAAGCCATTTCATTTAAAGAACGCTGGCTGGTGTGGATATATATTAGATATAGCCGGTAAGCGTGTATATATTGCAGGAGATATAGATGAAATCGACGAAGCAAAGAACGCAAAATGTGATGTGGCTATGATTCCTATTGGTGGATTCTACACAATGGATTATAAGGATGCCGCACAGTTAATTAATGCAATGAAGCCAGAGGTCGCAATTCCGACTCACTACGGTACTGCAGTGGGTAAGCCAAGTGATGGTGAGGATTTCGCAGAGCTTGTGGATGACAGTATCCAGGTGGAACTAAAACTAACATTTTAAAAGACAGGGGACGGTTCTCTGTCTTAAAAACAAGACAGAGAACCGTTCCCTGTCTTTGTTTTTCATGAGAAGGAAGTGAAGTGGTATGAAGATTTATGATATATCCCAGGAGGTATTTGGATGTAATGTTTTTCCTGGGGATCCACAGCCAGAAAGAATAGTGCAGATGAAAATCTCGGATGGTGAGATATGTAATCTGACAGCACTGAAGATGTGTGCTCATAATGGAACTCACGTTGATGCGCCTTTCCATTTTATTGATGGTGGTAAGACCATAGATGAGGTTGATATGCACCGTTTTGTGGGCTACGCTTATGTTGCATCTCATGATGGTGATATAACAGCTGAGGATGCGAGACAGATTATACAAAAAGCGAAGAGTGCAGAAGAATTAGTTGATACAGGGGATGATAAGGCTTCGAACAGAATACTTGTAAAGGGAAAGGCCGTTATGACTGAAGAGGCAGCCAGGGTTTTTGCTGAAGCAGGAATACTCCTTTTTGGAAATGAATCTCAGACTGTTGGTCCTGAAGATGCTCCTATGGCTGTCCATCTTATTATGCTGGGAGCGGAGATAGTCCTGCTAGAAGGTATAAGACTTTCAGAAGTAGAGGATGGTGTGTATTTGCTTAATGCTGCGCCAATCAATCTAGGTGGGGCAGATGGCGCACCGTGCAGGGCATTGCTTATGTCATTATAGGAAGTTAAAAGGAGGGGTTATGAGGAGTGTTATTGGTTGTTAGCCGATATATAGACGGTTACTGGATTGGCGCAGATGGAGTGTGCCAGTAGTAAAATGTGCAAGTGGGGACAGACCTATGTGCAGTAGGGACTGTCCCTACTGCACATTTTATCAATACTGTAATCATATTATTAATTTTTTGTCTCATATCTTTTGTATCCTGCGGCACTCCTTCGAATGTGAAACAGGAGGCTCAGGATAGATTAGAAGTCGTTGTAGTCTCGATAATCGATGTCTACGATTGAACCGTCCATCGCGTTGATCGTTACTACGGCAACCCGATTTGTTTCGGTTGTATTTTCCAAGGTGAAACTCCAGGCAGGATAATATGTATAAGATCCTGAATCATCATCTGGAAAATATGCAGCATAGTGAAGTCTTATACCACTCAGTTTTATATTGGTAGGGTAGTTGAGCTGGCTTAGATCCAGCATCTCTGTTATCTCTGAATTAAATGATTTTTTTATGTGTTCAAAATCCTGCAGCTTAACATTTTCTATTACATCAGTGACATTTTGGGATATTGCTATATCTATGCTATAAAGTCCCAAACTGGTGTACTTAATGATTCCTCCGTTCAAGTCGTACATAGTTATTGCATTTGGATCTTCCTCGTAGTCATTGTAGCTATCAATATAGAAGGCGTAACCATCAGTAACATATTTAGTCTCATCTATCATTTCTTTTGCCGCGTCGGTATATATGAAATTTGTGAAGTCTTTTTCAGTCTCTTGCGTAAGATTGTATTCTGCTAAAAGATCCCTTTGTTCAGCTATATTAAAATAATTGATTGGGAGTCCCGGTACTCCAGCTTTTATTGAACTTATATAATCTGTATTAGAAAACATCAAAATAGAAGAGGTGTTATCACACTCTGAAGGGGTTTCAGCATACATTTCAGTATTTGCCATCCATATATAGTAATTAGCGTTGTTCATTTTGTATGAAAAGGCGTTTTCCGTAACAGTAAACTGGCCGTCAAACATTAATGTATGATCAAGTAAGCTTTGTGCATCTGATTTGAGTATTTCAATATCATCAGTGCAATTATTTGCTATATCTAGCTGTTCTCCAGCCTGATCTTTATTTCCTGACACCATGAGGGTTTTAAAATCATAATCTGGAAAGTATTCTTTTATACTCTTTGGTTCAAAAAAGATGTATCTGGTATCTAATAGACTGTCATATGCTAAAAGAAGAACAAAACGACAGTTGTTATAGTCGCCTTCATACATGTGAATATAATATGTCTCTTCATCATCATCAACATTCTTATCAATCCATTTGTATTCATCAGGAAATGATGAGTTGATTACGATTGAGTCATTTTCAAGTGTGAAATATTGCTTTTGGTTAGTGATCATATCTTCTATGGATTTATGCTTGTTATGGATAAAATGATATTTATAGAGCAGAGTGATGTAATCATACTCGTTGGTGTATGATATAGATTCTATCTTTTCTGCTGTATCGCCAAAGAGAGCTTTAACGATAGATTCCTCATTGCTCTCATTATCATAATACATATCTATATTATAGATATTAAGGCCATCCTGGTTAGGTATTTCATATTGAAGACTTCCACTAAAATTTGCATCACCGATTTTGAAATCATCTTTATATGCGACACTATTTCCCAAAACCTCCTGAAGCGTACCTGTAGCACCAGTTGAGATGTATAGAGCGTCAGAGACGGTCGAGGTTGGAGATGCTGCATCGGATATATCATTTGTATCGTCTTCATTGGAGGCTATGCTGGTTGATCCTTCATCCGTTCCGTAGTCATCAACTACGGTTGTATTGTTGCCACAGGCTGCCAAGGAAAGGCAGAGAGAAGTGGCAAGTGTTATTGTTAGTATTTTCTTTAATTTCATATGAAAAACCCCTGTTTTTGAGTGGTGAGCCCTTCACCATTGGCAAGTTTTAACTTAGTTTAAATCATATATGTTTCAAACTTGCATCAAGTGGATCAACTAAAAAACTGTTTTTTCAACCGCTGGTTGTTTGTTTTAGTTATTATTCGATGTTAATATAAAAATAAAGGATTAGCGATGTTTTTATATCCAGGGAAAGGGAGGTATGAGAGATATGAGTATTGAGGATATGAGCAGATATGAGGGAATAGAGGGAAAAGAGTTTCTAATGCAATACTTTAAAGATCACGGTATCACGGACGAAGAGATAATGCTATATAAATCCTGGGGTGGTTTTGATGAACTTGGAAGAGGAATAAAAGGTGATGATTATGGTTTGAGTTATGCAGCGAGTCGAGTGGAAAAGATAATTGCGTATCGTGACGTTACTTTGGAAGATCTAAGAAAAGACATTTCCGTTGCTCCGTGGTTGTGGCCAACGACTATGAGTTTTTGTAAAATATATGGTAATGCGCCTGATGTTATAAGTGATAACATAAAGAATCACTGCGGCATATACCTCTGTATTTATCATAACGAGAGTTATTTTTTCAATGTTGGAAAAGAAGAGCCGACAGGGCCGGAGTTAGAGGAGATGCTGCTAGCAGGACATTGGCTGGTATATACCTACTCCGATTAAGGGGCGTGCCGTGGTTTTGTGCAGGGGATGAGAGGGCTGTGTTTTCGCAGCCCTTTTTGTTTTATGTGTTTTCGCAGCCCTTTTTGTTTTATTGATTTCATTAAAAATTATGTTAGAATAAGCGTATGTTATTTCAGTTTTACAAAACAAGGGGGTGTCAAATGAATTTTCCAGATTTTATGATTAATGAGAAGAATAGGATTCCTGTTTCTCAGCAAAATACTCCTGATATTGAGGGCTATTACTATACTTCTAATGATGGAGGTCAAATGGCTTTTTGGATATACAAGGCAGACAGGGTTTCAAAAGAACACACTCATGATTATGATGAATGGATGCTTTGTGTTGAAGGTGAATATATAGTAACGGTAGATGGGATTGAGCATATATTACGTGCAGGCGATGAATTGTTCATTCCAAAGGGTAGTGTGCAGGGCGGAAGAGTAAAAGCTGGAACTCGCTCCGTTCATGCTTTTGGTGGTCAGAGAATAAAAGGGGATTTTTCAAGATGATTTACTACAACAAACGAACTTTTTTAATTTGTGAAGGGAAAAGCTAATAAAGAATACCGATAAATATTGAGAGGGACGGAATAATATGAGACAGAACAGAAAAGGAATTTCAATAAAGAATACGAACTTTATTATGACGGTTATTGCTCTGATTATTTCTATTTTGCTTATTTTTGCTAGTTACGTCGCCAATACGCGATATTCAGAATTAAGCAATACAACCGATCATTATATTCAGTGGCAGAAAGATGCTTCAGAGATGCAGTCAGGTTCTGATTATCTCACCGAGCAGGCCCGATGCTTTGCGGAGACGGGGGATCGAGTCTATCTGGATAATTATTTTGAAGAGGCAGAGGTAAAGAAACGAAGAGAAAACGCTCTTTCACGGATTCATGAATATGTTGGCGATGTTCCGGCATATAAAGCTTTAGTAGAAGCAATGAATGAATCTATGGAACTTATGAATCGTGAATATTATTCCATGCGCTTGAAAATCGAGGCCTGTGGATATGACATCGAGGATTTTCCTGAGGCAATTCGGAATGTTCCGCTATCAGAGGAGGAGAATAATCTTTCTGCGGAGGAAAAAGATGCATTGGCAAGGGCAATGGTATTTGATCAGGAATATCGTAATCGGAAAAATACTATCTCTGATGATGTACAGGAATGCCTTTCATCTTTGGAGGATGAGTTTAAAGGGGAAAGAAGGCAGGCGGCAAATCAGCTGGAAAGGCTTTTATTAGTCCAGAGAATCTTGATTATTATTTCTGTTGCCATCACAATCTTGACACTTGCTCTTATCCTTTTGTTAATTGTCAGGCCTCTTTATCGTTCTGTTCATTCGATTCGGGAGGACAAGCTTTTCCCGGTTGAAGGAGCCAGAGAACTTATTTTTGTTGCGGAAACCTACAACAGGATGTATGTGTCCAACCAGGAACAGATGCAGTCGGTTAATGCAATGTTGAATAACATGCCCGCCATGAGTTTCTCCAAAGATGCGAAAACTGGTGTTTATCTGGCATGTAATCAGGCATTTGCGGATTATGCGCACCTGAAAAGTCCGGAAGATGCCATTGGGTTGACTGATGCGCAGATTTTTACTCCGGAAACGGCGGCGAATTTTGTGGAGTATGACCGCAAGACTCTTTCCATGGATGAACCATTTGTTTATTCGGAAGATGCAACGGATGCCGATGGAACCATGCGTCATCTTCAGACAACGAAGCTTAAGTTTGTTGATCAGGCGGGGCGGCTCTGCCTTCTGGGCATATGCATGGATGTGACGGATACCCAGGCCAGGATTCAGGCAAACAGTATGATTACAGCCATGGCGGCAGACTACCGTGCCGTCTATTATGTCAATCTTGATGAAAATGATGGCGTCTGCCATCGTGGCGATCTGGATGATCCGGATCAAATATCGGTTGGCGTTCATTTTCCTTATTTGGAACGATTTACGTACTATGCCGAGAAATATGTCACTGATTTATACCGCGAGGATTTCATAGCCTTCATCAATCCCAACAATATCCGAAAACGTCTGGCAACGGAACCCATCATAGCTTATCGATATCTGGTGAAGAAAGGTGATGACGAATACTACGAGATGATTCGCGCAGCTGGCGTACGCCGTGCTGAAGAACGAGATGACCATATAGTCCACGCAATCGGTCTGGGACTTACGAAGATCGATACGGAAATGCGTGAGTCCATGGCGAAAAATGAAGCTCTGGCGGAGGCCTTAAATATGGCAGAGGAGGCCAACAAGGCAAAGACTGCATTTCTCTCTAACATGAGTCATGAGATTCGTACGCCTATGAACGCCATCCTTGGCCTTAATAATCTCGCCCTTCATGATGAAACACTTTCATCCCAGACGCGTGAGTATCTGTTAAAGACTGGCGACAGCGCACGTCATCTGCTTGCACTGATCAATGACATTCTGGATATGAGCCGTATTGAATCCGGGTATATAGTACTTCGTCGGGAGGTTTTCTCCTTCTCATACATGCTGGAGCAAATTAATACGATGGTTATGAGTCAGTGCGAGGATAAAGGACTTCAATATGAGTGCAACATCCTGAGTCCCGTAGATGATTACTACATTGGTGACGACATGAAGATCAAGGAGATCCTCATCAACATCCTGAGTAATGCGGTCAAGTTTACGAATCCTGGTGGCAGCGTTAGACTGAGTGTGGAGCGCACTGCTGAGTATGAGGACCAGTCCACCCTTTGTTTCCGTATCAGGGATACAGGAATAGGCATGGACAAAGACTATATTTCCAGAATATTTGATGCTTTTTCTCAGGAGGACAGCACCCGTAAAACCAAGTACGGCAGCACAGGGCTCGGCATGGCAATAACGAAAAGCATTGTGGAGATGATGAACGGTACGATCAGCGTAGAGTCCACGAAAGGGGTGGGGACGGAATTCACCATTGTTCTTCCCCTGCGCAAGAGTCTGCATATTGGAACAGCGTCGTGGGATGAAATCGATCCCGGAGCTATGCGTGTCCTGATTGTAGACGATGAGGAGATCGTCGCAGAGCATGGACGTTTGGTGCTGGACGAGGCGGGAATTCGGGCAGATGTCTGTCACAGCGGCATGGAAGCACTGAACATGTTAGAAGTACAGAATCTCAAACAGGAGCCTTACAGCTTGGTACTGATGGACTGGCGTATGCCGGAGATGGACGGCGTGGAAACGGCACGTCAGATTCGGAAACGCTACAGTGGCGAGAAGCTTGTCATTATAATGACGGCGTATACATGGGATACAATAAGGGAAGAGGCGCTGGCCGCCGGCATCGATGGCTTTCTTTCAAAACCGATCTTCGCTACCAATGTGATGGACGAGTTCAAGCATATTATCCACCGAAACCAGATTGACATGTTTATGGAAAAGCAACGGGCACCTCTGGAAGGAAGACATATACTGGTGGCCGAGGATATTGAAATGAATGCCGAAATCCTGATAGATATCCTTGAAATGGAAGATATGACCGCAGATCATGCAGAAAACGGTAAAATCGCACTTGAAATGTTCAGGAAGAGCGCCGCTGGAACTTACGATGCAATCCTGATGGATATCCGGATGCCGGAGATGGATGGTCTGGAAGCTGCGGCAGCAATTCGTGCGCTGGACAGACCGGATGTTAAGAAAATCCCAATTATTGCCCTGACAGCAAATGCTTTTGATGAAGATGTACAAAGATCTTTACAGGCGGGAATGAATGCGCATTTGTCCAAACCAGTCGAGCCGGATCATCTGTATCAGACTCTTGGCGAATTGATTTATGAGGCAGAGGAATAACAAAAAATGAACTTAAATAAGCTTGGGGAGCTTAAGAGCAGGTACGTGACGGAGACGGAAATAGAGAGGTACGAGACGGGGGAGTAGAGCATCATAAAGGATTACAACTATGAAGATAGCGGCGTATCAGTTTAAGATTCCTATAACTAATAACATATTAAGACAAATATCTGCAGTCCTTCCCACCGGAGGGACTTTTTCTTTACGATTATTCAGGATATAGTGCTATGATTGATTAAGGTAATCTTAAGGTTAAAATATGTTCCGGTTAATTGTGGTTTTGAGAGGAATATAATATTATACATAATATAATATTAATCCCGCGGAAATATTAAATAATATCACAAAAGAAGGAATTGAAAAATGGAACATAACAAAAAGAAACTATTTCAGTGTTTAGGATTATCTTTACTGGTGGTGTTTATAGGTCTTGCGTCAGGAATAATTCTTAGTGCGACTCCATTAGGTAATACTTTAAATAATTCTGATATTGCGGCTCAGACTGTAAATACCCTATCCAGAGTATTAATGTCTGTATTTCTTATTTTTATTGTTAAGAAGCTTTATGGCTTAAAAATTGGGTTTCAAAAAGAAAATCTTGGAAAAGGTATATTCATTTATGGTATTCTAATTGTATTTGTTACAGTGTTTCAGGTGGTCTCAAATTATCAAACTCCGGATTTGACTCTAGGAAAGGCCATGCCGATAATACTTCTATATTTACTGTTTAATCTGGCTATAGGCCTTTTTGAAGAGGTGCTTTGTCGCGGCGTATTATTTAATGCTTTTCGGAAGTATTATGGTGAAAGCAGGAAAGGAATCTATCTTGCAACATTTATATCATCTTTTGTTTTTGGCTCTCTGCATCTAATCAATCTTATAGGTAATTCAGGAATTATAGTAGCAACAATTGCTCAGGTTATATATGCAACGCTGTTTGGTGTGTTATTCTGTGTCATATATTACCGTTCAGGCAATCTGCTTTCTTGTATAATTCTTCATGGAGTATTTGATCTGACAGATGTATTCTGGAAATGCTTCAGTAATAATAGGATGCAACTAATTGAGATTTCTAATTCAACAGATTTATCTTTTGTTGAAGCGGGAATTATAATTCTTATATGCTCATCATTTCTTATATCTGCATTGGTTCAGCTTAGGAAAGAGTTTGATTCATAAAATTGGAATAGAACTAATAAAATGATGTGAGTTTTCAAGGAAGGTTAACTAGTGAATAAGTCAGTTCTAAAGAGACGTATAAATGATGAATATGGAGTTGATCCACTTAATCTATGTGACAAAGAAGAGTAAAGGCTGGCACGCGTTCGATTCATGCATTTGGCGGCCAGAGAGTGAATTGGAGTTTATAAAGCGTAGGAAAGGGGTGGAAGTATGTTTAAAATTGAAACTTTAAGAGCAGAAGAAGAGGCAAAAACACTTAACCTGTCGGAAAATCTGTTTCATGTGGCACTTGAATATAAGCCGGAAAGTAAAAACCGTTTTCATGTAAAAAATGACAAGGGCGAGGATTTTGATATTGTTTATTGGGATAATGACGAGGATATTGAACCTCGAGATACGTATCCTGCATACGTCAAGGGTCCCTTTATGGCAAAATATTATTTCTATGATGAAAATGATAAGACCACCCTTTATCTTGACTATTTTAAAGGGTTAAAAACTATGGTGTTCGAGGAACTGAACGAATATACGATAGCTATAAGCAAGGTGATACTTCAGTTTACGGATATGGAAATATGGTGCGCGGATGAGAGAATTCGATGGTTCATTGACGAGAATCCGAGACTCCATATCGTGGAAGAACTTCCCGATGATATATATGGGGACGACTGTTTCTATATACAGGAGCAGTTCAGACTGGGCCTGGAGGATAATAACTTCAATAGACTTTGCAGTACCTATGCCTTCCATAATATTTTCTTCCTGCAATGGATACTGAACGGGAAGGCTTTTTCTCAATATAAATATATGACTCTTCCAATAGATGCTACCGGTGGAATTGGAGCGATTCTTTCAGGTTACAAGCGCTTTGAATTGGCGTTTGGGCATTTCGGACTTAAATTTGTAGCTCCGGATAAGGATTATTTCGGCAAATATCCGAGGGAACTGATGGAACGCTATTTTGCTGCGGATCTGTGGATCGAGGATGCCAATGAGGATAATACGCTTTGGGTGCCGAGTTTATTGATACTTGTTAAGACTGCATTTTACCAAAGGATGCCTGGCCTGATGGACAGGTCTATCATTGCTCCTTCTTTCCTTGCTGAAATGGATGAATACTTTGATGCGTTATTCGGCGGCAGAAAAACGCTTGGTGTACTGATCCGCGGCAGCGACTATATTGCAACAGGTCTTTCCGGTTCCAGAAAAATGGCAAGCGTTGAACAGATGGTGCCGCTCATCCGCAAATGGATGAAGGATTATGGATATGAGAAGATATTTCTCGCAACGGAAGATTCAGATATCCTGGCACAGATGAGAAAAGAATTCGGAAAATCGATAGCTGCGTTGTCCCAACATAGGATATCAGTCAGTGACTTAAAAGAAGGACAGATTATAGCTGATTACGAGAAGGAGAATGCAAACGACGATTATGCGGAGAAACTGGAAGATACCACGGTTAATTATTTTTATGCCTTGTATCTTCTGTCCAGATGCGATGCTTTTATGTGCTCAGGGCAGTGTAATGGCTGGGATACGGTAATATCCTTAAATGAAGACAGATTTGAGAGAAGTTATAAGTTTGCAGTCGGTATAAATGGTGATCCAAGGACAGAAGACTGGAAGGAAGTACGCGCTGTTACGGCAGGTATGTTTGCAAGAGGAGCATATCCGACAGATAAGGCGTTCTTTATGACTTATCGGTTCGACTTAAAAGAAAAAATCGATCTATCGGCACTTCAAAAAGCATGGGAGAAGACGACAGAGGTCTACCCTTACGTCACTTACGCGACTGTAATCCGAAGAAGCCAGCTGGTGCTTTCGGAGAATCCGCTGCCGTTTGTAATAAAGGAAACGGGTGAGGTAATCGAACCTTCGACTCCAGCCGCTAATTTCCATACCGTGACGATGTGTTATCTTGGTAATGTTCTGTGGGTTTACGCAGATCATGTGCCTTATGACGGCACAGGGTTTATGTATGTGCTTGAGACATTTTTCTATCATTATTACTGTATTACGGATGCGTTCGATTATGCTATTCCAGACGGAGTTCATACGGAAAAGGACGGCCCTGTTTCAGGACAGGATACGGATGCGTATCTTCAGGTTGAACCTCAGAATCCGAAAGCAGCTATGGGTGCATTATTGGGAAAAGAGGCTTTTGAAATACAGGAAAGCCGTAATGACTGTATCTTTGTTCCAAAAGCAGACTGCAGGGGATTTTGTATCAGCGTTCCTTCTGCTGAGTTCATGAAATATGCCAAATCGGTTAATGGTTCTCCACTGTCTGTTATGTATGTTTGCTTTGCCAAGGCACTGCAGAGGACACATCCTGAAAATACGCTTCCCGTTAGTTTTATGGTACCTGTAAGTATCCGTAAGGTCATGGGAAATAATAATTCACTTTTGCATCAGCTTGTACATTTTAATTACAGCTTTGAAGTTGAAGAATTGTCAGATAAAACGGATGAGGAACTGAGTAAACAGTTCCGTGCCGCACTTTCTGAGTTTACCGCGGAAGATACGATTAAGAAGACGGCAGGCATATATCGTGCAATATGTGAGGGTTATTCGAAGGCTTTTGTTTATGGCGCGCTCAATAAGCTTGTTATGGATCAGCGCAAAAATCTGAAAGCCGGAGCGGAGGTCAGTTATCTTGGGACGCTGCGCACGGCAGAGTACGGAAAACGTATCCGAATGACCGCTTTCCATGCAATGCAGGAGAGAGGCATTATGCTTCAGGTTACTGAAGTTGGTGAGTACTTCTACATTGACTGGTATCAGGGCTTCCATGGCGAAGAATATGTTCTGGCAATGCGCGATGTCCTTGCAGAGAAGGGAATAAACGGGATAAAAATTGAAAGAACAGAATAATGTTTTAGGTATTTCTCAGCTATAGGCGTAAAGGCCTGGTATTTGTTCCAGATAAGATACAGCTTTGTTTCCTGCTTTGGAGACAGCGGTTTGAATACTAGGTCACTTTCTTCGGAGCAGTTGATGAGATGTTCGAAAGTAAGGAGTATGCCGAGACCTTCTCTTGCAACTGCAAGAAAGTAGCGAAGGTTCTTTATTTCCATATTAAGTAGATCCTCTCTGTGATATGCCATTGTGGAATATCACGATATTCATTTTATTCATTAGCGAAGATCATGTCAATGCATTATTCTTAAATCAGAAAGACAAAAGAATTGTTTTACAAGGAAAATGAACTTATGGAAATGGAACTGAAGGCAATGCTTGATAATCTGGCGGATGCAGGATGCACAAAACATGATGCTGAGATTGCAGGAGAACTGTACAAAAAAGGACAGACAGATGAGTTGATCCGATTACTCAAGAAATGCAGATGCAGCCTTATGGATGAGATGCATGAAAGCCAGAGAAAAGTAGATCGTATGGATTTCCTGATCCGGCGGGTGGAGAGGAAAGCGGCAAAGTAAAAAATTATGGAGGACAATGCAATGATCAAAGAAGAACTGAAACTGGTACAGGAATGGGACAAGACTTTCGAAAAAAGTGATAAGGTAGATCACAGTAAGGTGACATTTGTAAACAGATATGGAATCACCCTTGCAGCTGATATGTATGTGCCGAAGAATGCGGAAGGAAAGCTTCCGGCTATCGCAGTAAGTGGACCATTTGGAGCTGTGAAAGAACAGTGCAGCGGATTATATGCGCAGACTATGGCGGAGAGGGGATTTCTGACAATCGCATTTGATCCTTCGTTCACAGGCGAGAGTGGAGGAAATGTCAGATATATGGCATCCCCTGATATCAATACAGAAGATTTTATGGCGGCGGTGGATTTTCTTTCTCTGAATGAAAAGGTAGATCCTGAACGAATCGGAATCCTTGGCATTTGCGGATGGGGCGGCATGGCAATCAATGCAGCTGCACTTGATACCAGGGTAAAAGCAACGGTGGCTTCCACCATGTACGATATGACAAGGGTGAATGCAAACGGATATTTTGACTCTGCGGATTCTGAGGAAGCTCGTTATGAGGCGAAGAAGGCACAGTGTGCACAGCGCTTGGAAGACCTTAAGAATGGCGAGTACAAGCTTGGCGGTGGTGTGGTTGATCCGCTTCCGGAGGATGCTCCATTCTTCGTGGTGGATTATTATGATTATTACAAGACAGAGCGTGGATATCACGCAAGATCACTTAATTCCAATGGTGGTTGGAATGTGATTGGATGCGAATCGTTTGTTAATCAGCCAATCCTGAAGTATAGCAATGAGATCAGAAGCGCAGTTCTCCTTATTCATGGAGAAAAAGCACATTCCTGTTATTTCTCAAAGGACGCTTATACTGCGATGATAAAGGACAGCAAGTATACGGATAATAAGGAGCTGCTGATCATTCCTGATGCAGTGCATACCGATCTGTATGACGGAGGTGGAAAGGATGCAATCCCGTTTGATAAACTGACTGAGTTTTACACGGAGTATTTGAAATGAAAAGAACGATTTCTTTGATAATCTTAGTATTACTGTCTTGCACAGTACTATCAGGCTGTGGAAAGACCGTAAAGGAAGTGGAACAGGCAAACCCTGTGAACACAGTTGATGCAGATGCAAAAGATACATCTGAGGAAAGGACTATTAATCAGAAGGCAGAGAAGCTGGAAACAATTACAAATTATGAAAACGTCACAGAGCAGGAGGATGAGATTATCATGGTTATGACGATCAATGATACGAAAGTGGATGTTACATGGGAAAATAATGCCTCTGTGGCTGAACTGAAGGAGCTTGCAGAAGATGGGCTTACGATATCAATGACTATGTACGGAGGATTTGAACAGGTAGGATCTATCGGAAAGAGTATCACACGAGATGATAAACAGACGACCACGTCGGCAGGCGATATTGTCCTTTATTCGGGAAATCAGCTTGTAGTATTTTATGGATCTAATTCATGGGCATATACGAGACTAGGGAAAATAAAACTGACTGAGAAAGAACTAACGAATCTTCTTAGTAATGGTGATGTTACTATCACATTAAGTATGGAATAAGGAGGATACATGGCGAAGAAGATACTCATAATTGAAACAAGTTTAAGAGCAAAGAGTAATTCTGACAGGCTTGCCGAAAGCTTTGCAGAAGGCGCAAAAGCAGCAGGAAATGATGTTGAGATTATTTCCTTGAAAGGAAAGAATATCGGCTTCTGCACAGGTTGTTTCGGATGCCAGAAGTTGGGGCATTGTGTGTTTAAGGATGATGCAAATGAAATCACGGAAAAGATTCTTGAAGCAGAGGTGGTCGTTTGGTCCACTCCGATCTATTACTACGAGATGAGCGGACAGATGAAGACTATGATCGACAGGGCAAACTCTCTTTATCCGAGGGATTACAAATTCAGAGAAGTATATCTGCTTTCTGTAGCAGCAGAAGATGAGGATTATGTAGATAAAAATGCCGCAGGTGGTGTACAGGGGTGGGTTGATTGTTTTGAAAAAGCGGAGTTTAAGGGAAAAGTGTTCGCCGGTGGTGTAAATGAACAGGGAGAGATTGAAGGACACAAGGCTTTAGATGAAGCCTATTCAATGGGGAATGCTATCTAATTAATAGTGTGTTATCTTGGAAATTATAGAAGCTGTTGCTAATTTGAGAGGATTTATTGAAATAGGCAAAGCGCTGTAATGCCGAAAACTATGTTGGTGCTTATGAATGAAAGAATTTCGAATTAATTATGCAGAGCCTATCGAATGGTATATTCCTTTAGGTGTTCAAACAAAGGCTCATCTCCCGTGTGGAGGCGTGACGGAAGCGGGAACCACACAGAGGGATGTTGTAAGAGAAGGTGTTGTTCAGATCGGCGTGGCATTCCGAGTGTCGAAGAAGTGGCTGAATAAGTTTTCAGCATATAAGAAGCTGACCAGCATAACGGTCGGATACCTGGACATGGAGACCATGAACATCGTAAACACGCGGATGTACATTGACGGGTATCAGGTGAAGCTGGTCAGTGATACAAGCTACGAGAGCTTGTGGGAGGTGACTTTTACGTTGAAGGAGTTTTTAAATAGAGCAGTCTGTCAAAAAACACCTTTTGGGTTATTAGCCGGGGCTTGAAGTAGTATTTGCGCATAAAGCGCAGCTGTTTTTTCCTCTGATAAACCTTTTTCAAGTATCCACTTGGTAATAAAAGTAGCCATTCCTGCAGATTGGAATTCGTAATAGAGCCGAAGCTCTGCAGAATCTTTCATATTGAAGAATGACATTGCATTTGTCAGGTTTTGCCCGAAGATGAGGTCTGTCAGTTGCCTGAGGAATTTTCCGTCATCGCCTTTGAGCATGACATAAATCAGTTCCCTGACTTCTGAGATTCCTTCGATGATATGCTTTGCATATAAAACGATCGTGTCTTCAGTGACTGCAGAGGCTTCTTGAATGACAGGCAAAAGAGAATCGCGTATTCCTTCTGGAACAGTGGTATAAAGAGTTTACTGAAGGCGGTATCGAATCCATGAACAAACTGGCATGCAGCCTTGCAGATGATGCTGTAACTAGGAAGATGGTAGAAGAATTCGTGGCCGGTGAAGAAGAACACTGCGGATGGGTTGCGCAACATCTTGGAATCATTGAGAAGCTTGGTTATGACAACTATCTTCTTGAAATGATGGATATTTAAGGAGTCCAAATATGGAACCTGTCACAAGCGGTAAGTATAAGTGCGCAAAGTGCGGCTGCGTCTATGATCCTGAGAAGGGAGATCCGAAGCACGGTATTGAACCCGGTACAAAGTTTGAAGATCTTCCGGAGGACTGGAAATGCCCGCGCTGCCGCAAAGGCAAGGATATGTTCGGACCGGTTTAAGTAGAAGACAACCATGGAAATCAAAGCTGTAAAATTCAGAAAAGATGGGTTTTATTCACTGGCACTTGCCTTCGGCGGAGAGGAAGGACCTGATAAGTTTGACGCAAAGCTTCGCTATCGCGGCAGTCTGCAGAATTATCTGATCGATACAGGAGATGAAGTAACCCTGGTCGATACCGGATATCTGGAAAGCGTTCCCGTAGAACTGCCGGATGAGAACAGCATCTAAAATGACATTAAAGGAAAAATTGAGAATAATAATTGATTGATATTAAAAAATGGATGTGTGCAGTGACAACTGCATTCATCCATTTTTTTCTTGAGAAAAAATATTTCCATTTAATAAATCAGATGCGGATGTTTCAAGTACATCAGAAATGCTGAACAGTATATCAACTGAAAATGAACGGGAAATGCCAGGTGCTTCAATTGAACTGAGAAATGAACGGCTTATTCCTGCTTTTTCGGCTAATTGTTCCTGTGATAACCCTTTAAGTTTTCTTAGTGCAGCAATGGTTAATCCTAATTGTATCAGTCTATCTCTATTATCAAATGATTCTTTCTTCCTCATTCAACCCCTCCGTTTAAGTGAATATTGAATGATATTATTATAAAATCTGAGGGATGACATATCAGCACTATAGAATAGATAATTGACTAATATAATGAGCAAATATATAATCAAAGTGTCAGATGACATATAGATGTAACATATATGCCATAAAAAGAGCGGATAGCTTGTTTTGCTATCCGCCGTAGTTCGTAGATTAAATCATTCTGCGAAAAAATAGTTAATACTGTTCTGTCCCCCAATTACGGGATTTCATGACTCTAATATATCAAATATCAGCTCTGCTGTCAATTTGAAACAAGGATATTTATGGTAAAAATGTACAAAAATAAATGTTGATTTTGCAAGAATAACTATGTTTTTTACATTTGTATTTTTGTTCTTATTCTATTAATGGTCAAAAAAATGGTATTTAGAGGAGGGAGTGTTATGTCTCGAAGAGGAGAAAATATTAGAAAACGTAAGGATGGACGATGGGAAGGGAGAATTCTGATAACTGATTCAGATGGTAAGAAAAAATATAAATCACTATATGGTCATTCTTATAAGGAAGTAAAAGACAAATTATCATCATTCGCACCTTATAGAATTTCAAAATGTCAAACTAATAATACAATTGAATCTAATGCATTAAACTGGCTAGATAATATAAGAAATACAAAGAAATATTCGACGTATATAAAATATAAAGATATCTACTATAACCACATCCATAACGCTATAGGTTCATTATCGACAAGTAGCATTACGGATACAGAAATTATTAATATATTTCATAACTGCACCAATACCGATAATGCTGTATCCAGAAGTACAATTTCAACAATAAAATATGTTCTCTCACAAGTTTTAATAGCCTCAGGGATCGAAAGCAAGAACGATATAATAGCTAAAGAATTCGCTAAAACTACAGTAAAAAAATCAGAGTATCAGGTACTTGGCGAAAAAGAGCAAGAGATGTTAATTAAATATTTAATATGCGATATGGATATATATAAATTAGGAATTATTATAGCACTATTTACAGGTCTCAGATTAGGCGAACTATGCGCATTAAAGAATGAACATATTGATCTTAGTAATAAAATAATCACTGTTAAGTCTACCGTACAAAGAATATCAGATGATAACGGTCATACCAAATTAATGTGTTCTACTCCCAAAAGCATAAGTTCTATTCGCAGTATCCCTATAAGCGATACATTATATTCAATACTTGAACCTAATATGACTTCATATGAATATTTCTTTGAAGAAAACAAATATATGGAGCCCCGAACTTTTCAGAAAAAATTTGATAAGTATTTAACTTCTGCAGGAATCAAGCATTATAAGTTTCATTCACTTAGACACACTTTTGCAACTAACTGTATAGAGCAAGGAATGGATATAAAGTGCTTAAGTGAAATACTTGGGCATGCAAATGTTCAAACCACACTAAACCGTTATGTTCATCCATCTGATAAGTTAAAAAAGAATTATATTAATCAGTGCAATTCTATTTATGGTCAAATTCTGGGTCAGAATTAGAAGAGTATAATAAAAATATACTGGCAATCATCTGTTTTCGCAGAATGATTTAATCTGCGAACAAGGGCATAGCTGTCTAAAGACAGTGACGCAAAGCTATAGGATCTAAGTTACTTGATGTAATATGATAGCCAGTTGCAATTAAAGATATAATATGCATTCTAGCCGTCATAGGAGAATGCTTTTTTTTATTTAATTCACAGAATCAGGATTGTAAATTATGGCAAAAATCAAAGCTAAAAAGAAGGATAGTCGTCTTGTAGTAAGGGCAAAACTTGGATGGAAAGAAAAGCTCGGCGATAGGGAGTTTGATTTCTTTAAAAGTAAATATGTCCATGGACTCTTCGAAGCGAAAAAAATCAAAAAAAATGTAATAGAGTATTCGGGACCTGTTAGTGTTAGTTTGTATGACAAGTTAAGCAAATCTGTAAAGAAAAAAGAGTTCTATATGATAATTGAGCAGGTTGTTGACTTGCAGAGAAAGTTAAAGAATAATTCACTTCATTTATCAAGTGTAATGCTTGATTTAAAAAGCGTTTATATAAATGAAACTACACTTGAACTTAATTTTATATATTTACCGATTGAAGGAAGTCCGAATTCAAGGAATGTAATGATGTTTATCGACGATATCATTTATTCGGCAAAGCCTGAGGAAAGTGATAGCGATTTTATTTCAAGGTTTGTTTATTTTCTACGTGAACTGGAATCTGATGACCTAAAAAGGATTGAAGATTATATCTATAAAGAAGACAGAAGTGTAGTCGAAAAATTCAGAAAAGGTACTTGGAATAGAGGGACTGAAAGAGGTAGACCATCTGGAGTTCCAGGTGGAAAAATTAGAAAAAATGAATTTATAGATCCACCTGATTATGAATCGACAACTTTGATGAAAAGTGGAAAGCTTACATCTGACGATGAGGATACAGGATTTCTGGATGAAGAGGGTACCGGCATCCTGGATGACGAGGCAACGGGGTATCTCGGTGATGACGATGACGAGAATACAGGTATTCTTAAGTCGGATGAAGAAATGGTTAGATTTCCGAAGCTTTATCGTGTTGTTACTGATGAAACAATAATAATTGATAAGGCGGTATTCAGGATAGGAAAGGAAAAGAGCTACGTTGATTATTTTGTCAGCAATAATGGAGCGGTTAGTAGAAATCATTGTGACATTATTGTGAGAGGAACAAGATATTTTGTAATGGATTTAAACTCTAAAAACAGAACTTTTATAAATGATCATGTTATTGATGTAAGGCAGGAAACAGAAATATTTGATGGGGACAGATTAAGGCTTGCGAATGAGGAATTCATTTTTTATGCAGGTTAAGAGGAAGATAAAGTGAGATTTATTGCTACCGCTGATACAGATATTGGAATATCAAAATCTACAAATCAAGACAGCTTATTGATAAAGCATGGAATGGCTAACGAAAAAGAAATATTAATGGCTATTGTATGTGATGGGATGGGTGGGCTTGCTAAAGGCGAACTGGCAAGTGCTACAGTCATAAGGGAGTTCTCGAAGTGGTTTGATAATCAGCTTCCATATGAACTAAGTGATTTGGCATTCAATATCATAGCTGCAAAGTGGAATCTTTTATTAAAAGAACTTAACTCACAGATTCTTGAATACGGAAGCTCAAGACGTGTGACTATGGGAACAACATTTACCGGAATATTATTTGTAGATGATATGTATATGGTTGCTCATGTTGGGGATTCAAGATTGTATAGCATAAATAATGGGATTCAGCAACTGACAGAAGATCATACATTCATTGCGAGAGAAATAAGGAAAGGAACTATTACTCAAGAACAAGCAAAAACCGATAAACGAAGAAATATGTTGCTTCAGTGTATAGGGGCTTCGGACAAAGTAGAACCTCAAGTCTTTACAGCACAGGCTCAACGAGGTGTATATATGCTCTGCTCTGATGGTTTTAGGCATACTTTGAGTTCACAGGAACTATATAATGCATTACATCCTACTCAACTTGTTGATAAAAATGTGATGCACTCCACTTCAAAGTATCTTATTGATTTGATTAAGAAACGCGGAGAAAAAGATAATATTTCCGTAATATTAATAAAGGCTGAATAGGATAAAGATAATGGCTGAGATTGGCTCAATTATAGAAGGCAAATACGAGATACTTACTGAGATAGGAAAAGGTGGAATGTCTGTCGTATATCTAGCGATGGATACGCATTTGAATAAGCAGTGGGCTATCAAGGAAATAAGAAAAAAAGGTAATGGAAAAAATGATGAAATAGTAGTTAACAGTTTGCTTGCAGAAGCAAATCTTATGAAAAGGCTTGATCATCCAGCGTTGCCTAGAATCGTAGATATTATTGATAATGGCAAGACAATTTTTGTCGTTATGGATTATATAGAAGGTGAATCTCTTGATAAGGTTCTTAAGGAATATGGAGTAGTACCTGAAGAACTTGTAATATCATGGGCAATGGAGCTTTGTGATGCATTATCTTATTTGCATTCGCAAAAACCACCTATCATATATAGGGATATGAAACCGGCCAATGTAATGTTAAAGCCGGAAGGCAATATTAAGATAATAGATTTTGGTATAGCAAGAGAATATAAAGAGCAAAGTCTGGCGGATACAACAGTTCTTGGAACTAAGGGGTATGCTCCTCCGGAGCAATATAGTGGGCAGACCGATGCAAGGTCAGACATTTTTGCGTTAGGTATGACAATGCATCATCTTCTGACTGGAATAGATCCGCGAAGCGGAGAAGCATATGCTCCAGTAAGAATGTGGAATCCTGATTTGTCAGAAGGTATAGAGCTGATAATAGATAAATGTGTTCAGCCAGCCCAGGAAAACAGATATCAGAATTGTGCTGACCTTCTGTATGACTTGGAACATCCTGAACTTATAACAAAAGATTATAAAAAGAAACAAAGAAGAAAACTTGGATTATTTATTGCAGCGGCCGTTTTATCAATTGTAATGGCAATAACTGGCTTTGTTACCAAAAGAGTATCTGTAAGCATTAATAATAATGACTATAACAACTTGATATCTCAATCTTCAGCAACATCTATTGAGGATAAAGTGGAGGGGTACAAAACTGCAATTGATATATATCCTACTCGTTTAGAGGCATATGAGAGAATGTTGGAAGCATTCGAGGATGAAGGAAAGTTTGGTAAAAATGAAAGCGATGAATTCTTAGCTAAGTTTAATGCAAATAAGAGTGATTTTGATAATACATCTCTAGAATATGCAGAATTAAATTATAAAGCTGGAATGATGTATATGAACTATTACACGAGTGATGATGGGGAAGCAAGCTATTCGGATCGTGTTCAAAAAGCATATTCGTACTTTGAAACAATATATGAAGATGAAAATATTTCGCCTGAATTTACAAGCAAAGATGTATCAGATTGTTATTATCAGATCTGCACTTTTTACAGGAGATATATAACTGATTCATCTACAGTGGAGGAGGCATCAAAGGAGAGTTATGACACTTTGTTTGATACCATTGAGTCTTCACTTAATAGCATAAAGAACTCTGGACCTTATGATCAGCTGATGCTATATAATGCAACTTTTATGCTCATATATGATCAGAGAATAAGTATGGCTCAGGTTGGCGTTGAGAAGGATAGAGTTATAGACTTATTTGATCAGGTATATGAATCTGCAGAGGCATTAACTGTTCAGAAAGAACAGTCTAAAAAACTTCAAGAGGAGATGTCTTCAAACTATACAGATTATAGAAAAGCTATGGAAAGAGCTTATACGAATACAGAAGAGAGGTAATGCAAGTTGGCTAGTACATTAAGCGTAATCTCAATAATTGCATACATTTCGGCGGGAGTCCTGCTGGTTCTTGCTATTATTCTTGCGATTGTGTTCAGAATCCCTTCTGTTATTGGTGATCTTTCAGGTAGGAACGCTAAGAAGTCTATCGAACAAATGAGAGCTAATAATGTTCGTACAGGAAATAAAAGCTACCGACCAACTAAAACTAATCTGGAAAGAGGTAAGCTTACAGGTTCTATGCCAGATACCGAGGGCAAAAATAGAGGTTATGAGAATCTCGAAGAAACAGGAGTTCTTGATGAGAATAGGGCTACATCATACTCAGAAGCAGAAACAACTTCTCTGACTGCAATAGATTCTACGGAAACTCTGAATAGTGAAGATAATACTACGCCTTTAGTTGGAAATCAAAATATACAGAATGGAAGAGCAGAAGCGGTGAGGATAACAATTTTAGATGAAATCATGTTAGTCCACACAAATGAGGAGATAACATGGAGTCAAGGGTAAAATATAAAATTGCATGGATAATAGCGTTAATTTTGCTAACAATTATGTCGTCAACTTTTTTGTTTATGCCATTTACAGCCGAGTTGACTACACTTACATATAAGTTACCTGTAATAATTGTAAGTTGTATTTTTTGGCTTTCGTTAGTTGGAGGGGTTACGATATTTCTCATAACTGCAATTATCCGAAAAAAGAAGGAACCGTTAATTGAAGAGAAAATTGGATTTATAAGAGTATACAGTAGTCCAATACTTGCTTATATAGATACGACATTTATCATGGCTGTTATTTGGATAATAGTGAATATAATTTCAAAATATACAGATAGTTATGTGATGTATATAAACATATTCATTTTAATGCTTTCATTTAATTTACACTGCTTGTTCAGCAGTAATTTATATAGATACATTTTTGGGTGAGAGAGGAGATTATTATGAAAGGGAACACTTATAGATTGAGTCAAAAAGTAATGGCTGTAATGATGTCCATAGTGATGATGATTAGTCTTATATCATCATCTTCATATCGAGTTCTAGCTGCATCATATACACCAGAGGAACTTGGAAGCGCTATTACTGTTTTAGTTACATCAGATGATACTGGTTTACCTATAGCTGATGCTGATATCACATTCACATTGGTATCTGCTGAAGATGAAACACAAATTATAGAAGATAATAAGACTGTAAAAACAGATGATAATGGTTATGCAATTATAAGAAAACAGGAAGACTGTACCGAATCATATAAATTGTCGGCAACTATAAGTAAATCAAATTACATAGATGACAGTACATCAATTAGTAATGCTAATATTACTGATGGAAATGAAAATCTTAGTGTTACCTTGGTCAAAAAAACAATTAGTGCGGATATAGTAAAAAAAGTTGATGGTTTAGTTTTTAATGATTCTGATCAAGCCCTTGTTACTTTTGATGGGGACACATCTAAATATACTGTAAATTATAAGCTGGATGGAACTGATGTTGGATCAACGATTCCAAAAGCAAAGAATGCTGGAAAATATAATGTTGAATACAGTGTAAGTATTAATGATGGTTCTCTTAAGCCGGTGAGTGGGACTATTGAGAATATTGAAATTGCGAAGAAGGACATAGGAATAACAGTTGAGACAAACACTGAATATCCTTATTCAGAGGAAGGTGTAGTTCCTTTTACAATAAGTGGTGTTAAGGAAGGAGATGTTCAGAATTATATTGTTGGTACAAATACATATACTAGTTATGCAGAAATTGCAAAAATTAAGAATATTGGCTCTTATCCCGTTTCAATTAATGTATCAAGAGGGGATAACTACACTACCTTCACTAAAGAATTTACTGCAAAAATCGTTCCACTAGATATTACAGATGTTGATTTTAGCGTTGCAGAAGACTTGGTATATGATGGTGAAGAACATGAATTAATAAGCTCTGTAAATGCACCGGAGGGGACGGATGTTCAGTTCTCGTTAGATGGTACTACATGGACTACTGATAAAACTGAGATAAAAGGCACAAATGCTGGAAATTATATCATTTATATAAAGGCAAACAGAGATAATCATAATGAATATACTGATTCAAAAACAGCGGTTATTTCAAAGAAAGAGCAGCAGACTGTAGTAACTATAACAAACTATAAAAATGAATCTGAAGATCATTCTGAAAGTAATATTGCATATACTAATAAAGCAGAAAACTTTGATGTTAACCGATTATATAAGATATCTGCAACGTCAGATTATAATGCTGGTGATATAAGTATATCAGTAGCTGATAATGATGGAATACTTGCTTCGCATAGTTCAGTGGGTGCAGGGCAGGAGAATTTGTTTTTTAAAGAATCAGGTTCAGTTATAGTGACGATTACTGTTCCAGGTGATGATAATTATGCGGAAAAAGTTATTACAACTACATTGGATATTTCTGCTGTCAAAACTATATATTTTGATGTTCCTTCTCCTGGATATGTTAATTATACAGTTGATGATATAGGAGTGGTTTCAGAACAAATAGCGTATGCAAAAATAAATGATACTGTAAAAACAGCGAAAGAATATGAAAATAAGATTGGAAAAACTACGTACTCAATTAAGGAAACAGAAGGATCCTCAGCAAGTAGTTTTTTGAACATTAATTCTCAGACAGGTAGAGTTACGGTTTCTGATTATGAAAAGTTAGAAAAAGCAATCAATGATTCTTCAGATGGCACAATAATAGTGACGGTTGTTGCAAATAAAGAAGAAAAGAGAAACTATCGTGGCAAGGTTTTGTATGATGCTGATTCAGCAGAATATAATATTTATATTAAGTTTCTACCATCTCCTTCTAAGGCAGCTAATATAGAAGGATTACAAGGTGATACGGTTCTCTCTGATCCTTCTTACAAATGGTATGTTGGAACCGGAACAAATAAGACTACAGTTTCGCCGGATGCATCTTTAGTTGATTATAAGATATCAAATTCTGAAAAACTAAATATATCTTCATTTGTTGATAGTTTTACATTGGAAGATAAAAAATATGCAGGAGATGATTCTGTAAAGTTTTATTTGAAGAATAAGGAAGGACAGATAACTAATAAAATAACTTTAGAAAATACATATGTGGATACAACTAATCCTTCGGAGATTAATCTTAAACTGTCTGAACCTGTTGAGAATAAAGATGGTGTTCCATATTATGATCAGAATAAGGTGACAATTGTTTTCGATGGAAAAGATGTGACTTCTGGTATAGATAGATTTGAGTGGACATATAAACTTGATAAATCCGCGACGCAGGCATCAGAAATTAATTACCCTGAAGAACAATCAGGAATCATTACTAAAGCCGATATAACTGAAATATCAGCCGGAAAATACGAAGCAGAACTACTATTCCCTCCAAATAGTGAGGAAATAAATGGGATGCTTTCTGTAAAAGCTGTTGATGAGGCTGGATTAGAGTCTTCTGTAGTATCTTCTACTAGGTTTGTTGTTGATATGACAAAACCTACTTTAAATCCAGAATATACAAAGGCAAGTCGTGAAGTAACAACAGATAAAACTGTGTATTACTATAATTCATCAATTACAGCTACTTACACTTTCACGGAAGAAAATTTCTTTAGTGATGATGTAGAAATAAAGATTACGAAAGATGGAAAGGATGTTGATACTCCATCAGTTACTTGGACAGATGATGCAAACTTTAAAAATATTCATAAGGGTGTGTTTACCATAAAAGCTGATGACGCAACTTATGGTGATGGTGATTATGTTATTACAGTGGATTATACAGATCGCAGTAATAACAAGATGGATACATATACTTCTGATAAGCTTGTTATTGATACTACAAAGCCTGAGATTGACTTTTCTTATGATTCAAAGGTTGGAGATGTAAAGAAACAAGAGGCTACTGTTACAATTAATGAACATAATTTTAGACCTAATGAAATATCTGTTACGCCTACAGAAACATATAAATATATAGCAAGAGATATAAATGGTAATGAAGTTACAGTAACTGATTTACAAAGCTTCCTACGAAATGCTACATGGAGTGATGATGGAGATGTTCATACTGTTAAACTTCCGTCTTCATCACCTTTAGTAGATGCAATTTATAACTTTAATATTGATTATAATGATCTTGCAACTAATGAGGCAGATACAAAGAACACAGGCAATTTTATAGTAGATCATACTGCACCTGATGTTTCAAAGTTAAGTATTTCATATTCGGAGCCAATAACAAGTAAAATTATCTCTAATCTGACGTTTGGATATTACAATCCAACAGTTAAGGTTACATTTACCGGATATGATGTTACATCTGGTATTGATTACTTTACATGGTCATATGCAAGGCAGAGTAGTGCAAGTGCAACTAATGTAAAAGATTACGCAGAAGCTAAGGTGACTGCTGTACAAGATTCAAAGAATAAATCCAAATTTACTGCTACTGTAGAGATGCCTAAATCTGAAGCTGATCAGATTAGAGGAACTGTTGCAATTACCGCAACTGATAAATACACGAATAGGAGCAATAAACTAACTGATTCTGGAAATATAATAGTTGTAGATACTATTGCTCCAAATATGACTGCAGAGTACACAGAACCAGATAGAACAGTTGGAAATAAGATGTTTTACAGTAAAGATATTACAGCAACAATTACTGTGAATGAAGCTAATTTCTATAGTGAAGATGTAGTTATAACAATTACAAAAGATGGAAAAGATTTTTCTGGTTTTTCAACATCTTGGAATGATGTAAGCACAGATAAACACATAGCAACAATAAAACTTAGTGCAGCTGAAGATGGTTCAAGTGATGGTGATTATATTATATCAGTGAATTATACAGATAGAAGCAGTAATAAGATGACGGCATATTCATCAAATACTCTTGTTGTAGATCAAACTGCTCCATTAATCAGTGTGATTTATGATGATACAACACCAGAGAATTCGCTTCAGGACTCTGAAGGAAATAAGAGAGATTATTTTAATGATACTCAGGTTGCTACAGTAACTATAACAGAGCATAACTTTAACGAAGAGGAAGTTGATATCAGGATTGATTCAAAGGATGTACAGGGTAATTCCTTAAAGGCTTCTGATTCTACTAGTCAGTCTAAGTGGTCTCACGATGGCGATGTTCATACTAGAACAATCACATATTCTGGAGATGCAAATTATACGTTTGATATTGATTACACAGATCAGGCTACGAATAAAGCGGCTGACTATGCTGAAAACTATTTTACAGTAGACAAAACTGCTCCTACTGATCTGAGTGTTTCATATAGTTCGAGTGTGCTTGATACTGTACTTCAAAATGTATCATTCGGATTCTATAACGCTAAGATGACAGTTACTATTACAGCAAATGATGCCACATCTCTTATACATTCATTTAAGTATGATTATAAGAATGCGGCGGGTGTAAGTTCTGTTAATTCTGAGCTGTTAAATCAGGCAATAGAAGAGGCAACTATATCTTATAGCGACAGCAATAGAACAGCTACTGCCACATTTGAGATACCACAGGCTGTTCTCACAAGTAATAATCAGTTTAATGGAACAGTAGATTTTACAGCTACAGATAGAGCTAATAATGAATCAACATCTTATGATGATACTAAGAGAATTGTTGTAGATAACATTTCTCCTAATGCAAATGTATCATATAACACTCCTGTAAATGTTGAAGGTGGAACTTCATACTATGATGATTCAATAACGGCAACCGTAACAATAAATGAAGCAAACTTCTACTCAGAGGATGTACAGATTTCTGTTACAAAGGATGGGGGAAGTTATCCTGTTTCAGCCGGATGGTCAAATAATAGTACTGATACACATGTTGGTACATTTACTATGACTGAAGATGGGGAGTATCACGTTTCAATAACCTATACAGATAAGTCAAGAAATGCTATGGCTACCTATACTTCGGAGACGCTTATTATAGATACGGATGCGAATGCTAAGGATCCTATTATCAGGATTAATAAGAAGGATGATATAGATGGAACATCATACAAAAATGAGTGCGTTCCTTCTGTAGAGTTTGAAGATGACAACTTAGATGATTATGAAATAGAGCTTGTTCGTACAAGACGTGAAGAGAAGAATGTCAATGTAAATGATCAGTATATCAAGGATCATGTTACTGTTTCTGATACTGCCGGAAGTGGCGAGTTCGATGAGTTTAAGAAAATACAAGATAATGACGGCATATACAAATTATCTATAAAAATATCCGATAAAGCAGGACATGAGAGAAGTTCTGAAGCAACATTTATTGTTAATAGATATGGTTCCGTATATGTATATAGCGATTATCTGATTGATCTTATCTCTGATGGTGGAAAGTACGTGAAGTCAGTAGATGAGGATTTGGTAATTACTGAGTATAATCCTGATCAGCTTGTTGCAGGTTCTCTTAAGATTGATATTTCTGCTGATGGTAAGCCTATTGATACCGCTGAGTTCACTACAACTCCGGAAATTAATAATAAAGCTCAAATAGGTGATAGTGGCTGGTATCAGTATGACTACAACATTAGTAAAGATAATTTTGCTAAGGATGGCGTATATAAGATGGTGGTTTCATCTGAAGATACTGTTGGAAATACACCAGAGAACACCAATTATGAGGATAAAGCAATTCTTTTCAGAGTAGATAGTACCCCACCAGAGATTAACTCTATATCTGGTCTTGAGAATAACATTATTAATGCAACAAATGTAAATGTTAAGTATACAGTATATGACACTATTGGTCTCAAATCTGTAGTTACATATGTTGATGGAAATGAAGTAGAGAATATTACTGATTTTACAGAAGATAGTAATAATTATTCTGGTAACTTTACACTCCAGGAAAAGTCCTCATCGCAGGATGTAAGAATTGTTGTGGAAGATCTTGCTGGAAATATAACAGATACAAGCTCAGATGATTTCAGTAGTGCGTATGATTTTAATAAATCTGTTACAGTATCTACGAATTTCTTCGTAAGATGGTTTGCTAATAAACCTCTATTCTTTGGTAGTATAGGTGGATTTATAGTTGTAGTAGGTGGACTTTTCTTCTTTATATTTGCGCTTAAAAGACGTAAAGAAGAGCAAGGACAGTAGGATATAGAGGAAACTCGTATGTATACATTAAAAGATAAAGGGATAGTTCAGGAACTGGATTGTGGAAATAACTTTGCTTATGTACTTGTTGATAATAATCAATTTATCAACACTGATTACAAGGTATTGTTGAGCCAGACGAATGATATGTTTGTCCAGTGTATGAAGCTTTCATATAACGGAAATATCGGACTGTTTTATATAACTGATGATTACAGCCCGTTTTCATCTTTATTTGCAAATATGAAATCCGACACTCTTATGACAATTGCTTCGAATCTGTTTGCGGCAATTATTGAGGTTAGAAATAATGGCTTTTTATCATCGCAAAATATTGATGTGTCCTGGGATAAAATATTTGTTAATCCACATACTTTAAAAGTAAAACTGGTTTATATTCCTGTAAATTATAGCGTTTTTGATAACTATCCGGAGTTTGAAAGCGAGCTTAGATCAAGTCTTATAAAACTGATTCACAATGTAATACCTGATAAAACTCAAAAAATGAATCAGTTTTTAATAGACTTGTCGAATGGGTCGCTTACATTAAAAGATTTGTTCAATAGAACTCGTGGAGAAGGAACAGATATTCTTATAGATCCAAGTTATATCTCTAGTACTGTATCTTCTGAGAAATTTAAAAATATGGATGCATATAAGCTCGTTGCTTTAAATTCTCCGGATGGACATTTTGAGATAGTCTTAGATAAAGATAACATGTTGATTGGTAAGAAAAAGGAAGTATGTGATGCCTATATTCCATTCAACAATATGATTAGTAGAAAGCACTGTCGAGTATTCATTGAAAATGGCCATTACTTCATTATGGATGTGGGTAGTGTGAATGGAACTAAGATAAATGGATTCAAAATCCATAAAGAACAAAAATATCCCATTAATCGAGGAGATATAGTGCGACTCGCAGATAGCGATTTTCAAGTAGTTTAGTAAAGAAGGTACATTATGCCAAAACCAAGAGTAGTTATAGCAGATGCTGATATTAATTATATACTTCCACTTCAACTAAAGTTTGTTAGAGAGTTTTTTGAGAAGATAGAGATAGAAGTAATAACGGATATTAATTATTTCAATCATTTATTTGAAACACCTCAGAAAATAGATGTTTTGATAGTTTCTGAGGAAATGTATTCACTTGGATTACAAAAGCATAGTATATCATATACATTTCTTATGGTCGAAGAATTGGATGAAGGTCATACAGGTGATCTGAATGTCAAAAGGCTTCTTAAATATACCAGTGTAAATGATATTTTTAAATCAATTGTAAGTCAGAGCGCCGGCGTACTTAGTGCAGCTGATGATGAGAAGAAGGATACGCAGGTTGTAGTTGTAACATCAGGATATGGTGGGGCGGGAAAAACTTCTATAGCAATGGGAATCAGTGCCTGTCTGACAAAGAACTATAAAAGAGTTTTATATGTAAATGCAAGTAAGCTAAATATGTTTCAATATATGCTTGATAATAAGGCTGCAATATCTTCACAGGAAGTGTATGCAAAAATGATTAGTCCGACGCAGCATATATACACTGACATCAAGCATATTATAAGGTATGAGCAGTTTGGCTATCTTCCACCTTTGAAGGGCGCACTCCTATCGTTAGGAATTCATGAATCCTTTTTTGAGACTTTTATA
Source organism: Lachnospiraceae bacterium NE2001 (assembly GCA_900110635.1). GTDB lineage: Bacteria > Bacillota > Clostridia > Lachnospirales > Lachnospiraceae > Eubacterium_Q. The sequence goes on from FOEK01000010.1 coordinate 80,242, forward strand.
AGATCGGCACAGGAGAGTAAGGATTTTGATTACATTATAGTTGATATGGATAGTACTATCGATGAATTTACGACTAAATTAATTGGAATGGCTGATAAGGTAGTTGTTGTTTCTGAGCAGAGCAGAAGTTCGGTGTTTGCAACGAATGTATTTATATCAAATATAAATGGGGTCAATTCAGATAAATATATATTTGTATGCAATAAATTCAGAAAAGAGATTAATAACGCATATACATCACCAGATTCTAATAGGAAATTTAGTATAAATGAGTATGTAGAATTCTATGATTCATATGGGAATGTATCATGTGCTGAATTATCAGAAAAAACAGGCATTAGGAAAACTGCATTCTTGATTGTATAGGAGATGAGATATGAGTGATAAAGTGATTGTCACATTTGTCTGTAATAAAAAGAAAATTAAAACTGATTTAGAGGTTCCTACGGATATTACTACAATAGAACTCCTGAAAGCATTGAATTTCGCTTTTGATCTAGGGGTAGATATATCCGATATAAAGCAATGCTTTATTAAGATGGAAAATCCGATAGCTTTGATGAGAGGTAACCGTATGGTTTCAGATTATAAGATAAGAAATGGAAGCGTAATTTATTACGGATAATGGGTGGGGCGATGCTTAATCAGTATAAAGTTACTATATCAAACAATAAACTATATAAAGAAATAGATCTTCCGATTGAAGCTGCAACATATTCTATAGGTACAACTGTCGATTCTGACTATAGATTAAGAAGAGATTTTTTCTTTTCTGATATAAAACTGGTTTTCATGAATGATGGTGGAAACTGGTCTATGATGTGCTCTGATAATATATACATCTCTCTGGATGATGCTAGGAAAATGCTTAATGTCAGACTTAATCATGGCGATGGGATTGATGTAAGATATCAGGACTCTGATAATACTGTATTCAGACTTGAATTTGGTGTAGATTTTGACAGCAGGATAAAGGATTTCGAGAGAAAGATAGATATATCAAATAAGAAGAGTGTCTTTATAGGAACAGGAAAGAATAACAATATCATTATCAAGAGTGAGTATCTTTTTAATGATGCTATAGAACTAGTCAAGGAAGGAAAAGAGTATTCGATTATCATTAGAAATCTTTCTTATGGCTTATATGTAAATGGAAATAGAATTAATAGTAATTGCACCATATCAAATGGAAATTTCTTTGCTATTTCTGATTTTACTTTTTTTCTCAAAGATGACGCTTTGTGGACGGAAGCGACTGATGCATGTCGAGTTAATGGATTAAATTACAGAGATTTTCCAATAAAAAATGATTATCCGGTATTTCATAGGAATACTAGGATTAATATGGTTGTGGATGAGACAGAAATTGAGATTCTTGATCCACCAGCTAAACCAACAAAACCTAAAAATAATCTTCTTATGGCTATATTACCTTCAATGGGAATGTTATTAGCTGCTGGAGTAATGGCTTCAATGGGTGGAGCTATGATAATTTTCAGTTTAATTTCTTCTGGAATGGCTATAGTTACTGCGATTGTTGGTATGGTTCAAAGTAAAAAAGATTATAAGAGAGACTCTTCTGAAAGAATTGAAAAATATGATAATTATATAAAGAAAAAACGTGCGGAGATTGAAGATGCACGTGAAAATGAACGAAATACATTAAATGAAATCTATGCAGGTAAAGATGAGGAGTACAAGAGAATAGATGATTTTTCAAGTGATTTGTTTGATAGAAGTTGTGATGACACAGATTTTCTAGCTGTTAGAGTTGGAATCGGAGAAGTTGAAGCTAAAAGAAAAATAAACTATAAAAAACAAGAAAAACTAGAAATTGAAGATAATCTTCAGGAGATACCGGAAGTAATATGTAATGAGTATAAAATGGTAGAAAGTGCACCTGTTGTTTGTGAGTTGAAGGAAGTCAATGCAATAGGCGTTATAGGAAAAGAAGATTATAGATATGAATTATTGAAAACTTTTGTTATTGATTTGGCAACACGTCACTTTTATTCAGATGTAAAACTTTTCTTTGTATTTGAAGATGAGCATAGTGATTTCATCTATAATATTAGGTTTTTACCGCATATTGAAAATAATGATATTAATACAAGAAATATTGTGTGTGATGATGAAAGCAAGAAAGCGATATTTGAGTACTTATTCAATATATTAAGTCAAAGAGAACGAAGTGAGAATAAAGAAAAAGATAAAAAAACTTGGGAACACTTTGTGCTTTTTTTCTATGATTTATATGGATTTAATAGCCATCCAGTATCAAGATTTGTAGAAAAAGCAAAGGAGTTAAATGTAACATTTATCTTTTTTGGAGATAATCAAAGAGATATTCCACTGGGGTGTGATGAGATAATTAATATTTTGGATGGCGAGAATGCTGAGCTAATAAAAACAGAAAATGAATTATCAAAATGTGTTTTTTCATACGAAAAAGTGGATGATATTAAAATTAAAAAGATGTCAAAGATTTTGGCACCTATACAAACAGATGAGGTTTCTCTAGAAGGAAGTTTGACAAAGAATATAAATTTGTTTGAACTGCTTAATATTTTTGGAGTTGAAGATCTCGATTTAAAGGAAAGATGGTCAAATACAGAAGTATATAAATCAATAAGTGTTCCGCTGGGAGTATCTAAAACCGGAATTGTGTATTTAGATTTACATGATAAAGCACATGGACCACATGGACTTGTTGCAGGTACGACCGGTTCTGGAAAATCAGAAATACTTCAAACATTTATTCTATCGATTGCAACATATTTCCACCCATATGAGGTTGCCTTTTTAATAATAGATTTTAAGGGAGGAGGAATGGTTAATCAGTTCCGTGACCTTCCACATCTTCTAGGCGCAATCACTAACATTGATGGAAAAGAAATTGATAGATCTCTTAAATCTATCAAGGCAGAACTTCAAAAACGGCAAAGATTATTTGCAGAAGCTGATGTTAATCACATTGATTTATACATAAAAAAATATAAATCTGGGGCATCAATTGAACCATTACCTCATTTAATAATAATTGTAGACGAGTTTGCTGAGTTAAAGGCAGAGCAACCTGATTTTATGAAAGAGTTAATTTCAACTGCTCGAATTGGTAGAAGTTTGGGTGTTCATCTGATTTTGGCAACTCAAAAACCTGCTGGACAGGTAGATGATCAGATTTGGAGTAATTCTAGATTTAAATTGTGTCTTAAAGTTCAAGGCCCTGAAGATAGTAATGAAGTATTAAAATCTCCGCTTGCAGCTGAAATTAAAGAGCCTGGTCGAGCATATCTTCAAGTAGGCAATAATGAGATATTTGAGTTATTTCAGTCCGCTTATAGTGGTGCATCTGAAAAAGATGTTGATAATGCTGTTAAACCTTTTAAGATCTCGTATGTAGATATAACAGGAAAAAGATCCATTATTTTCGAAGAAAAACCTATAAAGGATAGTAAGATTGGTCGTACTCAACTTGAGGCAATAGTGGATAAAGTAAACTTGTATTGTAAAGATAATAGCATTTCAAAGTTATCTGATATCTGCATGAAATCATTGGATAAACGTATAGAATATGTTGATTCAGGAAAAATACAAAATGGGTTCATAGATATAGGAATTTATGACGATCCTGAAAATCAATATCAAGGAAGTACTTGCTTAGATATTACAAATAAAAATACATTTATTATAGGCTCTTCCCAGTATGGAAAAACTAATATTCTTCAATTAATGATTCGAGAAATTGCAGAGAAAAATAAGGTTGAAGAGGCAAATATATATATTTTAGATTTCGCCTCAATGGTGTTAAAAAATTTTGAAAAATTAAAGCATGTTGGCGGGGTTGTATGTTCTTCAGAAGATGAAAAGTTCAATAATCTAATGAAACTTTTAATGGAGGAAATAGTTCTAAGACGTGAGCGAATGATAGAAGTTGGTGTTAGTTCTTTTTCTGCATATTGTGAAGCTGGCTATACTGATTTGCCGCATATATATTTATTTATTGATAATTTTACTGCTTTGCAAGAATTGTATTTACAAGACGATGATAGTTTGTTGGGTATTATAAGAGAGGGCTTGGCAACAGGTATTTCGTGTGTTGTTGCAAATGCTCAAGTGTCAGGAATTAGTTTTAAATATATATCTAACTTTGCAAATAAAATATCTTTGTATTGCAATGATTCGAATGAATATTCGTATTTGTTTGAAAGACCACAAATAAAGCCTGATGATATTGTTGGTAGAGCTATTGTGGAATTAGATAAAAGAATTTTGGAATGTCAAACGTATCTTTCTTTTGTTGGGGAAAAAGAGATTGACCGAACTAAAGAAATAAATGAACTGATTGCTGTGATTAATTCTTCGAATTTTAAATATGCGAAAATGATTCCATTTATTCCTTCAGTTTTAGAAAAAGATGTTTTCACAAGAAATTATTTGATTGGAAGTAGTACAGGTTACAGGATACCAATAGGCTTGTCATATGATGAAGTCGCGCCAGTATATATTGATTTATCAAATAAAGGTTCATTTGGTATATGTGGAAAAGAAGGAAGAGGACATTATAATTTTATAAATTATATCTTGACGTATTTAGAAAATATTCAATCCGAATATCCCGCGTCAGTTGTAATTTTTGATGATGTGAATCAGCGACTTAAGAAATTATCTGAATTGTCTATTGTGAAGTCTTATTATCTAGAAGTTGAAAAAGTAAAAGAAGTTATAAATTCGTGGAACATCTTGTTAGCTGATAGATATGATGCTCTATATAATGATAGAAATGTTAATAGTGAATTATTACTTTTGGTGATTAATAATAATGATGTTGCTAAATGTATAGCGGATGATTATGACACAATGGATAATTATAGAGATATGGTTTCGAAATATCGGGCACTTAATGTTTCAATCATCTTTTCTAATTATCCTAACAAGTCTATTTCATATGATGCACCTGAACCAATACAAACGATTAGAAGTGAACGTCAATTGATATATTTTGATGAACTTGATAATTTGAAGGTTATGGATGTTCCATATGAAATTGTTAGAAGCAATCGTAAAAAACCTCAAGTTGGAGATGCATTTATCATTGATGATAATGAAGTAACAAAAGTTAAAATTGTTAAATCTCAATCAACATAATAATCGATATATAATTGTTTAATACAATTATTATAAAAAAATAATAAAAAAGGAGGCAACAAAAATGGGATCTAGTGATGGCGTAAAAATGAGTTTTTCAGAGGTAAGGAGTTATGCAACAAAGTTTTCTAATGAATCAACAAACCTTGATGATTTAATTAGAAGAATGTATCAGTATGTGGATGCATTAAAGGCTGGATGGAATGGAGATGCTGCAACCGGGTTTGAAGAAAAGCTTAATTCACTGAAAAGTGGATTTAATGAGACTAAGCAGGTTATTGCTGATATTTCTTCTAATCTATCTACTAGTGCAGACGATATGGAACAGTTTGATAAGAATATGGGATCAAGCTGGAGAAAGTAACCATTTGTTTTCTGTTATAAAGGGACAGTATATATTTATACTGTCCCCGATATAACAATTCTATATCTATATTCTATTAATATAAACAAATTTGTATTAAGGATGTAGGTCAGAATACAATGTTATAATTGTTTGGAGGGATATAGTTATGGCAGATGATGAAAAGAAGAGACAGGCCGATTTAAAAAGCGCGCGGAGTCAAAAATCATATAAGGAGCAGCAACTCAGTGCTGCAAAGAAAAAGAATGCCGAAATAGATCGTAAGGTTAGTAGATTGGAATCTGCAAGGTCAAAAATCAAAACACAAAGAAGCAATTATTCGGATATAAAACGAGAAACTAGAAGCGAGTTGAAGGATAAACTCCATTGGAAGGGACAACAGAATTCTCTATATAAAAGTAATGGGGAAACTTTAAAAACAGAAGATGAAAACTATTACAATGGTTTGGGTAATATTTTAAGGGCTATAGATGATGAAATAGTTAGATTAAATAATCAAAGATATTCTGAAAGTTGGTTAGCTCAATTAGGAAGAGATATATATAATTTAGGGGTCAAAATTAGAAAACTATTAACTTTTTAATATAAATAGGAGGTCATCATGAGTGTTTTTAAGATGAACATAGGCTTGGTTTTAGAAACTGCCAAAGCAAGAAATAAAGCGAGTATGATGATGAGTGACTACAAAAAACCAAGTTTGGGCAAAATTTCTGGGTTAAAAACGGCCAGTAAATTTGTTAGCGAGGAGTCTGATATCAACAAATTGATGAAAAAGTATAAAAAATTAGTTAACAAAGATATGGATGACGTTGATAAGATGGTTCTAGAATCTATAGCTGCTGATGCTCAACAAAAAACAAAGTGGTCAAATTCTTCTGGAAAAGGAGGAGATTTTGGCGGCGGCGGCGGTGGAAGTAGTTTTTAGATTATTTATGTAGAACTAAGGAGGGGTGATGATGGGCTATATAGTAGATTTCGAATCAATGGCAGATTTATATAGCGGAATTGATTCGAATTATAAAATGTGGCACAAAGGAATTAATCCTTTATATACTGCACTAACAAATATTGGGAAATCTGATAATATAGAGGGCGACTCTGCTGAAGCATTGACTGAGTATTTTGAAACTATACATAAACAATTATTGCAAAAAATAAAAGAGTTGATAGAGTTGCATCATGGAAATTATGCACTTTATTACAAAGGAAGTGTAGGGTACTATGGAAATATTGACACTGATAATTTTACTCGCATTGAAAAGAGCGAATTAAGTAAAATAAAAAGTGATTACACTAGTTATGGTGTTAGAGCAGAGTCAGTTGATTCAGAAGTGACTTCTATAATGAATTCTATATCAGATATATTTACTTATAAGAAAAAAAGTATATCGAAAGTTAGGAAGGCACAAAAAACTATAGTGACTCAAGTAACAGAGTTAGATAAGAACATTAATCTTATTGAAAACTATCACTATACTAATGATTTTGCTTCAACTGAATCACAGATAGCAGCTTTGGGGGCATTAATCGATGAATGTTATTCTAAAGGGCGGGAATTTAAAGCGAGTTTTACCGCAGGTTCAGTTGTTAGCTTGAAATCGTGGACCGAATTGAATAAAGTTAGTGAAGATTTGAAAGATGATTTAGATTCTAAAGTCGCTGAGATAAAGGTTGCTGACAAAGAAGCGAAACAAACAGTTACAGAAATACAAGAATATAAGAAGAGAGAGGCTCAAGCAAAAGTTTGGAAAACTCTTGCAGTGGGTGCTGGTGTACTAATATCCGTTTCTGTTATTGTGTTTACAGGAGGAGCTGCTACACCACTTGTAATGGGTTTGACTGGTGCAATTGTATCAATGGAAACAACTGCTGTTAATAAATTGTCAGATGAATATGTGCAAAATGGTAATTTGGACAATATGGATTGGGGCAATTTTTCAAAGGATGTTTTAGTTTCTGGAGCAACTGGTTTTGTTACAGGTTATGTTGGTGGCTCTTTAGCGAAGGGAGTTAGTGGGACTGTCGGTAATATGATTGGAACGACAAATACGGTTGGCAGAATTGCTACGAGTACAATTTCGGGAAGTATAACAGGTGTTGCAAATGGCGGAATTAAAAGGGGAATGGAGTCTGTTGGTAATACAATCGGTGATGCGATAAATGGAAATTTTGATTTTCATTCTGCTGTTTATGACTTTACTGATTCTGTATATGATTTAGATGAAATGAAAAAAGACGCTACTACGGGGGCAATTACAGGATCCATTAATGGCATTTCAGGTGAAGTAACCAAAAAGACTCATTTTGATAGTGATTATTTAAACAATGATAATTCCAAAGTCAGAACTATTTCTAGTGCAACTTATGAGGGTGTAAAGTCAGGAGGTACAGGAATAATTAAAAGATATACGGAAGCAAGGCTTGATGGATATAGTCATGATGAGGCAAAAGAAGAAGCATTGGACAGTAGTAAGATTGTTCAAGATGTTATTAAAGAAGGTGGAAAATCAGGAGCTAATGCCTATGTAGATAAGTCGCCAATTGGAGATAAAATAACAGCAAAAGATTTAAATGATCCTAAGATCAGAAATAAACTTCCTGATGATGTGGTTAGTGATCCTGATAACTGGTTGAAAAATGGTGGTAAGATATATATGGATTCAAAAGGTCGTGTCACTTATGAGGCTAAGAATTTGAAATATGACAATACTATTGCAACAGAACCGACTGAAAAAATATATTATGGATCCAGAGGAGGGTTTAAGGCTGAAAGATCTGACGCAAGTAAGGATTCACATCAGGTTGGGGGCCATTTCTCTAGAATGTAAATAATGGAGGGGTAAACGATGTTATCGTTTTCAAATTTTGGGAAAATAGATGCATCTGCTCTTGGTGAAATTGAAAAAGAATTTAATATTAATCTGCCAGATGATTATGTATCTTTTATGTGTAATAACAATGGCGCAATTATCAACGAGGGATATGGTGTGGCTATAAATATTCCTAATACAGATGAATTTATCTATATTAATGAATTATTCAGCACAAGTATTGATGGAGTTAATGCTCTAATAGATATTAACAAAAAATATTTGGAAGATTTGGAAGATACAAATGACACAATATTTATAATTGGACAGGATACGAAGGGACAGTTTATAGTATATTTGTTCAGTAATAATGGGGCTCAAATTTGTTATTGGGATATTGATTTTAAGAATGAGCTATCATCACATAATGGGAATGCGTATTATTTATCCGATTCGTTTTCGGATTTTATACAAGAGGTTTTTAATTCAAATAAGGAAGGAGCGAATAAAATGAGTTTTATTAATTATGTACCACTTGGAAGTATAGTATTATTGAATGGAGGGATCCAGAAACTGCTAGTAACAAGTCGAGGATTAGTTGTAAACAATAAGGGAAATGAACTATTCTTTGATTATGCTGGGGTTCCTTATCCAGAGGGTCTAATTGGTGAGAAAATATTTTATTTCAATCATGAAAATATAGCGAAGGTAGTATTCACGGGTTATTCTGATGATGATAATGATGTTACGGTTAATAATATCAATAATTATATTGAGAATCATCCTGAATTAGTTCGAGGAGATGTAGATAACTGGGAAGATTAATAGTATTTTGGGGAATATATGAAAATTATAATATTTGACTCAGATATAAAAACAGAATTACGCTTAGAGGATTTTGCTAAGGACAAAGTGTCCTTTGGCAGAGATGGTACTCAAGATATAATTATTAAAGATAATAATGCCTCCAGACGTCATGGGTTTTTCTTTAAAAAAGATGGTATCTGGTATGTTTCTGATGCAGGAAGTACTAATGGTATTTCAGTAAATGGAAATCCAGTCACTGGAGTGCAAGATCTTTATACAAATGATTATATTTCTCTCAGCTCTAAAAACCAGGCACAAGCGGTCAGAATTGATGTCGTTGATGACGAATATGAGATTGTTCCAGATCGTGTACATGATGCAAGATCTACTAATAGATATTTACGGATGACCAGCGAGCAGACAGAGGTGTTGGCTCAATCAGGTGTGACTCCTGTTTATGAGAGTGAGCAATATGGAAAAGAAGGAGCTTTTCAGGAAATAACTAATTTTTCTAATTCGGATTATAACAATATTTCTTCAACAAGGAATAATACTCCGGCTGATTCTTCAAATTATTCAGCAGGAATGAATAATATTTCACGTCCGTATAATCAGTCAAATTGGGATAATAAGAAAATAAAAGAAACCAGAAATAATACCGGTCTGATAATCGGTATTATTTCTGGTGCTGTTTTATTATTTGCTGTAATTATAGTTTTGCTTATATGGAATCAAAAGCTAAAAAATGAGATATCAGAAGTAGATCATTCTGAAGAAACAACCGAATCGACAACTATCACTACTACTGAAGCTACGACAGAAACGACAACTGAAGAACAAAGTGAAGCTGAAAGGCTTGGTTACACCCATACATTTATTCACAAAACAGAATATGGTGGGAATTATGCCATTCCTGAAAAGTTTAAGCAGACAAATGAAGAAAATGTCGAGACGGGTCTTTGGTATGAATTTACTGATAGTAATACAGGTATAATTTTAGAAACTTGGGAGAATCCAAGGAGAACGAGAAAAACAGATTACTTAGAAAATATTAGAGACAATATTACAAGTTCTGATTATATAAAAGAATTAGACGAAGAAAATAAAATAAGATATTCCGGACAAACGGAAGATAGTAAGTCTTTTGTTGAAATCGTTACTTTACAAGGGAATGTCTATCATAGTATAACAATTAAATATGATGACGATAAAAAGGAATTATGTTCTCAGATAGCAGATATAGTTGATTCAAATACTGAATACGTTGAAAAACCTGATTTGTCAGGTAGATTGCCTCTCCTTTTATATGGAGGAACCTTTCCGTTGAGTGATGATGAAATTAAAGATTTGTCAGATGATGAAGTGATTGAGGCAATAAATGAGATATATGCTTATAAAGGTTTTATTTTTGAAGATCAGGAGCTGTTGGATTATTTCGGAGAATATGGTTGGTATAAACCGTCAATAGCAGCAAAGGATTTTTCAGATGACATATTTAATGATACGGAAAAAGAGAATTTAAAGAAATTACGTGAACGAAAAGACTATACTCCTAGTGGCATTGTATCAAATGATGAGGTTCCGGCGGTATCTGGAGAACGCTTTGAGATGGTGAGAGGGGGAAGTTATTATGTCCCCGATGGATTCGATAATATTACTAAGGAAACATATGCGGTTAGATATGTTCAGGAGTGGCAAAACTATTCGCTGGATATGTATATTACTGTTACAAATTGTATGCAGATAGATATACCAATGTCTCTTGAAGATGAATATGATAGTTATTTAAGTTCGTATAATAGTTCATCAGAATTATCACTGAATACAAAAGATGAAGATGGATATATAATATCAGGAACTCGAAATTCTGATCAAAGAATCTTTTATCATAAAGTAAAACATGTTGAGGATAGATATGTTAGCTTTTATATTGAATATCCGGCATCAAATGCAGATAGCTGTAACCAGATTGTAGAAAGCTTCGTTTCGGATTTTGATTATTATAATTGATTTAAATATAGATAGTATGGGATAGATGTCGGTTGAATTGATAGAATGCTTTAACAACACATATAGGATGGCTCTTGAAGATAACCGTCTTAAAACAGACACCAGTATTTCTGTGAAGAATACAGTGGTTTATAAAGAAAATCATAAAGCCCGGTTGGTTAATCGGGCTGATTTTAATGCTGGAATAAATGTTTTCGTTGAAGAGACGACATCATTTGTCGCGGCTCGAAGGTATTCAGGCGAGGTCAGTAAGGGCGTTGCTAACAAAGTTGCAGTACTAAATTTTGCAAATCCTCATGTTCCAGGTGGAGGAGTTACTAGAGGAGCAAAAGCACAGGAGGAATCTCTTTGTAGAAGTAGTAATCTATATCCATACATAACTGCTATATGTGTAGTATAAAAGGTGCTGATCACCGTTATAAGAAAGCCGGAGAATTGGATCAGGTCATTAGTTTTTTGAAAATGTTCCTGCGTGAACAGATTTAATCGAAATTATTATATGAACAGATTTAATCGAAATTATTATGTTGAAATGATTTACTTTAAGTGTTATATTCTAATAAAGGAAAAGCACCCACTCCAAAGTGGATGCTCCCGAAAAAGATCATTTGCTCTAGTAGAGCAGGCCTCTCCCGTGTGCCGACAGGAGAGGCATTTTATTTATTTCGCTTCTTCCTCGAGTAGAGAAAAGAGAGCAACGCAATTACCAGCGAACTAAGCGATATCAGTACATCGATCACTCTTAGAACAACTATAATAGTTTCATAGACTGTCATACGCGCCACCTCCCTTCCGTAGATTCCGGCAAGCCGGTAAATGGATCGGGAGGCTACCACCCTGTCATGGGTACTTTCCTTGCACATTTCTGTGCCACTCAAGAGTAGCATTTTCGCATGTGAAATTAAATATTAAAATAAAAGCATTTGTCTGACTGAAGGATATCTTTGGTTGGATAGATGCCTTTTTTGATTGAAAAGTCATTGACAAGTCGCATCAGGTCCGGCGGACCGCTGCCATACGGCTATCGGAATGTGAATAAGCAGCCGGAAGTCGTGCCGTCAGAAGCGGAGATCGTGAAGCTTATCTATGAGATGTATCTGCAGCCGAATACGGGTTATGACCGTTGTATTTGACTTTGAACTTTCAGATGAGGAAATGGAGCAGATCAGGGCGATTGATAAAGGTGAAAGTGGAAGATGCTTCAATATCAACTATCAGCAGATAGGTGGGTTATTTACATCACTGAGCAAATAGTGAATATACAAGGGAATAATGACAATAATGACGAATTAAGAGATTTTACCAATTTAGAGCGTGGTCTTTGAATATATACCAAACTCCTACGCTCTTTTGAATTTCCTTCAGTTTAGATTTCAGCCATATAAATAATATTCATTTATTGTAACTATAGTAATTTTAATTTTTGAAATACATTTCCCTTATATTTTCCCTTATGACTTTCGTGACTTGATATAAGATGATATAATCTGAAATAACACTATTTGAAAAGTTGAATTGATTAAATTCAGTAAATATAAGGCTTTTTGAGGTGTTTAATAATACTTCGTAAAAACAAATAAAACCAAATGAAAATGTAAAAATCAAATTGGAATGTTTGAATCTTAACATATGTCAATGCGAATATTATAAAGTAATGGTATTATTTCTTTTAGGAGGTGACATCATGAAAGAAAATGATATCAAGAATGCCGGAAAGGCATTAACAATTACCACTGTGTTGACACTTTTTATTGCCACTTTTGAAATGGTAAATGCGCTTAGGTTCTATAAGCCGGGAATGAATCTGCTTGATATAGCTAGTTATGTACAGGCTAATAGATGGATATTTGCTTTTACATTTATATTTGCAAATCTTGTCCTTTTTCCAAGTGCGATGCTTCTTTATAAGGCGAATGGCATCAGTCTCAAAAAGGAAATATACGAAAGAGAGACTCTTGGCGGTGATATTCTTTGGGGTGTGATACTCGCAATTGCAGCCAGCCTGTTAAGTCTTCTTTCTTTGCCTATATATAAAGGCCGCACAGAACTTGCTTTTGTAGATGATGAAAAGATGGGAGTAGGAATTACTATTCTTTATGTAATCGCACTGGTCTTTGTGAGTGGAATTTGCAAGGAAATATATTACAGGGGATTCGCGAAAAAATTCTGTGGGTCAGTATTTGGAGAGATTACGGCACTTTTGCTATTCAATATGCTCTTTGGGTTACTTGACTGGTATAATTTCGGATATTCCTTTGTGCTTGGACTTGTATGCATCTTTGGTTATCAGAAAAGAAAACATATGATAGTTCCTATGATTATACATGGTGGAGTGAATTTAATTAGTATTATATACATCATTGTTATGGGCAGCCATTAAGGAGGCATTTCTATGGATAAAGATTATTTTGTAAAACAACTGATGATATTTGCAGAAGAATATAAAATAGATGTAAGTGAAGAACTGGTCGGCGATATCGTGAGTCTTGCCAGTTTCAGAGTGGTAAAGAAAGGGGAGATACTTGCCTCTATTGGAGATGACACAACCTACGCAGGGCTTATCCTTTCAGGGCTGGCACGTGCATATTACATAGATAATGACGGAAATGATATTACAAGAGGTTTTGCGCCGGAAGGTGTCATGTTTATGGATGAGGGCTTTTTTGAATATACAGAAAGAAACTGTATGTGGGAAACGCTCGAAGAAACAACCATCATGATTTGCGAGACGGCGGCTATAAAAAAGATGATCAAAGAAAATGATTCGTTTAAAGATATTTGGATCTATCTTTTAGAAAGTGCTATGAGATATAAGATATACAGGGAGAATGGCTTCCTTGTAGAAAATGCAACCGAAAGATACATACATTTTAAAAAGCTATATCCTAATCTCAGTGAGAGGGTACCTCAGAGACATATAGCAACTTATCTTGGTATCACACCGGAATCTCTTAGCAGGATCAGAGGTGCAATGAAGGAAGATTAAATCTTTTACTTAATTGTGATATAATGGGGCTCTGCTGTAATTATATATTGTTCAATTATTGGTTAAGAAAGAGATATTTGATAGATTTTTATGAAAAAGAAAAACGATAAACCTAAAATAAGAAAGGGCTTTTTGATAGTCCTTATCTTTTTTATTGTCTGGACTTTGTGGTCATGGGTTCCGGTAACAGAGAGAATAGAACTTGAACTGTTGAAGGATTCAGGGACGGGTGTAAGAATAGCACTTATAACTGATGTTCATTCCTGCTATTATGGCAAGAATCAGAACTGGCTTATAAGGAGAATTGACAAGGAACATCCTGATATAATACTTTTAGCTGGTGATATATTTGATGATATTTTAAAGGACAAGAATACAAAGCTTCTTATGGAGAATCTTATAAAGATGTATCCGTGCTATTATGTTACAGGTAATCATGAATACTGGAGCCATAGAGCTGATGAGATGAAAGACTATATGGAGTCCATAGGTGTTCATGTTCTTGCTGGTGACTGCGAGACAGTAACCATTAACGGAAGTACACTTGATATCTGCGGAGTTGATGATCCGAATGATCTGACTATGGAGCAGTGGACTAAACAGCTTGATGAAGCTTTTTCTAAAACGGATGAATCTCATGTGAGAATTCTTGTATCACATCGTCCGGAAAAGGTTGATGTATACGAAAAATATGATTTTGATCTTGTTGTTTGTGGGCATGCTCATGCCGGTCAGGTAAGAATACCATTTTTAAATAAGGGAATATATGCTCCTGATCAGGGCCTGATGGCAGAATATGTAAATGGTACTTATCCACTTTCGAATGGCAGTATTATGGAAGTAAGCCGTGGGCTGGCAAGAGAGAGTACCATAGCACCAAGATTCTTTAATCATCCAGAGGTTGTTATTATAGACCTCAAATAATTATTTAAAACAGGAATGACTAATGAGTAAATACAGCAGTTTGCAACGGGATATAGAGAAGGGAATAAAAGTATGACTATGAAAAAAGTATTCAAATACATATTGGGGGTAATGATTATCTTGTTGATGGGCGCACTGGCGAGTTACTTGCTACAGCTTTTACTTCTATCAGCTGTGCAATCAGTTCGCAATGTATTTCTGTTTATCCTTCTAATGATAATAGGAGCAGTGGCGTTTGTTATTATTAATATCTTGTTCTATATACTAAACAGAAAAAAGCATATATATACAGAAACTGATGGATTGATCGTTATCTGTATATCCTCTGTACTGTATATAGCTTTTATGTGGTTAGTATTTTCTAAAATTTCTGTTCCATACGAACTCATTCCGAACGCTGAGATGGGCCTCGGGTTCCTTCAGATTTTGATCCAGATCTTTGATTCTATAGGTGCCGCTGTGTGCCTTATTGCTAGTGGAATACGATTATTGCTATTACGGGGAGAACCAGCAGAAAACTAATCTTAATTTGCAACTTATACATGGCCAAGTGCAACTTGTGCATATTTTAATACGCGTGTTTTCTTTATTTGATAAGGTGATGCCATCAAAGAAAAAGGAGCATTACTAAAATGAAAGTTTTAAGAAGAAAACACGAATTAACAACAGAGCAGAAAAGACTTGATGTGAATC
The DNA here is from genome assembly GCA_900110635.1 of Lachnospiraceae bacterium NE2001. GTDB lineage: Bacteria > Bacillota > Clostridia > Lachnospirales > Lachnospiraceae > Eubacterium_Q. Next base: position 95,984 of record FOEK01000010.1, read on the forward strand.
TTTGGATTATCGCACTTGTGTCAATGTTGGTATATAGCATTTATGCTGTTATAGGTAGCAATCTGAGTTCTTTCTTCAAGGATAGCAGTATCTCAGTTTGGCCTCGTCTATTAACATCAGCAGCTATGGAATATGGAATAGCTGGACTTGGAATCACATTGGTTTGCCTTCTTAGAAGAGAGTCATTTGCAAGCTATGGATTAAAAAAGGAAAATGCTTTAAAAGCTATTGCTGGTGCTGTAATCAGCTTTTTCCCACTTATAATATTTAAAATTGCTTCAGGTCAGTTTGAAGGATATGAGCCACTCAGTGTGATGGTTTCAAATGATCTTCATAAAGCAGGAATTATCAGTACTATAATTGGTACTCTTATAATAGGTTTAGTATGGGGATTCTTTGAAGGCTTCAATTATGCAGTGATTGCAGAGATTGTTTCAAGAAGACATCCTTCAAAGAGTAAGTTTTTTGACTGGGGTGTGCTTGTTGCAGCAATTATGGGAATTCTTTTCCATCCAATACATTTTGATACACTTGGAATAATTGATTTTATTGTTACATTTATCGCATTATATGGAATGCTGATAGTAAGAAAGCGTACCGGAAATTCCTGGGGATGCGTATTTGCATTCATTTTTATCTGGAACGCATTTTAAAAGGAACTGAAAAAATGAAACTTAATCTTTTTGAAGATAAAAACTTAAATGAAGAGCGTGTGGATCTATATTTCACAAACATGCGTCCGGTCATTAGCCAGATTATAGATACGGTTAATTCAGAACGTCCTACATTTTCAGGACGTCCAGCAGATGAGGATTTGGATGATTGGGAAGAGACAATTCTTGATCCGGGCGATATATATTATTTCGATTATGTGGATAGAAAGCTCTTTGCATATACAGAGACAGGTGTGTTCAGGCTTATGAATACACTTGGCTCATGTGAGGAAATGCTTTGGAATTACGGGTTTGTAAGAGTTTCGAAGTCCAATCTTATAAATATATATAAGATAAAACAGCTGAAGCCGGATATTAATATGAAGGTCTATGCCTTCTTTGATAACGGAGAACGTATCTGTATAAACAGAAGCTATAAGAAAGCATTCAATGAATATCTTCAAAAAATGAGGAGGATAAATCAGTGAAAGAGTATTTTAAAAAGCTTTTTTTAGGAATATGTATAAGCTATACTTCTGTTTCTGTGACGGCTGCTGGAATCAATGCTATAACAGGAATGGAAAATGATAATTCTAATACGTTGGTTATGTTCGCATTTTGCGTAATTGCATCTATTGTTCTGTCACTTTATTCGCTTTTTGATAATGTAAGTCCGCTGGCTATGATGATACTGCAGTATGTAGCTGCGTGTTTCTTCTGTGGGTTGTTCCTGCTTGCTATAAGCAGACTTGATCCCATATCTCCGAGAGGCTGGTTTGAGTATTACAGATCTTTCACGATACCATATATTATTATAGCTGGAATATTCTACTATTATCTTTCCAAGGAAGTTAAGAATCAGAATAAGTTGATTCAGGAAATCCAGGAGAAGAGTACAGATTCAGGCACTCACTCAAATATTTAACCTTTGGTTGATTGCATTTTATTATGCTTGCCATTCACGGCTTTTTTATTACAATTCACAACAGATTTACTATATAGGCTTTGCTGTTGTAATAATATCAAATCATCACATAGGACGATCACAAAGTGATCGGACTTCCAAGTGAAACAAAGAATATACAATGCGAGATAAGTAAGCGCAAGGAGGATAATAAAATGAAGGAAAGTATTAAGAACAAGGTTGATCTATTGGTTGCTAACAAAGAAATAATCGAAAAAGAGTTCAAATGGGGGTATTCTCTTATGAATGTAGCAGCGGCACTTGTATTTACAGGCGCAAAAAAAGAAGCTGATATAGAAAGACTTAAGGAATGTAAAAGAGTTCTAAAAAAGAATACTGGTACATTCTCCAGCTTCCAAAGTGATTCAGAGGCTGTTATAGTAAGCAAGATGGCTCTGGCAGATGATCCTGAGCAATATATAAAGGATGTTAAGGCTATATATGATATTCTTAATAAGAAGCATACCTTTGATAATTCGTATTTGATTCAGGGTGCTATCTGCATATATGAGGCTGGCAGAATGGATGAGGCAGAAAGAATTGCTGAAAAGTATAGGGAACTTTATAAGAAGATGGATAAGAAGCATCCGTTTCTTACTTCGTCCGATGATATAGTTTATGTAGTTCTTCTTGCAATGACAGACAAAGATGTTGACACTATTTTTAACGAGATTGAAGAATGCTATACATATCTTAAAAATGAAGTAAAGCTTAAGGTTGGAAATGATGAGCTTCAGGGACTTGGCGAGATACTAGCTCTTACAGACGGCGATATTAAGGAAAAGAGTGATAAGGTTGTAAAGCTTTATAATACTATTATAGATCACGGTATTAAATGGGGTAAGGAATATAATGAGTTTGGTTCACTTGGAACACTTATAGATATTGATGTTGATAATAATACTCTCGTAGACGAGATAGTTGAAGTTTCAGAGTATCTTAAGAGTAGCAAGGGTTTCAGTGGCTGGACCATGGATAATAAGCAGAGACTTATGTTCTCAGCAATGCTTGTAGGAGATTCTTATAGCGAGAATGGAGCATTAATGGGTAGCTCGGCTGTTACAAGTACAGTGGCTATGGTAATAGCAGAGGAAGTTGCACTTATGATATGCATGATGGCTTGCGTATCTGCAACAACGACAGCAACCACCTAATTTTTTAAATATCAAATAACAATTGAATGACAATTTTCGAGAGAAGCCCTTCCTATAGGATGGGCTTTTTTTCATTATATTTTAATCTTTGTTGGACATTAGTTGGACATAACAGAATATAATGTTTTTCATTATCTAAAACTCTATCAGATAAAGAGTAAATACACTCAGGAATATGTTAAAAAATAGGAAAACACTATGCCATCATCTATACTTTCTAAATCAAAAAATATTCAAAAGAATTATAAGGAACAGGCTGATAGTCTTAATGAGAAACTACAGACTGATTTTTTTAACCAGAGTGTTGCAGACAGGGAGAAAGACGTTTCTGAAATGCTTTTAAACTATTATATTATAAATACTGGAAAGCATCTTAATGAAGAGAGAAAAAAGCGTTCATATGATGCTGTTTATAATTATCTATCTAGTATAGGTGAAACACATCTGGGTAAAAAACACGTCGACGAATATACTAAAGACATTTTCGATGAAGATGAGGACAGTATATATCATGATTTTGACGTTGTTGTTGACGCTCCGAATGGAAAAGAAGTATTTCAGATATTGTATTTGGATGAAATAAAGAAAACGGACGCATTCAAGAATATTATTACCGCAAAGAATCAGCAAGAGCTTAATGTCGCTATTAATAATGCGATTGCTGAAACTGAGAAGGGGCTGGGAGCATTTCAAAATGTTAAGCTCCCTGAGGTTGCGGAAGAATACAATGCAAAAGCAAGAAAACACTATGATGATAAAGTTATCCGTGTTCATAGAAGAATAGATAGCTATTTGGCTGATACTGTATGGAAAAATGAACTGAAGGAATATGAATTCAATGACCTTCATATCAGCAGTCTTGAGAAAAATGCTCAGCTTATAGGTGATCTCTACAAGGAACTAAAAAGTGTTGATTATAAAACTAGCAGTCCTAATTTTAGGAGCTTTAAGCGAGAACTGAAAAATCTGAAGAAGCTTTCTGAAAAATATGCAAAGCAGGGAAGAGTTATCAGTATGCATGAGATGTCTGAGTACAATAAACTTGCCAGGAAGGTTTTGGAGATGTCAGATGTCTATCTTTTGAATAAGAAAAAGATCAATTCTCCTTACGCTAGGAATAGAGTAGAAATGGTTAAAAGCATAAAAAAACGTCTGAGTGTCAATACTCAGGCTACCATTAGCGCTGCAGATTCTGTACGAGAAGAGCTTCAGACGTATGCCTTTGGAAATAAGATGAAGGTTATAGATAAATATGCCGTAATCAGTAAATATAACAGGCATGTTTTTCTGGGAGAACATAAGCTCTCGGAATTGTATAATTCTGCTTTTTCTTTAGGGAGAAGTGCCGGATATTCCATATCAGTTTTTGTTTTGATGAATATGGGCTATAACATAAATGACATCATGGATACAACCAAGCTCACAAAGGAAAAAGCTCAGGTTTTTGAAGATGTTCTCAGACGTTGTAAGAGCAACGATCCGGAGGATAATAAATGGCTGGCTAAGCAAATGTATGATGGTTTTAAACTATCTGATAAATACCTTGATCAGGCATATAAAAAGATAGATTTTAGCAGGAAAGATTTTTATAAGGATGATAATTATGCGTTGATGCACAACCTGTCCATTGTTTCCTTTGATATTTATCAGGAAATGCATCACGTCATTGATGAAATGAATAAACTGGCTGATGAAGATCCGACGTATGATAGGGAAAAGAATCCAGATTTCAGTTATTATCGTAATCAGCGAAAAGGTATTGTCTCTATGATGGGGGATAATATAGATAAGATCAGGGAGCCAATATCTCAGATTAAGCTAGATCCTTCTTCAGAATCAGTCATGTATGTAGAATTGATCAAAAATGCTGTAGGTATTAAATATCTTCACGATATTTTAAAGGAAAACCAGAATAAGGATATCTCGTACACTGATCTAACGGTTCAAAAGAATGCGGAAGTTCGAGATATGTGGGATACCAAATTGAATAATGCTTCTTATGGATATTCAAAGGTGCTTATGAACGAAAAGGAAAGTACGCATGAATTACTTAATGAAATACTGGATGGAACTGTTTTAAATAATGTGACCTTTAATCCAAACGCCAAAGATGGCAAGGTGATCAGCGGACTTCCTACTGAAAAAGAACTTGCTCTTATGGCCGAGGACCATAAGTTCCTTCGTATAGCGAAGAAGAAGCTTCATCATTTGGAAAATGATACATTTTCCAGTGTGGAAGACGTTGATCATTATGTAGAAGATGCGGCTATAGTTGCAGCAGCTGAGATATATAAGCTATCCGGAGCAAGGCCGATTGATGAAAAGACTAATGAGCCAATTTCACTGGTGACAGCCAGCAAAAGGCTGATGAAAAACAAGTCATTTCAGAAAATGCTTCGTAATAAGAAGAGTGGAAAATATAAGAATCCTAAGGCTTTTGCAAATGAAATAAAAGATAAAAAAACTATCCGCAGGTTAGCATATGTAGTATCCGGAAAGCCAATTGTAAAAAAGACCGCTGAAGAATATGAGAAATCGGCAGGTAGTGGCATAGGATTACATTAGATGAAAGAGATGACCATAGACCGGTTATTAGCCATATCAGTGAATATATTTCAACTAACGGTTAAATGCTTTTTGTTTCGATTAATGTCATATTATTAGTACAGGCTGTATCATATACAAAAAAGATTATAAGGAGGTCTCATTATGCCAAATGTATCTAAGTGTCAGTCACTTTATTCAGCGCTAGTGTCGCGTTTTCAGTCAGAGAACCCGTCTCTTGTTCTCTCAGATACGATTTCTTCCTGGCTCTACCAGTCAATTTACAGTATCTATGAGACCTCAGGAGAGGAAGAAGCAGAGAGGTATGTGAGAGAGGCGCATATGGTCTAGCGTAAGAGAGCAATGGCATTTGCCATTGCTCTTTCTCTTTTTGAAGCTCAGTATCAGTTTTAGTTTTTTTTGATAACTGCCCTATAGGGATTTCTGAAATAATGCAAAAGATTAAACTAATGGTTTAATATGTTTTGAGGAATATAGTTGGAGAGGCAGGTTAAGAAGATGGATATAATAATGAGGATACTATTCAACAAATAATGTACAAGAATATATTATTAAGTGTTAAAATATGAATGTGGGATTTGATAAAGAAGATGTGAAATCCTGCATTCATTTTTTTATTTTTATGATTGATATAGTGAGGGATAAAAATGGATATTAAAGAAGCAATAAAAGAAAGACACAGTGTTCGTCAGTTTAAGGATACTCCTATTGAAGAAGATGTGAGACTGGAACTTAATAAAATGGCTGAAGAAATCAATAATGAGAGTGGGCTTAATGTTCAGGTAATATATGATGATCCTGAGTGCTTTGACACCTTTCTTGCTCACTATGGAAAGTTCCAAAATGCTTATAACTACATAGCGCTTGTAGGGAACAAAACCATAGAGAATCTGGAGGAAAAGTGCGGCTACTACGGACAGAAGATGGTCCTGGAAGCGCAGAAACTCGGACTCAACACCTGCTGGGTAGGCGGCACATATGGCAGAGGAAAATGTAAGGCTGATATCGAAAGTGGAGAGAAGATAGTATGTGTAATAGCTCTTGGCTATGGTCAGAATGCTGGGTTCAAGCATAAATCCAAGCCCGTCTCCAGGCTTTGTAATGTACCTGAAGCGGATATGCCTACCTGGTTTAAGAATGGAATGGTGGCTGCTATGATGGCTCCAACAGCTCTGAATCAGCAGAAGTTCTACGTAACACTGGATAACGACGATGTTATTATAACGGCTCAGAAAGGTCCATTTACAAAGGTTGATCTGGGAATTGTAAAGTATAGCTTTGAAGCAGTAACAGGGATAAAATGCAAATAAAAATATTATATATTATCAATGACAAATCGAGTTTATAGAACAGATTCATAACCTTCGGACAGAAAAGAGGGATGGGCTGCTCAGTGTAGATAGCTTCGACAAGGATTATATTGATTTAGCGAAGGAACTGCAGCAGTATGTAGGTGAAGGACAAGAGCTAAAGGAACAGTCTGAAAAGGACCGGCAATCAGTGAAACATATGGTTGCCGGTATTTCTCATGATTTCAGAACTCCACTTACGGCTGCTATGGGATATATACAGCTGGCAGAAAAGGATGAAGGACTCTCAGAGGAAACTGAAGAAAACTTGAAGAAGGCATATGATAAGACAAAGTATCTGAAGGAACTGTCAGATGAGTTCTTTGCCTTGTCGATTATGGAGAACAGGTCAGAAGAAGAGCTAAGTGAAATAAGCTTCAAACGACTTCTGGAAAACATTACATTGGAACAGTATGAATGGACTGTTAAAGCCAATATGAAATTTGTGGCAGATATTACCGAGAATCCATGTATGATACGGGCGGCAGAAGTGGATATGACAAGACTCCTGCTGAATCTGTACTCCAACGCAAAAAAATACGCGAAAGGTAGTATAAAGGTTTGTCTTAATAAAGATGAATCGAATCTGACACTAATTATTGAGAATGATCTTGATGAAAAAGCTGTAATAGATGAACGAAGAGTGTTTGAACCATTTCACAGAGAATATGTTGGTGAACAGGGGGGAAATGGTCTGGGACTTTATATTACTAAAAGGATAGTAGAAAACTATAATGGAAAAATTATGGCAGAAAAAAGAGATAATTCATTCAGTGTCAAAGTGATATTGCCGCTATAATCTATTCCATCTCTATACTCTGAATAGTCCATATAGCCTGTATCAAGGAAGTAGTACCATTTTCTTCTTTTGATATAAATCTTTAAATATTATTATGATGTTAAATTTATTCTTTCTTATGATATAAATGAGATCAACAATAACACGGCGTCCTTGGAGAAGAGGACTTCTCATGGTGAAAGGTGTATCAAGGAGAGAATTAAAAATGAGCTCAGTGTTTGCTAGCGATATATTTGTAATATTATTAATAGGTTTAGTAGGTTTCGTTATTCCTGGAGTATTGACTGTATGGAATATATATAACTGTATAGCCGAAAAACCCAAATGGGAAAAGTTTATATCGAGTCTGACGATATTTATTGGAGGAATATTTTACCTAGTGTTATTTTTTATTAATTATGATGAAGCTGGTGAATGGTATGAGCAGGTTAATTCAATGCAGTATCACAACAGTATTTCTTCTGAGTACGGATTGGTTTATGTTATTGTTATGCTAGGATTTGCAGGATACTTCCTGCTGCTGTTTTTAAAAGCGGATGAATTGCCACCGCTATTATCAGCAATCTCAATCAGTTTAATGATACTTATGAATGTTTTTCAGATTGCATATGCTATTCAGATAAGCAAAAATGTAGACGGTTTAGATTGTCTTCTTTATGTCTATCATGCAAATATACTGATCCTGTCTGCAAGAGCAGTTCATAGACATATGAAGGAAACGGTTGAGATCTTTAAGGGCAGAATATCTGACGATGAAAATCATAAGAAGATCAGTTTTATATTCAAGAAAATAAATAGTTTGTCGAAGTATTCGATTTTTTTATTTGTTGTCCTGTTTTTTGTGATAGCAGTACTAGAAGTGATATTTGTGCTTTTGGGGCAGGGGCTGGACGCACCGCTCAAAGCATTTACAGATACTGCTGATTGGACCTTTTCCAAACAGATTCCGCCACCTCCACTTGAATATGACGGTCATTATCTCTGTACCGTTGCTGCTGGAGGACACAGAAAAGTGGTAAAGCCTATCAGATTAGGTACAAGAAGAAATGAAACGATAATCGTTAATCGGCAGCTATGTATTGCAAATGCATTTGAAGAACTGATTCAGGAGAAAACTCCGCGTTTTCATAAAAAGGTCAGAGGGTTTTACGATACATATGGATATCCTCTGTCGAGAAAGATCACATCTCCGATAAGAGCAGATTTTATATACATAATAATGAAGCCGCTGGAATGGTTATTTCTGATATTTCTCTACGCATTTGATCTTCGACCAGAACAGAGGATATCAAGACAATATACTTATGTTGAACCAGGAGGTCACTAAATAGAGGTATACATTAGACTAATTGGTGTTAGCATCACGGAAATTGTGCCACAATGCAGCAAGATAGATCACACAGATAATTAGAGCAATACTGACTGTTATATACAGTTCTTTTTCTACAGTTCCGAAGACCTTGAGAGAAGCCTCGTCATTGCTTATAGCTGAAAGTGAGTTGTTGATGCTATGAAATGCTATACAAGGTATAAGGCTCTTTCCTTTGTAGAAGAGTGTTACAAGTACAAAACCGACAGCTAAAGCAAATATGATCTGAAGTAATGTTTCTAAAAGAGGCTGTCCGTTAAGCAGGTTAACTATGTGACCGATTCCAAAGGTGATCGACGAAACGATGATAGCGGATTTTACATTCTTTTTAGCCATGCCTTTGAAAAGAAAACCGCGAAAGATAATTTCTTCAAGAAAACCTACGCATATCATACTTATCATATAGAAAGCAGTTTCGGCTATGGTATATTTTAAGGTTACTCCGAAGTAAATGCTGGAAAACCCTATCAGTATTAATGGTATATAAAACCAGGCTTTAGAAAGCTTATATTCGGGTATATGAAGGCCATACTTTTCAAATAGATCATTCTTTTTTAGCCAAGTTACGATTGCTATAGTAAAGAATATATGAAATATCATTGAAGGTAGTTTTACTATTCCAATGGTCTCCGCTAGAGCTTCACAGATGCTTGTTCCCACAACATAGATAACTATACATATGATTGCGAAGGTTACTTCATTTTTCTTATATATTTTGTTCATATTTTTTTCCTTTCTGAAGATGTATTTGTGCTGTTGGTGTGACTATATCGTAAGAAAGTGCTTCGGTCTATAAATAGGCTTGTAAGATGCATTTTTTGCAAGTAAAATGCACAAATATTAATATATTGTATCTTGAGACAGATAGTGCTATTATAAAAATGTATATATGTAAGAGAAACAAAGGCGTTTCATCCTCTACGAAGTAGGGATGGAGCGCCTTCTTGCGTCTCGGCGAGTATGGTATTTTGTTGCCTGATGGCAACACTCGCCTCGCGCAGGAGAATATCGCAAGCGATATTCTATGAGAGGTATTTGAAAATAAAGGAGGGTTACGATGGCGGCATTTGACAGGGTGAAGAGCGGCATACCAGAGATGGACACGGCTTTTGACAACATCAGGCTTGGGGATAATGTTGTGTGGAGAGTGTCCGAATTATCAGAGTTTAAACTATTTATGGAACCGTATGTAAAGCAGGCGATTGAGGATAAGAGGAACATTATCTACTTTAGGTTTGCGAGTCACGAGCCTCTTATAGAGGACTGTCCTGAGGTTAAGACTATAAATGTTCCGTTGTCTCATAGGTTTGAAACATTTACGGTTGATATTCATAACGCAATCGAAAAGGAAGGATATGATGCCTTCTATGTTTTCGATTGTCTGTCTGAGCTGCAGGCAGCCTGGGCCACAGACCTGATGATGGGTAATTTCTTCAGAGTAACATGCCCATTTCTTTTTATTCTCGATACTGTTGCATTTTTCCCGATTATCAGAGGCAAGCATTCAGTTCAGGCTATCAACAAGATACTTAACACAACTCAGTTATTTTTTGATGTGTATTCGGATAGTAAAAGTGTATATGTGAGACCTGAGAAGATATGGAACAGGAACTCTGATACAATGTTTCTTCCGCATACCTATGACAAGGAAACAGGAGAGTTCAGGCCTATATTAGACGGAGTAAAGTCCAGCAGGTTCTATCAGGCATTAGGAAAGGCTCAGCGTTCTGCAGAGGAGCAATACTCCGACTCTTGGGATAGATTCTTTAACCGTACTAAGCTTCTTAGCGAAAATGGCATGGATATCTCTGAAGAGTGTAATACCATGTGCAAGATAATGATGACCCGTGATACGAAGATGCGCGAGATGGTTTGGAATAATTTTACTCCGGAGGACTACTTCGCTGTGAGGGACCATATGGTAGGTACAGGAATGATAGGTGGCAAGTCCTGTGGTATGCTTCTTGCAAGAGCCATCATCAGGAATAATGAGCCAGACATCAGTGATGTGCTGGAACCGCACGATTCCTTCTATGTGGGTTCTGATATGTACTACACCTATATAGTGGATAATGGGCTTTGGGATCTAAGGATTAAGCAGAGGACAGAAGAAGGTTACTTCGATCTGGCTGAGGATTTTGCAAACAAGCTTATGGAAGGCGAGTTCTCGTCTGACATGCAGAAACAGTTTCTTAGAATTATTGAATACTATGGTCAGGATCCGTACATAATCCGTTCCAGCAGTATTCTGGAAGATGGATTTGGAAATGCTTTCGCTGGCAAATATGAATCAGTATTCTGTGCAAACAGAGGAAGCCTGGAGGAGCGTCTTGCCGAGTTTGAGCACGCCATAAAGATAGTATATGCCAGCACCATGAGCCTATCAGCACTGGATTATCGTAAGAGACGTGGCCTTGCAGATAGAGATGAGCAGATGGCACTTCTCATACAGCGTGTATCCGGTTCCTACTATGGCAGCTACTATATGCCTTGTGCCGCAGGTGTTGGGTATTCCTATAGTCCATATCGCATAATGAAGGATACAGATCCTACTGTTGGAATGCTGAGGCTGGTTATGGGACTGGGTACTTCGGCAGTAGACAGAACAGAAGGCTCATATCCTAGAATAGTAAATCTGGATATGCCAGAAAAATCCTCTTATTCCTCCTCTGCGGATAAGCATAAGTTTTCTCAGGGCAAGGCGGAGGTCATCAATATGACGGAGCATCAGCTTGAGAAGATGTCATATGATAAAATGGAAGCGGATATACCAAAGTATCTTGAGAAGATTCTCCTTGAGCACGACTATGATGCAGAGTCTAGACTGCGAGAGATGGGGCGTCGTCGTGAGGTTAAGTTTATCTCCTGTAAGGGCTTGGTTACCAACAAGACTCTTATGGATCAAATGAAAAGAATGCTAAGATGCATTCAGGATGAATATGAATATCCTGTTGATACAGAGTTTACTATCAATATATCAGAGAATGGAGAGTACTCCATTGATCTTCTTCAGTGCAGGCCGCTTCAGGTACAGAAGGGAAAGTCGGGAACAGTAGTGCCATCAGACATCCCTGAAGACAGGATACTGCTTGAAAGCAAGGGTGCATCCATGGGTATGTCCAAGGCCTCTGAACTGGATATCATAGTATATGTAGATCCTGTAAAATATTACAACATGGCTTATAAAGAGAAGGATCTGGTTGCAAAGCTTATAGGTAAGATAAACTGGCATTACCGTGATTTGAATAAGCATATGATGCTCATCGTTCCGGGAAGAGTAGGAACTACTTCGCCAGAACTGGGAGTTCCGACTGCATTTTCCGATATAAGTGCATTTGATATAATCTGCGAGACTGAAGAAAGCAAGGCAGGCTATAATCCTGAGCTTTCATATGGAAGTCATATCTTCCAGGATCTTGTGGAAGCGGAGATCCTTTATACAGCCGTATTCCACGGCGATAAAACACTTCGTTATGCGCCAGAAAAGCTGGAGTCTTCAAAGGATATGATAAAAGAGTTCAGCGATTCTGAGGCACTGGCTGGAATAGTCCACGTTTATGACGTATCAGACAGACAAGTCGAAGTATATAATGATGTTGCTAATGAACATCTGCTTATTACCTGCTAGAAAAAATATATACCTGTCACAAGTTTAGTTATGGTAAAATGATGACTGTAACTGAAAAAGAAATCAGGGAAAGCACTAGGCCCAATCGTACTTATCTACGGTATAGGACTGGGGGCTTTTACAATATTTATGATTTCTGCTGTGTTCGCATTTATGGCATCATAGATAATATATAAATAAAGTGATGAGAGGATTGAAAAGAGTTATGATAGATCACGCTGAAAAAGCCAGAGAGCTTTTCTTTGAAGGCTATAACTGTGCCCAGGCAATTATGTGTGCCTTTACGGATGTAACTGGTTATGATATGGAAACGTCTGCCCGTATGGCATCATCTTTTGGAGGTGGAATGGGCCGTATGCGCCAGACCTGTGGAGCGGTAAGCGGAGCAGTTCTGGTACTGGGAATAGTGAAGGGTTATTCTGATCCCAAGGATTACGAAGCCAAGAAGCAGCATTACGCCCTGGTCAGGGAATTTGCTGAGCGGTTTAAAGAAAAGAATGGAACCATCAATTGTGGTGAACAGTTAAAAAAGGCAAATGTTAATTCGGAAAGTGGAGGGTCGCCGGAGCAGAGGACTGAGGAATACTATAAAAGACGCCCTTGTCCGCAGCTCATTTATGATGCTGCCTTTATTCTTGATGAGATGCTTTAATGAGTATTTAACCAGCATAGGATATAGTATGAAATAATATATGTAGCGCAGTGTATCTGACTTGTTCAGAAACACTGCGTTTTTTGTTTTATGTGGGGTATGTTAGAAAGAAATAGATTCTTGTAAGAAATCTGTAAGAATTATTAAGACTTATGTAAAGATGTTTAGAAAATATACTGGTATAGTAAGTTCATAAGAAAGATAAGGAGATAAATCTATGAATACTATTCTAAGAACTGAGAAGCTGTGTAAATCATTTTCAAATGCAGGACATCAGCAGCATGTAATAAAGAATATGGATCTTGATATCCTGGAAGGAGACTTTACAGTCATTATGGGTTCGTCAGGATCTGGAAAGAGTACGCTTTTATACGCTCTGTCCGGTATGGACAAGCCATCTATGGGTAAGGTTTTCTTCGGCGATGAAGAAATATCTGGTTACAGCAATGATCAGCTGGCTGTATTCCGCAGAAAACATTGTGGCTTCGTATTTCAGAGCATTTATCTCTTAGATAATATGAATGTTTTGGACAATATAATGACAGGTGCACTCGTAGTTCAGAAGAATAGTGCAGAACTGGTTGAACGTGTAAAAAGCCTTCTAAACCAGGTGGGAATCTCAGAAGACCTTTGGAAGAAATATCCAAATCAGCTTTCGGGTGGTGAATGTCAAAGAGTAGGCATCGTAAGAGCGGTGATTAACGATCCAAAGATTCTCTTTGCAGATGAGCCAACTGGTGCACTTAATTCATCCTCGGGTCAGGATGTTCTGGATGTATTTACAGGCCTTCACAAGAAGGGACAGAGTATTGTGATGGTAACCCACGATATTAAGACAGCTCTTCGAGGCTCCAGAGTAATCTATCTGAGAGATGGAGGGGTTGTGGGAGAACACAGAATGTCAGCTTATGGTACTGACGACGTGAAAGAACGTCGCGCAGGACTCCAGAGTTTTCTGGATGAAATGGGTTGGTAGACCACGATTGCAAAGCAATCGTGTGGAGCACAGCTGTCGATTACGCAGTAATCGATAGTCCGAACGAAGTGAGGATGCGTTCTGCGTAGCAGAACCAAAACCTGCGAAGCAGGTGTTGCATATCACGAAGTGATATGGCACGAAGCGACCAGCAAGCTGCGGGTTCTGCTTGCCTGCCAGGCAAGTAGAAGCAGGCAGCGTTAAGCTAGAAGGTCAAAAAGGAGAAAAAATGAAAATACTACGACTATCATTTGCAAATATAAAGAAGCACAAAAAAGAATCGATTTTTTTTATGATTCTGATCACATTTGGCATTATCCTTCTTTCATCATCTGTTTCGTCAGTACTTGGCATCAAACAGATTACGCCGAAAATGGTGGAGGAGAGTGGATGCTATAAGAACTATATATATATCAAGCAGGATAACTATTCAGATATTTATCTAGAATTCCTTAAAGATAACGAGCAAGTAGAAAGCTTCAATCATACCAGCTTTGTTTCAGATAGTATCAAAGTAAGAAGCAAGGATGAAGGTGATCTGCTCGCTGATATCTCTTTTGTACCGGAGAGTGGTGAACGCCGAATGGAGAGCTTTAAGACGGATGCAGATTTTAATTCGGCAGAACATCCAATTGTACTTGCTTCTGTAAATAAAGATAAATATGAATTGTCAGTTGGAGACGACTTTACAATTCTCTGGGATAATAAGGAATTAACTTTCACAGTTATAGGTTTTTACGAAACCGGTATCTGGGGTTACGGAACTAAAGCTGTGATTAGTGAGGATGACTTTGAATATCTGGAAAACTCCATGAGTGAACGCTATGAAATGATCGGTATCAACACGAATGACGGAGTTGATAACGGTTTACTGCTCAAAGAGTTCAAAGCCTTTGCAGAGGAGGCTTCCATAAATGATCTTTCAGGAGCTATGTATGCTTCGGCTTATGAAGAAACAGTTTCAAATAATGACATAAATATGGCTCTTCTCAGTATTATCATAATGATTATGTCAGCAGTAATTGTAATAGCTATTATGATAATAATCAGGTTCCGTATAGTAAGTGATATCCAGGAGCAAATTGTATCCATCGGTGTACTGGAAGCAATGGGATATACATCGAAAGAGATAGCTGCTTCATATATTTCAGAGTATATGCTCATCGCTCTAGTCAGTGCAGTGATCGGACTTGCTCCTGCAAACCTTATGGCAGAGGGACTCCTTAAAAATGCAGCTTCAAGCGTTTACTATGGCGGCCCGGTAACAGTTCCGGTAGTTCCAATAATAATCTCTATTTTAGCTATACTGATCTTTGTAGGGATTATAGCTCTCACGAGAGCAATAGCAGTTAGAAAGTATCCGCCGGTTATGGCATTTAGAAAGGGCATTGAAACTCATAATTTTAAGAAGACGATCCTGCCGCTTGATAAGACAAAGGGAAGTGTTCATATCAGGCTTGCTGTAAAAGAACTCTTTCAGAATGCAAAAAATCACGTAGGACTGACGGTATGTATTATGGCTTGTACAGTACTGACCTTGTTGGGATTTATTCTGGGAACCTTCTTCGCTAGTCCTGACAGAATACTTGGTTCTGTCTGTGGACATGAGCTGTGTGATATCAGAATTGAAGCTGTTGGCGATATTGACCCTGTTAGCTTTGCAAAAGAACTAGAGGGAATGACTGAGATAAGACAGGTTCTGACACCGGCAACTGGTATCGGAGTGAAGATTAATGATGATGATTTAGCGTTTGGTCTTGAGGTCTATGATGATTATTCAAAAACATCAACCATCATTCTTACAGAGGGAAGGCTTCCAGAGCATGAAAATGAAGTGAGTCTTACAATTCAGTCACAGAAAAGGATTGGTGCGACAGTAGGAGATACACTTACACTGGAGTATGGAAAGGTAAAGAAAGACTATGTTTTAACAGGTATTGTTAATTCAGCAGTTAATCCGACGGCTGCATACCTTACTACAGATGGATTTAAACGTATGAATCCGGCATATATGCCATCAACCTTTGATATTTACTTAAATGAAGGGGCTGACAAGAACGAAGTTGCAGATATTCTACGTGAACGTTATGGAAATGAGATAGCTGATTATAAGGACGCTGAAATAACTGATGGAAATCTGGAAGAAAGAATCAGAAGCGTTGCAAATAAGAAGATGGCAGAGGCTATGACCGAGAATGGTGTCAGCTATATGGAATATTCCATCCAGGTGGGAGATGAAACTATAACCGGCAGCACATCCCTTATGAAGATAAAAACTCTGACATTTGAAAGAGAAGAAATGGAAGAAATAGCAGATATGCTTCTGGTATCCTTTGCAGGTATTGCGGTAATTCTTATGCTTGTATCAGCGATTGTAGTAATCCTGATCCTCTCCATTCTGATGGCTTCTACAATCAGAAAACAGTACAGAGAACTGGGAATAATGAAGGGACTAGGTTACACATCAAGAGAGCTTAAGTTCCAGCTGGCATTTCGAATCATACCGGTTGCAGTTGTGGCAGTTATCCTTGGAACAGTACTTTCACTGCTTCTGATGCAGGTAGTAAATGCATACGTCTGCAAGATCATAGTATCAGCATTTTCGATAATAATGATGGACATTGCTATCCTTGCTTACTGCTTTATTTGTGCATATATAAGCGCAAGAAGAATAAAGAAGATCTCGGTATACGAATTAATTTCAGAATAATCAAAGGAAAGAAAAGATGAAAAATATAAAGAAAATGTATGCAGGAATAATATTGGGTCTCTCACTGACAATACCTATAGGCAGTGTTATCGTAAATGCTCAGCCCCTTAGTATAGCAAGTCAGAATACGAGCTATAATGCAAGTACTCACGCGGATGTATCAGAAGATAACAGTGACTACATTTTAAATATTGGCTCTGTCAGCAAGGTGTATGTAACTACTGCAGTGATGCAGCTTGTTGATCAGGGAAAGGTAGAACTAGATGCTCCTGTTACAGATTACATACCAGATTTCAAACTGGCAGATGAGAGATATAAGGATATTACAGTACGAATGCTGATGAATCATACCTCTGGACTTATGGGATCCCAGTATAGTGGACTCTTTCTCTTAGGTGAAAAGAGCGAGGAATACCACGATGCATTTTTAAAGAATCTTGAGAGTGAACAATTAAAGGCTGATCCAGGTGCATTTAACTGTTACTGCAACGATGGATTCACTTTACTTGAAATTATAGTAGAGCGAGTAAGTGGCATGACATTTACAGAGTATATGGAAGAAAATATATGCAAGCCTCTTTCTATTTCAAATACTGGAAGTGTGTGGAATATGGATATGGACAGACAGGCTCCGATATATGTAAATGGAAATGTAAAGCTGGAGCCTGAGTACGGCCTTGCAATCGGTGCAGGAGGTATTGCCTCAACTGCAGTGGATGTCTCAACCTTTGGCTCTGCTTTCTTTACAGGAAACAATGTGCTTCTCTCTGAAGAATCAAAGAAAGAAATGGCAGAAAATAATAAGACAGGCGACTCGGCGGAAAACTTTGGTCTCGGTTGGGATGAGGTGGAAAAGGAAGACTATAAAAGCGCAGGTGTTACTGTTCTTTCAAAAGGTGGAGATACAGATTATCAGCATGCCAGCCTGGTGGTAGCTCCGGATGTGGAGATAAGTGTGGCAGTTCTTTCCTCTGATGGTGGAAGTGGCATAAATGAGAAGATGGCTCTGGCGCTTATGGACGAGGCGCTTAAGGAACAGGGAATTAATATAGACCATCCTGAAGAAGAAAAGCCAGAACTCCTCAGCGAAGTGCCTGAAGAATTCCTTAAGTATGAGGGCTTATATGCGAATACAAGTCTGACATTAAGTATAAGCTTTCCAGACAAAAAATATATGCGAATCGTTTCTGTCACTAGTGATAAAGATTTTGAAGAACAATTTATGTATACGGCGGAAGATACATTTGTGAAAATGAGTGGTGATGTTACATCCGGAAATGCAATCGTGGATCAGCCTGTGCAATCATACAGCTTTGAGGAAAAAGATGGACAGATTTATCTGATGGATTCTTACGGTGGATACAGTCTTTATAAGGTATCTGAAGAAAAAGTGGATTCTAAAGTGCAGAGTGCATGGGACGCGCGAAATGGTGTTACATACTATCTGGTTTCTGGTCCATCCTCTGAAATCAGCTATGCTATTAATAATCATTTTAAGCTGAGAACAAGTGAGGATGCTCCTGGATTTGTAAATGGCTATCGGATGCAGGATGAAAATCATGCTGGCGTAGACTATGTCATGCCAGGAACAGTATCCAGAGATATAAGTGATCTTCGTATGGAAGAGGAGGATGGAAAAGAGTTCTTATGTCTTGATGACTATGGCTTGAAATGTATCTCTGAGAAAAATATTCCGTTATTCACCGATGATGTAAAGAACGTGGAGCTTAAGTCTGATGAAGCAACCTGGTATAAACTTGATGGAGCAAAGAATGAAACACTTAAACTAGATATACCGGATAATGCTTCAGTTTATGTATATGATAAATATATGAATATAAAATACTCCAGCAAAATGGTGGGATATGGGGATAGCGTTCCACTACCTGAATATGGTATGATAGTCTTCGTAGGAGAAACGGGTTCAACCGTCTCTATCACAAGATAATAGCCAGGGGTGTAAAAGAGGAACACATGGAATATAAATGTCTAATCGTCGATGACGACATAACTATCGCCGAAAATACAGCTGAATACTTCAATATATTCGATATATCCACAGCATTTGTCACAAGCTATGAGGAAGCAATTTCATTTCTCGGAGAAAATGAAACCTCCCTTGTGCTTCTGGATATCAATCTGGGCGACAGATCCGGCTTTGAACTCTGTAAGAAGATCCGTCAGGAGTTCGATATGCCAATCCTCTTTATCAGTGCCAGAAAAAGCGATGATGATATCCTTACTGCTCTCAATATAGGTGGCGACGATTATATCAGCAAGCCTTTTACTATGAGTATACTTCTGGCAAAGGTGAAAGCTGTTCTGGGACGTTATGAGAAAGCTGTGAGTATGGCGAATGCAGTCAGGGATGCGGCCGCAGATTCTACAGATATTATCTCAGAAACCTCGGATGGTTCAAGTAATCTTGCTGGTTCTTCTGGAAGAATAACAATAACCGATGACATTTCACTGGATACATCAACTCATAAATTGATAAAGAATGGAGAGGAGATAGATCTAAAGATTAAGGAATACAACATGCTGCTATATCTTCTGAGAAATAGAGGCAGGGTTGTGACAAAGGATGAACTGCTGAAGGGCGCCTGGGAGGATGAGTTTATCGGTGAGGGTACGCTTCCGGTGCATGCCAGAAGGCTAAGGATGAAGCTGGAGGATGATCCGGATAATCCGAAAGTATTGAAAACAATATGGGGCGTGGGGTATATAGTTGAATGATGAAAGGATTCAGAAGATTCTTTATATATCTAACAATACTGCTTATTGTGTCGATCTCGCTACTAATTATAGTGGCGGGGTCGACTCGTTATGTTCAGATAGATACTATCCAGCTGAACGGTGTTGTCGAGACAGTTAAGGAGAATTGGGGTAATCTTGATGCGATTGACGGAAGTCGGTTTGATACGGATTTTCTTGTTTTTGGAAGTAGTAATGAACGACTGTTTTCATCATCAGAAGAGGCTTTTAAAGATATAAAGGTTCCTCTTGATGCTGTGAGAGAGGGGATGGTTACAATGTCTGTCAGTGATGGCGAGGTATTCCTCGGTACTGTGGTTTTCCCTAATCCCACAAAGGTCGCAATCAACAGGACTATTAAAAGACTTGTGGTGGTGACGATAATTACCATTCTCGTAATGATAATCTCTTATATAACATTTATTTATTTTATAAACAAGAATATAATAAAGCCTTTCAATCGTATGAAGGAGTTTGCGGGATATATAGCCCAGGGAAGGCTGGACGAGCCACTCCTGATAGAACAGAACAATATCTTTGGTGTATTCACGGAGAGCTTTGATATAATGAGAGAGGAACTGAAGGCTGCCAGGGAGCGGGAGACCGAGCTTAAGATGAAAGAGAAGGAGCTGGTTGCTTCTCTCAGTCATGATCTTAAAACTCCTGTTACTGGAATAAAGGCCATATGTGGAGTGCTTTCGGTGAAGGCACAGGACGAATATACAAAGGCTAAGGTAGAAAATATAGAGCAAAAGACTGAGGAGATAAGCACGCTTCTGAATGACCTGCTTGCCTCGGCTCTTGATGATCTGGGCGAGATGAATGTAAGGCTCACCGAGGAAACCTCAGACGTTTTGAGTAAACTGGTAGAGGAACATGATATCCATAACAAGGTGAAGGCGGGAGAGATACCGGACTGCATCCTGAAGATTGACAGGAGTCGTATGTCCCAGGTGATTGGAAATATCATCAATAACTCCTATAAGTACGCCAATACAAATATTGATATAACCTATAGCTTCAGTGGTGCTTTTCTCGAGATGACTCTTCGAGATTATGGTGAGGGAGTAAATCCTGATGAGATAGGTTTTCTTACCAACAAGTTTTACCGTGGAAAGAATAATACCGCTGGTAAAGAAGGAAGCGGCCTAGGACTCTACATATCTAGCGAACTAATGAAAAAAATGGGTGGCCAGCTCATCTGCATCTTGGAGAAGAAAGGTTTCTCCGTAATGCTGCAAATCCCCCTGGCCTAAATGTGCAATTAGGGACAGACCTATGTGCAATGGGGACTGTCCCCATTGCACATTAAGGAATTTTCAGTAAATAAGAATGCACTGAACGAAGCTTTTTACGAGGAGTTATCCATGTCCTGTATGGCGTATCTCGAACAGATGAGGGTAAATATAGCAAAGTATTTCCTTCAGTTTTCAGATTATTCAGTCAGCTACATCAGTGAGATGTGCGGATACAACGATACCAATTATTTCGCAAAGGTATTCAAAAAACATACTGGTATTACCGCGTCCGAATTTCAGAAACAGGTTAGGGGCATGGATATGTCTGGGAAAATCAAGAAGCTCCTGGAACCTGATAATTAATCTTTGTAACGGAGGACATATTTGTGTCAGAACCCAAATTTCCACCTGAAACATTAGGGGAGAAAATAGGTGTATATACTTGTATAGCTCTGCTGACGGTAGTTCCTTTTATATTTCTTATTGTGTGTTTTGGAATTGCAATTCATACAGCCGTTACGGAGGATAATTCCAAAACCAGAGAACACCCTGCAGGTCAGCGGGAGTCAAATGTTGAGGAGTTTGGAGAATATCTCTATCTGCAAAAAGTAGATGAGAATTCTTATAAAATAGTATCTGAGACAGATTCCTATGACAAGAAGCTTGAATGGTCATCGGAGTATTATAGTTATTATGAAAGCTCTTATTACTACAATGTATGGTATGATCCGTCATCCAAAGAGTGGCAATACTGGGATAATGATATATCCGGTAACTATGGCAACTATGGATGGATGAAATGTGAGGATTTAGGCTGGGTAATTGAAGAAGATAAAAACACCTGGGTGAGACTTCCAGAAGAGTATGATAGAAATAGTATCTGGCACATCACCAGTGAATAGATAATTAATAAAGAAAGAGGTGAAACACATGCCTCAACCAGCTATGAGAGGACTATATTGGCTTCTAGCTTGCTTTTGAAGGGCTCCTTTTCACTGCGATTAACACGTTAAAATATTAGTTGCAGGGACTCTTCGTTATATAGTATATTTAATTTAGTTTCAGCTAGATGAGAAGGCGTACGTATTAAACAATTATTTAGTGAAATGGGTTTTATGAAGGGAGAAGTATTATGGCAGGTGCAGCAGTTGGGATTGTTTTATTAGTTGTTGTCTTAGTGATCGTACTGATCATTGCTTTAGCATTTATTGGATGGTATATCTCTACCTCTAATGCAATAAATCGCGTGAATCTCAAGATTGATGAATCGCTTTCAGGCGTTGAAATAATGCTTAGACAGAGATATGACGTACTTATGCAGGGCAAGAAGATTGCAGAGCAGTATGCTCAGCATGAGCAGAGAGTGTTTGAAGGACTGAGGCATCTGACTCAGATTCCTACACATGCCACTGTAGATCAGCTTAATCAGGCAGCTATATCACAGGAAGAGGTAGTTAAGAGTTTCTTTGCACTAGGCGAGGCTTATCCAGAGCTTAAGAGTGCAGAACTTTTTAATAATCTTATGAATCAGCTCTCACAGCAGTCGCAACAGTACTCTGCTTCGAGACGCGCTGTAAATGGAAATATTACTAAGCTGAATAATTATGTAGTTTCATTTCCATCATCTATTATCTGCAATTCTAAGGGAATTGCAAAAATGGATTATATTCATGAAGAGAATATAAATGAGCTTAAAAATATTGATATGACCATGAATTTCTAAGTAGAGGATGTGACATATGGAACTAAGTGCATTCAGACAAAGGCTGCTTAGAGGTGACGTTCATCTAGCCAATAGGGAAAAACTCCTGGGTGAGTATAGGTACTTTGCATCTATTGCGCCGAAGTCTTCATTTTCAGGAATTGGTGATGGTATAAGAGGTATCGCCGGCAAGTTTAATGATCTTACTGGTGGAAACACGGCAATAGCGGTTGTACTCTGTGTGATTCTAATACCGCTGATGATTTTCCTTTTATCGGTGGCACTGCCAGTAATGATGATTATCTTATTAGTATCAGTTATGGGTTTTTCTAAACAAAGCCCTGAGTATAAAAACTTTAACTACTATGATCGGATCGTCAATCTGATGTATAAGCTCTTTGATGATAAACTCAGTCCAAACTTCCATTATAATTCGGCTGAGATTATCAATGAAGCGAAGCATTATGATGATGCGTTAGTAGATGCACGTCTGGTTACTCCATTTCATAAGAAGGCATACGGTCATACATTTACATCCATGTCGTATGATTGGGATAATGTGATGAGTACTGACTCCTTTGAGTTCCTGGGATACAAGATATTCTATGAGTGGAGAGATGATGACGGCGAAACCCATGAGGAGGTTTTCTTTAATGGCTGTATCTATAAGTTCCATACCAGTTTTACAATTAATGGAACTGTAAATATAATGAGCACCGTTACGAAGAAGGGCCTCCTGGGCGGTGAAAGAGAGGTTAGTAAGTTCAAATATATCAAGGACAAGGAAATCAATGTAATCGATACTGAAAATCAGTTTTTCGCTGACAGTTTCGATACCATAGCAACCTACGAAAATGAAGCTTTTCGCTTCCTGACACCTGCTATGATAGAGACATTGCTTCGCCTGAGACAGGACTATTACTTCTGTATATGTATCAAGGGAAATGTCATGACTGTCGCTATAGATAATGGCGGTTACAAGAGCGCTGTTCAATCTACCATGAATAATTCAAAACCATTCTTTGCGCCAAAGGACCCAGAGGGAGAAATGAATCGCAAGATTAGTGATTGCAGAAATGCTATGCTTTCGATATATGAATTAAAGGATCTTCTGGATCCAGCAGGAATGTATATAGCCTGAGTTAAAAAAACAGCTACGGCAAACACCGTGGCTGTTTTTCAAATATCCAGGGATAGTAATTTATCACTCAAGATAATCCCTGACATTTAAGGTTTCATCTGTTTTTTCTTCTTCATCTGTAATGCCTGGTACAAACTCGGTAGAATATGTTTTGCCTGAGGATGGGTCAATATAATATCGTATCTGTGCACCGGTATATGATCTATATAACACAACTATCTCAGAGTTCTCATTTGTCGTTATTTCCCAGTAAATCGTGTATTCATCTGAGGATTCCATATCCTTCAATTCAGCATTTTGTGAATAACAATAGTTTTTAATTCCAGTAAGAGCCTCTTCCTCTGTTATGATATCAGCTTCAGTATTTTCTTCTGTAATGATATCAGCTTCAGTATTTTCTTCTGTAATGGGATCAGCTTCAGTATTTTCTTCCGTAATGGAATCAGCTTCTATGTTTTCTTCTGTGGTTGTAGTTTCTGTGGTGGCTTCATTATCTGAGGTTTCATTACATACTATTTTTTCTTTCCCACATCCAACTAAACTTAGAGCTATGGTTATAAGCAAAATGGTTATCAATATTTTTTTCATTGTTAATTCCTGACTTTCGTTAAAATAGGCTTGTTATTACACTTCCAAACATGGCTGTTGGACTTCATTATAACACGTATTCTCTCAACCTCCAATTTTCAAAAATGATTTAAACCACAGGTTGATTGAAGTTCGGTTTTATCAACGTTACTATATATGATAGATGATAAGTTTTATTTTGTTTAAAAGAAGGAGGAGATATGAGTCCGGAATTAGAAAAGAAGCTTGCAGATGAATTCCCTTTTATGAGAAGAGGTTTATCATTGGAAGAACAAAGGACAAGAGATAGTTATATAGGGGATTCCTATGAAACGTTTGGAATAGAGTGTAACGATGGGTGGTTTAATCTTATTTGGAATCTTTGTCAGGAGATAGTAGATTGTTACAAGGAAGAAGAACGTGAACTTGATATCTTTGTTGATCAGGTTAAGGAAAAGTATGGTGGTCTACGTTTTTACTATCACATAGATTCTGAAGGTACTAACAATATAAGCTCGAACGAGGCTGGTTTTTCTGAAAGAATAGAAGAAATTGTTTCAAGATACGAGGAAGATAGTGAAAATGTCTGTGAAGAATGCGGAGCAGAGGGACGTTTGAAAAATGATAGGCCCTATATTCTAACTCTTTGTGATGCTTGTGCTGCGTTGATAAAGTATTAAACTAAGAATAGGTTATAGAAGAAGAGTAAGAATTATTATGACGGAGGTCATATGGTTACAAAACATGCAAAACGACGTCTTAAACAAAGGTCTGGTGTTAGCAAGGGTGAGGTTAACAAGGTAGTGAATAGGGCTCTGGCTGAAGGGATAAAGCATAGTGAGGCCAAGGGACAGCTCAGGTCCTGGATGGATGAAGAATACTTAAAGTATCAAACTGCCAATAACTGCCGCTACTATGCTCATAAGCTGTATATATTTCGTGGAACTACATTGATAACGATTCTCGATGCAGCTGATGGCCTTGACGAAAAACTGAGAGAATGTACGGATAATGATAAGATCTATATCACATATAGAAAGAATAGATACAGTCATAAAAAAGATCCAGCTAAGGAAAAGGCAAAACTGGTGACAGAACTAAATACTTATATTCCTCAGACTATAGAACAGAAGTTCAAAGAACTAGAGTTTGAAGGTGAGTTTGGTGATGCGGAAATTCTGGATGATCTGTCAATTATCCTTAGATATGTACCCAATTCTCCCGTGGACGAAAAAAAGGTAAATAAGCTTAATGAGTATGTTAGAGATATGTTCGGACTTGCTCTAAGAGTAAGGCTGGTATATTCTGTTGCGCTACCCGTACCGAATAAGAATAGAGGTCGTTCTTTTAACTATTTGGTTGAAACGTATAGAATAAATAGTGCCTTACTTGATAGACTATATACTCGAAAAGATATATATGAAACCAGGGATCACTTACTTGTTTTTGTAGGAAGCGACAAGTATCATTTTCCTAAATCCGCTGCTATCTACATCTATGAGGACGAAGAAAAACTATTCTTTCTTAGAGAAGCTGTTGGTTCATCGAATGAATACTCCTTTAGTATATGCAATAGTTCAAACACTTTATGTATCTTTCCTTCAGAAGTTGAAGCACTGATCTATTTAAGTTTACAAACAGATAGAGAGATATCTGAAATGGAAGATGTACTAGTACTTAAGGAAAATAAAGCTGTCTTAGACAGATATTTGATCGAGCATCCTAATATTGAAAAAATCACTTTATGTGGAGATAAGGTACAGAAAAATACAGAGCTAGTTCAGACAATTACAGAGAAATACTGTGAACTACATTTAACCACAATGAACTAAACATGCTATGGATTGAATATGACTGTATAAATGAATATAATTATGCCACATTCAATTATATTATATATCAGAACATGGGAAACTGTGCTACACAAAGATATAGGAATTGTAAAAATGTCTCCATTTGCACTTTAAGTATCATCAGATTAGGCAAAGGCAGTCTAAAATGGTGATTTTTTGTTATAGAAAACATTTTTTTGATGAAATGACATTACTTCTGTTGTATATCGTTTAGATATATGTTATATATACATTTAGAAGGAAGGTATAAAACTATGGCAATTAATTTTAACACAGACTCAGTCTTTAACCTGAAACCAATCGATACAGATTCAGTAAGGAATGAGGTGCAAGGGCTTTTAATTCAAGGAGAGCAGGTTATGTATGCTTTTCAGACAGTAAGAGACCAATTGGTATTTACTAATATGCGTATTATAGCAATAGATGTTCAGGGTATTACTGGAAAGAGAAAGTCTTTTGCAACTATGCCTTATTCGAAGGTTCAGTATTTCGAGATTCAAACCCCCGGCTTTATGGAGCTTTTTCCAGATTCTGAACTCTTTATAATGTTTTCGAGTGGATTTACAGCTAAGTTCGAGTTTAAAGGAAAGGTTGATATCGGATCGATAGGAAGACTTATTTCTAGTTATTGTTTAAGATAAAAATTTAGGGCAGTACCATCAAGGTGCTGCCCTTTTCTTAATTATATAATCTGATTCTATTTTAATTATGATATTTTCTGTAAATGATAGAGTTTTAATAGAGCTTTTAATCTGTAAGCCTCGGCGTCTGATAAACCTAACTTTTGGATAGGAATAGAAGTTCTAGGACACCCAGTATCAATCTTAACATCAACATTAGAATAAATATTGCCATTAATCTCGAAACTGGCTACAGTACGAAATTCATTCTTAGAGTTTAAAGGAATATATAAGAAATTATTATTCATCATAGAAAATATCGTCCTCCAAATCAATACTATCATTATATACGGGGGTAATGATATTATTTCCATTGTACAGGGCGTCTGATTCTTCATTTGTCTCTGCACCAATAAAACCTATAATATCATCCTCTTCCATATCAGATTCCTTTGGTTTGTATAGGATAATCCATATGTCATATATTTCAGAAAGCTGTTCCTTATATACCTTCATTCCTTTTTTTATATCAGCAAGACTATATTTGGCTAATTCATTTACCATATATATCATCTCCTCTAAATTATATTGAATATTATTAAGAACTAATCATTATCGTTATTATTATAACATAACTGCTTCCAAGATATGTAAAAAAATGATATGTCTTATAATTAAATTAAAATCATATCTTATGAGAACTGTAACTGCTTTTACAAAGAAAAATGATCGATTGACGTTAAGTACACTGGAACTTACAATATATAAGAAAATGAATGATTAGATAATATTTTTTGAGTCAATTATCTTGAAGGGATAAGTTATATATAAACGGGGATTAAATTATATGAAAAGATCAGGGAAGGTTTTTATTTTCTTAATATTTATTCTTAACGCACCAATTTTCTTTTTGATTCCGTGGGAGAATTATTTGTTTAATAATGAGGCGGTTATAGAGAGGCATATGGAGAATCCCATAGAGGTGGATGTGGCCGACCTTGAACCGACTGGTGTCTATCTCTGTATGAATCATAACAGCGAACATATTAATGGATATGAGGATCCAAAGTGGATTCATTTTCGTGCATATGCTTATGCACAGTTCTATATGTATAGTGGTGAGGTTCCAGATGAAACTAAGCTGTGGCTGCATACCTCTGAGGATAGCAAAGATCCTGTTCCAGTCCTTATTGCTGATTCGATAATTAATATCCCAGAATCGGGAACTGTGACACTTGATCTTTCAGAAGTAAACTTCCTAGAGTGGACTAATGCGACCCGTGCTGTGAATAGAGTGAAAGAAAGATATAACCTTACTAATGACCGTTATATTGACTGTGCATCACCATATTGTGAAGAACTTACGTCATTTAAGGATAAGAAGTTCAACATCTTTATTGGAGTAGTCGCAGCTGAAAGCATATTATTTACAATTGTGCTAGTGATCATAGCAAGCGTGGCGCTTTCAAGACAGAAAAGAGTAGAAAAATAGAAAAGAGGTATAAAGATGGGAGTAAGAACTGAAAATGCAGTAAATAATCATAAGAGTTTCCATACCTGTTCCGGATCTGTTCTGGAAGCTTTTGCAGATGTGATAGGTATAAGTGAGATTGAAGCCAGGACTATATCTGGTCCCTTTGCTGGAGGAAGAATGGGAAAGTGTGGAGCAGTTCTCTCTGCAGAATATGTACTCAGAAATCTTTACCCAGACGAAGCGGATGATAAAATAGCAGAGTATGAGGAAAGGTTTAAAGCAGCGGATAAAGGCTCTGTGATGTGTTCGGATCTAAGAGGAAACTGCAGAGCGTGTGTTACTGATGCAGCAAAGATATTGGAAGAAATGGTGGGATAGATGTCAAAGAAGATATATTTTACAAGGCACGGAGAAACCTTCTGGAATGTAGCAAACAAGATATGTGGCGCTACAGATATAGGACTTACAGATTATGGTCACGAACAGGCAGAAGAATTAGGGCGGATGATAAAGGAGAAGCTTGACTCAGGGGAAATCAGTATAGATATGATAATAGCATCTCCACTTTCAAGAGCTTATGATACGGCTAAGCATATAGCTGATATGACGGGACTGCCCCTTATCACAGACGAAAGACTGAGGGAACAGAACTTCGGCAAGTATGAGGGGACCGCTAGAAATGGAGAAGTGTTCAGGCTGGATAAGCGTAATTTTGTACAGTCCTATGATGGTGGAGAGTCTATGCTCCGTCTTGCACAGCGTATTTACAATCTTCTTGACGAGTTGTCAAAGGATGACAAGATCTATTTACTCGTTGCTCATAACGGAATAGTAAGATGTGTCAATTCTTATTTTTATGATATGACCAACGAAGAGTATGGCAACTATGGTATCAGCAACTGTGAACTGAAAGAGTATGAATTCTGTTAAAGCTGCAATCATAAGAAAGTTGGAAAACCAACCCTGACGAGAAAAAATGGCTAAAAAATGTGGCTGGAGTTGGAATACCAACTATGTGGATGAATATATGGCATATAATTCAGGAAAAGAAAACGAAAAAGAAAAGATTCTGGCGGGTATAGATGAGCTTATAGAAACAGCAAAAGACTTGCGGTTTCATTTTGACGAATATGCCTTTTATTCAGAACGTAGGGATATGCCTTTAGTGATAGAAAAGTATCTAAAGAGCTTGTCAAGACTTGCAGAGAGATGGGATAAGATGCGGGCCCGGATAGTAGAAGAAGGCATAGATAATGCCGGAGATTATTCTTTTCTTTCACTGCAGTATAAGATTAATCTGGGATATAAGCAGATAGATCTTGCTTACGATGAGTTTAAGGCAGAACTGAAGAGAATGGGGGTGGAGGAGGATATAGTTCCATTCCAGCTTCCGGAACATAAGTACTTCGCCAAGTATCTGATGAAGGCTGAGAGAGGGGAGAAATACACACTTCCTGATACTGTTAATCTTCAGTTAAGGAGAGAACTTAAGAGTCTTGAGAAGGAGATTAAAGAGGTTCAGAATGAGCTGTATAAGGCTCGGTACGGGAGCAGGAAGGGAAATGATTTCGAGGTTATACAGCTTCTTGGAAAATGTTCCCAGCTTGAAAATGAGATTGCGGTCCGGAGGAGGGTTCTGACAGGGGCCGGAAGGTAATGGTTATAATATGTGTCACGTTGTTGCTTGCTTTTGCTGTTCAATCACTTCATTCAGCTTCTTCTTACGAAGTATAACGAATGCTGGAATTAAAATTATACCAGTTATAAGAGTTTAGTATTTCCATACCTCCTTAGAGTAGATGGTCTCATTATAGGTATAGAACCTTTCTGAAATAATACAGCCTACCTTAATAAATCCTTAGCGTTCTAATAATTAAAAAATAGGTGTAATCTTTTATGTGATGTCACCGAGTTCACTATCGTGATGTCACCGAGGACTTAACAAATGGTTTAGAGTATGGTAGACTAATACGGATATTTTGGTTAGAAACAGACCACCTTGAGAGGAGATTATCTACATGCCTGTATTTGATTTTAATGAAAAGAAGGAAGAAGCAGTAAAGGCCCAGAGAAGCTATAAGCTGGTTTATACAAGTGAGAGAACGACCAGTGCTCAGCATCCTATAATGATTCTTGAAGATTCCGATTCAAAGCTTGTTCATCATTCAAATGGTATGTTTGAAGCTCCGACTGTAGGCTCGGCCTTTATATATGACACAGATGAGAAGTCATCACATAACATC
This sequence comes from Lachnospiraceae bacterium NE2001, assembly GCA_900110635.1. GTDB lineage: Bacteria > Bacillota > Clostridia > Lachnospirales > Lachnospiraceae > Eubacterium_Q. The sequence continues at coordinate 126,395 of FOEK01000010.1, forward strand.
CTTGAAATCGATGCGAGATTTGAGAATCTCCTAAAATGGCTGGGTGAAAATCATATAATGGTACGTCTCTCAGGTCAGACTACCGAAAGAGGCTATGCGGTATACAAGATTCTTGAAACTGGAGTTGCAGTAAGAGGTTCAAAGCTATCCGGTGAAAATGGATTTCTCCAGTTTATGATTGATCGCCTTCTTCAAAGTGATGCACCATCTGAAGAGGTGGTTGATCCAGATGAGATAGATGATGCAGATGATATGAGACTCACAAGTATTCAAAGCATCACAGATTATCTTATGTGTGCGGGAACTACGCTCCCTGATAATATCAGACTCTGGGCAAGACGTAATCTTGCCGTTGCGAAGTCCTCCGAAGTAACTCCAGAGGAGAGAAGACATGCACAGAGAGCACTTTCAATCATGCTTAGTATTCAGTGGAAGAATACAGATTTCCAGCCTATAGATCCAGTAGAGGCAAGACGAATCCTCGATGAAGAACTCTATGGACTGGAAAGTGTAAAGCAGCGAATAATCGAAACTATAATTCAGATAAATCGTACACATACACTGCCGGCATATGGAATACTTCTGATCGGCCCTGCAGGAACAGGTAAGTCACAGATTGCATATGCAGTAGCAAGAATTCTGAAAATGTCATGGACAACTCTTGAGATGAGTTCAATAAATGATCCGGAGCAGCTGACAGGTAGTTCACGTATATATGCAAATGCAAAACCGGGACTTATCATGGAAGCCTTTGCAAATGCTGAAAGCTCAAATCTGGTATTTATCATAAATGAGTTGGATAAAGCCTCATCAGGTAAGGGAAATGGAAATCCTGCTGATGTTCTTCTGACACTGCTTGATAACCTCGGATTTACAGACAACTACGTTGAATGCAATATACCTACTACAGGTGTTTATCCGATAGCAACTGCAAATAACAAGGCTGATATAAGTGCACCACTTATGTCAAGATTTGCTGTTATTGAACTTCCAGATTACACACCGGAAGAAAAGAGAGTAATATTTACACGCTTTGCCATGCCAAAGGTATTAAAGAGAATTGGACTGAGAAGTGAAGAAATCGTAATAACAGAAGAAGCATTAGATGCTGTAATGGATATATTTAAAGATACATCAGGTATAAGAGATATAGAACAGGCAGCTGAACATATAGCTGCAAATGCGTTATACAGGATAGAAGTAGAAAAACTGGATTCAGTTACCTACGATGCAAAAATGATCCGTGATCTATTATAAAAGAAGCGCCCACTGGCTAATGGCCGGTGGGCGTATTTTTCGTTTCGTGAAAAAACTATTATGTATAAATTACTTCTTGTTTTCTTTCTTAAGTTCATTCATCTTCATTGCGCGAACCTTAAGTGGAAGTCCCCAAAGTGTGATGAAGCCTTCTGCATCATGATGATCATACATATCACCTGTTGTAAATGACGCAAGTGATTCACTGTAAAGTGAATATGGAGAAGTTGTACCTGCTTTGATGATATTGCCTTTATAAAGACGAAGCTTAACTTCACCTGTTACATACTGCTGTGTTACATCAACGAAAGCTGATATAGCCTCGCGAACAGGAGTAAACCATTTCCCTTCATATACGATGCTTGCAAGCTTGCTTCCGAGATCCTTCTTAAGAGCGATAGTGTCACGGTCAAGAACAAGCTCTTCAAGCTGCTGATGAGCTTCCATAAGAATTGTTCCACCAGGAGTCTCATATACTCCACGGCTCTTCATACCAACAACTCTGTTCTCAACGATATCAACGATTCCGATACCGTGCTTTCCGCCGATCGTATTAAGTTCGCGGATGATATCAGCGACCTTCATTTTCTCACCATTAAGTGATACAGGCATACCTTTTTCAAAGTTAATTGTAAGCTCAACATCTTCATCAGGTGCTTTTTCAGGAGTTACTCCAAGAACAAGCATGTGATCGTAATTAGGAGCCTGTGAAGGATCTTCAAGCTCAAGTCCTTCGTGGCTGATATGCCATATATTTCTGTCACGGCTGTAGGACTGATCTGTTCCAAAAGGAAGATCAATACCATGAGCCTTGCAATAATCTATTTCGGCCTGACGTGAATCCATCTGCCATCTGTCATCTCTCCAAGGAGCAATAACCTTAATATCAGGAGCAAGAGCCTTGATGCCAAGCTCGAATCTTATCTGGTCATTTCCCTTGCCAGTAGCACCGTGACATATTGCGACTGCATCTTCTTTACGAGCAATCTCAACAAGTTTAGCGGCGATGGTAGGTCTTGCCATAGCAGTACCCATGAGGTATTTATGCTCATATACAGCACCAGCCTGAACACATGGCATGATATAATTCTCGCAGAGATCATCAACAACGTCTTCAATATAAAGCTTAGCAGCTCCTGAGAGACGTGCACGCTCTTCAAGACCATCAAGCTCTTCGCCCTGACCGCAGTCTATACAGCAGCAGATAACCTCATAACCATATGTTTCTTTTAACCACGGAATTACCGCAGTAGTATCAAGTCCACCTGAATAGGCTAAAACAACTTTATCCATGTTTACTGACCTCTTTTCTTCAATAATATATTATTTTTATAGGTTTTAAAAACGATACACATCATAATAACTTATATTGAGCAAAAAGAAAAGCATTATATTAGCTGAAACTGATGAAGAACTGCATTTTTAGGCTAGCTCTTGCTTTTTCTTGACCTATGAATATTTATTTAATCTTCAAAGGAGTGCTGTTGTATGTTATTCTAGATACGTGGAATCACGCAAAAAACTTTTCGCTTATTGGGATACTTGCATATTCCAATGGGAAAAGAGCTGGATGAGAAAGAAAAAGAGTATGTTGTGGATATTCCTATGGAGTGGATCAGGAGGGAAATGGAGAGATGATAAACAGTGCAGTAAAAGAGTGGCTTGAGAATAAAGGGTTTGGAGACAGACTCACAGAGCATACGGAAACAATAGATACAGTAGAACATGCAGCGCTCCGGATCGGGTGCTCGGAGGCAGAAATTGCGAAAACACTTTCATTTCTCGTGGATGATAAGCCAGTGATAATTGTTATGGCAGGGGATGGGAGAGTGAACAGCTCCAAGTTTAAGGCCCAGTTCCATACGAAGCCTCATATGATCCCAAGGGATATGGTAGAGGAACTGACGGGGTTTCTGCCTGGAGGTGTCTGTCCTTTCGGGGTTCCGGAGGGGATACCGATATGGCTGGATGTGTCAATGAAGAGGTTTGAGATGATTCATCCTGCCGGTGGAAATGAGTTTACATCAGTAAGACTTACTCCCGATGAGTTGGAGGTGGCTTCCGGAGCAGATGGCTGGTGTGATGTGTGCAAGGGATGGGAAGAAGGATAGGAGGATACCGATATGATGCTAGGACCTGTGAATTATATAGATGAGATCAAGGATTACTCTTTTGAAGAGCTTATTAAGGAGAGAGAAGAGCTGGAAGGGTATCTGAAGGAGCTTGAAGAGGTTGCCTTTGACAAGGACAAGAAGGATCCTTCCTGGAAAATCTGTCCCCAGCCGGATGTTCAGTATCAGATGAATCTCGAATATCTGGCTGAATTATGCAGATTCATTAAAGAGAAGTATAGTAAAGAGTTTGTCTGGGGTGAGGAAGACGAAGAGGAATAAGAATAATGGCGGATGTAATTAAGATAAATGATAATACCTGGCGCATAGAGGATGATGGGGTCCGGTTTTACCTGTTAACGGGCACGGAAAAAGCTGCTCTTATCGATACCGGAATGACCACATCAGATGCAAGAGAAATAGTTGAGAAGATTATTGACCTTCCCCTTATACTCATCAATACCCACGCTGATCCGGATCATATTTCGGGAAACGGAGCATTTGAAGAGTTCTATATGAGTCCGGATGAAGAGGATAATTACAGGGAGAACAACGGAAAGGGCACTATTATTCCGGTAAGAGAAGGGGATGTGATAGATCTTGGAGAAAGGCCTCTTATGGTTATAGATATTCCTGGTCACACTCCCGGAAGCATTGCCATTCTGGATGAAAAGAGCAGGGTACTGATAAGCGGAGATACGGTTCAGGACGGTAAAATCTTTATGTTTGGAAAATATCGAAATATAGATGATTACATAGAGAGTCTGAAACACCTGCATCTTTATGACGGTCAATATGATGATATATATCCTATGCATGGTACTTTTCCAATAAAGCCGGAACTGATAGATAAGCTTCTTTCAGGTGCGATGGAGATTAAGACTGGGACTGCAACCGGAAAAATTGTAAACGTATTCGGTAAAGAAGTTCGTCTATATATGTTTCCTTATGCTGGTTTTCTTGGAGAAGCATAAAGAAATGCCTGGGGGGAAAAACCGCCCCTGACGAGTATTAAAAGAAAGATTCCGAGATGGGGAGTAGAGGGAAGAAATTATAAAAACGCTATCATTTTAGTATTTATGCTATAATCTAATAAAAAATATATAGGGGAGGCTTTATAAAAATGATATTTGGAAAAACAGTTATTACATTAATGGACATTGATCAGACACTAGTCGATTCAAGCAGCATTAAAGATCTTAGAGATAGGGCTTACAGTGCCTGGCGAAATGGAGAGGAGGATTCTGTAGATAACAAGTATTTTAAGGAAGCAATAAATCATATCAAGAACGGAGAAATCAAGCCATTTGTTGGAATGATACAAATGCTAAAGAGTTTACCTAAATATAAAAAAGTTATATTTGTATCTTCATCCCCTGAATCTTACTGTAAAACTTTATTAGAAAAAATTGGACTTAGTGAATATGATTGTTTTTGTTATGAAGAGAAAAAAGATGAATCTGATCCTGACCCTGAACCATATATCCATGCAGTGGAAAAATATTATAAAAAACGGGAAAAACTGACAGAAGATGTTTTTGTCATTGTAGGAGATGAGTTAGAAGATATTATTGGAGCAGAAAGGTTTAAATCTAGTATAAATAAGAGTAATATAGTTTTTTCTGTAAGAGCCTGCTGGGGTACAAGACTTAATTCTTTAGATGAAGAAAGTCGAGTTATCGATTTAAACAATGATATACATCAAGGTAAAACAAATATAATAGATGAAGACTATGATCAATTCGGCAGACCAAATCTGATATTCACTAAAATTAAAGATCTAAATGACTTTATCATATTGTATTCAGATTATAAATGGCAAAAGCACGAGCTAGAAGATTTCAAGGCTGACGATTTGAATAACATCACAGTAAAGGGATTATATACTTTTACAGATTATTTTGGAGTAAACAAAAAAGATGATGAAAACGGGGCGATAATTAACGCCAGATATCACGATCAAAATACTACAATATTTGATGATTTTTTTAGAAATAATAGGATAAACTATGCTACTTCAATAATATTTGATAAATCAATTAAATCTCTAAAGACATTTCTCGAAATAGATATACTAAGAGAAGAACAAGTAGCCCCTCATAGTATTGGTATCTTTCCAATACCGTCATCACAACAAGGAGAATGGGATAACACTATGCAGAAAAAAATTATCCCCAATATTCTTACTCTTGATGAGGATATAGAATATGTGAAATGTTCTGAAACGATTTATAGAAAGCAATCCTTAGAAATTAAAAACACAGCAGTTGACGACATAAATGTAGAACTTGAACCGGACGACATAGAAATTGATTCAAGTAAAATTCCAGATGATCTTTCAATAGGTGTAATCATTGGTGATATTACTACTAATGGCAACTCTTTCAAAGCAGTACTTCAAAAAATAAACGAAGAAATATCAAAAAATCCAGACAACAAACTGCCACGAACCTATTACTGTCTAGCTTTGGGAAGAGTAGTGGATATAAACAATGTAAATATTACGCCAGCATCCAAAGAGATATAATAACAAACAAGGGAAACCATATAAAAGCAAAAAGGAGAGTAATTAAATTTGCTCTCCTTTTCTAATCCCACAAAATCCTTCAGTCTTTATTCTTTCGATAACCATCCCCTTATGATAAAATCATTACCAAGATATCATTATGGGAGGGTTACAGTTATGGAAACAAACGAGATGTGGTTACGACCCAATAAAGTTGCAGAGTATTTTGAGATTGGATGTATCGGATATCTGATAGCAAATGGAAATGCGCCCAAAAATCTGATCAACATAATAGACAAAAAAAATGAATCTCCATATCTAGCAATAACAGATAAAGAAGAAGGTATCCGAAAACAGGAAGAGCTGCTGCAAAAAATGAGGGATGCCGGTCTTACTCTTATCAATTCCCCAAAACTGATCACCACATACAATGAGTTATTCAATCTTATCGACAAAGAATTACAAGATAAAGAAGACGGAAGCCAGATCTATCTGGATGACATCTCTTTCTACTTTGATATTAAAGAATACGCTTATGATACATCAAATATAGATACACCAGAAAATTATTTAGATATGACAGACGAAGAGTTAGAAGAATACGAGAAAAAATTCGTCGAAGAACATAAAGAAGCGGGGTACATGGCACACTGGACCCAATTCCGCCCCGACCTCATACGTGTAACAAAGAAAAATGGCGAATACATACTCGACGTAATCGATATCAAAGATTCCAAAGACATCCGTATTGAGCACAAAATGCAGGTAGCAATATACGTTTATCTGTTAGATCGTTTTTTATTATCCGTATATAACTGTGCAAATTGTCAGTATTCTTGTAAAGGGGATTATGAAGAATGTAGCAACCCCGACTATAATATCCTCCTCAACAAATCAGAGGGCTATATCCAGCTGACAAATAACACAGAATGGGAAGAAACCGAAGATAAACAGATTGGAGAGTCATTTGACCTTGCAATTCCGACCGAAATCTTAAATAACCTTCTAGATAAAGACCTATTAGAGATACTAGGCTATTTTGAACTGCATTCTAATCTTTCAGGCTTCGAAAAATACATAATAGGCTCATCCTGCCGTCTTTGCCCCAACTATAACAAGTGTATAGATAGAGCCATCAAAGAAGCAGACATCCGTCTTATACCTTCTCTCCCTAAATATGCTGAGAAAGAGTGGTGCCAGCTGGGAATAAACTCATCCCTCCGAAAAAAAGACGGCACCATCCTCCGTTTCGAAGAGTTCTCAGAAACCTACAAAGAACATATATACACCTTATGCAGCAACCCATTCTGGGACTCATACCTGAGAGGAAACCAGGATTTATTCAGAAAAGCATATAACGCGCTCACAAAAAAGATATCATCTCCAGACAAAATATATACAGAAGTAAACTGGGACGAACTTAGAAACAGTAACCGAGCATCATCTTCAATCCCAGCCCATAGCGATATCTCTATATACTTCCACCTGGAAACCACTGAAACCGAAGATAAACAGCTTTTTATCTCGGGATACGATATTCTGACAAAAGTAAATAACCAGTCAGAGATAATAGAAGAGTGGGGAACAGACACCCGAAGAGACAAGCTGCTTGCAAAAGATGACAACTACGGAATAGAGCTGATAAACACGTTTTATGACCTCATGAACTACCTGTACAAAAAAGCAGAAGACCATACTTTCAGTGTAACAGTATATTCAGCAAATGATGTAGATACAAACTATCTGTATGCTACTCTTTTTGCCGCATCTAAATCAGAAGACGAAACCATCTCCTCACGCGCCAAGGAGCTCTTATTCTATTTCCAGCATTCTTATAACACAATTAATGACGTACATCCAGAAAAGCTTCTAAACGCCCCTGTAGTGTCCGTCCTGGAAGAAGTCACATATTTATATGCAATTCCTTCTTTTATAAAAACCACGACTGACGATGTATTAAGAGCCTTCGGCATAAATACGCTGAATATCCCCGAAGTAGAAAAGATATCCCAAATAATAAACACTATTCAGCAGAATGACACAAAGCGTCTTCTGGCACAAAACGAAGAATTCAGGAAACCAGATGAAAACGGCATCAGTAATAAATATCTTTCAAAAATGTATTATATACTAAAAAATGAAGTAAAAATCGATAAGCAGCAGTACTACAGCAATCTGATGTCGTCAACAGAAGAGATGATAGAGAAAAGCTTCGCTATCAGCCTTACAGACCCATCTAAAGAAGCTCTGGAAAACGGAAAACATATTTTCAGAGGAAGAACTTATAACATAAACAATAACAAGATGTTCATATCAAAGGGATGGGATTACTTTACAAAAGATTATGAAAAAATATCCATTGGACAGTTTTACATCATCCCAGATGATGACAGAAGTCTAAACATTCTCCGTAAATGGATCCTAACAGAAAATGAACCACCCAAATATGAAATTATATTATTGTATGATCAATTTGGTAACGGCTACTATAGAATAATATCTCAGGAATACACAACTTTTGATTCCAACGAAGATATAAAAACCGAATATTTTAAGAACAGTAATGAAAAACAGAAGTTATTAGCAATCAGTCCAATCCCTAACGATTTTCTGACGAATGGAATGATAAATAGCATAATAGATCTCGATAAAAAGGGTTCAGAAGAAGACGATCTTTTCTGGTGTCCTAAATACGATAATGCACCTGATAAAGAAATCGACAAAGAGAGAATAATAAATGAGTACGGAAAAACCTGTTTAAACAAAATAGAGACCACATTCACTGACTCACAATTCGAAGCATTTAATCAGTTTTACAGTCACAACATCACCCTTCTCCAGGGGCCACCAGGAACAGGGAAAACAGACTTTATTGCCAGAACCCTGATGACCATGGCAAGAATACACCACGAGTCAATGACAAAAGATAAAAATCTTAAGCCACTCCGTGTATTTATATCCGCCAACTCTCACGCAGCGATCAACAACGTTCTTAATAAAGCAGTTTTATATAATCAGGATAACCATATAATGATTTTCAAAGGAAAAAATGATGATGATGAACCTATAGAAGTCTATGCCAAACACGTTACAACAGATGCATACTCTATAACAATGCTTAAACAGGTGAATATCTCAATGATAATAATCGGAGCAACAAACTGGTTCTTAAACATTTACAACAAAAGGAAACATAAAGACAATTTTGATTATATCATTGTTGACGAGGCATCCCAGATGAATAGCTATCAGGCAATTGATCTCTTCAAAAATTCGAAAAAATCAACAAAATATATGATAGTAGGAGACCCTCTTCAGTTGCAGACAATCATAAAGGGGAATTATAAGCAAAAAGACGACGAAATATCCGTCACATCTTCTGTATATTCAATGTTCGACTCAATGCCAGAAAAAGAATCTTTCCACAAAATGATCACTGAAAATTTCCGAATGAACCGCGTTCTTACCGACTATATTAGACATCTTTACGAAAACTATAAGCCTTATAAGTACGATATAGAGGAAAGAAGTCTTCCTATGTGGGAAGGTGATTATGAATACTATGATATAGAAAAAAATGAATATTTTTGGTACAGTCGATTCTCTCCATATAAAGACAGCATAATGAAAAATTGGGGATTATTATCTGACGTACTTTGTGGCGAAAAACCTCTCGTTATCATATACGTATCAGGCGATAACGCCCGCCAGGTAGAAGACTGCCAAATAAAGCTTATCAAACTGATCACTCAGGCATTTTATCATTATTTTTCTGACGAAAATTATTATCGTGAAGATCAAGGCTGTGATAATAAAAAATGGATTGATGATGATGGTTTCCCTGATAATTACGGTATCGTAATTCCGTATCATAGATATATAAACAAAACAGCAAACGCGCTGTTTATAGATAAGAAATGGCACCATGTCCCTTTTACAGACGTGTCTGTAACCAACCTGGAGTTTGAAAACGATCTGCCTGTAAACCACATTGTCTTTGATAATAATTTCGATGATCTTCCCGATGAAATCTGCGATGACTTAATCAATAATACCGTTGACAAATTACAAGGGCAGGAAAAAGACATCATATTATGTTGCTACGGTATTGCAGAACAGCAGCACATAAAGAACGAAATGGAGTTCGTATATAATCTGAACCGCCTGAATGTCGCATTATCAAGAGCAAAGAGGAAATGTATACTGATATTATCCGATACACTGGCTACCCCGCCTGTCGAATGTCTAAATCTTAGTAAAGACGACCCCGTAGCAAAAGGCATCGATTTTATGTATAAGCTTAAGGAGTATATAAAAACTCCTTATTGGAAGTTTGATAAGTATTCACCTAATAATTTCCTTTATAGCAATATGGACGGTGTTTCTATCATGTGGCAGGCTAAAAACTTTATGGATATTCCAGAAGTCAGTGAATGGGATAATTTTGGTGATCCAGACGATACAAATAAAAACGCAGGTAGCGGAGATATTGATGACAGACTTAAGCGACTTATAGACTTGTTCAATGATAATTACCTTTTATATTAAAAACTTATCTGTATAATCGGTCATCTAAAAAATTAAAGACCTTGCCTTACTACAAGACAAGGTCTTTTTTAGTTAATCTTCAGAGTCATCTCCAAATATTTCGTCATACAAGTCGCCATATATTTTTTTAAAATATTCTTTCATGCTTTCTTCAGCTATCCTTCTATTTTCTTCTTCCTCATTGAAGACAATATTAAAAACTTTAGCAACGATATTATCTTCTGCGTATTCCATCACGTCAAGAAACTCTATTTGTGTCAATAATTGTTTCCTAATATCACCTACAATGCTAATTTGTTCCACGGTGGGGTCTGTTTTCTGTTTAAAACGTCTTGTCATTCGAGGAAAACGCTTATCGTGGTACCGTACTGTGGTAGTTACAGCTATTGATTCAATTTCGGGTTTTACTGACTCGTTTTTACTATCTTCTTTTTCATCATCGCTACGTGCATAAATAGCAATATCATATTTATCGTCGATTTCGTATTTTAGTAGAAAAAAACCGTTATCTTTGTCTATGATGTGTCCGTTTTCATCTCTTTCAAAATCCCTGGTACATATAACTTTTTTTGCTTCGTACATTTCGCTTACCTTCCTTTCGTAATCCTACAAATAAGTATAACATATATTATTAGTTTTTTCTTTGATCTTATAAGATTATGACAGCGTAAATTTACATTCGGAAATTAAATGTGGGAACCCACCAAAGATAGCTGAGTGCTCAGCTATTAGATGCGCTGATTTTACTATACATTTAACTTCTTTGCAATACTGGGCTCCGCCCAGACCCGTCCCTCGTCGGGAAGGCAGGGAAACAACTCTTGTTGTTTCCGGAACATAAGGGTTATCCGTGTCACTCCGTCAAGTGCTGCCCGGATGCTTCGCATCCAGCGTATTGTCACTTGACTACGTTCCCGCGCCACGATCTATA
>FOEK01000023.1 GCA_900110635.1 Lachnospiraceae bacterium NE2001
CGAAGCGAAAGTGGTGGGAGTATGTCACGAAACTCCTTTTTGTTTGCTTTTGAAGAATATGACTTTAATCATATTGGAGTTATATCTTTTTCTCCAGTAATTGGAAATATTGATTCGAATTGTTATATTTTTCGGTGAGAGTCAAAAAGACGCTTTTCACCGAAAAATATAACGTGTTTTTAATTGACGAAACTGTGGTGATATGTTATATTTTTCGATAAACAGGAAAAAAAGTGTTTTCACCGAAAAATATAATAAGGAGAGCGATATGATAGTCGGAAGAGAAAAGGAAATAAAAAAGCTGAATGATTTATATAATAGTGATTCGGCAGAACTCGTTGCATTATATGGACGAAGAAGAGTAGGGAAGACATTTTTGATAGACGAAGTATTTGAAGGAAGAATGAGTTTTCGACATTCAGGTTTATCACCCATAGATGATTTGAGTACGACAGATAATAAGAGAAAAAGCAAGATGAAAAATCAGCTGGATCATTTTTTCAGATCACTTAAGCTTCAAGGATATAAAGATAAGGAAAAGCCTAAATCTTGGTTAGAAGCTTTTTATATGTTGGAAGATCTTATTATTGATAAATACGATGATAAAGAAAGAGTTCTTATATTTATTGATGAAATACAATGGTTGGATACGCCAAGATCAAATTTTATGACGGGGTTTGAAGCGTTTTGGAATGGATGGGCTTGTCATAAAAAGAATATCATGGTTATAGTGTGTGGAAGTTCAAGTTCCTGGATTTTAGATCACGTGATCAATAATCATGGAGGATTATATGGCAGAGTTACATATGAGATGAAACTATATCCATTTACATTAAAAGAATGTGAACTTTTTTTAGATTCAAGAAATATATGTATGTCTAGATATGATATGACACAGACTTACATGATGGTAGGTGGAATTCCATATTATTTAAAATATTTCGAAAAGGAATTAAGACTTCCTCAAAACATTGATAATATTTTCTTCTCTGATGATGCATTATTAAAAGATGAGTATAATCGACTGTTTTCTTCATTATTTGTTAACCCGGAAATCATGAAAACAATTGTTGGAGCTATTGGTTCAAAAACACGTGGCCTTACAAGAAAGGAACTGACTACTCAAACTGGAATATCAGATAGTGGTGAATTATCAAAGCAGTTGAAGGCACTAATATCAGGTGATTTTATAATTGAATATAATTCCTTTGGAAATAGTAAGAGAGAGACATTTTACAAATTGATTGATCCATATTGTAATTTCTATTTATCATTTATGTACGGAAACAAGAACAATAAAAGAAAGAATTGGATTAATATTGCAGATTCACCTAAAGTCACAACTTGGAAGGGGCTTGCGTTTGAAAATGTATGCTGGAATCATATCAAACAAATAAAAACTGCACTAGAGATTGGAGGGGTTTCTACAGAAGAGTCATTATGGTCTAAGAAAGGCGATAAGGATTCTGAGGGTACTCAAATTGATCTTATAATCGAAAGAAAAGATAATGTGGTGAATATGTGTGAATCCAAGTTTTATAGCGAAAGTTTTTCTGTTGATAAGGATTATCATCTAATATTAGAAAAGAGAAAGAAATTACTATATGAAGTTATTCCTAAGAAGGCATCAGTTCATAATATTTTGATTACAACATATGGACTAACACATAACGAATATTATGGTGATTTTGTCAGAGTAGTTACGCTAGATGATTTATTTAAATGATTTAAAAAGGTAGCATGTAATAATATAGAATACTCTGTATTTTCCAATACCCTCTGAAAGCCCCCAATTTAGGGGCTTTTTGGTTTTTTCACAGAATTTGGGTATTGACAAAACGTTGGTACAGACAAAACGTATGCAGTAGCATATTAAGACATCGGTTACGTTTTTACTAAACAAAGTGGCGGTATAACCATTTTGATGATAAATCTTGATTTGGTGTGAAATTCAAGAATTAAAAATCTTGATTTGTGTCGCAAGAGGGATTATAATCAAAAAAACGTGATTTGGTGTAAATGTCGCGAACTAAAAATCTTGATTTGGTGATGAGGTATGCTTATGAAGCGCAAAATTGAAGAAAAAATCCTTAAATGGAAAGCAAATAGCAATGGCAAAACAGCCTTACTTATTGATGGTGCCAGACGTGTCGGAAAGAGTTATATAGTTGAGGAATTTGCTAGGCAAAACTATAAGTCATATATTCTAATTGATTTTAATCAAATTGGTTCCGAAATCACTGATCTCTTTGATATGAATCTTCGAGATCTCGACAGCTTCTTTATGTATCTGTCGGCTGCCTTTAATGTAAAATTATATGACAGAGAGTCCCTGATTATTTTTGATGAGGTTCAGTTATATCCTCGAGCAAGAGCTGCAATTAAATTCCTTGTAGCAGATGGCAGATACGATTATATTGAGACTGGTTCTCTTATGTCTATTAAGAAAAATGTAAAAGACATTGTTATTCCATCGGAAGAACGTCATATTAAGATGTATCCCATGGATTTTGAGGAGTTTCTATGGGCAAAGGGCGAAGATATGATAATGCCTCTGATATTGGATTGTTTTGAAAAAAGGAATCCATTGGGACAAGCTTTGCATCGTAAAGTCATGACACTTTTTCGTGAATACGTAATCATCGGCGGAATGCCTCAAGTTGTCAAGGAGTATATAGAGACTGGAAACTTCGAAGCAGCCGATCAGATTAAAAGAGATATCCTGACTTTGTACAGGGAGGATATTCAGAAACATGCGGAAGGTTATGAGGGGAAAGTGGAGAGTATCTTTGATGAGATTCCTGCTCAGCTGTCAAAGCATGAAAAGAAGTTTACGATTTCTTCCTTGGGGAAAGGAGCTCGTTTTAGAGATTATGAGAGTGCATTTCTTTGGCTTCAGGATTCTATGATGACAAATGTGTGTTTCAATTCAACTGAACCCAATATAGGTCTAAAGCTTAACCGTGATAATTCTGCTTTTAAAATGTACATGGGAGATACCGGGCTTCTGATTAGTCACGCTTTTGACGAAAATGGGATTGTTTCAGAGGAAATATATAAAAAGCTGTTGTTTGGCAAGTTGGAAGTCAACGAGGGAATGATTTTTGAAAATATAGTATCACAAATGCTTGTTGCTAATGGTCGTGCCCTATACTTCTATTCTAATTCATCTCGAACGGATAAGGATAGCAGAATGGAAATTGATTTTCTTTTGGCAAAGAGCAAAACAACCAATCGGCACAATATATCTCCGCTTGAAGTTAAATCTGGAAAGAATTATACGTTATCATCTTTGAATAAATTCAGAAAAAAGTATTCTGAGCAGTTGAATGAAGCGTTTGTTTTACATACTGCTGACCTGAGTGAAAAAGATGGAATAACGTATTTGCCTGTTTATATGATTGTTTGTCTATAGCAAAGAATGCATAAATTCAAGCATGTAGAGTAGATTGTATTTCAGGTTAGTGAAATAAATTTATCAGGAGTTGTCGTGATGATAAGAAAAGGAGAGTGGACTATATATGACTGAACATTCCGAAAAGAATTATGCATTAGGTCATACATTCTTGTTTTATCTGTGTTCTGCAGGAATCGGAACATTTGGAATGATGGGATTGATGTCATTTTTTACATGGCTTAGCATCAGTACATTTCATGAATATTCGAAATATCCAATTGCATATCCGTTTTCTATAGTATGTGGAATTGTATGTTTAATGGCTTTTATTGCCCTAATTGCGCTATGGATTACTACATTTATAAAAAGGCACGGTAAGCTCAGGTTGTTAGGCATATCTTTTCTATTAGTCTTAGCCGGAAGTGCTTTGGGGTATTTTATCTTAAAACTTCTGGACGTGCTAAGTGATGTTTTCTTTGGATAATCTTGAATAGAATTTAGTTCCAGGACAATTGAAAATCGGAATATGTGGAGGAGAAAATGGAACAGAAGCTGTTTACAGAATTACGGCCTTTATATACAACAAGCAAAGAAAGCCCCAGTGAAATAAGGATTAGGATTCGTATGCGTGACTTGATTTATTCAGATGTTCTTCGTCATGCTGTGGATTCCACTATGGAAAGATATCCTTATTTCTGCGTTGAATTGCAGAAAAAGGGTGAGCAATACATTTTTGCAGAAAACCATCGACCGGTGGTTATCACAAACTCTCTTCACGGAGTGGATTTGAATTCAGAGGATTCCAATTTCCATATGATCGCGTTTTGTTTTCAAGATAACTGGATCATTTTGGATGTATTTCATGGCTTGACGGACGGAACAGGCGCGTATGAGGTGCTGCGGACATTGTTGTATTATTATTGTTCCGAGCGGTATCAGGTCAAGCTGAACGACGAGGGCATTCGTCTGGTTGGGGATTCAATCTCAGAAGAAGAGTGGATAGACCCAGTGGCAAACAGAACCGATTTTCCAATTTCTCCTCGAAATGAAATGTCCAACGCGTTGAATCTCATCGCTTCTGCGGGCCTTGAGAGTGATCATCAGCACACCGTATACAGTATCTCCATCTCGGAATCCGAATTTATGAGATTCAATTTGGACAATGACGGTAGTCCTGGTACCATGATTTCTTTGCTCCTAAGTCGAGCCATTGCAAGGTTGTATCCTGATTCCAAAGATCCTATTCGCATCGCGCTTTGTGTGAATCAGAGAAACGCTCTTCATACGCCATTGGCGCATCAGAGCTTGGTTGGTGGAATAATGCTGGAATATAAGGGAAAAATGCGCGATTGGTCTCTGGAGAGGCAGGGCACTGCATACCGCGGGATGGTTTTTGTCCAGAACCAGGAGGAGAATGTGCTGATGGGAGTGGCTTCGCAGGCGGGAATTACGCGCATGATACTATCCAAAGAAAGCGATCTGGAACGGCAAGAGGTGGCGGGATATATTGATTCGTTAGCGAGCAGAGTTATTACGGCGACGGTCAGCTATGTGGGTAAGGCAAACTACAAGGAAGCTGAGCAGTACATTCGTGATTTCCGGGTGTGGACATCTAATGCGGCAAATGGTCTGACCGTTGAAATATCTGCTGTCAACGGACGATTCACCCTCGATTTTCTACAAACCTTTTCGAGTCCTGTCTTTGTAAATTCGTTTCTGAAGGAACTGGAAGACAATGGAATAGTATTCGACCTTCAGGATGTTAATATGCTGGAGCTTCCGAATATAAAGCTCCCCTGGACAGAATAATAAATTCATATTTTTCATGGTGAAAAGGTGGAGCGTTATCTCGGAATATAACTTAATGATTTCTATACAGCGATAAGGCGTCTATGAGTACTTGTAGGCGCTTTTTTATTATGACAAATCTTTGGACGAAAAATCCAAATGTCGGATGAATTACCATTTACGACATACTTTATTCCGTTTGCAACAGATTTGATATTAGTATCCTCGGCTTGTTGTATTATTCAATCATCAAATAAAACAAAGCGAACAAATCGCAGAAATAAATAATAAATCGATGGAGGATACAACAATGACAAATACAGTTATGAATACAAATAAGAAGGAAACAAAGGTTACAGAGACAAAGGTATGTGCAATTCTGCATTCTATTACAACAGTTCTTTGGCTATTCAATGCAGGGATGATACTTGCAGGTTCAATTTCTTCAGGTGATAAACTTGGATGGAACTTCTGGTCAGATATAGCAATAGCAGTTGTTTTTGGATGCTGTGCAGTAGAATATTTTCTTAAATGGAAAAAAGAGAAAAAGGTAGAAACAACAAATACATATATTGCTTAGTAAAGTGTTTATATAGACAATATATAATAAAAACAGCGACAGGGCGTTATGAGTAGAAATACTTGTAACGCCTTTTTCATCTATTCAGGGTAAGGGGTTTATATCTATCAATACATTGTTAATGGATAAATATAAAGACTAAATATATGGAGACAGAAGATGAATTTACACAAGATAATAGACATAACAGAAGCTGACTTTGGTTGCGAAGAACATTTAGATGGTCCACACGCTGTTCTAATTTTTGAGGATGGCGACAAACTAGAAGTGTCGGAACAATGGATTGCCGAACAGGATATAAAAGAGGGCAAATACATTTGGATCCGAAATGATGGATGTTTTCTCAAAGCGGTTCGAGTAGTTGGAGCTATCATTGTGGCTGAGAAGGATGGTGGTGCTGATTCAGAGAAGATACTATTTGCTACTCAACGAGACTATGGAGACCTGAAGGATGGCTGGGAGTTTCCAGGTGGAAAGATTGAAGAGGGAGAGACTCCTGAACAGGCTATAGTCAGGGAGATAAAGGAAGAACTGGATACTGTCATCAAGGTTGAGAAGTATGTTGATACCATCGAATACGATTATCCAGAGTTTCATCTGTCTATGGATTGCTTCCTTTGCAGTATTGTAGAGGGTGACTTGGTCCTCAAAGAACATGAGGACGCTATGCGGCTGACAAAGGAAACACTTGATTCGGTTGATTGGCTTCCTGCAGATGTAACGATACTAGATCAGGTTCGGGAATTGCTCTGATCTTGGAACGTAATTAACCGATTACGACATCATTTTACCCATTCACAACAGAATTTCTATATATGTATCTTTGTTGTTGTATTATCCAGACATAAGATAAAGAAACGCGAACGAATCGCAGAAATAAATAATTAAATGGTGGAGGATATCACAATGGAAAGAACAAATAATACAAAGAAGACAACAATTATCGCTGGAGCAATTTACGGATTCTGTATGGGAATATTTATGGAGTATATGGTTCTCTTTAATCTGCATCTTCCAATGAGAGGCATCTTGGTTGCTTGCTCAGTATGCAGCATCGTATGGGCAGCTTGTGGAGCAGTATGGGGAAAGGCTTATTATGAGAAGAGAATCGAGAATAAGAGTAAAGATATTGCTTAACTAATAATAACTATAGTATATATATGAAATAGGCGTATAGGATAATACTTATAGGCCTATTTTTTATGATATGAAATGGTGAATAAGATGTCGGAGTATTTATAATTATATTTGATTTTTTTCGATCATTACGGTATCTGTTTCAATGATTATTTCAAGATATTTATTATTATAGTCATCAAGAACTGAAATAATAAGTACTCCATCATTGTAAGTAGTTTTTAGTATGCTATAGCTGTCTATATCATCCGTTGGCCCATCGTACCTATAGACATCAGGAAAAATAAGTTTTATAAGATCAGTTTCAGGCTGAGTATTATCGTAGTCGTCCTGCATCCATAAGCAGAAATCTATAGTTATAACAAGTGTATTGTTTTCGTATTTGATGTATTCTATCAGACTATCATGAAAAGTATATTTTATAAGCAAATCCTGTATATTCAATGCGATATCCTCTTTCTATCATCGTTATGAAAAAAATATATTTATATTATATATGACATTTTTTCCGTTTGCGACATCATTTTATCTATTCACAACAGAATTGCTATATACGAGTCTTAGTTGTTGTATTATCCAGACATAAGATAAATGAGAGCGAACGAATCGCAGAAATAAAGAATAAAAAGGTGGAGGATATATCAATGAAGAACTCAAAGAAGGAAGTAGTAATCACAGGAAAGATGGTAGTTAGAGCAGCTATGTTGGTAGCTCTTGTAGCATTAGTAGGAATTACAATTTATGGAATCGTTACAGGAGACAGCCGCCTGCTCGGTGAAACATCAATGTTTGCTTGTCTACAGACTGTTTTTTGGTCATATACATCACTTGAGAATAAGAAAGAGAAGGAAGCAAAGAAGAACGAAGTAGTTGCTTAATAATATCTTCTGATTGAAAAATGAAGTACCTTGATATAATATTAGAGTGTTTTGCCAGAAACAAAACACTCTAATTTTTTATACACAAGGAGTAAATGATATGGAAGAGATTAACAGTATCGAAAAGGTAAAAGCTTTATTTGCGAGTATTGGGTTGAAGCCTGTGGAACTGACTTCGAGAATGCCTCTCCGCAGCTCTCCTGGGAGTTGGTCGTATAATAGGCTATTACTCCGCAAAATGAAGGAATGAAAGTATTCCGATGGGCAGAAAATATACACACCACGCAACAAGAGCGAGCCTTCCGCCGATTCCATCACCGCCAGAGGACATTTTTACAAACATTCCTGTAATCGGCATAAATGTGCAGCTGAAGTAGAACACTCCGTGTATCATCATTAGCGCCCTGAGCCACTTATCCGTCTTGTTCTTTGGCGTCATTGAAAGTCCAGTGAAGAAGGTTGAAAGTGCCATTACACCGTAGCCGAGCAGATCGAAGTTGAAGATAAGACCGAATCTGTCGAATTTTAATAAATTGGTTGCTTGTTCATTCAGCTGTTCGTTATGTACCGTGGTCAGCTGTGTAAAATAGACAAACATAATAAATGTGCAGTACACCGCTGCAAGGGTCAAACCGATATTTGCAGCAACTTTGCGGTCACCTTCGCACTCGCTCTGCAGACCTGCCGTCATCATGATAAAACCTATCGGCAGGATAAGGCAGACAAAGTAGTAGCCCATAGAAAAATTGATTATCAGAAATACCGCAAACAGAAATACTGTCACGGTTACGATTGCTGAGCCTATTTTAGAAACACCCTTGTTCAAATCCATATCTTATCCATTCCTCATCACATTCTAACAGTTTAAAAGCGTGTCACTGAAGATAGCTGTCTATCTCCATCTGACACGCTCATTATATAATCTCTCGATTTTGTTTTGTAGTGAAGAAAGATATATTCTCGATATGACTTTAGTCACATATTGAATGATATAATTTTTTATACGATAGAGGAAGAGTTTGTTTTATGAAAAGATATAAGAATGAGCTGGTATGGGGATTTGCGGAAGTTACTGTAGGATATTCTGCCAGCTTCGAAAATGAGATTAAGGCAAATATGAACGAGTTTCTGAGAGAACAGCTGAAGGATGGCTGGGGCGATTACGTGGGCGAGGATGAAATGATCACGTTTTGTTAGAATTAGATATATGCTAAGATATTTCGAGATATATTTTATCTATAAAAGCGATATATTGTTTGTATAATAATTTTCTGGATGTTATTATATTAAGAGAAGGGTAGACATAGAAACTGCAGCACAAAAGATAAAGGGGATATATGATAGATTATTCTTTTGTATTAGGGGTTGCTTTATCGTCGTTTCTGATATGTCTTGTAAATATTATTTATACATTTATCCAGGGGCGAACGGATAAGACTCAGAATAAGATATTCTTAACTATATATATTATCCTTGCAATTAACTCGGTCACCGAGATATGCTCAGGATTATTTGGTACGGAGTCATTTCTATCAGACAGCGCATTTATGGTTATTAAGGTAAGCAAGTACGTTTACTTTGCGACACATACCATACTGTGTCCGCTGTTCTATTATTATGTTTCAAATATCAGTTTTGCATCTACGCGTCTATCTAATCGTAAGGCGATAATCATCTCTATTCCTATGCTATTAACAGAATTAATGGCACTTACTAATCCCCTTACTCATTTTATATGGCGATTTGATAGTGCAGGCTATCATAGAGAGTTTGGAATGACATTTATATATATGGCTGCTCTTTTGTACTACGCAATGGCTATAGTTGTGATGGTTAATTCCTGGAGCATCCTGTCTAAAAAGAGAAGAAGAGCACTTATTTTCTTTGTCATCATGGTTCCCGCGGGAATAATTATCCAGTTAGTTGATAAAGCTTTAAGAGTTGAAGTCTTAACAGAGATACTGGGTCTCTCTGGTGTCATGATGTCTATAGAAAATGAAGACGAACGTATCTACTCTGGTACGAGATTCTACAATCGTTCCGCACTTGGCCTGGATATAGGCGGATGTCTGATGCATAATCGAAAGATGAGTCTCATTATGATACATATTAATAACCATGATATCATCAACAGACTCGTAGATAATAGAGAGAATAATGTCATAATCGATATGGTTTCTGGCTATATAATGACGGTTGTGAAGCGTTATCAGGTTTACGTATCTGATAGATCCACATTTGTGCTTACCTTATATGATGAAGAGAGCGATAAAGCGGATAAGAAGGCGGATGACATACTTAAGAGATTCGATGCTGCCTGGGAGTACAAGGACTTCAGTATTATGCTTAATGCCACAGTTATGGTGGCAGATATTCCTACTCATATAAAGACTGTGTCCGAGCTTTTCTATATGCTTGATGGAAATGAGATAAGCAGTGAAGAAAAAAGAGTGCTTAGGGATGATGACCTGGGCTTCATTATGAGAAAGCAGTCTATAGAAGAGGCGCTTTCCAGAGGCTTTAATGAGAATAGCTACGAGGTGTACTATCAGCCAACCTATAATCTGGACGGAAGCCTGCACGGAGCGGAAGCACTTATCAGAATAAATGATAAAGAGCTGGGGCGGCTGTTTCCGGATGAGTTCATACCTGTTGCTGAGCAGAGTGGACTTATTGATGATATAGACGAGTTTGTTCTTGATGAAGTATGTAAGTTTATTAAGACAGGCATCCCGTCAAAGTATGGCCTTAGCTGTATAAATGTTAATTTGTCTGTTGTCCATTGTATGAGACCAGGCTTTGTAGAGGATATTATAGGGATAGTTGATAAGTATGGTATCAAAAAGAAGCGTATCAACTTTGAGATAACCGAATCCATCGCTGCTGGTGATTATGAGATCTTTAAGAATATCATTTCCAGACTTAGGAAAGAAGGATTTTTGTTCTCAATGGATGATTATGGAACAGGCTATTCCAACGTTAATTCCATCTTCTCGCTGGATTTTGATGTTATAAAAATCGACAAGAGCATACTATGGGGCGCAGACGAGAACGAGCTGGGAATGACAATACTAGAGAATACCATACGTATGATCCAACAGATGAAGAGGAAGATCCTTGTTGAAGGCGTTGAGACCAAAGAACAGAAGGAAATGCTGGAAAAACTGAAGGTTGATTATCTGCAGGGATACTACTTCTCAAAGCCGATACCTAAGAATGATTTTGTGAAGCTGATATCCATAGATAAAGCAAGAAAGCTGATGTAAAAACGCTTTAAGTTTTTGAACTTGAAGCGTTTTTTTTGATTTCATTTAGAATTATGATAGAATAAGCGCAGGTTATATTTCAGATAATATTATGAGGTTTTTATGGAATTAATAAATGTTTTGCTAATTATAATAGTATGGATAGGAATTCCTATATTTGCGTTATATTCTTTTATTGCATTAATTGTGGAATGTGTACGCGCAAAGAAAGAGAATAGAAAGATAAGGTCAAAAGTATTGGCAAGATTCATTGTTACTACCATATGTGTAATATTTTTATTTTCTGCGTTTGCGGTATTTGTCTATATGTTTTCATGACGATAGATTAGGTCCTTTTTCAGGCCTTTCGCTATTTGAATTATATAAAACACACTCGGAATACACATGACGATCCATTTAAGGTCCAGCAGTTTGTTGGCAGTGTCAGTTCGTGTGGTCTCAGAAAGAGAGAGGTAGAAATCTTCAAATACTGCATCGCCAAAGTTCTTAACCATTTCTGCGTAGTTGAGAGTGGCAACTTTGAACATTAGTGTGACATTTATGATAAGCCCAATTACGAATACTATGTATGTCCATAGATCAGGGCTTTTGCAGAGTGTAAGCTTGCTGAGTGCAAGCGTCCCAAATGAAAAAAGAACCATGTACATTCCACTTCCAATGGTTGAGAAAGCTAGGAATGTGCCAAGACTATTAACCATATTTAGCAGAATATAAACAAGAAACTTTTCATATAGTATTGTGAGCAAAATGAAATATACACCACCAAAGAGAACCGCAGGTGGCCAGTTTACTGTGTTCTTGTCAGCTCTATAACCTTCCTTCAGGTTAAAAACTGTTCCAAGAAATCCTGCATATATAAAAAATATAAGGATGTAGTGTAACATTTTCTGCTCCTATATAATATATGAGCTTATTCTAGCATAATCTGTTGGTTATCTAGAAATAATTTTTTAAAGGGAGTTTTTTATTATGTCATTTTTAAGCAATATAAAAATTTGCAACTTAAGATAATGATGATAGAGCTCACTTCGTGCACAGCGGATTAAGGTGGGCTTTTTTCTTTTACGGTATGCGTTGACAATATTATATAGTTGAGGTACTATAATATTGATAGAGCCCACCACGCATAAGGCATTCGTGCACTGCGGACCATGGTGGGACATTTTTTTTAGGAGGATAATGAATGGAATTAAAACCGGCATTATCATATGAAGAACAAATTGAACACCTTAAAGTTTATCATAATTTACAAGTGAAGGACTTGACCTAAATGTACTGAATAGAAGGGGGAAAAGCAACAAAAACAAGTGAAAGGACAAAAAATGTTGCTGAAAAGGCTGTAAATGTACTGAATAGAAGGAAAAAAAGCAACAAAAACAAGTGAAAGGACAAAAAATGTTGCTGAAAAGGCTGTAAATGTACTGAATAGAAGGAAAAAAAGCAACAAAAACAAGTGAAAGGACAAAAAATGTTGCTGGAAGGTCTGTAAAGATGCTGCTTTAATTCTTGCTTTCCTTTGCAAGATGGATAAATGAATATTCCAAAGAGGTTTTGTCCTTGAGGATAGACGACTTGGTGTAGATTCCGAAAGGTGCGTGAGGAGATTCCTCCCACTTATATGTGACAAGATCTTTGTGATCTAGTATTTCATAACCTGGAAGGAGTGCATATCCAAAGTTTGCAAGGAGCAGACCGTATGTTTCACTGGCATTAGAACATATAGCATTGTCTATATCTTCATTCACAGGGACGATATATCGTCTTCTTGAAAAGAGGTTCCTAATCAGATAAGGAGGAACAGAAATAATCTGGCGGTAATCCCACAGATCTTGTGTGGTTACCGTCTTTTTTTTATGTTTTCGTAATTCTTTTGCTAATGGATGTTCTTTATTAATAACGCAGAATAACTCCTCATCGTATAACTTGGTAAACGTTATATTGGAGTCCATAAACTTTGCATCTTTCATGCCGATGATAAGATCCAACTGGTTGTTTACCAGACGGCTTAAGTTAGCATCTGTCTGGTCCTGGGTAAACTCAGGTATCACATTAGGCTTTAATGTGAGGAGCGGCTTAAGAATCTGACTTATAAGGTTTATTGTGTGCGTATCCATATAGCCTATTTTAAGAGAATGAATCTCCCTTTCCTGATAATTGGATATACGTTCTTTGGAGTGATAGAAGGTGTCGATTATAGTATTTGCGTCAGCAAGAAAAGCCGTACCTGCTGCAGTCAGCGTTACGGACCGAGTAGTTCTGTTAAAGAGTTTGCATCCGAGTTCTGTTTCTAAGGTCTGTATCTGTTTTGATACAGCAGGCTGTGTGAGACCGAGTTGCTCTGCTGTCTTCATATAATTCAGAGTGCCGGCCAGGCTGATAAAGCATTCAAGCTGAGATGTTGTCATGGTGATCTCCTTCTCTAACAGTTCATTTTACGTCGTTAATTTATTAAGTGTATTTATTCCATTTGATTATAAATAATAACATAAATTCATTTCACAGTATATTTCTTTAATGATATTATGGAGTAGTAAATGAAAGATGCATTTTTCAGATTGAATAAATTGATTGAATTGTTTGAGTTATAAGGAGAATAGTCGTATGGATTTTTATGAAGTAATAAATGAGCGTCATAGTATTAGAGATTTTGAAGATGAGAGTATACCTAAAGATATAATGGAAAAGATAGTTAAGGCAGCATATTCGGCGCCTGCAAATGATCATTTCAGAGATTGGCACTATATCGTGGTGTCAGATAAGGAGATGATGAAACGAGTTATAGAGGGGGTTCCTAAGAACCTTACAGTTAAGGATGTCGATGCGATGACATTTATCTTTGATCCTGTTCAGAAGGAGAGCTATCAGATTGCCGTACCGAAACAATACCGAATGCTGATCGACGCTGCAGCAATCATAATACCGTTAATGAAAAAGAAGGTAGATATACTGAATCCTTCGTGCCTATCAGATCTTAACTGCTATGCCTCTATATGGTGCAGCATAGAAAATGTGTGGCTTGCGGCGACATCAGAGGGTTATGGATGTAACGTCAGAATCCCTCTGGGGAACGAGGAGTCGGTAGCTAAAGAAGCGTTAAATATACCTGATGAATATTTAATCCCATGTTTTATAGGTATTGGACGACCTGCTAAGGATGCAGCAACTACTAAGCAGCTTGATGTGGATTATGATGCGCAGATCCATTGGGAAAGGTTTTAGGTAACGAGAGAAATAGAAGAAAAGAGTGAGCTGAAGGAAACAAGGTAATAATATATGAAGTTCGCTAATTTGTATTATGAAGTAATAGGTGAAGGAGAACCGGTTCTTATTATTCACGGATGGGGAATCAGTAAGCTCACAATGAAGGGAGCTTTTGAACCGATCTTTCGTGAGGTAGATGGATATAAAAGGTTCTATATAGATCTTCCGGGAATGGGCGATTCTGAACACGGGGATGTCAAGAATTCAGATGATATATTAAAGCTGTTACACGAGTTTGCAGTTGATATAATAAAGGAGCCTTTTATAATCATAGGTCAGTCCTATGCAGGGCTCCTCGCAAGAGGATTCGTTAACAAGTTTCCAGAGTTGATCGGCAAGATAATTCTGCTTGTTCCATGTATGATACCGGGAGTAAAAAAAGGCCGTGTAGAACAGCTGAAAGTTGTGCAAAGAGATGATGAATTACTAGGCTCATTAACTAAAGAAGAACGTGAGAGCTTTACTCTCATGAACGTTGTTCTGACTAAAGTCGTCTGGGAAAGATATAAGAAATATCTGATGCCTGCTTTGGAAAGTGCGGATTGGGATTTCCTAAACAATGTCCTTGATGGAAGCTTCACTTTTGATCCAGATGATATAGAGGAATCATGTGAGATTCCATGTCTCATCATCGCTGCAAAACAGGATACAGAGGTAGGATATAAAGATCAATTTGATCTTATGGAGAAGTACACTAACTCAACATATATTGCGGTAGAAAATGCAGGTCATAATCTTCAGATAGAACAGCCGGAAATCTTTGAAAGCATAGTAAAAAACTGGTTAAAAACACACTAAAACCTATACATATAGAATGATGGCTTGAAGATGTATATTATTGGTAGCATCTGAGTATCGATAATGTACAGAAAGAAGATTTGATAATTGGAAAACAATAAAATAAGATTTCATATTCCGAAAAGTATTAAAGTAATACTTGTTATATTTGCGGCTTTATTCATTTGGATAATTGGTTCGCTTACTATATATTTTTACGATCCTCCTAAAGGCTATTCAAAGAAACACTACTCGTATGAGGATGCTCTTGAATATGCACGTTCTATTGATCCAGATGCAGTGGTTGAAGAGAATTATACTGAAACAGAGTATAGTCATACAACCCGAAGGGTATGGAACGCTAAGATAAATGCTCATGATGTGCACGTTGCAAGTTACCCCAATTCAATTATGGGTAAGCATATCTGGGAGAGTCCGGTAAGTATGATGTTGGAAGCATATAATTCGAAGGATTATTATTACCTGACAACAGATGAATACCTTTATACGATTATGCCTATTTTCAATATTTACCCTGAGCTTGGAGAAGTAAGTATAAACACGGATGAATACAGTAGTCTTACTTCGTCCAGACAATTTGATTCAATCACAAAAGATGAATTTAATGAAATATGGGATGAGTATTCTAAAGTCACTGAAGATCTTAAGTATAACAGTCATCCAATTGAGTATACTTTTTACTTTACGACAGGCGGAGAAGAATACAGTTTCACTTATGTTTCTGAATATGAATATGATAAAATATACCAAGCTATATTTTACCCTTAAGAATTAAGATTAATAGAGAATGAAGTAGTAAAGGAAGAAAAATGGTAATCACAAATTCCAATGAAGAGAGAGTGACAAAGATTGATACATATCTGAATGCAGCTGAAGTATTTGCTTATCGTAGCACTTGTTTAAAAAGAAAATATGGTGCAGTCATAGTAAAAGACGACGCTGTAATATCTACTGGTTACAACGGTGCTCCAAGAGGAAAGAAGAACTGTTGTGATATAGGGTATTGTCCAAGGAAAGCAAAGAATCTTCACCAGGGGCAGGGGTATGATATTTGCAGAGCTGTTCATGCAGAGGCAAATGCATTACTTAATTGTTCCAGAGAACAAACTCTCGGAGCTGATCTATATCTTACAGGGATTAATCCTGAAGACAGTTCAATCCACGAAGCAAGACCATGCCCACTATGCGCGAGAATGATCATTCAGGCTGGTATAAAAAATGTCTATCTTCGTATAGGAAAAGGCGTTGGTGAATATAAGGTTGCTCCAGCTGATAAACTGCTCTGGGTTGTTGGAGAAGATTTAGATTAAATGATCTGTTGAAATGATTGGGGAACATGAAGAATCAATTATAATCATAGAAAAAGAACTAAAATTCTAAGTTATCAGAAAAAATAGAATTGTTGAGTTGTACCGAACGCTTTAGGTTTGAAGCCTGAAGCGTTCTTTTTACCTGGAAAGAAAAATCATTCACAGTAAAAGATAGCATTGAATTACAACTTCAATGACAAATTGATAATAATCTCTATAATATAATTGTAGTGTCAGTATTGAAAAAAAACTTCAAATGAAGTATATTTAGGTAAAAGTCCGTAAAATAGTATAAAACTACGGAGGTTTACCTAAATGATTATGACATATAAAGAGTGTTTGAAGAAATACAAAAATGATTATCAGATTAGAAAAGCTATAGATTCTGGTTATATAAAAAAACTTGAATCGGGAATATATTCTGATAAGGATTTTGAATTTGAAACTACAATAATATCTAAAAAATACCCGAAAGCGGTATTTACAATGAATAGCGCATTTTATTACCTTGGACTAACAGATTCTATTCCTGATAAGTATCATCTTGTTACGGATAAGGATGCTTCGAAAATATCAGATCAACGTGTTGTTCAGTATTTTGATAATTTCAAGAGTCTTGAACTAGGGATGATAGATTATGAAGTAGATGGAGAGTTAATAAGAATGTATGGGAATGAAAGGATGCTTTTGGAATTGTTTAGAAATAAAAAGCGACTTCCATACGATTATTATAAGGAAATAATACAAAATTACAGAAAAAGAATTGAAAAAATGGATATTGCATTTATACAGGATATGGCACAAGAGCTACCTAAGAGTGATTTTATATTAGATGCATTTGAGACGGAGGTTTTGTAATGGGAATGATTACTGAGTTAATGCGAACAAATGAAAAGTCTGGATATACAGGTGCAAATCTTATTGCAAAGGTGTGTCAAGATATTGTATTAAAAGCTATTGCGGATAGTAATCTGAATCGAAATGTAACAATTAAAGGTGGAGTAGTGATGCGAGAGATAACGGGAGATGTTAGGCGTGCGACACAGGATATGGATATAGATTTTATAAGGTATTCATTAAGTGACCAATCTATTGATGTCTTCATAGATAGGCTAAATGTTCTAGAGGGAGTTACTTTTGAAAGGATAGGTGAAATAACTGAGTTAAGCCAGCAGGATTATCATGGAAAAAGAGTATATGTTAATGTTACTGATATAGATGGTGTAAGTGTACAAAGTAAGATAGACCTTGGAGTACATACTCATTTAGATATTGAACAGGAAGAATTCTGTTTTGATTTAGCATATGATGACGAAGGGGTTAGTCTATTAATAAATTCGAAAGAACAGATGCTTACTGAAAAACTAAGATCTCTTCTCAAGTTTGGTGCAGCATCTACGAGATTTAAGGATATATTTGATATGTATTATCTTAAGGATAAAGTAGAAATTGATAAATTAAAAAATTGTTTTGAAGAGTTTATTTTTGGTGATTCCGGAATGAGAGAAAACAATATGGCAGATATTATCAAGCGTCTAGAAGTGACATTTAGTAATGAGAGATATAAGAGACGATTGGCAAGCTCTGATAAGAATTGGATGGGTGTAGATATTGAAATTGCTTTATTGGAAATCTTAGTTTTTATTAGTGGAATTTGTTAGGGGAATGAATCACCAATCGTGATATAATAACTTTGTGAATTGTTAGTTATTAAATTCCATCTTTAGTAAAAAAGGAGGACTGTATGGATAAGATAAAAATAGCTTTTTTCGATTCAAAGGATTATGACAAGGAGTCATTTGTTAATTCAAATGTGAATGATGAATATGAGATTACATTTCTTGAAACAAGACTATCAAAGGATACCTGTAAGCTTGCCGAGGGAAATGATGTTGTCTGCGTCTTTGTAAATGACGATGTTAATAAAGCCGTCATAGATAAGCTCTATAACATGGGAATCAAGCTTATAGCTCTTCGTTGTGCAGGATACAACAATGTTGATGTAGAATATGCGTACGGGAAGATTCACGTTGTCCGTGTTCCTGCATATTCACCTTATGCTGTGGCTGAGCACGCTATGGCGCTTCTTCTTACATCCATCAGACGGATTCATAAGGCCTATATCAGAACAAGAGATTTTAATTTCAGTCTAAATGGACTTACAGGTTTTGACCTTCACGGAAAAACTGTGGGTGTAGTTGGAACAGGTAAGATAGGAAGGATATTTATAGATATCTGTCGTGGATTTGGAATGCAGGTTATAGCTTATGATAAGTACCCTGCTGTAGATGCTGGAATTGAATATGTGACACTGGATGAATTGTGGGAAAGAAGCGATGTTATATCACTTCATTGCCCGCTTACCGATGAAAACCTGCATATGATCAATTCAGAAAGCATGGCTAAAATGAAAAAGGGCGTCGTGATCATCAATACATCCCGAGGAGCATTGATTGATTCTGAGGCACTAGTTGAAGGTATCAAGGCACGCCATATAGGTGCGGCTTGCCTAGATGTATATGAAGAAGAATCCAACATATTCTTCCACGACTATTCGAATCATATAGTTAATGATGATACCCTGGCGAGACTTATATCCATGCCAAATGTAATAGTAACATCTCATCAGGCCTTTCTTACAAAAGAAGCCTTAACCAATATTGCAGATACTACCCTCGAAAATATCAGAGAGTTCTTCGAAAAAGATACCTGCAAAAATGAAGTTTGCTACAAATGCGCTAATCTATCAAACTGCGATCAGGCGCACGACAAAAAGTGTTTTTAATAAAGACCGTCCCCTGTCTTTTTAATTTCTGTTCATGGTAGGTCGTTTATGGTATATTGAAAAGTAGTTTAATGTAAGCGTATCTGTTGGTCTTGCTTATGAGAAGTATTATGACGGCGATATGACCGCTTTGCAGGAGATTGCAGATAAGAGAATGTACGAGGATAAAGATCGTTATTATAAAATGATAGGTAAATTGCGACGCTAAAGAGAAGGGGGCTGAGTTTATGAATCCTATATATGAGAAGCTTAAGACCTGCTACGACGATGTAAGAAGGAAGACGGACTTTGTGCCAGAGATTGCCCTTGTTCTTGGGTCGGGCCTTGGAAGCTTTGCAGATAATATTGAGGTTGAAGGGGTTATAGATTACCGCGATATAGAGGGCTTTCCTATATCTACTGCACCTGGTCATGTGGGGCAGTTCATATATGGAACCATCGAGGGAAAGAAGATTATATGTATGAAGGGAAGAGTCCACTACTACGAGGGCTATCCCATCAGTGACGTAGTGCTTCCTGTCAGGCTTATGCATTTAATGGGTGCAAATATCCTGTTTCTGACAAATGCATCAGGTGGTATCAATTCAGATTTCAGTCCTGGTGATTTTATGATGCTGACAGATCATATTTCATCATTTGTACCTAATCCACTTGTTGGAGAGAATATACCGGAGCTGGGGGTAAGATTTCCGGATATGACTCATGTCTATGATCTGGAGCTTTGTGACAGGATAAGAGAGTCGGCTGCAGAATCTGGAATAAATCTAAAAGAGGGAACATACATACAGACCACAGGTCCTTCCTACGAATCACCTGCTGAGATACGAATGTTTAAAACGCTGGGAGCGGATGCTGTAGGAATGAGTACAGTTGTTGAGGCCATAGCGGCTCATCACGCAGGAATGAGAGTATGCGGAGTTTCTTGTATTACCAATTATGCAGCTGGAATAGACGGAAAGAAGCTGGGAGAACAGGAGGTTATAGACGCTGGAAAGGCGTCAGCACCACTGTTTAAGAAGCTGGTTACAAATGCAATAAAGAGATTCTAGTATACCATTTTATTATTCAAAAGTCGGGGGGCTTATATGAATATAAGATTTTATAATGCAAGAATACTTACGATGGCTGACGGGCTGGATATTATAGAAAATGGGGAACTGCACGTCAGCGGTGATAGGATAACCTATGTAGGTGATTCAGAAGAAGCTGCTATAGAAAATGCTTTGCAGACTGATAAAGAAAATGTTTTGCAAGCCGATAAAGAAAAGTGGGACCGGGAGATAGATGTTAGGGGAAATCTCCTTATGCCAGGTTTCAAGAACGCCCATACACACTCGGCTATGACATTTCTACGCTCACACGCTGATGATATGAAACTTCAGGACTGGCTCACAAAGGCGGTCTTTCCTTATGAGGCAAAGCTGCGAGACGAGGATTTCTATTACTGTGCTCTCCTTGCGGTGCTGGAGTATCTTACCAGCGGCATTACATCTGTATGCGATATGTACTTAAATAATGCTATGGTTTCGAAGGCTATGGCTGACAGCGGTATGAGATCGGTTCATTGTGGAGCGGTCTTTGGAGGAGAGGAAACGGCAGAAAGTCTTAGAGAAGATTTTACTTCTATGAATCAGCCGGATTCGCTTATAAGCTTTGTGCTTGGTTTTCACGCGGAGTACAGCTGCTCCAAGGAGCTTCTCGGCAGGATAGCAGAGCTTGCGAATGAACTGAAGCAGCCCATTTTTACGCACTGCTCAGAAACTTCAAGGGAAGTAGAAGAGTGTAGAGTTAGATATGGTATGTCTCCGGTGGAGTACCTTGATTCCATAGGAATGTTTAACTACGGTGGCACGCTTTTTCATGGGGTACACGTGAGTGATAATGATATAGAGATCATAAAGAAACGCGGTATCTCTATAGTTACAAATCCTGCATCGAATCTGAAGCTGGCCAGTGGCATAGCTCCTATTACAAGGTATATGCAGGAAGGAATCAACATTGGTATCGGCACAGACGGGCCTGCAAGCAATAACTGTCTTGATATGTTCAGGGAAATGTTTCTTGTAACGGGACTTGGAAAATACAGGGAAAGCGATGCATCAGCTGTTGATGCAGTTGAGGTTCTGAAGATGGCTGTAAAGGGCGGTGCCGTGGCCATGGGACGGGGGGACTGTGATTCCCTGAAGGCTGGCAAGAAAGCGGATATCATAATGCTTGATCTATATGCTCCAAATATGCAGCCAATACATAATATAGCGAAGAATATAGTTTATTCAGGCTCGAAGACCAACGTTAAGATGACAATGATCAACGGCAATATACTATATGAAAATGGCGAGTTTAACATAGGAATATCGCCTGACGAAATATATAAGAATGTGGCGAAATCCTGTGATAGGATATTTGCGGAATAATTGCAGTAGAATAATTACGAAAAGAGGGATATCAGATAATGAATCCAATGGACATGATACAGTTGGCAGGAAGGCTTGGTACATTTAAAGAACAGCATCCAAAGTTCGGAAAGTTCCTGAAATCAGTTGGGGCAAAGGGACTAACCGAAGGTTCCGTTATGGAGGTAAAGTTTATAGCTACAGACGGAGAGGAATACCGTGCCAATATAAAGCTGACCAAGGAAGACCTGGAAACTATAGATATTATCAAGGGTATGGGAAAGAGCTCAAGCTGAGCTCTTTCCCTGTCTTTTTATTTAGGTTTGACTACATTTCCAGTTTTCTTGGCTTGCTTTGCAGCCTCTGCCTTTTTAGCGGCCTCGGCTTCTTTAGCTTCCTTGTCAATAACCTTGTTATAGGCATTTGATCCAACACCCTCGCTTAGGGCCTTGAACTTGTTTCTGCTTGCAGGATCCTTAGAGGATTCGATACAGGTTGTTAAAGCCGTATCTCTGATCTTTGAGATGTTTGAAGGAAGTATGCTTCCTTTCTGGTTCTCGCTTAGTACATTTTCCTTAAACTTATCCTCAAAAGGCTGTCCCTGCTTCATAACGATATTTTCGAAGGTAGTGAGCTGCTCTGAGTTTGGATTTATAGTAACCTTTCCGTTCTCGATTTTTACAAAATCATTTATAGAGGTTGAAATGTCAGCTAACACCTGCTTGGACTTCTTATAGAATTCTCTGCCAGCCTTCACTTCATTCTTTATAGAGATCTCTCTGGCTTTTTTAGCAGCCTCTTTCTCGCTCTGGCTCATCCCTGATGAAACCTTAGGATGCTCATAACTCTTCGGAGCGCTATTCATAAGCTCCTTTCTCATGTCTGTCGTCATCTTAATAGTCATATCGCAGTACATAGACTTCTTAGCAGATTCGATGATCGTATTCTCGTGAGCCTTCTTCATTTCTTCCTTCGCCTTCTCTTCAGGCTTAAGGCTGTCAAAACGTTCATTTTCAGCGACTCTCTTATCATATTCAGATATGCTGGCATCTCTAAGCGTATCTATCTTTCTTTTGAACATTTCATAGGTTGCACCGATTCTAAAGTCGCTTGCATCTATTTCGAAATCTTTTTTAGCAGTTTTTTGAAGTATCTCTCTGTCACGTATAGTTGGAAGATTCTCTTTAAAATGCTCCTTCGACTGAATTGAATGAAGCAGAAGCTTTCTAGCCTCGATCATAGCCTTATATCTTTTTGCTCCATTTCTTCCAAGGAGAGCTATGCCTTCTTCAGTATTTGGATCGCCACCCTTATCTCTTATTTTCTTCTCTTTATCTGTAAGATAAGAATTGATAGTATCAGATATCTCAGTCTGCTGCTTATCCAGCTCCTTCATCTTCTTTGAATCTGGAACTATAGCGTCATCACTAAGATTCTTCTTTCTGAGATCAAATGCAACCTCCTGTCTGGCCTTCTCCATCTTTTCCAGGCTATTCATTACATCGCTGAATCTGCTGTTGGTTGAAATGACACCCTTATCAGCCTGTTTCATTATGTCATAGACTTCTTTAACAGATTTCTCAGGATTACGACCACCAAGTTTTCCTGTAATAAAGTCCTCCATGGCATTTCTCTTATCTATAGCATAGATTCTGTCCTTTATATCGCTTAGATATGGATCGTGATCACCGTACTCAAGCATATCAGCAAGCTCAGCACCATTTTCAGGTTTTAAAGCTGATATCAGTTTCTTTGCATATGCTTTACATTGATTATTTAGCTGATCAGTCATTCCCCTGTAGCTGGTATTATTTGCATCAAAAAGCTCAGGATGTGCAGACATAACCTTTCCGTTAAGGAACTTATAACTGATATAAGCAGCAGCAAGGGTTTCAAGGGCAGTTGGATCTTCAGTATTCTTAATGCTCTTAAGCATATCCTTCATGCCATCACTATACTCGGCCTTTTTAAGATCCTTTGCGGTTATTCCTACTTCAGTTCTTCCACCTTCAAGCTCCCTGTCAAGAGCATCAATGAGCCTGTTTTTGGTTTTAGGAAGGACTACATCTCTACACGCACCGAAGCTGTCACCTAAAAGTTCTGGATTCTTCTTAATATAGCTATCATTCTGAAGCTGCTTATCAAACTGAATGATGGCATTGGTACATTCGATCATATCTCTTGCAGAGTTGATTTTTTTAGACAGAATCATAGTCTTGAAAGGGATAAATACTTTCTTTTCCCATTCCTTCAGCTGATTCAGTTTATCTATATTTCCAGCAAACTCATAATCGTACTTAGCTTTTTGAATAGCTCCATCCAGTATTCCAGGAACATTTATTGCTCCAAGACCATCAGCAGACCATCCATTTTCGATGGCCTTCATTTTCCATTTTGCACCTTCCACGTAACAAACTGGTGATCGTCCCTCATTCTGTCCTCTGGCTGTAAGATGTTCTATACCATTACCAAGATATGCAGAATTATTCTGAATATCATCAGGAAGCTTCTTGAGTTCATCCTCATTTCTTATCAGTTCAGCGAAGTTTTCATATATGCCTGCAAGATATGCTTTCTCCTTTGATGCGTCCCAGCCAGTCTTCTTATCCTTGTTCTTCTTTATTTCAAGCTCTAAAAGATTTGTACCAGCCTCATATGTATTCATAAGATTATTCAGGATTCCATCCTCTCGGCATCTATTAAGAACCTTTTTGGGTTCTGAAGCTTTACTCATTGGACTGTCAACTTTGAATATGTCTGGGGCTGCTCCTGAAAGCTGTGATTTGAAATTACAAAGAAGAAGATCCTCGGACATTGCCTCAAGTATATTTCCTCTTTCTACGTCATTCCAAATTGCCACGGACTTTACCTGCTTGGTAAAGGCTTTCCTGTCAATATCCATATTATCTATATAGTTATAAACTGATCTTATACATTTTGGTATTGTAACATTTGATTTTTTAAATATTTCTTCATCAAAATCTTCCTTGATTGTTGGAGCCCCACCCATTTTACAAGAAGTAGTAAGAAATACCGCTAGTTGTTCGTCAGATTCTCTTATTTGATTCTGCAGCTCATTGATTTCAGCAGAAGCTTTAGGATCCATAAATGGTAAAATAGAACTAAGATCATATGATTTCGCAATCATAATAGTATTATATTTTATAAGATCTTCATCAGTAAATGTTCCTTCCATTTTTACTGGAGCATATTTAAGATTAGGTTGTTTGTCATTCTTTTTCTTTGGCATTTTTGTGACCTCCGCTATTAATAAATATACAATAGTTCTTTAGTGTATTTTCGAGTACAAAATAGATTATATACTGAAATGTATAACAAAAGCGCAACAAACTACGCATTATTTACCTTTCTTTGGATTATCCTTACCTATGGAGTCCTTACCCTTGGAATCCTTACTCTTGGAATCCTTACTCTTGGAATCTTTTCCTTTAGGATTTTTAGATTTGCCATCAGCCTTTGCTTCATTGTCCTTCTTATCAGTGACATCATCATTCTGAGCTGCTTCCTCAGCTGCCTCCTCGGCTTTCTGCTTTTCCTCAAGCTTATTGAACTCATCGGTAAACTTGGATCCTAGTCTCTTGTAGGTTGAAACCTTATTATCAATCATTATCTTACCGATAACGTCCACATACTCTGGAATATGAGGACTATTCATTACATTTTCCATACTACGTGTCTGCTGGGTCACCTCAA
Source organism: Lachnospiraceae bacterium NE2001 (assembly GCA_900110635.1). Lineage (GTDB taxonomy): Bacteria > Bacillota > Clostridia > Lachnospirales > Lachnospiraceae > Eubacterium_Q. Next base: position 25,308 of record FOEK01000023.1, read on the forward strand.
GAGTCTTCCTGAATTCAGTCTTGCATAGATTAGCGTAATCCTTCACTATGGTATTTTCCAGCTGAACCATTTTCCTTCTTGTTTCAACTAGGGACTCATAGCCTTCTTCAAGTTTGGAATTATTAAACTGATCCCTATACTTCTTATAAAGCTGATAGTCCGCCTCCATCTTAGGATTTTCCTTAAATACTCGCTCCATTCCCTTAGCGAATTCATCATCCTTGGATGGATCACGCAAGGTGCTTGTAAATTCATCAATTATTCGGCATTGCTTCAGGTGCTCAACCTCGATGGCATTCATAGCATCGATATAGCCTTCATTTAGTTCGTTTTCCTGCTCTTTATTTAGCTTAGAATAGTTGACATTCAGGTCAACAATCTTCGCATTCTTAGAAATAGATGTAATGTCAACCTCGCATATCGCCATCAGCTTTTCAAACGCCACCTCATCATATTTCTTGCAAAATGCCTTGTTATGAAGCTCTCTTATATAAGTCGTATCCGCATACGCACAAAGAAGATTGGTGAGTGATGAACCCAGCGTGAAGAAACTCGATACAGAAGTGGCTTTGTTTTTAGTCTTCCTGCTTAGTTTTCCTTTCTCGCTATATTCCTTCTTAAAATCAGCATAAACCTTTCTGAATTCCTGAATCATTCCAGGGAAAGAATCAGCTGTCAGGTTTTTTGTTCCAACGGATGTTTCAAGAAGTATATTATAATGTGAATAGATCTTTTTCTTATGAGCTTCCAGTTCCTTATCGACATTCTTACCCTTGGAAACAGCCCGCTTAAGTTCAGTCGTTCCAGCTATCATATCCGTTATAGATTTCGGTTCGAACTCTTCAACCAGACTATGAGCACACGCTATAGAATCCTTATATACATACGTATCATCGAAAATCTTCTTTAACATTTCACGCTGGAATACAGCAAATGGATCGAAGGAATTCTTTATACTGTCTTCAAGTGGAAGTCTCTCCAGCTTTTCAATGTTCTGTTTAAGATCAATGGCAGCCTGACGGACCTCCGCCATACTGTTCTCAAGTCTCTGCTGACACTGGGAGAAATTCTGAAGCTCCATAGGAAGCTTAATACCCAGCTCCTGTGCTGTAGTAAGAGCAAGGAGCACCTTAATTCCTGAAGATTCAGGCGTGCCGGTCTCAAAGATCTGTTTAAGCCTCTTCGTATATTCATCGCGAACCTTAGGTGAAGGAAGTGCATAGCCAACATGACCAGGACCCTCAGGATCCTCAGATATAGAAACCTTAAGGAACTCCTCAAATGCATCTACAAAGAAATCTGGTCTGCTAAGAACAACCGATGACATCATCTTCATAATTATCGTAACCTTCTCATGGTGCAGCTCGGACGCATTTCCATAATCAAGAATGGTCGCATTGTCTTTATCAACCATAATATTTCCAGAATGCAGATCACCATGGCGGAAGTTATAATTATTGAAAATACTCCACGCCGAACCATAGAGCGCTTCATTGGTCCAGACCTGAGCAACATCCTTCACTTGTTCGCCATACTTCAGAGTAAGCTCTAGACTTTCATTCAGATTATTCTGATATTTACGAAGCTCAGTAATATTATTTAGATTAGCCTTATGCCGAATAGAATGAGCACCTTCCTTAACCTCAAATGGCTTCAGAGCATTCTGGTTCAGAGTTCTGACATTCTTTATGTGTCTATCAAGGGTTATACCATTAGCCTTGGTCATTACAAGATAATTCTCGCTGCTAGGAATATCCTTGAACAGTTTAACGGACTTGACTGTTTCCTTCTTTCCGGCATATTTCTTGTCGCCAAGCTCTATGTTATCAGCTTCATTTTTAAAATTAAACTCCTTCTCAATCTCAGATAGCTGAGCCAGGAATCCTGCTTCAGTAGCTTTAGGAGTATGCTTAGGAATCTGATTCTTATACTTTGCCCTGAATAGCTTCTCCAGGTTTTTATTCAAGTCTGCTACAATTGCAGCTTTCTTCATAAAATTAAGCTCTCTATTCATGTGAGCCTTTGCATCCGGTCTGAGGATCTTAATTACAACCTCCTCACGTTTATTTTTCTTATCAACAACTGTACAGCTAAATGTCTCTGCCACAGACGCCGCGCCGAGTCTTTCGTTAACCTTGAGAGATTGTATGTTCTTGCCTGCTTTTTCTTTTATATCTTTTATAACCTTCTTAACATGGCTATTAGAAATCGGACAAAGGTCAGACTTAACGACATTGATAGCGCCTCGTAGCTCAGGCACAACCATAAACTCAGGCACGCCCTGCATCATCTTCTGCATAAGCGGACCCGCACCCTTCATTGAAGAAGCAAAATAATCGCCGCCCACCTGCTTCTCGTTTACCTTATCGCCATTCTTAAAGCCTTTGATTATGAATGAAAGCATATTACGTCTGTCAGTTGGGTTAGCCTCTTTATAGTAATCATTCATCAGAGTCTGAAGGAATTTACCCTGACCAAAATCCTTATTATATCTGAGACTGTTATGAATATAAGAAAGAGTCTCTTTATCTTTTTCTACACTTTTTTCCTCATTAAGAAGATCAGGGACGCCATATCCCTCAAGCTGATCAAAACAGTCATCCGTCGCTTCATGCATCAGCCTGATGATCTCAGTTTCTCCAGCATTAGCAACCTTATTAAGCTGGTCAGATGCCTGCTTCAGATCAATATCTATCGGTATTGTTTTTATTATTTCCTTGATATCTTCGGCATTAACCTCTTTTTTATTTAGGCCATTTTTTGCAGTTATAGCATTATCAAAGAATACGGCGAGGTTCTCAATTATTGGTTTAGCACCTTCAACAAACATTCTCTCAACAGGAGAAAGGCCCTTCCCCAGCTGTGCAAACATATCCTGCTGATTCATTTTATTCATATGGTTAATCTGGTTAGCGATAATAGTTGGATTCTTGCCAATTATTCTTGCCAGCTGTTTAGCATTCATCGGTGTACTGCCGGCAGCAAGATAAAGATCGCCTATAAGATCCAGAAGATTCTTGCTTTCGTTAGACCAATCCTTTGGCTTATTAACTTCCTGTATCTTCTTCTCAACGTCCTTTTTCTTAAAGTTCTTCTTAGCTTCGTCCAGCTTTTTATAATCTATGTAGCCATACATACCTGGAGTATGAAATGGCTCCATAACATACTTTTCATCTATATCCTTATCGAAATCCGGATTAAAAAGTGGAGCCTTCTTCTCAGGCATCTTAGAACCCAATGTATTCTTAATGCCTGCCTTTATATCATCACCAAGCTGAAGGCTGCTGATTGCATCAATACCCATCTGCAGGTCATTACCGTCCATATGTTTAATAACACCAAGATTAGAAACCAGCATATAGAGAGACTCGTCATCCAGCTTATCCAGTGACTCCTTAGGCATCACCTTAAGTCCCAGAACCTTCTTTACATAGGCATAGCCGTGTTCTCTTCTGACAACAGAATTATCTGGCTCCAAATTCTCCAGCTTTTTCTTTTCTGCCAGATATTTTTTCTCTTCTGCTGATAGCTTTTCGTTTCTTCTATTTGTATCTATATCTAGGAATATCTTCCTGTAATAATCCTCAGGCCTATCGAGCAGATGCTTCATATCAGTATTATAAATCTGCGCTAAAGTCTTATCATATGCAACCTTAGGCAGCATCTTCTTTGCAATAGCAGGCAGATCTGCCGTAGGAACTTCATCGAATTCACTCTGGTCTTTACCAGTGGAAAATGCGATCGCTCCAAGAAGCTTCTCTCTGTCCCCGGTATTTATAGCTTCTGTCAGACGGTCGTGCCTCTCCTTAATAGTGCCAGCTTCTTTGTCACATTTATCTATTATCTTCTGACAAGCCTGCTCATTACCTATTGAGTCCAGCATCGTGACAGCATATCTGTCAACGGTCTTAAGAGGCAAGAACATATAGAGTGAAGCATCTTTTCCTGATAAGGAGGAGATAAGCTCAGCAGAATCCTTTTTATGCTTTTCCTGCTGCTCCTTTGGAAGCTTATCAAGTACCTCATTTTTGCTTTCATCTATACCAGACTCATCGAAATCAACTACATTTAAAGCAAGCCTTCCAAGCTTTCCAAGACCCATATTCTGGAAAGAATTGTAGCTTAGATCATCAGCCTTAAATGCTATCACATGAAGAGCGTATTCATAAGCGTTCATTTTGTCCTGCTCGGTTACATTTTCAGCATTTTTATTAAGGAAGGTTGAGATAGGCGTACGCATTTCATCATTAGATACACAGTTATCCCAAAGCCTTTTGCTGACGCCCTTCTTTATAAGGCTTGCAAACTGTTCCTTTTTGTATACGCTTTTGTCAGCGGCTAGCAGATTTTCCTTTAGGGAATCCACAAGCATCTTGGTTGGGATGAATTCCATATGTTCCTTGTCATACATTTCATCCAGATCCTCATTACCTGCAAATATATACTTATCATAGAAATCATGAACATCTTTTCTCACATTTTGGGCGTCTTCTGCAGTCTTGCCCTTCTGACCGAGAGCATCATAATTAGCTATAACTTTATTAAGAGTCTCAAGGAATTCATTGTATTCTTTTATGCTAGCCTTAACCGCTGTTTCCTTCTGAAGCTCCTTAGCTTTCTCTTTCTCAAGATATTCCTCGGCACGGTTATGAGCGGTCTCAACTCTTTGTTGGAGATCATTCTCTTTCTGAGCGTAAAGCTGACGCGCTTCCTCAGCCCTAGCATTCTCAGCTGCCTGCTCTTCAAAAACCTGCATTTTGTGCTTGCTAAACAGCTCAATAACGTCTTCGCACCTTGTCTTTCGGAAATCATAAGAATTCTCATTTCTTTCAACAAGGTACTGGGCAGCCGCATTTATTGCTTTAGCGAGTCTGGTGCTCTTATCCTCAGAGCTTTCCTCATTATAATACTCACGAAGAGCAGCCTTTACCTTATTATAATGAGAGGAACTCTTATTATCCTCAAACATCACCTTGAGCTTACTCTCCAGAAGCTCCATAGTTTTCTCTGATTCTTTTCTGGTATCCTTTGGAGGAGCAACCTCAACCTCAGTAATATATATATTTAACGTTTCAGATGTATCCACATCCTTATAAGTTGCCTTTGCCGCCTTCAGCTGCTTATATGCCACAACACTATCCAGATAATTATTCAGAGCCTCATTCCCCTCTGGCTTCTTCAAAGCATTTATCTTTTCAACTGACAGCTTCTCAAAATCCTTATTTGCAAAAAGGGCATAATAAGGAGAGGAGATGAGACGCATTCTGGTCTCATAGTCCTGAAGCATTTCATAGGCCATCCTGCATTTGGCTTCTGTCACCTTAATGCTTTTTTCGTTCTCACTATTACCAATAGATGTTTTTGTATAAAATTCGTTATTATTTTGCTGCTTAATATACTCAATGATTGCACTGCCCTCAGAAAGCGCCTTAAGCTTCTGATACTTAGATGCAAAATCCTTAACAAATGTATCGTTATCATTGTAAGCAAATTCATTCATGTCTGTATCTTCAATAAGCTGGAGCATATCCATACATACAGTGGCACAGTCAAGCCCCTCTTCTGAAAGAACATTAAATATTCTATAAGGCTCGAGAGATTTATAATTCTTATAGAAGCTCTCAGGATTATCCTGTATGAAGTTTATTATAAAAGGAAGCCAGTTAAGGGCAACACTGTGAAGCTTCTGATTCTTTACATCAGTATCCCTACCATAAGCCGCATTACTAAAATCATTGGCAAATACTATAGAACCAAGCCGGGCATCCTTATACTTTTCAATCTCGCTGTTCATCTTATCTACAACAGCCATACGAGTCTTGAAACTCTTTATCCTGCCTGACTTCTCAAAAGCACCAATTCCACCTAGCCCTGCCTCATTCCTGGCATTACTGAGCTTTTCAAAAACCTCATCATCCGTCCATTCATCATAAGGCTTATTCAGATTTAGACTAGAATTGATAAAACTCTTATTACTCTCCAGAAAAGCAATCAGATTTCTGGAAGTTTCATCCTTATCAATAACCGCATTATTATCATTATATTTTACTACTGGCATAACAATAATCCTTTCATAAATCGCCCACTAAGCGCTATTTTAACTATGATATAGGAAAATAGTAACATAGAGGATATAACAAAAGCGCAACAAAAGTTGTCACTGGGACTCTACAAACTTCCCTATGTTAACAAATTCGGAAAATTTGTGTATAATGTGCAATGGGGTCCGTCCCCATTGCACATAGGTCTGTCCCTAATTGCACATGCGGATAAATAAAAAAAGGATTGGAAAAAAACTGTGTATAAAATACTTTCTGCCGATGAGGCAACTGAGCTGATCAAGGATGGAGATGTACTGGCGTTCAATTCGTTTCTTGGGATTGATAATCCGGTAGAGTTTCACGAAGCAATATATGAGAGGTACAAGAAGACTGGTTCACCTAAGCATCTTACCTGTGTGTCCAGTGCCGGTTTCGGTGTGTGGGATGAGAACAGGGCTGCTGAGGGTTACATCCGCGATGGCGCGGTGGACAAGATAATCTGCGGACATTTTGGAGCTATGTACAGCACCAAGAAGCTTGTTCTTGAAGATAAGTTTGAAGCCTATAATCTTCCACTTGGATGCATATCCCATGCGCTTCGTGCTCAGGCTGGCGGAATTCCTGGAGCCCTTTCCAAGGTTGGTCTGGATATTTTCGTAGATCCTCGTGTTGAGGGACCTGGTATAAATAAGCTTTCAAAGGATGACTCACTGGTAAAATACGTTGAACTGGACGGTGAAGAGTTCCTTTACTACAAGCTTCCAAAGATAGATGTGGCGATCATCAAGGGTACCGCCGCAGATAAGAAGGGAAATATATCATTTGAAGATATGTTCACGGCGGGCGATGCTTTGTCAATCGCTCAGGCTGTAAAGGCAAATGGCGGTACTGTCATAGTTCAGGTTGATCGCCTGGTTGTAAGGCCGTCACGTCCGCATAGCACCATTATTCCTGGCTGTCTGGTCGATGCCATCGTGCCAATCAAGCCAGAACCGAGACACGCTGCATACGAGTCGCTGACAGGCAGCTTTGAGATTCCGTTTTCGCAGTGGCAGGATTGGGCTGAAATGTTAGAGAAGCGTACTATGACAAAGAGTGTTGTCAACCCTTGTGCCGAGATAATTGGCAGGAGAGCAGCCCAGGAGCTGAAGGCAGATGACATAGTTAACATCGGTGTTGGAATCCCTGAGACCGTTACAAAGTATGCAAAGATAAATGGTATGCTGGACAGGATCACTCTTACAGTCGAGTCCGGCGGTGTTGGTGGCTTCCCTGCATCCGGCAAGGTCTTCGGAGCGGTAATCGGCGCCGATTCAATCTACGATATGGCCAATCAGTTTGACCTCTACAACAATGGCGGTCTTGACATCTGCTTTATGGGCGGAATGGAAGTAGATAAGTATGGAAATGTAAATGCCCATAAGGGCCCTGGCGCTTTTGCGGGAGTTGGCGGTTTCGCTAACATTACCGCAAAGACAAGAACAGTCGTCTTCTGCCTGACATTTGATACCAAGGGTCTCTCAGTAGAAGAACAGGATGGAAATGTCATAATAAAAGAAGAGGGTACGATCAGCAAGTTTGTTGAAAATGTACGCAGCATCAGCTTCTCTGCAAAGCGAGCAAAGAAGAACGGCCAGCGAGTTATCTACGTGACCGAACGATGCGTCTTCGAGCTGGGCGATAACGGCCTGAAGCTGGTTGAAGTATACCCAGGCATCGACGTCCAAAAAGACATCCTGGACAGACTTCCCTTCGAAATCGAAACCTAATTCAAGACAGGGGACAGTCCCCTGTCTTCTTTTTAAGACGGAGAACCGTCCCCTGTCTTGGTCGGATCCATGAAGAGGTAGTTGTCGAGGGAGTCGTCTTTGCCGCTTCCCAGTGGTTTGCTCTTTGTGGCTGAATCCTCTTCGGTGGAATCGGTCTCGGAGGCTTCTTCTGTAAGGGTTATGACGTGTGTTTCGAGTTCTTTGAAGTAGTCGCTCTTTGTGAGTCCCTTCTTGTCCAGGTAGAGAAACTCTTTGCAGTCTTCAGGTGCGTAAATGACTAAAAGGCGCTGATACTCTGCCTCTCTGTAGTATTTGTCGCCAATATCGGTGGATGCTATAAGCTCGGCATCGGTGGTATTTACGCTGATCAGGCTGTCTACAGCTCCAACATTGTATTTGGTGCCGTCGAACTCAAGATCAGTATAGAGCATATTTTCTTTGTAGAAATCATCATCCTTGAGTTCGGCATCTCCGAAGGTTGCAATGGACAGGTAATTATACTCCGAGCTTTCCACGGTTGTATCTGTGTCGAGGGAGTTGTAGGAACAGACCATTCCTGTATTATAGTCGGCGATTCCCAGCCTGGTGGCATAAACCTGAGGATTCCAGTAGCCTTCGAAGCCGTTCATTATGAACTCGATCGGTACCACAATGTTGTAGTAAAGTCTGGTGGTTACATAGCCGTCTTCATCCGGATCAGAGATGTCTACATTTGAAATGCTTATTTTTAGCTCAGAGGAATTGATGAATAGATCGGAGGATTCGATGGCGTCAAAGAAGCCTCCTTCACCAGCTGGAAATATATACGCAGGATTGCTCATGGTTTCGTCCGAATCAAGAAACTTTACGTTCTTTTCCTCCATATAAGGAACGGCGGCGGCCTTCTCGGTAGTAGCTTCGGTGGTGGTTTGTGTAGTAACCTCGGTTGTAACCTCGGTGGTGGCCTCAGTTGTTGCTTTGCCCCTGCCGGAGGACATATTTTTCACCTTACCTTCTATAGCATTTATAGGGTTCCCAAATATCAGCGTTAGAACCCCTAGCAGGCCGCATACAAAAACAAGGGAGACAGCGATTATACCGATGACTCTTACTTTCTTGCGTTTTTTATGCTCCAGTGCTATGTTATGTGTCTTCTGCTCAGGAGTTATATGTTCTATATGTTTCTGTGACTTGGGCGGAGTTGGAAGTTCCACCTTTGTGCCGCAGTTGTCGCAGAAAAGCTTGCCCGCAGCGATTTCATTACCGCATTTTTTACATTTCATAAGCATCCTCTTCGAAAAAATACTCATCACTACTATGCATATTACGTACTTATTGTAACATATACTCGTGGAGGCGGGTATATGATATATGTGGCTATAAAAAATGTTTTTTACAGATTGAGTATTGAACGATAGTGTATCAGATGGGATAGTAGCGTGGTGTGCGTTGGTAACAACGTATATAAATATGCTACATAAGGAGATACTGCATTAAATGAAAAATATCATAGTTGCTCAGTCAGGGGGACCTACAACAGCTATCAATGCATCGCTTGTTGGGGTTATTAAAGGAGCGTTATCCGGTGGAGGCTATGATAAAGTATTTGGTTCGCTTTATGGAATAAGCGGAGTTTTAAAAGAAGACTTCATCCATCTTGAGGATTTAAGTGATGAAGAATTAAGTCGTATCTATGCGACACCATCCAGTTATCTGGGATCCTGCAGGTACAAGATGCCGGCAGTGGATGAGGATCCGTCAATCTATGAAAAGATTTTCGAGATTCTTGAGAGATACGAGGTGGCTGCATTTTTCTACATTGGTGGAAATGATTCTATGGATACGATATCCAAACTAGCAGAATATGGTAGTAGGATTGGAACTGATATCCGCTTCGCGGGAGTTCCGAAAACTATAGATAACGATCTGGTAAATACAGATCATACACCGGGCTTTGGTTCGGCAGCAAAGTTTATAGTTGCATCGATGCTGGAGTTTGCACATGATACATCTGTATACAAAACTCCAACAGTAACATTAGTAGAGATTATGGGAAGAAATGCGGGATGGCTTACAGCTGCTTCAGCTCTTGCGAGAAACGAGTACAGTGATATCCCACAGCTTATTTATCTTCCTGAGGTTCCTTTCAGTACAGAAAGCTTTTTAAATGACGTTAAGGAAGTGCTGGAGACAACTGATAACGTAGTTGTTGCACTTTCCGAAGGTCTGCAGGATGAGAACGGAACATATCTTTCTGCAACCCAGGCAGCCTGTGATAAGTTTGGTCATGCTCAGTTATCTGGCGTTGGAAAGATTCTGGAAAATCTTGTGAAAGAAGAGATAGGCGTTAAATGCCGTTCTGTTGAGATCAATATTCTTCAGAGATGTGCGGCTCATATGGCATCTGCAGCTGACCTTGAGGAGTCTGAACTCCTGGGCGAGAAGGCTGTTGAGTATGCTGAAATGGGTAAGACGGGATATATGACTACTATAGTCCGTACATCCAACGAGCCTTATGAATATAAGATTGAGACCGCTGAACTAGGCGGAATCGCTAATCAGGTTAAGCAGGTTCCAATCGAGTGGATCAGTGAATCAGGAAATGATGTTACTTCAGAAATGATAGAATATGTTCGTCCGCTGGTATGTGGAGAAGTTGAGCTGGAGTATAAGGACGGCGTTCCTGTATATGCTGATATATCACATCTTACTGGATCAAAAAGATAAAATGTCAAAAAAAGCTGATCGAAAAAAATAGCTGGGATTATTCGTCCCAGCTATCTTGATATATTTTTTTTAGTTGTTACACATTAGTTTTTTCTTTTTTGGTTGTTACACAGTAGCATTATTTCTTCTTTACAGGAACAAGCTCTATATATCCTCTATCGCCGATTGGCTGAAGCTGGATTCTAGGATTCTTGTCGTCCCGCTCATATCCGATGAAATCAGGGTTATACTTCTTCTCAGCATCCCAGATTTCAGTAATGGCAGCTACATAGTTTTCTTCAGCGAAAGGCTCTCCTCTAAACAGAAGGAAAGTTGATGCTGGGAGATCGATGATCTCAAAACCTTCAGGGATAGGACCAGCGTAGTCTGCTTCAACCTCAACACCCTGAACATACTCATTTGTTATTGGCTTTCTAAGGTGCTCAGGAAGCCACATACATACAGGCTCTCCGCTTATAGACTTAATGCTGGTGAGAAGTCCCCACACATCACATCCTACCTCTTCACAGTAGCTGAAATATTCATTTGCATTCATGCCTCTCTTGATGATAACCTTTCTAGCAGGCTTCTCGATAACCTGAATAAATACATTTCTTATCTCGCTCATATCGTTATTATTCCTTTCTTTAGGTATTATTAGATTTGGAGTAAAAAGCCAGATCGGTACCGGGCTGGTAGAGTATTCTTTAGGATTACAGCCGAACTCACGTCTGAATGCTCGCTGATATCCATCAACACTTCCAAATCCCATATCCATGGCGATGTCCAGAATCTGACAGCTTTCATCTCGAAGTCTCAGGGCTGACTTGGACAGCTTAAGGCGCCTGATATAAACTGCTGGTGTCATTCCCACATGCTTCAGAAAAAGCTTTCTGACATACCACGGTGAAAAGGATACGTGCTTCGCAAGATCACTTATGGTGATATCTTCGCTGATATGTTCACTTATATAATCCTGCATTTCTCGTATAGCTTTTCTTTGTTCTTCCATCTGTCTTACCTCCCTTGCACGCTTATAATAGCCTAAAGGGGAATCTTATCTCTCGACTTTTTTTGCCCTCTTATTTTATCATATACCAGTGGAGGCGGGTATACGATTTATGGTACAATTGGTTTTGTGTGGGTTGTGTTTGAAAATTATGAACGTTTATGAAAAAAATGAAGAATTATGAAGAATTATGAAAAAAGTGCGGGGATGATATGATTAAGGGAATACATCATTATTCAATGAAATGTAATACAGCAGAAGAACTTGCCAAGGTAAAAGAGTTTTATATAGACCTTCTTGGCTTTACAATAAAAAGAGAGTGGCCAGAGGGGATAATGCTGGATGCGGGAAATGCATTTATAGAAATCTTCACCAACAAGCCGGGGGAAAAATCCCTTGGGGCAATTCGTCATATAGCCTTCGCGACGGATAGTGTTGATGAAATTGCTGACAAGGTAAAGGCGGCCGGATACGAAGTGTTTATAGAGCCAAATGACATAGTGATCCCATCGACTCCCGAGTGTCACGCTCGTATGGCCTTCTGCTTCGGCCCCCTTGGCGAACAGATAGAATTCTTTGATGAAAAATAAAGTGCAGTGGGGACGGACCCCGCTGCACCATGGTGACTATCGGGGAAAGGGCTATGCTACAGAGTGCCTTAACTTTGCGAAAGGCATTGCGGAGGCTGAGAACTGCTACAAGATGATGCTTCTCACTGGTTCAAAGAGAGAGACGATGCTGAATTTCTATCGGAATGCAGGATACAATAGCGAAGACAAGACGGCATTTATACAATGGTTGTAACCTGATTTATACCGTTGGTATAATTGACATTCATTATATTCGTGATATACTACGGACTTGGAGCAGCACGAGGCTCCGCGGATTTTAAAGGTTTAGTAACAGATTGACATAGAGACGAAAGGAGGACACTATGCTTGCAATTAATCGAAACAACAGAATAGTAAACATTGAGGCATTAGTTGTCCTTGGAGAGTCTAGGGGTAGATAGTAGTAATTAAATACTAACTAAGGATAACTAACACCTCTTTTGGTATGGCGTAAAGACTATACCAAGGGGTGTTTTTCTTATGCAATAAATTAGGAGATAGAAATGAAAGATAGATTAGAACCATGCATCTACTATGTATGTAAGGATGCGGATTGTAAAAAGGGATATGTAAAAGTTGATCTAAAGAAATGCAAGAATTGTCCTAAGTATAGACCAAGAAAGAGTTCAGAAAAAAGAGAGTCTATACGAGAGAAAAGACAGAAGGACAAGGATAGGCATGATCAGTGGAAGAAAGAAAAGTTTGAATAAGAAAAGAAGTTAAAATGGAAAGGATTAATATATGATTACAATATACGGAAAGTATACAAATGCTATCGTTTATACGGTAGAAAATGAGCTTTACGCTCTTGAAGATTATGCAAGGAAGCAACTTCAGATGATTGCAAATCATCCAAGTGCAGAAGGAAGCAGCATAAGGGTGATGCCTGATGTGCACCCTGGTAAGGTTGGAACTATTGGTCTTACTATGACTATTGGAGATTCAATACTTCCAAGTCTGGTGGGAGTTGATATTGGCTGTGGAATGACTATCGCCAAGGTAAAGACTAAGGCACTTCAGTTCCAGCAGCTGGATACAGTGATAAGAGATAATGTTCCTGTAGGCCCAAGGATCCGAAAGAATGAACACAAGTATGCTGAAAAGATCGATCTGTCGGAGCTTAGATGTTATAAACACATCAACGCCAGGAAGGCAGGATGCAGCATCGGAACCCTTGGCGGGGGAAACCATTTTATTGAATTGGATAAGGATGACGAGGGTAATATCTACCTTGTTGTACATTCTGGAAGCAGACATCTGGGAATGGAAGTGGCTGAGCATTATCTTAGAATCGGACAAAAAGAAATCCAGATGAAAAAGCAGGGCTATGCACCATATGAAATGACATGTCTGACAGGTGCGCTGATGGAGGACTACCTTCACGATATCGAGATCATTCAGGAGTTTGCCAGGGTTAATAGAGAAGCAATGATCGAAACAATTGTCAGTGGTATGAAGTGGAAGGTTCTTGACAGCTTCACCAGTATTCATAACTATGTAGATTTTTCAGTTAGTAGTAAACCGATACTAAGGAAAGGTGCTATCAGTGCAAAAGAAGGCGAGAAGACAATCATTCCCATCAATATGCGAGATGGGATAATCCTTGGAACCGGACTTGGTAATCCTGACTGGAATTATTCAGCACCACACGGCGCTGGTAGAATATACAGCCGCACAGAGGTTGCAGAGCATCATACTGTTTCAGAGTATAAGAAGGTAATGGAAGGCATCTATTCAATATTTATCAATAAAGATACACTTGATGAGAGCCCATTTGCATATCGCAGCATTGATGACATAGCATCAGTTATTGAACCAACGGTAAAGATTGATAAGATAATAAAACCAATTTATAACTACAAAGCCGGTGCTGACAGATAAAATGTAAGTCAGTCCAGACCTTGCGGAAAATAAACGATATAAATAATCCAGACCTTGTGGTAATATATACCTTGGGGTCTGGATTTTTTGTTCAAAGATTAGTTGTATGGGGGTTTAGCATGAAGAATCGAAGATTCAAGGGGCTTAGCATTAAAACAGCTCTGGCACTCTATTCGGTTATTGCAATTAGTGTCTTAACGATTGTTATCTCAGGCATTGGTTATCACCTGTTTGAAAAAAATGTAAAAGAAAACTATCAGAAGTATGCCAGGACTGTTCTTGATAATGCATATAGTATTGTAGAACTGTATTCTTTTGGCGATATGATAGCTGATCGTAATATGCCAGCTGACTATGAGAAAATGCGAGGATACTTAAATGCGATTAAGGAAAACTCGGATATTGAATATCTGTATGCTATATATTTTGAAGATATTGAGGATATTCATAGCGTTACATATGCGATAAATACCAAGACTGCTGAAGAATTGGAAAACGGAGGAACATATACATACCTTGGAACTCCTTGTGAGGCGGGAGGCTTTGAGGATGATACATTACTTGAGCTTCAGAGTGCTGTAAAAAAGGGAAAGAAGAAAAGTGCAACCCTGGAAGGCCATTCCGATGAATATGGTCATATGCTAAATGGATACAGAGTAATATTTGATAGTAAAGGTAAAGCTGTTGGCTTACTATGTGTAGAAATAGATATTAATAATATCAGCAAGGTACTTAAACAGTATATTAGTGCGATCATGCTTTTTGCATTTATCATTACAGTTGTGATCATAGCTGTATTTGTTATAAAGACCGAGCATGCCATCATATTTCCGATTACAGGTATTTCGGATGCTGCCGAGGATTTTGTAAAGAGTATAGGCAGTCAGGAGGATATGGATAAGAGCGTAAATGAATTAATCAGGTTAAAAATACGCTCGAGAAACGAGATAGGCGTACTATATAAAACTATCAGCAAGATGGAAACTGCGATAGCAGAGCAACTGAGTAATATACGTCAGAAAAACAAAAATATAATGAGGATGCAGAATGGACTTATGGTCCTAATGGCGGATATGGTTGCAGTACGTGATTCAGACACAGGCGCTCATATTCAGAAAACCTCTGCGTATGTAAAGATAATACTTGAAGGCCTGCAGCGTAAAGGCTATTACCAGGATATTCTTACACCTCAATATATAAATGATGTTGTAAAATCTGCTCCTCTGCACGACGTTGGAAAGATACATATCCGGGATGAAATATTAAATAAAACAAGTAAGCTTACCGATGAAGAGTACGAGATTATGAAAACTCATACTACATTTGGTAAGGAAATAATTGATAAAGCTATTAATACCGTGGAAGGAGAGGGGTATCTTCTTGAAGCGAGAAATATGGCTGCATACCATCACGAACGCTGGGATGGAACCGGCTATCCGGAAGGCCTGAAGGGTGAGGAGATTCCACTATCAGCCAGGGTTATGGCTGTAGCAGATGTTCTGGATGCACTCACTTCTCCTCGTATTTATAAGCCTGCTTTTCCACTTTCTGTAGCAATACAGAAGATTGAAGAGGGTAAGGAAATCCAGTTTGACCCTAAGTGTGTCGAAGCCTTGATCGATTCTTTGCCTGAAGTTAAGACAGTACTAAAAAGGTTCTATCCTGACTACAAAGATGAAGGCTTATCTTCTGAGGTAGACGATTAGTTCACCGCCTTCACGTTTGTTGTTTGGAACTACTTTAATGTAGCCATCTTCTTTTGCGATGATCTCACGAGTTAGATATAGTCCTATGCCGACACCTTCTTCCTGCTGGACCTCACTTCCTCGATAGAAACGTCCGAAGATTTTCGCAGTATCTTCTTCACTGATTCCAGGCCCGTTATCAACCACGTGGATTGCCTGATACACCTCGAACTGTTCAGTGAAGACTTCGATAGAACCGTTCTCAGGGCTATATTTGACTGCATTGTCGAGAATGTTGATAAGCGCTTCGTTTGTCCACTTAAGATCAAATGACGCTTTAAGTGTTTCGTCTTTTTTATGAGTAATGGTTATATTCTTCAGCTTCGCCTTTGATTCAACGGCAGAGATAGAAGCTGCGATGAGCTTATCAAGTAGCTCCTCCTGTGGAACAACCGCAAGAGTTCCATTTTCCAGACGAGACAGCTTTGTAAGCGAGTCGATCAGAAACTCCAGTCGGGTATTCTGCCTATCTATCATTGCAGCGTAACTGCTGATCCTTTCAATAGATGCATTTTCACCACGGGCGGCTTCCTCTTTAAGCAGCTCTGTGTACATCTTGATATTGGTCATAGGAGTCTTCGTCTGATGAGATATATCAGATATGAACTGCTCCAGCCTGTGTCTTTCCGTCTCCAGATTCTTGTTTGACAGGACTGAGCTGCCAAGGAATTCCTTCCATCTGGATTCAAGCCGCGAGAGCTTGGTCTCATCATATTCACTTTCAACAAAGTTTCCTTCTATAGCTGCATCCAGCATCTCTTCGAGCCTGGCTATAGTTTTATTTTCAAACATACTTTTCACCTTTATTTTTTAGCTGAATCTAAGTCAGCTGAATCAAGATTTAGTCGAAACGATATCCCTGTCCATAAACAGTGCTGATATGCTTCACATCTGCACTGCCGTCTATTTTGCTCCTCAAACGATTGATGGTAACTGAGAGGGCGTTTTCGTCCACGAACTCGCCGTCATTTCCCCAGAGTCTGTCCATCAGTATGTTTCTCGTGAGCACGCGTCCCTTGTTATCAAGGAATATCTTTAGGAGCCTCTGCTCATTTACACTCAGGATGATCTCCGTGTCGCCCTTCTTAAAGATGAGCTTGTCAAAGTCAAATGTCATATCATCCAGCTCGTAAACCAGCGACCTGCTGCCAGCTCCCTCTCCATCCGATGTATCCTTAGTCATTTCACTCCTTCTTATTAAAGAAGCAACCCTGGCCCTGAGCACTGCAAGGCTGAAAGGCTTTGTGAGGAAGTCGTCTGCTCCAAGGGTAAGTCCTGTAACCTCGTCCATCTCCAGGTCATTTGCTGTAAGTATCAGCACTGGGACATTGCTCCGTTCACGGACAAACTTCAGATAATCATATCCGCTTCCATCCGGAAGATTCAGATCCAGGATGATGAGACTAAGTCCACTTCCGTAATTCAGAAAGCCAGTCTTTGCATCCCCAATTGTATATTCCTTATTAAATGTATTTCCATCACTTAGCGTGATCGCAACGCCCTCGCTGAGAGAACGGTCATCTTCTACTATCTGTATATTCATGTGTAATCTCCTATAATGTCTGCAGTAATTTATGCCACTCAAACAATATAAACAAAATACTGAAAATGTGCAAGTGGGGACAGACCTTGGTGCAGTGGGGTCCGTCCCCACTGCACCAAATTTAGAGATTTTCGCAACTTAGACATGCTGAGTTGCAACTTAGCACAGGTTCTATTGTGTTATTCCGGGGGCGGGGGTATCATGCGTTTGTAAACAAAAAAACAAACAAAAAAACAAAGCAAACAAAACAAACAAAACAAAAACAAAACGTTCAAAGGGAGGAACTAATTATGAAAAATGCGTGGGAAAAGTATTTAAGAGGACCTTTATTCTTATATTTTGAGATCTACTTTGCAGCAACAATACTGAACAGTCTGATCTACCTTGGAAAGGGAGTTTTCGAAGATCCATCAGGTAACTGGCACGAGCTTGACAGAGCAGTTCTTGTAGCAATAGCAGTAGTTGCATATGCACTTATAAAGTATGTAAAGATCAATAACTTCTTCTTAAAAGTAGTTACTGTATATGTACCAACTTTACTTCTTGTAATGCTCTATGTATTTTTAAGAGGACTTACTGCAGAGCTTGCCGGCACAGCTTATAGAGATGTATTTATTAACTATACAGCAGGCTTTATATTTGTTACAATCGTTGTGCTTGTGGCAACTATAATTCGTAAGAAAGTTAAGAAGGATTAATGAGATTAGTTAAGACAAAAGAAGAGAATATCGAAGAGAACTATCTGGAACTCCATTATGATAAGATTGATGAAGAGACAAATGCAGTTCTAGATAGACTTCGGGATACACTCAGATATATAGAAGGAACTGTGGACGATAAGAAGGTAACCGTCGCAGTAACGGATATATTTTACTTTGAAACTGTAGATAGAAAGAATTTCGCTTACACAAAGGATATGTGTATCGAAGTGAAGGAAGCTCTTAGAGATATAATAGAAGAGTATTCAAAGATCGGCTTCGTAAGAGTCAGCAAGTCAACAGTTGTGAATATCTATAAGATAAAGAAACTGCAGGGCGACCTGAATATGAGAGTTATCATTTTTCTGAAAAACGATGAGAAGCTGATAATGAACCGAAGCTATAAGAAAGAGTTTTATGATAGACTGGCTAAAACTCAGGGAGGAAAGACGAAGTGAAGCTAATAAACAGAAAAAACTATATATCCATCGTGTGCATATGCTTCACGCTGAATGTCCTCGTAAAACTGATCTGGGAAAAAGCGCACGGCCTTACGGATCCGCATTACGCAGAGAATATATTCCTCTGTTTTGGCATAGCATTACTTATCACGACTATACTGGCAATCCATTATTATCTGCAGAGATTTCCATTCATCCCTGTGTTCGTCGGACAGTACCTGATAACTGAAGGACTTGTTTTGGGATTCGTCTGGCTGATAGGACACTACGTTACGCTGGCACCAACCGCCTATCGCGATATGTTCATTTCCGTGACTATACCATTTGCCGTATGTGCCCTTGTGTACTACCTGATCTTCTTCAGACAGATAAGAAAAGCAAATGCGATTATCGAACAACTAAATCTCGACTAATACTTTCGACTAATATTTTCGACTAATACTTTCGACAAAAATGTGCAATTGGGGACGGACCTTGGTGCAGTGGGGACGGACCCCGCTGCACTTTTTTAATTCTTTCAAAGGTGAAAGAATTCAGAAACAATCTGGTAAGAGTCTTGTGTTAATCTTATTTCAGAGTAAAACAAAACATACGTTTGAATAAATGGAGGCATAAAAAATGAGTATTCTAGTTGCAGAAAATCTAACAAAACATTATGGACAGGATGACACTCTTGTTAAGGCGCTTGACGGTGTTTCCCTCAACGTGAACCGAGGCGAGTTTTTGAGTATCATAGGAACCAGCGGAAGTGGAAAGTCCACACTGCTTCATATGCTGGGCGGCCTTGATACTCCGACCTCGGGAACAGTGGTCATTGATGATAAAGATATATCGAAGCTGAAGGGCGATGAGCTCTGCATCTTCAGACGCAGAAAGATCGGATTTATCTTCCAGAGCTTCAATCTGGTTCCTTCAATCAGTGTGTATGACAACATCGTCCTTCCAATTCAGTTGGACGGAAAACAGGTTGATAAGGATTTTGTGTCAAATGTCATCGAAACTCTTGGCATTCAGTCGAAGCTTAAGGTGCTCCCTTCCAAGCTTTCCGGAGGACAGCAGCAGAGAGTTGCAATCGCAAGAGCCCTTGCCTCTAAGCCAGCTATAATTCTTGCAGATGAACCGACAGGAAACCTGGACAGCAAGACTAGTCAGGACGTACTGGGACTTCTGAAGACTACAGGAAAGAAGTTCAACCAGACTATAGTGATGATCACCCACAACGATGAGATAGCACAGATGGCAGATAGAACAATACGAATCGAAGACGGCCATATCGTCTAGCCTTCCCCCTAGGCTCCAAAGGAGCCTGATGAGGTGTATTAAATAAAACAACAAAGGATCAGACCATGAACAGAGTAAATAACAAGAAAGCTATCAACAACTTAGCCCTCAGCAGTATAAAGGTGAATATAAAGAAGTATCTGGTGCTTATTGCATCTGTTATACTTACGACGCTTCTTTTTTCATCACTCTTCACAGTTGGCGGAAGCATGCTGAAGGAGATTCAGATATCAACCATGAGGCAGGTGGGTGGAACTCATCATTCGGGATTTAAATATCTTTGTCAGTCAGAGTATGACCAGATCAAGGATGATCCAGAAATCAAAGATGTAACCTATCATATTATAGTTGGAGCTGCAGATGACCGAAGACTTGATAAGACATATACGGAGTTTAATTATTTTGAACCTGAGGCTGCAAAGAGCGGCTTCTGTTATCCTGAAGTAGGAAAGCTGCCAGAGGCGGAAAATGAAATCGTTCTGAGTGACCTTACTCTAAAGGCTCTTGGAGTGCCTGAAGAGATTGGTACTAAACTTTCAATAGATATGTCAATAGGGAATGAAACGAAAACCTACGATTTTGTTCTCTCTGGATATTATAGAGGTGATCCTATATCTATGGCCCAGGAGGGACTTGTATCAAAGGCTTTTCAGGAAAAGTACGCACCTACAAAGCAGAAGTCATTATCTGAATATGACCATAATGATTATGTAGGCTGGATCTCAGCAGATTTTAACTTCAGTAATTCCTTCAATATAGAGGAGAAAACTATCGCCCTTATAGAAAGAACTGGACTTCGTGATGACGTGGAGTACGGAGTTAACTGGGCGTATGCTGGAAGCAGGATCGATCCTAGCATGGTTGTAGTTTGTAGCATATTGCTACTAACCTTCTTCGCAGCAGGTTACCTTATTATATATAACATATTTTATCTCAATATCATTTCAGATATGCAGGAGTACGGACTTCTCAAAACTATCGGCACAACTGGAAAACAGCTGAAAAAAATCGTATTGAGACGTGCAAGTTTTATATCAGCTGTAGGTATCCCTATTGGTCTTGCCATTGGTATTGGTGTAGGGGCCCTGCTCTTGCCAACTATTTCAAATGAATTCTCAACAGTTTCTATCGATAAGGGACAGCTCCACCTGAACATCTGGATAATCCTGGGAGCGGCTCTCTTCTCATATTTAACTGTGATCATCAGTGCTGGAAAGCCTTGCAAGAAGGCATCCAAAGTTTCTCCTATTGAGGCAATGAAGTTTTCTGAGGCCAGAGGTAAGGATGGAAAGCCTAAGAAGAAGATGGCACTGGTTGTTCTTTCTCTGAGTCTTTCAATCATTGTTTTGATCGGTGCGTATGCATTTATCACTGGTTTCAGTATGGATGAATATGTAGGCAATCTTATAATTTCTGATTACAGCGTACAGGATGCAGCCCTTGATAATCCTGGAGTATACGACAAGGAGACGCAGGCGGTAAGTAATGAGTTCCTGAGCGAACTCGAATCTCAGGATGGCGTTGAGGAAGTTGGAAATGTTTATATCTATTGTGGTCACCATGAGTTTGATGATGAATCCTGGGCAAGACTGAAGGAGAACTTCCTTAGTAAGGATTTGGTAAAGCAGATGCTTGAAGACTACTATTCACAATTTGATGACTTTAATGTTGATGACTATCTTGCAAGTTACGATGAGGATAAGGCAATTGACGGAAATACTTATGGAATGAGTAAACTTGCCGTAGAGAGATTAAAAGTAATCGAATCTATTGATGGTTCGAAGGAAATAGACTGGGACAAGTTTAATTCTGGCGATTATGTGCTGGCCATAAGATTCAATTATAATCATGACAACCAAGAGTATCTCAACTTCTTCAATCCTGGGGAAAAGGTTAAGATTAGAAGCCATGATCCTAAGTATAGAGAAACTATTGAAGTAAAAGCTCCGAGTGGAGATATCTATCCAAGAGAAACATACGAAAATGCACCAATGAAGGAGTATGAAGTTTATGCAGTTGTAGATATTCCTTATGCTATGGGACTTCAGATGTATTCAACATTTAACTGTGACCTGATCCTTCCTGAAGATGAGTTCCTCAGTCTGAATGGTGACTGGAAACCCATGAGAACACTTGTCGATGTTGAGGATGACAAGGAAGAAGAATTTGAAGAGTGGCTGGAGAACTATACAACTTCAATTGATTCAAGCCTGAGCTACAAATCAAAGGATAGTATTGTTGCTGAGTATAAATCATTTGGTGACATGATGGCTCTGGTTGGTTCGGTTGTAAGTGCAATCCTTGGTCTTATTGGACTTCTGAACTTCGCTAATACCATCATCACTTCTATACTTGTAAGAAGCAGAGAACTTGCCATGCTTGAAGCAGTTGGTATGACAGGAAAGCAGCAGAAGATAAGTCTTATCAAAGAGGGCTTTGTATACTTTATCTGGACAGCTATTACCGCAACTGTGCTTGGAACCATTCTTAACTGTACTTTGATAAAAGCTCTTGTAAATGGAATAGTAATGTTTAAATGGCATTTCACCCTTACACCACTTCTAGTGTGTTTGCCAATTCTTGCTGTGCTGATACTGGTAATTCCAGTGGTTGCGTATAACAGTCTTAGCAAGAAGAGCGTGGTAGATAGACTGCGCATCGAATAGGTATGTTTTTCGCTGACATTTTACCATAAAACCTCATTATTTTGTTCTAATGCCCCTGGAATTATGCTATAGTAGAAAAAGGGGAAACGGTAGATTTTCCAATCTACAGCAACCTGTGTCACACACTGATAATGAGTATCGGAATTGCTATAAACAATATCAAGCAATTTAAAAAATAGACATAGTCCGCCCTGTTCAAAATGAAACAGATTTTGAGCAGGGCAGATTTTGTTACATTTTCTAGGGGGATATATGAAACGAAGGTTAACTGCAATACTTGTCACAGCTATGATGACGCTGAGTCTTGCTGGCTGTGGCGGAATAAAGGTTTCCGAAAACCTGAAGGATAAAGAAGATGTTACCGAGGATATTTCAACTGAGGCAACAACTGTTGAAGTTGCAAGTGGCGGAGATACGACTGAAACAGCGTCGACTGAGGCCACGACTGAGGCTGCGAGCGAAGCTTCTGGTGAGGATGGTTCTCAGGGTCTTGGCAACGATAATGGTTCATCTGAAACAGTGGATTTTGAAGATCTGCTCTTCCCAACTCAGTATGGTGAAATGGTTTCGTACGGCGATGGTCCATTCATCTATGCAAAGTCAATATGTCACTATATAAATGATGACGATCACTATAGACTGTATACTATAAACGAGGATCAGCTGTTCCTTGCGCCGGGAACTGAGGAGCAGTTTCCTGGAATCAAGAAGGCGCTGGATGACTTCAATTCAAAGAATAATCTGGACCTCTCTTATGTAGAGGATGATGTTCTGGATATGGTCAAGGAGCAGGCCCAGGGCTATAAGGAAGAGGGCAGCTCCTTTAATGGCTACTACAACAAGTCGAAAGCATATATAACCAGAGTTGATGATCAGGTTATCAGTATGATCACCTACAGCGAAGACTATGAGGGTGGCGTTCACGGAATGTATGGTTTCGGGGGCTATGTATATGATTCCCAGACTGGAGGGGAGTTGAAGCTTACAGATGTTGTAAGCAGCATCGACTCTCTGGAGGAGGCAGCCATACAGGTCTTTAGGAGGGACTACTTCGAGGTCGGAATGATGAATTCTGGGGTAGAAGATAATATTGTTGCCAGCTTCGACGATCTGGATCTTCTCAACTGGTCCCTGGGACCAACCAGTCTCAATCTGTATTACAATCCATATGCTATAGCCTCATACGCCGAAGGTATTCAGATTCTCAGAATCCGTTACGAGGACTATCCAGATCTGTTCAACAAGGGCTACGGAGCTTCTGAGGGCGACTGGATTATGAAGCTGGAGGAAGAATATAGCACCGAACTCTATGAAGATATAAGTGGTGACGGTGCTGTTGATTTTATCAGAGTTGAGCTGAACAACGAATTTGATGAAGATTACTCGCTGCCAGTTACATCATCTGTGTTTATTCAGGTTGCGGATGAATATAAGACATTTGACCTCTTCAGTCAGGAAAGCGAGGTCTACCTTGTAAAGAGGGGCCAACGTTACTTTATAGATATTGTGGCGGATGAGGGAAATGAAGAAAACCACGTAATTCACATTTACGAGGTGACGGGAGGCAACATTGTCGACTGGGATATAGAGTATGGCGAGTTTTCAATGTTTGGCGAACAAAATGTTTACGAAGAAGGCTATTATCACGAGATCAAGGGACTGTTCTATGATCCGGATTTCTTCTATATGCTTGGCGAAACCTACCTCGTAAGTTCGATATACGGCTACAGACCATATAAGATAAACGAAGATGGCTTCTTCGTCCCGATCTCTGATAACTATGTATTTATGTATCGCCACAAGCTCACATCCAAGGTGGACCTAAGTGTGAGTGAGGTAAATGAAAAAGGCGAGGTAGTAAAGGGTTCGACAATACCTGCGGGTACCGACTACTACGTTGTTCGAACCGATGACAGAACCTACGCGGACTGCCAGCTGGATGACGGCCGTCTTGTCCGAGTCATAATCCTCGCGACTGATTCGCCACCTACAGTCTTCGGCCAGAGCATCTACGACGTGTTCGATGGCGTAGTCTTCTCAGATTAAAACGCCCGGGACTTAAAATCCCGTGAGTTCTTAGTATTCAAGGCATAAAGAAAAGCCCCTACAAACAACTGTTTGTAAGGGCTTTTTAGATTGTTGCCGGCGACCGGGGTCGAACCGGTACGAGGATCGCTCCTCACGGGATTTTAAGTCCCGGGCGTCTGCCAATTCCGCCACGCCGGCTTAGGTATCGATTGAAGAAAATCGATATAACGACCCAAACGGGACTCGAACCCGTGACCTCCGCCGTGACAGGGCGGCGCTCTAACCAACTGAGCCACTGGGCCATACGTGTGTGGCATTTACAACGCTTTACAATTATATAAAAAAATACGCTGTTTCGCAACTAATTTTTTTGTTCCGTGGAAGCCGCATATTTTCAGGCTTTATAAACAAAATGTACCGGAGCTCTAGACTTCCGGTACACCTAATTTTTTGCTGTAAAAATCACATATACATGATTTTGTTGTTTTTTTGTTTGGGATTAAGCGGTTACTTTATGATGTGGATCTCTCCGATAATTGGCAGTGGCTTGCACTCTCCGTTGATTGCATTTACGATACCCATAATCGCACAAACAAGTACAAATACTTCAGCTGCAAAGACTATAAGTCCACCGATGATCGGAATAAAGCAGATAGGTGCTCCGATAAGTCCGATGGCTGTTGATGTAATGAGAAGCACCAGTGCGTTGTTCAGGTGGAACTTGAAGAATGGGTGTTCCTTATCTGCTGACAGTATAGCGATAAGAAGTCCGACCCAGGTAATGTAGCAGATTATAGCTGCAGTCTTTGGATCCATAGATCCGCCTGATGGCTGTCCGCCGTATGGTGGCTGCTGGTAGCCTGGCTGCGGCTGTCCCTGGAATCCTGGCTGAGGTCCCGCCTGCTGGAAGTTCTGCTGTCCCTGGAATCCCGGCTGAGGTCCTGCCTGTCCCGGCTGAGGTCCTGCCTG
>FOEK01000003.1 GCA_900110635.1 Lachnospiraceae bacterium NE2001
AGGAATATATTTGCAGATAAATTGAATTAAAAAGCAATTCTGTTTATAGAGTTGTTGTACTAATTGAATCAGATACATTATAATGTCCATAGGTGATTACCTTTCTATACGGATAATTGTGTTTTCGCAGATTCAATTATACTGGTTATTTAGGGGGTAATCACTTTTTTATTGTAAAAAAAGTTAAGAACCCTTGAAAATAAAGGGTTTAGAAATAAAAAAGGAGTGTCAGAATTGACACTACCTGTCTTGGTGAAAGGGATATAAAATGAAAAAAGCGTTAATTACAGGAATTACAGGACAGGATGGTTCATACCTGGCAGAGCTTCTGCTGGAAAAGGGCTATGAGGTACATGGTATCATTCGTAGAGCATCTGTATCCACAACTGCCAGAATTGATCACATAATGGATAAGCTGATAATTCACGAGGGCGATCTGTCTGATTCCAGCAGTATTATCAGAATAGTTCTTCAGGTGAAACCAGATGAGATATATAATCTTGCTGCCCAGAGTCACGTGCAGGTATCATTTGATGCGGCTGAGTATACTGGTGATGTAGATGCCCTGGGCGTTTTGCGTATTCTGGAGGCTGTGCATACAGCAGGTCTTGATAAGGTGACCAAGGTATATCAGGCTTCGACCTCTGAACTTTATGGAAAGGTGGAGGAGTGCCCGCAAAATGAGAATACTCCATTTCATCCATATAGTCCATATGCGGTTGCAAAGCAGTATGGCTACTGGATGATCAAGCAGTATCGTGAAGCATATGGAATATTTGCCTGCAACGGTATTCTCTTTAATCACGAGTCAGAACGTCGTGGCGACAATTTCGTAACACGTAAGATAACTCTGGCAGCTGGACGTATTGCCTGTGGTCTGCAGGATCATCTGGAACTTGGTAATCTTGATTCACTTCGTGACTGGGGTTATGCAAAGGATTATGTTGAATGTATGTGGCTGATCCTTCAGCAGGATGAGCCAGATGATTATGTTATAGCAACTGGCGTGCAGCATACAGTTCGTGAGTTCACAACCCTTGCTTTTGCAAATGATGGAATAGAACTTGAGTGGCGTGGGGAAGGCCTGGATGAGAAGGGCTATGACAAGGCAACTGGCAAAATGCTTGTATGTGTTAATCCTCAGTGGTTCCGTCCAACAGATGTAGTCAATCTTTGGGGTGATCCAACTAAGGCAAAGACAAAGCTTGGCTGGGATCCACAGAAAACCAGCTACGAGGAACTGTGTCGTTTGATGGCTGAGCACGACCTTAATCTGGCCAAGGCTGAAGCAGCCAAAATGTGAGTGAATATGAAGATTTTGATTTTTGGTGCCAACGGGTTTGTTGGTCCATATCTTATAAATGAGTTTTTGAATAGTGGTTACGAGGTTGTAGCTAGTGATATCCAGGACGGTTTATTAAAAGATGATTTCCGTGAGAAGCTATATGATGGAAGAGCGATTCGCTACCAAAGATGTGACATCCTTTCGGTTGAAAGCGTAGAGGCACTTATTCGGGAAGAACTTCCGGATGGGATGGTGAACCTGGCGGCAATAAGCAGTGTGGGACAGTCCTGGTCGGCACCATCGCTTACTATGAGTATAAATGTTATCGGTGCCCTGAATGTTCTAGAGGCAGTACGCGGATCAATGACGTCAGATTATTCTCCAAAGCTGCTCTTTATTGGCTCCAGCGAAGAGTATGAGATAAGTGATGAACCGCTCTCTGAGAAAAAGCCTCTTGATGCAACAAATCCCTATGGGGTATCAAAGGTGGCTCAGGAACATTTTACAGAAATATACCGAAAGAATTACGGAATGAATATTTCTTATGTCAGAGCCTTTAATCATACAGGTGTCGGACAGAGGGAGACCTTTGTACTTCCAAGCTTTGTGAGACAGGTGGCTGAGATAGAGAAAAGTGGGCAACCAGGAACGATTTTAGTAGGGAATCTAGATATTTACCGTGATTTTAGTGATGTAAGGGATATAGTTCGTGGCTATCGTATGGTTTTTGAGGCAGAGCAAAAGTCGGATGGAACAGTTTTTGATAATAAAACTACTCAAAGTCAGGTATACAATATAGGCTCAGGTACTGCATATAACCTGGCTGAGTTACTTGAATACATCATTTCTCTTAGTAGTGAAAAGATACTAACAAATGTGGATCCAGTAAAATACCGTCCAACTGATCAGCGGACCATCGTTGCGGATACTACGTTGATCCAGGAGGAGCTTGGCTGGAAGCCAGAGTATGATATTTACGATACATTAAAAGAAATGTTCTATTATTACCTACAAAATGTGTAAAAAGGACGGAACTACGTAAAATGGCTGAAAAGAAACAGTGTTTTTTCTTTGATAGGATTAGAAGCACGGCTGACAATAGAAGAGAGATAGTGGTTCAGGGATACGCAGTGGATGGATATCTGGATGACATGAATTGTCGCGCTGCCATTTTTGATGGAAAGAAAGTGGTTAAGGCGTTGAAATGTCGTCTGGTTCCGGTTAAGCTTCCACCAATTCAGATGCGCAGGAGACATGGTGATACTATTTCATATCTTGGAATCATTTATGTTGATCTTAGCACGGTATCAGCTGAGAGACTTGCAAGCCTTGGAAATGCCCGGCTTGTGGTGGTTGGTGAGAAAAAAGATGGATCCCGGGACATGCTGTATAAAGGGACTGTGAAAAAGATTGAGAAGACTTTGGGAGAGTTCTCGTTTGCTGTTGATGAAGCCTATGTTGAGGATGGAAAGACTCATATTGGTGGATGGATGTCCGGAGGAAAGCATACTATAATTAAGGTTGAACCTCCTGAAAAACCTGCTCTTGATTATAAGATAGAGTTCATTCCTCGTGACGATGTTCTAATGGAATATCCTGAGCTGGGTGATGACAGTGAGATGGGATTTGAGATTATAGTTGATGGCGACTATAAGAAGCTTACCCTCGCCTTTTCTGATAGTACAAGAAAGAATTCAAGAAATGTTACCGTTAGAAAAGCCGATATTGATTTCTCGAGTTTTGGATCCGTTGGTCGTTACTCTGAGAAGGTTGTTCGTAATCTAAAGAACTATGGCGTGAAGGAGACTTTGACCAAGGTTAAGGTTCATATGTCTCCAAACTACTTTAATCTCAACAAGCGTTATGAAAAATATATTAAGAATATATCTCCTTCTACAGCTGATCTGGCAGAACAAAGGCGAAAACAGAAGTCATATAAATATAGACCATTAATGAGTTTTCTGGTTCCGCTATATGAGACTGATGAGAAATTCCTGGCTGAACTTATTGATGCAATGAAGGCACAGACCTATCCTAACTGGGAGGTTTGTTTCTCAGATGGTAGTAAGGATTCAACTAGACTATCTGAGATTATAAAGAATCTTGCAAAGGGTGACGAGAGAATCAGGTATGTGGCTGAACTCCCTGGCCCTCTGGGGATATCCTCCAACACGAATCAGGCATTTTCTATAGCAAAAGGTGACTTTATAGTTCTTGGCGATCACGATGATCTTATTACCCCGAGCGCTTTGTATGAGTGTGTAAGGGCTATGAATAAGAGTCTTGTGAAGGATGGCGGAGACTCGGTCAATCTGGTAGATACAGATATTGATGTGATCTATACCGATGAGGATAAGACCAATGCTACAGCTAAGAAGCGTTTTGAACCAAATATCAAGCCTGATTTCAATCAGGAACTTTTGGAAAGCTGCAATTATATCACTCATATGTTTGTGGCCAGAAAGTCTCTTGTTGATGAGGTGGGTCTCTTCGATGATACATATAACGGTGCTCAGGATTATGATTTCATCCTGCGCTGTACAGAGAAAGCCAGGAAGATCAAGCATATTTCGAAGATCGTTTATAGCTGGCGTATAAATGAGACATCAACTGCTGGCAATCCTGCGGCGAAGATGTATGCATATGATGCGGGAGTGAAGGCACTTCAGGCACATTATGACAGACTGGGTATCAAGGCGAAGGCCGAGGTGGGGGATCACCTGGGTTATTACCATACTCAGTATCCAGAGCCAGCAGATACATTTACCTATATAGCTGTTTTAAATGCTGGCGATGACGAGCGCTATAACGAGACAGTTGATTCGATTAATGCCAAGTCTGACTATAAAAACTACGAGTTTATCCGTATGATACCAGAGATAGATGAAGGGCTTGCGGAACAGCTGAATAATGCAGTCAGCATAATAAAGAATAAAATATCCAGTGATTCTACTGATTATTACGTATGTTTCATCGAGGCGGGCGTTACCATGATGGGGGAGGATGGCATATCCAATATGCTATACTATCTTGCATCGAGAACTGAGTGTGCGGCTATAGGAGGAAAGATATATATTCCTGGCGGCACAGTGGCTCATGCAGGAGTTGTAGTTGATTTTCAAGAATTGGAAGGCTGGATGTATACCCGTCAGAGTATATACGACGAGATGTATTTCAACTATTCAGCTTACTCAGCACTTCGTCGAGGCGTGACCATCTTCCGATTGAAGGACCTTGAAAAGTATGGCAGCTTCTATAATGAGTATCGAGGTGAAAATGCTCTCATCGACTACACCTACAATATGTCATTGGATGGTCGTCGTTGTATCTACGATGCAAATGCTAATTTCCAGTTCAAGCCTGGTAGGGGGCGTGATGCTGAAACCTGCTTTGAAACGCTCACCGCGAAACGTCGTGACATCCATCTATTCCAGGGACGCCACCCGGAAATTGTCGAAAATGGAGACATTTACTACAGTAAACTTGTCAAAGATTTATAATCACCATATAACGAAGGAGAAAAGAATATGAAGGGAATTATACTCGCCGGAGGTTCTGGCACAAGACTTTATCCATTAACAAAGGCTGTATCTAAGCAGATAATGCCTGTATATGATAAGCCTATGATCTACTATCCACTGTCAACTCTGATGCTGGCAGGAATCAGAGAGGTGCTGATCATTTCAACACCAAGAGATCTTCCAGTTTTCAAAGAACTCTTTGGAACAGGTGAACAGCTGGGTATGGAGTTCACCTACGCTGTTCAGGAGCAGCCAAGAGGACTGGCAGATGCATTTATCATCGGTGCTGATTTTATCGGCGATGACAGAGTTGCACTTGTTCTCGGTGATAACATCTTCTACGGCCAGAGCTTTTCTAAGGTGCTCAGGGCTGCAGCTGAAAGAGAGAAGGGCGCGACTATATTTGGCTACTATGTTAAGGATCCGAGAGAGTATGGAGTTGTTGAGTTTGATGCTGATGGCAAGGCTCTTTCAATCGAGGAGAAACCTGAGAATCCTAAGTCAAACTATGCAGTACCTGGTCTTTATTTCTATGACAACGATGTAGTAGAAATTGCGAAAAATGTTAAACCTTCGGCTCGTGGTGAGATAGAGATAACTTCTATCAATAACGAGTATCTTAACCGCGGTACCCTGATGGTTGAAACTCTTGGTCGGGGCTTTGCCTGGCTTGATACAGGAAATCACGATATGCTTCTCGATGCTGCTGATTTTGTTGCTGCATTTCAGAAGAGACAAGGAATGTACATTTCCTGCATAGAGGAGATAGCTTATCGCAGAGGATTCATCGACAAGGAACAGCTTCTGAAACTGGCTGAACCACTTATGAAGACCCACTATGGACAGTATCTTGTTGATGTAGCAAATGGTCTGTAAAATAATTATTTAACAACCGTAACAATTTTGTAACAATTTAACATTTTTGTAATAAATGGGTTGACATAATTGTGTCAACCCATTATACTGTAATATGTGAAAATACAAAAATGTGCAAAAAGAGAGGACATTTTATGATATTTACCGGAGAGAAGAAAAATAGATTAAAGAGAAGGATTATCGCCATGGTGCTGTGCATCTGTATGGTTATGGCACTTAGTGGAACTTCTGGTTTTGGACCATTTGCAGCCGGAGAGAATACTGGTGTTGCAACAGCTGGCGATGCTGATGAGACATCTAACGTTCAGAATACCCCTGCTCCAGCTGGTAATATTGCGGATGAAATCACTGATGAGAAGCCTGAGGTTTCTCAGACAGCGGATGATCAGGTTTCGGAGGAACAGTCGGTAGAAGAGACAATAACTGAGGAACCGACATCAGAAGAATCCATGGCTGATAGTACTGTACAGTCTATGCTTCCACTTAACTGGGCAGTTGTGGAGAGCGGACGTTTTGATACTCCGGCAGAAAATAAATATATTGTACTTGATCTGGGTGATGGCAGCACTGTCTTTGAAGACGCTACCCTTACACTTATTAATGAATATAACGGTGAAGAGATAACTCTTGCCGTTGATACTATTCTGGATACAACCCTCCTCTTCTACGCCTCCTTCCCTGATGCTTCCTGCCGAGGAAAGTACAGGGTTGCGAGCGTGCAGTACACCGCTGGTGGAGTACTTTATGAGAAAAACCTTATGGACGATGATGTTGCTCCTAGGTTCGGAGTTGACTGTGATATCACAGAGGAGCCAGACATTTACCTCGGTGGCGAGGATTTTGACGAGGTTGTTCCAAACACGGACGAGAATGGAACGACTACTGTACCAAGCATTACAAACGAGAATACTGATGCTACAGACGTAACCGATGTAGTTAACTATGACTCATCACTTCAAAGTGATCTTCTTGATCTTTCAGATGATTTTTCAAGTGCTAATGTTATAGGAATTGACGGTGAGAACAGCAATGTTGATCTTTCGGGCGTAGTTCTTTCTGGTGATGAGTCGGGTATTACAAAGGAAGTTAATAACGACGAATTGCTCTCTAGTTCTCTGAATCAGCTTGTTTTCTCAAAATCTCCAGAAAACATTATCATAGTTCTTGATCCAGGTCATGGCGGCACTGATGAGGGTGCAGTACGTACATGGAATGGCGTAAAATATTGCGAGCGCGATATGAATCAGACCATTGCAAATGCCTGCCGTGATGAGCTTGCTAAGTATAAAAATGTAACTGTTTATATGACAAGAAGCTCTACTACAGAATCACTTCACGGAAGCACAGGTGCCGATCTGCAGTGGAGATGCGACTATGCTCACGAGATGGGCGCTGACCTTTTTGTAAGTCTTCATTGTAACGCTTCAGGGGTTGATAACACAAAGACTGGTGCTGAGGTATATGTACCAAATGTTGGTTACAGTACTCAGGCACACAACGTGGGTAAGACTGTAGGTGCAAAAATCGGTGAGAAGCTCAAGGCCCTTGGTCTTGCGAATGGTACAACTTATGAGAGAAGCTCTGAGAATGGAACTACCTATGATGATGGTTCGATAGCTGACTACTATGCAGTTATCCGTCATTGCAAGGAGTATATGATTCCAGGAATGATCGTTGAGCACGGTTATGTTAGCAGCCAGTACGACTGCGAGACATTTTTCGGTACAAATGAGAAGCTTCAGGCTCTTGGAAAAGCTGATGCTCAGGCAATTGCTGAAAATATAGGTCTTATCGAACAGAACCGTGTCAACAATGAGATGAAGATTACAGGATGGCGCAAGAGTGGCGACACCTATGTATACTATATAGATGGAAATGTACAGACTGGCTTCTTCGTAGTAGATGGTAAGAAATATTACGGTCGCGAGAATGGCCAGGTTGTTAAAGGCTGGCAGCTGATCGATGGATATTATTACCTCTTTAATGAGAGTGGTGCTATGGTCATCAGCTCCTGGGTTCAGGATGGCAGCGGTAAATGGATGTGGCTGGATGGCGATGGACATATGGCTACGGGTATCACCAATGCCAAGGGTACATATTATCTGCTGGACAGCGAGGGACACATGCTTACGGGCTGGCAGACCTATGGTGATAAATGGTATTACATGAATGAGTCCGGTGTTATGTACCGCAGCTGCTGGGTAAAGGGCAGCAAGGGCTGGTACTATATGTGTGCCGATGGACATATGGCAACAAATGAGACAATCAGTGATGGTGGTTATTCATATTATTGCGGCAGTGATGGTGTTATGGCTACAGGCTGGATGTATGATGGTTCTCATTGGTATTACGCTGGAAGCTCTGGTGCTCTCTACGTGGGCTGCTGGGCAAAATATAAGGGCTACTGGTACTATTTCGAGGCAGATGGAAAGATGGCAACCGGTAAGGTTAATCTTAACGGAACGCTTTACTATCTTAACGGCGACGGTTCTATGGCAACCGGCTGGATATATGATGGAGCCAAGTGGTATTACGCAACAGATTCTGGTAACCTCTATCTAGGATGCTGGTTTAAATATAATAAGAAATGGTACTATTTCAACGGTGATGGCTCTATGGCCACTGGATTTATAGATATCAACAACCAGCGCTATTATCTGGATGCAAGTGGTGCACTTATAGATGGAAACTGGTTTGCAGTTGGCAAGGATTGGTACTACGCAACCAGTTCGGGAGCACTTCTTGGAAGTAACTGGCTGGAAAGCAATGGAAAATGGTATTATTTAAATCCCGATTATAAGATGGCAACTGATTCAGTGATTATTGGCGATAAGAAATACTATTTTGACGCTAATGGTGCTATGACACGTTCAGAAGCATATGTTGCTCCAAAGGCAGATAGCAGTACAGACAGTACAACAGATACAACACAGCTTTATGCAATAATGGGTGGTACAACTTATACCGCTACAGACCTTGCAAACAGATTTATCAAAGAAGGCAAGGCTTATCCTACTGCGGTAATGGCAGCAGGTGGTGCGGCAAATATAGAAGCATTCTGCAAGATCATCATTGAAGAAGCAAGTGCTGAGGGTGTTAAGGCAGAGGTGGTATTCGGCCAGATAATGCACGAGACTGGATACCTTCAGTTTGGTGGATCTGTTGCACCAGAACAGTACAACTTCTGTGGACTTGGTGCAGTAAATGCTACTGAGAAGGGCTATGCCTTCAAAGATGTACGAACAGGAATTCGTGCACAGGTTCAGCATCTCAAGGCTTATGCCTCCAAGGATGCACTGAAAAATGAATGTGTTGACCCACGTTTCAAATATGTAGAGCGTGGATGCGCACCATACGTTCAGTACCTGGGCATCAAAGAGAACCCTAGCGGTAAGGGCTGGGCAGCCAACGAAAAATATGGTATCTACATAGTTAACATCATCAATTCCATTTCAACAAAAAAATAAAGACAGGGGACGGTTCTCTGTCTTGAAATAACTCCAATTTGGAATAGTTATCAAATGGTGATTCAAGAAATGCTTGCATTTAGCGGGATGGTAAAATATAATAGCAGGAAATAATGCGTTGACGGAGACAAGATCCAGGTTAGATTCCACAGGGAGCGGCGGCCATAGACTGAGAGCCACCAGCGGAAACGGCGAGAACTCATATTATTTGTCGATTGGCAAGGATATGAAAGATGCAGACCGGGGTGGAGAACACTTCTGAGCATAAGTGAAAGAGTAAGAAATGCGGGTGGTACCGCGGTTAGAATGTCTAATCGCCCCGGGTCGTGAATAAACACGTCCCGGGGTTTTGTATTAAAATGTGCAGCGGGGGACAGACCCCCGTGCAATGGGGACGGACCCCGCTGCACTAAAATAAAAAAGAGGAAATAAAGATGGAAATGAAGAACATTTACAGAGACAAAACGATCGATCTGATGAGTGAGGCGGATGTTGGAACTAATGTGCGTCTTGCTGGATGGGTTGAGAATATCCGTGATCACGGTGGTGTTTCTTTCATTGACCTGAGAGATATGTATGGCGTTATGCAGGTTGTAATGCGTGACACCTCCCTTCTTGATGGGATCACCAAGGAGCAGGCTATCTCGGTTGAGGGACTTGTGGAGCATCGTGATGAGGAAACCTACAATCCAAAGATTCCTACAGGAACTATAGAGCTTGAGGCTCATTCAGTAGATATCCTCGGAAGAGTATATTCTCAAGTACCATTTGAAATTATGACTTCTAAGGAAGTAAGAGAGGATGTACGTCTTAAGTACAGATATCTTGACCTTAGAAATACAAAGGTAAAGGATAACATCCTTTTCCGTTCAAAGGTAATAAGACACATCAGACATAAGATGGAGGACATGGGATTCGTTGAGATCCAGACTCCTATTCTCTGTGCTTCTTCACCTGAGGGTGCGCGTGACTACATCGTTCCATCACGTAGATTCAAGGGTAAGTTCTATGCCCTTCCACAGGCACCACAGCAGTATAAGCAGCTGCTTATGGTTTCAGGCTTTGATAAATACTTCCAGATAGCTCCTTGCTTCCGAGATGAGGATGCGAGAGCAGACAGATCTCCTGGAGAGTTCTATCAGCTGGATTTTGAGATGAGCTTTGCAACTCAGGAAGATGTATTCAGAGTTGGTGAGGAAGTTCTTACAGATGTATTCCAGAACTTTGCACCAGAGGGTTACACAGTAACTCAGGCACCATATCCGATCATCAGCTACAAAGAAGCAATGCTGAAGTACGGTTCTGATAAGCCAGATCTTCGTAATCCACTTATCATAATTGACCTTTCAGAGTTCTTCCAGAGATGTACATTCAAGCCATTCCATGGCCTTACAGTTAGAGCAATCAAGATTAACGAGAGGCTTACAAAAGGTCAGCATGAGAAGCTTCTTAAATATGCACAGGGAATTGGCATGGGCGGTCTTGGATACCTTGAGGTTCTCGATGATGGTTCTTACAAGGGTCCTATCGATAAGTTCATTCCAGAAGATATGAAGGATGAACTAAGAGAAAAGGCTGAGCTTGCTGTAGGCGATACAATCTTCTTTATAGCAGATAAGGAGAACCAGGCTGCTCTCTATGCTGGACAGCTTAGAACTGAACTTGGTAACAGACTTGATCTTCTTGAGAAGAACGCATTTAGATTCTGCTACATAAATGATTTCCCAATGTACGAGCTTGATCCTGAAACAGAGAAGATCGGATTTACACACAATCCATTCTCTATGCCACAGGGTGGTCTCGATGCATTACTTAATAAAAATCCTTTGGATATCCTGGCTTACCAGTACGATATCGTATGTAACGGTGTTGAGCTTTCATCAGGTGCTGTCAGAAACCATGACATGCAGATCATGGAGAAGGCCTTCGAAATCGCTGGTTACTCAAAGGATGTTCTTGAGAAGAAGTTCGGAGCTCTTTATACAGCATTCCAGTATGGTGCGCCACCTCATGCAGGTATGGCACCTGGTGTAGACCGTATGATAATGCTCCTTAGAAATGAAGAAAACATCCGTGAGGTCATCGCATTCCCTATGAACGGAAATGGTCAGGACCTTATGTGCGGAGCTCCTGGCGATGTTACAGAAGAACAGCTTCGTGATGTTCACTTAACTCCAGATGATATCGCTGAAGCCTATGGTATGAAGATAACCAAGAAGGCAGGGGAAGTTGCAGAAGAGGAAACTAAAGAGACTCCTGGTGCAGTACAGATAACTGATGAGGTCATTGAATACGTTGGTATTCTTGGCAAACTTGAACTTTCTGAGGAAGAGAAGGAGAAGTCAAAGAAGGACCTTACAGAGATGCTTGATTACGTTGGCAAGCTGAACGAGCTTGATACATCGAACGTAGAACCAATGAGTCACACATTTGCAATATCAAATGTTATGCGTGAGGACGTAGTTACAAATGGCGATGACAGAGCAAACATGCTGAAGAACGCACCACAGAGTAACGGCGACGCATATATTGTACCAGAGACTTTTTAATAAATAAGGAGAATAGTAATGAGTGATATACTATCACTATCAGCCCTTGAGCTTGGTAAAAAGATAGCTGCTGGAGAGATAACTTCAGTTGAAGCAACTAAGGCCTATCTTGACCATATCGGTGCTGTAGAGAAAGAGATAAATGCATACGTAACGGTTGATACCGAAGGTGCGCTTAAGGCTGCTGCTGAGGCAGATGCCAAGATAAAGAGTGGTGAACTCACAGGTCCTTTTGCTGGTGTTCCAGTGGCTATCAAGGATAACATGTGTATAGAAGGAATGCTTACAACTTGTTCATCACATATCCTGGACGGTTTCAAGCCGACCTATAATTCAACAGCAGTTGAGATGCTGATGAATTCAGGCGCTGTAGTAATCGGCCATACAAATATGGATGAGTTCGCTATGGGAAGTACAACAGAGACTTCTTACTACGGACCAACAAAGAATCCAAGAAATACAGAAAGAGTTCCAGGCGGTTCATCAGGTGGTTCTGCAGCTGCTGTAGCAGCAGATGAATGTGCCATCGCCCTTGGATCAGATACAGGTGGATCTATCCGTCAGCCTGCTTCCTTCTGCGGAGTTACAGGAATCAAGCCAACCTATGGCCGTGTTTCCCGTTATGGACTTATAGCATACGGTTCATCCCTTGATCAGATAGGACCTCTCGGTAAAAATGTATCTGACTGCGCTGCTATGCTTGAGGTGATTTCAGGACATGACCCAAAGGATTCAACTTCAGCCATAGATGAGAACATAGAGGAGAACCTGGACTTCACTTCTGCCTTAGTTGATAATGTGGAAGGCATGAAGATAGGTGTGCCTCGTGATTACTTCCTCAAAGGAATCGATGAAGATGTTAAGAAAGCAGTACTGGATGCTGCAGAGGTACTTAAGTCAAAGGGAGCTATAGTAGAAGAGTTCGACCTTGGTATGGTAGAATATGCTATCCCTGCATACTATGTAATTGCCTGTGCTGAGGCATCATCAAACCTTGAAAGATTCGATGGTGTTAAGTACGGATATAGAACAGACGAATATAAGGACCTTCACAACATGTATAAGAAGACACGTTCTGAAGGCTTCGGAGCTGAGGTAAAGAGAAGAATCATGCTTGGTTCCTTCGTTCTTTCATCAGGATACTATGATGCATACTACGTAAAGGCCCTTCGAGTAAAGGCACTCATTAAGAAGGCATTTGACGATGCATTCAGTAAGTACGATATGATCCTTGGACCTGTTGCTCCAACAACAGCACTTCCACTTGGAGAGTCCTTAAGTGATCCTATTCAGATGTACCTTGGTGATATATATACCGTGTCAGTTAATCTGGCTGGTCTTCCAGGAATCTCACTTCCTTGTGGAGAGGATAGGGACGGCCTCCCTATAGGTCTCCAGCTGATCGGACAGACATTTGATGAAAAGAAGATTATTCAGGCTGCATACACATATGAACAGTATCGTCTTGCAAATATGAACCTGAAATGTGATAAGAAGGAGGCCTAGTTATGAGTAAAGAATACGAAGTAATAATCGGTCTCGAGGTTCACGTAGAGCTGAATACAAAGACAAAGATTTTCTGTGGCTGTTCCACTGAGTTCGGTGGTGCGCCAAACACACATGTGTGCCCAGTATGTTCAGGTATGCCTGGTTCACTTCCAGTCCTGAATAAAGAAGTAGTAAATAAAGCAATAAGCGTTGGTCTTGCAACAAACTGTGAGATCACACGTAACTCAAAGTTTGATAGAAAGAATTATTTTTATCCTGATAATCCACAGAACTATCAGATATCACAGCTGTACTATCCTATATGCAGAAACGGTCACGTTACCATTTCAGCTAAGGGCGGCAGCAAGGATGTAAGAATTCATGAGATCCATATGGAAGAGGATGCTGGTAAGCTGATCCACGATCCTGTAACAGATGACACATACGTTGATTTCAACCGTTCAGGTGTGCCACTTATCGAGATCGTATCCGAACCAGATATGAGATCTGCAGACGAAGTTATCGCATATCTTGAGAAGCTTCGTGAGACTATCCAGTATCTTGATGCTTCAGACTGCAAGCTGAATGAAGGCTCCATGCGTGCCGACGTAAACATTTCTATCAGAGAGATGGGCAGTGAAGAGTTCGGAACAAGAACAGAGTCTAAGAACCTTAACTCATTTAAGGCAATCAGACGTTGCATTGAAAATGAAGTAAACCGCCAGAAGGATATAATCGAAAGCGGCGAGAAAGTTATCCAGGAGACACGTCGTTGGGACGACGAGAAGGGTGTATCTTACCCAATGCGTTCCAAGGAAGATGCTCAGGATTATAGATACTTCCCAGATCCAGACCTTGTACCTATAATGGTAAGTGATGAGTGGATCGAAGAAATCAGAGCAGCTCAGCCTGAGTTCAAGGATGAAAAGAAGGTACGTTATAAAGAAATGTATGGCCTTCCTGACTATGATATAGATCAGATTACAGGAGAGAGGAAGCTTGGAGAAATCTTCGAGGG
This sequence comes from Lachnospiraceae bacterium NE2001, assembly GCA_900110635.1. GTDB lineage: Bacteria > Bacillota > Clostridia > Lachnospirales > Lachnospiraceae > Eubacterium_Q. The sequence continues at coordinate 14,205 of FOEK01000003.1, forward strand.
AGCAGTTGCTGCAGGAGCAGATCCTAAAAAAGCTTCTAACTGGCTGATGGTTGAGACACAGCGTCTCATGAAGGAAAACAACCTTGATGCAGACGGACTCAAGTTCTCAGCAGAGAATCTTGCTAAGCTGATCAACCTTGTAGAATCCAAGGAAATCAACAATGCAGTAGCTAAAGAAGTCTTCGAAAAAGCAGTATTCCTTGACAATCTTGACCCAGTACAGTATGTTGCTGATAACAATCTGTCAACAAAGGCTGATTCAGGAGAGCTGGAAGCAGTTGTAAAGAAAGCCATTGAAGCAAATCCAAAGGCTGTTGAAGATGTAAAGAACGGCAAGGGCAAGGCAGCTGGTGCCATTGTTGGTTACGTAATGAAGGAAATGAAGGGTAAGTGCGACCCAGCCGAGGCAAACCGCCTCATCGCAGCTGAGCTCGCCAAACTATAACAAAAGGAGAAAAAGATATGAAGACATATTTAGTCACAGGTGGTGCAGGTTTTATTGGTTCTAACTATATTCATTACATGTTCGAGAAGTACGGAGATTCGATCCGTATCATCAACGTAGATAAGCTTACATACGCAGGAAACCTTGAGAATCTTAAGGATATCGAGGATAAGGAAAACTACACATTCGTTAAGGCTGATATCTGCGATAAGGAAGCAATCACAAAGGTATTTGAGGAAAATGATATCGACCGCGTAGTTCATTTCGCAGCAGAGTCACACGTTGACCGTTCTATCAAGAACCCAGAAGTATTTGTTCAGACAAACGTACTTGGTACTGCTGTAATGCTTAACTGCGCTAAGGCAGCTTGGGAGAATGAGGATGGTTCATTCAAGGAGGATAAGAGATTTCTTCATGTATCTACAGATGAAGTATATGGTTCACTTCCAGATGATCCAGATGCTTACTTCTATGAGACAACACCTATCGATCCTCATAGCCCATATTCATCAAGCAAGGCATCATCAGACCTGCTTGTAAAGGCGTATGTTGATACATACCATTTCCCTGCTATTATTACAAACTGCTCAAATAACTATGGCCCATATCAGTTCCCAGAGAAGCTGATCCCACTTATCATCAATAATGCACTTGCAGGAAAGAACCTTCCTGTATACGGCGATGGTAAGAACGTTCGTGACTGGCTCTATGTCATGGATCATGCAAAGGGTATCGATATGGCTACAGAAAAGGGTCGTTTCGGTGAGAGATATAACATTGGTGGACACAACGAGAAGCAGAACATCGAGATCATCGAGATCATTATTGAGACACTTCAGGAGCTTCTTCCTGATTCAGATCCACGTAAGGCAAATGTATCAAAGGATCTCATTACATACGTAACAGATCGTAAGGGGCATGACCGCCGTTATGCTATCGCACCTGATAAGATCAAGGCTGAGATCGGCTGGTTCCCAGAGACTATGTTTAAGGACGGCATCCGTCTTACTATTCAGTGGTACCTTGAAAATGAAGACTGGATGAAGAATGTAACAAGCGGTGATTACCAGAAGTATTATGAGGGTATGTACGCTAACCGCTAATTTAGAGAGTAAGGAGATGAGTCCGTTTAGGATGAGTCGAAAAAAATATAAAAAAATAGAAGAGTATATCAAGCGTTTTTCGGATGTGGTATTTTCTATGTTGGCGTTGGCTATATTCAGCCCATTGATGCTATTTATTGCAATAGTTGTAAAGCTTCAGGACGGCGGCCCTATAATATATAGGCAGCGTCGCGTCACAAAGGACGGTAAGCTGTTCTGGATATACAAGTTCCGTTCTATGAGAATTAACTCCGAGAAGCACGGCGCTGTTCTTGCAACTGAGCACGATTCCCGGTGTACGCGTTTTGGCAGAAGACTCAGGGATACCCATCTGGATGAACTGCCACAGCTGATAAATGTTATTAAGGGCGATATGTCTCTGGTAGGACCACGCCCGGAACGTCCGGAACTGATACGTTTGATCAGAAAAGAGGTTCCAGGTTTTGACAGGCGCCTTCAGGTAAAGGCGGGACTTACAGGTTATGCTCAGGTTTATGGAGACTATGAGATAGAATCAGACGAGAAGCTTCGTTACGACCTATATTACATTCAGCACTTCTCGCTGTTGCTTGATATGAAAATCCTTCTGCTCACCTTTGGAAAGGTGATGAACGAGATTATTTAAAAGACAGGAAAATAAGGACTTAGTAGCATGTTGAAACTAACGATCGTGATGCCCTGCTACAACGAGGGTACACGAATATATAGAAATATAATAGAGACACTTACACAGGTGGAGAAGTTTCAGGATTCTTTCCGTCTTCTTGTTGTAAATGACGGCAGTACCGATGAGACAGAGTCGGAGATTCGTCGTGCTATGGCTACTGACAGCCGAGTTGGGCTTATTACCTACAAGGATAATAAGGGCAAGGGCTATGCCGTGAGAAGAGGTATAATGTCGGCGAAGTCGGAGTACGTTGCTTTTCTCGATGCAGATCTTGAACTTCCGCCATACCTGCTTGATAGTTTTATGAAGAAAATAGAAGGGGAGTCTGAGACTGGTTCAAAGGTTGGTATTGTCATCGGCTCGAAGATGCACCCTGATTCTCAGGTAGAGTATCCACCGCTTCGAAAGATTATGAGCACTGGCTATTACATTTTCCTGAAAATCGTATTTGGTCTGAGCCTTAGAGATACCCAGACGGGAATCAAGCTTTTCAGAACAGATATTGCACAGGAGATATCCAAGTATTGTCGTTGTAAGGGCTATTCTTTTGATATTGAAATGTTAGCGATAGCTGACAAGCTTAGAAAAACAAAGAAGGATAATGACTTCACGATAGAAGAAATGCCGGTTGTGGTTAATTTCTCAAGGAATAAGGATAACAAATCCAAGATTAAGATGAGGAGTGTGTTCGTTATGGTGCGTGACACCCTCAGAATCAAGATGTATGTGTCAAAGCTTGGATTCTAGATACTATGAAGGGACGAATATATGCTCCTGAAGAAGAGGTGCATATTGTAAGCCATAATAAATGAGAGGAAATATATGAGCAAGGATTACGAAGATTACGACGACGACCTGGCTGATAAGATAGAGGAGAGGCGCCCGAGAAGAAAGAGAAGAAGAAAATGGAGCTCCAATGCCAAATGGGGCGTTGCACTTATTTTGGAGCTTATTGTCATCATGCTTCTGGGCTATGGAATCCTCAGGGTTTATCTTCATCAGAAATATGCGAAGTTTGATCACGTAAATGATATGTCTGAAGAAGAATTGGAAATCAACGAGGGTGCTAATGAAGAAATGGCAGGCTACACCAATATAGCACTGTTTGGTATCGATGCCCGTGACAATAATCTGGAGAAGGGAAGCCGAAGCGATGCCATCATTATTGCCAGTATCAACAATGATACCAAGAGTATCAGGCTTCTTTCGGTATATCGTGACACATTGCTTCAGGTGAAGAAAACAGATGGTACTACCGTTACAACCAAGGTAAATGCTGCTTATGCCTATGGTGGTCCGGAGCTGGCACTTCAGACGCTGAATCAGAACCTGGATCTCAACATTTCAGAATATGTGGTTGTGAACTGGGAAGGACTGACCCGTGCAATCGATGCACTGGGCGGAGTCACCGTACATATAGAAGAGAATGAGCTGGATACCCTGAATGGAGTTTTGGCTGAACAGATTATGGTAAATGGTATCAATTCTGATGGCGTATACGAGACTGGCTATGTTACCCTGAACGGAGCTCAGGCAACTGCTTACTCACGTATCAGAAGCACTGATCAGGGAGATATCACAAGAACAGAACGTCAGCGTGAGGTTATTCAGGGAATGATCGAAAAGGCAAAGCATTCTGACCTTGCTACGCTGAATACAATAATCGATGAGGTGTTCCCATATATCGGAACCTCTATTACTGAGGATCAAATGTACGATCTTGCCAAAGGTGTTATCTCTTATAATCTTGAGAGCAGCACAGGCTTTCCGCTCAAATGGGAGTACTATTCCTCTGGTTCTAAGGGCTCCTGCATTGCACCTGTAGATCTGAATGAAAATGTTATAACTATGCAGCAGTTTCTATTCGGTACTGAGGGCTACACTCCAACCGCTGGTGTGCAGGACATCAGCGCTGCCATTAGTGCAGAAACTGGTTTCGCTAGTCAGGGGGCAATACCGCTGCCTGAACAGCCCGCCGAAGAGGGTGAGGAATAAAATGCGACTGCCCCTTGTCTCATCATAAAATTGTTGCATTATGTAAGGCAAAATAATATAATATAACCATCATAAGACTTATGAATTAGTATTAAATATCTGGGATGACCGATAACTCCTACAGTTTTTGAACCTACACTTTTTTATAGGGAACTTAATATCGTGCGGTGGATGACCTGCCTCCTTTAGTTATCTAATGAGTGGACTTCAGAAGCCTCATTGCAAGTACCCACCTGGCTTCGGCTAGGAGTCAAAAAGTAGGAGCCGGCATCTTGGATGTTTAATGTTTTTTTAGGACAAGAACGTGAAGGCTTAGCGAAAAACAACGTTAAGCCTTTTTATGTGTCTAGGTGCGCAAGGAAGAATAGGAATACATCTAACATGTCCATGAAGGAAAGAATCAAGGATATAACCAGATTTGCGACAAATACGAAGGATGAGCATATGGGAGCGTTTGCCGCCCAGTCCGCATTCTTTATTTTTCTGTCCTTTTTCCCTATCATCAACATCATTATTTCACTGCCAAAGTTCCTGCTTCTCTCGGAGGAACAGGTGTTGGATATCATTTGCTATGTACTTCCCAATCGTTTCGAGGAGTATGTGGGCAGTACTGTAATGGAGATGTACCAACACTCAAGTGGCTCCCTCACCATTGTTTCATTTGTTATCGCGATTTGGTCTGCAGCCAAGGGCCTCATGGCAGTGCGAAATGGATTAAATGAGGTTTATCGATCCAGGGAACAGAGAAACTATTTTATAATTAGAAGTATCAGTTCGGTATATACGGTTGCGTTGGTCATCTTGATTATTGTCCTTTCTGTACTGAATATGTTCGGTACCCAGATTGCTCAATACGTGTTGAGTCAATTTCCAGAGTATGCAAATGAAGCCTGGCTTGTTATAAGTCTCAGGGGAGCGGCGACATTTGTCCTGTTATTCGTAATGTTCGAGCTGATGTATACTATCGTTCCAACGAAGAAGCTTCGTTTCAAGAATCAGATTCCGGGAGCATTATTCGCATCCTTTGCCTGGGTGACGGTTACGAAGATATTCTCACTATATATCGATATCTACGCGTCGAAGAGCTATATGTACGGCTCTCTAACCACAGTCATCATGCTGATGTTCTGGTTGTATTTTGTTATCTACCTGGTATTTATAGGTGCACAGACAAATGAATACCTTCAGACCTGCCGTGACAGAGAGAAGGAGTACGAGCTCAGCAAATATCACAAGGATGCAACGGAGGTGTGGGATGACGACGAGATCGATGATCCAGAGCTGGGCGAGTTTACCCGTGAGGAAATGGATGCCCTCCTGGACTCCCATGAAGACTAAATGCACATTTTAATGAATAAAAGAGAGGAAGAAAAAATGAGTAAGATTAGAACAAGATTTGCCCCAAGTCCAACAGGAAGAATGCACGTTGGTAATCTAAGGACTGCGCTGTATGCTTACCTTATCACAAAGCATGAAGGCGGTGACTTTATACTCAGAATAGAAGATACAGACCAGAACCGCGAGGTTGAGGGCGCTGTGGATATTATATACAGAACCCTGACAGAGACTGGTCTCCTTTGGGATGAAGGTCCGGACAAAGATGGTGGCGTTGGTCCATACATTCAGTCTGAGAGAATGGCTCAGGGTATCTATATGGACTATGCAAAGAAGCTTGTTGAGAAGGGTGAGGCTTATTACTGCTTCTGTGACGAGGAGCGTCTTGCTAATCTTCATACTGAGATAGAGGTGGATGGCGAGAAGAAGACTGTATTCCACTATGACAAGCACTGCCTGAGCCTCAGTAAGGAAGAGGTGCAGGAAAAACTGGATGCAGGAGTACCATTTGTTATAAGACAGAATAATCCGACTGAGGGCGAGACCAAGTTTGAGGATGAACTCTACGGAACTATTACTGTTCCAAATGCTGAGCTTGATGATATGATCCTTATCAAGTCCGATGGATTCCCAACCTACAACTTTGCTAACGTTGTAGATGATCACCTTATGGGTATCACACATGTAGTTCGTGGTAACGAGTACCTGTCATCTGCTCCAAAGTACAACAGACTTTACGAGGCATTTGGCTGGGAGGTTCCAGTTTATATTCACTGTCCGCTGATTACAGATGAGAATCATGCTAAGCTTTCTAAGAGAAGCGGACATTCTTCATTCGAGGATCTGCTTGAACAGGGCTTCTTGACTGAGACCATTGTGAATTTCGTATCTCTGCTTGGATGGAGTCCAGAAGGCAACAACGAGATATTCTCTCTGGAGGAGCTGGTTAAGGAGTTCGATTATCATAAGATTTCCAAGTCCCCGGCTGTTCTTGATATGACTAAGCTGAAATGGATGAATGGCGAATATATCAAGAAGATGGATCCAGAAGCATTTTATGAGAAGGCTGAGCCAATCCTTAAAGAGGTAATCTCAAAGCCACTCGACTTAAAGCATATAGCTTCTATGGTACAGTCTCGTATAGAGGTCTTTACAGATATCAAGGATCAGGTGGACTTCTTCGAGGCAGTTCCTGAGTATGATATTGAAATGTATACGCACAAGAAAATGAAGACCAATGCAGAGAACAGCCTGCAGCTTCTTCAAGAAGTAAGACCAATCCTTGCAGGAGCAGAGGCATTTGACAATGACAGTCTGTTCGAACTGCTTAAGGCCTTCGGTGCAGAGAAGGAGTACAAGACAGGCTTTATTATGTGGCCACTTCGTACGGCTATGTCAGGAAAGGCTGCAACACCAGGTGGAGCAACAGAGCTGATGTCAATTCTTGGCAAGGAAGAGTCTCTGGCCCGAATCGACGCAGCAATCGCAAAACTATCGTAATACGCTTATCGTTGCAAACATATAAATAACAAACAAGAAGGAAGAGGATAAAGAAAGTAACATTTGTACTCATTATGGGGGGAAGAAATGTTTCCGTATTTAAAGTCAAAAAAGGATTTTTTAAAGGATTGTGAGAATGTCAGATATCACGTAGAAGGGGATGGGTCTGATCAAAACCCTTTTGTTTTTGTTAGGAATAATGAAGGTGAGGATGGTTATTATAGTCATACAAGAGGGTGTGAATATTTAGACAAGTTGTGTAAAGGCGGATGCCATTATACAAGATGTCCCAGAATTCCTGATAGAGGGAATTACTCAGAATGTTGTCTTGACTGCGGGTGCATATCAAATCTCGCTGTTTATCTTACAGAAAATGTTAACAGGGCTAATTGGGGAGAGACAAATCAAGCTAGCATAGGCTCGGTCAGCTTTTCTCAGATTCAGGCTTGGTGCCAATCAGTTGGAGTTTTTATTCATGATGTGGTCAAAAGAATAAAGAATGATAATCTCGTAATTGGCCTTGAATATTACAATGAGAATAATATCAATGATAATAATTTCCATTGCCGTGCTGATGTTATGATTGCAGGTTATGATAACTTTGGTCGAAAGAAAATGGTAATCATTGAACTTAAGCAGAATGATAATAATCATTTTGAAGAGGATGACGTAACCTCAGCATTGGAACAGGTGGTACTCTACTCAAACAGCTTTCGTGAAATGTTTGAGGACTTTGATTCGCTGGAACTGGATGTCATCCCTTGTGTTTATTTTCATAACTATACAAATGGAGATAGCGTAAGCGAAATGCAAAATGATACGTTTATCTGTTATGGAGGGACAAATGGTGGAAGCTGTCTATCTGGTATCGAGACTTTAAGTGATTATCTTGACAACATACTTAATGGTGAGATGTCTCAGCCTGATGCTAAGGAAATAATAAAGATCATAAAGCAGGGGATTAAAGTATTATCAATTGATGACATGGCTTCAATTATGTATGGTAAGAATTTGCAGAATGAATCGGTAAGTTTTGAAGATTCAAAGATATATCTCAGGCCAGATCAGAAATATGTTTTAAACAAACTGATTGAAGGATTGAACGACGAACAAGAAGCCGGAGAGATAAATGTTATAAATGGTGGAACAGGAAGTGGAAAGACTCTTCTTGTTTCACTGCTTATTCGTTACTGTATAGAAAATGAAATAAAAGTTGCACTTGCATATCAGGGGTCAGCTCCCATAAATGCTATTATAGGTGATGGCGTAAAGAAATTGATAAAGCTAGAGTTGGATGAACTGCTAGACTCTTTAGGTAGAACAAGAACATTAACAAGAAAATTTAAAATATATGCTGATTATCTATTAAAGAATTTGAATACAAAATTCGGTGGAAGTATATTTGATATTTCAGAAAATATAAAATATACAGATGAAAAATCATATTATAAAATTAATGCTGATCTGGCTAGATCATATAAAGAAAATCCAGAGACATATAGAAATGATCTAGCAGAGTATCAAGGTATATTCTACGATATGCTTCCTGATACATTAGTAAAATGGAATGAGTTTTTTTCGGTTGCTTACGTGGATAAAACTCTTGGTCTTTTATTTGATGATTCGTATGTTTATATCTTTGATGAGTTTCATCGTTTCAAGGATGAAGTTATACAGGAAGATGAAGATGGCGTGAATCTATTATCAGACTGGATTCAAAATATAATAAGGTATTCTCAAAGTAGTATGTTTTTTGTCGATGAACTGCAGAGTATATCTGAAGATGATGTTGGTAGTTCATTTGTTGACAGACTATGCAAAGGTCTTATTCTGGGGGATTGCAGAAAAAATAAGTATAATTTATGGTCGCAGTTTAGATGTAATAACTGCGAAGGTTATATCACTTGGGTGGAACATTTTCTCCAGATATCAACAGGCGTGACTAGCTTAAAAGATTTGGACTATGATGTATGCATTATGGATGAGAATTATGAAGGGTTTAGAGAACTGATAAAGGATGAATCGGTTGTTTTTTTATCTGATAATTTACCTCGGGCAGACTTCAAAGAATTGTTTGGATCTGAAAAGTGGTTTGTTTTTAATAGTCAGAATGGCTTTACTACTTCTCGTGATGAAAATGGCCTGATAAGAGTTGGAAGTCCGTTTCAGGTTCAGGGAGTTGAGTATGATAAGGTCTTTGTTGTGATAGATAGCCGTATTGATTATATTGACGGAAAGATAAGTTTTACGGAAGAATATAACAACTCGCTTTGGAATAAGAGTTTAAATAGGAATATATATAGCAAGGCAGTAAATCTTTTAGGGGTTGAAGCAGATAAGTGGGAAAACCTTGTTGAACGAGTGTATGAACAAAGAATGGTTGAGAATCCTGATTTTTCTAGAGAAGAAGCTAGATGTATTGTATATCAAACTCTTTTTAATGATTACGTAGATGAACAACTTGCTTTGACTAAAAACAGATACAGGGTTCTTTTAACACGTGGCCTAAAAAAATGCTATATATTTGCTGTAAATGAAAAACTCAGAAAATATTTGAAAACTTATTTGTAACTATTTTGAAGAGCAATGCGTGATTGTTTTTTGAGGGGCTCTATGTTATACTATTATGCGGTGTGTTTTCAAACTGGTTTGTTGATTAATAACTAAGAAAAAGACACAGAATGGATAGTTTTGACTTAGATTTGAAAGGGGTTAACTCCATGAGTGATATAATAGATAGCCTGAAAAATATGGATACATCGACGCTGTTTATCCTTGGATTCGCAGCGGTTCTTTTGATATTTCTTTTAGTTCTGATCATCGTGACCATCAAGGTTCTCGCTTCAAGCGGCAAGTACGAGGAAGAAAAGAAGCCGGTTGCTCCGCTTCCAGATGACGATGATGACGACGACGAGGATGAAGAGGATGATGAAATGTCACGCCGCGTTCGTGAGGCTGTCGAATCCGTGGAAGAAACCAAGGCAAAGGTTGAGGCTGAGAGAATCGCCCGCGAGATGGAGAGTGCTTCCCAGGCAGAGGATGATGCAGCCAGAGCCAGTGCAGCGGCAAAGGTAGAAGAGATTGCAAATGCTGTTCAGGGACAGCAGGCAGCTGAGGCAAAGCCAGCTAAGAAGAATAGATTATCATCAAGATTTGCAGATATTAAGGCAAATGAATCAGCACCAGCTGATGAGTCTGATTCAGAAGAAGGTGACATTGTTCCAGAGAACCTCGTTGGAAAAGAGGTTGATTCCGAGGTCGATGGTAACACAGCTGAGCTTGATACGAAGAAGATCAGAGAGGCACTTCAGAATGAAAGAGCTTCTGTTCAGGAGCAGGAGGACAGCTTTAATGAAATGGCTAAGATGAGAGCTGAGTCTCCTGAGTACAACGCTTCATTTGATAGCGCATTTGTAGATAGACCAGATAACGAAGAGAAGAAGGAGCCGGTTATTCCGAATCCTACACCAGAGTCAGTTATGGCAGGGGTTGCGCCTATGGCAGCACAGCCAATGCAGACACCAGTACAGCCGATGCAACAGCCAGTACAGCCGATGCAACAGCCAGTACAGCCGATGCAGCAGCCAGTACAGCCAATGCAGACACCGGTACAGCCACAGGTTGCTGGTCCAGATCCAAATATGATGGCTCCAAATCCAAACCTCATGATGGGTGGCCCGGCACAAATGGATGCTGGTATGCAGCCAAGCCCAGCGATGGGATATACAACTCCAACTGCTCCAGTACAGATGGATGCAGGCACTGTAGCGAGTCCAGTACCTACAGCTCCGGTACCTCCAGTGGCAGGTCCGGCACCTACAGTAACACCAGTTGCTGCTCCTGAGGAAGATTCTGCATTTGATAAGAAAGATAAAAAGAAGAAGAAAAAGAAAGAGGTTCGCCCTGCAACACCTATCGAGCAAGCTGGAGGTTCTTCAGTTGCAAGATATTACTGGTACAATCAGCAGGATGTTGAAGGCCTTACACGTAAGGAAGACCTTTATTTCAAGAGCCATTACTTCAACAATGCAGATGAGATAATTCTTGATCTTATCACAGAGATGTATGATTGTGGTTTTGTTAGAACAGAGGAACTTCAGAGGATTGCCTACGGCATAACATTTAAGTCACTAGGTATGAAAGAAATCCTTCGTTCAGATGACAACCTTGGTTTCGATAAGGATAAAGCAACCAAGGAACCTACTGCTTCAGATAAGCAGGAGGCATACGAAAAATGGTGTGGCTATGTAAACAGCTTCGTTGGAATCATTGTTATCAATGCGCCAGACGATGTTAAGAACTACATTCTTCAGAAGATGTACGAGTACGGCAACCGCGACATCGAAGATCTGATGTACAGCCCATACTAAACCGATTATGAAAAAAGCTGGGGTTCGCCTGAAGCAGGCGGACCCCTTTAAATGTTGTCACGGGGACATAACAACTGACAACTTTTTCGGATGATTTAACTGAGAGTAATAATTGGTGGTCGTAATATAGAAGGACAATAACTGGTAAGCGTATACGTAAAAAATAGAATAGAAATGGTGAGATAAAAATGATAGACACAATAATATTTGATATGGACGGTACAGTTCTAAATACACTCGATGACCTGACAGTATCTGTAAACTATGTGCTGGATAAGTTTGGTATGCCGCCAAGAACTGTGGAAGAGTATAGACGATTCTTTGGGAGCGGAATAAAGAGAGCGCTGGAGCTTGCAACGCCCGAGGGGACTTCAGATGAAGTGATCGACAGGATGCTGCCTATATTCAAGGAACATTATGATCAGCACTGTCTCGATAAAACTGGGCCTTATGATGGCATTTTACCATTAATGAAGGAACTCCATGCGAGAGGCTACAAGATGGCGATTGTTTCCAATAAGATAGATTCGGCGGTGAAGGAGCTTAACGAGAGATTCTTCGCTCAGTACGTAAGTGTTGCAATAGGTGAAAAGGAAGGCATAAAGAGAAAGCCTGCTCCAGATACTGTGATCCAGGCGCTGAAGGAGCTGGGGAGCGCGAAGGAAGATGCCATCTATATAGGCGATTCTGAGGTCGATTTCCAGACGGCTCAGAACTCGGGGCTTCCTTGCATCTCTGTTCTCTGGGGCTTCCGCGACCGGGACTTCCTGGAAAGTATCGGTGCTGATACATTTGCAAAAACTCCATCCGACGTGCTGTCTATCCTGGAATCCCTGAGATAGATATTTTTGGAATCTCGTTGATCCAGTGACTGATTTTTGATATTTATCTAATAATATTCCGATTGACGGCTATATACCTCATCTAATATAATTTTAGTATAGTAATTATATATTTGGGCAAAACCGGTGAAAACCGGCGACGCAAAGCTATAGGGACTGTAAAATGTCAGCCAGTTGCACTTTTATGAATCATTTCATCAGAGTTGGCTGTGTCAGTCAAGTCTGATGTTTTTTTATTATAATATTAGGGAGGTAAAATGTATGTACGACGAGATGGATATTGATTTTATGATGAGCATTACTGATGAGGAACTGCCAACACCACCTGAGATTCCTATGGTTGATAAAGAGGATTCTCTGGAGGATCTTGGAATAGAAGAAATGAGAGAGCCTGAAGTGATAAAGGAAATCAAAGAGGAAATCGCAGACTACGAAGAGCCTGCACCAGAAGCTGCACATACAGTAAAAAAGCGTAGAGGTATCACCGAAGTATTGGTTGGTCTGGTAACGGGTGTAGTAAGATAACTAAAAGCTCTCACAACAGATATTTTACAAAAATATACTAATTGTGTGACTATAAAAGACAGGGCGGATGTGATATTATGAAAATGATTTCACAACCGCTTTTTTATGTGAATATCGCTTAGATATAGATGGAAGTGACATCACAGTATTAATAAAGGAGTAGTAAGGGGTATGGATATTGAGAAGATACTTAGTGAAATGACACTGGAGGAGAAGGCTTATCTGCTGGTCGGTCATGATATGTGGACCACAGAAGCTATAGAAAGAGTAGGGATTCCCAGCATCTTTATGAGCGACGGCCCTCACGGACTTAGGAAACAGGATCTAAACAGAACAGATCAGGCGGATATCTATGATTCCATAGAAGCAGTGTGCTTCCCGACAGCCTGCGCCACAGCATCATCATTTGACAGGGATTTGATGCACAATATGGGTGTAACACTGGGAAAGGAGTGCCAGGCTGAGGATGTGTCTACTATTCTTGGACCGGCTATAAATATCAAGCGTTCGCCACTTTGCGGAAGAAACTTCGAGTATGTTTCAGAGGATCCATATCTTACAGGCGAACTATCTGCGTCATATATAAAGGGAGTCCAGTCTCAAAATGTTGGTGTGTCTCTAAAGCATTTTGCTGCTAACTCTCAGGAAACTGAGAGAATGTATGCTGACAGCGTTATAGATGAGAGGACTCTGAGAGAGATATATCTGGCAGCCTTCGAGAAGGCTGTGGTTGAGGCCGAGCCTTGGACACTCATGGCTTCTTATAATAGAATAAATGGAACTTACGCTTCTGAGAACAAGTGGCTGCTTAGTGATGTGCTTCGCGATGAGTGGGGCTTCGATGGCGTAGTTATGTCTGACTGGGGCGCTGTTTCAGATAGAGCAAAGGGCGTTGCTGCAGGGCTTGATCTTGAGATGCCGGGCAGTCGTCACGTAAACGATGAAGCTATTATTTCTGCGGTAAAGAATGGTGAGCTTGCAGAGGAAGACCTGGATAAGGCGGTTCGAAATATCCTGAAGTGGGTAGAGAAGTTTGTCGAGAATCGTCAGGAGGAAGTGTTTGACAGAGATGTTGACCACGAGAAGGCTGTACGTATTGAGGAAGAGTGTATCGTTCTTCTGGCAAATGATATCATAGTAGAAGGTGCTACCGAGGTGACTGATGACGGCGAGATAATCGGTGACAATCTCACAGAAAGGGCTGTGCTTCCGCTTAGCCCAGACGAAAAGGTGGCTATAATTGGTGGCTTTGCTGAGACTCCAAGATTCCAGGGAGGCGGCAGCAGTCATATTCATGCCCATAATGTTGTATCGGCTGTTTCTGTAATGAGTAACTATTCCGATAACATTTCATATAAGGAAGGTTTCCCTTATGATGCAGATGTAACTGATGAGGAGAAGTTTAATGAAGCAATTGAAAGTGCAAAGGATGCTGATAAGATTGTTGTATTCGCAGGTCTTCCGGATGTTTTCGAGTCAGAGTTCTACGACAGAAAGCATATGAGACTGCCTGACTGCCAGAATGAACTGATAGACAGACTCCTTGAACTTGGAAAACCAGTGGTTGTTGTGCTTCACAACGGTTCTCCAGTTGAAATGCCTTGGGCTGACTATGTAGCAGGTATTGTTGAGGCTTACCTCGGCGGCGAGGGCGTTGGCGAGGCTGTAATGAACGTTCTATATGGTAAGGTTAATCCATCGGGCAAGCTGGCTGAATCATTTCCACTTAAGCTGGAAGATAATCCAAGCTACCTTAATTTCCCAGTTGCAAGACATAAGGTGAACTATGCAGAGGGAGTTTTTGTTGGATATAGATACTATGATACAAAGAAGATGGATGTGCTGTTCCCATTCGGTCACGGTCTTTCATACACAGAGTTTGAGTATTCAAATCTGAGATTTGGTGATGGATTATGGGATGAGGATTCTGAAATTGCGAAAGTTAATCTGGCGGAAGATCCAGATGATACAGTTGTTACTGTTCTTGTGGATGTTACAAATACTGGCTCTGTAAAAGGTAAGGAGATAGTACAGCTGTATGTAAGAGATGAAACAGGCGTGATCAACCGCCCAGTGCACGAGCTAAAGGGATTTGCAAAGATAGAGCTTGCTCCTGGAGAGACGGGTACAGTTTCATTTAAGCTTCCTAACAGAGCTTTCCAGTGGTACTGTGAGGAGATTCATGACTGGTACGCTGCAAATGGCGATTACGTAATAGAGATTGGAAAGTCTTCACGTGATATAGTGTTTGAGACTGGCATTGAACTTTCAGGCAGCTATCAGCTTCCACCAAAGATCGACCAGGATGTACAGCTCGGTGAGCTTCTGGCTTACGACAAGACCAAGAAGTACACAATTGAACGTTTTGGAAAGGCTCAGACCCAGTTCGCTGGTTCAGAGGAAATGGATGAAATGACAAAGGCAATGCTTGAGTACATGCCAATCAGAACCCTCCGTTCCTTCGGTGATCTGGATAATGCAAAAATCGAAGCAATCCTCGAGGAACTGCGTAAACTATAAATAATAAAATCAATACAGGGGACGGTTCTCAAAATACAGAGAACCGTCCCTTGTTTTGTTGTAAAGTGGGGCAAAAGGTGGTACAATCGAGTTCGTTATGAATAAGACTATGAAAAACTATAGGCGCGGACTTATGGCGGGCATACCCATTGCCCTCGGATATTTGTCGGTGTCTTTTACATTTGGAATAATTGCAGTTCAGTATGGACTTACGGTGTGGGAGGCTACGCTGATATCTATGACTACGGTCACATCGGCAGGGCAGTTTGCCGGAGTGAAGATAATGATGGTACCTGGTCTATGGCTGGATATGCTGATATCGCAGCTTACCATAAATGTCAGGTATTCTTTTATGTCCATCGCACTTTCACAGAAGCTGGACAAGAAGTTCAGCGGAATCTGGCGCTGGCTTCTGGCGTTTATGGTCACAGATGAGATATTCGCCGTAGGAATTACGGAGGAAAAACTCACAAGGTCCTTCTGGCTCGGTCTTTCGACACTTCCGTGGATCGGCTGGTCACTGGGGACTTTTCTTGGAGCATTTCTGGGAAATGTCCTTCCAGCCAGTGTTATGAGTGCTCTGGGACTTGCTCTCTATGGAATGTTTGTAGCTATTGTTGTGCCGGAGATGAAGAAGGAAAAGGCAGTGATCATTGCGGTGATCATTGCGGCACTTCTCAGTACGGCGTTCACCTACGTTCCGATTCTTAATAAAGTATCTGTAGGAATATCAATCAGCATCTGTGCTATTGCAAGTGCTGTGATCGTTGCCATTCTTTTCCCTGTGGATGACGATGATCCTGATTCTGAAGGAGGTGCCCTATGAGTCTTAGTACCTTCTTTATATACCTGGCCATAATTGTTATCTCCACATATTTGATTCGTGCTATTCCATTTGTTCTGGTTAAGAATCAGATACAGAACCGGTTTGTTCGGTCGTTCCTTCATTATATACCGTATGCTGTGCTGACGGCCATGACCATACCGGCTATATTTACAGCGACAGATAGTATTATATCTGCTGTGGCTGGCTTTGTGGTAGCAGTGATCCTGGCACTTAAAGGGAAGAGCCTTACTGTGGTTGCACTTCTTTCCTGTGTGACTGTTTATCTTGTTGAACTCGCTATTCGGCTGATATAGATATACTTGATCTTGTAGGTATATCTGCTTGAAATGAGAATACTTTTTTGAAATGAAATAAACTATAGAGGTTAAAATGAATAAGCTACTTGTGCTGCTCTTCCTGTTCTCGGCAGGAAGCGTGACTGGATGGGTTATCGAGCTGTTCTTTAGAAGATTCCTGGATCCTGTCGAAAGTAAAAAGAAAAAATGGGTCAATCCCGGATTTTTTGTTGGGCCATATCTTCCCATATATGGATCGGGTCTTATAGTACTCTATCTGTTGGGGCATATTCGCATTCCGTCAATAGGTGCCACACATCCGATTCTCGAGAAACTATTGATATTTGTGATAATGGCAGCTTGCATGACGCTGCTGGAGTTCATCACTGGTATGATATTTATCAACCACCTTCATCTCCAGCTTTGGGACTATTCGTCCTATTGGGGAAATATAAAGGGTGTTATATGTCCTTTGTTTTCCTGCTTCTGGTATGCGCTCGCAGCTTTTTATTACCTGGTGCTTCATCCTCAGGTTGTTGATGCACTGGACTGGCTGTCCCGGAACCTGGCCTTCTCGTTCTTTATTGGATTTTTCTATGGAATCTTCCTGCTGGATATCATTTACTCTTTCCAGCTGATGATCAGGATAAAGGCACTGGCTGACGAGTATCAAATAGTAGTAAAATATAATGCCTACAAAAGTAAGCTTGTGGATATCAGGGAGGAAGCAAAGGAACGCAGTTACTTCTTCTTCTCGTCCAGACTTTCATCTATATCGGCGAAGGAAGTATTTGAGAGATATCGAGAGAACTTCTCGGTTAAGCGTATGGTGATGGCTCCAATCCAGAAGATAGCAGACACAAAGCCGATTCAGAAGATAGCGGATACAAGGCCAGTACAAAAACTGGCTGACAAAGTAAAACGTGAATAGAATATCAATTGGGACGGTTTAGAAAACCGTCCCATCTTTTATTCTAATTTTGATTAGTCTAGACTAAACAAGTGGCGTTACGTTATACTACGAGTATGCGGGGCTAAGGTCCCAGAGATTTATTTATGGGAGGTTATAAAGATGGCTAAGTACAGATGTAAGTTATGTGGTGAGGTATTTGAAGTAGCAGATGGTGAGACTCCTGTATGTCCAGTTTGTGGAGTTGATGGAGATAATCTGGAGCTGATCGAGGATGCTCCTGCAGCTGGTGGTAGCAAGTATGCTGGAACTCAGACAGAGAAGAACCTGCAGACAGCATTTGCAGGTGAGTCACAGGCAAGAAATAAATATACATATTTTGCTTCAGTAGCTAAGAAGGAAGGCTATGAGCAGATAGCAGCTTTGTTCCTTAAGACAGCTGATAATGAGAAAGAGCACGCTAAAATGTGGTTCAAGGAGCTGGGTGAGCTGGGAGATACAGCTGCTAACCTTGCTGCAGCCGCTGATGGCGAGAATTATGAGTGGACAGATATGTATGATGGCTTCGCAAAGACAGCTGATGCTGAGGGATTCCCAGAGCTTGCTGAGAAGTTCCGTCTGGTAGCTGCTATCGAGAAGCATCACGAGGAGAGATATAGAGCACTTCTTAACAACGTTGAGACCAAGGCTGTATTTGAGAAGAGCGAGGTTAAGGTTTGGGAGTGCCGTAACTGTGGACATATAGTAGTAGGAACCAAGGCTCCTGAGGTATGTCCTGCTTGTGCACATCCACAGAGCTTCTTCGAGGTTAATGCTGAGAATTATTAAATTGTATTAAAGAGTGATCTCTTGAAATGGCTAAAATAAAGGCTTTTCAGAAGAACACAAAAACTTCAAAAAAATCTAAAAAAATGGGCGGATGTTCCTTGACATCCGCCCTTTTTTGTCGCATATTATATATCACAGCGCCTATGGTATGGAAGGTGGCTGCTCCAATTTAATAAATTAGCAAACAATAATTTTTTTTAAAACATATAGAAAAAAAGAGGATTTTTAAAAGTATTGTTTACTAATGTAACTAGCGGTATCTCTAGACCGTTACTAGTGGCGATGGAATCTCTAGACCATCGTGCACATTGTAATCATAGCTGTGAGTGAATATGAGGATATTAAACCACAGGTTGATTGCACAGAAAGTCTTAATTGCTATAATGGTAGTATACACTTTTACGTATAGCAATTCTTAAGCCAGGTGGAATATAGGAGGACGTTCCCCGGTTTCTTAAATCTATTATGCAACTCGTTGACCTGATGTGAGTACTTGATTTTGTACCGACCAATTGTGCTAATTACTCCACTTTAAAACTGAATATGGTTTGAAGGAACTTTTGATTGATAAGGGGCTTTCTTTAGCTCACCCTAAAACCCTGGTAAGGGATAGGGTTTCTTATAGTCTCTTATCTAAACTAATTGAGAAAGGATGACACGCCTATGAAGACGCTCGATTATTCAGAGTTCCCAGTCAATCTGGGCAGACTTATTACTGAGAATGGATGCTCGGTTAAGGACATCGCCGATAAGCTGTTGGTTTCCCCACAGGCCGTTTACAAGTGGATGAACGGAGAGTCTATCCCACAGCTTGACAAGATTGTTAATCTTTCCGATATCCTTAATGTCTCTATCCTGGATATCATTCCAGTGACAGAGCTTGACAAGTGGGACAGAAGCCTGTAGGCTTCTGACTCCCATCCCCCTGGGGGGTTACATTTATCAGGGGGCTACAACTTAATATCGTGAAAACTTAATATTGATTCATTATCTAACTAGTATATAGAAGAGACTAGAGATATGAATACAAACCGTTACCTGTAGTATTTGTTAGATTATGGAGGACATATTATGAATAATACGACCTTTGACAAGAATACTAAGAATAACTCAAATGATCTCGGTAAGGACTACAATGGGGTTAAGGAGTACCTTGCTGATATCGCAAATCTCGACATCCCTCTTAATTCAGAGGGGTCAGATAATGTTGACAGAAATGATCCACAGTATCTTGTGGAGCACAATATGAAGCTAGTTGTTTCCATTGCTAAGAAGTATTCCAATAATAGTGTGAATATGCCGCTCGAGGACATCATTCAGGAGGGTAATATCGGCCTCTGTAACGCGGCTCAGAAGTACAACCCAAGTAAGGGCTACGCATTTTCAACATACGCAGTTCCCTGGATCAAGCAGGGCATCTTCAGATCCTTCACTCAGAAGGGTAGACCTATCAGGGTTCCAGACCATATGTTTGAGAAAATGAATAAGGTAAAGAAGGTCAGAGATGCATACTTCCAGAAGTATGGAGAGTATGCAGACGATGAGTACGTAGCTGAGAAGCTTGGCCTGTCAGTAGAGAGCGTTGAGGAGTGTGACAGATACACCTACTCAATCGAGTCCACCGATCGTGAGATCGATGATGATAATGAGACAACCTTCGGCGAGATGCTGGAGGACTTCAAGGTTCAGAAGCCAGAGGATGCCTACGATGACGTAGAGATTGCTGACCAGCTGGCTGAAGCACTCAGCGAGCTCACACCTCAGGAGCGCGACGTCCTCGAGAAGCGTCTGGGCTTCGGAGAAGGCAAGGAGTATACTCTTGAGGAGCTGGGAAATGAGTATCAGGTTACCAGAGAACGTATCCGCCAGATTCAGGCTCAGGCTATTGCAAAGCTGAGAAAGAAGCCATACATCAGGGATCTGGTTTATGCTCATTTCGGCAGTCTGGGGGAATGCATATAGCATTTCCTCACTTATACATAATTCTGTATTAGACTACCAAGTATATTGCTGTTCATATAACAAATAATTACCAAAGGAAAGAGATAGCCGACCTATCTCTTTCCTTTTTATTATGCCTGATATGTGATACAATGAACCGGTAGTGTTCAGTACTACTGTTTGAAATTGGCAAGTAGAATATTCAACTATTCGGAGGAACGAAAATCATGATATATATAAAAAACGGCAGACTTGTAGATGGCTCCACAGGCATGGATGAAATGGCTGATATCGCCATTGTAAATGAGTTCATTGCAGGTGTTGGACAGAACCTCGACATAGAAGAAATCAAGGCCCGTTATGATGTGCTGGAGCAGGATGTGCAGGTAATCGACGCAGAGGGACTTGTGGTTGCTCCAGGACTTGTGGATACGCATGTACATTTCAGGGATCCGGGCTTTACTTACAAAGAGGATATAATAACCGGTGCCGCTGCTGCTGCAAAGGGTGGCTTCACCACTGTTGTATGTATGGCTAACACAAAGCCGGTGGTGGATAATCTGGAAACCCTGCAGTACATACAGGAAAAGGGCGAGACAACTCCGATTCACGTGCTCCAGACTGCCACTGTTACTAAGGGTATGGCTGGCAAAGAGCTGGTTGATATGGAAGCGCTGGCAGATGCCGGAGCAGCAGGCTTCACTGATGATGGCCTTCCGATAACTGACGAGGCTATACTGGTAGAAGCAATGAATAAGGCAAAGGAACTGGATCTCCCTATAAGTCTTCACGAGGAGGATCCACGTTTTGTAAAACAGCCTGGTGTTAATATGGGAAATGTATCTGAAGCTCTTAACTATGGAGGGGCATCCCGTGCAGCTGAGGATGTAATGGTAGCTCGCGATGTGGCTCTGGCTGTAAACACTGGTGCGACACTCTGCATCCAGCATATCAGCTCCAGGAATAGTGTAGAGTTTGTAAGGGCTGGAAAGAAGCTGGGTGGCGACATACACGCAGAAGCAACACCACATCATTTTACACTTACAGAAGAAGCAGTTCTTAAGTATGGAACAAATGCCCGTATGAATCCGCCTCTTAGAGAGGAAGCTGACAGGCAGGCAATAATTGAAGGACTGGCGGATGGAACTATAGATATGATAGTGACAGACCACGCGCCTCATTCTAAGGAGGAAAAGGACAGACCTCTGGATGCGGCTCCTAGTGGGATCACTGGCCTGGAGACATCCCTAGGCCTGGGTCTCAAGTCACTGGTGGAGCCAGGTTACATTTCACTTGTTAAACTTATGGAGCTTATGAGTACAAATCCTGCGAGATTATATCGTCTGATTCCGGGAAGCCTGAGTATTGGTGCACCGGCAGACATTGTAATCTTTGGCGAGAAGGAAATGTGGACAGTTGGGGACTATGCGTCGAAGGCGTCCAACAGTCCGTTTACAGGCTGGGAGCTTCCTGGCCGTGTTCACTACACCATCTGCCGCGGTTGCATTGCATATAACGTGTGATAAAATGTGGGCAAATATAGTCACGTTTTTAATTTGAGTGAGGTATAAAGTATGGAGAATAAGGAAAGACAGGATTTCGCACCTCCTGCACCAATAGCTGGAGGAGAGGTGCCAGTATATGAAGGAACTATAGAGAAGCCAAATGTAGTAGTTGTGGGCAATTCTGGAGTGGGTAAGTCTACACTGATCAACTCACTGTTTCAGACCTATGTGGCTGAGACAAGTATTGGCGAGGCTACCACAAAGGAGCTTCGGGTATATGAGACAGATGCCTTGAGCTTCAGGATTATCGACACCATTGGTTTTGAACCTGGGGTTCTGAATCAGAGCAAGGCTATAGCCGCTCTTCGCAAATGGTCAAAGGACAGCATCAAGAACGAGGATCCAACCCATCAGATCAGTATGATATGGTACTGTATCGATGGTACTTCCCGTAAGATGTTCAAGAAGAATATCGACATGCTGGCCCGGGCAACCTCAGTGTGGAAGAGTGTTCCAATTATTGTGGTAATCACCAAGTCCTACTCCAAGCCAGAGCGCGAGGAGAATATCAGGATGGTGTATCACGCCTTCAAGAGTCACAGCAAGCTCAGCGAGAATCTGAAGGCTATCGTTCCAGTGGTTGCAGCTACCTATAAGATAGATGCAGATCTGAATATAAATGTTACGCCTGACGGCCTTGGTGAACTGCTTGCCGAAACTGTGAAGTATCTGCCTGAGGGTGTATCCGCCTCTCTGGTTGATAAGAACTATTTCTATCTCCAGCAGAAGCGTGGCATGGCTCACAGTGTTGTTGGAGCATCGGCGCTGGCTGGTCTTACAGTGGGACTGGTGCCAATTCCATTTCCAGATGGTACTATCCTCACACCTCTGGAGGTTGGTGAGATAAAGAGCCTTTCCAAAATCTACGGCGTGGAGTTTGACAAGAATACCGAACTGATTCAGACCATCATAAATGCAGGAACTGCAGGTATCGTGGCGAAGACTGCGCTCAACGCCATCAAGGCTATTCCAGGCCTGAATATTGCAGGAGATGTGTTAAATGGAATCGTTGCTGGAGTTATCGTAGCAGCACTGGGCGAGGGCAGCGTTTATATCTTCGAGCAGATCTATACTGGCCAGAAGTCCGTAGCGGATACCGAGTGGGTGAAGAACTTCCTGGATTCCAAGGTGGCGTCAGGCCTTACGAAGAATATCAACACTATCGTTAAGGAATATACCGAGCTTTTGTCCTCTGGCAAGAAGGTCACTGCCAAGGATGTTATGATTATTATAATGAAAAACATGAAGATTAAATGAGTTCACGCAAATATATCGAAATGGACATCGTGAAAGCTTGCTTTCTAAGATGTTTATTTCGATATATTTATGTGAGGCGAAGCCTAACATCGCTGAACAGGAGTTTGACGAAGTCAAACGGGTTCAGCGATTGCGGGACTTGTAGTAACTTGCATTATTGAGATAAACCTAGTATAATTATGAGGTTATAGTGGCTTTTGGAAGAAAAGACGATCTATAACTGGTTTTTTTAGTGTTAAAAATATTAAATATATAAAGGTATAGTTATGAGATTTATTCATATAGCGGATGTTCATCTCTATGCTACTCCGGATAAGGAGTTTGAGTGGGGAGAGAACAGACCTAAGGAAATTGAAGAAACCTTTGAGAAGGTTATCGATGCCTGTAACGAGAAGGATATCGACCTCCTGCTTATCGCTGGAAATCTGTTTGATCTATCTCCGACTGTTGAGGATCTGATATTCGTTGACGACAAGCTGATGCGTCTTGAAAAGACAAGAACAGTTATCCTGTCTGGTTCAGACGACTATATAGTACCGGGCAGCGAGAGCGCGGCTTATAAGTTCAGATCTCGTACAGTTATGCTTCCGCCAGAGAAGACGACAAATGCTTATCTGCGCGGTATCAATACCTGCGTAACTGGTTACAGTTATGGTAAGCCTGAATATTCAGAACGCATTCTGGAGAGTATTGATCCAGGACATGAGGATGCAGTAAATATCCTGCTTGGACACGGTGGTGATAAGAACCATATGCCATTTAGAAAGGATAAGCTGGCTGCAAAGGGTTTCGACTATGTGGCAATGGGTTATATCAGAAGACCTGTTCACATCCTGAAGAACCGTATGGCCTATGCCGGTTCACCTGAACCTCTTGGACCAAAGGAAACTGGCCGTCACGGCTACGTTCTGGGTGAGGTCACAGACGAGGGTACAAAGATAAGCTGGTGTCCAATAGCTCGCAGAAACTATATGGATATCAGTATTACCATGAGTCCTGAGCTTTCTCCTGAGGAGATTACGAAGAACCTTGAGGAGAAACTGCTGAAGCTGGGAAATGAGAATATCTATCGTATCATTTTACGAGGCTTCTCAAAGGACAATATGAGTTTTGATCTGGACAGAATAAAGAGCAGATATAACATTTATGAGGTTCTCAATATGACTATCTCCGATGATGACGAGAAGATGCTGAGGGCCGAGAATGAGAAGAACATGATGGGCAGCTTTATCCGTGAGATTCAGGGTAGCTACACCATAGACGAACGTATCAGAAGCAAGGCCCTGAGATATGGGATGGAAGCGCTAATAATGGCAGGAGAAGATAGATAAATGTATCTGACTAAGCTCTTAATTAGAGATTTTGGATTATTTCATAATAAGAATATGGATCTCCAGAAGGGAATCAATATCATTTACGGCGCTGAGCAGAGCGGTAAGTCCACAGTCAGGGATTTCCTGGTGGGACTGATGTATGGTATTCCTAGGAGAGAAGGAATTACAAAGGTTCGTTCCAATTACGAACTAAGAAAACCAAAGAATTCAAATGGTTATTCGGGCACAGCATATATTCAGGATGATGACAAGACCTTCCTTGTGGATCGTTCCTTCCTGGCTGGTGCAAAGAAGGCGTCAGTGCTGGATGTAGGCTCAGGTCGTGAGGTCAGACTTACAAACGCTGACACAATATCCGGAACCCTTTGCGAAACCGATAAGAATACCTTCCTTGATACAAAATGTATCGCGGTGGATGAGGATGATGATGTGAAGCTTGATATGCAGGATTACCTGACTAATATCACCCTCACTGGTACTTCGAATATAGATAAAGTAAAGGCTATCAAGTATCTGGAAAATGAGAAGAAGTCTCATATTCCAAAGCCGCTTATCAGAAGACTTGACGAGCTGGATGAGAGAATAGCCGAGTATGATACAGTAGATGATGATATCGCTGCAGTTGAGGCGGAGATCAAGACTCTTAACGAAGAATTCGTAATGGAGGCTGAGCGCCGTAAGCGTGTTGCCCGCCGTATGGTGGAAAATGAAGACGGTACCGTTACCTATGAAAATGATGCTGAAATTGACGAGAAGATTGATCGTATCACTGAGAGAGAACGAAATATCGGTGTCAGCAATAAGGCTATCGATAAAGAATTAGAGAGAGAAAAAGAGAAGCAGAAAGAGGAGAAGAAGGACATACCTTTCTACGACAGAATCCCGGTTATTCTGGGAACCGGACTTCTCGTTATACTGATCATAGCTGCAATAGTTTATATACTTCCATTTGAGGATGTTATCAGAAAACTGTTTATTATATTTACCTGTCTTTTTGTACTGTTTACAATACTCGATGGTTTTAAAGCCAAAGGCTTTTTCGATAGCAGTGAGGTCTCGGAAACTCCCGATGAGGAGGAGTTTAAGAAGGTTCTCACCGAGCTAAAGGAAGAGGCTGAGGAACAGGAAGAGATAGAGTTCGATATGACATTTGCCAAGGAATATCAGGACAAGAAAGCAGTTCTGAAGGAAAAGGAAAATGCTCTTATCGAGAGACGTAACGAGAGAAACAAGCTCCGTCACGAGTTCGATATGGTCTTCAAGAAGAAGAGTGAGCTCGAGGATGAGATAAATGCCATAGATCTTGCAATCCAGAAGATTAATTCGCTGTCAGACCGTTACCGTGCTGACGCTTTCAAGAATCTTCTTGGAAATGTATCAAGGTATATTGGCAGCCTGACACAGGGCGAGTTTAGCGAGCTGACATTTGACGACAGAGGCGACATCATACTGAAGGCTGATTATGGCTTCGTTCCACTATATCGTCTCACAGACGCCGATGCCGGTAAGGTGTATCTGGCTGTTCGACTCAGTATTGCCAAATATCTGGCAAAGGAGAAGATGCCGCTGATCATCGACGGAACTCAGATGCTGGAAAATGCATCTGAAGTAAAGTCGCTGGTTGACTGCCTTATGGATATGAAGGAGGAACAGATCATCATCCTCACTGACGACTGGGGAATGGATTCCATCTTTAAATCCAAGGGCGTAGCTACTAACCTTATTCAGTTATAATATGTGGTCATCAAAGGAAGTTTAAGATAATAAATATTTGGAGGAAATAGATTTGTCACAGTTACTATCAGTAAAAGATTTACACGTCAGCGTGGCTGAAACTGAGATACTTCACGGTATCAACCTTGAAGTAGGTCCCGGTGAAACCCACGTTATCATGGGTCCAAATGGTGCAGGAAAGTCTACCCTGGGCTATGCGATCATGGGTAACCCAAGCTACGAAGTTGGTAAAGGCAGTATTGTTTTCAAGGGTGAGGACATCACTGATGAAGAGACTGCAGCCAGAGCCAAGGCAGGAATATTCCTGTCATTCCAGAATCCGATCGAGGTTCCTGGCATTTCACTTTCCAACTTCATAAGAAATGCAGTAGACACAAAGACTGGTACAAGAGCCAGACTTTGGGACTTCCGCAAGAATCTTGAGAAGCAGATGGAGCTTCTTTCTATGGATAAGTCATACGCAGACAGAGATCTGAATGTTGGCTTCTCTGGTGGTGAGAAGAAGAAGGCTGAGATCCTTCAGATGCTTATGATGAAGCCTGATCTTGCTATTCTTGATGAGACCGACTCGGGTCTTGACGTAGATGCTGTTCGTACAGTATCAGACGGAGTGAAAGCATTTCACGAGAGCGGTGATGGTGCCCTCATTATCATAACCCACAGCACAAGAATCCTTGAGGCTCTCACTGTGGATTATACCCATATACTTGTAGATGGAAAGATCGTTGAAACAGGCGATGCATCTCTGGTTGACGAGATCAATGCCCACGGTTTCGAACGCTTTGTAAACTAATCACCAATTGGGGACGGTTCTCAAATGTTGATTTTGAAGATCGTCTCCTGTCTTGTATAAAAAAATATTTAGAGGAAAATAATGGCAGATAAAGAAAAGACATACGTCGAGGACGTGGACCGCAGCCTGTATGATTTCCGAAATGTGGATGAGGATGTCTACAAGGTTGCCGAGGGTCTGACTCCTGAGATTGTTCGTCAGATTTCAAAGGAAAAGAACGATCCAGAGTGGATGCTGGAGCTCCGACTCAAGTCTCTCGATATATATAATAATATGGAAATGAAGGAATGGGGCCCACCAATTGATGGTCTCCATATGGATAACATCGTTACTTACATCAAGCCAAAGGACAATAAAATGAGTGCTGACTGGGATGAGGTTCCAGAGGAAATAAAGGATACCTTTGAAAGACTGGGAATCCCACAGGCAGAGCGTGAGTCCCTTGCAGGTGTTGGTGCACAGTACGATTCAGAGCTGGTTTATCACAACGTTCGCGAGGAGGTTGCAGCTCAGGGTGTTATTTACACAGACCTTGAGTCCGCAATGCACGGCGAATATGGCGATATGATCAGGGAACATTTTATGACACTTATCACTCCACAGGACCACAAGTTTGCGGCACTTCACGGTGCAGTATGGTCAGGTGGAAGCTTTGTGTACGTACCAAAGGGCGTTACTGTTGAGATACCTCTTCAGTCATATTTCAGATTAAATGCACCTGGTGCTGGACAGTTCGAGCACACGCTTATTATCGTAGACGAGGGGGCTGATCTGCATTTCATAGAGGGATGCTCAGCACCTAAGTATAACGTGGCAAATCTTCACGCCGGAGCAGTTGAGCTCTTTGTTGGAAAGAATGCAAGACTTCGTTACTCTACCATAGAGAACTGGTCAAAGAATATGTATAACCTGAACACCAAGCGTGCCACAGTTGAGGAAGGTGGAAAGATGGAATGGGTATCGGGCTCATTTGGCTCCCATACCTCATATCTATATCCTATGACCATCCTTAAGGGCGATGACGCAAAGGTTGAGTTTACAGGTATTACCTTCGCAGGCGAAGGACAGAATCTGGATACTGGTATGAAGGTGGTTCACACTGGTCAGCGTACTGTATCCACAGTTAACACCAAGTCTATCTCTAAGAGTGGTGGAATCAGTACATTTAGAAGTGCTGTTGTTATAGGACCAAAGGCTAAGGGTGCTAAGTCAGCTGTTGACTGTTCATCCCTGATGCTGGACGACATCTCAAGATCTGATACGGTTCCTGCAATGGACGTTAGATGTGACGATGTTGATATTGGCCACGAGGCTAAGATTGGACGTATTTCTGACGAGGCTATTTTCTATCTTATGAGCCGTGGTATCTCTGAAGAGGATGCCCGCGCCATGATAGTAAGTGGTTTCGCAGACAATGTATCTAAGGAGCTTCCTCTGGAGTATGCTGTCGAGATGAATAACCTTATCCGTCTCGAGATGAAGGGCTCCATCGGATAATTAGTTTACATAAGATTTGATAAAGCGTGACAGTTGAACCAGGTTTGGTTGTCACATTTTCGATAAAGGACGAATGATGAATAATATAAGTATAAACAAGCTGCCGGTTCCGACGTGGACCTGGCTTAAGGTAAATGATTATACAGTTGCTGTTCCAGACAAGTTCGAGAAGGCTCAGTGTGAGGCAACCAATATGCCTGCCGAGGTAAAGGTGGGAGCGGTTGATTTTACCTCTATTGCGCTTGGCGATGTGGAGCTTGGAGCGGGTGAGGATTTCCGTAGATTATCACACAAGGCCAAGACTGGCGGGGCATCCTTCACTGTTCCAGCAGGAATCAAGGTTAATGAGCCTATTCGTATCACCTACGACTATGGTAAGTCTGGACAGGAAACAGATGAGACGGGTAAGTTATCCCGTACCGCCATTGTGCTGGGTGAGGGATCGGAGCTTACAGTGATCATGACATTTAAAGGCTGTCCTAGTTTCGGTGCTAATGATATTAGGATCAAGGCTGCCAAGACAGCAAAGCTTACACTGGTTGAGTTATTCCAGCTGGAGGAGGGCTCCAACTTCGTTGACAGTATCGGGGGCAGATATCTGGAGAAGGGCGGTCTTTCACTGATTCAGATCAAGTCCGGCAAGGGCAATATGGCTCTTAGCTGCTGTTCGGATCTGGATGGCTATAAGAGCACTCTGGATATTGATACAGGCTATCTTGTAACAGGCAATGATAAGCTGGATATTAACTATATTGCAAGACATCGTGGAGCTAAAACAGATACGAAGATAAATGTCAGCGGTGTCCTCAGGGATAACGCAGACAAGACCTTCCGTGGAACTATAGATTTTATCAAGGGCTGCAAGACTGCAACCGGCGATGAGAGAGAAGATGTTCTTCTAATGGATGAGGGCGTTCATAACAATACTGTTCCGCTTATCCTCTGTGCTGAGGAGGATGTTGAGGGTGCCCATGGAGCTTCCATCGGTAAGATCTCAGATGATATACTGAATTATTTCGCCAGCCGTGGCATTCCAGAGGATGACGTAACAGAGCTGATGGCGAAATCACGAATAGATGCGGTTGCAGGACGTATTCCTGACGAAGTAACACGCAGCCTGCTCCTCACCGACGACTAAATGTGCAAGAGGCGCGTTGTCTGCCAGTGGCAGACACGTTTTTAGCGCCTGAGCGTGAGCGAAGGAAGTCAGTCCCCACTCGCACATGCATACGGCTAGTTTTATCAAGGAGGTATGAATTATGCCACCAAGAGGACCATTACCAATACCACCAAGAGGACCGAAACCAAGAGGATGCTGTGGATGCGGCTGTTTTACATTTATGATCAGCCTGCTGGCGATTCCTATGGGACTTCTGTTCGGGATGGCAAGTGGTAAAAAACATAAATAGAAAACTATAATAAAAAAACTATAATAAAAAAACTATAATAGAAAGATATTAGTTATATGAGTTTTGATATAGAAACAATCAGGAAAGATTTTCCATTTTTTGCAGCGGAAGAAAAGAAGGCGGCTAGCGGCGGCAGTGCCCTGGCTTATCTGGATAATTCTGCCACATCCCAGCGTCCACGTCAGGTGGTTGAGGCTGTGTCGGATTACGAGTACTACCATAATTCCAATCCATTTCGTGGCCTTTACGACCTATCCATTGATGCGACTGAGCGATATGAGGCAGCCAGAACAAAGGTGGCTGGCTTCATCAACGCAAAGTCCGATAAAGAGATAATCTTTACCAGAAATGCTTCAGAGAGTCTAAATCTGGCAGCTTATTCTTTGACTGAAATGCTATCAATAGAGGGCAGGCTTTCAGAGGGTGACGAGATAATCACAACAGTTGTGGAACACCACAGCAATATGCTTCCCTGGAGACTAGCAGCTAAGAGATATGGACTTACAGTAAAGTATCTTGAGTGTGAAAAGGATGGAAGCTTTTCATTAGATAGTTTCAGATCACTACTAACTAATAAGACGAAGATTGTTGCCATGACAGCCATGTCCAATATCTTCGGAAGAATAATCGATATTAAGGCATTTGCCGCAGCTGCTCACGAGGTTGGAGCGTACTTTGTGGCAGATGGTGCACAGAGCGTTCCACATAGCAAGACAGATGTTCAGGATTTAGGAATAGACTTTCTGTCATTCTCAGGTCACAAGATGCTGGCGCCTATGGGAATTGGTGTGCTTTACGGCAGACAGGAAATACTGGAGAAAATGCCACCATTCCTTTCTGGCGGAGAGATGATCGAGTATGTTACATTTGACGATATTACATATGCAGAGCTGCCACATAAGTTTGAGGCTGGAACAGTAAATGCAGGTGGTGCCGTTGGACTTGCTGCGGCAATTGATTACCTGGAGTCCATCGGCCTTGATGCGATTGAAGAGCGTGAACTGGAGCTCACACGTATGGCTCTCGAGGGAATGAAGGTTATACCGCACATCACTGTGCTGGGTTCAGACCTGGCCGAGGAACATCACGGTATACTAACATTTAAAATAGATGGAGTTCATCCACACGACATTGCTGCTATAATAGCTGATGCAAATGTGGCAGTAAGGGCTGGACATCACTGTGCCGAGCCGCTTCATCATTTTATAGGAATCCCTTCAACTACCAGGGCCAGCCTGATGTTCTACAACACTGAGGAAGAGGTCCAGAGACTTCTCGATGTAATGAAACAGATACGACCAATGATGGGTTATCCCGATTAAAAAATGGGATAAACCTAAGGAGATAGATATGCAGAGCAGAACTTTTTATAATGAGATACTTACAGAGCACAATATTCATCCGATGCATAAGACGAAGATGATCGAGCCACAGAAGTCCCTTCGAGGCGTGAATCCTTCCTGTGGTGATGATATAACCTTGCAGTTAAATGTATCAGATGACGGAACAATAACTGACGGAGCTTTCTTCGGAGACGGCTGTGCTATATCACAGGCCAGTGCGGATATGATGCTGGACCTGGTGATCGGAAGAAGCGTTGAGGAGGCTATGTCCCTTAAGGATACATTTCTCAAGATGATCAAGGATAAGGTTACAGATGAAGAACTGGAGATGCTTGAAGAGGCGGGGGCGCTTAAAGATATCTCACATATGCCTTCCCGTGTAAAATGTGCCGTTCTTGGATGGCATACTCTTGAGGAAATGCTGAAGGGTGGCGAATCAGAGTCAGTTAGTACCGAGGATCAGTAGTTGGTAGTATATAGATACTAAGTAATCTTACAAAAACAGATTGAGTGTTAATCTGAAATGATGTAAACTAGCAAGAGAAAGAGTGAAGAATAGTTAATATAGTGTAAACTGAAATGATGGGGGTTAAAGCTATATGAACGAGAATAAAAACTTCTTTGAATGGCTCAAATTTCGCTGGAAGATGATCAGCGTAAGTGATTCAAGATTTTTCAGGTTTATATGGATAGTTGCCATAGCTATAACATTTATCACAGTTTTGATAAGTGCAGGCGTGACAGCTAAGGCTAACAAGGCCGCCGCTATTGAGGCGGAAAAACAGGCTAAGGCTGAGGCGGAAGAAAAAGCAAAGCAGGAGGCTGAGCTTCTGGCAAGCTATACAGATGCAACAGCTACAGATGCAACAGCCACAGATGCAGAAAACTGGATGCTTGTTTTGGTTAATAATGATAATCCGCTGGCCGATGGATATGAGGTTCCTGAGTTCACAGAGCTGAGAAATAGTCAGAAGGTAGACAGCCGGATATATCCAGATCTGCAGCAGATGTTTGATGACGCAAGAGCTGAGGGACATTCACCATATATTACCTCATCATATAGAAGTAAGGAAGATCAGCAGGCTGAGTTTGATGCTAAAGTCAGCGAGCTCCTGGATCAGGGCAAGACACAGGCTCAGTGTGAGGTTGAGGCTGCACAGTTAGTTGCAAAGCCTGGATATAGCGAACACGAGACAGGACTTGCTATAGATGTTGGTTCAGATGCTGGCGAGGAAGCACAGAATGCACTGTGGACCTGGCTCGCAGATAACAGCTATAAATACGGATTTATCATCAGGTATCCGGAGAATAAGGTGACCTATACAGGTATCAGCAATGAGCCTTGGCACCTGAGATACGTGGGTGTGGATGCAGCAACAGAGATGCATAACAACGACCAATGCCTGGAAGAATACCTGCTCTTCAGATAATAAAAATAAGCAGTTCTCATTAACTGAGAACTGCTTGTTTTTATTGTATCGACTTTAGCGGATCGCTGGACGATCGTAGTTGTCTGTGATAGTATGCTTTTCTTTGTACTCCTTGATGCGGGACTGGATACGTGTTACAGGGTCCAGAAGCTCGCTGATAGAAGAGTCGTGGTTCAGGTGATCAATGATGATAGCAATATATTTGCTCATATCAGTTGAACTGTACCAAGGCTTGTTGAAAAGCTCTGGGTTCTGATAAGTAACATTTGTTGAAATAACTCTATCGAAGATTCCCTCTTCATAAGCTTTATCAAAGATATCAAGACCAGCAGTAAAGAGACCGAATGTTGCGAGGCAGAATACACGCTTTGCCTTACGCTCTTTAAGCTTGCGACATACATCAAGCATGCTCTCACCAGATGCGATCATATCGTCGATGATGATAACATCCTGTCCTTCAACATCGTCTCCAAGGAACTCATGAGCAACGATAGGGTTCTTTCCATTAACAACTCTAGTGTAATCTCTTCTCTTGTAGAACATACCTACATCAACACCGAGGTGGTTAGCGAAGTAGATAGCTCTGTGCATAGCACCCTCATCAGGGCTGATAACCATCATGTGCTTTGGATCAAGTACAAGGTCTGGTGTAGACTTAAGCAAGCACTTGATGAACTGATAGGTTGGCATCAGATTTTCGAAACCGATGGTTGGGATAGCATTTTGCACACGAGGATCGTGAGCGTCAAATGTAATAATGTTCTGTACACCCATTGAAACTAACTCTTGAAGTGCAAGTGCACAGTCAAGTGATTCACGGCTTGTACGCTTATGCTGTCTTGACTCATAGAGGAACGGCATAATAAGGTTTATTCTATGTGCCTTTCCTGCAGAAGCAGCGATGATACGCTTGATATCAGCATAGTGCTCATCTGGTGTCATTGGAACCATACGACCCCCCAGGTTATACTCGATACCTGTGTTAGTTACGTCTGCAAGGATGTAGAGGTCAGTTCCACGAACTGAATCCTTGATAGTTCCTTTTGCCTCTCCTGATGCGAATCTTGGACATTCATTTTCAATGAGATAGGAATCTCTAGTGTAGCCATTGAACATCAGATTCTTGGTGTCGAGATCGGCTCTTTCCTTACGCCATTTTACTAGGTAGTCATCCACCTTTTTGCCCAGTTTCTCTGAACTTTTCAGTGCAATGATTCCCAGCTTTCCATCAGGGACGGTGATGAGTTTGCTTTGATCTGGCATTGTTTTTCCTCCTATAGATAGGTGAGCTATTTTAGCTCGTGGTTTGGGAGCCTTAGCTCCTAGTTCTGAGATTTTATAAATCTCGTTTTTCTTATGTCATCCCCATAAAATGGGTAGAGCTTGTATTTGTCAACGATTCTGGACATCACCCTCTCAGTGTAGCTTTCCTGAAGTTCTCCAAGACTTAAGTTGGAGGAGATAAGAGTCGATTTCTGCTCCTGAATTCTCTTGTTTATTATCTCAAAGAGCTGCGAGCGTACAAAGGAACTCATAACTTCTGTTCCGAGATCGTCGATTATCAAGAGATCGCTGCTGTAGATATATTCATAAATCGGTTTTGCCAGAGCCTTTTCGGTCTCGCTTTTAGACATTATATATATAGATAGTATCTCGGAGAACAACTCGTTGCTGGACAGATACAGCACTGTATGACCGCTGTCCAGAAGTGCCTTCGCAATACAGTTAGAGAGAAATGTCTTGCCTAGTCCGGGTCCACCGTACATTAAGATATTATCATCTACGTTGTCGAAATTCTCCACAAACTTTAAAGCATTTTCCACATTTCTTTTTACATTTTCGTAGGGAGATATGCCCAGATTCTTATATGGCTCCTTGCTGTAGTATTCATAGGAAAATGTATCAAAGTTTTCTTTTTCAAGAAGAGTGGTAAGGTTTGAACGCTGATACAGCTCCTGAATACGCAGCTTCTTTATGCAGGAGCAAACCTGTCCATTTACTTCGCCCCAGTCCTGACAGATAGGGCAGGAATAGATAAGGTCCAGATAATCCTCGGGGTATCCGTTCTCTTTAAGCAGCTGTTTCTTCTCCTGGGATATAGCCGAAACCTGTTTTTCCATTTCGCCAGAAGCGTTGTCGGAACCAGTCTGTCCGTTTTTCAGACGACTTTTGATAAGGCTAAATGTTATATCACTGATCTTGTTATCCAGCTCCTTCATCTTAGGAAGCTTCTCGTAGACCTCAGTGATACGGTCACTATGGAGTATTTCGTTGTTGAGACGACGTCTGCTCAGGTATTCGGTTGTATCTATCTCCTCAAGAGTCTGTAATATCATTGATTACTGCCTTTCCTTAGATACAGGTTTTCTATGGTCTTCAGCTGATCCAGGCTTTCCTGGTTTGAACTAACACCAACTGGCGTTGCCATTTTTCTCATAGCGTGCTTCTCATCCTGAGCAGCAATATCAGCCATGCTGTGTACGTTTGCTTTGTGCCAGCTCTGGAGTATTCCATTTACATACGGAAATGTTGCGTCGTTTGGCTTCTGAGTTATGGCTCTGTTGCAGGCCTCGATTATTATAGTATCAGAAAAATCAAACTCATTTGTCCAGGTATTTATAAACTGCTTCTCAACTGGAGCAGGTGATATACGATTTGTGATGCCCAGAGTCTTCAGTATTTTTGTGTAGAGCGTCAGGAAACGGTCAGTGTATTCCTCGGCATCAGTACGATTGGTGATTCCCTCTTCATACCAGTTCTTAGCTACTTTTTCTATATAGCTGAAGCTGGTCTTCTTGATGCCCGCGCAGTACTCAAGCAGATATTCACATAGGTCAAATGAAAAACCAAGCTGATCTTTTATATAGATAAGAGAGTTGAGCTCCTTCTGTGCCAGGTCACGGTTGCAGTAAGCCTCGGCTTCACTGATAAGGTTCTTAAGCTCTGGATCGTTCTGCATACCTAAGAGAGCATCAGGAGTTGGCTGTTTCTTACGGGGAGCCCTCAGTGCATCCTCGTGAACCTCAGCAGTTTCTATTTGAGTTTCTCTATGAGCAGTTGTTGAAGTGTCCACGCGGATATCGTCATTCATTTCCTTGAGGGAGGATCTTCTAGTATTGGATTCAAACTTAAGATCCACAACCTTAAGCTGTGAGCTGAGGTCAGGATCAGGACTTTTGAGAGTCTTAAGCACGATGCCAATAACCTCCTTCTCATCATTATATCTGAGAGAGAGTGCATCCTCCTTGATCCAGTATTTGATGCCACGACACACGTCCTTTTCAGTGCAGTTAAGTGTGTCAGCTATATCACTGATGGCGATTTTACGCCCAGTGGAGCAGAGCATAGCAAGATACAGATAGAGCTTTACGAAGTCTCCATTTGCGTCTGCCATATAGTATTCAATAAAAACATTTGATATATTTGTAAACCCCTCTTTTTCGGAGGTTATGCTGATTTCGCCCATAACATAAAAACCTTTAATTTGGCTAATATTTTTTCTTCTTTTTAGCCTTAATTTCTTTCTCTTTTTTTAGTGCTCCTGCATTGTATCAAAAGACTCATGTAATTGCAAACATCCATGGCGCCCTCTGAGGTGTGGACAAGCAGGTGTTGAAATTGTTCATAATGTTGAAACTCTCGGGTTTCCTCCTGCAACTGACTAAAACAGGACATTCTCCCGAAGGAAAATGTCCTGATAAAATGTTGATAATTGCTGAAAACAGTTTACATAATTCTGTTCAAAATTTTGTGGGTTTTGTTGATAACTATTTTTTTAGTAGTTCCATTCCCAAGGAATCTATGTTTCCGGCACCCATAGTTATTAACATATCATTGTTTTTTGAAAATTTTTCAAAATATTTTTTTATGTCTTCAAAAGTGCCAAGATAATGCGCATCGCATCCTAAGTTTGTCAGTTCGTTTTCCAGATCCTTAGAGGATACAGAACCGTCGTCAATCTCTCTGGCAGCGTAGATATCAGCCAGAAGAACGTGGTCAGAAACTGAGAGTGCCTTTGCAAAGTCCTGAAGATGAGCCTTGGTCCTTGAGTAGGTATGTGGCTGAAATGCTACCCAAAGCTCAGATTTCTTCACTGCATTTGCAACTGCGAGAGAAGCACTAATCTCTGTTGGATGATGTGCATAATCATCAATTATAGTAACGCCGTTCTCAGTTGTGCCCTTGTACTGGAAACGTCTGTCTGCACTATGACATTTCATCAGTCCTTCCTTTATATCCTCGAGAGATATACCAATGTAGAGGGAGGCTGCGATGGCAGAGAGCGAATTGACAGCGTTATGCTCGCCCATAACAGAGAGTTTAATCTCTCCCTTATCTTCGCCGTTAATGACAAGTTGATAGGAAGCCTGGCCCAGCTCGTTTAGACGAATGTTTCTGGCAACGAAATCATTTCCCTCTTCCTTGCCAAATGTAAACACCTTGATATTTCTATCTGCAACAGCATTTACAACCTGGTCGCGGTACTTCATATCGCCATTTACGATAAGTGCGCCGCCGTCTCTAGTCTTGGTTGCAAAGGTAGCAAAGGATGCTGCAATATTTTCGATATTCTTGAAGAAATCCAGATGGTCGTTATCCACATTCAGGATAATGCTGGCAAATGGCCTGAATTCGTGATAGCTGTTGGTATATTCGCAGGCCTCAGTTACGAAGTAGTCTGAGTTGCCAACGCGGATGTTTCCATTTATCTCATTCAGGTGACCTCCTATTGAAATAGTAGGATCGGTGCCTGCCTCCAGCATGATGTAGGACATCATAGATGTAGTGGTTGTCTTGCCGTGTGTTCCAGCTACTGCAACGCTGTATTTGTAATTGTCCATCAGTTGTCCCAGGAGCTGAGCTCTCGTGAGAAGAGGAATATTGCGGCGCTCCACTTCCATAAACTCCTCGTTGTCGGGATGAATAGCAGCGGTATAAACCACAAAGTCGATATCGTCACTTATATTTGATGCAACCTGGCCGTAGAATACCTTGATCCCGCCAGCCTCCAGGCTCTTTGTGGTGTCTGATTCCTTCATATCGGAGCCTGACACGGTGAAGCCATCATTTTTCAGTATTTCAGCAAGACCGCTCATGCTTACTCCGCCTATGCCGATAAAATGAGCATGGCACGGCTTATTAAAATCTACCTTATACATAGTATTTGCTTCCTTTTTATGTTTTAGTCTATAATTTGGTTCTTAAAAATCTAAACCATCTTAATCTTTTTAACCGGTTTATTCTATCACATTTCTTTTTTTTATTAAAGAGTGAATGAATATTAAAAAAATTAACGTTGCACACAGCGAAAAACCTTGACATTCTATGTGCTAGGGGTAAAATTAAAGAAGTTATTTTGTGAAAACAAAGGAGATAAGGTTATGGCTAAGAAAGATATTGACTGGGGTAGCCTCGGATTTGGTTACATGGAAACCGATGCTAGCTACGTATCAAACTTTAAGGATGGTGCGTGGGATGATGGTGTGATCACACCTGATCATACTATTACTATAAGTGAATGTGCTTGCGTACTTCATTATTCACAGTCCTGCTTCGAGGGACTTAAGGCATACGAGACTGAGGATGGACATATTGTTACATTTCGTCCTGACCTCAATGCACAGAGAATGATGGATACATGCGAGAGACTTGAGATGGCTGTATTTCCAAAGGAGAGATTCCTGGAGGCTGTTGATAAGGTAGTTCTTGCAAATGAGGACTGGGTACCACCTTTCGGAAGTGGCGCAACACTTTATATAAGACCATTAATGTTTGGTTCAAATGAGGTTATTGGCGTTAAGCCAGCTGATGAGTATCAGTTTAGAATCCTCGTTACACCAGTTGGACCTTACTTCAAGGGTGGTCAGAAGGCTATTACAATAAGAATAAGTGATTTCGATAGAGCAGCTCCTCGCGGAACTGGTCATATTAAGGCGGGACTTAACTATGCTATGTCACTTCATGCTATAGTTGATGCACACAAGAAGGGCTTCGATGAGAACCTCTATCTTGATCCTGCATCAAGAACAAAGATAGAAGAAACTGGTGGTGCAAATGTTATCTTTATCAAGGGTAATAAGTTCATCACACCTAAGTCAAATAGTATCCTTCCATCAGTTACCAGACGTTCACTTGAGGTAGTTGCAAAAGACTACTTAGGTCTTGAAGTA
This sequence comes from Lachnospiraceae bacterium NE2001, assembly GCA_900110635.1. Taxonomy (GTDB): domain Bacteria; phylum Bacillota; class Clostridia; order Lachnospirales; family Lachnospiraceae; genus Eubacterium_Q. The sequence continues at coordinate 52,840 of FOEK01000003.1, forward strand.
GAGGAGAGAGAAGTATTCCTTGAGGAAATACCATCATTCGATGAGTGCGGTCTCTGCGGAACTGCTGCAGTTATCTCACCAGTTAGAGCAATCAATGATCACGGCAACGAGATTGTATTCCCAGGCAGCAAGGATGGTACAGTAGGACCTACAATCCAGAAGCTCTATGATACCCTCACAGGTATTCAGATGCACAAGATCGAAGGACCTGAAGGCTGGGTACACGTAATCAAGTAATAAAAGACAGAAAAAGGCAGGGGACGGTTCTCTGTCTTGTTGATTAAACTGTATCGAAAAATCGATTGGCTAATATAACAAGACAGAGAACCGTCCCCCGTCTTTGAGTGTAAGATATGAAGTATTGGAAAGTTAGAAAACTGAAGAAACTCGGTTTGGTGGTGCTTGTTATGGGCATGCTGCTTAGTCTGGCAGCTTGTGGCGACTTAACCAAGACCATTAAGTCTGAGGATATGAAGATCACTCTCAGTAAGGAATATCAGAAGGATACTCTGGCAAATGCCACCTGGTATTATACCAGTCCGGATGGCCTAGCCATGGGCATCAGGTCTCTGAAGGATGATGTGGAGAAGAGTGGACTTGAGGTTAATTCTGCACAGGATTACGCTGAGGCTTATATCAAGGCCAACAGCATTCCGGGTTCACCTCAGGTGAAATCAGGCGAAGGCTATGTATTTTTTAAATATACTAGAAAGGTTTCCGGTACTGAGTATTCTTATCTTACCTGCGTCTATGATCACGACGATGAGTTCTGGCTTATCAATTTTGCTTGCTACAAAGAACTGTATAAAGAGTATGAGACTGAGTTCTTTGAATCTGCTAATTCTGTATCATTTATAGAAGAGGATGAATGATCTAATATCTATGGAAAATAATTTAGAAAAAAAGGACTATGTTAGTTCTAATACAGGCTATAGTAGTTCTTCCAATAAAGGATTTAATAGAGAAAGATTTCTTCAGAACAGATTCATACTTGCTGAGCTGGTAAAGAAGGGCATCCGTCTCAAATATCGTCGTTCTTATCTAGGAATTCTGTGGTCACTTCTTGAACCCCTGCTTTCTATGATAGTTCTTACTATTGTATTTGGCACGCTAATGGGGGAGAAGACAAAGGAATTCCCTGTTTATATACTGTCGGGAAGATTGCTTTACAGCTTCTTCTCACAGTCTACAACTGCGGCTCTGAAGTCCATTAGAGCCAACAGTTCCATCATCAAGAAGGTATATGTGCCGAAGGTGCTGTACCCTCTGTCAGGTGTATTGTTCAACTATGTTATATTTTTAATATCACTTATAGTGCTCGCTGCAGTATCATTGGTACTGGGCGTTTTTCCTACGTTCTATCTGATTCAGGCGGTGGTCAGCTTATTTGTGCTGTTACTGCTTAGTCTTGGAGTTGGCCTGATTCTCTCTACAGTGGGAGTGTTCTTCAGGGATATGGAATATCTGTGGAACGTTGCACTGATGCTGATAATGTATACATCCGCCATATTCTACAGGGCAGATAAGCTTCTGGGCAGCAAGTGGAGCATAGTACTAAAGGCAAATCCACTATTTTCCGTTATCGAGACCTTCCGAAGTGCGGTCTTTGGAGAGGCTATGAACCTGAAATATCTTGCATATGCATTTTGCTTCAGTGTTGTGGCAATCATAATAGGCGTAGTGATATTTAAGAAAAATGAAGACAAGTTTATTCTGGAGATATAGAAATGAGCGAGAAGGTACTTCGGGTTGAAAATGTCAGCATGCGTTTCAACCTTAGTAAAGAAAAGCACGATTCCCTCAAGGAATATTTTATCGCTCTAATGAAGAAGCAGCTGATCTTCAACGAGTTCTGGGCGCTTTCAGATGTATCCTTTGAACTGGAAAAAGGCGACAGACTGGGAATACTGGGCTTTAATGGCGCAGGGAAGTCTACACTCCTGAAGGTTATTGCTGGAGTATTTAAGCCTACAAAGGGAAATGTGGAGCGAACTGGAGTGCTTGCACCACTGATTGAGTTGGGGGCAGGCTTTGACCCACAGTATACTGGTCTCGAAAATATATATCTATATGGCGCCTGCCTTGGCTACAGCCACAAATTTATCGATGAGAAGCTGCAGGACATTATTGATTTTTCTGAGCTTAAGGACTTTATCGATGTGCCGCTTAAGAACTACTCCTCAGGTATGAAGGCAAGACTGGGCTTTGCAATTGCTACAATTGTTGAACCAGATATGCTGATACTTGATGAAGTTTTGTCGGTTGGAGATGCTAAGTTTAAGAAGAAGAGTGAGGCAAAGCTGAAGAAGCTGCTGGAAAAGGACGTGACGGTTCTCTTCGTGTCGCACAATACTGACCAGGTGAGAAGACTCTGCAACAAGGCCATTATACTGGATAAGGGCAAGATGATCGATTCGGGTGATGTGGAGACGGTTGCGGCTCACTATGAAGAAATGGTAGGCAAATAGTTGGAAAAAAAACTAAAGTATGTTAAAATCATAAGTTGAGTGGTTGAAAAAAGTAATTGCCTGAAATCGTGGGGGTAAATATGGCTTTTCTTGAGTTATTAAAGGTTATACTAATAGGTATAGTAGAAGGAATAACGGAGTGGCTTCCGATAAGCAGCACGGGACATATGCTTATTTTGGACGAGTTCCTTAAGTTAAATGCTGATCCAGAGTTTAAGGAGATGTTCTTCGTTGTCATACAGCTGGGTGCCATCATTGCCGTTATCTATATGTATTGGAGCAAGCTGTGGCCATTTAGAATAATCCGTCCTGAATCAAAGAATGCTAAGAAGAGTGGCAAGAAGGACGCTAAGTGGAAGAATGAATACCGCGTTGGGTCTATTGGTATCTCAAGACCTGTACTTATGATGTGGGTTAAGGTATTGGTTGCCACAGTTCCTGCTGGAATCATCGGTCTTCTTCTGGATGACTGGATGGATACTTATGCGCATACACCTGCAGTTATTGCAGTTGCACTTATAGTTTATGGTGTTCTCTTTATTCTTATAGAAAAGAGAAATGTTAAGCGTACCCCTCATATAACTAAACTGGGGCAGCTCACTTATCTGGACGCCCTTAAGCTGGGCCTGTTCCAGTCACTGGCTATCGTACCAGGAACCTCTAGATCCGGTGCTACTATAGTCGGTGGTCTTACAATGGGTATCTCTCGAAAACTTGCTACAGAGTTTTCATTTTTCATGAGTATACCTATCATGTTTGGATGGAGTATCGTGAAGCTTATAAAGTTCGGAATGCACTACTCAGTTCTTGAGTTCTTTGAGATGCTGTTCGGAATGGTAGTTTCATTCGTGGTTTCCATCTTTGTGATCAAGTTCCTGATTGGCTACATTAAGAAGAATGATTTCACACTCTTTGGCTGGTATCGCATCGGCCTTGGCGTCATTATCATCGTTATCTTTGCTATTAAGTCAATCATGGCAGGCTAATAATAATTTAGCCAAAGTTCTCAAATTTTCTCTTGACGAATAGTGAATTACTATGGTATTCTAACCATTGCGTTTCTATACGCACTTCTTTTTGTGTGCATTTTAAGGCAGATCCCAGCCGGCACCATAAAGGTACCCTATGTCCGTATAGAACCAGTGAACAGATGATTTTATGAGATATTATTATGGAGGTGACTCGTCATGCGTGTCAAGATAACTCTCGCTTGTACAGAATGCAAGCAGCGTAACTATAATACGACAAAGGAAAAGAAGCTTCACCCAGATAGAGTAGAAACAAAGAAGTATTGCAGATTCTGTGGAAAGCATACTATGCATAAGGAGACCAAATAATTAATTGGTTAGATTATTTTAAGAGGTAGATATTATGTCAGACAAGAAGGAGACATCACCTGCTCTTAAGAGAAGCTGGTTTCAGGAGCTTAAGGGTGAATTCGGTAAGATAACCTGGCCCGGAAAGAAGCAGCTTGCCAAGGAAGTAACAGTTGTACTTGTATCAGCTATAGTTCTTGGCTGTGTTATAGTGATAGTAGACTATTTGCTTAACCTGGGTCTTCAGTTTATATGGTAGGCGGTGAATGATATGGCAGATGAGAAGAATATTGATATAGAAGAAAATGTATCCGAAGAGGCTGTATCAGAGGAGTCTGTAGCTGAAGAAACTGTGACAGAAGAGACTGCTAGTGAAGAGACAGTTTCAGATGAAGCTGCCAGCGAAGAAGGTGTTCAGGAGCCACCACGTCAGAAGTCTGCAAATGTAAAGCAGCAGGGTGATGATGAACCTCACTGGTATGTAGTTCATACATATTCAGGTTATGAGGAAAAGGTTAAGAAGGATATCCTGAAGACTATCGAGAATCGTAGACTCGAGGATCAGATGTTCGAGGTAATGGTTCCTACTCAGGACGTTACTGAGACAACTAAGAAGGGTACAAAGAAGACCATATCCAAGAAGTTGTTCCCTGGATATGTTCTTGTTCATATGATTAAAAATGATGTCACCTGGTATGTAGTTCGTAATACCCGTGGTGTGACAGGCTTCGTTGGACCTGGATCAGAGCCAGTTCCACTTTCAGACGCAGAGATGGCAAGACTTGGTGTCAAGATGACTGAGATCAAGATTGATGTTGAGATTGGCGATAAGATCAAGGTTATATCAGGACCTTGGGCTGGATCAGAGGGAAGCATCAAGACCATCAATCGTACAAAGCAGACAGTTACTATGGATATTGATCTCTTTGGACGTTCAACAGATGTTGAGATTAATCTGGCTGAGATTCAGAAGCTTAAATAATATATAGTAGCATTTTACTACTAAGTTAATAACTATGTTGTGATATCTAACTGTGTAAGCAGTTATATATAGCTGTGACATCCTTTTAACCTGGGATGCTCATAGTAAGTGGAAGGGGGCGTTAGAGACGTTCCCGCGATTTACCACGAGAGGAGGAATAAAAAATGGCTAAGAAAGTCAAAGGTTACATTAAGTTACAGATACCTGCAGGAAAGGCAACTCCAGCACCACCTGTTGGACCAGCACTTGGTCAGCACGGTGTAAATATCGTAGACTTCACAAAGCAGTTTAACGATAGAACAGCTGATAAGGGTGATATGATCATCCCTGTAGTTATCACAGTTTACGCTGATAGTTCTTTCAGCTTTATTACTAAGACACCACCTGCAGCAGTTCTTATTAAGAAGGCAGCTGGTCTTGCAAAGGCTTCTGGTGAGCCAAACAAGAAGAAGGTTGGTAAGATCACAAAGGCTCAGGTTGAGGAGATTGCTAAGACAAAAATGCCTGACCTGAATGCAGCATCACTTGAGGCAGCTATGAGCATGATAGCTGGTACAGCTCGCTCTATGGGCGTCGAAGTAGTTGACTAAGTTCGGAGGTAATAAAGATGAAAAAAGGTAAGAGATATGCAGAGGCTGCAAAGCTTGTTGATAAGGCAAAGCTTTACGACCTTGAAGAGGCAGCAGAATTAATCAAGAAGACAGCTAACTCAAAGTTCGATGAGACAATCGAGGCTCATTTAAAGCTTGGTGTAGATGGACGTCACGCAGATCAGCAGGTTCGTGGTGCAGTTGTACTGCCACACGGAACTGGTAAGGAAGTAAAGGTTCTTGTATTTGCCAAGGGAGATAAGGTTGACGAAGCACTTGCTAACGGCGCAGATTACGCTGGTGGTGAGGAACTCATTCCAAAGATTCAGAACGAAGGTTGGCTTGACTTCGACGTAGTTATCGCTACACCTGATATGATGGGTGTTGTTGGACGTCTTGGACGTGTACTTGGTCCTAAGGGACTTATGCCAAATCCAAAGGCTGGTACAGTTACACCTGATGTAGTTAAGGCTATCGCTGATGTTAAGGCTGGTAAGATCGAGTACAGACTTGATAAGGCTAACATCATCCACGTTCCAGTTGGAAAGGCTTCTTTCACAGCTGAGCAGATTGCTGAGAACTACAAGGCACTTATGGATGCAGTTGTAAAGGCTAAGCCATCAAGCGCAAAGGGTACATACCTTAAGAGCGTAACAATCGCTTCAACAATGGGCCCTGGAATCAAGCTGAACCCAATTAAGTTCACAGGCCAGGCAACCACAGAAAAATAAGTCCAAATAATAATCACCAATTGGGGACAGTCCCCAATTGGTGATTTTTTATTTGTGATTAAATATTCAGTAGGCGGAAGATCTGTTCGGCGGTGGCTGCGATGTTGATCCGGGCTGTGGAAGGCTCCATGGATTGTTCCAGTGTGATAGGTCGACGCACTATCGGGAAATAAGCGTCCACATCTGGCAACTTATCGCCATCGAAGGAAGCAGATACGGATCCAACTAGTGCGATAACTGGTTTGTTGAACACTTTGGCTATATGGGCGATTCCAACAGGAGCCTTTCCCATAGCAGTCTGTGCGTCCAGCATACCTTCGCCAGTCACAACTATGTCTGCTTCACTAATATATTTCTTTAGATTAGTCTCATCTATAACTATTTTATTTCCGGATTCAAGCTCTCCTCCAAGGAAGTATTTGAAGGCAAATCCCAGTCCTCCGGCAGCACCGCATCCAGGTGCATTTGGATCTACATCTCTGTGAAGTGCAGTCTTTGCCACGCTGGCAAAGTTTTCCATCCATTTATCTGCGGCAATTATCTCGGAATCGAAGAGTCCCTTCTGTGGGCCAAATATCTTTGAAGCTCCTCGTTCACCGAAGAGTGGGTTGTCTACGTCACAGGCGATTCTGAAGGTGCATTCTGAAAGAGCAGATTTAAAGTTATCAGGTGTGACGCGACTTACAAACTCCAGATCACCACCGGTGAGAAATCCTTTATCTCCAGTGAGAAGATGTCCTGCTGAGTCGTAGAAGCTTGCACCCAGAGCCTGGAGCATACCAATACCAGCGTCATTTGTAGCACTTCCTCCAAGTCCGATAATGAAATGTCTGCATCCTTCGTTTATTGCGTCGAGAATCATTTGTCCCACGCCGTAGGTCGTGGTCTTAAAAGGATCTCTGTCCACGGCAGGAATCAGAGTCAGCCCGGCAGCGGCAGATATCTCTATAATTGCAGTCTTGTTGGGATTCTCTATGATACCGTAGGTGGCAGATATAGTCTTACCCAGCGGGTTCACTACATTTACCTGTTTAAATGTACCGCCACATCCAGTGGTTACTGCTTGAACTGTGCCCTCGCCTCCATCTGCCAACGGTCTGACTTCGTATTCGGCATCAGGTATGGCACGGAGCAACCCCTGAGCGGCAGCCTTTCCACATTCCATAGAGGTAAGACACCCCTTCATGGAATCAATAGCAAATACAACCTTCATATATTCTCCTCTCTAATGTGCGAGTGGATAATGTGCAATGGGGACAGTCCCCATTGCACATAGGTCTGTCCCTTTTTGCACATTCCCAACACATTATATCAAAGTTGAAGGGAGTAGAAAATACTTGAAAAATCGGCTATTTCATTGTAAAATCATACTTTACGATGGTATATTATGGAAACCGCATATTTTAAAAAATGGAGAGATAACTATGAGACGAACTTTTTCAGGAGTACTTGCAACAATGATGATCCTCAGCCTTCTTGGCCCTGTGGATAGCTATGCAAAGACTAATGAAGATAGTACAACCAAGGCAAATGATTACATACTTGCGACTGATACGGATTCTGACCAGTCTGTGAGCCGTACGCTAGATGAAAAGACTATGGTAAAGGCAGAGGATGGACAGGGTGAACCATTAGAGCCTACAACTGAAGTTGTAACTACATATACAGCAACTGCTGAAAAAAATGAAGATGGCAGCATAAAGAAGACTCAGGTAGAAGGATATAAAGATCCTGCGGAAGAATATACAAAGGAAAATGAGAGAGTTGCTGAGGGTACAAAGGATACTACATCAGACAGAATCCATTATCTGAATCTTGACGATGGTGAGAGCAATTATACCAGTGACGCTATCATAATTGAGAGCAACGGCCACTTTGGTCTTATCGATGCTTCCAACCTGAACGGTGACACAGCTCAGGTTCCTAATACTGCGGTTGGTGCTTCAGCATCTGGAAAACTTGTTCTGGATTATCTTGAGGCTCTTGGCGTTGAGCATCTTGATTTCGTAATCGGAACTCACAGTCATTCCGATCATATGGGCGGAATCCCTGACATCGTAAAAGAGATGGAGAATGTTTACGGAACTAAGACAACGACTCCAACCAGCACAGTTGATCAGAACAACAACACTCTTCATTACTATACCGATGGCAAAGAGGGTGATGTAGTAACTAATGAAGATGAATTGGCTGCCATAAATGAAATAGATGAGCAGGAACCAACAACAGGGGATCCTGTTACAGATACAGAGAATCCAGTGAAGCTTACTCTTGTTGATGAGAATACAACTTATATATACAAGAGCTATACTGTCAATACCGAAGAGGATGGCAAGGGCTGGAAGAACAGCGATTACTTCAAGGCTGCTGAGAAAGCTATGGAAGGTACAAACAAGCTTCTTGTTGATAAGAAAGACAAGACAGCTATGGATAAGATTGGTGCATCATTTTCTGATGGTGGTACCGCCGCTGATACAACTGATGATTATATCAGCTTCAAGTTCGGTGATTTCAATATATCACTGTACAACTTGATCTCCAGATCATCAACAGATGAAAATGCTAACTCTATAGTTACTTATGTTGAGAAGTCAGGCACAAAGACAGTGCTTCTTGCTGACCTGGATGTGTATAATTCTCTGGAGCAGAGTATATCCAAGGCAATTGTAGCTGACCACGGTACACCTCAGGTTGTAAAGCTTGGACACCACGGATTTACTGCTTCCACAAGTAAGGAACTGATTGATACATTTAACGCAAAATATGCAATCGTTCAGACAGAGAATAAGGACCTCAGTTCCTACTCACCTTTCTACAATTATATGAAGAAGAAGGGTACGGTAATTTACAGAACTCTTGATCAGACAGGTTCACAGTCCATAGTTCAGGATATGACCGGTGCGCTGGCATTTAAGAACGGTTCTATAAGTGAACTGGATGAGGGCGTTGAGGAGTATCAGTTCGCAAATGAACACAAGATTTGTAAGAAATATTACAAGATTTATACAATAACCAAGACTACGAAAACCTTTGTAGGAGAAGTTGAAACTGAAGAACCTGTAATTGAGGAATATGATGTAATTCGAAATTTTTATGAAAATGAAGTAGATGACGAGCTTGTCAGTGTTTCCAGATACACAGCTATCGAATATGGTGCGACTCCAACTGTCTGGACCTGGGGCGCTAAGGAAGGCCGCTGGTACAAGTGGTGGAAGAACTGGAATAACTATGATTGGGTATTTGTAAATGCAGATGGTACAAATGCTGTCGGCTGGACCAAGATCAACGGTAAGCTTTACCTCTTTGATAAAGATGGTTTAATGCAGCACGGTTTCCAGAAGTATGAGGGTAGCACAGTATACCTGCTTCCTAAGGATAACGGTGATCAGCCTGAGGGTTCACCTGCTATAGGTTGGACACTTATTGATGACAAATGGTACTATTTCGATGCAGACGGCAAGGGTCGCAACGGCTGGTGCAGTTCAGGCGGCAATTGGTACTATATTGAGGACGGTCTGATGGTAACTGGCATCAAGGAGATTAAGGGCGTTGCCTACAACTTTGGTTCCGATGGAAAGCTCCAGACTGGCTTTGTGAAACACGGTGGAGATACATTTTATATTACTGGTAGTGGTCAGTACGCAACAGGCTGGTTCGAGGTTGGCTCAACCTGGTACTGTGCAGATGATGAAGGAAAACTCAAGAAGTCACAGTGGGTTGGCGGCTACTGGCTTGACGGCAACGGTGCCTGGTCTTATGAGGGAGTTGGTGCTTGGAAATGTAATTCCAAGGGCTGGTGGTATCAGGATTCCAAGGGCTGGTACCCTTCAAACTGCTGGCAGATGATAGACGGAAAGTGGTATTTCTTTAATGCAAGCGGATATATGGCTTGCAACGAGTGGCGCGGTGGCTGCTGGCTGAATGGTGACGGTTCCTGGACATATCCACACCTTGGTTCCTGGAATTCAAATAGTTCGGGCTGGTGGTTCAGTGATGAGTCAGGCTGGTATGCGCATAGCTCTTGGCAGAAGATAAATGGTACCTGGTACTACTTCAAGGCAGACGGCTATATGGCTACTAACACAACCATCGACGGCTATTACGTAGACGCATCCGGCGCTTGCAAATAGGCTTCTCCTTGAGAGGAAGCTGACTGATGAGGTTTCATCCTGGTTGTTTCGAATAATATAAAGTAGGAAAAATAGTATGATATTAGACGGTTCCTGGTATTCAGAGTTTGCTGAAACATTTGAAAAATGTTTCCTAAGGGACAACAGATATAAGCTCCTTCTCAGCGGAATCGGTGTCACCATCAAGGTGGCGCTGCTGGCTGCATTTATGGGACTTATTATCGGTTTCCTGATAGCGCTCTGTAACCTTTCAAAAAAGAAAATACTGAACGTGATCGGCAAGGTTTACACCGATGTAATCCGTGGAACCCCGTCGGTTACACAGCTTATGATCATCTACTTTGTAGTGTTCGCGACTGTAAATTGGCCGAAATGGATAATTGCTGCAATAGCATTTTCCATTAACTCTGGTGCCTATGTGTCTGAGATAATCCGTGCGGGAATCCTATCTATCGATAAGGGACAGACCGAGGCGGGACGTTCTCTTGGACTCAGCAAGACACAGACTATGATGAGCATCATCGTGCCACAGGCGGTGAAGAACATCTTCCCGGCAATGTGTAACGAGTTCATCACCCTTATTAAGGAGACAGCGATTGTTGGTTACGTTGGACTGGTAGATATACAGAAGGCCGGAGACTTTATCAAGAGTGCGACTTACGAGGCATTTATGCCGCTGATAGCAACGGCGATAATATACTTTGTGCTTATCAAGATACTTACACTCGCTCTCGGCGCAGCGGAAAAGAGCCTCCGCAAATCCGACAAGCGTTAATTTGAAAAACCTGAAAAAAGGAATATGCTATGATAATGGTTAAGGACCTCCGCAAGAGCTTTAATGGTAACCTGGTTCTGAGGGGGATAGATGAAAATATAGAAGAAGGTGAGGTTGTGGTTGTTATCGGTCCATCCGGTTCCGGTAAGAGCACATTCCTGAGATGCCTCAACCTTCTGGAAAAGCCTGATTCCGGCGAGATCTGGGTGGATGGTCAGCAGATTAACGTCCAGGGTGTCAACAAGAATCAGGTGCGTCAGAAGATGGGAATGGTATTTCAGCATTTCAACCTGTTTCCACACCTTACAGTAAAGAAAAATATCACGCTTGCGCCAGTTAAGCTGAAGAAGTTTACCAAGGACGAGGCGGACAAGAAGGCAAATGAACTTCTTAATATCGTTGGTCTATCAGAGAAGGCGAACGCTTATCCTAAGTCGCTTTCAGGTGGTCAGCAGCAGCGTATTGCCATTGCGAGAGCGCTTGCTATGGAGCCAGAGATTATGCTCTTCGATGAGCCGACCTCCGCATTGGACCCTGAAATGGTAGGCGAGGTTCTGGAGGTTATGAAGAACCTGGCAAAGAGTGGTATGACAATGATTGTAGTAACTCACGAGATGGGCTTTGCCCGGGAGGTTGGAACCCGAATCCTCTTTATGGACAATGGTCAGATCGTTGAACGAGGAACACCGGAGCAGATATTTGAACACCCTGAGAGCTTCCGAACAAAAGAGTTCCTCAGCAAAGTTCTATAATACACTATCAAAAAGGAGAAAAATTATGAAGAAGATGAAGAAGTTTCTCGCAATTGCACTTGCAGGAGTTATGATGCTTTCAGCTACAGCTTGTGGATCAGGCGAGAGCAGCAATGAGACAACTGGTGATTCAGCAAAGAAGGAAACTATTACATTTGGCACAAATGCAGAGTTCCCTCCATTCGAGTTTGTAACCTCTGAGGGTACAATCGGTGAGTTCGATGGTATCGATATGGCAATCGCAAAGCAGATTGGTGAGGATATGGGCAAGGAAGCCGTGATCAACAATATGGAGTTCGATTCACTCCTGCTTGCACTTGACAACGGCCAGGTTGATGCAGTTATCGCAGGTATGACTGTGACAGATGAGAGAAAGGAAGCTTATGACTTCTCAACTCCATACTACACAGCTACACAGGTTATGATCGTTAAGGAAGACAGCGACATCAAGACAGCTGCTGATATGAAGGATAAGAAGATCGTTGTAATCCAGGGCTACACAGGCGAGACCTGCGTACAGGATATGGGTTACAGCTACGAGGCATTTAAGAAGGGTACAGAGGCTGTACTTGAGCTTGTAAATGGAAAATGTGATGTAGTAGTTATCGACTCTGCAACAGCTGAGAAGTTCGTTGGCGACAACGAGGGTCTCAAGATCGTTGAGGACTCATCTGCATTTGAAGCAGAGGAGTACGCTATCGCAGTAAAGAAGGGTAACTCAGAGCTTCTTAACCAGATCAACTCTTCAATCCAGAAGATGCTTGATAATGGAACTGTATCAGAGCTTTCAGCAAAGTATCTTGATATGGATACAGACGATGCTTCAAGTTCAGACGCAGAATAAAACATAACATTTTAAAGTATGATATATTTAGTAACAAATTAGGGTGCCATTTCGGCACCCTTTTTGCAAGTTGGTTTATCATCATAGATATGATAGAATACAAATGTTTAAAAAGGCTTCTCCTTGAGAGGAAGCTGACTGATGAGGTGTTATCCTGAGCAAATCGAAGGATGATATATTAGGAGAAGAATATGAAGGATTCATATGCATTGGTAACAGGTGCCAGCAGCGGTCTGGGGTTCGAGTTTGCAAAGCAATTATCTGAGCGTGGGTACAAGCTGATACTTGTGGCCAGAAGAAGAGAAAAGCTGGAGACAGTCCAGAAAGCAATAAAGACCGAAAGCATAGTTATAGCGGCGGATCTAAGCCAGCGTGACGAGTGCGTCAGAGTTGTGACAGAGACCATAGACCTCAGCATAGATGTATTTATCAATAATGCAGGCTTTGGCGACTGCGGACGGTTCTATGAGACTGATGCCAACAAGGACCTGTCCATGATAGATGTAAATGTTACCGCTATGCATCTTCTTATGAAAATGATGCTCCAGCGGATGAAGTCTTCGAAGGTAACTGGTGGCTACATCCTGAACGTTGCATCCTCGGCGGGACTCTTTCCAGCTGGCCCGTATATGTCGACCTACTACGCAACTAAGGCCTATGTTACCAGTTTAACCCAGGGCGTCGCCCGTGAATTAAAGGAAGAGGGCAGCGATATATATGTGGGAGCACTCTGCCCAGGACCAGTGGATACCGGATTCAACGACGTAGCCAACGTAGAGTTTGCCCTTCCGGGTATTTCGCCTAAATACTGCGTAGACTATGCCTTAAAGCAGATGTTTGACCACAGAAAGCTACTGATAGTTCCAACCCTTCGAATGAAGCTGGCCGTCTTTGGCTGTCGTCTCCTTCCACGTGAACAAGTGGTGGGCATTACCTCTGGCCAGCAAAAAAAGAAACGCAACTTATAAAAAAGACAGAGAACCGTCCCCAGTTGTTGGTTTGGGAGAAAGGATATGCGATGAAGAGAGTACGTAAATATATAGCGGTCTTGGTGGTCGTGGCGATGATAATAGGCGTTATATCGCCGGTAGTTGGTGTTGAAGCAAAGTCTGGCTGGAGCAGTGACTCCACGGGCTGGTTTTATTATAACAGCAGCGGCTCCTATTACCGCGGTCAGTGGGCGAATATCGGTGGCAGCTGGTACTATTTCACCAGCGACGGCTATATGGACTACTCTGAGTACCGCAACGGCTGCTGGCTTGGTTCTGACGGAGTGTGGAATACAAACTACAGTAATGGTACGTGGAAATGTAATAGTACCGGCTGGTGGTACGAGGATGGCAGCTGGTATCCGGCAGGACAGTGGCTATGGATCGACGGTTGCTGCTACTATTTTGGTGCCAATGGATATATGGAGACAAATTGCTTCCGTGATGGTTGCTGGCTGTCAGGCAGCGGTGCCTGGGATTCCAACTATTCAGATGGAGCGTGGAAATATAACGGAGTGGGTTGGTACTACGAAGCAGGTGGATGGTGCCCTGCTAATCAGGGACTTTGGATAGATGGTTCATTTTACTGGTTTGATGAAAATGGTTACTACAATGCCGAGATGACTGAGCAGAATAGACCGGCCGATGACAACAACGGAAATGGCGGAAATAACGGCAACGGAAATAACGATGGAAATGGTAATGGTGGAAGCGGAAACAACGGCGATAATGGAAACAGTGATAGTGGAAACGGAAACAACGGCGATAATGGAAACAGTGATAGTGGAAACGGAAACAACGGCGATAATGGAAACAGTGATAGTGGAAACGGCGACAATGGTAATGGAAACAACGATAACAATGACGAGTACGCAGATTTAATTGCGGAAGTTTCCAAGTATAGATACGAGGTTATACCGTTAGTTGGTTCATTTAACGAGTGGTACTACATTAAGACCGATAACCCTAATCCATATTCATTTTTATTTGTAGATGAATCTTCCAGATATGGCAAGGAATCAATCTCCGGTATATCATCGTCATCAGATGATAAAAGTATAAAAGTATACGAAAAACTCTTCCCTGACGTTGTGTACGAGGATGAGTCAACCTTCAGGGTAAGTGGCGGCTATCTAGCGCATTCCGAGTACTTAAATATTGATGGTGGCGAGCTTACACTTATGGCCAGCGAATATCCATTCCAGACTGCATCTGTTTTTGCTGCTGTTGATACGAATATAAAAGTAACTGTTCCTGAATTATACGATGAAGTTGATTATCTGATCCAGACCTATGGGGATTCGGATAAATCCTTCTTCGATAACATGGACAGTATAGAAGACGGTCTTAAAGATATTTGTTTCTATCTTGGCATATACATTCCGGAACTTGAAGAAAAGAGAGACGGTTGTATAGTAAATGAAAATGGAAAGACGGAGATAACTGGCTGCTACTATGGGATATCCAGCAGTATTCATTATGACCAGGGACTAGATATTGAATCACCATACGTTGATTATAGAACGGAACTATTCCTTAGCACTTTATATCCATTTAGGGCTGATTCATTGGGATTTCCTGCCATTATGAAAAGAGTAGCGTATAGGATGAACTCAAGTGTTACACTTGAAGAGGAAGAGCAGGTGCATTATATCATCTATGTAACTCTGGATGGTGTAACAAAAGTGTATGGTGGACAGGGTAAAGGTGGAAATGTGACAATAGATAAAAGCCAGATAGCTGAAACATTTGATTTTAAGAACTTCAATGCAGCTACAGATGTAAAGAATCTCTCGACTCTGGCTAATAAGATAAAAGCGTATGAAGGCAAGGACTTAGACGTGTCTCATTCTGATGAATTGACCTGGGATATGGTGTTCGATAAAATCGGTACCTCAGGCAACTACATCAGAATAAAGTCTGGTGGAGGCGAGCAGCTTGTTGATGATAAAACATATAAGATAGTGAAACGTTCCTTTAATTATCTTTACAAGAATGAAGATAATATATGTGCGATGTCTAACACTTGGTTTGAGGGAAGATATTACAATGGCTATGAATATTTTGAGGAAGGTGCTACATTTGATAAAACAATCGACAACCAGCCAGTGCTAGCCTTTAAAGATTTCAAGCTAGAGCTAAAGGATGCAGATAGGTACTGGTTCCATGACGCAACCTATAGTGATCCGGAGTCAAATGGTTACAACGCAAAAACTGGTACCTGGAATCTCCTGTTTTTCGAATATAACGAGGACAAGAAGGTTTGGGAGTGCAAGAAGCTTCTGGAGGACTTCTACGACTATGAATATAACTACGACACTGGGGATATAGATTATTACTACTACAAGGATCACCCGGTTTATGGAGCGGCATTTGTAGATGCCTGCACCATAACCTTGGATGAAGCCAAGGCTATGAAGCTTGACGCTAACACCAGCACCAAGCCGACCCAGTACTACATTTACGACATGACTACAGCCCCGGGCACCGCCGTGGGCTACTAAAAGATAGGGGATGGTTCTCAAAATCACCATTTGAGAACCGTCCCCAGTCTTGAGTCTCCCGTGTTTTTAGGCGAAATGCAATGTTGAAATCCCCTGGTTGATGCAATGTTGAAATCCCCTGGTTGATTGCAATAAATGGCCGATTATGGTAGAATGTCGATATTATAATCCGGTTTGTTTGAGGATGATTTACTAGTTTATGGGGGTGACAGGGGTGGTCACGATTAGTAAGTTTCAGCGCGGTATTGGGGAATATAGTAAACTTAATATACATAATAGCAAAGGCGTGGAATGTCCATTATTTTGGGTGTACCGCGCCTTTTTTATGCTAAGACAGAGAATCGTCACTTGTCTTTTGTATATAGTAGCAAGTTAAGAGAATATATATATATGTACCAGAGGAAAAATGTAGTGTTTCAGAGGCTTTCAGCACTGTGTACACGAGTTATTACACGGAGGGATTATTTCAATGAGTAGTGATAATATGAGAAATAAAGAAATGACGGAAGAATCTGGCAATTTTAATGTTTCGTATTTTGTTTTACCATTTAGGTATAATGGTAAAGGTGATAATAATGGTAAAAAATTGACTTTTAATAAAGAAAAGACATTCTATGGTTTTGTTGAATCGATAAGTAATAAAGCGGATTATTATCAGGTAGAGCTTAAATTTGGAAATGATGATAAAAAAGAATATCGAATATTTGATATGAAGGATAATCTTGCATTTTTAATTATAAGATTTTCTTTTGGTGATGTGAGAAAACCAAATAAAAAGAATAAAGCGGACATAGAAGAAACTATAAAAAAAAATATAGAACAATATCAGAATAGTGTAAATGACATAAAAAATAGAATGAAATATGAGTATAAAGAAAAGCTGGAATTGTTGGGATATACTGAGGTATCTACTAACTTAGATTTTATATCGAAAGATTTTGATGATAATCAATTGATTAATCTTAATATGATTCGACATTATTATGACGTTGATGATGACGATGCAATAAGTGATATGGCAGAAAATCTTAAAGAAATGACGGGATGTATTAAGAAAGGTGCTGAACCGCGATTTTATGGTAAGGGGTTTATGGAGGAACTCCAAAAAGATGGAAAAAAGATTGAAAAACAATATGATTATAGAATGTTTTTTGATATTCAATCTCTCAATATAATAAATAATATGAATAATTCTAGAGGAGTATCAAAACCATATAAAGAAGATAGTTTTTTGGAATCTTTTGTTTTATTACAATATGAAAGATTGTATTTCTTAAAACTAAGAAACGATATTATAGATTCGTATTCAAATGATAAAAAGAATATTATACAAATTCAAAAGAGGATAATGGAATATTTGATAATTAATTCACAGAGTATCGTTTCTGCTGATACTAGTTTTCAAAACTATTATAAGGAGTATAGAGATTTCTTAAAATTGCCAGAATATACCGATGACCTAAATAATTTAGTAAATAGATTATCTGAAGATATTTCCTCAGATAGAGAGAACAAGATAAATAATGTGTTATATGTATTAGCGGCACTTGGTGTTATTTCTGCAGCGTGTGACACAATGCAGATAATAGAAACAAATCCAATAGTATGGTTAATGATTATTGTATGTTTTATTGTAACTCCAATTATCATGAGGGGGAAAAAGAAATGAATGATTTATTATTAAATGATATTTGGGCTAATTTTAATACTCGTATTATACAAGATATATTGAATGCTCCTGAGAAAGAAGAAGATGAATTGAAATATAAAATTGAACTATTGAAAAAAGTTTTAATTATTCACCCTGCTGTAGAATATGACTTTCCAAATTTTAATGAAGATTATGGAAATCAGTTGAATAATGAAATAGATAGATATATTGGTACAGTTTGGGATCAAACTATTGATAGTGGACATCTTCATGATTTTATAAAGAAAGTATATTGTATATGCGGCAATGGCTGTGAAATTGAGATTTCATCTATTTGTGAAACGGATTGGTTTCTGAAAAATGAAGAAGATGATGAAAAGATAAAAAATAATAAATGGGCTGCTGAACTAGCTAGTAATGGACAAATAAAAAGTGAAGATGCGTCTAAGATTAATAAAGCTATTTATCGTTTTATGCTAGATAAGTGTGAAAAATTTCAAGATCAAATTGATAAAGAGTTTGAAAGATGTTTATTTGTAAGTTTAAGAAAAGACAATATAGATTTTCCTAAGAACTACAAATATATAGAAAATCATTATTATGAAAAAATAACCTGGAAGAATTTGGATGAAACATCGAGATTAAGAAAATATATAGGAGAACCAGGTTTTGGAAAAACTACTCGAATGCTATATGATTTTTATAATTGTTTAGAAAAAATCAAGGAAGATAAGATTATACCAATTTGGTTTCAATTGACTGATTATGTAAAACAAGATAATTATGATGACTACTTGAAAAAAAATATAGAGGATCAGCTGTCAAAATATAATTTAGATAAAAGATACTATGGTTATTATATGTGTGAAAAGGTTCATTTGTTTTTTGATGGATTCAATGAATTGAAAGATGAAGATAATACAAATATACCAATAAAAAAAGGTTATGCAGAAGCAATTGATAAATTATGCATGGAATACAGTGTGAAGCTGTCGATGACTGATAGAAATGATAGTCAAATAGTATTACATAATAGTTTTATTACAGATAAATTATGTGTTTGTAAATCAAATGGCTTGAATGGAATAGATAGTATTGTAGCTTTTTTGGAAAAAGCAAAAGGAGAAGAATCAAATAAAGAAATCGTCGAGAGAACAACGGATAAAATCAAAAAAATGGGGTGGTTGAATCAAACTGCAATAATACTAACTCCAGATAAAGCAATGGTTTTATATGATTTATTGAATGAAGGCAAAACCATCAAAGATATGGATGAACTTGAAACCATCGAAGATATGGATGAACTTGATAGTTGTTATTTAGATAAATTGCTGATAAGGGAAACACGTGATCACCGAGAAAGTGAGCTCTCAATAGAACATTTGAAGAGCTTATTAAAGATTATAGCTGATAAGTTGTTAGAATCTGGAGATGAATATATAAAGCAGAGCGTAGTGCGAAAAAAATGGATTGAGAATAATGAAGAACAATTTTATGAAGATACGAAAAGGTTAGCTGTAGATATGAATATACTTGTCGAGAAAACTGTCGAGGAAAATGATTGCATAGGTTTCTCTTGTCAGGGGTATTTGAATAAAGCTGATAGTTATTAATTAAGGGGCTGAAAAATGATTAATATAAATATTCTATATCGAAGAATTGAAAAGAACTTTGAAGTTGCAGAATCCGGTAATGCAAAAAAAGTATTAATAGAGGGAATGAATAATATAGAGCCTCTTCAAAAGATTCTTTTACTGCTTCGTATCATAAAGAAAACAAAGAATGAAAAACTAATGGAGTTTTCTACGGAATTATTAAATCAATTTTTTGATGATTTTGATTTTTGTATAAATGATGAGGATACAAATGAAATAAAAGTTGAAAAGGTAAAACTTATATATGTATATAAGACATTATGTTATTCTTCAGAAATAAAAAACTTACAGTTTGGCTATGCAGATGATGATGAAATAAGAAATAAGATAACTTCAACTGATCTTGATAAAGCAATTAATGATTTGTCTAATAATACTGCGGATATAAATGTTGCATTGCATTATTGTCGAATAATACTATGGATTATAGAGAAAAGAAATATTAATAAACAGGCAGATTTTATTTATGGAATTGAACGGAATAATAATAAGAGAAAAAAGGATGATGGATATTTAAGAGGTGCTTTTTTAGATGTAGATAAAGAAGGGGATGTTTGCCTTTCCTGGATATATTTTGAAAAAATGCGGGAACTGCTGAAACACAAGGATATTATGCCTATTCAAAAGAATAAAGTGATAAATGCAATGGATTTCTTTCTAAAAAGATATTCGCAAAGGGATGGCGAAGGGTTTACACTTCCGTTTGGATATCAGAATGATAAAACTGGGATTGAACGTGATTTTATATATAAATTATATGAATTGGATTCTCCTCTATTAATTGCTATTGGTCTAAATATTATGTTGGACAATAACATTCGAGATGGGTATGAGGAGGAGTGGTTTAAAGATGGGAATGGTATATTAAATCAAATCCAAGAATTACAAGGGGATACTGCTCCTGTTCTAAAATGGGTAGAGATATTTACCTTTTTTAAAAGATTATCTTTGCTTGTGGAAGGAGGAGAATGGGAAAAGTTTAAATCTGTAATATGTAATGTGAATTCTTTAGAACTTCCAACCCATATGTATGATTATTATCATCAGATTATTAAACTAACAAGCTATATAATGATTAAAATACTACTTGATGAACAGGAGAGTGGCATATCGTTAAAAGAACTGATCAATATTCTTAATGAAAAAAATATAAATATATTTAGTTATCCTGATAATGCAAGATTTGTATATAGAACTGAAAAAACATCTTATAAAAACTGGAAATATGCAGTAAATAAGATTGTGTATAATAATGGGTGGGGTGATATAGAGATTTCTGATTATCTTTTTAAATCTTATTCAAAAAATGATGCTGTTTATTGTTATATGAATTCGCCATTAAGAATACTTATTTCACTTGAGGATTTTATCGAAGGTCTTTCAAAGAATGGGTTTGATAGCCGTACTAAAAAGGAATTTGATTTGCATAAATTGTTTGAAGATTATCCAATTCGTGCTAAGGTGTCAATTTTAGAAAAGGAAAGCTCTACAGAAGGTAGACTTGCTTTTTCTCCGACTGAAATACTTTTTAAAAATAATATTGATAATTATCAAAAATATAGAGGAAAAGAGTTTAGCGATTTTAAGCAAAAAAGACTGGCGTTTGCCGAGCGTGATAAACTGCGTAGTGAAATGATAAAAACTCGTGAGGAGTTTTATGAGTATAAACCTTTTTTTGCTCCTCCAGTTACAAGCGGTGAGATGGCGGATTTATTGCGTGATGATGATATAGTTGAGGTAAAACTAGATGCATTTGTTCCCAATAAAGGGATATATGTTGATAAAGATGCTAATAGAGTAAAGATAATAAGTGGTCCTTTTGTAAGTAAGTTTATGACGGCTTATAAAAATATGAATAAAGATATTGAGTTTACATCAAAAATGGATAATACTAGCGAAGTGTCTATGGATATTGCAGAAAAGAACGAAGGAGAAATTGAAGAGGTAATCGTACAAAAAATTGAAGAAGTTGATCGAAGAAGAAAAATTCGGGATGAGATATATCCTAATTTGGTTTTGAAATATCTAAGGGAAATACCACATATGGATAGTTTTATTAAGTGGGAGGATTACTGGTTAAAGAAAACTGGTATAAAAGATTTTCCGGTTTTGGGAGTTGTTTATGTTGCAAATTTAGATATGAAGTGGGCAGTTACGTTTGGTATAGTAAAAACAATATATGAATTAGTATTATCAATAGAAGAAAACACAGATGAAGAGTTAATAAATGCCAAACAGGATGTGTTAAAGAAGTTCTTGAATAATTTGAGGGACTATCCATTAGAAAATATAAATATTTATAGATATATTTTAAATCAAAAGAATGTCTCAAGGTTATTTGATAAAGGAAATCAAAACGATTATTCTGAAGAAGAAAAAAAACAAATTGAAGAATATATCCAATATGCAACGCATATTATGAATAGTAATAAAATAGAAGATGTGTGTAAATATCATATTTTTACAAATACTCTTATTAAAAAGATATACTATATTGAAGATGCATTAAATGTTGAGTTTGATAAGAATTGTTTCAAGATAAGACTAGATGATGGAAATAGTCGAATTAACAATAGACCAATATTAACGAATTATGTATATTTGTTTAAATATGGAAGCGGAATTGAAAAACAAAAGAAAACTAGACCTATTTATAAGCATTATGATGGTAGTAATGTGGAACTACCTTTAAGCAAAGAAAAAGGTGGCAATGGCATTTTTGGGATTTTATCGTATGATTCTAGCAACGGTGAACTTGTTTTTCAAAAAACTGAGGATTATAGTTCCTATATGAGACTTTTTTATATTGATTTAAAAAAGACAGGATTTGATTTGAGTTCAAATAAAAATAAAACTGCCTGGAGAAAAGTTGATGATATAGTTAATAAAATAAATACTGCAAATATAGATGAAATGATGCCAAGTGATAAAAAACGATTTGTTACTAGTTTTAATGATTTTCTATTTAAGTTTGTTGAGTATAGGAACGGAATAGAGTATTTGAACAGAGTTATCTTAAAGATTAAATATCATCCTTTTAAAAATAGAGATTCATCATGCTTTATGTCAATGAAGGAAATAGAAGATTTGTTTAACGAAAAGGATATACGTGAGTTACAAGAGACTTATGATTATTTTATTATTACTGTGCAAAATGTATTAAAAGAAGGAGAGGATATATTCTTTAAAGAAGCCTGCAAACTATTTTATCAAACACATTTCTGTCAGTTTATTGAAAGAGAAAAATTTGTTGAGGCAATCACAACTGAAAAAGTAACTTCACCTATGATAAATAGGTATATTGATGAGGAGCTTCTTGGGAAAAAATGGTAATCAATTACGAATTTTTAGATAGGGAGTCTATTGAAAATGTAATAACATCTATGCACTATAAAATTGATAAGACGGTGTTCTTTGGTTATGAAGAAGTGATACAAGAAAAGAAGGAATCAATGGAATCTTTTTTAAAGAAATATTGTGGTGTATTAGATGTATCCTTCTGTGCTTTATCTCGTAAGAGGATAGAGAGCATTCTTGAGATAATGAAAAAGAATATCGACAAAGAGTTGACTGAAGGGAATAGAGTATATTTTGATATTACAGGCGGCGAGGAATTAATTCTCGTCGCATTTGGTATGCTTTCTAAAGAGTATAATCTTCCTGTTCATATGTATGATGTATCAAAAAATGAGTTGATAGAGTTTGATACTGATAATCTTGGGAGAATAAGTGATGAAGTTGAAAGACTGGATATTACACCAAATCTTGATTTGTTGGTAGAGCTGCAAGGCTGTGCAATAAATTACAACCTTCTTAATCCGTATAATGGTTTGGGAGTTTCTTTTAAGGATGACGCAGAGGCTATATACTCTATTGCTTATGATTATAAAACAGACTGGACAATATTCGCGTCATTTTTGCGAAAGAATATGCTTCCTAATAGCAATCTAGAGGTTTGTAAGAGTGTAATTGAGGTTGTTGAGACCTTGGGAAATCATGAATATGCTGTTAATTCGTTTAGCCAGGAAACATTGGAAAATATATTTACTAGATTAAGTAATGCTGGGATAATAATTGATTATTCCTGCACGGCAACCGAATACTTCTTTAAATATAAGAGTAAAAATCTGGCTGAATTTGTGGTAAAAGAAGGAAATGCTTTAGAGTATCATTATCTTCAAATGGAAAAGACACGTCACGGAGAAGCGTTAGTTGGGGTGACGATAGATTGGGATGGAATTATTCATAGTGATGTTTTGGCAGATGTACATAATGAGATAGATATTCTCTCACTAGATGGGGTATCACTAACATTTATTTCCTGTAAATGTGGAAGACTAAATGGCCAGAAGGTATTACATACATTATATGAACTGGATACTGTTGCTAGAAGGTGTGGTGGGAAGTACGCAAAAAAACGGCTTATAATAATGCATGATATTAAGGATACCTATAAAGAACGTGCAAAAGAAATGGGTATTGAGGTTGAGTTGATACCATAGAAACTTACAGTTTATGAGTTTAAGGAGAGAGTTATGGCCAGGTTTAACGAGTTCGGCGTCGAACTCCCTGACAATTATGAGACCCTTCAAGAGGATGAACTGGCAGCCCTGGCAGATGGCTACGAGGATATGGCTCGTGCTGCTCAGGAAGCAAGGATGAAGCTGAATCTATCAAAGAAAGGGATAACTGCTGCCGAGAGGAAGAAACGCGATAAGGAATACTCCGAAAATTATATGAGGTATATAAGGTCCGCAGAGCAGGTTCGTTCCCGCATCTATGAGGTGAAGCACAGGACCGAAGCTGCAACTGTTAAGATGGATAGCTTTATGAAGGAGCTACATAACTCGAACTATCTGCTGGAAGCTTTATATCTTGCTAGAGAAAGTGCCAGATATAAGAAAAGCTTTGATGAGAAGTACCCGAGGTTTAATCCTGGTATCATTCTCTTTGGATATGTGCTTCTTCTGAAGGATGGCAAGATGGTCAATACTGACATACAGAATCAGATCAATGATCTCTTTGTTCTTTTCAAGATGAACCCGACATCGTTGGAACGCTACGGCACACGGAGAGGAGAAGCATTTCAGCAAAGAATACTATGAGAAGACTGCCATACACGAGGCGGGACACGTATACGTATCCTATGTAAATGGCATAACTCCGAGCTTCGTTACCATATCCTCCAGGGGAGATTATGGCGGCTATATGCAGAAGGAAATCGACGAGGAGAATCCTGAGTACACTCGCGACGACCTGCTTAAGAGTATCCGCATCACCTTGGCTGGAAGGCTGGCGGAGAAGGAGTTCTACAGTGACCAGTCCATCAATACCGGCGCCAGCAGTGATCTGAAGCAGGCTACTAACATAGCGCTGTCCCTCATCTGTACCTACGGTATGGAGGAGGACATGTATATGACGGTATCGCCAAATGAAGTGCTGATGTCACCATTTGCCAAGGAGTATATGGACAAGGTAAATGCTATCATAAAGCGGGAGATGGAACTGTGCGAGGAACAGATAAAAGCCGGTCACGACACCATACGTCGCCTGGCCGACGCCCTTCTCGAAAAAACCTACCTCCGTAAGGATGAACTAATAAAAATACTAAACTAAACAGTTAAAATGTGGTAGAATATATCTCGTGTGGAGAGATAAGATCCACAACAATTTTAGGAGGTATCAAACTTATGTATTGTAAAAGAAAAGTGGCATCAAAGCTTGTAGCGTTTTTCGTTGCAGCAGTTACTGTGATAGCATTTGCCTTCAGTGGGGTAAATGGAGTTAGTGCTGTAAACGCTGGTGGAAGAACAGGGGATTATGGAATCCGAGAGTCTTATGATGACTCAGATCGCCAATTTCCTGAGGCTGTATTTACGGATGAATATTTTGATGCAAATGGAAATATCACTTTAGAGTATAAACCGATGGATAATTCGGAGTATACTCTTATCTATCAGGATGAAACCAATAAGAAGGTTTATATTAACTCAAATTATTATGAGTTCCATAATGAATATCTCCATGCAGCATATTTTGTAATCAATAAAGAGAAGCTTGTAAAATGTGACGGCTCCAGCCTTGTTCTTAATAAAAGTGATTTTAAGAAGAACGGTAACCTGGCAACCTACTACGGCGAAAACTACGGCGACGTAACTATTGGCATCATTGGCGCAAATGTTAAGGATCAGTGGTATCAGGGTTTCTGGTTTGATGCAAATGGAGAAAACACCTATGCACCTAGGGGCTCTTGGAAGGGCTCAGGCGACTGGCAGTGGTACGAGGATACATCAGGCTGGTACCCAGTAAACTGCTGGCAGAGAATGGATAAGCTGTATGAGAATTATACAGGAAATGGAAATCCTGCCACAGTTGCAACAGAGTCTCGTTCCTGGGGACAGGGAAAGATGTATGTTTCAAAGGGCTGGTTTTACTTCGATGAGAATGGCTATGCTGCAACAAATGGCTGGTACAAGATAGATGGTTCCTGGTATTATTTTGACAACTTCCTTTATGAAGGTGGATGCTGGAGAGATGGATATTATATAGGCTATGATGGCGTACAGAGCTACCCATATACAGGAAGCTGGAAATCCAATTCAACAGGCTGGTGGTTTGAAGATACTTCAGGCTGGTATCCATGTAATGAGAAAGTAGTAATCAATGGAAATGAATACTATTTTAAGTCTAACGGATACTTGGCAGTTGATGAGTGGATCGAGCCGGGTGAAGCAGGAAACACTTGGACTGGCATGTGGATTCACGTAGACTCATCAGGCCTTGAAGATAAAACAGGCAGCTACGATGAAAATGGCAACTGGACCGAAACTCCAAATTAAGGAACAGTTGGTCTAAAGATGAATAAAAAAACTTTACATTGATATAGGATGGTTGTATAATCGAAAAACAATCATAGAGACAAACCGATGAAGAGGACACGTTCAGTGCTTGTCACGAGCCGACAGAGAGAGATGCCACTGGCTGAGAGCATCTTAGACTTAGTAGCATTTGAATACTAACCTCCGAGGGATCCTGATTAGAAGAGTGAAATGTTATTAGAGCAGAATTATCACATTTGAAAGGGATACGGTGATTCCGTTATAATCAACCGAGTGGTCGCGCCTCAGAAGCACGGCAACCAGGGTGGAACCGCGTAACTAACGTCCCTGTACTATCACTGCATAGTACAGGGGCTTTTATTATTTTGAAGGAGGAATAAGAAATGGATAACAAAGAGTACTTTTTAAGCGTGTACAGACATTCTATGGCTCACATTATGGCAAAGGCTGTAATGGAGATCTTTGGAAAGGAAAACGTTCAGATTGCCATCGGACCACAGATTGACGACGGCTTCTACTACGACTTCATGCTTCCAAGAACAATTACAAATGAGGATCATAAGGCAATCGAGGACAAGATGCGCGAGATCCTTAAGCGCCGCGAGGACTGGGTTTGTAAGGAAGTATCAAAGGATGAGGCTCTTGAGATATTCAAGGGTCAGAAATATAAGGAAGAGCTGATCAACGATCTTCCAGCAGATGAGAAGATCACAGTTTATTATACAGGTGATGATTTTGTGGATCTCTGCCGCGGACCTCATATCTCAAACTCTCAGGAGCTGATGAACGTATCCTACAAGGTTAAGTCAGTATCAGGTTCATATTGGAGAGGTGATGAGCATAACGATCAGCTTCAGAGAATCTATATGTACTGTTTCCCAGACAAGGCTGCTCTTAAAGCACACCTTGATTTCGTAAAAGAGGCTATGGAGCGTGACCACAAGAAGATTGGACCAGAGCAGGAGCTCTTTATGTTCGATGAGTCTGCACCAGGTATGCCATACTGGCTTCCACGTGGATTCAAGATGTACAATGCTATCCTCGACTTCTGGAGAAAGCTCCATGAGGAGTATGGATATCAGGAGATCCTTGCACCAGTTATCAACCACAAGAATCTTTGGGAGACATCAGGTCACTGGGGACATTACAAAGAAAACATGTTCCTTGTAACAAATGCTACTGTAAATGAAGAGACAGATGAGGAAGAAATCAATGCAGACATTCAGTATGCTATCAAGCCAATGAACTGTCCTAACGCAATTAATGTATACAAGAATGGCCTCCACAGCTATAAGGAGCTGCCAATCAGATATAGTGAGACACAGGTAATTCACCGTCGTGAGAAGAGCGGTGAGTTAAATGGTCTTTTCAGAGTTCAGATGTTCCATCAGGACGATGATCATACATTCCTTACAGAGGATATGATCGAGGATGAGATTGGCGATATCATGGACATCGCAAAGTACATCTACGAGACATTTGGTCTTACATATGAAGCTGAGCTTTCAACAAGACCTGATGACTTCATGGGTGCACCAGAGCTTTGGGATGCTGCTGAGGCTTCACTTAAGAGAATCCTTGATAAGAAGTATGGCGAGGGCGGATATGAGATTAACGAAGGCGATGGAGCTTTCTATGGTCCAAAGATCGACCTTAAGATGAAGGACTGCATCGGTCGTGAGTGGCAGATGGGTACAATCCAGCTCGACTTCCAGCTTCCACTTAACTTTGACCTTAGATATGTAGCAGCTGACGGCTCACAGAAGCGTCCTGTTATGATCCATAGAGCTATATTTGGTTCATTTGAAAGATTCATCGGTATCCTTATCGAGAACTTCAAGGGTGTATTCCCATTCTGGATGTCACCATACCAGGTAGGTATCGTTCCTATCAGACCTGAGCACAACGAGTATGCTAAGCAGGTTGAGAAGAAACTCCGCAAGGCTGGTATCCGTGTAGAGGCTGACTATTCAGATGAAAATATGAAGACAAAGATCAAGGGCTTCAAGAAGTACAAGGAGCCATACATCCTTATCCTTGGTGACAAAGAGGCTGAGGAAGGCACAGTATCTGTAAATGTTCGTGGTAACAAGCAGATGAACGGAGTGCCACTTGATGACTTCGTAGCACTCTGCCAGAAGCAGATTGAAGAGCATACACTGGATCTCATCGATTCAGTAGAATAATTAAAATATAAGCTGAGAGCTAAGCGCCGAGACCTGCAATGGTCTCGAAAACATATGCTTGTCGCTCAGCTTATACAGTTCTTGATTTTGATGCTGAAATAATATATCATATTGACTAGGTATGGGCGCTGGAGAAGTGCCCGATTTAGGAGATAGAATAAATGCTTGATGAAGAGAAGATAAAGCTGATGACCAAGGTCACCATCTACGAAAAGCATGAAGAGATGGGCGATATGATTCTCAGCAAATATTACAGGGAGGATTACGTGCAGTACGGCTGCCTTAAGACTCTCGTAGCTACAACATTTTGCTATTGGTTAACCGTGGCTGTATACATACTTCTGAAGTTCGAGAAGGTCCTGGAGGACCTGAATCACATCGATTACTTCAAGATCATCACTTGGCTGATGGCGGGGTATGTAGGAGTGATGGCTGTTTTCTATTTGTATGCATTTGTTGTTTACAATTATAAGTACGCCAAGGCTAAGCCTGGAATAGTGCTGTATAACAAGTGGCTTCGTAAGCTGGTAAAGCTTTACGAGGAGGACGAGGCAAAGGACTTCATAAAGAGCGGCAAGGTTAAGGTATACTCCACAATCGGTGGAGATGAGGATATTGAAATGGAACTTCCACCAGAAGGGGGAACTAAGTGATGGCGGGAATACTGAATATAAAAAATGTTATAAGAAACTTCTGCAGAAAGCAGGATGAAGTCATCACACCTCTCTTCAGGTTTGTATGGTCACTCATCGTATTTATGTCTATCAATAAAATATTTACATATAACACGCTGGCTAGCAAGACTGAGGTAGTGATACTTCTGGCAATCCTGGCAGCGCTGCTCCCAGATGGCTTTATGTTCTTTATGGTGGGCGCCCTTGTGACGCTCCATTCCTTCAGCGTATCCCTTGAGGTTGGCGCTGTATTTATCGTAATCTTCACAGCAATCTACTGCGTGTACGTAAGATTCTTTCCTAAGTATGTGTACGCAATCATGCTGGTTCCGATATGCTATGTAGCGCATATTCCATTTGCTGCTCCAATCATTATCGCTATGGTTGCCGGCATCCCTGGACTTGTTCCATCATTATGTGGAATCGTTCTGTATTATTTCTCTCTCTGTGCAGCAGAAGTTGCACGCCTCCTGGAAGTAGAGAGTGCTGAAAATGAGATCGAAGCGCTGAAGCAGCTCTCAGAAGTACTTGTGAGCAACAAGGATATGTATACAACTATGATCATCTTTGCCATCACAATACTTGTTACTGCAATACTTAAGAAGTTTAGTTATCCATTTGCTATATATATTGCAATAGCAGCTGGTACCATTATGAATATCATTGGCTCTATCCTGGCTGGCTATGTGGTTGGTGAGGATGTTGATGCAACACTTGTGCTTGTGGGAAGTCTTATCGGTGCTGGTATTGCGCTGATCATAAGATTTGGCCAGGGCGTTCTGGATTACAAGCATACCGAGCGTGTTCAATTTGAAGATGATGATTACTATTATTACGTAAAGGCTGTGCCGAAGATTGACTCGGAAAAGGCCAAGGAAAAGGGCGTTAAGAAGAGCTCTGACAGGAAGAAACCGTCGGAGGCTGTAACAGAAACGGTTAAGGATATGATTCAGAATCCGACTATGGATGTTCCTGGCGATGAGGAAATGGCATAACAATATGGACTAGATCGAAGGGGTATTAGATGAAGGCTATATGGACTTTCATCCAGACATATCTCGAGGGGATATATTTCCCAGATATTAAGTGGGCTGATGTTCTGGATATCCTTATAATCGCATACATTTTGTACCACATTTTCCTGTGGATAAAAACAAGCCGCGCTATGACTCTGCTCAGGGGTATACTTGTCGTGGCTGTTTTTCTTGCTTTTGCCTCTATTGCCAAGCTGAATACCATACTTTGGATTGCAAAAAACTTGATAAATGTTATCCTGCTGGCGCTGGTTATTCTGTTCCAGCCAGAGCTGAGACGTGCGCTGGACGAGCTGGGCCGAAAGAACTTCTTCACCAGATTCTTTAAGTCAATGAACCAGAAGAACAACGAAGATAAGGGAATCAGCGACAGGACCATCTATGAGCTGGTGAAGACAGCCGTGCAGCTCTCAAAGGATAAGACAGGTGCTCTTATTGTTATCGAGCACGACACTCCGCTTGGAGAATATATCAACACTGGAATCAGCATAGACGCTGTTGTAACACAGCAGCTTCTTATAAATATATTTGAGAAAAATACTCCTCTTCACGACGGAGCAGTTATCATCAAGGATAACCGCGTGGTTTCGGCCACCTGTTATCTTCCACTTACGGATAACGGCTCTCTGGAGAAGGCTCTCGGAACCAGACATAGAGCAGGTCTTGGTGTCAGCGAGGTAACTGACAGTATGACGGTTATCGTGTCTGAGGAGACGGGCGAGATTTCTGTTGCTTACAAGGGCGAGCTGTACAAGAATCTAAATGAGGACGGTATCAGACGCCAGCTTACTAAGCTTAAGAATGTGAAAGAGGACAGACCTTCCAGAAGAATACGTAAGAAGGGAGGGCTGCAAGTTGAGCAAGAAAAGAAATAAACCTGCAAATGAGACTGCTAGAAATAAGTTAAATGAAATTGCTGAGAAGAAGCAGGTCGAGCAGGCTGATAATACAACTACTGATGCAGATGAAACATCAGGGAAGACAGAAGATTCAGTAGATGAAATGACCACAAAGACAGAAGATTCAGTAGATGAAACAACAACAGAAACAGATGATTCTACAGAAGAAACATTGGCAAAAACAGATGATTCTGCGGAAGAAATAGCGGAAAAGACAGAAAATTCAGCAGAAGAAACGGACAACTTGGTTAATACAGATAACCTGTCTGGCAGAGCCAGCAACTCATATTGGGATACCGATACTCTGGCAGAAACCACCGACAATCTGTATGCAGGTTCAGGAAACCTGTATTCAAATACTGATAATCTCACAGGCGACGGCCATCCTGTCACTGTAAAGAAAAAGAAGAATATCCTACTGGACAATTTGGGACTTAAGATCTTGGCTCTTATGTGCTCTTTTGTTATATGGTTCGTAGTTATGAACCTGGAGGACGGCGTTGTCACAAAGACCGTCTATGATATTCCAGTTCAGATGGAGAACGGCGATGCCATCACCGACAGAGGTAATCTCTACAATATAACCGAGGGTGAGAAGGTGGACGTTATCGTCAAGGGACCTCGTTCCACAGTTGAGAATCTGGAGGCAGAGAACTTCGATGCAGTTGCGGATCTGTCACATTTGTCTGTAACAAACTCAACCACCATTGAAGTAACGCTGAACAACACAGTGCTTCCTAATAGATCTAAGAAGGTTTCGATTACTCCGATTAATCAGTATGTTACTCTCAGCATCGAGGAAGAGGTTGAAAAGAGTGTACCGGTTCGTGTGATCACTACAGGTAGTGCAGCAAATGGCTACGCCATCGGAAGTGTTATTCCGACACCGAATATGATCACTGTCTCAGGACCTGAATCAGTTCTTTCTAATATCGTGGAAGCAAGAGCCGTTGTAGATGTAAATGGTTCCTACGAGGATATAGAACGGGTTGTGCGAGTAGGCTGTATCGATGGATACGGTGCAGCAGTAGAGAAGGACAACGTAACCCTCTCCGCATCAGAAGTTACGATAACTATACCAGTGTATGAGACCAAAGAGGTTCCTGTAAATGTTACTACTGCCGGTAAGGTTCACGAGGGCTACGGCATCAGAAGCATCAACTTCGAGCCGTCCACAGTAGTAATCGCTGGAGACAAGGAGATTCTCGATACCATTTCATCAATAGATATCAAGGATGTACTGGTGACGGACGCAACTACTAACATTGAGAAGAACCTTGATATAGTTGAGTATCTTCCATCTAATGTATTTGTTGCTGATAGCACGGGAAGTGAAATAGCTGTCAGCGTTGAACTGGGCGAGCTAATGGAGCAGGAGAAGGTCCTTAATCCTGGAGACATCAGAATAACTGGTGGAGCTTACGAGATGAACTACGAGATACTGGATCCGCAGCCACTAAAGATTAAGATTCAGGGCTTCGAAGAAGACATCACAGATATCGACATAGTAAGTCTGAATCCAAGAGTAAATGTTGAAGGCTTGAAGGCTGGAAAGTACGACCTGGAGATAGAGTTCGATACATCAGAGACTTATACCATAAAAGATACCTACAAGGTCAAGATTGAGGTCACCGAGCCGAATCCATAAGGGGGTATAAATATGGAAATAGAGAATGGGGTAGAAAAGTTACAGCAGGCAATAAACGAATCTAATTACATAGTTTTCTTCGGTGGTGCAGGTGTATCCACCGAGAGCGGCATTCCTGATTTCAGAAGTCAGGACGGCCTATACAATCAGAAGTATGATTATCCACCAGAAGAGATAGTAAGTCATACATTTCTGGTACATCATACAGAGTATTTTTACAAGTTTTATAAGGATAAAATGTTAGCTCCTGATGCTTTGCCTAACGCAGCACATAAGAAGCTGGCAGAGCTGGAACAGGCTGGCAAGCTGAAGGCCGTCATCACACAGAACATCGATGGACTTCATCAGGCAGCAGGCAGTAAAGAAGTGCTGGAGCTTCACGGATCAGTACTTAGAAATTATTGCTCTAAATGTGGAAAGCGTTTCGACAGCACTGACGAGGATGTGTATGCGGGAGTTAAGTACATCCAGGCAGCGGAAGGCGTTCCAAAGTGCGATGAGTGTGGCGGTACAGTTCGTCCAGATGTAGTTCTCTACGAGGAAGGTCTGGATAGCTACGTGATCAGTCGGACCATCGATCATATATCAAGGGCTGACATGCTGATCATCGGCGGAACATCACTTGTTGTATATCCGGCTGCAAGCTTCATCAATTACTTCAACGGTAAGCATCTTGCAGTTCTCAATATGGCGTCTACCGGACGCGACTCACAGGCTGACATCGTAATTCACGACAAGATCGGAGAGGTTCTCTCCAAGATCCAGGTGGAAGCATAAATGATTTGTAACTAAAAAAGTTTACGCTTTAATCAAAAGCCTTCCCCTTGAGGGGAAGGTGCCCCAATGGGGCAGATGAGGTGTTATACAATATATACATGGAGGAAATATAAATGTTTGATTTTGAAGAAATCGTAAAAGTTGACCCTGAAGTTGCTGCGGCTATGACCGACGAGCTCACTAGACAGAACGACAACCTGGAGCTCATTGCTTCAGAGAACATCGCTTCTAAGGCTGTTATGGCAGCTATGGGAAGCCACCTGACAAACAAGTATGCTGAGGGATATCCTGGAAAGAGATACTATGGTGGATGTCAGTACGTTGACGTTGTTGAGGAGCTTGCTCGCGAGAGAGCTAAGGAGCTCTTCGGTGCTGAGTATGCAAACGTTCAGCCACACTCTGGCGCACAGGCTAATATGGCAGTATTCTTCGCAGTACTTCAGCCAGGAGATACATTTATGGGTATGAACCTGGATCACGGCGGACACCTGACACACGGTTCACCAGTAAATATGTCTGGTAAGTATTTCAACTGCGTACCTTACGGAGTAAACGACGAGGGACGTATCGATTATGATAACGTTCTTGCTATTGCTAAGGAAGCAAAGCCAAAGCTCATCGTAGCTGGTGCTTCAGCTTACGCTAGAGAGATTGATTTCAAGAAGATGCGTGAGATTGCTGACGAGGTTGGTGCAGTACTTATGGTAGATATGGCACATATCGCTGGTCTTGTTGCAGCAGGCTATCATATGAGCCCAATCCCTTACGCAGATGTCACAACAACTACAACACATAAGACTCTTCGTGGACCAAGAGGTGGTATGATCCTCTGCAGCGAAGAGGTTAACAAGAAGTACAACTTCAACAAGGCTATCTTCCCTGGAATTCAGGGTGGTCCTCTTATGCATGTTATCGCTGGTAAGGCTGTATGCTTCAAGGAAGCTCTTTCACAGGATTACAAGGACTATATGGGACGTGTTGTTGAAAATGCTGCAACTCTTGCTTCTGCACTTCAGGAGAGAGGCTTTGATATTGTATCTGGCGGTACAGATAACCACCTGATGCTTGTAGACCTTAAGAGACTTGGTCTCACTGGTAAAGAGGTTGAGAAGGCTCTTGATGAGGTTCGTATCACAGTTAACAAGAACACAGTTCCAAATGATCCTCAGTCACCATTTGTAACAAGCGGTATCAGAGTTGGTACACCTGCAGTTACAACACGTGGTGCTGTTAAAGAGGATATGTTTACTATCGCTGATGCATTTAAGGCTGCAATCCTTGATAAGGACGCTGACACAGCTA
This sequence comes from Lachnospiraceae bacterium NE2001, assembly GCA_900110635.1. Lineage (GTDB taxonomy): Bacteria > Bacillota > Clostridia > Lachnospirales > Lachnospiraceae > Eubacterium_Q. The sequence goes on from FOEK01000003.1 coordinate 87,586, forward strand.
TGTCACTTGTAAAGAGCATCACCGATAAGTACCCACTTTACAAGTAGTTTAGGAATTATATATGGACGACAACAATTACAATCAGAATAACAATCAAAACAACAACGATAATAAGAAAAAACCAGGTGGCTTCAATGGAATGATCGGAGCCATCGTGGTGGCTGTAGTACTATCTATCGTGTTTATTATGGCATTTAACAACTACAGGGCATCCGGCGAGAAGGAGATATCCTATGACAAGTTCGTACAGATGCTTGAAGATGGAAATGTCAAGGATGTGGAAATCTATGAGAAGAAGATCAAGTTCACACCAACCGGCGCGGATATGAAGACTGAAAATGTTACCTACTACGTTATCCGTACAGATGACTACAAGCTGATAGAAAGACTGGACAAGGCTGATGTTAAGTACACAGCCATAGATGAGGGTGGAAATGCTATCCTCAGCCAGATTCTTTACTACGTAATACTTATCGCAGTTATGTATTTCCTTACGATGATGATCATGCGTCGTGTAGCTGGTGGCTCCGGCGGCATAATGAACGTTGGTAAGTCAAATGCAAAGCTTTACGATATGACCAAGAATACAGGCGTTACATTTAGCGATGTTGCAGGTGAAGAGGAAGCGAAAGAGTCTCTTACCGAGATGGTAGACTTCCTGAAGGAACCTAAGAAATATCTTGAGATTGGTGCAAGACTTCCAAAGGGTGCTCTTCTGGTGGGCCCTCCAGGAACAGGTAAGACGCTTCTTGCCAAGGCTGTGGCAGGCGAGGCGGGAGTACCATTTTTCTCTATGTCTGGTTCCGAGTTTGTTGAAATGTATGTCGGTGTCGGAGCGTCCCGTGTGCGTGACCTCTTCAAACAGGCAACTGCAAAGGCACCTTGTATCATCTTCATCGACGAGATCGATGCCATAGGTCGAAGCCGTGATACCCGTCATATGGGCGGCGATTCAGAGCGTGAGCAGACACTGAATCAGCTGCTTTCTGAGATGGATGGTTTCGATTCTGAGAAGGGTATCATTATCCTTGCTGCAACTAACAGACCTGAGGTTCTGGATAAGGCACTGCTTCGTCCAGGCCGTTTTGATAGACGAGTTATCGTTGAGAAGCCTGACCTTAAGGGCCGTGAGGATATCCTGAAGGTTCATACTAAGGACGTTAAGCTTGACGAGACCGTTGACCTGCGTGAGATTGCAAATGTTACCTCTGGCTCCGTTGGTGCCGACCTCGAGAACATTATCAATGAGGCTGCACTTACAGCGGTTCGTAAGGGAAGACGTTTTGTATGTCAAAACGATATCCTTGAGTCCATCGAGGTTGTCTTCGCAGGAAAAGAGAAGAAGAATAACATACTGTCAGCTGACGAGAAGAGCATCGTTGCTTATCACGAGGCAGGACACGCACTTCTGTCAGTACTTCAGAAGAATACTATGCCAGTTCAGAAGATCACTATCGTTCCTCGTACCAAGGGTTCTCTTGGCTACGTATGGCAGGCGCCTGAGGAGGAGAAGAATCTTGAGACCAAGGCTGAGCTTGAGGCAGATATCGTGATTGCTGTGGGTGGTCGTGCTGCAGAGGCACTGAAGTTCCCATCGGTTACAAATGGTGCGTCAAATGATATAGAGCAGGCAACTCGTACGGCCAGAACTATGGTCACTATGTACGGTATGTCCGAAAGATTCGGTATGGTTCAGCTGGAAGGCATCACAGGTGAGTATCTGGACAGAAGAAGAGTGCTTGAGTGCTCAGATGAGACTGCAACTCTTGTTGATGAAGAGGTTAAGATGATCATCAACAACGCTTACGCCAGAGCATATAAGCTGCTTTCAGAAAATATCGCTATACTTGATGCAGTAGCAACCTTCCTTATCGATCACGAGACAATCACTGGTAAGGAGTTTATGAACATCTACAACCAGATAACTGGCGGTGTAGCTCCAAAGGTTGATAAGGCTGTATCACTAACAGCTGGAAATATTTTAGCCCCAACCTTCGCAAAAGTTACGGAGCCAAGCTATAGCTACAGTGAAGATAGCAAGTCAGATGGCAAGCTGAAGGTTGGCGAGAAGCTGAAGGATAAGCTGAAGAAGCAGAAAAAGAAGAAGTCTAAAGAAGAGAAAAAAGCTAAAGAGAAAAAAGAGAAGTTCAAGGTTTATGTCAGTCCTGAGTTTGAGGCTAAAAGAGATGAGCTTTTGAATGATGACAGCATTGATGAGATAGAGAACAGTACTGAGAATTCTGTTGGGGCTGGATCAAACATTTCAGAAGTGGTTGCATCGGCTGACATTTCACAGGATATGACTTCAGTTATTTCATCAGGAGATACAACATCATCAACAGCTTCAGAAGGAACAGATACATCAGATGATGCCTCAGAGGAGCTGGTGATAGAGTCTTCTTCACAGAATGATGCAGAGACTGCAGCAGTTGAAGAAGAGAAACCTAAGATGCCTTGGGATACAACAGAGTAATACATAAATCTAGATATATCTAACTAGTTAACAATGTGACAAAGTGATAAACTCGCTTTGTCACATTTTGCGCTTGATAATGCGCCTAATTTTTCACTATTTACACTATTTTTGAAGGGAAAGTATAATTATGAGAACGAGATTTGGAAGGATATCCAAGCTGCTGGCTGGCTTTATGGCAGTGGCTATGGTTATTGGAAGCGGAGCAACAGCGCCTGGAAATGGTACAGGCGATGTGCAGGCTGGAAAGAAGTATCCATACACATTTCCAGAGTACTATATTGATGAGGATCATTTTCCTGATGATGTGTTCAGGCAGTACGTTAAAGATACATTTGACCAGAATCATGATAATTATATGGATTCTGATGAGATCACGGAGGCCAGGACCATCTATTGCGACAATATGGGCATCGAGACCCTGAAGGGTATCGAGTGGCTGCCAGAGCTGCGCGGAATCTACTGCAGCTTTAATAAACTTACGGAGCTGGATATCAGCAAGAATCAGCTGATAACTGGTATCTGGGTGTCAAATAACGACTTTACCAAGCTGGATTTTTCGGATAATCCTGGACTCGAGTGGCTGTACTGCTTTGACTGCCCTAATCTGACTGAGTTAAATGTAACAGGTAATCCTCTCATGTCCTACCTTGAGGTCAATACCTGTCCCCTTGGTTCAATTGATGTATCGAAGAACCCACTGCTGGAGCAGCTGACCTGCGCGACCTGTGGATTAACGGAGCTTGATCTCAGCAATAATAAGAAGCTGACACATCTGGATTGTCAGCAGAATGATATCGGATCTTTGGACCTTTCAACCTGTCCAAAGATGAAGCGTCTTGACATCTGGGATAACGATAAGCTGAGTAACGTTGACGTCAGTGTATGTTCTGAACTTCAGTATTATAATTGTGCCAGCAACAACGTTACAAGTCTTGATCTTAGCAAGAATAAACAGCTTACAAAGCTTAACTGTGGCTGGAATTATCTGACAAGTCTGGATCTGTCCAACAATCCTAAGCTTTTCTCACTGTCCTGCAACAACAATGAGCTTACCTCACTGGACCTTTCTAATAATCCTAAGATGCAGTTTTTGATGGCATTTACCAATAAGATGACATCCCTGAATATAGGCGACAATCCTCTGCTGATCACTACGATCAACAAGGGTACTAAGAAGTGGGAGGTAAATGCTGCTTCCTATTCCTACACCATCGATTATGGTATCGATGATTCCTATGGCGGCCTGGATAGCAAGTATTTCTTCTGTGTTGATGGTAATGTGTCTGTCTCCACAACTCCTACCAAGGAGACTACAGAGACCAGCTATTTTGAGGGGGATGCGTCTGATACCTCCAGTCTTCTTACCAGGGAAATGGTAGCGCAGACTCTTTATGCTCTTGCTGGAAGTCCTGATGTATCTGGACTTACTTCAAGATTTACAGATGTTGAAAAAGATGCCTGGTATTATAATGCGCTGCTTTGGGGTGAGAAGTATAACATATGTCTCGGATTCCCTGATATGGCTTCGGATACATTTGGCATCGGCAGATGGTGCACAAAGCAGGAAATGGCGAACATGGTAATGCGTTATGCTGAATATATGGGCTATGAAAGAAGCATCGACTTTGGACGTAGCGATGATTATGCTGATTATTTTGATGTTGATTCCTCCTGCTGGGAGGCGGTTTGTTGGGCTGCAACCTATCGAATATTCCCGACTGAGGGTGACCGAAATGATGATAAGACAAAGCAGTATATCAAGCCATTCAAGGTGACTACAAGAGATGACCTGACCTATATAATTCAGGGACTTCAGGAAGCAAATAAGGTGGCTATAACATCTACACTTCCTATACCTGATACATCGTATCTGCCAGCAAACCCAGATAAACAGGGTAAGGATGCCAGTGAGAACGGTACGAACGAAAATGAAAATAATGGTAATGGTTCTGGAAATACTGGCAATGGTGGCGCTGGTAATGGTGGTTCTGGGAATGGAAGCGCTGCTTCAAAACAGGGCAAGTGGGTCCAGACTGATGACGGTCAGTACAACTATGTATGCGACGACGGCACCAAGGAAACTAACTGCTACCGCGACGGATGCTGGCTGGATGCAAACGGCAATTACAATCCTGCTTATGTTAATGGAACCTGGAAATGTAACAGCACCGGCTGGTGGTATGAGGATAACGGCTGGTATCCATCCAACCAGTGGCTGAAGATAGACGGCTATTGGTACTTCTTCCTTGAAAGTGGATATATGGATTATAGCGAGTACCGCGATGGCTGCTGGTTAAATGGTGACGGAAGCTGGAACGAAAGCTACGGCTCTGGCAAGTGGCACAAGAACAGCACCGGCTGGTGGTACAGCGATGGTGATTGGTATCCATACTCCCAGTATCTCTGGATTGATGGAAGTCGTTACTATTTCAACGCCGACGGCTATTGGTCAGAATAAAAAACAAGTAAAAATGATGTGAGAAAATGTGACAAAACGTGACGTTTAAACCGGGTTCAAATCAGGTTCAACTGTCACGTTTTGTTGTATTTTGGTATAATAAGGCGCGGAGGAATTATTATATGAGGAAACATAGATTAATTAGAACAGTGGCGCTATTTGTTATGGTCTATTCACTTACATCCTGCGGGCTAGGGCAAAATGATAGTAATACTACTGATGTAGATAATAGTGTAACCAATACGGTGTCTGAGCATTCAGATGAAGCAACTCCTGATAATGCATCGGACACTGCTGATGCGGTTGACACAACTGAAGAAACAACTGAGGAGTATGTAACTCAGCCAGCACCTGTGACTGTGGAGGGAAGGCCAGAAGAAGCAGGTTCTTTGGTACCGGACCATACTTATACTCTGGGAGATGTTCATCAGGTTGATGGCAGACAGGGTGTTGCCTATGGCGATGATTGCTATTATATCAGCGGCAGCACGACTCTCACCAAGTACGATAGTGAGTGGAATCTGGTTTCGGAGGCCGAGGATCCCTTTGCTGGATTTGAGGATGAGGTAAATCACATCGGCGATATCGATGTATATGATGGAAAGATTTACGCTGGCGTTGAGTATTTTATGGACGGTGAGTCGAAGAACATCCAGATAGCTGTGTATGACGCAGAAAGCTTCCAGTTGGAGAATACATATGACTTTGACGCAGAAAGTGGACAGACAGAGGTTTCTGGAATAGCGGTCGATCCGGATTCCAACTCTATATGGCTCACATCCTGGACCGGCGAAGAGAGTGGCAGATATATTTATAGGTATGACCTGGAAAATGGAGCCTATAAGGGCAAGGTTCATTTGCAGTGCCCACCTCAGTGGCTTCAGGGGATTGCATACTACGATGGCTGTCTATATATGACGGCAGACGACGGAACTGCTGACCTTGGAGAGCCTGACCACGTGTATAAGACACGGGTTGAAGAGAATTCTACAGCTGCGACGGTTGTGCTGGAAAGAACCCTTGATGATGTAACCCTTCAGGGCGAGATAGAGGGAATCAGCTTTGATAAGAAGAATGGTCAAATGTTAATTTCCTACAATCGTGGTTCCCAGATAGTTCTGGGAATGGTGAAGGGCTTCTATGAAGGCTACACTGAAGAAATCCACGAGGTCTTCACGTATAACATTGAGGGCCACAAGCGTCAGTATACATTTGAAGAGATAGATGAATGTGTGGATGGCTCGGGCTGGAATCTGATACTGGTCAACACTGACAATCCGGTTCCAGATGATTACACGGTTAGTCTGACTGACCTGTCAAATGGCAAGCAGGTTGACACCCGTATCTATCCTGCGCTTCAGAAGATGTTTGATGATGCGAGAGATAGCGGTATTGACCTCTTTGTACGTGAGGGCTACCGCACCCGTGAGGATCAGCAGAGCATAATGGACAGCCGAATCCAGCAGTATCAGGACAGTGGCTACTCCCTTGAAGAGGCTGAAGCTCTGGCCAAGCAGTATGTTGCAATCCCGGGAACCAGCGAGCATGAGCTGGGAATCAGCGTGGACATCAATGCCAACAGCAACGTCAGCTCGGACGAAGTTGTGTATTCATGGCTGAATGAAAATGCTTACAAATATGGTTTCATCAAGCGCTATCCCGAGGACAAGATCGACATCACGGGCATCAACAACGAGCCGTGGCACTACCGCTTCGTGGGCCAGAAGGCCGCTGCTGAAATGCGAGACCTTAACTACTGCCTCGAAGAATACCTTGACTACCTGGCAGAATAATATATGAGTGCAGTGAATCTTGTTTACACATAAAAAAAGTGACAGCTGAACCAGGTTTAGACCAGGTTTGACTGTCACATTTTGTTTTGTCATATTTTATGTTTTACGATAGTTCGTCCAATGTTTTTCCGTACGGAGGAAGGAACTCATCTATAAAGTCCTTTACTTCTGGAAGTTCTTCGGCAAGTTTATTCAGAGCCTTGCCAATAGACTGCTTGGCGGTTTTAAACTCTGTGTTGCCAGCTTTCTCTTCCTCGATACATTTGATATAAGCAGATATCTTATCGGCAGCTTTTACAAGGCGTCTCAGGTACTTATCTTCAGCAGAGTTGTTAGTCTTGTAGATTTTTTCAAATGCTGGACGAAGGTCCGACGGAAGTTTCTCGAGAAGCTTGTATTCTGCAATCTTTTCCACCTCTTTATATGCTTCCTTGATCTCTGGATTATAGTACTTCACTGGGGTTGGCATATCACCAGTAATTATCTCCGAGGAGTCGTGATATAGTCCGATCAGAGCCGCGCTGTTTTCGTCGAGGTCACGCCCGTATCTGACATTTCCGATCACAGCAAGGGCGTGAGCAATCATAGCCACCTCAAGAGAGTGCTCGCTGAGAGTTTCATTTCGCGAGTTCCTCATAAGAGCCCAGCGATCGATATATTTCATTCTTGATATTGTTGCAAAAAAGTTATATTCCATAATAATTCCCGTGTAAAAAAAATAAGAGCCTAAGATCGGACTCGAACCGACGACCTACTGATTACGAATCAGTTGCGCTACCAGCTGCGCCACTTAGGCTGACTTAATCCCTTAGGACCACTATGCTATTATAAAGGCTTAGACGGCTCTTTGCAAGTGGAGGATAAAAAAAAGAGGGACTCTGAAAGTCCCTCTGATTCTACGCAACATAATCGTCGCTGAAGTCAGGCACAAACCTGTAGTATGTGTAGCCTGCATCGTTCTGAAGAGCCTGGATATGACCTGTGTAGTGAACAGTCTCATCTCCACGAACACTGCTGATGGTTATGTTCTCGCCGTTAAGGAGCTGACGAATCTCATCATCAGTAAAGAAATGCTTGGCGAAAAGCCTCTTAAACTTAATGTGCCTACCCTGGAATGTACCCTGTGCCATTGCCTTCTTCTCAGCAGAGGTAAAGTACAAGCCACCATTCTCGCGGTCAATGGCCTCCTTGAAATTCATAATCAAAGGGGCAATCTCGTTCATAGCCTTCTCACTAAGCAGGATGGCATTATAGTGTCTGCCATAGCTGTCAATACGTGGCTCCTGGATAAGACCAGCAAAGAATCCCTTGTCGGTGGTGATGTTGGTGTAAGTGCTCTCACAGAATGTGATATACTCTGCGGAACGAAGATAACTGTAAATCTTCCTGTTCAGCAGATGAGCATACTTGTCGCATCCATTCAGGTGAGCCATCTTCTTTGCGTAGTCATTAATAGTAAGCTTGTTGTTTGTGTTGTTCTCGATAGAATTGTTTGTCTTCATAATTCTGTTTCCTTTCGTTTATATAATAATTTAATAGTTGCTTATAAAATGTTGGTTAGCTTGTAGTGCCTACTTATGGAATATTGAATCCTTGATACGAAAGAGAATATCCAAAATCCAGTCGAAAAGGCAGAACCCGACTATAAATGCCTCTAATGGACAAGTGAGAATAAAGAAGATTATTAAGATTAAAATAACATTCATAGTTTTTACTCCTTTCTATTTGGTATTTCCTTTTTTTTCACCTTGGAGGGCTACGGAGTGCAACGAAGTAAGCTCTCAAGTCACCACCCCAAAGCAACGGATACCTTCAAGCGAAAGCACCATATTTCTTTATAATCGCCTTGGCGTGCTCCGCACGCAACATACTGTATTTGGCTTAATATAAAATTTGTCCATATATAATAATTTATATAGTTTAAATAATATATTATATAATTTCTGTAAAAAACTCATATATCACTAGATATAAAGAAAAAATCAATATATAATATCTTATATACGTAACAAAAAACACTAAACAGGGGTATTATTATGAGTTATAAAGGTGTAAATAAAAAAATAAGCTATTGGATTCACTCCGAGTTTCTGATGCAGGAATGCTTTGATGAGAAACGTTTTCTAAAAAAATCTAAAACTACAGTCACTGGGAAATGCTATGCCTGCAAGAAGGGTGATCATAGTATGATTCTGGAAGAATTGGATAATAGGATCAAAGAAAAGATTAATCCTGTAAATAGTGATAATAACACCCCAAAGATGGTAATATGCAATGCCGTGGTTTCATATGGACGTATCAACAGAAGATATCTTGTGAAGTATCTTATAAAAAAGTACGGATTATCAGCTGGAAAAAAAGATTTTTTAGATATTAATAGATTTGATACAAGGAATCTGAATATAACTATAGATGATTATATAGCATGGGGTACTGAGCAGTATGAGAGAGTCTATGAGGAGGTTAATGGTAAACTTGAACTAAAGGAAGAAAGACTGGTGGATATAGATCTGTCAACACTTTGTTTATTATATGAAGCCTTAAAACAAAACAAGAGCCTGGAGGTTCTTGAGTCTAAGTATTATATCGAGTCTAAACAGAATATTCTGAAACAGATTGAAGCAGATAGTAAAAATGGGAAAAGTGATGACATATTTTATTCTGCTTATAATTCAAGTGTCTGCGCGCTTCTAAACGAGATGGAGGAGTACCTGAAGGATGAAATGTCTGAAAGCGAACGCCTGGACTTTCAGTGGTTAAAAAAAGAAGCCTTCAGTGTGTACTATCGGAGCTCTATATGTAAGAAAAGATTGGTAAAGTCAGCTGGAAGCATAACCAGGCTTACGGGCGTGGGACTGAATAGTTTTTATATAGAAGATCTCGAAATGGTCAGGGATAGCCTGAAGGAGGAGGGCGAGGATTCTTATCAGAGCAGGAATGAATATAATAAAAAACTCATTGAATATATTGAAAATAATAACACTTCAAAAAATATGAGGATCAATATCTCACCTTCTTTGGGAAAGAAGAAAGGGGTTAAGAGTGAGTCAAATGATGAAAAACTAAAGGCTCTTTTTTATAAGCATCTGGACCCTTCAAAAACATCTGTGGGTAAATGGCCGACTGGGTTTTCTCCATATCTTATGCAGTATCTTGGAGTTAATATAAGCTTGGATCATTTCAGTGAAAATAGTGATGAAGTGGATATAGCCCCCATCTTCAGTCAGAATGGTCCTCCCGGAACAGGAAAAAGCACGTTGATAAGTGATGTGATCGCGGATGTAATAACCCATAAGGTTTTACGTATCAGTGAGATCCTTTGTGAGAATGATTATGATCCGGATTCTGTATTTGACGAAAAGTATAGTGATATCAATAGGTACAGTATTATCGTGACAGCGGCCACTAATAATGCGGTGAATAATATTGCTGCGGAACTGTCTAACTATATAGAAAAGCAGAATATCTATTTTAGGGATGCATCCATACATTTTAAGCTTCCTTTTGCGGCATCGCTGGGTAATCTGAAAAATCGTCGAAGCTACCGACATATGGATTCAATCAAAACCTTTTATGCTGAGAGGAAGCTTGCATCTCGGGATAGGCTTAAGCGTGAGATAAAAGCCTTTTTAAGAATCCATCGGAAGGTGCAGGAAAAACAGGAAGAGCTATCTCTTAAATGGAGGGGTTCTGGGGCAGAAGAGCTGTGGGATATGTATAATGGGGAAAGCAGCTTATATATTCAAGCGGAGATGTCCAATCCTGCTGACAACATAGAGTTTAACAGGCTTCGAGAGGAATTGTTCTGTCGGGCCTGGAAGCTCCATCAATTGTTTGCGTATTCTTCAAGAATTTTGCGGAATAATAAGAAGGAATTATTAAAAAGCATTAGTAAAGGGGAGAGGCCTGTACTTAAGGAAGGTATGACGGAGGAAATGTGGCATAACATGATCTTCTTCGTTTCACCAGTGGTTTCTACAACATTTGCGTCGGTAGAAACTACATATAAATATCTAAAAAAACCTAACAGCCTGGGACTTCTAATTACTGATGAGGCAGGACAGGTATCTCCAGAATGTGCGGCTGGTGCTCTTTTTAGGGCTAGCAAGGCTTTAATTGTGGGAGATCCTAAGCAGATTCCACCGGTGGTAACAGAAACCTCAAGGATAGCAAAGCTTCTGAGCGGTGCTGGACGAGAAGGGTATAGCATGGATGAATCGGTACAGAGTGTTGCAGATAATTGTAATCCATATGGTACGATGATTGATGGACAGTGGGTGGGCTGTCCTTTGGTAATCCATAGCAGATGTATAAGTCCTATGTTTGATATATGTAACAAGCTGTCTTATGAAGGGATTATGATCAATACTGCAAAGCTTCCGGAAAACAGGCGTTTTATCTTACCTAATTCCTGCTGGGTGCAGGTGAGGGGGCGTGAAGGTGGTGGCGATAAGAACTACTTTGTAAAAAGGCAGGCAGAGGTTGCTTTGAAGATGATACTGGAAGCTTGTGTAGAAGCGGCCAGAGATCATAAGGAATCGGATCATAAGATGCTTTCTGAAAAGCTAAGCCTTTTGGTGATCACGCCTTTTGTTTCTGTAGCTGATGGAATGAAGAATTATATATCCTATTTCTTGAGAAGACGGAAGGATACATTTATCCAAAGTGGCAAGAATAATGGAATGGAAAGGGAGTATATAAGAGCCTGTGATATTCTGAAGGAGTGGAAGAATAAAGGAGGCATTGGAACTGTTCATACCTTCCAGGGCAAGGAGGCGGACCAGGTTATCCTGCTGTTGGGGTGTAGCAATACTGTGGACTCCAGATTTGCAGCAAAGTGGATATCTAAGAATATAGTAAATGTTTCTGCCAGCCGTGCTAAATATAGATTCTATATAGTAGGGGATATGGATATCTGGAGGAAGCATCAGGGCGAATTGAGCGAAAGCCCTGTAAATATGGCTCGACGGACCATCAATCATTATATATGTGGGGTGAATGATGAAATTAGAGAAGGCAAGCAGACTGTAATAAAGGAAAAGTATGGGGCGGCTGATCTAAATAAAATATTATTTTATACTAAGGTCATAAAGCTGCCTACTGGAAAGGAAAAAGATGAGCTTGTGTGTCCGAACTGTCAGGGTGCTGTAACCCTGGGAAAGAAGAATGGCTGGTTCTGCCACAGAGACTGTGGCATGCAGTTTAAAGTGGTTACGAATGAGCTTGGTGGAGAGAGTGTATTTAATATTAATGGTGTTAGTATTAAAAAACTACTATCGATGATGGATAGTAGTAAAAAAGAACTATCTGGATCAAAGGATTATGTTGAATTCAGTACCTTTTCTCACAAAACAGGTTATGTAGTATTTGGTATATATCCGGAACTGATCATAACAGAAGGGGAGGAAAAAGATGATATATATTTTCGAAGTGTGCTGATACCGGGTGAGGATGGAGAAAAACGTAGTAAAAAGAATATAAGGCTAAAACCTAAATATGAAGAAGAAAAAGAGTTTAGTGATAGGTCAGGAGTCCCTTCTAGGCTTTTATGCAACTGTTCTCTTCTGATTCAGAATATTCGCAGCAATAAAGGCATATCTGAGGATATATCGGATCGATCTAATCTAAATATTGATTATTTTGATATTATGCTTCTTGATGCGGTGTATACCCTGGAAAGGCAAGGAAGAAAGGGGTTTGGCTCCATAGATATATTAAGGCTTATATCTGGAAGAGAAAAGCCAGATTACAAGGCACCCATTCGTAAGAGCATTGAGTCCCGTATGGAGAAGCTGATGAAGGTTGGGCTATACAGCTCTCGTACGTATAGGGGGAAAGGTATAAGCCTTGAAAACGATGATAATGATAAAAAAGAAGTAATGCTTCCAAATGTTCAAGGAGTTGGAAGCAGATATCGGTTTATAAAGGGGGCTGACAGGTCTTTTCTGATGCGTTTTATAGATGAAAGAGAAAGAGTGCAGGATAAGGCCCTTCTTAGTATTCCAGTTATGTATCTAAATGGCGTTGATGAATCGGGCAGGTCTATCTTTCCTATGACTGAGAAGTGGCTTCAGATTGTCTATTATATTATGTATAGGCTGGCGTATATGTATAAGACTAACGAGAAGGCTCATTTTGGTAGCGTAAGCCCTACTAGTAAGAGGATAAGCTTTAGTACTATGGAAAAATCACTTGAACTAATGAAGGAGGACAAAAAAGAGTCCAATCTTGATTACACCAGAGAGGAAAAGAGACGCTTCTATGCAAGGGTGGAGAAGTATCTGAAATATCTGGAGGATAAGAAGTACATAGCTGAATATACTATAGGAAAAAGCAGAGGTACAGAGGGGTATTGTGGAATCGCTTATATCGAGGTGTAAAACAACTCTTTTTATATTTCGCTAAATCAGCGAATTAGGTTTAAGTAAGTCACAGTATGTTGTATGTTTCCATTTCACTGTTTTTGATAAGATAGAAATGTATTGAAAGGAAGGAAACTATGAGTTACACATACGATGACAATTACATAGTTGAAGTCAGGGAAGCAATTGATGCTGCAGATATCGCGCTGAGATGTCTGAACAACGCTAAGAGTTCACTAAACAGCGCAAGAAACTGGGGCATTTACGATATGATTGGAGGCGGACTTTTCAGTACCGTCATCAAGAGAAACAAAATGTCCGATTCCCAAAGGCATATGAACTCAGCTAAATACGCGCTGAGGAAACTTGAAAAGGAGCTCAGGGATGTGGACAGAATCTCGAATCTTAATCTGGACACGAGCAGTTTTCTCTACTACGCAGATTTCTTCTTTGATAGTTTCCTGGTAGACTGGATCGTTCAAGGCCAGATACTGGAAGCAAGAGAGAAGATTGATGAAACAATCAGTTCAGTTGAAATGGTACGTAGAGAGCTTTCGGTACAGTTAAGTTGATATAGATGGATGAAAGAGTAGTGGTGGATGCCAAGCACCATTACTCTTTTTTATGTGCAATGGGGACTGTCCCTATTGCACATTTCCCTTGTTACAGGGGTGCGGCGATGTTATAATCTAAGTATCTTTTTTCAAGGGAGGTTACAAGAATGAAGGTTTTTAAATGTACAAAGTGTGGCAATATGATATCTTATCTGAATAAGGATGCTTGCGACGTTAAGTGCTGCGGCGAGACAATGGTTGAGGTTGTTCCAAATACTACTGATGCAGCAGGCGAGAAGCATGTTCCAGTTATTGAGATTGATGGCAACATTGTGACTGTAAAGGTTGGTTCAGTTGCACATCCAATGATGGACGAGCATTTTATTCAGTGGGTAGTTCTTGAAACAGAGCAGGGCAGACAGCGCAAGGAGCTTAAGCCGGGTGCAGAGCCAGTTGCTGTATTTGCTCTTGTAGATGGCGACAAGGCAGTTGCTGCTTATGAGTACTGCAATCTTCACGGACTGTGGAAAGCAGAGGCATAATAACAGTTGAAAGACAGGGGACGGTCCCCTGTCTTTTTTCTTTTCCTAGAAAAGAGGTAGGTTTAGTGTTATAATAATTCTGTGTGTGCACCACTAAAAATCGGTGATTTTCAGCATAGATTTGAACACGCGAATAAGTCTGAAAAACAGGGGCGAGAATATGAGAAATGATATCAAAATATACAGTCCGGTTGTAGATATGATCAAGGGAAAACTGGAGGATAAGAAGTGGTTCAAGCACCTTTGCACTATCAATGAGCATAAACTGCTGGTTGGTAGAAATTGCTTCAGGTGTGGGTTATACTTACAGGGGATTCTCCACGATCTGTCGAAGTATTCCTGGACCGAGTTTTCGGTTGGCGCAAAGTACTATCAGGGCAACAGGAGCCCTAACGAGGCCGAACGCGAGGATATCGGCTACACCTCCTCCTGGCTTCACCACAAGGGACGCAACAAGCATCATTTGGAGTACTGGCTGGATTATGACCTGGATAAGCGGGATGGCAGTGTTACAGGTATGAAGATGCCTGATAATTATATAGTTGAAATGTTTTGCGACCGGGTCGCTGCCAGCAAGATATATCGCGGAAAAGACTATACGGACAGATCTGCACTTGAGTATTACACCAATGGAAAGAGTAAGAACATACTTCATCCATATACGAGGAAGCAGCTGGAGAGGCTTCTAAATATTCTGGCAGAAGAGGGCGAAGATGTTGCATTTGATTATGCACGCCGTTATGTGAAGGGCTATCGCCGTTACCTCAAGCGTAAGAAATACAAAAATAAGCTTGAAAAGAAACTCTCCAAGAAATATTCCAAGAAGCTTTCTAAGAAATTGGAACGTAAATATAATCGAAGGCTTCGTAGGGATATACATCGTGTTCATTAGGAATCAAGTATCAGAAATCTAGTATCAGAAATCTAGTAAATAATTACGAACACTAAATTGCCACTAGGGCATTTGCTGAGGCAATATATTTTAGAAGGAAATAATATGGCATTCACTCACCTACACGTTCATACTGTATACAGCCTGCTTGATGGCTTTGCCAAGATCCCCGACCTGGTTTCCAGGGCGAAGGAGCTTGGTTTTGATAGTCTTGCCATCACTGACCACGGCGTTATGTATGGAGTTATTGAGTTCTACAAGGAGTGCCAGAAGCAAGGCATCAAGCCTATTCTCGGCTGCGAGGTTTACGTTGCACCGGGAAGTCGTTTCGACAGAGAGCCTGGCGAGAACGACGAGAGATATTATCATTTGATATTACTGGCTGAAAATGATATCGGCTACAAGAACCTTACGAAGATAGTTTCAACAGGCTTCATCGATGGTTTCTATTATAAGCCAAGGGTTGACAAGGAGGTGCTGAGAAAGTACCACGAGGGTGTTATATGTCTCTCGGCTTGTCTTCAGGGAGAGGTAGCATTTTACCTGAGAAAGATGCTGTATGAGGATGCCAAGAAGGCGGCTCTCGAGTACCTGGATATTTTCGGCGAGGGCAATTTCTTTCTGGAGCTTCAGAATCACGGGCTTCCAGAGGATTCCATAGTTAATCCTGACCTTTATCGCATGTCCCAGGAGACGGGCATTCCGCTTGTATGCACCAACGACTCCCACTATGTCAGGGCTGAGGACTGGGAGGCACACGATGTGATGATCTGTATGCAGACCAAGCAGACCGTGGATTCGCCAGACAGGAAGATGCACTACAAGGAGGGTGAGTACTACCTTCGTTCCGAGGAGGAAATGAGGCAGCTTTTTCCATTTGCACCGGAGTCCGTGGAGAACACCCACAAGATTGCTGAGAGATGCAACGTTACGATTACATTTGGTGAGCAGAAGCTTCCAAAGTACGATATCCCGGAGGGCTACAGCGATGCGCTGGAGTACCTGACATATTTATGTAACGAGGGCTTGAATGAGCGCTATCCAGTAGAAAGTTACGGTGAAATGAGACCGGTCCTGGAACAGCGAATGAACCACGAGCTGGGAATCATCAGGGATATGGGTTTCGTTGATTACTTCCTTATTGTCTGGGATTATGTAAACTACGCAAAGAGCCACGGCATTGCAGTTGGCCCGGGACGTGGTTCCGCAGCAGGAAGTATAGTTTCCTACGCACTTAAGATTACAAACATTGACCCCATCAGGTATGGACTCATTTTCGAGAGATTCCTTAACCCTGAGCGTGTCAGCATGCCTGATATAGATATTGACTTTGCCCCTGAGGGCAGACAGGATATGATCCGTTACGTTTCTGAGAAGTACGGTCCCGAGAAAGTAGTGCAGATCATATCATTTGGCACCCTTGCAGCGCGAAATGCAATCCGAAGCGTTGCTCGTGCGCTGGGAACTACCAGGATTCCGGCCAGCAAGGTGGACAAGGTGGCGAAGGCCATTCCGAACGGGTCAAATTCTATGACTCTCGCCCAGGCTTTGAAGGAGAGTCCGGACTTCATCAACTTCTACAATGAGAGTGATGATATCAAGTATCTGGTAGATATGGCGGTCAAGCTGGAGGGCATTCCGAGCCATCCATCTAAGCACGCGGCGGGTGTTGTTATAGGCCGTGAGCCTATCGTTGAATATGTGCCGCTTTCGAGAAATGGAAGCGAGGGCGCGATTCAGACTCAGTTTGAGAAGGATACCCTAGAGCAGCTGGGGCTTCTCAAGATGGACTTCCTGGGACTCCGAAATCTGACAGTTATCGTTGAGGCGCTTCGTAATATAAAGGAGCGTACTGGCGAGGATATAGATATTGACAATATAAATATGGCTGATCCGGCTGTATTTGACCTTATATCATCTGGTGACTGCGCTGGTATATTCCAGCTGGAGAGTCAGGGAATGCAGCGGTTTATGAAGGAGCTCCGTCCTAAGAATCTTGAGGACGTTGTTGCTGGCATTTCACTTTACCGACCAGGTCCTATGGACTTTATACCAAAGTACGTTGAGGGAAAGAACAGTCAGGGGGAGATTAAGTACGACACCCCTGAGCTGAGACCTATTCTGGAGAATACCTACGGCTGTATAGTTTACCAGGAGCAGGTTATGCAGATCGTTATGTCCCTGGCTGGCTACAGTATGGGTAAGTCTGACGAGGTGCGCCGTGCCATGTCCAAGAAGAAGGCCGGCGTTATGGAGAAGGAACGTGAGTACTTTGTATATGGAAATGAGGACTTAGGCGTTCCTGGCTGTATAAAGAATGGCATAGACGAGGCTGTGGCCAACAAGATATTTGATGAAATGACAGACTTCGCCAGCTATGCATTTAACAAGTCTCATGCAGCTGCCTACTGTGTAGTTACCTATCAGACGGCTTACCTGAAGAAGTACTATCCGCTTGATTATATGGCTGCCCTTCTTACTTCCGTAAGAGATAAGGCGCCAAAGCTCAGGTTCTACATAGAAGCTGTGAAGCGAATGGGTATTAAGATCCTGACGCCTGATATAAATGAGAGCGAGGACCGATTTACAGTATCGGGAGATTCAATCCGTTACGGTATGTCAGCTATCAGGTCCGTTGGAGATGGCGTGGTAAGGGCTATAATGGATGAACGTGCGGCAAATGGTCCGTTCAAGGATATGCGCGACTATATGAGCCGTATGTCCGGCAAGGAGGCAAACAAGCGCTGTATCGAAAGCTTTATCATGTCAGGTGCATTTGACTCCTTTGGTGCAAACCGCAAGCAGATGATGACGGCCTTTCCTGATATATCAAATGCTGTCGCTGCTGAAAAGAAGAAGAATGCCACTGGTCAGATGTCCCTCATCGATTTTATGGAGGAGGGCAACCAGGAGCAGTTTACCATAGATTATCCGGATGTGCCGGAGTTTTCCAACGACATACTTCTCAGTGGTGAGAAGCAGATGCTGGGACTCTATGTAAGCGGGCATCCGCTGGATGATTACCGAGATATTCTTGATTCGAAGACTGATATAACCACTGCCGAGTTTGTTATCGACGAGGAGACCGAGATGGCCGAGGCTGTGGACGGAAAGAAGTATACCCTGGGTGGTCTCATAGATGAGGTGAAGCATATAATCACCAAGAGGGGTGAGAATATGGCGGCCCTTCAGGTGGAGGACCTATACGGAGTTGTTGAGGTTGTGACCTATTCCAGAACCTACGAGAAGTATAGGCATCTTCTGGAAGAGGGAAATGCAGTTATTATTTCAGGCCGTGCGCAGGTGTCAGATAACGATAGCAAGATCATCGCTGATGAGATCTATTCAATGGACGAGATGGTGACACGCCAGACGGCTGAAAATATGGAGCTATGGGTGTGCTTTGACAGTATGGCAGAGTTTACAAAGCATTCTGGTGAAATGACAGAAATCCTGAAGGCTCACCGTGGATTTACTCCTGTGTTTGTTCAGCTGATGGAAGAGAATCAGTGGAAGAAGCTGTGGACTACGGTTGATCTGGATTCTGGTGTGGTGCAGGCACTGAAGCTTGAGTATGGCACAGACAATGTCATCACCCGTACCAAGAAGAAAAAATCTTGATTAAATAAAAGGCTTCCCCTTGAGGAGAAGCTGTCAGCGAAGCTGACTGATGAGGTGTTAGATTAATAATATAGATAACAGAGGAAAATATATGGAGAAGATAACATCTGTAAAAAATGACAGAGTTAAAAGAGTCACCAAGATTATGAGCAGCCCGAAGGAACGTAAGTACTCCGGTAAATATCTTGTTGAAGGCCCACGTATGGCCCGGGAGATTCCACTGAAAGATATTGATCAGATTTTTGTGACACAGGACTTCTATGATAAAGAGGTGGATGGCGATACAAAGCTTTTCCGAGTTGTGTCTTATGCAGTTGACAAAGGCAAATGCTTTATCGTGTCTCCAGATGTACTTAGAAAGCTTACAAATACTGAGAGACCACAGGGAATTGCTGCGCTTGTAAAAATCCACGAGTACAAGCTGGAGGATCTGATGGTTAAAGGCGATGCGCCTCCAATGATCATTATAGCAGAGCGTCTTCAGGACCCTGGAAATATGGGTACCATCATCAGGTCAGCAGAGGGAGCGGGAGCCACAGGTATAATTGTGAGCTACGACTCCGTTGATATATACAGCCCAAAGGTTGTTCGCGCTACTATGGGTGCCATTTTCCGTGAGAAGATAGTTGTTACCTATGATCTTTTAGGAGATATACAGAAACTCAAGGAAGCGGGAATTACCGTGTATGCTATGCACCTAGAGGGCAAGTCTATGTACGACATGGACTTTACAGGCCCGTCAGCATTTATGATCGGAAATGAAGGACGGGGTCTTTCGGATGACATAGTAAACGAAGCAGACAAGCTTCTCCGCATCCCTATGATGGGAGAACTGGAGAGCCTCAACGCCGGAGCGTCAGCAACGATCGTTGCTTACGAATTCCTGCGTCAGCGCCTCTCCAACGTAGATATGTTATTCTTATAAAAAGTTGTCATGGACGTAACAACTTTTTTTGGAGGTAATATGATATATATATCAGATGGTAGCTATAAGGACGATTTAAAAGAGTACAATGAGCAGATTCTGGAGAAGTACGGAGTGTCCTCCAGCAGTGCTGAGCGTGAGATAATGTGTATGGCCGACAGCGGCAATACTGTAGCCTGCAAGCTATATGCGGATCTCATCTTCTACAAGAAGATTATGAGGAAAAACTTCTACCGAGATGCATTTGACCTGTATATGAAGGCGGCTGGAATCACAGTGGGTGAGTTGGGCTGGGACTGCAGTGGCAAGGCTTATCCTCTTTCTTTCTGGATGATCGGCTACTATCTTGTGAATTATAGAAGAGAGTCTGCCCTTGCAAATTGCGAGAAGATAGACGTTCTGGAGGATATGTCCCTCGAGGAGAGGTACAGCATAGCGTTGGAGCTTGCCATCGCCACCGTTGACAATATAGATGCTTCAGGCGCCATCAACCTGATAGGAAGGGTTCTGTTCGAGGTGTCAGAGAACCCTGAATTGTTTGAAAAACTGAAGGGCTCTATTGTGCAAAATGTTACCAAACACGATTTTTCCTCTATAGGAATAAAGATAGCTGCCATCACAACTCCGGAGGAATGCGCCGCTGCGGCAGACAAGTTCTTCGTTAAGGCAGCAGAGGAGGGCTACGTATATGCCTGCAATAATCTGGCAGTGAGAGAGGCAGAGCACATCATCAGATTGATGTCAGAAACGGATTCAACGAGCCTCGTAGCATCGGATTCTGAAAAGAAGGCGGAGCTGGAGAATGCAATCCTTGATTACATATGTTTTCTCAAGCTGGCAGCGGACAGATATGAGCCATATGCAGCAAACCGTCTGGGCCTGTTCTATAGAACAGGCGAGATAAAGTCTGGTGACAAAACATATACATTTAAAGAGTATACAGACCATGCTCTCGCTAAGAATTATTTCAAGAAAGCTACTGTTTGTCCTGATGAAAACTCAGGCTGGGCTTTCCTTAATCTTATCAAATATTTCTACAATGATTATATGAACGATATCGACCTATTGAACGAACATATGGATTACATCAAGGCACTCAATCCAGAGGCCTATGACATAGCCATTGAGTTATAGGATAAAGCGACAAATCGACAGTTGAGAACCGTCCCTAGTTGGTGATTGACACAGGGGAAAGTTGGTGTTATAGTAATCAAGAATGTAGAGGACGCGAAGATTATCAGTATCATATCGGATGAGGCTGGCTCAGGTGAAGATATGAGAAAGGATGATTCGCCGAAGACGCATAGCTCCAGAGGCTGTGTGATCTGGGCCTTAGATTAAAAGTCTAAGGACTGTCATCTTGTGTGTTGAGCTACATACAGGATGGAGTGCTACGGTTATGAAGATTATTCTTGAAGTATATTTATGAATTATCTAATGGACCGAACTCCTACATCGGTCCATTTTTTGTGGGTCGAACAATACCATTTTATTTATTTAAGGAGGACAAGGTAATGTCAATTTTTAAGGGATCAGGAGTAGCATTAGTTACACCATTTATGCCAAATGGTGAGATCGATTATGAGCAGTTAAGAAAGCTCACAGATTTTCATGTAGAGCATAAGACAGATGCAATCATCGTATGTGGAACCTCAGGAGAGTCCGCAACTATGACTGTTGAGGAGCATCTTGAGTGCATCGCAGTTGTTGCAGAGCAGGCAAATGGCCGTATTCCAGTAGTTGCTGGAACAGGTTCAAATGATACTGCTACCGCCATCGAGCTTTCAACAGAGGCTGAGAAGTGCGGCGTTGATGGACTTCTTATGGTTACACCATACTATAATAAGTGTACACAGAACGGACTTATCAAGCACTATGAGAAGGTTTCAGAGGCAGTTAAGACACCAATTATTCTGTACAACGTACCAAGCAGAACAGGCTGCAACATCCTTCCAGCAACTGCTGTAAAGATGGCAAAGGAGCTTGAAAATGTAGTAGCTATCAAGGAAGCATCTGGAAATATCTCTCAGGTTGCTGAGCTTGCTCATCTTGCTGACGGATGCATCGACATTTATTCTGGAAATGATGATCAGATAGTTCCACTTCTTTCGCTTGGTGGAATCGGTGTTATCTCTGTTACTGCAAATATCATTCCTGATGATACACACGATCTGTGCCAGAAGTTCTTTGACGGCGATGTTAAGGGTTCGCTGGAGCTTCAGCTGAAGGCTATTGATCTTTGCAAGGCTCTCTTCTGCGAGGTTAACCCTATACCTGTAAAGAAGGCTACTGAGCTTATGGGTATGACAAATGGTGTCGTTAGACTTCCACTTACCGAGATGGAGCCTGAGAATACTGCAAAACTCGAGAAGGCAATGCGTGATTACGGCATTTCATTTTAATTAATAAACGCCACCCGAGTTGAGACATATGTTTTTTCGACATCGCTTGAGCAATATCACTTCGTGATATTCAAAACTTGCTTTGCAAGTTTTGGTTCTGCTTCGCAGAACGCTTCTGCCTTCGGCAGACTCCCGATTCGAAGAATCGGGAGCTGACTCCGCTCAATTTGTGAACAGTTCACTGGACTGTTCACCCCCTAGCGGACACTAAGCTCTCAGCCACCTCATTCTTCGGTGTCTGAATCGCTAAGTGCCGAGACCCATAATGGTCTCAAAAACATATGTCTCAACTTGGTTGGCTGATTAAGCAAGAAAGGAATAGATATGACTAAGATTATAATGAGTGGCTGCAGTGGTCGTATGGGCCGTGTGATCACTGATATAGTAAAGGAAGATATTGAGGCCGAGATCGTTGCTGGTGTTGATGTGTTCGACGACGGAACTTTGGGCTATCCAGTTTACAAGAGCATTTCAGAGGTGAGCGTTGATGCAGATGTGATCATCGATTTCTCATCACCTAAGGTTCTTGAGGGACTTCTCAAGTATGCTGAGGAGACAAACACCCCTATAGTTCTTTGCACCACAGGCTTCAGTCCTGAACAGCTGGAGAACATCAAGGATGCAAGCAGCAAGGTGGCAATCCTTAAGTCAGCTAACATGAGCCTTGGTATCAATACGATCATTAAGCTGCTGAAGACTGCAACATCTGTATTCTGTCCAAATGGATTCGATGTTGAGATTGTGGAGCAGCATCATCACAACAAGCTGGATGCGCCATCAGGTACAGCACTTGCGCTTGCTGATGCAATAAATGAAGCAGCTGGCGGTGATATGGAGTATGTATACGACAGAAGCGACCGTTTAGAGAAGAGAGGGGCTAAGGAGCTGGGCATCTCCGCAGTACGTGGTGGCTCTATACCTGGAACTCACGATGTGATCTTCGCTGGACAGGACGAGGTTATCGAGCTTCGTCACATCGCATATTCCCGTAGCATTTTTGGTAATGGTGCAGTCAGTGCAGCAAAGTTCCTGGCTGGAAAGCCAGCTGGAATGTACGACATGTCCAACGTTATCGAGGCTACTCTGACCAAGGTCAACTAGGTTGAGAAGGTCTGTGGGCAAAAACATGAAAGTCGAGGAAAAGAATGACTGAAGAACAGATTCTTTGTAGTGCTTCTAAGTACACTCAGAAGTTTTATTTCAATCCCAAATATCAGAATCTCCCAAAGAAGATTCAGGATGAGCTGCGTATCGCGCTGGTTATCTTCACTGAGGAGATTGGTGGCGAGATATACCTGTATTTCGACGATGAGGGTGGTCTCTCCATCGCCACAGATTTTAAGGAAAATGATTTTCTTTATGACGAGATCGGAAGTGGTCTTAAGGTGAATCAGCTTCGTATGGAGAAAAGGGAGCTCTTTGAACAGCTTGAGGAGTACTACGAGCTGCTGATTATGATGAAACCAGGCGGCGATGTGTAGGCCTGGATTAAAAACATTTTAAATGAAAGATTCTGCCAGATAGAATTATCGTATATGTGAAAGGGAAAGATATGTTATTTGCAATAGATGTTGGAAATACAAATATTACCATAGGTCTTTTTGACAAGGAAAACCTTGTGAAGCAGTTTCGTATGATCACAAAGACTTCTCGTACTTCTGATGAGTACGGTGTGTTCCTGAGACAGTGGCTTCAGGTAAATGGTATTGAGGACGCAAAGATTGAGGCCGTTATCATTTCATCGGTTGTACCAAATATCATGCACTCCCTGACTAGCGGTATTATCAAGTATTTCCAGTGTGACCCACTCATTGTGGCACCTGGCATCAAGTCGGGAATCAGACTGGCTATTCCAAATCCGAAGGAACTGGGTGCCGACCGACTGGTGGATGCAGTTGCTGCCTACGAGATGTATGGCGGTCCGGTTATAGTAGTGGATTTCGGAACCGCTACCACTCACGATCTTGTGCTGGCAGACGGTACATTTGCAGCGGGTGTTACCTCGCCTGGTATAAGGCTTGCGGCGAACGCGCTCTGGACAGGTACCGCAAAACTGCCTGAAGTTGAAATCCAGAAGGTGGATACGGTGCTGGGCAAGGACACGGTTTCCAGCATGCAGGCAGGTATTTACTACGGATATATCGGCCAGACCGAGTACATCATCAGGGCTATGAAGAAAGAGTCGGGCCTTTCAGATATTAAGGTGGTTGCCACAGGTGGTCTGGGTAAAATGATATCAGAAGCAACAGATGCTATCGATGTATACGACCCAGAACTAACACTTCACGGTCTCCGCATCATCTACGACAAACAGTAAAGATAGGAAAAGACAGGGGACGGTTCTCCGTCTAAAAAATAAGACAGAGAACCATCCCCTGTCTTGTAAGCTTATGAATAAAGAGATGTTTGAAAATAAAATATTCTTAGGACCAATGGCAGGTGTTACAGACCTGCCTTTTCGCATTTTGTGCAAAGAACAGGGTGCAGACGTAATGGTGACTGAAATGGTATCGGCAAAGGGACTCTACTATGGAAGCCCCAAGACCGACATATTGCTAGCCACCAGAGAAAGCGAACGCCCTGTGGGCATCCAGCTATTCGGAAGTGATCCCGAGATTATGGCCGGTGAAGCTGCCAAGCTTTTAAAATGTGCAATGGGGACTGTCCCCATTGCACATAGGTCTGTCCCCAACTGCACATTTCAGTTTGTGGATATCAATATGGGGTGTCCGGTGCCGAAGATTGTGAATAATGGTGAGGGCTCGGCGCTGATGAAGAAGCCTGAGCTTGTTGAGGAGATTGTGAGGGCCATAGATCAGGCAGTGGATGTTCCTGTCACGGTGAAGATAAGGGCGGGATTTACAGCTGATACGAAAAATGCACCTGAAATCGCTGAGGCTGCCGAGAGGGGTGGTGCTGCGGCTGTGGCAGTTCACGCAAGAACCAGGGAACAGTATTATTCGGGCAAGGCTGACTGGTCTATAATAAAAAAGGTTAAAGAGAGGGTATCCATACCGGTTATTGGAAATGGTGATATATGTAATGCGGAGGATGTCCTTCGTATGAAGGAAGAGACGGGGTGCGACTCATTTATGGTGGCAAGAGCGGCCAAGGGTAATCCATGGGTATTCCGGGAGATAAAGGCTGGTCTCGAAAAGGGACTGGACAGCGTTCCACCGAGACCGGAGCTGGACGAGATAAGAGATATGATGCTTAGACATATCGACCTTATGCTGGAGGAAAAGGGGGAGTACATCGGCGTAAGAGAGATGAGAAAGCATATTGCGTGGTACACGGAAGGCATATATAATAGTGCAAGACTTAGAAAACGTGTTTGTGAAATAGAAAGTGCGGAGGAGCTGATAGATCTCATCCAACACCTGGGTCAGTAAAAAAAGTTGAAAGGTATTTATATGAAGGATAGAAGTAAGAAAAGTATTGTTGTTATAATAATTGTGGTGGCTGTTTTGCTCCTTCTGCTGGGCACGGCCACTTTAATTGTGCTTATAAAGAGAGGGTCGGGCTCGGGTAGTAACTCTAGTAAAACCGAGGGTAAAGGTAACGATGACAGAGACGACGCGTCGGCAAGTGATGCCTCCGGCGGCAGCAGAGCTGACACCAGCGTTGACAGTATATTTTCAAATGTCAGCGTAGACCCTATCAGTATTGAGAAGAATGACAGCCTGAGAGGGGTTGCCAGTGAGAATACAGTTATGATCTATATGATCGGCTCCAACCTGGAGAGTGAGGCTGGTGCCGCATCTCTGGACCTTTCCGAGATGATCAGCAGCGGTGTAGACACAAGCAAGACAAATGTTGTCATTTTCACAGGTGGTGCGAGCCAGTGGAAGTTCGATGTCTCTGCTGACAAGAATTATGTGGTGAGAGTTGAGGGAAGCAAGGGATATTATCTGGATGGTCAGACCGCTGATGTGGCAAATATGGGCGATCCTGGCACTCTTGCGGGTTTCCTGGATTTCTGCGTTGACAATTACGAGGCAGAACATTATTCCCTGATCTTCTGGGATCATGGCGCAGGTCCTGTATACGGCTATGGCGTGGATGAGCTTCATAAAAATGATACTATGACATATTCCGAGATGGCGGCAGCAATGGACGCGTCTCCATTTGGCAAAAAGAAGAAGCTTGATTTCGTAGGCTTTGACGCCTGCCTTATGGCTTCTATAGAGTATGCCACACTTTTTTCTGATTACGCAGATTATATGGTTGCTTCTCAGGAGGTTGAACCTGGAATGGGCTGGAACTACAGCTTCCTGAAGACCTACAACACCACCAGTAACGGTGAGAAGATAGGAATCAGCATAGTTGATGATTTCAAAACGTTCTATGATACCTACGCAAGTATGATGAAAAACCCAATGTACACCTTGTCTTGCCTTGATCTGTCGAAGGTAGACGAAGTAGATGATGCATTAAATGATATCTTTGGCGATATGTATCAGGGACTGGGCAATAACGAATATAACGAGATAGTACAGGCAAGAGATGATACCCTGAACTGCGGCTCCACAGCTTACGGTTCCAAGGGTGAAGCTATAGATCAGATAGATGTTGGTTCTATTGCAGATGAGTTCGGCGATCTTTACAAGGGTTCATCAGACAAGCTGGATAAAGCTTTGGATGAAATGGTGATCAAACAGGGGTCAAATGTAGACGGCACCTCAGGTGTGTCGATATATTTCCCATACAGCAATCAGCTGTTTTATCAATACTATGGCGAGAGCGTTATAGATCAGATATCTGTTGCTGATAATTACACAACCTTCGTTCACGCTTTTGCAACAGCTTGGGAAAGTGATGGTGAAAATGTAGCCGCTTTCTATGAAGAAATCGAGGAAACAACAGAGACAGCAACCGAGGCACCAACCGAGGAGCCAGCAGAACCAGCAACTGAGACTCCAACCGAGGAGCCGGCAGAGCCTGCAACTGAGGCACCAACCGAGGAGCCAGCAGAACCAGCAACAGAGGCTTCAACAGAAGCAACAGAAGCACCAACTGAGGCGACTGAGGCTCCAACTGAGGAAGCTACTGAAGCAGCTTCTGAGGAACCTTCCCAGGAACCAAGTGGACAGACTGCTTCCGGAGAGACCATATACTCCGACTCAGTTCTTTCAGTTAAGTTGACTGAAAAGCAGCTGAACAACCTGGCTTCAGCTTCATATTCTATATTTTACAAAAATCAGATTTCAAGTTTTGATGATGCCTACGTGCCAGTGCTTACAGATGTTGAACTGACACCAGACAGTAAAGGTATATTGAGGGTTCCGGATGATCCGGAGGTTCTTGTTGCCACCAATAGAAATGATGAGTCTGTCTGGCCATTTAAACAGATAGATGTAAAGCTTGGCAAGATGGAGGTTTACAGATCAAATGGTCAGTTCTTAGTCAGCTCCATGCTGGATTTCCCTAACACAACTATGGAGTCTGTGGTTTGTAACGTAGCTATTAAAGAAGGCCGCGATCCTGAAATCATCAGTTTTGATGCGGTTTCGGATTCAGATATAGTTGGTAAAAATGATATAAGCCCAGAGGGCTGGGGCTATATGGCTTATTATGCTCCGACCTATCTGCCTGTGAAGAACGAAAAGGGCAATACTCTTCCTTATACAGAGTGGGATAGAGATGGTGTATTTTACATGACCTACACAGCTCTTAGCGATGACTTCAGCTTCAAGCTTAAGCATCTGTCAGAGCTGAACGAGGAGTTCGTGTGTCAGATAGTTATCAAGGATGTTAAGGGTAATTCCTATGCTACTAATATTGTGGACTACACGAGACGTTCCCGCTGTATAACAACAGTCCCTACTGAAAATGGTACAATCACAGCCACAGTATACGACGACCATGCGATCATAGATTCCTACGAGGGCAGCGATACTACGCTGGCTATTCCTGCTACCATTTTGGATAAACCAGTTACTGAACTGGGAGAAGAGTCATTTAAGCTGTCTGACCTTCAGGAGGTAACTATCCCTGAGGGAGTTACCGAGATTCATGGAGATGCATTTACCTTGTGCGATAGTCTGAAGACAGTTAGTTTTCCGTCTACTCTGACTGGTATCGGCGAGGGAGCCTTCAGCTACTGCGATGAGCTGGAGACGGCTGCTCTTCCGGAGAGTCTGGAGTATCTGGATAACTTTGCTTTCTACAACTGTTCGAAGATAGCTGAAATGGCAGTTCCAGCAACTATCAAATATTATGGAACAGGTGCGATTCCTTTCACAGCTAACCTGACATTTGCCGATAATGCAAATTATATATTTAAGGATGGCAGCGTATTTACTGCTGATGGTAAAACTCTTGTTCAGTGCTTCAGCCACGATGAGAGTTATGCAATCCCTGAAGGTACTGAGATAATCGGTGCCCAGGCCTTTAGAGACCACTCTGAAATAAAGAATATCACCATTCCAGAGGGTGTTCGTATGATCGACGACGGCGCCTTTTATGGAGTTACAGGTCTTGGAGAGGACAGCTTCAAGCTTCCAGATTCTCTGGAGGATATCGGGGATATGGCATTTGGCCAGTTCACCTTGTATGAAAAAAATGAAATAAAGACCCTGAAGCTTGGGCCAAATGTTAAGACCATTGGCCAGGAGGCATTTACCGGTCTTAAGATAGATAAGTTCGAGGTTTCTGAAGCAAATGAATATTACAGCACATTGGATGGCTTCCTTACTAACAAGAATGAGGACGGCCTTCTGCTGGCACCTACTGTAGAAGGAAAAGAGCTGAAGATTCCGGATGGAATAGTCAGCGTGTATACCGAGGACTTCCTGTCACTTAACAAGAATAAGGTTAGTAAGCTGAAGCTTTCGGATTCAGTCAGAACTCTAAATGCAGGTTCCTTGTATGGAATAACGGAACTCTCCATAGGAAAACAGCTTAGGAATATCATTTCAATTAATATGCTGGACAATCTTGAGAAGATTACCGTCAGCAAGGACAATCGTTCATTCCTGGAACGCGACGATGTTCTTTATAGTTATGATATGAGGGAAATGCTGATCTATCCGACTAGCAAGAAGGATAAATCCTTTGATATTCCTGATGGCGTTCATTCGGTGGAGCCGGGAATCTTTGAGAATAATGATAATCTGAAGGAGATATCCATACCTTCAACCCTTACGGATATTGGTGTTCAGGTTGGATCAACCTCTGGAAATGCTTTCAGTCGCGCTTCTGCGCTTGAGAAGATAACTGTCAGCAAGAAGAACAAGAAGTACGCTTCCTATAAGGGGCTGCTGTACACTAGGGACGGCGAGGAGCTGCTGGCCATCCCTGCAAATAAGGATGGCAAGATAACTGTAGCTGATGGTGTTAAGACCATGGCCGGTGGAGCGGGAATATATCTTGACAAAGCTGATAAAATATATCTGCCAGACAGTATGACTACTATTCGAACTGGAAACTTCTACAGTACTTCTGCAGATGTACATATACCAGAAAGTGTGACCTATATCTCATCGAGAACATTTGTAGATGCAGGTAAGGCTACTATATATGGAAAGAAGGGCTCCGAGGCTGAGAGGATTGCAAATGCCAAGGGTGTGACCTTCAAAGAAGAAAAGTAGAATAATTGCTATTAGTTATGATATAATAAACAGTCACATAACGTTCAGTTGACCATTTGGGCGCCGAGTGTTATAGTTTCACATAGTCGAAAAGTTTGAGTTTATACGGGAGTGATTTATTGAAGAATGCTTTAAACTTCATAACTGAATACTATAAGACTATCGGTTCCGTCCTTGTGGTGGCTGCCCTTGTGATCGCCTGTGCTGTGACACTGATTCAGCAGAATTACAGTCAGACTACAGTTATGGCCAAGATGGTGTCTATTGAACCGCTGTATGATGGAAATATCACTGCGCCTGCATTTGTAAGAACTACGTATTACTCGGCAAATATTACAGCAGCTGACGCTGAACAGGTGGGTATCAGAGAAGAGGTAGGCGCTTACAGCAGTAGCCGTAACCTCAGTGACCAGGAGCAAAAGGATAAGGCGGCACTTGAATCTCTTCTTGCCAGCAATACACGAGATGATTCAGTGGCTGAGGCGGCGAGACGTCGTAAGAGCGAATATACGCTCAACAATATAAAGGATGTAAATAACAATATTTCCGTAAGTGTTACGCAGAATGGTTCCAGCAGTGGCACTTCTTCATCGGGTACAGCAAGATATGCCAATAGTTCGGATGGTACATATCTTGGACAGTTCCTGCTGACAGGATACTGTCCTTGTGTTATCTGCTGTGGAAAGACAGATAAGGTTACAGCCAGCGGTGCGATAGCAACCTCTAACCACACAATAGCAGCTGACAGTCGTTATGCTTTCGGTACTCAGATGATCATCAACGGTCAGGTTTATACAGTAGAGGACCGAGGTGGTGCGATACAGGGTAATCATATAGATGTCTATTTTGATACGCATTCAGAGGCGCTTGCATTCGGTAAGAAATACGCTGACGTATATCTGTATACTGGTTCATCCAGTTCGTCAACTGCATCAAGTTCGTCAGATGATTCTTCAGATTCCAGCAGTTCATCGGATTCTTCGGAATCCAGCAGCTCTGGTGGTTCTGGTTCAGTAACTCTGATTGGTGACTCTCTTGCGGTTGGTGCAACCAACTCCTTCAAGAGTCTTGTGCCAGGAGCAACTGTTGATGCCCAGGTTGGTCGTCAGGAGTCTGCCGGACTTGGTATTGTTAATTCTATGAAGGCTTCCGGTTCGCTGGGAGATACGGTTATTATAGAGCTTGGAACAAATGGTGCATTTTCCACCACAGAAGGTCAGAACCTGATCGACTGTATTGGCAGCGACCGGCAGATATACTGGGTGAATACTTATGGTCCGAGCCTCAGTTGGTATGAGGAGGTCAACTCTACCATTTCATCCCTTGCTGCGTCAAACAGCAATGTGTCTGTGATAGACTGGTGCAGTATAGGACAGGCACATCCGGAGTATTTTGGTTCCGATGGTATACATATGACCAACGCGGGTTATACCGTTTTTGCAGAAACCATGGCTAACGCCGTAAAATAAATATTTAAGAAAGTGAGAAATAATATGGGTTTCCTTTACAGAAGTACGAGAAATGAAAATGAGACAGCAACAGCCAGCGAGGCTATCCTTAAGGGACTGGCCGAGGAAGGCGGACTCTTCGTGCCTGATGAGATTCCTGAGCTTGACGTCTCCTTCGAGGAACTGGCAGCTATGGACTACAAGGGCGTTGCTTACGAGGTGATGAGCCGTATGCTCACCGACTTCACCGAAGATGAGCTGATGTATTGTATAAATGGGGCCTATGATAAGAAGTTCGATACAGAGCTAATAGCACCTGTTAAGTATCATCACGGTGCATATATTCTCGAGCTGTTCCATGGCAAGACTATTGCATTTAAAGATATGGCTCTTTCAATCCTGCCATACCTTATGACAACAGCAGCAAAGAAGAACAATATAGATAAAGAGATAGTAATCCTGACTGCAACCTCAGGCGACACAGGTAAGGCAGCCCTTGCAGGCTTCGCTGATGTTCCTGGAACAAGAATCGCTGTGTTCTATCCAAAGAATGGTGTCAGCCCTATTCAGGAAAAGCAGATGGTTACTGAGAAGGGAGCAAATACATTTGTTGCTGGTATTACTGGCAACTTCGATGACGCTCAGACTGGCGTAAAGAAGATGTTCTCTGACAAGACTCTGGCTGAGTATCTTGACGAGAAGGGCTTCCAGTTCTCTTCTGCAAATTCCATCAATATAGGACGTCTGGTTCCTCAGATGGTTTACTATGTATATGCGTACACAAGGCTGGTGGCTGCTGGTACAGTTAAGCCTGGTGATGAGATAAATGTTGTAGTTCCTACAGGCAACTTTGGTAATATCCTGGCTGCTTATTATGCATCTGAGATGGGACTTCCAGTTAAGAAGTTTATTTGTGCATCTAACGATAACAAGGTGCTTTACGACTTCTTTGCAACTGGCGAGTATGACCGCAACCGTGAGTTTATTCTTACAACATCTCCTTCAATGGATATCCTTATATCCAGTAACCTGGAGAGACTCATTTACAGAATTGCGGGAAATGATGCTGAGAAGAACAGTGAGCTTATGAAGAGTCTTGCTGAGACAGGTAAATATGAGATAACTGATGAAATGAAGAAGAATCTCTACAAGTTCTACGGCAACTTTGCAACAACAGAAGAGGTGGCTTCTACTATTCATAACGTATATGCTGAGGACGGCTATGTGCTGGATACTCATACAGCAGTAGCAGTAAATGTTTACGACAAGTACAAGGCTGACACTGAGGATGATACACCAACAATTATCGCTTCAACAGCAAGCCCATACAAGTTTGCAAGAAGCGTTGTGGAAGCACTTGTTGATACAGGAAATGAGAGCGCTAAGCTCTCCACAGACAGCCTGGATGATTTCGCTCTTGTTGATGAGCTGGAAAAGCTGTCAGCAGTTAAGATTCCACAGGCAGTCGAGGAAATCCGTACAGCTCCTGTCATGCACGAAACCGTATGTGACAAAGAGGAAATGGAATCAGTAGTAAAGAACTTCCTTGGTATCTAAGGTTTATGATTTAATTATTTAATATGCATTCAGTCAATCTGAAGCAAGCAGTTCGTTGGTACCATCCTGCTGATCAAAACTAGGGCCATTAGGACAGGGAGCGGTTCTCTGTCTTGTATTTGATGGCTTTATAAAGACAGGGGACGGTTCTCCAAGACAGGGGACGGTTCTCTGTCTTTATTTTAAGACAGGGGACGGTTCTCTGTCTTGCAGAGATGGAAGTAGAAAACCCAGCGATAGCTGGGAGAAAGGAAAAAACCAATCATCTATTGATAATTGGATTATGCGAGAGTTATGTATATATTAAGAACAAAAGCAGAATTCGACAGTGCGCATTTTCTTAAGGATTATGTTGGAAAATGTGCCAACATTCACGGCCATAGATGGATCATTACAGTTGAGGTTGGCTCTGAAGACGTAAAGTCTGAAGGACCTGACCGCGGAATGGTGGTGGATTTTGGAAAACTGAAGGATGACCTGAAGGAAGAGGCTGCGAAGCTGGACCATACTCTGCTTATTGAAAAGGGAAGCATCCGCGAGACGACTAAGGCCGCTATGGAGGAGGAGGGCTTTTCTATGATAGAGCTAGATTTCCGTCCAACAGCCGAAAACCTGGCAAAATACCTCTACGAAGTGATGGAGGCAAAGGGCTACCAGGTAATCCGCACCCGGGTTTTCGAAACCCCTGAAAACTGCGCCGAATACACTCGATAGAACATTTTGAGGAGTGAGTATGTTTAAGGTTGCGGAAAAGTTTGTAAGTATAAATGGTGAGAGTCGTCGGGCCGGTGAATTGGCTGTGTTTATAAGGTTTGGTGGTTGTAATCTCAGTTGTACATATTGTGACACGGCGTGGGCTATTCCACTTGATGCCCCTTTGGCTGACACTGGAGCTTTGAAAGACGGTGAGACTAGTAGTTCATATGAAATGTTAAGCGGACAGGATATAGTTGACTACATCAGGGATACTGGTGTAGATAACGTAACGCTGACTGGTGGCGAGCCGCTTTTACAGCTTAAAGAATATAAGAAGCAGACTGGACAGACTGGGGAATGCCTGGAAGACCTGGTTGTAGATATCATTTCACTTAACAAAAGGGTGGAGATTGAGACAAATGGTGCTGTCAGCATAGAACCGCTGTTTGAACTGGCTGAAAAGCTGTCTCTCAGGGATGAGCTGTCAATCACACTGGACTATAAATGTCCCGGAAGTGGTATGGAGAGTTTCATGCTGATGGACAATTACAAGTACCTGCGAGAGTATGATGCGGTGAAGTTTGTGGTTATGAACCGTGAAGACCTGGACAGGGCCCGCGAGGTGATTATGAGATATCAGCTGGTGGAACGAGGGATTGGAGTGTATCTCAGCCCGGTATTTGGTGAGATAGAACCTCGGGAAATCGTGGAATATATGATAGAACACGGGATGAATGGAGTGACGAATCAGCTGCAGCAGCACAAGTTTATCTGGCCGCCGGATGCGCGCGGGGTATAAATACGCAATATTGCTTCGTAAAATTGGTCAGTGATGATAAATCGATGACTAGAAGATAGATAATATAAAGGATTATGGAGAATTAGAAATGGCAGTAGATCAGGAGAAAATAAGAGAGCATATCAGAGGAATCCTCGAGGCGATTGGCGAGGATCCGGACAGAGAGGGACTTCGTGAAACGCCGGACAGGGTTGCCCGGATGTACAGCGAGATATTTGAGGGCATAGGCTATACAAATGATGAGATAGCAAACATGTTCAATAAGACATTTGACGCCCCTACCAACAACGATATGGTTCTCGTCAGAGATATAGAGATATTCAGCTATTGCGAGCATCATATGGCTCTGATGTATGATATGAAGGTAAATGTAGCCTATATCCCTCGCGAGCGAGTGATCGGGCTTAGCAAGATCGCACGTATTGCTGATATGGTAGGAAAGAGGCTGCAGCTTCAGGAGAAGATTGGCTTTGATATAGCCGAGATTATGGAGAAAGCAACACTTTCACCGGATGTGGCGGTAATAATCAGTGGTAAGCACAGCTGTATGACAGCACGTGGCATTAAGAATACTCCGTCGGTGACACTTACCACCACATTTAGAGGAGCATTTGAAAAGAACAAGGACCTGCAGGATAGAGTGCTGAGACTTATCGATCTCAGAATATCCCGCGAAGACATTTAATAAAGGACAGAGAACCGTCCCCTGCCTGATTTTTAAGACAGAGAACCGTCCCCTGTCTTTGAGGAGTGGAAATGAAGAATAAGAAGGAAGCAGTGGTTGTATTTAGTGGTGGCCAGGATAGTACCACTTGTCTGGTATGGGCCACAAAAATATATGAGAAGGTGTACGCAGTGTCATTTGACTATGGCCAGCGTCACAAGAAGGAGCTGGAGTGTGCGGCTCAGATAGCGGAAGAACTGGGAGTAGAACATACGGTTCTCAATCTGTCGGAGTTGAATCGACTGGCACCCAATTCACTGACAAGAGATGAAATTGAGGTAGAAAAGGAAAAGCCGGAGGATGGCCCTCCAAATACTTTTGTTGAGGGAAGAAACCTGTTGTTCCTCACATACGCAGCGATATTTGCAAAGACGCATGGAGTGACAGATGTGATCACTGGAGTGTCGCAGAGTGATTTTTCGGGATATCCAGATTGTCGAGATACATTTATCAAATCTCTTAATACCACACTGAATCTTGCGATGGAGTATGACTTCTGTCTTATCACACCGCTTATGTGGATCGACAAGGAGGAGACATGGGAGCTGGCTGACAGCCTCGGTGCCTTCGACTTGGTGAGAGAGAAGACGCTTACTTGTTATAATGGCGTGTTGGGCGATGGTTGTGGCGAGTGCCCGGCCTGCAAGCTGAGAAGAAGAGGACTGGAAAGATACCTGGCAAGACGAGAAGAGAAATAATATGAAAGAATTACTGTTTGTTGTAAATCCCAAAGCGGGCCGTACGGTCATTAAGGCGGACCTTATAGATATCCTGGAGGTGTTTTCCAACGCGGGCTACAAGGTAGAAGTCTATCCGACCAAGAGTCAGGAGGAAACCGAGCAGTATGTGTATGAAAATGCTGAGCGGTTCGACCTGGTTGTTTGCGCAGGTGGCGATGGAACTTTGGACAATACCGTTGGTGGCATCATGAAGCTGGAACGTCGCATCAAGCGCCGTGTTCACATGGGCTATATTCCTTGCGGCAGCACAAATGATTACGCCAGAAGTCTGCGTATCAGCATGAACCCTATTCAGGCAGCCAAGGATATAGTGGAGGGCGACATATGTCACGTGGATGTGGGAAGGCTTGAGAATACCTTCTTCATATACGTAGCGGCATTTGGCGCATTTACCGATATTTCTTACTCCACTCCGCAGAATCTGAAAAATGCTCTTGGCCATGCTGCCTACGTTCTCGAGGCTAGCAAGACTCTGTTCAACCTGAAGAGCTACAAGCTCAGAGTTCTTTTTGATGGCGAGGAGATAAGGGGCGACTTTATCTATGGTCAGATAACAAATTCTCTGTCGGTTGGAGGCTTTAAGAATATAGGTTCCAAGGATATGTCATTTTCAGATGGCCTCTTTGAGACCGTGCTGATCAAGACACCTGAGACGCCTGTTGAATTGCAGAGAATAATCAACTGTCTCTTGGTTGACGACCTTGCGGACGATATGATAGTCTTCAGAAAGTCCTCAAGAGTAGTGCTGAAATGTGAAGAGGAACTTCCGTGGACTGTTGACGGCGAATATGGCGGCAGCTACAAGACATCAAGAGTATCAAATATCAGGAAAGCTGTTTCCCTGACACTTAGAGATAAAAGTGCATTTCCAGGATAGGAGATGCACTTTTAAAATATAAAGAAATATGCTACAATAATATGACCTATGTGCTTATTCTTTGTTCATGCAGATATGAACAGATATTTTGGGGAGAATAGATGAAGAAGCAACTGAAGCAGTGTCTCAATCTTATAGTACTGCTGTTCAAGTTAATTGTATATTTCCTGGTATTCTGGATATTCTACCGACTGTTTGCCATTGAGAACTGGCAGCTCCTTGGTGTATCCAGAACTTCTGCCGTTACAACTATCAGTTACCTGATATCCGGGTATCTGTTTCTTAGTATTTACGGCAGCTACGATATCGGCAAGCGTAAGAGCCGTCCGATCATTATATCCCTGTGTCTTGCATCGGTTATGACGGACATTGTGGCGTACATCATGCTCTGCGTCATGAACACAAATGAAAACAACAACCAGACCTTTACCCTGGAGCAGCCGTGGCTCCTGATCATCGTGTTCATCCTGCAGGCCATAGTGATCGAGCTCTGTGTTTACGGCGGCAACTGGATATATTTCAAGATCTACGATCCTGAGCGCTGTCTCATCGTAACCTCCTCTCAGAGATCCCTGAACGAGATCAGCAGGAGCGTGCGAAAGTACAGACTGCAGTACAAGATCTGCCGCAATATGAATTATAAAAATGAGAATCTACGCGACACCATACAGAAGTATGACACAATCTTCGTATATGACGTGCCTATCAAGGAACGTACTCAGATAGTTGAGTTCTGTTATCAGAATATGAAGAACGTTTACATCAATCCTGAGATGGCGGACGTAGTTGAGAGAACCTCGAATCATGTGATGCTGGATGATGTATCCCTCTTCGAGCTGACCTCACTAGGACTTAGGGCTGAGCAGAAGGCGCTCAAGAGATTCTTCGACATTGTTATATCAGCACTGGCGCTGCTTATCACTTCTCCGATAGTGCTGGTGGCTGCAATTGCTATCAAGCTGGACGACGGTGGTTCCATCTTCTTCAAGCAGAACCGTGCAACCAGAGGCGGTAAGATATTCTCTGTATACAAGCTTCGTACCATGAAGGAAAATGTAGACAATTACCTCTCAGTTGTTGATGATGACAGGATCACAAAGGTTGGAAACATACTGAGACGTTTCAGAATAGATGAGATACCTCAGTTCATAAATGTTATAAAGGGCGATATGTCGGTGGTTGGTCCTCGACCAGAGATGCTGGCGAATATATTTAACTATACCAACGATCTGCCTGAATTTGAGTACAGACTCCGAGTTAAGGCGGGCATCACAGGCTACGCCCAGATAGCAGGAAAGTACAACACCTCGCCGAAGGATAAGCTGGTGCTTGACCTGATGTATATCGAGGAGTATTCAATGTGGCTGGATATTAAAATGATATTCCAGACATTGATAGTTATATTTAAGAAGGACTCGACTGAAGCTTTCGCGAGTGAAGCCGAGGCAAAGTATGAGCATTACTATGAGTCGTTATATCCGGGGGAATTAGAATGACGATGAATGATAACAAGATAGATATTCTATGTGCCACCTACAATGGTGAGAGATTTGTTGATAAGCAGATAAAGTCGCTGGTGACCCAGTCCCGTGACCTGATGCAGAAGGATGGCTATGATATAAGGCTTATCATCAGAGACGACGGATCCACAGATAAGACTATGGATATAGTCAGAAAACGACTGGATTATTACAAGGCCAAAAGGGAGAATCCTATAGAGATAAAGATATTGGATGATAATTACCATACGGGTTCTCCAACAGATAGTTTTATAAAGCTGTTAAATGTATCGACTGGCGATTACATCCTGTTCTCGGATCAGGACGATATGTGGTACCGCGGTAAGACTGATGAAACATTTGCTTTGATGAGGAATTATGAGGCAAAGTATGGCAAGGATACGCCAATCCTTGTGCACACAGATCTTGCACTTATGAACGAAGAGGGGCGCAAGATCGCGGATTCTTTCTTCGACTATCAGAAGCTTCCTCGTGAGGAGGGTGTAAGAGATAGTATCAGTTCGCTACTAATTCAGAACACAGTGACAGGTTGCACAGTGATGATGAACCGTGCGGCAGTGGAACTGCTGAAGGAGGCGCCTGCCTCTGAAATGCTTCTTATGTATGACCATTTTGCTGCTATACTCGTTGCAGCAACGGGCAAGATAGCATTTCTAGATAAGCCGCTTATCAGATACAGGCAGCACAGTGGAAATGCGGTTGGTGCCCATCAGGCAGGAAGTGTTTCCGAATATAAATCCAGATTTAATCTGGGACGCGACAAGTTCCTGAAGGATATGGACCTGAGCTACAGACAGGCTGGCTACATCCTGAAACGTTATGAGGATAGGATCCGGGAGGCCAGCGGACAGAAAACTGTGGATATGATGCGTGAGTATTCAGAGCTTATAATGGCTGGAAAGCGCGAGAAACTGGAGTTCTTCCAGAAATACGGCGTCTACAAGAATGGCGCTATCAAAAAACTGGTACAGATGATTTGGTGTTAAAATATGAACATTACCGGCAGTATCGTAACTTACAATAACATATCAACCATAGAACGCTGCATCAGCTCAGTCCTGGATGTAACAGCTGGCAGGGATTATACCTTCCGTCTTTACGTTTATGACAACGGCTCCAGCGACGGTACTCCCGAACTGATAGAGTCAAAGTTCCCTGGTGTAAAGCTTATCAGGGATACTGCTAACAAAGGGTTTGGAGCGGGGCACAATGCCTGCATCAAGCGGGTTAAGAGTGATTATCATTTTGTTATAAATCCGGATATCTATCTGGATGAGGATACGATCGGTGTCCTGGCAGCAGAGCTTGAGAGGGATGAAAGCATCGGGCTTATCACACCGAGGATTATGAACAATGACGGAACTGAACAGTTCCTGCCGAAGTATTGTCCGACGGTGAGATACGTGTTTGTCAGCAAGATACCAGGTTTCAAATATCTTCGAAGAAGATATACTCGTCAGGAGGAGGGACTGGATGAACCTACAGAGATAGAGTTCTGTACGGGGTGCTTCTTTGGGGCGAGGACCTCGTACCTGAAAAAGATGAAGGGATTCAGTAACAGGTATTTTATGTATTGCGAGGATTCGGATCTTTCAAGACGTGTGAGGACTCAGGGGAAGAAGATTATCTTCTATCCTGAGGTTAAGGCTTATCATAACTGGCAGAGGGACAATACGGGGAATCTTCGTGGGATTTATCGATTTACCAAATCACTTCTTGTATTTTTTAAGAAGTGGGGATTTGCCTGGTAGGATTATTGCCGCGGCAAGCAGGATTACTCGAACAAGTAATCCTGCTTGCTCGCGAGGGAGTAAGTTTATATTCCTTTTTTAGGAAAAAAATATGGATATAAGGAAATTAATAAAAGTTAATATAATTAACATCGTTGTTTTGGGACTTGTCTTTTTGTTCAAGTTTGTGACGGGACTTCTGTTCAATGATCACAACAATGATGAGTCATCGATGTATATGCTGTCAAATGTTCTCACAGTTGTTCTCCTTCTGGGATGGGCTGGATATACCGTTTATTCCAATATGTCTGTCGTTAAGGAGGAACAGGATGAGGAGAAGAAGCGTCTGGCTGGTATGAGAACCAGGGTTCTCAGGGCTGGTAATCAGAAGTTTTTCGTGAAGGAACGTGCGCATCTTGTGAATATGTGGGACAGTATGATGTCCCGTGAGAAGTACTTTCTCAGCGATGATCGAGATGAGAGGGTGCGAGAACTCTACTTGCTGACCAGAAACCAGATGATGAGATATATCACTGATTCTTGTGAATATCTGGAGTCTTTTGATTACATTTCAGGAAAGGACTCGGGGTATCTAAGAGAAATGTGTGCAGAATCACAGACCATGCTGGATAAGTTTAACAGAATGGTTGAACTGTCCGTTTCGGTGGATGATGAAGTAATGGCTTACGACACCAGAGAGATGGACGATATGATTGAAGCACTTGAGGAACTGAAACGTTCCGGCAAGCACAAATTAGGAGGTTAAGTATTATTATGAAAAAAAGTAACGCTGCTGTAGTTATTGGTATTATCTTTTCGGTTATTATCGTATTGATGATTGCCTTTTTTGCGATATTTAAGGGTTCAGCAGGTGGAAAGACAACCGAGTCTATGCTGAAGCACATCAAGGTGACGAAGGCTGATCCGGTGAAGGCCCCTATATCACTGGATGACAACACGCTTTATGACGAGCTGCCTGAGATCACAAAGTATCCTGTAGCAGTTCAGGGTAAAGGTCAGCTGGATGTTGAGATCTTTACTTCTGGTGAGAAGGCTGGAAAGGATAACGACAGCTGGCTTATAGATGTTGCTGAGAAGTTTAATAAGCAGGGAAATGAAGTAAATGGACAGTCGGTTTCAATGACAGTTCGTTCTGTTCCATCAGGAACCGCGGCTGACTATATCATTTCAGGAAAATATTTACCTGACATCTACACGCCAAGTAACACTCTGTTTGGTGAGTATGCAATCGTAAATGGCGGAAATCTTGAGCTTTACGCTGACAGGATGGTTGGAAATACAGCTGGTATTCTTGTTAAGAAGGGCGCATATACTGATTTTAATTCTGTTATAACTGCCGTTCAGAACGGACAGCTGAATATGGGATACACGAATCCACAGACAAGTGCAACAGGTCTTAACCTTCTGCTTACACTTTTGAAGGACGGACAGGAGAACTTTACTAAGTTCAACCAGAACATTCCTTATGTTGCATATACTACCCAGCAGATGAGAGACAGCGCTTCAAATGGTAAGCTGGATGCTATGCTCACAGAGTACCAGACTTATATAAATGATAACAATCTTAAGAGCGTATATGATTTTATTCCATTTGGTATGAGACACGATAATCCTGCATATATCTGCGACAAGGCTGGAAAGACTGATGACGAGCTTGAGGCTATAGATATGGTTATCGATTACTGCCTCAGCGATGAGATGCAGAAGATAGCAACTAACAAGGGCTTCAATGCAAATGATGATTACACTTCTGATCTTGCATTTACGGGTGCAGAGGTTTCTCAGGGTCTTGAAAGCTACAAGGTTTATAAGGACAACGGTAAGGATATCATTGCTGTATTCGTTGCAGACTGCAGTGGAAGTATGTACGGCGATCCTATCAATCAGCTGAAGGAGTCCCTGTCAAATGGTATGCAGTACATTAACGAGAATAACTATGTTGGTCTCGTAAGCTATAGCGACGACGTTCAGATAGAGGTTCCGATCGCAAAGTTCGATATGAACCAGAAGGCATATTTCCAGGGCGGTATCAACTCCCTTACAGCTAACGGTTCAACAGCCAGCTATGATGCTGTAGTTGTTGCTATGAATATGATAGAGGAAGCTAAGAAGGATCATCCGGATGCAAAGGTAATGATCTTCCTTCTCAGTGATGGCTACCAGAACGTTGGTTATGGTATGAGCACCATAGAACCAGCCCTCAAGGAGTCCCAGATTCCTGTTTACACGATCAGCTACACATCAGAGGCGGATACAGACGCTATGCGCAAGCTGTCAGAGATAAACGAGGCTGCGACGATCAACGCCGACAGCGAGGACATCGTCTACAAGCTCAAGTCCCTCTTCAACTCACAGATGTAATGTGCGAGTGGGCATGTGCAATGGGGACAGCCCCCATTGCACATAGGTCTGTCCCTTATGCACATTTTGAAACATGATTTATAGGACGTGGCGAATGGCTCTATGCTATTTTCCACGTCTTATGTTATATTAGATAAAAGTAACTGTTGAACAGTTTCAAAAAGATTGACAGGGGAGTGAAATGAAAAAGAAAAGGTGTTTTTATGTTTTTATGGGGGCGATGCTGATGTTTAGTTTGTTTTCGGGCTGTGGAAAGAAAATCCACGTAGATGAAGTGTTAAATGAGAACACGACAAATGTGAATGATGGGGACGATGTGATCTGCGGCGGAACGACTACCAGCCAGGATCCTGATGCACCGAAGGAGATAGCCTCGAAGGATATAGCTTCGATGGACGTGTCATTTTATACGGAAGTAAGATGGGACAAAGAGGAAAATCACGATTTTACCTTCGTGATCAGTGAAGAGGATGGTGAGCTTATTGTCAGCGAGCCGAATATTGGAATGAGGGAGGTGGCGGACGAGGAGCTTCTCTCTAAGTTACAGGGTGTTATAGATGACGAGAAGCTTGTCAATCGGAACGGTCTTTATGACGTGACAGCAGGGCTTCCGCCTGAATATCAGGAGCGTTCCTTTACTGTTACTTATGCGTCTGGGGAGAAACTGCATTTTACAGAAAATAATAACCCTCAGGAGGGCTGGTCGGCCAAGTTTTACGATATCTTCATGGAGTGGTTCGCGTCGAAGGGCGACGACAGGCTTTATCCTGA
Organism: Lachnospiraceae bacterium NE2001; assembly: GCA_900110635.1. GTDB lineage: Bacteria > Bacillota > Clostridia > Lachnospirales > Lachnospiraceae > Eubacterium_Q. The sequence goes on from FOEK01000003.1 coordinate 130,447, forward strand.
AAAAGAGACCTCGAAGGTCCAGAGATTAAGCCTTAAATATGACGGCGAGGAGACGGGCTATTACTTTGTTGAAATGTCTGTGAAGGACGAGGATGCAGAAGGCGGCAAGAAGTATATGCTTAGTAGAAGCGTGTATAGCACGCAGGATACTAGCGATGAGGAGTTTGAATATGCGCCTTTCCCAGATGACTATTATGACAGACTGACGGAGATTTTTGATAAGTACAACGTGGTCATCAAGTACGATTTCAGTACGTGGGGCTATTCGAGTAACGGCCTGAATGGCCATAACGAGGGATATTTTGGCTGGGCATCTAGTACCGATGCAGATGAAATGGATTCGGATGGCCTCTTCGTTGATATATACGTAGAGTATGAGAGTGGAAAGATACTCAACATCGAGACCCGAAAGCAAAGCGAGATCGAAGCAATGAAGCCTTTCCTGGATGAGATGGTGGAGTACTTCAATTCTCTTTATGAGTAAAGCGGTAATATAAATTATGAAATATAAGCAGTAATACATATTATGAAATACAAGTAGTAAGAATTGCGATTTTTATGCAACAAAGGAGTTATAAAATGGAACTTTCAAAATGTGGTATGAGATGTGATCTATGTCTGGTTTATCGTCCAAATGTTGAAAAAGAGGATAGACGTGCTGAGGTAGTTAAAGTCTTCAAGAAGATCTTCGATGAATTTGATGGTGATCCGAATGTTATTATTTGTGACGGCTGTTGTAGTGATAAGGACTGCCCGCTACTCCTGGAGCCTGATTGTAAAGCAAGGAAGTGTGTAGATGAAAAGGGTATTCCACATTGCGGATATTGTGATGATTTTCCTTGTGACATATTCCCGGCTGAACCATCTGACGAAGAATTAAAACAGAAAATAGATGTGGAGCATCTGTGGACCTGGGAAGAAAATGACCTTCTGAAAGCATATCAGTGCAAGAAGAATATGGAAGAGTTTCGAAAGAACAGGGCGAAGGCTTCAGAGGATAAAGATTAATATGAAAAAAAGAAGTATATTGGCGGTTGCTGCCATATTTATTGTAGCATTGATCCTTATAGCGGCAGGGGGACTATTGTTCCTTAGAAATAAATATGGCACAGTTTTTTATTTTGGAAGGTATAAAGCATCATACGAAACAGTAAGACGTGGAAATGATATTCTTGGGTTTATGGAGATTCCAGCGACATATAATAATTTCACGATTCCGCAAGGAAATATTTATGATCTGATAGAACTGGACTATGCAACAGATGCACAGGGAAATCAGATTATACATTATACATACACGAAGGAAATGGCTGGTGATATATACACAAGACTTAAAAATCTAGAAGCTGAATATGGCGAAGCTTATCCTAATCTGACATATAAAAAAACAGAGAAGGCAACATTTGGAGCCAATACGGGATACCTGCTAACGCTAAAAGAAGGCGAAAAATCGTTATACATTTTTGTTTTCGAAGATGATAATGATCACGTTCAGTATCTTGCGTTTGATGGAAAGGACAGTGATGTATATAGGCTTGTATTTCAGAACTATTCCTTTGATCCAACGGGCGCTGAAATATTAGAAGCTTCAAGATTTAATGATCCGGACATACTAACAATTGGAAATGATGATCTGGGTTATCTAAGCATTGAGTATCTTACTGATCTACAAGAGACAAAGGACTATACACCTATCTTAGACCAAGAATATGAAACTGCCCTTTTTTATGATAATGGGGAAGAAGGTACATATTCTGTGGCAATGATTAGATACGATGGTCTGACCGAAACTGTGTCAGATATAGCGTCGGACATATCGAGTAAGGCATTCCAGAAAATAGAAGCTGACGGGGCTACTAAGTCAAATGCCGTAAGCGAGAATGAGGTTGAAATAGTTGATTCTTTCCTGGGAGAAATAGAGTGTAAGAAGGTCTCTGTAAAAACCTGGTTATTAAACTATGATTATTATGTTTATCAGGAGACGGATAAAACTTTTGTTGTTGAAGTGACGTATAGTCCAATCCATGTTAATACAGCAAGCAAGATGGCGGAATCGTATTATAAATAACATCTTTTCTTGATAATATACATAATTATGTTATAATAATGTATATAATTATGTAAGAGGTGATTAATATGCCACAGATTATTCCTATTACAGAACTACGTAATACTTCAGAAATATTAGAAAGATGTCATTCAACATCAGAACCTATTTTTATTACTAAAAACGGTTTTGGGGATCTTGTTATTATGAGTATGGAAACATATGATTCAATTATGGAGACCTTAGTTGTTGATAAGGCTATTTTAGCTTCTGAACAAAGATTAAGCAAAGGAGAAAAGCCTATAGGTGCAAGAGAAGCATTCAAGAGGCTAGATAATAAATATGGTTTATGATAAATACGATGTTATCTTATCGCCTTTAGCTTATGAGGATTTAGATAATATATATAATGGGGTACTTCAGGTATCACAGGACTTAGATACTGCGAAAGAATATCTTGCAGCGCTAAAAGAAAAGATTTTGGGGTTAGAAGATAATCCGCAGATTCATCCAATTAGAAAATATGGTATTTTTGCAAACAAGGGATACAGATATACTGATTATAAAAAATATACAATTATCTTTAAAATCTTAGATGATACAAAAGAAGTTCTGGTTATAACTATTTGTTTAACCTCCGCTGATGTTTAACTTTTGTTAGTGTGAGACGAGCAACGGCTCGTCTTTTTTTTGTTTGTATTAATCAATATTATTTGTTGGTTCATAATGAATTATATCAGCCGGAGCGCATTCGAGTACAAAACATATCCGGGCAAGTACATCTGCATCTATCTTCTCGACATTTCCGTTATACCATTTGTCAATAACTTCAAATCTGGCATTTATAGCTCTGGCCAAGGCGTTTCGGGATATCTTCTGCTTATCCATTACATTCTTTAATGTGATTCTTACCTTTCCATAATCATTGATAGATATAACCTTATTCTTCATAGACTAATCTCCAGATACATATATACAAAATACTGTTTTGAATTGCTAGTTCATATACTATATAAAAAGCTACACATTGACTAATACCTTGTTAAGAGTTACTATATAAATAGTAATTTTCTGGGATTTTTTGTTGAAAATATATGAAAAATGGAGAAAAGGTATGAATAAACAGGAAAAGAGAGAAGGGGTTATTAGCGTTATAAAATACGAGGGGCCAAACAATGTTTTCGCCTGGAAACATCCAATCGAAGATTTTAATACAGGTTCTCAGCTTATCGTCCACGAGTCGCAGGAAGCGGTATTTTATAAAGATGGAAAAGCACTGGATCTTTTTGGTTCAGGCAGATATACATTAGAAACCAACAACATCCCAATAATGAGGGAGTCTTTTAAGTTGCCTTCGAATGCTGAGACTATGTTCCATGCAGAGGTATACTTCGTTAATCTCACAACCCAAATGGGAATCAAATGGGGCACTGATTCGAAGGTGCGTCTCTTTGATCCTGCGTCAGGTCTTCATATAGAGATAGGAGCTTGCGGTAGCTTCAATCTTCGTGTAACCAATTCCAGAAAGTTTCTTGTAAAAGTGGTCGGAACCACACAGGGATTTACTCAGAATGAAGTGTTAAATGGCGATGCAGTTGGTTTCACAACTGGTGCTTTCAAATCTCTCATAATGAATAGAGTTAAGTCGAATCTTGCACGAATCATAAAAGAACAGAACATAAATATATTGGAAGTCGATGAGCATTTGGACGAACTATCAGTAGCAATGCGTGACTCCATCAACGAGAACCTGGAAGATTACGGAATGATTATGCCAGAGTTCTTCATCACGGTTATTCAGACTCCTGATGATGATCCAAACTTCCGCAGATTGAAGCAACAGTTCGCGGACAAAACTCTTAAGGTTCGCGAAGAAGAGGTACGTCAGGCTGAGGCAGAAGCTGCTCAGAAGAGAAAGATAGTTGAAGCTCAGACAGCAGCTCAGCTCAAGATGGTTGGTGCACAAGGCGATGCAGAGGCACTCAAGATAAAGGCGCAAGCTGAGGCTGAAGCATATAAGATGCAGGCATTCGCAGAGGCTGCAGAAATGCAGGCAAAGGGCTACACCTATCAGCAGGAAACTGCTCGTCAGGTTGGGTTAGAGGCTATGCAAAATGGTATTACTGGAAATGGAACTGGCGGCGGTAGCGGAATTGGCGATTTGGCTGGTCTTGGCGTAACGTTGGGCGCTATGGGCGGCGTTATGAATATGACCAGAGAAGCAATGAATCCTATAATGGAGGGTTCGACTCAGGTAGGAGCTGGCTTCGGTGCTGTTGTATCAGGTCAGGTAAATGATGGATGGATCTGTCCGAACTGCGGAGCCAAAGGTCTTACCAGTAGATTCTGTCCAGATTGTGGAACTCCACAACCTGTTAAGGATAATGGTTGGACCTGTCCAAGTTGTGGAACCTCTGGAATAAAGAGTAAGTTCTGCCCAGACTGCGGAACAAAGAAACCTGAAGAGTAGGAGGATGCGTTATGAACGGTAAAAGTAAAAATGTAGTCGTTATAACCTATGCAGTTATTACTGTTATATTCGTAGTTGCATTCTTTGTTGTTCCATTTGAAAGAAATGCTACTGCTTGGTCAGCATTTGCTTTCGGATGTGTTTCACTGATAGCAGGTGCTATCATAACATTTCTCTCTTTTGATAAGGGAGACAGTCTCAAGTCAAAGATATACGGATTCCCGATTTTTAGACTCGGCTATTACTACACAATAGTACAGATGATCCTTTCAATAGGTTTCATCATATCTGCTTGGTTTGTTGACATTCCTTCCTGGGTTGTGATTATATTTGGTCTCGCGCTTCTTGGAGTGACAGTGATTGGCGTAGCTCAGCTAGATAACGTACGTGATATAGTTGAACGTCAGGATACCAAAGTAAAAGCGAACACAGAGATGATGGAATCACTTCGCCGAGATGTTGATTCTCTGGTCCGCAAATGCACCGATGAAAAGGTCAAGAAAGAACTGGAGAAGCTTGCGGAAGAATTCAAGTACAGCGACCCAGTTTCGTCCAATGAAACGCACGAAATTGAAAGTGAGATAAAAGCGAAAATAGATAATATACGCAGTATATTTGATTCTAACAAAGAAATAGATGAGAAAGAGTTGGGTGTTTTGAATCAAATGATAAAGGATAGAAATGATATATGTAAGAACTTAAAATATCAATAATTCTAAGGAGATGGCGATGAAACGATTGGCTTGTGAGATGTGCGGCAGCAATGATCTGGTTAAGCAGGATGGTGTTTTTGTTTGTCAAAACTGCGGGACGAAGTACTCTGTTGAAGAAGCTAAGAAACTAATGATAGAAGGGCCGGTAGAGGTTGAAGGAAAAGTTGAAGTTACAGGTACAGTAAAAATAGATTCAGAAGATAAACTTCAAAATCTTTACCAAATCGCAAGACGTGCAAAAGAAGAAGATAATGCGGAAAATGCAGCCAATTACTATGAGAAGGTTTTGGAATATGATCCCAATAGTTGGGAGGCTTCTTTCTATGTTGTTTATTTTAAAGCAAAACAACAAAAAGTTATGAATATTAAAATGGCAGCAAAAAGTGTGACTAACTGCTTGGATAGCGTGTTAAAGCTATTGAAACAACAAGTGGAAAATGAATTAGATTTAGGACAAGCTATTAAAGAAATCTCCGATAAGTGTATTTTTTTATGCGATTTACTGATAACGGCATCCAGATCTAATTTCTATGAGAACGATCTCAAGACTCATTGTACCAATGTTGAAGCTAGCAGAGATATTCTTTATAAATTAGGGAATTTAATAGATTCCAATTTTGATTTAGGCGTATTTTCAGAAGAATCCGTCAGCTTATGGAAGAAGGGAATAGAAATTCATAATAGCATTTTACCTTATCTTTCGGAAAAGAACAGTAATCAATATGTGATTGAAATATATGCAAAGAAAATAGGTAAATATGATGAAGAATACTATAAAAAATATAGTAATTCTCAGAATATAGTTAGCCTTACTAAAGAACGAGAAAACCTAAAAAATAAGAAAGAATCTTTAGTAAAACAAAGAAATAATCTAAATGAGAAGATTACATCTTTGGAAGAAGATGTAAGAAGCGGTACCTTTGTTGTGAGAATAATTGCAGGAATATGCATGTTAATAGTTGGTTTTATATTCGCATCTCTGGGGTATCCTGGACTTAATTTCTTTGGGGTGTCAGTACTATGTATTGGTATTGGGGTAATTAGCTATGCTATTTCCAAAATGGTTAAAAGAAAACAACTGAATGAAGAAATTTCTTCTGAAAATGTAAAACTTGAAAAACTAGATGCTGATATAAAACAAATAAAATCAAGAATTAAAGAAGTAGAAGACTCGATAAAGGATAATAAAATTAATCAATACATATCTGGAGATATGAACAAAAAGATATAGTTTCTTAAAATGTGCAAGTTCTTATATTGTCGAAAGATATTCAAAAAAAGGATTATGAATAATGAATGTAAATGGAAATAAGGATATATTTGTTTATAGAGGGGAGAGTAAAGATTATTCTACAGAAACAACTGGAATAATGAAGGCATTTACCCCTTCAATATATAGAGGAATGCCATTGGATTCAGATACAGTGAAAAAGGTTAACGAAGAAATATTAGGTAATTATAGACACTTCAAAGATATTCTTTCTGTTTTTCGTAGAATTGAGGACCAAGAAGATCATCCTAATGTTACTGCAAAGAATCGTATGAAGAGATTAGCAATAATGCAGCATTATGGAATGAAATCCCCCTTGTTGGATGTTACAGTGAATAAAAATGTTGCTCTGTATTTTGCGTGTTGTGGAAATTTTGATAAAACAGGATATGTTTATTCTTTTATTGAAAAAGACCTAAAAGGAATGGAAACAGATACTGTTCGTAGAAGAATGGAAGTAATATGGGGGGATGCTATTAATCTAGATTCAACAAATATGGTTATTAATAGAAGCTATGTTATAGATTATGTGAATGTTTTTTCGACAAGTTTCGATAATATAAGATATAAGAGGCAAGAAGGTAGATTTTTATTACATCATTTTAAAGAAGAAGATGGATATCTTATTCCTGTTCTACCGGATTATAAGCAGTGGGATGATGCTATAGATTCAAAAGATAAAATTACGAATCTTATTATGCTGGCATTAAAACATAAAATAACAAGAGTTTATTTGTTCCCTGATACTGATATTAGTATTAGGCTTTATATGGAATACCATCATAATAGTATTAAAGATAACATAAAACTTTTTTTAGAAGAAGATGATTATAAACTTGAAGGTTGGGAAGCATTAGTGAAATTACTATCTCAAACAGAAGATGGCTACTATCTGTTGAAAACTGATATGAATGACTATTATTCATATTTGAAAAAACATATAAAAGGGGAAAATGAAATAAACAAGATTTTATACGATTTAAGGGATGTGGTGATAGATTATGGCTGTGATTAAGTGCAAGATGTGTGGCGGAGAACTAAAGATTCTCCCTGATTCAACCATATGCGAATGTGAATACTGTGGCAGTAAACAGACCATACCAAATACAGACGATGAGAAACGCCTTAAACTATATGAACGGGCAAATAAGCTACGCTTCGAAAATGAATTTGATAAAGCTGCAGGGGTTTATGAGTCTATAGTTTCAGAATATCAAGATGAAGCGGAAGCATACTGGGGCTTAGTTCTTTGTAAATATGGTATTGAGTATGTAGATGATCCTAAGACAGGAAAGAAGATACCTACTTGTCATAGGTCTTCTTTTGATAGCGTAATGGATGACGGCAACTTTGATTTAGTTATGGAAAACTCTGATACAGTTGCTCGTGGTATTTATAGAGAAGAAGCAAAGCAGATTGAAGAATTACGTAAAGGTATCGTTGAGGTGTCTTCAAAAGAAGAACCTTACGATATCTTTATTTGTTATAAAGAGACAGCTGATGATGGACAGAGAACTATTGATAGTGTTATTGCACAGGATGTCTATCAAGAACTGACTGATAAAGGATATCGTGTATTCTTTTCCAGAATTACACTTGAAGATAAACTGGGGCAAGAATACGAACCTTACATCTTTGCTGCCCTCAACTCCGCAAAGATAATGCTGGCATTTGGTACTTGCTATGATTATTACAATGCAGTCTGGGTAAAAAATGAATGGAGCAGATTTTTGCAGTTGATGGAGGCGGGGCAAAAGAAGACGCTAATTCCTTGTTTTAAAGACATCGATGCCTATGATATGCCGAAAGAATTTGCTCGACTTCAGGCTCAGGATATGGGCAAGGTTGGTGCTATGCAGGATCTTATTCGTGGCATTGATAAGATATTTGGCAGAGATAAAAATGATGTTATTCAAGATTCAAGTGTTGACTTACATAACTTTCAAAATTCAACAGATGAGAAAGTCTCATCAGTAGGAGTAGGTGGGCCAAATAGTCCTTCAATAGACTCGTTGATAAAACGAGCTCAAGGTTTTGTAAAAGATCACGAATGGAAGAAAGCATATGAGTATTCAGAAAGGATTTTAGATATTGATCCTGAAAACGGGAGCGCATATTTGGTTGAACTATTATGTAAGTTTGAAGAGACATATATAATGTTTTTGCCGGATAAAGCATTTATAAGCAGTGCATATGATAAAGCATATAGATATGGGGATGAATCCACGAAAGAAGAATTAGCTCGTTATAAACTGGAATATCAGCAAAGAAAAGCTAAGAGAAAAGAGGAAATAATAGAAAGAAAGAAGAAGGAAGAAGAAGAAAATCTAAAAAAGCTTGAAGATATTAAATCATTAATGGCATCAGCAAATAACGTAGGGAATTATCAAAGTGTGATTAGTCAATTAAAGAATATGAGGGGCTTTGGTGATTCTTCAAAATTGATAAAGGAATGCGAAGAAAAAATTCAAGAATTAGAAAAAAAGAATAAAGAAGATGAAATGATACGTATTTTAGAGGAGAGAAAGGCTATTCTTGAATCAGGTTATAAATATAGAGTTTTAGGTTTCGTCTCAAGTTTTGTAATTGCATGTATTTCGTTTCTTTTTCTGTATTTCTATATTACTAGTTTAAATGGAATATGTATGGCTTTCTTTGTGGTATTTTTGATTATTGCAATAAGCATTGTATGGGCCGAATTGGAAACAAAAAAGGAATTAGGTTATGTAAATAATTCATTAAGAGAATATAAAACAGGATATGAGGAAAAACAAATAGATAATAAATTTTCACAAACTGATAAAAAAAAGGATTATTTTTTGGCGGTTGGGATAGTTTTCGCAGCTTTTGTAATTATGTTTATTGTTAAAAAAATAATTAATCCGGATATTACATTGTGGGAGCTTATAAAGTCGTTTTTTTTTCATTAATCTGAGGTTCGTATGATGGTGATAATATGTACTGTATTTAGAAGCGGCTAAGAAACTAATGGATTATTGTATTGGTTTTTCTTTGAGTTCGTTTGTTGTGAGTGTAGGAGTTATTTTATGCATTGCAGCGAGTGGTTTTTATACATTAACTAATAAGAATAATAATTCGGTTAATGAAATAGACAAGTAAGTTGACTGTTATGTGTTGTTAATCTAGGTAATGAAATTTTAAATATAAATGAATGAAAAAAATGTGAGTTTAATTAGCCAATATCTCATATGAGATTAGAAAACAAATCATAATTATTGAGGAGCATTATTTATGAGTACAGAACTATTTAATCATATTGATACATCAGATCGCTTACACCATTATTTGAAGATAAAAGGCGAAAATCATAATTACTATAAATTCTATACAAATGAAACGATAGTTAAATCAATACTTGATTCTAGTTCGATTTATTTGTCAAAAGGCGAAAGATGGAATGATATTCAGGATAGAGTGAATTTTAATCCGGACGATGATAGAGTTGTTAGGTTTGGATTATGCATGTCGTTTGCTAAATCTGAAAGTGTTGCCATGTGGATGCTGTATGGTAGAAATGATGGCTACATGATTGACTTTAGAAAAGACATAATAAAACAATGCCTTAAGAGTACTCGAATTGAATGTGGGAGAATCAGAGAATCAAACTTTCAGAGTATTATTTCTCTTCATAAGTCAAAATTTTCTATCGAAGTAGTTGATGTGATATATTATAGCGAATCAGATGATAAAGAATCATTCTACATTAAGAGGTCGGATGAGGTTGTTCAAAATTGTAAACCAGAAATAATTAATGAAATTCGTTATTGCAAGAAAACGTTGCCCTGGCAGTATGAATGTGAATGTAGATTAATTGTTACAATAACCAAGTCTGTTGATGATATTGGTAGATGTGATACTGTTAAGATTGCATTTAATGAATCGAGCTTAAATGAACTTAAAAAAAGAATATATCATTCTCCAAATCATAAGGAGGATTTTTCTTTTGAAAAGAGTAAATTGAATGGGAAAATAGAATGGAATATAGAGTAATAGGTTTGCTTGATCAGTGATTTTTTGAGATTGGATTTATTAATTGGAGAAAAGATATATGGCTATAATTAAGTGCAAGATGTGTGGCGGAGAACTAAAGATTCTACCTGATTCAACTATATGTGAATGTGAGTACTGCGGTAGTAAACAGACCATTCCAAACACAGACGATGAGAAACGTCTCAAACTATATGAGCGTGCAAATAAGCTTCGCTTTGAAAATGAATTTGATAAGGCTGCAGGAGTTTATGAGTCGATTGTTGCAGAATATCAAGATGAAGCAGAAGCATACTGGGGACTCGTCCTTTGTAAATATGGTATTGAGTATGTAGATGATCCTAAGACAGGAAAGAAGATACCTACTTGTCATAGGTCTTCTTTTGATAGCGTAATGGATGATAGCAACTTTGATCTGGTTATGGAGAACTCTGACACGGTTGCTCGAGGTATTTATAGAGAAGAAGCAAAGCAGATTGAAGAATTACGTAAAGGTATCGTTGAGGTGTCTTCGAAGGAAGAACCTTACGATATCTTTATTTGTTATAAAGAGACAGCTGATGATGGGCAGAGAACTATTGATAGCGTTATTGCACAGGATGTATTTGATAAACTGATAGAAAAGGATTATAAGGTTTTCTTTTCTAGAATTACCTTAGAGGATAAGTTGGGGCAGGAATATGAACCATATATTTTTGCTGCGCTTAATTCCGCAAAAGTAATGCTGGCGTTTGGAACATCATATGATTATTATAATGCGGTATGGGTGAAAAATGAGTGGAGTAGATTCTTGCAACTTATAGAAACGGGACAGAAAAAAACATTAATTCCATGTTATAAGAATATAGATGCATATGATATGCCAAAGGAATTTGCTCATCTTCAAGGCCAAGATATGGGAAAGGTTGGAGCAATTCAAGATTTATTACGTGGAATAGACAAAATATTTGATAGGGATAGGTTAACAACTAATAAAGAGAATGAAGCAAAAAAAGAATCTAATAGTAATTCGTTATATAAAAGGGGGATGATTTTTTTAGAGGAATCAAAATGGGAGGATGCTGGAAAATATTTTAATTTAGCACTTGATATGGATCCGGAGTGCGCTGAAGCATATTTGGGTTTGCTTTTGACTCATCATAGAATTCTTAAATTAGAGGATTACATTGATGAGTTGATTGGCAAAATTACTTATGTAAATGTAGAAACACTAATTGCTTGTGATAGAGAAGAAGAACGAATAAATTCTTTTGCTAAGGACAATTGTGTAAATGGTTTTCTAGACGAAAGACAAATAATTGACCAATTTGAATATGATTTAAAATATGAGTCAAGTTTGAATGGAATAATTGAGAAAGAAAATATATTTGATACTAATGATGAGTGGAAAAGAATTGAAAGGTTTGCTGACTCAGATCTGCTTGGGGAAATAAAGAAACAAAAAGAAAGATATGAAAAAGCTGTTTTATCAGCTGCGGATATTGAAAAAAATAAGGATGCTGAAAAAATAGCAACTATTAAGAATGAATATAGTGCTTTTATAGAGAATAAAGAAAAACAGATAATTGAGCAAAAAGAAACAGCTTCGAACTTACGAGAAGCTCGATATAAAGATTTATGTGATAAGTTTTCTGCTGCAAATAATGAATCTGATTATAAAAGATTGAAGGAGGATTTTTCAAAGCTATTTGGATATAAAGAATCAAAAAAGTATATAGATGAGTGTTCTAGAAAAATAAAAGAAATAGAAGTTGAACGAAGGGATCAGGAATTAAATAAAATTGAAGAGAATAGAAGAATAAACGAAAAGAAGAAAAAAACAACTAGAATGATCATTATTGGAATAACTGCTATATTGTTGGTTGTGCTTACAATTTCAGGCGTTACATCATATATTAGGTCAAGTAAAGAACAACAACGCCAGATAGAAGAAGCGAATAATCTTATGGAAAATGGAGATTATTTAAAAGCTATTGATGCTTATTATAATATTGATAATTATGATAGATCCAATGATATCGATAAGTGTATTGAGGGACATATTAATAACATAAAAGATGATATAAAGAATAAAAATTATGATGAGGCTTTAGCTCAATATAAAGATTTGTGTGAATATGAAGAAAAATATACTGGCATAAAATATGATATTGATAGTTATTCGACGGTTATAGATATATGTAAGCTTATTGAAGAAATAAAAAACATCGATGATGGCGAAGAGCACAACATTGCGAATATACTTCAGGAAGTAAGTGAATATTCATCAGAATATGATATCAGTGATTTGATAGATAATTCAACTTTTGATTATGTAAAATCGTTAGATGGAGAATGGAAGTGTACAAAATCATGGAATACAAATAAAAATGAAGAATATTTGACGGGTGAATATTTATCTGATAAAGGGTTTAGTATTAAAGATGGTTTTATTAAACAGAGTGATTTTGACTGGGATATAACTTATGTTAATGGGAAGTATTATAAAGTATACTTAACTGGCACGGATGGTGATGTTATATCTGCGGACGAAATAATTAATTATAGTGGTGATGGAGATAATACATTTGACGTAATGCAGATAAATGGGATAAGCTTTTCTTACACAAAAAAATAAGCTGTTTTTAAGATTTTACATGTAATATTGTGACATTTACAAATAATGACAAAAAGTATATTTCTAAGAGTCTGGTTGACAAATACAATAATGGTGTAAGAGAAACGAGTCCCTATAACTATGTTGTTTGATTTTTGAACAAAGTATATGGGCTGTGTTGAATATCAGTACAAAGCATATGTACAGTGAAATAAATGTCTGGGATTATTTGAGACTAGTCTTGAGTTCTCTGCTCATTGTAATGAAAACACAATGGATTTGAACATAGTTCTTTTTTTGAAAATCCTACAGGTACAAATATGGCCTATGATATATCCGCTGCTATTATAGAACCTTATAAGAATAATGATCATCAGTGTTATCATATCATTGATAAAAGTTATAAAAACTTATAAAAAGATATAAAAGTTATAAAAACTTATAAAAAGATATAAAAGTTATAAAAGAGGTGGATATGTCAAATCCCTTTACATTATCGTTTGGAAAAGAACCAACAGAGTTTATATCGAGATTAACTCAGACCAATGAAATAATAGATGACTTTAATTCTGAGGATCCGGTTAGTCAGGTTTATATGATTATTGGGGTTAGAGGCTCTGGTAAGACGGTTATACTGACGAAGATAAAGAAGATGATTTACAAAATCAAGATGGTCTTACATTTCTTTTTAGGGCACCAAAGGTTGTAATGGCACCTCTTAGTGTTGGAGCTATATCGAAGACGTATGATAGAGTTTTTGCAAGCGGAACCGAGAGAACAAAAGAACTTGCTGATTTAACCATGGGATATCCGTATGCTTTTCAGGTGTTGGGTTATCTTTATTGGAATCAAAAAGATAATCCTGATATGGAAAATATTATTCAGCAATATGATCAATATTTAGAAGAATATGTGTATGCCAAGATATGGAGTGAACTCTCTGCTAAAGATAAGGCGATAGTCGGTGGGGTTATAGAAGAGTTGGAAGAAACTGATTCTACTCTAGTTAAGAACTCATCTTTACGTGAAAGACTAGGATTATCATCTGGGGAGTTTTCAGTTTATCGCGAAAGACTTATTAGAAAAGGTTTGATCGATACTTCAAATTATGGATATATATCATTTAAGCTTCCACGTTTTAAAGAAATAGCTAAGTATTGGATATAAAGATACCATTTAAATGTGCAAAAGGGACAGACCTATGTGCAATGGGGACTGTCCCTATTGCACATTTTTTATACTATAAGTTAAATGACACAAAATCGTTGAAGTGTTATGATATGGGAAACTATTATAGGAGGCTTTTCGATGATTTTCATGACTGGCGATACCCATGGCGATATCAAACGCTTGAATAGGCAGTCCTTCTTTGAACAGAAGGAGATGACTAAGGATGATTATGTGATCATCCTTGGGGATTTTGGTATGGTCTGGGACTGGCAGGGTGAGTCTCATTTTGAGAAGTATTGGCTGGACTGGCTTGATGAGAAGCCTTTTACCACGCTGTTTATCGATGGGAATCATGAGAATCATGACAGGCTTGATGCCATGGATGTAGACGAATGGCACGGTGGAAAGGTGCATAAGGTGAGACCTTCTGTGCTGCATCTGATGAGAGGTCAGGTTTTCGATATAGAAGGGCTGAAGGTATTTACATTTGGCGGTGCACAGTCCCACGATATCAGGGATGGTATCCTGGAGCCTGGAGATCCCAGGATTAAGAGGTGGAACAGGAACTATAATAAACTCTTTAGGGTAAGGGGTGAAAGCTGGTGGGCCAGAGAACTTCCTTCTGAAGAGGAGATGGAAGAAGGCAGGCGGAATCTTGAGAAGGTTAATTGGAAGGTGGACTGGGTTTTGACACACTGTACTTCGTCAAGTACGACAGCTCTTATCAGTCTTGGAGACTATGGTCAGGATATCCTTACTGAGTATCTTCAGGAGATACGGGAAAAACTGACATTTAGACGTTGGTTCTTTGGACATCATCATATGGACAAGCAGATCAATACCGAGGAGATTTGTCTCTATGAGCAGATCGTTCGAGTTAATTAATGACGAGCCTTTGATGCTCGTCATTTTTTATAATCCGCGGTGGATGAAAGTTTGAGAATATAGTATGATAGAATTGGTTACACGTAAGTGAAGGGAAAGGAGGCTTTATGATGAAGAACATAGCAGCTGTCGTTTCTGGTATGGACGAGGAATATCCATATCATATCATAAATGGTATAAATGATTTTGCCAGGGAACATGACATAAATGTCTCTTATTTTGCTGCATTTGGCGGGATAATTGATAGTAAGGATTTCGACCTTGGCGAGTTTAGTATATATGAGCTTCCGGATTTCTCAACATTTGATGGAGCTCTTCTGCTTACCAATACATTCGCAAATGAAGTTGTTAGGAATCTGATCATCGAAAGAGTAAAGAAGGCGGGGATTCCTACGGTTATTTTTGAATGCGGTGATTATGAAGAATTCTATGATGTATATATCAATAATTACTCAGTTATGAAGAAACTGGTGGAGCATTTAATATCTGTTCATGGAGCGAAGGTTTTTAACTTTATCTCTGGGCCGGCAAGTAATCCAGAGGCAAATGCCCGGCTTCAGGCTTTCCGCGATGCACTGAAGGAACATGATATAGAGTTTGATAATAGAAGATTTTTCGATGGTAAGTTCAGAAGCTATGACGGAATTAAAGCAATAGAGGACTTTGTTGAGTCGGGACTTGAGCTTCCTGATGCATTTGTCTGCGCAAATGATAGTATGGCGCTGGCGGCAATGAGTAAGCTTCAGCGAATGGGTTACAAGGTGCCTGATGACGTTATTGTTACTGGATTTGATAACACATTTAATGCTCAGAATTCGTATCCGACACTGACAACGGTGAAGCGTCCGGTTTATGATTCGGGTCATAAGGCTTGTCAGGTTCTTTATAATCTGATGAATGGCGATGATCAGCCGAAGAGTATTCCACTGGAGGCTGAGCCAGTGTTTTGCCAAAGCTGTGGGTGCGACAACCATGACTTTGAAGATCCGAAGGAATTTAAGCGTGATGTGTATCAGCGTCTGGAGCGAACCTACACCAGTGTGCATATGCTTAACCGGTTGATTGCGGGACTTGCAGGCTCTAAGAACGTGGCTGAATGTGTGGAGTCTATATCCCAGATTGTAAGGACTCTGGAAATGGAACAGTTCGGTCTCTGTCTTATCGAGGACTGGGAGAATACGTATCATACAGTATCTCTTGCAGATAGGGACGCAGCTTATCCTGAATATATGACCGCGCCTCTTATCTGGGACAGGGGAAGAAGAATGACAATGGATCGCTTCCCGAGCAGTCAGCTGCATCCGATACCATTTGAAACCGGAGGTAATATCAGCTATTTCCTTCCGCTTCATTTTTCAGAGAGAATTCTGGGTTATCTGATTGTTACCAACAACGATTTCCCGATATACAGTTTGTTGTGTCATACACTGACTATGAGCATTGGAAATGCAATCGAAAATGTTTCAAAGCTCAATGTTCTTGATCCTCTTTGCAAGATAACCAATCGTAACGGTTTCACAAGAACATCAGAGGAACTCTTTAAGGAGTGCATTTCTAAGAATAATACACTGATGGTGAGCTTCATAGATCTGGATGGCTTGAAGGCTATTAATGATACTTATGGTCATAAGGAAGGCGATTTTGCTATCCAGCATGTAGCCGAGGCGCTCAGTAAATGCTGCAGGGGAAATACAGATATTTGCGCCCGTTTTGGAGGAGATGAGTTTGTGGTGTTATGTTCGGATGTATCGGAGGGCTTTGATAAGGACTTTGAAGCCAGACTGGACAGAAGGATAGCTGACATAAATGAGAGCATTGACAAGCCTTACCAGATATCGATAAGTCACGGAAGTGTGGTCGCAACACCTAAGCCTGGAGATAAGCTTTTAGACATCATTCAGGAGGCTGATGGCATAATGTACGCCGCCAAGAGAGAAAAGAAAAAGTTTATATGACAAAGCAGTTTGCATGTGCTAAACTATTAAAATGGTTATTTTAAGAATAAAGAAAAGAGGAATAAGCTATGAGTTATGATAAGTATGTAAGTCCACTTTCAGAAAGATATGCCAGCAAGGATATGCAATACATCTTCTCACCTGACAAGAAGTTCAAGACCTGGAGAAAGCTCTGGATCGCTCTTGCTGAGACAGAGAAGGAATTGAATCTTCTTGGTGAGGATGGTCAGCCACGTATCACTCAGGAGATGATCGATGAGCTGAAGGCAAATGCTGAAGATATAGATTACGAGTACGCTAAGGCTGAGGAGGCAAAGGTGCGTCACGATGTTATGGCTCACGTTCATACCTATGGTGCAAAGTGCCCTAAGGCTGCAGGCATCATCCACCTTGGCGCAACAAGCTGCTACGTTGGCGATAACACTGATGTAATTATTATGACAGAGGGTCTTAAGCTTGTACGTAAGAAGCTTCTCAATGTACTTAATGAGCTGTCAAAGTTCGCTATGGAGTACAAGGATCTTCCTACTATTGCATTTACACATTTCCAGCCAGCACAGCCAACAACTGTTGGTAAGCGTGCAACTCTCTGGATGAACGAGTTCTTTATGGATCTTCAGGATGTTGAGTACATGATCTCACAGCAGAAGCTCCTTGGTTCAAAGGGTACAACAGGTACACAGGCTTCATTCCTTGAGCTCTTCAACGGTGACCACGACAAGGTTAAGAAGTTAGATAAAATGATAGCTGAGAAGATGGGCTTCGACGATGTATACCCAGTATCAGGCCAGACATATTCACGTAAGGTTGATTCACGTGTCCTGAACGTACTTTCTGGTATTGCTCAGTCGGCTCATAAGTTTTCAAATGATATCCGCCTCCTTCAGCATTTAAAGCAGATCGAGGAGCCATTTGAGAAGAACCAGATCGGTTCATCAGCTATGGCATATAAGAGAAATCCTATGAGAAGTGAGCGTATCGCTTCACTTGCTAACTACGTTATCTGCGACGCACTGAACCCAGCAATTGTTGCTTCAACTCAGTGGTTCGAGAGAACACTTGATGATTCTGCTAACAAGAGAATCTCTGTTCCAGAGGCATTCCTTGCGGTAGATGGAATCCTTGATCTCTGCCTTAACGTAGTAGATGGACTTGTTGTTTACGACAAGGTTATTGAGAAGAAGTTCATGGAAGAGATTCCATTTATGGCTACAGAGAATATCATGATGGACGCTACTAAGGCTGGTGGCGACAGACAGGAGCTTCATGAGAAGATCCGTCAGTACTCTATGCAGGCAGGCGCTAATGTAAAGAAAGAGGGTAAGGAGAACAACCTCCTCGACCTCATCGCTGCAGATCCTGCATTTGGCAAGACTCTGGATGAGCTGAAGGAGCTGATGAAGCCTTCACTCTATGTTGGCCGTGCACCACAGCAGACAGAAGAGTACATAAGTGAAGTGATTCAGCCAGTACTTGATGCAAACAAAGCAGAGCTCGGTTTAACTGCAGAGATAAACGTGTGATTAATGATGTTCATGCAGATTTATATGATAAGCACCGTGAAAGCTGGCTTTCTAAGGTGCTTCATCAGATAAATCTATATGAGGCGAAGCCTCATCATTGCTGAACAGGAGTTGCGAAGCAACGGGTTCAGCAATTGCTTGAACAATAAAGGAGAATAAAACTATGAAGTTTTTTGTGACAGGTGTTTGTGGTCAGCTTGGCCACGATGTTATGAATGATCTGGCAGCTCGTGGATACGAGGGTGTGGGAAGTGATATCCAGCCCGAGTACAGCGGTGCAGCTGATGGCACAGCAGTTACGACTATGCCTTATGTTCAGCTTGATATTACAGACAGGGATGCGGTTATTGCGAAAATCAAGGAAGTAAATCCTGATGTTATCATTCACTGTGCAGCCTGGACTGCGGTTGATGCGGCAGAGGATGAGGAGAACCAGCCTAAGGTTCGTGCTATAAATGTGGACGGCACTCAGAACATTGCTGACGTAGCAAAGGAACTGGGCTGCAAGATGATCTACATTTCTACTGACTATGTATTTAATGGTCAGGGCGAGGAGCCTTGGCAGCCAGATTGCAAGGACTACGCTCCACTCTGCGTATATGGACAGACTAAGCTGGACGGTGAGCTTGCAGTTGCTAGTACACTGGAGAAATATTTCATAGTACGAATTGCCTGGGTATTCGGAGTTAACGGCAAGAACTTCATCAAGACTATGCTGAACGTTGGAAAGACTCATGACAGAGTTACGGTTGTTTCTGATCAGATCGGAACACCTACATATACATTTGACCTTGCTCGTCTTCTTGTGGATATGGCTGAGACTGAGAAGTATGGCTATTATCACGCAACTAACGAGGGCGGATTCATCTCCTGGTATGATTTCACCAAGGAGATATATAAGCAGGCAGGCTACACCACAGAGGTTGCTCCTGTTACAACTGCTGAGTACGGTATTTCAAAAGCAGCGAGGCCATTTAACTCAAGACTTGATAAGTCAAAGCTTGTTGAAATGGGATTCCAGCCATTACCTACATGGCAGGATGCACTTAGTCGTTACCTGAAGGAAATCGAGTATTAAATTAGTGCTTGGGTGTTTTCTTTTTATGTAATTACTGTTATAATCTTAAGGAATGTGCGTAGCTCATGGATTAGAAGGATTTTGGGGCTATGGAGCTATGCATCGGATAATATGAAGGTTTGAAGGTTATGGTTCAGACCGAAAGTCTAGAGAAAAGGGGAGATATTACTATGGACGGAAACAATATGAATCCTATGGGCCCAGATCCTAATATGTTCGGGGGACAGCAGCCACAGCAGTTTGGTCAGCCACAGGGTGGCCAGAATCCATACGGCCAGCCACAGCAAGGCCAGAATCCATACGGCCAGCCACAGCAGTATGGCCAGCCACAGGCACCGCAGGGTGGACAATATGGGCAGCCACAGCAAGGCCAGAATCCATATGGGCAGCCACAGCAGTATGGTCAGCCGCAGGCACCGCAAGGTGGACAGTACGGTCAGCCACAGGCACCGCAAGGTGGACAGTATGGTCAGCCACAGGCACCGCAGGGTGGACAGAATCCATATGGTCAGCAGGGCGGACAGTTCGGCCAGCCACAGGCACCGCAGGGTGGACAAAATCCATATGGTCAGCAGGGCGGACAGTATGGCGGTCAGCCATCAGCACAGCCGGGAATGGTTTATAATGATACATCTGCTTCAAATGCATACACTCAGCCACAGCCAGGCTTTGGCGGTCCTGGATCAGGTGGACCTAAGCCTCCAAAGAGTGGTGGAGGTAATAAGACAGGCCTCATTATAGGAATCGCTGCTGGAGCAGTTGTACTTATTGGTATTATAGTTGCTGCAATCCTTATTCTTGGTGGAAAGAACATCAAGGGCGCTGAACAGGCTTCTTTGGGATTCGTTCAAGCATATAGCGAGTTAGATTTTGAAAAGATGCTGGAATATGTTCCAGAAGAGATAGCAAGCTCAGATGATTATGAGTTTAACGAAGAAGATTCTGAGGAAATGGCAGAGCTTCTTGAATCATTTGGTTTTGAGCTTAAGGATCCTGAGATTGTTGAGTCTGAGAGACTTGATCCAAAGGCTACAGCTAAGGAGATGAACGACAAGTTCGATACTGAGTTTAAGTTTAAGAATGCTGCAAGAGTTGTTATTGATGCAACAATGAGCATTACCTTCTTTGACGAAACAAGCGAGGATGACGTTGAGTTCGAGTTCACCTGTGGAAAGATAGGTGGAAAATGGTATATCATCGATCTTGAGGATAACTCTGATGAGGTATTCGAAGAGGAGGAAGAGGATCTCGAGGGCAATATTGACACTGACGACGATGACGATGATGATGACGATTTAGAGACTGCTACAATCGATGAGGATGAGGAAGGCGATCCAAGCGCAAATGGCGAAGATGATTCCGATAGTGAAGACGGCGAATATGAGGATATCTCAAGCATAGCTGAGATCATTGATATGTCTACAGCACCAAGTCACGTGGTTGATGCTCCAGCAGGAGTTTCAGATGATTACAAGGATATGTGCTTCTCCTTCGAAGGAACTGTATATACAATGCCATTTTCACTTAAAGAGCTCAGCTCTGACTGGGTATTAAATGAGAGCTACTTCTACAAGGAAGATGAAGAGCTTGAACCTGGTGATGAATCTTCTTCAAATCAGCATGAAAATGAGAACTACGATGAGTGGTTTGATCTGTATCTTGCAACCTGTAATCCTACAGAAGAGACTATTGCTTATGAGGATTCATACGTAAAAGAGTTTGATGCTGACATTGATTACTGTGATACAGATAACTATCCAGAACTGATCCTTTCAAAGGGTATCACCTGGGGTTCATCACTTCAGGATATCTATGATGCTTATGGCGATGCCAACAGCGTATATATGGGATATGACAACTCTTATGTATATCTCTATTACTATATTGATGAATATGGCTTCGATGAGCTGACACTTGAGGTCAGCTTCGAGAAAGGTCTTACCAGAGTAGAGTACAGCAACTGGAACTGGGATAAATAAGAAGTATGTAAGTTTCACGGGGGATGCCTTGGGGTATCCCCCGTGATGGTTATTTGGAGAAAATGTTATGGCTGATATATTGGAGTATTTGGATTGGCGCGGGGATATTACCTTTGACGTGGATCCATTTAATGATGTAGACAATTTAATACTTGCTCAGATGTCGTACACGGATCTTGAGGGCGTGATGACCCAGGATGAGGAACTATCAATTGAGGACGTGGCAGGGATTTATTTTAATATTCATTCTGAAGAGGAGATAACGGCCAGAGATACATTTTATAAGCTTGCTCCACTGGTGCTTAAGAAGGCCTCGGAATCAAAACGTTTTAAGGGGACCACCATCGGACGTTATATCAATATGATCAGCTCCGATCGTGAGGAACAGTACTCGGCTGTGACATATCGCCTTCCGGATGGCGTGTGCTATGTGGCTTTTCGCGGCACCGACAACACCATCGTTGGATGGAAGGAGGATTTCAATCTGACTTTTATGAATGAGACTGCGGGCCAGCGGCGGGCGGTGGAATATGTAAATTATTATTTTGCAGATACTGAAGAGCGGCTGATACTGGGTGGTCATTCTAAGGGAGGCAACTTCGCGGTCTATGCGGGGGCCTTCTGCGATGAGTATGTTCAGGAGCGGATCGATGCCGTATATTCAAACGACGGACCTGGCTTCAGGGACGAGATTCTGGAGAAGGATGGCTACAAGCGTATCCTTCCGAGGGTTGTAAGCATTTTACCTGAAGACTCAATTGTGGGAGTGCTTCTGTCAAATGATTACGAGAATCATATTGTGAAGAGCTCTGCCAAGGGCATAAACCAGCACGATCCAATGACCTGGCAGGTATATGGAAATGCATTCGTGGAGGAGGAGCATCGAAGCGAGGGCAGTCGTCTTATTGATAAGACCATGATGAAATGGCTCGCCACCATGAATGATGATGACCGGGCTGCATTTGTTGATTCTCTGTTTTCATCCATTGAATCCACTGGTGTAACTACTCTTCGGGATGTGAGTGACGGTGGTCTTAAGACTATTGCGGATATAATGAAGTCTCTCAAGAATATGGCGCCTGAAAGACAGCAGGAATTCTCCGCCAGTGTGAAGCGCCTTCTGAAAATAGGAAGTGAGCTTGCAGTGAAGGATGTGAAGAGCAAGGCGCGACTTCCAAAGATAGAGCGAACGGTGGACAGAAAGTCTGAGCTCCGAAAGACTATGAAGGATATTCGTAATGGACTGACTGAGGAACAGATTAAGGAATATTCACACAGTATATGCGAGACAATCCGTGGCCTCCGCTCTTATACAGAAGCAGATATGGTTCTGGCTTATATGAGCACAGGCAGTGAGGTGCGTTTGCAGGAACTGATAAATGCAGCGCGGGAGGAAGGAAAGCGAGTATACATCCCTAAGGTAATGAACAAAAAGGAAATGCGTTTCTATCTCTATGATGGGAAGTTTACAAAGGGTAGCTTCGGAATTCGTGAGCCAAAGCATACCAGCGATATGAAGATGTATGATCCGGAACTGGAGCATCTTCTGAGTGAGAATCGCCGCACGCTTGTGGTAATGCCTGCGCTGGCCTTTGATATCGAAAAGAACCGGCTGGGATATGGCGGCGGGTACTATGACCGCTTCTTTGAAAAGGTGGAGGATTATCCGGTAACATTTATCGCTGCAGGCTTCGACTGCCAGATAGTCGATAGTGTTCCGACTGATGCTAATGACAGAAGGCCGGAGATGATAATCACTGAAAATCGAATAATCACCTAGTAATATGAACACATTGTAAATTCGAGTATAAAACGCTTTTATTCTTATAAGCAATGTGTTAGAATAGCAAATTGCGGGGTTTTGCCCCCATTAATAAATAAAGTAGGAGGCGTATTAATGGTTACTGCAGTAGTAGGTGCAAACTGGGGAGATGAAGGAAAAGGAAAGATTACTGACATGCTGGCTGAGAAGGCTGACATCGTCATCAGATTTCAGGGAGGAGCAAATGCTGGTCATACAATCATAAATGATTATGGCCGTTTCGCACTTCATACACTTCCTTCAGGTGTGTTCTATGATCATACAACAAGCATCATCGGAAATGGTGTAGCACTTGATATTCCAAAGCTTTTTAAAGAGATTAAATCTATCGAGGAGGGCGGTGTTCCAACACCAAAGATCCTCGTGTCAGATAGAGCACAGATGGTAATGCCATATCACGTACTTCTTGATTCATACGAAGAGGAGAGACTTGCTGGTGCATCCTTTGGATCAACAAAGTCGGGTATTGCTCCATTTTACTCAGATAAATATGCAAAGATCGGATTCCAGGTTTCAGAGCTTTTCGAGGATGAGACAACACTTAAGGAGAAGATTGAGCGAGTAATCGCGCAGAAGAATGTTCTCCTCGAGCATCTCTATCACAAGCCACTCCTTACTGTTGACGAAGTATACGCTACACTTATGGAATATAAAGAAATCGTTGCTCCATATGTATGCGATGTTTCAGCATTTCTCTACAATGCAATGAAGGAAGGCAAGAACGTTCTGCTTGAGGGACAGCTTGGTTCAATGAAGGACCCAGATCACGGAATATATCCTATGGTAACCTCTTCATCAACACTTGCTGGTTACGGCGCAATCGGTGCAGGTATCCCTCCATATGAGATAAAGAGAGTTGTAACAGTCTGCAAGGCATACTCAAGTGCCGTAGGGGCAGGCGAGTTCGTAAGTGAGATCTTCGGCGAGGAGGCAGATCTTCTTAGAACTCACGGTGGTGATAAGGGTGAGTTCGGTGCTACAACAGGTCGTCCACGTCGTATGGGCTGGTTCGACTGTGTTGCTTCAAAGTACGGCTGCCGTCTCCAGGGTACAACAGATGTTGCATTTACAGTTCTTGATGCACTTGGCTACCTTGATGAGATTCCTGTATGCGTTGGCTATGAGATCGACGGTGAAGTTACAACAGACTTCCCTGTAACAACAAAGCTTAAGAAGGCTAAGCCAGTTAACAAGGTTCTTCCAGGTTGGAAGTGCGATATCCGCGGCATCACAAAGTATGAGGATCTTCCTGAGAACTGCCGCAACTACATCGAGTTTATCGAGAAAGAGATTGGCTTCCCAATCACTATGGTTTCTAACGGCCCAGGTCGTCACGAGATCATCTACCGTTAATCAGATTAAAATGTAATAATCAGCTGGCATCCCTTTCGGTGAAAAAGGGGTGCCAACTTTTTATTTTAGGTGTTATAATGCACAGGTAGTTTAATGAGCTATAGATATTTCTGTAAGGAAAAGGAAGGCGTGCAATATGAAATGTGACTGATAGTTGGCACATTTAATTAATCATATAAGAAGGAGAAGAGTATGCATCAGTTCAAATTACCATATCATTTAATAGTAGACGACGGAATCTTCGGGAGAATACCTGCTGTTATGGAGGATGTTCTTCCGGGTATCGACCAGAAGAAGACGATTATAGTGACTGAAGAAAATCTGAAGGGAATCTTCGGAGGTCTCATAGAGGGAATCGAGAAGAGCTTTCCGAACAGCGAGCTCTATCTGATTCAGTCAGCAAGCTACGACAATGCTGTAGCTCTTGCTAAATATATCACAATGAATGATATCCAGACGGTTATCGGCTTTGGCGGCGGCACCGTTCTTGATCTCGCAAAGTTTGCTGCATTTGTCAGTAAGGCAAAGCTGATCTCACTTCCAACAACTATTAGTAACGACAGCCTTGCTTCGCCAGTTGCAGTTCTTGGTACCGAGGGTAAGGCTCGTAAGACCTTTAAATGTACCATTCCACACGCGATTCTTGTAGATGCGTCTGTAATAATGAGTGCGCCTGAGAGACAGTTGCTGGCTGGAATCGGTGACACCGTCAGCAAATATACTGCCCTGAATGATTGGAAGATTGCGCACATCGCTGGCAAGGACTATGTTGACGACTTTGCATATATGATATCCAAGATGGCATTTAACTCCATCGCTTATAACGATATGAAGGAACTGAAGAGTGTGGACTTCATCAAGCGTCTTACACAGGCTCTTGTAATGGGCGGACTTGCCATGGAGATTGCGGGAACATCTCGTCCAAGCAGTGGATCTGAGCATCTGTTCTGCCACGCTCTTGAAGAGAACTTTGCGGATCAGGTAAATGTACCTCACGGTATTGCGGTTGCTATGGGAAGCTATGGTGCCTGCAAGTTCCAGGAACGAAACATTGCGAAGATTACCCGTATAATCAGGGAGTATGACATCCCTGTTGTTCCATCCAGCTGGAATATCACTGAAGAAATCTTTGTTGGTGCTTGGCAGAGTGCGGCTGCAACAAGAGCAGACCGCTACACAATCCTGAACGAAACCGACCTCTCTACCGAGCGCCTTTCAAAGCTCTACTACGAGATGGAAGATGTGTTTGCAAACATGTGACCAATGAGTTCATGCAGATAAAAACGATAACAGCCACCGTGAAAGCTCGCTTTCAAAGGTGGCTGTTATTGTTTTTATCTATATGAGGCGAAGCCTCATCATTGCTGAACAGGAGTTTGACGAAGTCAAACGGGTTCAGCAATTGGCATGAACTCATACAAAAGTTTAGTATATTATTGATATTTTCTAACCACTTCATAGAATCGTGGCAATGACAGGGATAGATAACCATATTCTGGCGATGTAACTAATCCTTTCTTTACAAGTCTCTCTTTATATCTTGAAAATGAGGAGTTGTTTATTCTGGTTTTATCACATATGGCTTTAACACTGGTCTTATCTTCATCAATTGCGAGGATAATATCCCTATCTCTTTTTGAACAAGAGGACCATATTTTTTTGTAAACGAAGTCATCTAACATGCTGTCCAGTAATTGAAGGATTTCCTCGAGGGATTTTTTATCTTTGTGCTCCCAGTAGAGTGCTCCGAGTGCCTGAAAAGCAAAAGCATATCCTTTGGTGATGTACGCCAGTTCTTTAGCGTTTTCTTCGTCAGTTTTAAATATCTCTTTATATTTATTAATAATCTGAAGCATGCTAAGTGGTTCCAGAGTAATCTTTGGTGAACGGAGTAGAAATGTAAGTGCTGGGTCATTCTGTATTTTATCTATATTTTCATATAGACCAGTCATAAGCAAGTAGAGCGGATAGTCCTCTCTGATGAGAATCTGAAATTCACTGGCAAAAGCACGCATGTTTTGGTCGTGTAGTACTTCGTCGATAGTTATAAGAACTTTCTTTTTCTTCTTTTTTGCGACATCCAGAATACTCTTTATTATGCTTATATTGTCGCGAAGATTATCATTTCCATTTGTTCCAATGCCTACGCCGGCAAAAGAAATACTAAATCCTTTGCTAAAGAAGTTTGGTATGGTTTCACATTCATCGTTTAGTCTTTTTGCAAAATCTTCTAATAGATCTACTGTTGAGTTCAGATTAACGACAATCCATTCTTTTTCTTTTTTTAAACTGTTAGCGATAGAGGTCATGAGGACAGTTTTTCCGCTTCCTCGGATTCCTTCAATCATATATGTCTGGCTAAGAGAGCCACTGGAAAAGGTTTCTAATATTTTATTTGTATTATCATGTCGAATAATAAAGCTGTCAGGCTGTTTGCCGAATGTAAGCGTAAAAGGATTATTTGCCATAAGTAATACCTCCATTTATCACAACTTATCACAAGTTGTATAATTTATCACATCTTATCACAACTTATCACAAGTTGCAAATTTTATCACAACTTATCACAAGTTGTAAAATTTATCACAACTTATCACAAGTTCGGTGGGTATTTTTGAACGACAAGTTCAATGACAGCAAGCAAATATAGTGTTATTCTTATGCTAAGAAAAGAATTGTATAGTTGTTAAGTGAGATATAAACTTGCCTTTCTTCGTCAGGAAGAATTGGAAAGGAGCGTGGATGATATGTGGGATATACATGAATACTGGTATGAAGAAGGTGAAGAGAAAGGTCGAGAGGAAGGTCGAGAGGAAGGTCGAGAAGAAGGTTGTGATGAAACACTTGAGGCCTTTGATTTGATAGCAAAGGGAGTAAATACAATAAAGGGATTAATAGAAAATGGAATTTCCCAGAAGGTGGCTGAGAAAGTTATTGCCAGATCCTAGAACTGGATTGGAAGGGTTGACTGTTTACATATTGTAATCGGTTGACCTTTTCTTTTTTGATGGTTAAGGAGAGTATTATTTGGTATAATCAATCAGTACAGCAATAATTAAGCATTTGTGATGGGTGCTGATGTAATAGTTAAGGTCTCAAGTATGATATCTGGGAAGGGGGATATTATGTCAGAGATACAAGAATTAGAAGCAAAACTCGTGCAGAGTCAGAAAAAACTGAATGATCTGCAGTATGAGGTGAATGCTATACATATGGAGCTCCTCAAGTTGAAGGATGAGGAGAAAGCGGCTGGACGAGTGGTGGAGGAACAGCAGCGTCAGGAGAGTGTTCAGACTGAACAGGCGCCTCGTCAGTATGTATCTCCATATAGACAGCAACAGGTTCAACCAGTACAGCCTGGTGTACAGCAACAGGTTCAACCAGTACAGCCTGGTGTACAGCCACAAATTCAACCAGCACAGCAAGGTGTGCAGCCACAGCCAGCACAGCAGGGCCGTCCGGATGCACAGCCGATAGTTCAGCCTTCTGTGCAGCAGACTCAGGTGCCAGCTTATCAGCCTCAGCCAAAGTACTGGGAGAGTCAGATGCCTGGCTACAAGGGCCCAAAGACTGTGCCATATTGGGGGGCGAAAGCTGCCAATGGTATAAATGCTCCAGCTGATAATGTAAAGCCACCTCGTGACACAGAGTGGCTGGTGGGGATTCGTGGTATGGGAATCGTGGCTTCGATTCTCGTCTTCATAAGCTTCATTCTTTTTGCCATGTACTTGATTCCTGGTCTTACGGACGAAATCAAGATGGCGCTAATGTTTATCATAAGCTCAGGTCTCACAGCGGTAGGCCTCTTCTTCTGGCTGAGAAAGAAGGAGAGTCTGTTCTTTCTGTCTTTGGGTGCCTGCGGAATTGGCGCGCTTTATATATCGCTATTTGTAAGTAATATATATTTTCATAAGATTGATCAGATACCGCTCTATATACTGCTTCTGATCTGGGCAGCGGGAGTTCTGTATCTTTCAAGAATTAAGCCTTTACTATTTGAAATCATTGGTCTTTCCGGAATAGTTATCTCTGTTTTTCTTGGCACTATATTCTGTGTTAAGGATAATGACAGTCTGCTCCTTGGTATTCTCGCTATCTATCTTGTAGTGGGAGTTATGGCATTTATGATGCTTAAACTAAGGGATAACGTGAGTCTTGTTATCTCCAGCGTGGCAGCCTGCCTTGGCAATTTGATCATCCTTGTTGGTGCATTTGACCTGAATGATGATCCGGCGTTCCCATGTATAGTTCTGGTTCTGTTTTCCATGACGCTTATCGTTCTGGATCTGATCCTGATAGATGAAGACAGATATGAATATCTGCCGATTTTTGGTGCGATAAATACTCTCGTTCTGGAGTTTGCCATTAAGGCGGCTATCCCGGATAAGGATTTCTCTACAATCCTGGTACTTATTATCTCCGTAATTCTTTATATTGGAGTTGAAATGTATCACAAGATGGAGCTTACGAGCAGAGCACCTCTTGGCAAAGGTAAGAGTGTCGGAGTTGTCGTGTGGGAAGCCTTTCTGCTTCTGATGTGTACTGCGTGCGTTATTGGACACGAAAGTCTGGGTGAATACGTTGGCGCGTTTGTGCTGCTTGTTCCACTAATTTTGTATGGCTTTATTGCTGATGATAATCAGTCGAAGATAAGTGCCCTAGTGATGTAT
Source organism: Lachnospiraceae bacterium NE2001 (assembly GCA_900110635.1). Lineage (GTDB taxonomy): Bacteria > Bacillota > Clostridia > Lachnospirales > Lachnospiraceae > Eubacterium_Q. The sequence continues at coordinate 159,986 of FOEK01000003.1, forward strand.
GTCTTTGTTGCTTTTGATTTTGCACTCAATCCTTGGGCTGGACTGACATACGTAATTGTTGCATTCGGACTCTTCATTTTAATGATGGTATTTAACAAGAATCAGTATAACGACCTGCTGAAGCTTCTGTTCTATATAGTGTTCTTTATCGGTCTGCACGCTTGGGTTGTGGCGGTAACTGAGCAAGAAGAATGGGACGAGTGGATCGTGGCCTCAATACTTCTCTTTGTTGCTGGTGCCATCAATTTTGCTGCAGCGAAGACTATGTTTGGCAGGAACTGGCTGACGGGAGATGAAGAAAAGGCGGTTAAGGTTACATCATACATAATAAATGCTTTTCTTATGCTTGAGTCCGTCATCCTTATGTATGACGTGGAAAGCGAGGGGCTGAGGGTCTTTGTAGTGCTTACTGCGATTCTGCTCTTCGTGATCAATTCCTGGAATCTTCTTAAGTCTGAGAATAATCTGATGATCATCTATGTAGGCGTTAAGTTTACTGTTTTGCTGATGTGCATACTGGACGCTTTTGGAGTAGTGAATTATGTGATTAGCATTTCAGTATTTGTACTAGCAACGCTGCTGATACTTCTAGGCTTTAAGCTGAAGGTGAAGAGCCTGAGAATATATGGGCTTGTGACCACTATGATCTTTGCGGTTAAGCTGGTGATGGTGGACATCAAGTACGACAACGTGCTGGGAAATGCCCTCAGCTTCTTCATAAGCGGACTTATATGCTTCGGCATCAGTGCTCTTTACAGCATTGCCGACAAGAAGCTGGCGAGAGATGATGCATCTAAAACGGCACAGAAGAATATTAACTGGGATGAATACAACTACGGCAATCAGGGGAATATGAATCCGGTGCAGGCAAATCCAGAAATGAATAGTGCACCAGATTCTCAGAATAGTGGAAATGCTTTCTGATATTTGATATAATTAAAATGTTAGGGTTGTTAATACTATAAATAACCAGGAGGATGAGGCTTTGCCAAATCTTGTTAAAATTGGTTACGATGAAAGAATCGTAGACCTGATATATGAATATGGATCAGATATTCTCGAAAGCGAGAAGTTCCAGAGAGAGAAGGATTATATCCAGCACGGAACTACAACCACCTATGCTCATTCGCTCTGTGTAGCTTATATGAGCGTATGGCTGGCAGTGAGAAATCGTCATGAGGTGGATATGAGAAGTGTCGTAAGAGGAGCACTTCTTCACGACTATTTCCTCTATGACTGGCACGAGAAGAATGCGTATCACAATCTTCACGGCTATACTCATGCGAAACGTGCTATGGAGAATGCCCGCCGGGATTTCAATATCAGTTTAAAAGAGTCGGAGATTATTTACTGTCATATGTTCCCACTGAATCTTACCCGTGTACCCAAATCTCGCGAAGCAAGACTTGTGTGTATAGCCGATAAGATGGTGGCAGGCAGCGAGACTCTCCTCATCATGAAATATAGCGCTGCCATGGCGTAGGAGTAATAAGATGTCAGAGGTTACAGCAAGCACTGCATCCAGAGAGATTCAGAGACTCTCAAAGATGTGTGTAGAAAACAATCATATAGAGCAGTCGCTTTACGATAAGTATCAGGTGAAGCGTGGACTCCGCGAGCCGAGTGGCAAGGGTGTCCTCACTGGACTCACTGAGATATCTACGGTTATCGGTTCTAAGGAGATTGACGGAGTTCTGACTCCAACTGAAGGAGAGCTTCGTTATAGAGGAATCGATGTGGGTGACTTGGTTGAGGGCTTTACAAATGGTCACAGGTTCGGATATGAGGAGATAGTTTATCTCCTGCTGTTCGGCGTGCTTCCAAACCAGACTGAACTCGATAGGTTCAACCAGCTGATGGGCGTGAACAGGAAGCTTCCTCCTGATTTTGTTGAGGATGTGATTCTGAAGAATCCTAACAAGGATGTAATGAATGCTATGTCCCAGGCGGTTCTCGCGTTAAATGCTTACGACAAGCGTTCAGATGATACAGATATACCGAATGTGCTTCGTCAGAGTATAAGTCTTATCGCGACTATGCCTATGATCGCAGCATATTCCTATCTTTCTTATCGTCACTATATGCTGAGGCGCGGACTTTATCTGCACAATCCGAAGCCAGAGCTTTCTACAGCAGAAAATCTTCTCAGAATGCTGAGACAGGATAAAAAGTATGACGAGGCAGAGGCAAAGCTTCTGGATATGGCACTTGTGCTTCATGCTGAGCATGGTGGTGGTAATAATTCCACATTTACAACTCACGTAGTTACATCCTCAGGAACAGACACATATTCTTCCATAGCTGCGTCCCTTTGTTCCCTCAAGGGTCCTAAGCACGGTGGCGCCAACATCAAGGCTATGAAGATGTTCCAGGATATAAAGGCAAATGTTAAAGATTGGTACGATGATGATGAGATAAAGGCTTATCTTTTCCGCATTCTGGAAAAAGATGCATTTGACCACTCTGGTCTTATTTATGGAATGGGCCACGCTGTTTATTCGTTGTCTGATCCGAGAGCGAAGATTCTTAAGAAATATACATTGGAGCTTGCTGAGAAGAAGGGCAGGGAGAGTGAGGCTCATCTCTACAAGACAGTTGAGGAGCTGGCGCCAAAGGTTATTGCTGAGAAGCGTAAGATATACAAGGGTGTATGTACAAATATTGATTTCTACAGTGGATTTGCCTACGATATGATGGGTATTCCGGAGGAGTTTATCACGCCGCTCTTTGCCATAGCGCGTATTGCGGGCTGGAGCGCACACCGTATTGAAGAGTTGATCTGTGACAGCAAGATCATCCGTCCGGCTTACAAGTCCGTGGCTGAGGATCTGCCATACACACCAATTACTGACAGATAATAGTGGGCTGTACTCATAACATTTAATACAAATATAAAAGAAACACTGAGATGCTTCTCAGTGTTTCTTGTTTTATATAAGCCTAATTATTTACAGTGATTCAAGTGTTGTGCGGATAGCCTTGATGAAGTCCTGAGTGTTAAGTGTTGTAACGTTCTCAAGCTCTGTGATAAGGGCTAAGTCCTTAGTCATTGTTCCACTTTCGATTGTAGAAAGTGTTGCCTTCTCAAGCTTATCTGCAAATGCCATAAGCTCAGCGTTTCCGTCAAGCTCGCCGCGCTTTCTAAGTGCGCCTGTCCAAGCGAAGATTGTAGCAACTGGGTTTGTTGATGTCTCCTCACCCTTAAGGTGCTTGTAGTAATGTCTCTGAACAGTACCGTGAGCAGCTTCGTATTCGTAAACACCCTTAGGTGATACAAGTACTGAAGTCATCATAGCAAGTGAACCAAATGCAGATGAAAGCATATCACTCATTACGTCACCGTCGTAGTTCTTGCAAGCCCAGATGAATCCACCCTTTGACTTCATTACGCGGGCAACTGCATCGTCAATAAGTGTGTAGAAGTACTCGATACCAGCAGCATCAAACTTCTCTTTATATTCAGCATCGAATATCTCTTGGAAGATATCCTTAAATGTATGATCGTATTTCTTTGAAATGGTATCCTTTGTAGCAAACCATATAGACTGCTTTGTATCAAGTGCGTATGTGAAGCAACTTCTTGCAAAGCTTTCAATAGATGGGCAGAGGTTATGCATACCCTGAACAACTCCTGGTCCATCAAACTCGTGAACAAGTACTGACTCAGTTGTTCCGTCTGCAGCTGTGTAAACCAGCTCAACCTTACCTGCTCCTGGGATTTTCATTTCACTTGCCTTATATACATCACCGTAAGCATGTCTTGCGATCGTGATAGGCTGTTCCCAGTTTCTTACACAAGGGGTGATTCCTTTAACCTGGATAGGTGCTCTGAATACTGTACCATCAAGGATTGCTCTGATAGTTCCGTTAGGGCTCTTCCACATTTCTTTAAGGTTATACTCTTCAACTCTTGCAGCGTTAGGAGTGATGGTCGCGCACTTTACTGCAACCTTATACTTCTCTGTTGCGTAAGCTGAGTCCTTTGTTACCTGATCATCAGTCTCGTTGCGGTGCTCGAGTCCCAGATCGTAGTACTCAGTGTTAAGCTCAATAAATGGGTTCAGGAGCTCGTCCTTGATGAGCTGCCAGAGGATTCTGGTCATCTCGTCTCCATCCATTTCGACTAGTGGGGTAGTCATTTTAATCTTTTCCATCTTTTTTCCTCCTACAAGATATGCAAGACAGGGGACGGTTCTCTGTCTTAGTTAATTTATATTACGTTTAATTATTTAAGACAGAGAACCGTCCCCTGTCTTGTCAAGTTCTTCGAGAAGCTTCAGCAGCACTTCGGTCTCTCCGTTTTCTTTAAGAGGCGGTGCAATATGCTTTGCCGCAGCCTTTACCTCGTCTCTGGCGCTTCCGATAGCATAGCTTTCCTCGGCAGCCTCCAACAGACCCAGGTCATTTAAATTATCGCCAAATGCCATAGTCTCCTCCCTGGTTATACCCAGCTGCTTTTGAAGAGATCTTAGGGAGCTTCCTTTGTCGGCAGTAAGTCCAGTTACGTCCATCCACATGATTCCAGCGCTGGCAATCTTGAAATGGTTCTTCCATTTGTCGGTGAACCATTCGTTAACGATGGCCTCGGCGTTGTCTTTATGGTATATGGACATTTTTACTATGTCCTCGGTTATATGAGTCTCAAAGTCACCCACTACCTCAATATTGAAGCGGTAGGAGTCGCGCATCCAGTAAAACATTTCACTTTTGTCCTCACAGTATGCGGTGTCGAGACCACTCAGCATTATATCACAATCCTTGAGCTTCTTTACGTCTGAAACCATCTGAAATAGAAGATTTCGGTCGATGACGTGCATGTCGTAAACCTTCTTGGTGTTACGAACAACAGTTCCGCCTTCGGTAATATAGTAGATGTCCTCACTGACCGGCGCAAAGAGACGGGCCATGCTGGCGAACTGTCTGCCGCTGGCACCTACGAATGTTATGCCGTGAGCCTTAAGTCTCTTAATAACGTCAAATATTCTCTTGTCGATTTCGGAGGTGCCATCTGGAACCAGAGTTCCATCAATGTCACTGGCAATTAATTTGATCATCTGAGAACCTCATATTTCTTCATAAAAAAATCATATATCAAGTACTATAAACTAATGTAAAAATCAGTGACTATTGTACTAAACCCCCCTCGTATATGCAACCAATATTTATTTCTCCCTCAAATTGTGCTATTATTGTCACGGGGGATCGACGGATGGGGACGGTTCTCAATTGGTGATTTCCCGTGACAATTGTTGTGGAAGGTAGATAGATGTATAAGTATCACGTGAAGAAAAGAGGCAGGACCAGGTTTACGTTCAGATTTCTGGGCTTTGTTATAATACTGATTTCGGTGTTGCAGGTGGTTCTGTTCATTATGGGCTACGGCCGCTCCTACAAGATAGGTAATATTATTGCATTTATCCTGATGCTCTACGGCATCTATATATTTGTTAATTCATTCAGGGCAAATGCTTATGATATGGACTTTGAGTTTAATGATGAGAACTTTGTGGTTCATACCAAGTGGGGAGTTCGGACCCACAAATACGGGGATGTGGATGATATCTCCCACGTTATTCCGGAAAATGAAAACATTTACAGCCTGCTTCATATAACAGTTGATAAGAAGAATTACGTGATACCATTTTCCTATAAAAAAGAGGTGGCAGACACGATATATACCTACGTGAACGACAGAGTGATAGCAGAAAAACTAAGCGAAGACATAGAGGGTGATAAAAAGTGAAAGAAACAACCAGACGAAAGATGGAGTCTATGGAGGAGTTTCTTGGAGTAAAGGTTCATCTATATGAGAAAACTGACTCCACCAATAAAAGAGCAAAAGAGTATGCAAAAGAGTTGATTGCCAATAAGAATACGAGCAGGATAAATGATATCTTTGTGGCGGATCAACAGACCGAAGGAAGAGGGAGACTGGGACGTAACTGGCAGTCGCCGCCTGAGACGGGCATCTGGATGTCACTGCTGACTAATCCAAATGTACCTGCTGAGAGCATATCTTCCGTTACGCTGCTTGCAGCTATGGCTATAGCCCGCGGTGTAAAGTTTTATTCGCTGAAACGTTCTATTTTCAATATAGATGCTAAGATAAAATGGCCTAACGATATTATAATAAATGGCAAGAAGATATGTGGTATCCTGAGTGAGCTTGTGACAGATCCTGACACAGGCATGAACTACGTGATCTGTGGAATTGGTGTAAATGTTAATACCAGGAGCTTTGAAGGTGTTGGCATTGAGTATGCATCGTCGCTCTACAAGGAATCAGGTGTAACCTGGGATAGAGAAGAACTGGCATACGGTATCATTTACAATATAAAAGAGCTGATGCGAAGCTTTGAACTGGAGAAGGCCCTTGGCTTTATGATCGAGGACTATAATAGAGTGCTGGTAAATATGGATCAGGAGGTAATACTGTCATCGGTTAATCCTGAGATTCAGTCTGGCCTTGAACCCAGGTACATTGCAAGAGGTATCGACAAAACCGGTGCCCTTCTTGTGGAAAACTCGAAAGGCGAGATAATACCAATCACTAGCGGAGAGGTTTCGGTCCGAGGTCTTTACGGCTACACATAAACTACAAGATTACACCGCTTGATGACAGCGGTGTTTTTTGTTATAATGATTATTTAGTTTAACGCGTTAAAGTTATCAAGTGTATAAATACCGAAGTATTAAATGTATATGGAGGCGGATATGATAGATAATGGAATCATGATGCAGGCATTTGAGTGGTATATGAAGAGCGAGCCAGCTCTGTGGACCACGTTGAAGAAGGATGCAGAGAAGCTAAGCAAGGTTGGTGTTACATCAATGTGGCTGCCGCCTGCATACAAGGGAGCGAGAGGTGCAGATGATACTGGTTATGGTGTCTATGATCTCTATGATCTGGGTGAGTTTAACCAGAAGGGTTCAGTCAGGACCAAGTATGGAACTAAGAAGGAGTACCTGGATGCTATAGCTGAGCTCCAGAAATATGGTATAAATGTTTACGCTGATCTCGTACTGAATCATAAGATTGGTGCTGATGCGGTTGAAAAGGTTAACGCCAGTGAATTTAACGAGGTAAACAGATATCAGATGGTTGGTGAAAATAAGACCATTGGAGCCTGGACCAAGTTCACTTTCCCTGGAAGAAAAAATAAGTATTCGGACTTCAAATGGAATTGGACACATTTTGATGGAATTGACTGGGATCAGGAACACGCTAAGAGAGCTATCTTCAAGTTTGAAGGTAAGGAGTGGGATAAGGGTGTAGACGATCAGTTTGATAACTTTGATTATCTGATCGGTGCTGACATCGATTTTGATAACCGTGAGGTTTTTGAAGAGCTGGTAAAATGGGCCACCTGGTATGTAGATATCACAGGAATAGATGGTTTCAGGCTCGATGCAGTAAAGCATATACCTGCTTCATTTTACAGAGATTTCTTATATACGGTGAGAGAGAAGACAGAGAAGGAGCTTTTCGCTGTTGGCGAATATTGGAACGGCGATGTGTCAAAGCTCAGCAAGTATCTTGAGGATATTAAGTCAGAGGCTTCACTCTTTGATGTGCCGCTTCATTATAATCTGTATCACGCTTCAAAGGCGGGTGGTGCATACGACCTCAGGACTATCCTGAATAATACAATGATGAGTTCAAATCCTATGAAGGCAGTGACCTTTGTAGATAATCACGATACTCAGCCTGGTCAGCCGCTGGAAAGCTTCGTTGAGGACTGGTTCAAGCCTATGGCTTATGCACTGATCCTTCTGAGGCGCGAGGGCTATCCTTGTGTATTCTATGGAGATTACAAGGGCATACCTCACAGCAAGGTGAAGTCTAAGAAGCAGATGCTGGACAAGCTTATGAAGCTTCGTAAGGAGAAGGCTTACGGTGAGCAGCACGATTACTTTGATCATCCTAACTGCATTGGCTGGACCAGAGAAGGTGATGCTGATCATAAGGATTCCGGTCTTGCTGTAGTGATTTCTGATGGAGAGGGCGGCACTAAGAGAATGTACGTCGGAAGACATTTTGCTGGTGCACACTTCTCAGATGTAATGGGAAATGCTAAGTATAACATTAAGATAGATGAGTACGGATGTGGCGAGTTCTACGTTAACAGAGGCGCTGTATCTGTCTGGGTTCGCAAGGAACCATCGTCCAGATAAATAGATTACTAATTGAGAACGGTGCAGAAGGTGTCACATTTCGTAGAAAGGGTTAAAGTATGGGTAAGACCGTAAGAACAGATGCAGTTGATGATCTCTTTGAGGCAATAATGACCTTGAAGGATCGCGAGGAGTTCTACAGCTTTTTTGAGGATATATGTACAACCAACGAGATTCTCTCCATTGCAGAGCGTTTCGAGGTTGCCAAGCTTCTCTATCAGAACAACACATATATAGAGATTGCCAAGAAAACAGGCGCTTCAACTGCTACAATTAGTAGAGTGAACCGCTTCCTTAATAGTGGAAATGGAAGCTGTGATTTCATATTTGACAGAATGGGAATAGAAAAGAAGAAGGGGTGATGGACTAAGTGGACCCGAGTGATATATTGGAACTCAGTTTACTAGTTATTTTACTTATATTATCAGGCTTTTTTTCATCGGCCGAAACTGCGCTTACAACGGTAAGCATCAATAAACTTAAAACTGTAATAGATGAAGGTGGAAGAAGAGCAAAGAGGGCTGCTCTTGTTATTAAAATGAGAGAGAATTCCTCGAAGCTGCTGTCGACCATCCTGATCGGTAACAATGTAGTAAATATATCGGCGTCAGCACTGGCGACTGTTCTCAGTACCAAGTTTTTTGGCAGTCAGTTCGTTGGTATCGTAACAGGTGTGCTTACACTTTTTGTGCTGATCTTTGGAGAGATAACTCCTAAGACACTGGCCACACTGAATAACCTGCCAATGTCGCTGGCATTTTCCAGACCAATCTATATATTGATGGTGATACTCACACCACTTATATGGATATTAAATGTTATCTGCCGTGGCATCTTTTTCATACTCAGGGTGGATCCTGACAAGAATCCGGACCAGATGACTGAGAGTGAACTGCTGAAGATTGTAGATGTCAGTTCTGAAGAGGGTGTAATCGAGACCTCTGAAAAAGAGATGATCAACAACGTGGTGGACTTTGGAGATGCTGTAGCTAAGGATATAATGATACCCCGTGCCGATATGGTGGCAATAGATATAAACAGTTCCTATGATGAGATAATGGAGCTGATCGCAGAGGAAAACTATTCCAGATTTCCTGTATATGAAGAGTCAAAGGACCATATTATCGGAATCCTCAACGTCAAGGACCTGGTGCTTTCAAATATTAAAAATGAAAATGATATTTCACTAAAAGACATAATGAGAGAAGTGGCCTATGTCTATGAGTATCAGCGTACAGCTCAGATATTTGCGGATATGAAGGGCGCGTCTGTGACCATGTGTATCGTTCTGGATGAGTATGGTATCGCCGCAGGTCTTATAACTATGGAGGACCTGGTGGAGGAAATCGTTGGTGAGATCCGTGACGAATATGACGATGACGAGGATGAGTTCATCAAGGAAATAGGTGAGGGACATTTTGATATCGACGGCTCTGTGAAGCTGGATGATATAAATGATGCGATAGGCACAAATCTTGAGTCGGAGAACTATGATTCTCTGGGCGGACTTATGATAGAACTTCTGGACAGACTGCCTGAAGAGGGCGAAGAGGCTGTGATAGGCGATATCAGGCTGGTCTGCAGCAGTGTGGAAAAGAACCGAGTTGAAAGAGTAGAACTTTTTGGAGAAGGCTATGGCAAAAATAGACCAAGAAATGAACATAGAGAGGGAGAAGGAGCTGGAGCTGAAGAAAGAGATTCGTGATAAGCTGCTCCTGGACTTCATCGTCCCTGAAGAGATTCCCAACGAGGAAATGTTTATGGAGCAGGTGACAACCTTTATGGAAGAACACCTGAAGGCCAATCTTCGCAACGAGGAAGAGAAGACTCTTACAAAGGCGATGATCAATAACTACACCAAGAACAAGCTTATGCCACCGCCTGTAAAGAAGAGATATTCCCGTGAGCATCTGATATTCCTGATCTACATATATTATATGAAAAATGTAATGAGCATCAGTGATATACAGAAGATGATGGAGCCTCTTATGTCTGAGGACATGACCGATGAGAAACTCTATGATATCTACAAAAAGACCTTCGAGATGGAGAAGGCCGAGTATTTCAACATTGAGGACAGCGTTATTGAGGCGGCCCACATAACTGACAAGCGACTTCCAAAGTCGGAGGATGAGCGTCTAAATAAGATGCTTTATATCTTTATGCTGGGCTATGATGTTTACAGCAAGAAGCGTCTCATTGAAAAACTTATTGACGAACTCGACTGATTTGTTATAGAGTATCGCTTGCGATACTCTACTTAAAGGAGAAAATTATGATAAGTGCAAACAACATATCACTAAGATTTGGTAAGAAAGCCCTGTTCGAAGAAGTTAACATTACCTTTTCCCCAGGTAACTGTTACGGTCTTATAGGAGCAAATGGAGCCGGCAAATCTACATTTCTTAAGATTCTGTCTGGTGAACTTGAGTCTACAACTGGTGACGTAACCATGGATCCAGGCGAGAGGCTTTCAGTGCTGGAGCAGGACCACTTCAAATATGACGAGTATTCAGTAATGGATACTGTCATTATGGGAAATAAGCGACTTTATGACATAATGAAGGAAAAGGATGCCATCTACGCTAAGGAAGACTTCACAGACGCGGACGGTGAAAGAGCAGCAGAGCTGGAGACAGAATTTGCTGAAATGGATGGCTGGAACGCAGAGGTTGATGCTGCAACCCTTCTTAATGGTCTCGGTGTTGAGACAGAATATCACTATATGACTATGGGAGATCTGGAGGATAGCCTTAAGGTCAAGGTACTTCTTGCAAAAGCTCTCTTTGGTAATCCAGACGTACTTCTCCTCGACGAGCCTACAAACCACCTGGATATGGATGCTATTCTCTGGCTCGAGGAGTTCCTTATAAACTTTGAAAATACAGTAATTGTTGTCAGCCACGATAGATACTTCCTTAACAAGGTCTGCACACATACAGCAGATCTCGACTATGGAAAGATCCAGATTTACGCTGGTAACTACGACTTCTGGTATGAGTCAAGCCAGCTGATGATTCGTCAGATGAAGGAAGCAAACAAGAAGAAGGAAGAGCAGATCAAGGAACTTAAAGAGTTCATCGCTCGTTTCTCTGCAAATGCTTCAAAGTCAAAACAGGCAACATCACGTAAGAAGGCACTTGAGAAGATCGAACTTGAGGAGATCAAGCCATCAAGCCGTAAATATCCATTTATCGACTTCAGACCTAACCGTGAGATCGGAAATGAGGTTCTTACAGTTTCACATCTTTCTAAGACAGTTGACGGAGTTAAGCTCCTTGACGATGTATCATTTACAGTAGGAAGAGAAGATAAGATAGCATTTGTAGGTCCTAAGACACAGGCTACAACTATGCTTTTCAAGATACTTGCTGGCGAAGAAGAGCCAGATGAGGGAGAATACAAATGGGGTGTTACCACATCTCAGGGTTACTTCCCTAAGGACAACACTAAAGAATTTGACAACGATCTTGTGATCGTTGACTGGCTTACACAGTTCTCAGAAGAGAAGGATGCTACATATGTACGTGGATTCCTTGGAAGAATGCTCTTCAGAGGCGAGGATGGAATCAAGAAGGTTAAGGTTCTTTCCGGAGGTGAGAAGGTTAGATGTCTTCTTTCCAAGCTGATGATCATGGGAACAAACGTTCTCATCCTTGATGAGCCTACAAATCACCTGGATATGGAAGCAATCACTTCCCTCAACAATGGACTGATCAAGTTCCCAGGCGTTGTACTCTTTGCCTGCCAGGATCACCAGTTCATCCAGACTACTGCAAACCGTATTATGGAACTTACAGACACAGGCCTTATCGACAAGCAGTGTACATACGACGAATACCTGGAGAACGACGAGCTTGCTCGTAAACGTCAGGTTATGAACTACGATACATCAAACGACTAAAATAAAAAGTGCAGCGGGGACAGTCCCCACTGCACATTTTGTTTTCTGTATAAACGTATAAACACAAACTTATTAATATCACTTTGTAAAGACTATAGCGAAGTGCGATATGTGCTCACGAGACCATTGCAGGTCTCGGCGCTTAGCGATTCAGACACCGACGCAGGAGGTGGCTGAGAGCTTAGCGAACGGAGCGAAGCGGAGTGACCGCTAGGGTTACCTGCATTGAGCGGAAGCGATGTCGAGTGAGTGCATACTCGCACAAGCGATGTCGAGTGAGTGCATACTCGCACAAGCGATGTCGAGTGAGTGCATACTCGCACAAGCTAGACAAGTTTACGAATATAAAAACTATGGGAATAGGTAGTTCAGGAAGTCCTGCACACGGTCGTGATTTCCCTGTTCATCACCTGGGAATCCAATGTATACATCGTCATATCCCAGATTCAGGTCCTTGATAAACTGCAGATCCGATACATCAATAGCCATTTCAACATCTTTTCCATCCATACCCTTTAGAACCACAATGCGATCCTTCACCTTTGCGTAGGTCTCGGCATCAAGATACTTGTCCAGCGGATAGAAGATATCCAGCGCTGCGCATCCATCAGCCCCATCCTTATCTGTGAAGATAACATCATAGTAGTTCGAAGTTGCCATAGTGGCAAAGTTGATATATATCTGACTGTTGCCGTTTCCTTCATAGCCCTGGGCATATTCCTTACCTGAAATGACAACGTTTGTATCACCTTTTATCTGGCAGCCTTTGTATTTTCCAATATCTTTAGCGTAATTTTCCATAGTATCCAGATTAAACTCCAGCTGATTGCCGCAGTTTATTACTACATAAGATATGGTAAGAGGTCTGGTGTTATTATAAATGGTACGTCCCAGCCAGGCACCGAAGATGATAAATACGGTTGCGATAATGAGCACTTCTTTATAGTAATATAGAAGATACTTGAACTTTTCACCTTTGGACATGCCCTCCATTGTCTCACGAAGCTTCTCTTTCTTATACTTCCTTCGGTCCTTTCGGGAGAGAGATTTCATCTCAAGACGGTCATCTTGATTCTTTTCTACAGGCTTTTCTTCAAGCTCAGGTGTCATATGACGCATAATAGTAGTCTCCTTGGAAAAATATCAAAAATATGTTTTTTGGTACATTTTACCAATAATTGATAATATTACCATATATTATGAAAATATGACAATTCTTTTTCGAAATGATGACAATTCAATAACGATTGGTTAATATGTACAAATTGTAGTAAAAAAATAAAAAAAAGTACTTGCATTATTGTCAAACTTGCCATATAATGCATTTTGTCACTGGGGAGAAACAGTGACAATGTCGAAAACTTGTTAATTTTGACTATATGCAAAGTTAACAAAAGCCAAATTGATACTGAGTATGATAAACATTTTTCTGAATTGGCTTTAGGAATCTCGGATTCCTGATTATAAGGATGTTAAGTGGGAGTTGTATAAGGTATCTGGACACACACAAATACAAAAAAGGAGGGTTTTTTTGTGAAAAAGTTCAAAAAGGCAATGGCACTTTCACTTGCACTCGCTATGGGTCTTTCACTTGTAGCTTGTGGCGGAAGTACTGAAGAGACAACAGAGGCAACAGAGGCAGAGACAACAGAGGCAGCTACAGAGGCAGCTGACGACACTACAGAGGCAGCTGATGACACAACAGAGGCAGCTGACGAAACAACAGAGGCAGCTGAGGCTGATCTTTCATCAGACGGTAAGGTTCTTAACATCCAGTGCTGGAATGATGAGTTCGCTAACAGACTTAAGGATCACTATCCAGGTTATGAAGCAAACGATCCAGACGATGCTACAGCAGGTGGTAAGATTGGCGACATCGAAGTTAAGTTCACAGTAACTCCTTCAGATGACAACGCTTATCAGAACAACCTTGATGCAGTTCTTCCAGAGAACGGCGATGCAGCTGATGATGATAAGGTAGACCTTTTCCTCGTTGAGGCTGACTATGCACTTAAGTATGTAAACACAGATCTTACAATGCCAGTTGCAGATCTTGGTATCGATGTTGATAGCGAGCTTGCTAATCAGTATCAGTATACAAAGGATATCGTAACAGACGCTGATGGAAACCTTAAGGGTGTTTCATGGCAGGGATGTCCTGGTGTACTTATCTACAACAGAGAAGCAGCTAAGGAAGTTCTTGGTTCTGACGATCCTGATACAGTTCAGGATGCTGTTAAGGATTGGGATACATTCAATGCAACAGCTAAGACAATGAACGATGCTGGTTACAAGATCACAGCAACAGCTAACGACACATATCGTGTATTCTCTAACAACGTTTCAACTCCTTGGGTAGTTGATGGTAAGATTCAGGTTGATGACAACATCAAGGCTTGGGTTGATATGTCTAAGGAGCAGGTAGATGCTGGTTATACAACAACTTCTGATCTTTGGTCAGATGACTGGTCAAAGGGATTCTATCCAGATGGTAAGGTATTCGCTTACTTTGGACCAGCTTGGTTAATTAACTTCTGTATGAACGCAGATGATCCTGAGTCACTTGCAGGACAGGGTCTCTGGGGTGCTACAACAGGTCCTCAGGGCTTCTACTGGGGCGGTACATGGATCTGTGCAGCTAACGGAACAGATAACCCAGCACTTGTTGCTGATATCATCAGAAAGCTTACAACAGACGAGTCAGTTATGACAGAGATCGTTAAGCAGGATAGTGACTTCGTTAACAACAAGCCAGCTATGGAAGCAGCAGCTACAGATGATAGCTATGCATTCGATGTACTTGGCGGACAGAATCCACTTGGTATGTTCTGTGAGGGAGCTGACAAGATCGACCTTTCTAACCTTTCAGAGTATGATCAGGGATGTAACGAGTCATTCCAGGCAGCTATGAAGGATTACTTCGAGGGTAACACAGGTTCTTATGAAGAGGCACTTGATGCATTCTACACATCTGTAACAGAGAAGTATCCAGAGCTTTCATACTAAGATTCATTCTAAGCTATTGCTTATAAGGTTTATAACCTAATCTAAATATTATAGCGTGCCTGCTTGGCATTATCCCAAGAGGCACGCTTTAATTAACTTTTTTATACTTTTATACACTATCAAATCAAAAAGGTATAGCGGAGGTAGCAGAATGAATAATAAGAAAAATGGAAACGTTGTACGCTATAACCGTTGGGGCTATTTTTTCCTGATTCCTTTTGTTGTAGTATTCATAATATTCCAGCTTATTCCACTGGTATCTACTATTTACAACAGTTTCTTTGAACATTACTTCAAAAATGGTCTTACAGAAGTAGGACCAACATTTATTGGACTTGAAAATTACAAGTCACTCTTCACAGGTAGTGACGTGTTTAAGTTTTTTGCTAATACAATGATCATGTGGATTATGGGCTTCATACCACAGATTCTTGTAGCACTTCTTCTGGCTGCTTGGTTCTCAGATCCATCACTTCGTCTGAAGGGTCGTCCATTCTTCCAGTCAGTTATATATCTTCCAAACCTGATCATGGCATCTGCATTTGCAATGTTATTCTTTACATTGTTCTCAGATTCCGGTCCTATCAATTCAATGCTTCAGAATATGGGAATTCTTAGTGAACCATATAAGTTCCTCTCACACACATCCAGTGCGAGATGGCTTGTTGCGTTTATGAACTTCCTTATGTGGTTTGGAAATACAACAATTCTGCTTCTTGCAGGTATGCTTGGTATAGATACTTCTCTGTACGAGGCTGCTGAGGTTGACGGTGCTACCGCAACTCAGATATTCTTTAGGATAACACTTCCAATCTTAAGACCTATCCTTGTGTATGTTATGATCACATCACTTATCGGTGGTCTTCAGATGTTCGACGTACCTCAGATTCTTACAAATGGTGAAGGTTCGCCAGTTAGAACTACTATGACACTTATTATGTTCCTTAATAAGCACCTTTATAGTAAGAACTATGGTATGGGTGGTGCCCTTTCAGTAATACTGTTCATTATCACTGGTATCTTAAGTCTTATAGTATTTAAGTTTAACAGCCAGGGCGATAAGTAAAGGAGGGTCACATGGAAGATAATAGAAATCAAGGTATGAGTATTCATGCCAGACGTATAGTTGCATATGTAGTCCTTATATTAGTAACAATTATGTGTCTGTTCTGGTTCTATGTACTTTTCGTAAATGCTACAAGATCTAAGTCAGACCTTAATAAGGGATTTACTATGATTCCTGGAACTAACCTGGGTAAGAATCTTTACAATCTGTTCCACAATAGTAACCTCCCAATTGTTAGAGGACTTCTTAACAGTTTGATCGTATCTCTTTGTACTGCAGGACTTAGTACATACTTCTCAACTATGACAGCATTTGCTATCCATGCTTATGACTTCAAGCTTAAGAAGTTTATGTTCACATTTATCCTTGCAATTATGATGATTCCTACACAGGTTACTGCTCTTGGATTCCTGAACTTACTTCGTAAGATTAATCTTATGGATTCATTTATACCACTTATCGTGCCAGCTATTGCTGCACCTGCGGTATTCTTCTATATGAAGCAGTATATGGAGGCCAACATACCTCTGGATCTTATGGAATCAGCTCGAATAGATGGCGCGGGAGAGTTCCTGATATTTAACAGGATTGCCTTCCCACTGATGAAGCCAGCTATCGCTGTACAGGCTATCTTCTCATTCGTTACAAGCTGGAATAACTACTTCACTCCAGCACTTGTACTTAAGTCAGATAACAAGAAGACACTGCCTATCCTTATAGCTATGCTTCGTTCAGCAGACTTCCTGAAGTTCGATATGGGCCAGGTTTATATGTTCATTGCTATGTCTATCTTACCAGTTATCGTCGTATATATCTTTATGGCTAAGAACATCGTTGCAGGTATGACAGTCGGAGCCGTTAAGGGTTAAGCTGTAAATAAATCGATATGATTTTTTTAGAGGATTCGCAAATTGCGAGTCCTCTTTTTTGTTGTGTTGCGCTTTTGTTGCTCTCTAAACTGTATAATAGCAAAAGATGCTAATTGATAGATATTTCGGTATAGAGGAGGATATAAATATGCCAAATTATAAAAACTGGACAGAACAGGATGAGAAAAATGCAACAGAGGGGTTTGATCTAGAAAGAAAAAGCGAATCTGATATTGCAGAACTTAGTTTTAAAGAATTTAGAGATATGATGATTGAAGTTGGTTGGGATAGAGATAGACAGACAACTCAGTTCATGTATTCTGTTTTTGAGCTATATAATGATGATCCGCTTGCGCTGGGTGATTTTGCCGGCAAATCTGCAGGTTCTTTTGACGATATGATTTCAAATGTAAATGAAATCATTGAGCAGGCGGAAAGTGAAAATCGAAATGAACAGAACGAAAAGGCTTATAATGAAGTTAAGAAATGGCCAGAATATATAAATGATTTAAAGAAGGCTGACGAGGCAGAGCGAAGTGCTCGTATTGAAGAGGAAAATCGCAAGAAACAGGAAGAAGAACAGCTGAAGAAGGAAGAAGAGGAACGCAAGAGACAGGAAGAAGAACGTCTGGAGAAGGAAGAAGAGGAACGTAAGAAGCAGGAAGAGGCGGATCGAAAGAAGGAAGCAGAAGATCGCAAAAAGCAGGAAGAACAGAAGAAACAGGAAGAGGATCCTGAGATAGAAGCTCGTCGACGTGAAATCGAGGAGATGTTTGAACGCGCAAGAATACAGGAAGAACAAGAAAAGAAAGCGAAAAAGATTGCTGAAGAAACAGAGAAAAATAAGGTCGACAACATGATTGCAACTATTGAAAGAAATCAGTGGCTGCAGAGAAAAATTCTGGTGGGGGCTTACGAAAGGGGTGCAAAGAGTAAGGGCGTAGTTGAAGAACTAATGTATCGAGAAAACGACCTTAGAGAAAGTGTAATTAGCAAGAATTTCATTTATTCAGGTAATCTGGATGATTATGAACCGAAGGACTGGACTAAAGAAGAACTCGATATAATCGAAAAAGGTATAATCAATACTGTAGAAAGAGATGAGGCGTTCAAGGAACAGAAGCGTAAGGAAGAGCTTGAGGCACAGAGGCTTATAGATGAAGAGAAGAAACTCCCTCGTATGTCTCAGGCGGATATTGATAATCTGCGCCGAGAAGTGACTAGAATCTCAGAAAAAGGAATTGATCTTAATGAGTATATTCAAAGTCAGGCGTATAAGGATTACGCTGAAAATAATGGATTTGATTCAAACGTTGAATGGTCTCCTCTTGATATAGCTATTACCAGTACATATGGACCGAAGGCTACAAATGAACTTAAAAAACTTAATAAGAAACAATATGAAGATGCTTTGAAGCATCTTAAGGCTGTTGAAAAGATATATGATGATCATGAGAAGGAGCAGAAGTTTAGTGGGGCCGATATGGATTCCTTTGCTATGGCCAGATGGCTTGGGGGTCAAGGCTATAAAAATATGCTGAACTTATATGGTGATAAAAAAGTTGGCGATCGTTCTATGGTTGCTTATTTTGATGATGCGCTAAAGAATGCGGTTCAGGCCAGAGATAAGGCGAAAGGCTTTGATACAAAGTATATAGAGGAGGCACAGAAACTATATACTGAGAATAAGGAAAGATTTGATAATATATTAAGTACGATGTCAACTATGAGCGGTAATTCGGTTGCAGGACCAGAGGTTCTTCAGCAGTGTAAGAAGGAATTGACTGAACTGAATGCTGACAAGGGTATGATGAAAAAACTAAATCAGTTCTGTCATCTTCTCTATAAGACTAAGCAGAATGATGAAGAGGTTTGTCAGTTAGGAACAGATAAAAAGCCTCTCTTTGTTGAACCTTATACAAAGGGTACTAACCTAACAAATGGTGCGACAAAAGCAAAGGAACTAGATATCCTTGATACCTGCTATAATTCGCTCTTAAAACCAGCTAAAAAGGCCGCAAGAAATTCTGATGAATATAACAATATACTTAAGTCGGTACTGGATCTTGAAAAGATTGTGAAAAAGGCAGATGATCCCCAAAAGATAGAGGCTGAATATGCTAAAGGAATAAAGAAAACTCTGGAGTTGATTAACAAATATCGTCTGCATAAAGCGGCTGATGGAATTAAGCAGGATGTTACACTGCAAAAGCTTGCAGCTGTAGAGAGGGTAGATAAGTTCCTTCAGACAAGGTATAAAAATATTACTACTAATGAGTATTTAGACGCTGGAAAGAGTGTGCAGGAAAAATATAAGGTTGAGGTTCCTGAACAATATGAAAATGGCGATGCGTATGTTACTGCTCTGGCAATAAAAAAGATAAAGAATATAGAAAATCATCCGTTGGATTATACTGAACATCTTGAGAAGGAAGTGGGAAAGAAGGGTCTTGATAATCTTGGCCTTAGCAGTAAAGAAAAGAAACAGCTGAGTGCTCTTACGGGACGTCTGGTACCAGAAGATGAAACTAAAAAGAAAACAACTTCTAATAATACGGAAAAGAAAACTGGAAAAGTTGTAGATCCGTTGAAAAAATAAACTATATAGTCTTCGGGCAAGTGGTTTGCATTATATGAATAAATAAAGTATAATATGATTCATTGTCTATTAAGAAAAGACTAGGAGTTTATTCATGTCCAAGAACAAAGAAAATAAGAATAATAAAGATAAAAACATTGCTGAGAAGATAGCTGACGCGGAGAATGCTGTAGAGAAGGGGGCAGAAGCTAAGGGTGCTCAGGAGATTCAGAAGGAGTCTACTGAACCAGTGAGTACTATAGAAGAGGATGATGAGCCAGCTGTACCCCTTTCTCGTGGTCAGAAGTTCTTCCGTTTGTTTGATAAATTTGGTGATCTTTTTGTACTCAATATATATTTCTTTGTTACTTGTATTCCGTTAATTACCATTGGTGCAGCGTTTACGGCTTTATATTCAGTAACTAACAAGATGGTAAATGATAAAGAAGGCGGAATCAGAGATGAGTATTTTAAGGCGTTTAAAGCTAATCTGAAGCAGGGTATAGCTATATGGATAATCGATCTTATCGTTATTTATGCTATGTATCTTCAGTATGCATATATTGTGCTGAATGATAATCAGGCTGTAAGGTATCTGTATGTCATATTGGGCTTTGAATTTGTTGTATTTGCATTTGCATTTCCACTTCAGTGGCCTATGGTGGCAAGATATGAGAATACGGTATGGGCTCTGATCAGAAATTCCTTTATTTTTGCACTGACAAATCTGGGTACCTGGTTCAAGATGTTCTACATCTGGCTGTTCCCTGTTGTTCTTTATTTATTGAATATGAAGATTTTCGTTTATACCTGGTTCCTGTGGGCGCTTATACTTACATCCGTTTTTGCGTATACGTGCTCTATGTTCCTTGTGAAGTTCTATGAGAAGCTGGAAAATCCTGAAAAGGTGGAAGAACAGGAGCAGGAAATGAAGAAAATGAAACAGATGAATAAGGATATGCAAAAGAAAAAGAAATCGGCTAAAAAATAATAAAATATATGATTAACTCAAATAAAAAAGAGGGAAACCGTTCATTTTGTTGAATAATACAAATGGACGGTTTTTTTATGGGGGTTGTATCATGTTGATTCGTGAAATGTATGAACAGGAGGAGCATCAAAGGCTCAGTCAATTTGCGTCCTTTAGTGATGAGTCCAAGGGAAGACAGACTCCCGAGGAAGAGAGTGATATGCGAACTGTTTATCAGAGGGATAGAGATCGTATCATTCATTCGAAATCATTTAGGCGTCTAAAACACAAAACTCAGGTATTTCTGGCTCCGTATGGAGATCATTACAGAACCAGACTCACACATACCCTTGAGGTTTCCCAGATTGCAAGAACTATAGCAAAGGCCCTCAGATGTAATGAGGAGCTGACAGAGGCCATAGCGCTTTCCCACGATATTGGCCATACCCCTTTCGGCCATGTTGGTGAGAGGGCTCTCACTGACGTGAGTGGAAAAACATTTCAGCATAATGAGCATGGAGTTCGCGTGGTTGAATGTCTCGAGAAGAATGGAGAGGGACTCAACTTGACATGGGAGGTCAGAGATGGAATATTAAACCATAAGACCAGTCTCAGTCCAGCTACACTTGAGGGAGATATTGTCAGATTGTCTGACAAGATTGCGTATATCAGCCACGATATAGATGATGGTATCAGAGCGGGAGTTCTTTCTGAGGATACACTGCCGCAGAGTACCACCAATATTCTGGGGCATTCCACACGAGACAGGCTTGATATGATGATTCACAATGTTGTCGATAATTCGGCAGAGTCGCCAAGAGCCAAGATGTCAGAGGATTGCTGGAATGCACTTATGGAGCTAAGACAGTATATGTTTGAAATGCTCTATACCAATCCTGTGGTTAAAAAAGAGGAGACCAAGGCTTATGAGATAATCAAGATCCTATACGAGAGGTTCATGGAGAGTCCAGAGCTGGTTCCTGATGAATTTAAAAAGGAAGGTCTGGAGCTGTCGACGGCTGTTACAGATTATATTGCCTGTATGACAGATAATTACGCAGTTGAGCAGTTTCAGAATATTTATATACCTCAAAGCTGGATGAGTTACTAAAAATCGAGGTGTAAGATGTATATTTCAAAAGAATTAAAAGATGAGATTGTTTCGAAGAATGACATAGTGGATGTCATCTCTGAACATGTATCGCTAAAGAGGTCTGGCTCGGACTATGTGTGCTGCTGCCCATTCCACAATGAGAAAACTCCTTCATTTCACGTGAGCCGTGAGAGACAGCGGTATAAGTGCTTTGGTTGTCTTACAGGTGGCGGAGTTATAACATTTTTAATGAAATACGAAAATATGACCTTTCCAGAGGCTGTGAAGAGCCTTGCTGATCGTGCAGGAGTCGATATGCCAGAGCGTGAGCTTACGGCTGAGGAGAAACAACGGATCTCAAGGCGCGAGAAGCTATACGAGATCAACCTAGCAGCGGCGGGATATTTTCACTATATTCTAAAGTCGCCCCGTGGCAAGGTAGGTTATGACTACTTTAAGGAAAGAGGCTTTACCGATGAAACAATTCAGAATTTCGGGCTGGGATTTGCGGATGTTTATCGGGATGATCTTTACAAGTATTTAAAGTCAAAGGGCTACAGCAATGAGCTTATGAGAGATGCGGGACTCGTAAAGTTTGATGAGAAGTACGGGCCATCTGATATGTTCTGGAACAGGGTGATCGTTCCTATTACAGATATGGGCAACAACGTAGTGGCATTTGGCGGACGAGTTCTTGGAGATGCAAAGCCTAAGTATCTGAATACGAAGGAGACTGATGTATTCAACAAGAGTCGCAATCTCTTTGCTATGAGTACTGCAAAGAATAAATGTCGACGGGGCATTATTCTCTGCGAGGGCTATATGGATGTCATAGCCATGCATCAGGCGGGCTTTGAGAACTCCACGGCGTCCCTGGGAACAGCATTTACTGATGGTCAGGCCGGTATAATCAAGAAGTACACTACAGATGTGTATCTTGCATACGACAGCGATGCGGCTGGTACCAATGCCGCTATGAAGGCTATCAGCATTCTCCGGAAGTATGATATGTCCCAGAAGGTTATTGACTTGAGGCCACACAAGGACCCGGATGAGTTCATAAAAGCTGAAGGCAGAGAAGCATTTGAAGATAGAATTAAAAATGCTATGAATGGCCGACTCTTCGAGATTAACTATATATCTAGAAGCTACAATATGGATGATCCAGAAGAGAAGACGAAGTTTATGAAGGCGGCCGGAAAGCTTCTTGCAGGTATAGATGATAAGGTTGAGAGAACCAATTATATAGAGAAGGTTGCAACCCAGTATTATCTAGATAAAGAGGTTCTGAGAGGTATAGTTTCGGAGATAGGACTTGCAGGACTGGGACAGCGTAATCTGGCTGATACAATAATAGAAGATGTGCCGGAGGTAATAGATAACCGGGCACGTCGGGAGGCTAGATCCGGTGTCGAAGAGAGCCAGGGCAAGGAGAATCCTTATGAGGAGAAGGAAATGTATCTCCTTACGATTCTGGCTAATAACGAGGAGCTTATTGGAAAACTTGACGGTGTCGTGAATGAGGAGGATTTCACTGAGGGGATTACCAGTGAAGTGGCAAAGCTTCTTTATGAACAGTACAGAAGTACGGGGAGAACGGATACGGCCACCATCATCAGTGATTTTGAAGACCTGGAGTCACAGGAGAAGGTAAGCAGGATACTCACATCTGATTTTGATTTTGATACCACTCCATCAGCTATGGAGAAGATACTTAATGATCTTATTATCAAGGTGAAAACCAATAATATAGATAAGAAACTTAAATCCGGCTCTGGAACGAACCGTATACAACTGGCTCAGGAGAAGGAAAAGATAAAAAAACTAAGAATTAAGTTATAGAGAGGAAAAGATTATGGCAACAAAGAAGACAGCAGAAAAGGCGGCTACAGAAAAGATAGCAGAAAAGGAAGTTAAGGAGACAGCAAAGAAGACTACTGCGAAGAAGGAAACGGCAGAAAAACAAGAAACTGTAGATAAGAAGGAAACCACAGCAAAGAAGACTGCGGCAAAGAAAGAGACAAAGGCTAAGGCTATCTCACAGAAAGCTATAAAAGATATGATTAAGTCTCTAAATACTAGTTCAGAAAAGAATATGCTCGTTTTAAGTGAAGATGATTTAGTGAACTATATGGTAAAGAATAAGTATTCTTTGAAGGAGTTCAGATCTGCTGTTAATGATTACTTTGCCGAGGTAGATTCAGATGTATCTATAAGCTTTATAGGCGTGAATGGAGAGGCTGATCACCAAGAAAATGGCAGCTGGGATTCAGATACATTTTATTATGATTTTGATAATCCAGTCAGCATTGATGGTAAAAACTATGTAAGAGCAACTTCATATATTCGAGGAGTTCTGGTATCTCTGCTTAAAGGATTATGTGACAAAGCAAAGAAAAAGAATGTTGTTAGTATGACAGAGTATCGTGATGCTATACTGGACTATTTTGATCAGGATGAGGATTTCTTAAAGCTTTTTGAAAAGAAAGAGTTCAACGGCTTTGCAGACTGTTTCTGGGATGTATATAGAGATATGTATTTCGATGGCGACTATAAGAAGTCTACTACTGATGAGCCGCCAGTTGTTGAAGAGTATCATGAGACTGATATAAAGGACTATTTTAACGGAATAACTGCTGAGGTTTTGAAACAGTGCGATAATAAGGTGGAATTCGAAAACTGGGATGATCTGTATGAGATGTTCCGCGAAAGTGATCTTTGTCAGTCTGCACAGTTTGTTCTTGGAGACAAGGATGAAGAAGAGGGAATAACTACTCAGGGACGAGCTCTATTTGAAGCAAGACTTAAGGAGCTTCTGGAAAATGCTAAAAAGCACGGAGGCACCATATATGATGATGAAATAGTAAAGGCTACTAAGGATCTGGATCCTAAGGATATTCCAGACTACTGTGCAAAGGCGCTGGAGTTCTTTGAGTTAAATGGTGTCGAGGTCCTCAGTGTTGTAGACGATGAGCCGGATATCAGTGAGGAAGAGTTCCAGATGGAGCTGGCCGAGGAAGAGGAAATCGATCTGGAGAAGATCGATATGTCTGTTCCAGAGGGTATCAGTCTTGAGGATCCTGTAAGAATGTATCTTAAGGAAATCGGTAAGGTTTCTCTTCTTACAGCTGAGGAAGAGATAGAGCTTGCTCAGAGAATGGAAGAGGGCGATGAGATGGCAAAGAAGACACTTGCCGAGGCTAACCTCCGTCTTGTTGTCAGCATTGCCAAGAGATATGTTGGTAGAGGTATGCTCTTCCTTGATCTGATTCAGGAAGGAAATATGGGTCTTATCAAAGCTGTTGAGAAGTTCGATTACAGAAAGGGCTACAAGTTCTCAACATATGCAACATGGTGGATAAGACAGGCTATCACAAGAGCTATTGCTGATCAGGCAAGAACTATCAGAATTCCTGTTCATATGGTTGAGACCATCAACAAGCTTACAAGAGTTTCAAGACAGCTGCTTCAGGAGCTGGGGCGCGAGCCAAGTCCAGAAGAGATTGCTGAGGAGATGGAGATTCCTGTAGAGAGAGTTCGTGAGATTCAGAAGATATCTCAGGAGCCAGTATCCCTTGAGACACCTATCGGTGAAGAGGAGGACAGCCACCTGGGAGACTTCCTTCCAGACGAGGATATACCTGCACCATCGGAGGCTGCTGCTTCAACTATTCTTAAGGAGCAGTTAAAGGAGGTGCTTGGTACACTTACAGATAGAGAGCAGAAGGTCCTTAGACTCAGATTTGGTCTTGACGATGGAAGAGCCAGAACCCTTGAAGAGGTTGGTAAGGAGTTTAAGGTAACACGTGAGCGTATCAGACAGATAGAGGCAAAGGCTCTTAGAAAGCTGAGACATCCAAGCCGTTCACGTAAGCTTAGGGAGTTCCTTGAGTAATGGATATAGAGAAAAGAATATCTGAAAGAATGAAATGTATAGCCGGTATGGTCACCCCTGGAAAGCGGGTGGCCGATATCGGCTGTGATCATGCTTATACATCTATATATTTAATAGAAAAAAAACTGGCAGAAGCAGTTATAGCGATGGATGTGGCTGAGGGTCCGCTTAGTTCAGCAAAGTCAAATATTATAGCATTTCACTTGGAAGATAAGATAGAAACAAGACTATCAGATGGGATGAGTGCACTTTCTCCTGGAGAAACCCAGCTATCGATAATCGCTGGCATGGGAGGCCTCCTAATAATAGATATACTGAAGCGTGGTGAAGAAATCTGGAAGGAGGGGTATGAGTTTGTACTGTCGCCCCAGTCAGAGCTTCCAGAGGTGAGACGCTTTCTTAGGGAGAATTGTCTACAGATCGTTGATGAACAAATGATGCTGGAGGATGGTAAATACTATAATATCATTAAGGCTGTATATTGTTCGGATAACGACGTGTCAGATGCAGGTGATGAGTCGAAAGGGAATGCGTTGTTAGATGCAACAGCAGAGACGGGCTTTGACACTTTAAATATATTAAGCGAAAACATTAGGGATAATTATGGGGAAAAGCTTATCGAGAAGAAATCACCAGTCTTAAAACAGTATCTGGTAGAAAAACTTGAAAAGCTAAATGGAATCTACTGCCGACTCTCAAAGGAGTCAGGCGACAGAGTGGTGGACAGGATGGCCGAAGTATCTCTTGAATGCAGCGAGATCGAAACAGTCCTGGAAATGTTGTCACGGGGACGTAACAGTTTTCCGAAAGGAGAAGGGGTATGACATTAGTAGAGCTATATAATGAAAGGCATGGGGATAATAAGTATGAAGTTGTGGCGGCTATTGTAAATGGTCGTCTTAGAGAGCTTTCTAAGGAAGTAAACCCTGAGGATGAGGTGGAGTTTATTAATCTCAGCACTCCTATAGGGTTTGACCTATATAAGAGAAGTCTTATCCTGCTGATGCTTAAGGCAGCGAAGGATGTTCTGGGTAAAATGGAAGGCGACTACCGCATAGAGGTTATGTATTCTCTCGGAAATGGTTTCTTCTGTAAGCTGATGGATACAGATATAGAACTGACAGAGGAGCTATTATCTGAAATCCGCGACCGGATGAAGGAACTGGTGGAGCAGGACCTTCCTATTGAGAAAAACAGCTGTTCTACATTTGACATGAAGGATGAGTTCTTAAGCCGTGATCTGCCTGGAAAGGCAAAGCTTCTTAAATACAGGAAGTCATCTAGGATTAATATATATTCCCTGGATGGATACAGGGATTATTACTATGGCTATATGGTGCCATCCACAGGTTATCTGTCGAAGTTTGATCTTGTGAGCTACGATGATGGTTTTATCGTTGTGATACCGCTTAAGTCTACTGGTGAGCTCCCTGAGAAGGATCCTGAGACAGGAACTTATACATTTCCCAATAAGCTTTACTCAGTTCTTAGAAAGACTGAGGATTGGGGCCACAGACTTGGCGTTGGTTATGTCGGCGATATAAATGATGCTATAGTAAATGGTGGCGTCAGCAATATGATTCTCGTTCAGGAAGCACTGATGGAGAAGCAGATTGCAGATATAGCTAAGGAGATTATTGATGGGGATAAGAAGCTGGTGCTGATTGCCGGACCATCCTCTTCGGGAAAGACCACATTTTCCAACAGACTTAGTATTCAGCTCATGGCTTATGGTGTGCATCCGCATCCTATTGCTATGGATAATTTCTTTAAGGAAAGAAGCGAGACTCCTGTTGATGAAAATGGAGACTTTGATTTTGAGTGCCTTGAGGCAGTGGACTTAAATCTTCTGGAGACTACCATGTCAAAGCTTCTTGAGGGCGAAGAGGTCCAAATGCCTACATTTGACTTTACTGTTGGAAAGAAGGTTTTTGACGGTTCAACCCTTAAGCTTGGTAAAAATGACGTCATAGTAATGGAAGGAATACATGCACTGAATCCTGAGTCCACAAGGACCCTTCCAAAGGATAGCTGCTACAAGATATATATCAGTGCTTTGACCCAGCTGAATCTGGATGAGCACAACAGGATATCGACTACTGATACCAGACTGCTGAGAAGAATAGTCAGAGATGCGAGAACCAGGGGGCACTCGGCAACAAAGACTATCAAGATGTGGCCATCTGTAAGACGTGGAGAAGAAAAATATATCTTCCCATTCCAGGAAGAGGCAGATACAATGTTCAATTCGGCAATTATCTACGAGCTTCCTGCTATTAAGACCTTTGCAGAACCACTGCTTTACGGTGTTCCGGAGGATAGCGATGAATACTACGAAGCTAACCGGCTTCTAAAGTTTTTGGGGTATTTCCTGGGAATAGATGTGCAGAACGTTCCGCAGAATTCGCTGATGCGCGAGTTCATCGGTGGCGGCTGCTTCAAAGTGTGATAGTGTGTAGTAAGGCATAAAAAAAGCAAGTTGCTTGCAACTTGCGACGTGAAATAAATACGAGTAGGACTGTAAGCCGGGTTCTGTCTTGGATAATCATCTATCTAGACCCTACGTTACCATAGGGTTCAAGCAACCTACCTGAAGCTCGGCGGGCAGCGTCAACACTTCTGCTTGGTCTTGCATCGGATGGGGTTTACAATGCCCTGTCTGTCACCAGCCAGGCGGTGAGCTCTTACCTCGCCATTTCACCCTTACCTCATCAAAGATGGGGCGGTATACTTTCTGTTGCACTTTCCTTTGAGTCACCTCAACTGGACGTTATCCAGCATCCTGCCCTGTGATGCCCGGACTTTCCTCACGACCGAAGAACGGTCCCGCGATCATCTGTCCTACTCGCAGGAAGGAATATACCACACACATAGATTTTTTGTCAATAGAACACTAGTGGAGGAATTATTTATATGATTAGGAAAAATGGGGCCCTGATTTTTTTGGGCACTTGGATACTGACCATACTACTTGTTGCGGGAATGGTTTTAACATTTTTCTGTTCTGAGGCCGTTGCTGCAAGGTCGGATTTTAAAGTGAACGTAGATTCTGAACTATCTAATGATTCAGAATACTATATCGTTAGTATGGATATAGAGAATTCTGGAAAGGATTTTTCAGGTACTGTTCGTCTTGCTGTTGATTTAGGTGGCACCAGTGTAGGTTATGATGTAGATATTTCTATCCCAAGTGGGTCCACAAAGACCTACAAGGTAAATGTTCCTTCAATGGCCAGGACAAATTCAAATGTTGTCGAGGTTCAGATCTATGATCAGAAGGGTAAGAAGGAGTATGCCGAGAAATTTCAGTCGCTGTTTGTTCAGAATAACGGAACACTGAAGTTTGGTATTCTTTCCAATAATCCAGATGCGTTGTATTTTATGGATTTGGGTGGAAGTCGTATTGTAGTAAATGGACAGAATTATTATGTAGGGCTGGAGGAAGCTGTTGGATCGAAGCTTTCTGAAGATATTGATTCACTGGCAGGTCTTATAATAAATGATTACGACACCAGCACGCTTTCAGATGAAACTATAGCTAAAATAGAAAACTGGACAAACCAGGGCGGTATCCTGATTTTTGGTTCTGGTAGTCACGCTGAGGAGGTTATCTCCGGTTTTGATCAGAGTTTTCTTGGCTTTAAGTTTTCATCCTCCTATACTTCAAAATACAACGATGAAAATGGATATGAAACAGAAGAGGAATACGAGATAGCCAGCTTCGACTACTATAGCGGCAAGTATTATTTTGACAGTAATCTGTCTTATTCTGCGAGTTCAGGTAGTGGAATGATCGTATCATATTGCATAGATCTGGCTGAGTACAGAGAAGAAGATTATCAAATGGCTGATTGCATAAACTCCATGTATCAGGATGTTATAGGTAACACCAGAGATCTTTATAACAACAAAAATTATTCAAATCTAAATGTATATACGCTTGAAACTCTGCAGGGCTATATGGAGAAACCGGCTAAGTCTGCTTCGGTGCTCCTTGTTTTGCTCATCATTGCGTATACTGCTCTTGTTGGTCCCATCGCGTACCTTATACTTAAAGCTATGAAAATGAGAGAGAAGATATGGCTTGTAATCCCGGCTCTATCTCTGGTTTTTGTGTTGTTTGTATTCCTTGTCAGTCTGGGAATCCGAGTAAAGGGAATAACTCTTAAGTCGGTAAATGTGGTTAATCTCGATAGTAACAAGGAGGATTGCTATCTCTTTGGATATGCGCCAGATCCAGAGGAATGGGATATCAAAACTAATGATGAATATGACTATGCATGTGTGCTTGATTCGTATTCATATAGTGGGACAGAAAAGGTAGATATGGCTGTAAAGAAGTCAGATGGTGGGGAAAAGATAACATTTTACCCTGACAGCGCATTTGATACGAGATGTGCAGTTCTTTCTTCAAGAGATTCTGGAAATGGTAACTTCAAACTGGATGTTTCCATTTCTGGGAACAGTAATAACGGACTAGATGATTTAGATGATTTAGAAGAATATGAGGATTATGACTATGACTATTATTCATCATCTTCCGTGACAGGAATAGATGATGGAACAGTTGAAAATACTACTGGAATAGATTTCGACTTTGTGATGATCATTACCCAGGCAGGTGCACAGCTGGAAGAGGATGTGAAGAATGGGGACAAGATAAAGATTGATCTGGATTCTACATCATACAATTATGCATCATATTCATTTGGTTATGATCATCTGAACAATGATTATACAAAGAAGTATTACGATAAGAAGGATTACGATTCTTCAGGTGCAATTGCTTCTATGATACTGGCTGAGCAGACTTTGAATACTTCGGACTGTCAGATCATCGTGCTTGGTGTAAAGGAATCAAAGAGTAAGACTGATCAGAATGAAAAGTCCTGGGACGTTTATTATAGTTATTACTAGAATAGGAGGGAAAGAGATGTTATATATCAATAATTTATATAAAATCTATGGTCGTTTCCCTGCTGTTCAGGGGCTGACACTCAGGGTTCCAAGAGGTGATCTCTTTGGATTTGTTGGGCCAAATGGAGCTGGAAAGACTACAACTATAAGAATAGTCTGCGGACTGCTGCAGGCGACCTCTGGAAGCGTTACTGTAAATGGAGTAACCGCAGTAAATAGTGCTGGAAAGACTGCATCTGGCAAAGCCATGCGCGAGCTGAAAAGGAATATCGGCTATGTGCCTGATTTCTTTGGTGTGTATGATAACCTGAAGGTAACGGAGTATCTGGAGTTCTATGGCTCGTTAAATGGTATGACCTACCGCGACATTAATGCAACCACGGATGATCTGCTTGCTCTTGTTAATTTGCAGGATAAGAAGGATTTCTATGTTGATACTCTGTCCCGTGGTATGAAGCAGAGACTCTGTGTTGCCAGAGCACTTCTTCACAACCCGAATCTTCTTGTGATGGATGAACCGTCCTCAGGACTTGATCCTGTGGCTAGAGTTGAGATGAAGGAGCTTCTTATGAACCTTCAGTCCATGGGCAAGACCATAGTTATCAGCTCCCACATCCTTGCAGATATATCTGAAATGTGTAACGCAATCGGAATAATGAACAGGGGTCATCTTATTGCAGCTGGAAAGATGGAGGATATCCTGAAGACTGGTACTGATATGAGTCGTCTGATCATATCATTTTCCTCTGGTATCGAACGTGCTACACAAATCTTTACGGAGAATCCTTATGTCAGAATCGAGTCAATCCGCGAGAATCAGATAATGTTGAGTGGTGTGGCTGATGACGGATTTGCTGACAGACTGGTGGTTGATCTTATTAACCGCGGTGTTGTTGTGTCTGGCTTCCATAGAGAGGAGAGAACTCTCGAGAGGATATTTATGGATATGACAGGAGGTGCGGCATAATGGATATAAAGAATAAGATAAAAGTTAATCCAATTGTCAAGAAGGACCTTCGAGTAATATCCAGAAGTATGAAATATTCCTGGGGGCTCTTTGCATACGTAGCTGTGCTGGGAATTGTATTTATCTTTACTATGCTGGTCATCGGAGGCATCAACAGCTACCAAAGCTATTATAAGAATACAGATATATATGAGGGCTATGTTGCCTTCTTTCCTGTGATAGGAGTGGCGCAACTCTGTATCATTTCACTTATAGTACCAATCTTTACTGCCTCATCCATATCGGGGGAGAGGGAAAGACAGACTATGGATGTTATGTTAACCACAACCATCCCGCCTTACAGCATTATCATAGGAAAGATTGCTTCGGCAGTTTTAAGGGTTATGATGTTCGTAATAGCCAGTGTTCCACTTATGGCGGTTTCTTTCGTTATGGGCGGTATTGGCTGGGCTACTCTTTTTGAGTACCTGATCCTTGCGTTTGTTTACGCTATATATGCAGGAAGTATTGGTACATTTTGCTCTGCTGTATTTAAGAAATCGATTCCGGCTATTATCGTGTCCTATATTATCTACGGCGCAATTTACGGACTCACATATGCACCAGCGCTGGTTGTTAGTATTGTAAGTGATATAGATGATTTCTTTGTGGTTTTCATATTCACACTGATAAATCCGGTTCACGAGTTTCTGATATTCTTCTATCAGAAGATCAGTGGTGAGAACCTGATGGAGTATATGATCAGCTACAGCAACTATCCAGATTTTATTAACTGGATATTTAAGTCAAATGTATGGATCGTGACCTCATGTATATTCCAGCTGGGGCTTGCTGCTTTCTTTATCTGGCTGGCAACCCTGAAGATTCGTCCGGGCAAGAAGTAAACACATTTCAGGATGGACGGATGAGGGACATTTTATTGGAGAAATATGAAGTATATATATCAGTTTGTCGATAAGATAAGGATAAAACTGAATAGAAATATTATGAGGAAGTCTGTGGTCTCGGCGCTATTAGTTGGCGTGCTCCTGGGACTTCTTGTTGTGACCATCAGCCTCTTCGTACCTATTTACGAAAAGGTCGTGCTAATTGCGGCCATTATCCCACCGGTTCTCTCAGTTCCAGTGGGTATTTTTATGGGAATCAGAAAGCGCGTGGATGACAAGGCGGCGGCCATATATATAGACAGCTTCGGATTCAAGGAGAAGATAATAACTGCTCTTGAGAACGAGAAGTATAAAGATCCAGTAATTATAATGCAGCGAAATGATGCTGAAGCCCATCTTCGTGCTGAGGGCTTCAAGGTAAATGTAAAGTTTGAAATGCCCTGGCTAAAGCTGGGATTATGCTTTCTCGCATTTATTCTGGCTATATTTTTGTTCCTGCTTCCAACAAATGCCAAGAAGGTGGCGGCTGATAAGCACGAGGCTGTGATGGAGGCAAAGGAAGCTGAGAAGGAAGTTAAGGAAATGCTGGAGGCACTGGAGGCCATTGATCAGAGTGAACTCACAGAGGCGGAACTGGCAGAACTGCAGCAAATGATGGATTCGCTGGAAATGTCACAGCAGGAGTTTAAGCAGGCATCCTCTATGGAAGATTTTGAGAAGGCCAAGGACAAGTATGACTACAAGCTTGGAGAGGCTTCTGAAAAACTTAATTCCCTTGCGAATGGAAAGTCTGAAGGTGTTCAGAAGCAGATGAAGTCGGCTCAGGAGATTGCTGATAATCAGAATGAATCGCAGAAACAGGTTGCTTCAAATCAGCAGGGCCAGAATGGTGAAAATGGTCAGAGCGGGCAGCAGGGCCAGCCTGGAGAGAACGGTGAAAATGGCGAGCAGGGTCAGTCTGGAGAGAACGGTGAAAATGGCGAGCAGGGTCAGTCTGGAGAGAACGGTGAAAATGGCGAGCAGGGTCAGTCTGGAGAGAACGGTGAAAATGGCGAGCAAGGCCAGTCTGGTGAGAACGGTGAAAATGGCGAGCAGGGCCAGTCTGGTGAGGGTGAAGGCCAGTCCGGCGAAGGCGAAGGTCAGTCTGGCGAGGGCGAAGGTCAGTCTGGCGGAGAAGGTTCAGGCCAGTCTGGCGAAGGCGAAGGTCAGTCTGGCGGTGAAGGCCAGT
Organism: Lachnospiraceae bacterium NE2001; assembly: GCA_900110635.1. Taxonomy (GTDB): domain Bacteria; phylum Bacillota; class Clostridia; order Lachnospirales; family Lachnospiraceae; genus Eubacterium_Q. The sequence continues at coordinate 193,541 of FOEK01000003.1, forward strand.
CTGGTCAGGAGAGTTCAGGCGGTGGCGGTTCAGGTCAGGGCCAGGGCGGAAATAGCAGTATGTCATCAATGGAACATAATCACGATTATGTAAGTGTGAATGAGAATATATCCGGTGAATACAGCGACAATACTACGTCCCAGTATTCACACGAACAGAATGGACTTACCTGGGAAGGAACCCAGGTTCCATATGATACAGTAGTCAACCAGTATAGTGAGCAGGCCTATGATGGCATCGACAAGGGTAAATACCCAGGCACCATGTCAGACGTCATCAAGCAGTATTTTTCAGGACTATCTGAATAAGTAATATTTCTCAGGATTATCTGAGTAAGCAATAAGAAGGATAATATAAAGCAGTCGGAGGATAACAAAATGGATTACAATCAGGCGATAGGTGTGATAAATCAGGTAAGAACTGAGATTCATAAGGAGATAATAGGTCAGGAAAAAACTGTTGAAAGTCTTCTGATGGCGCTTCTTACAGGTGGAAATGTCCTTTTAGAGGGTATGCCGGGTCTGGGAAAGACAAGGCTCGTGCAGACCATCAGTCACGTGTTTGAAATGTCATTTAAAAGAATCCAGTTTACCCCAGATCTTATGCCGGCAGATATAACGGGTACTAATATTATGGTGAGAAATGAGCAGGGCAGCAGCTTTAAGTTTGAGGCAGGCCCAATCTTTGCAAATATAGTTCTTGCCGATGAGATAAACCGTGCAACACCGAAGACACAGTCGGCGCTTCTTGAGGCTATGCAGGAGCACACGGTGACAGTTGGTGATGTAACCTATGCACTACCGGATCCATTTTTTGTTATAGCTACACAAAACCCCATTGAGCAGGAGGGAACTTATCCGCTTCCAGAAGCTCAGTTGGACCGATTTGCGATGAAGCTTCTGGTGGAGTATCCGACAAAGCAGGAGCTGGCGGCAATCGTCAACCTTACAGAGGGCTTTGGGGTACAGCCTGCACAGCCAGTGATCACGCCTCAGTCTCTGATTGAGATAAGACAAATGATACAGCAGATTCCAATTGCGGAGCCGGTTATGGACCGGGCTCTCACTCTGGTTATGAATACACACGCAGAGAACAAATATATCCGTGAGGGGGCCAGCCCACGTGCTGCTCAGTATATCGTTCGCTGTGCCAAGGCAAGAAGCTTTATGATGGGACGTCTGAATGTTGCCTTTGAGGATATAGATTACGTAGCACCAGCAGTACTCCGTCACCGAATCATAACCAGCTTCGACGCAGTAGCCGACGGAATCACCCCAGACCAGATCATCGCCCAGCTATAATGTGCAATGGGGACTGTCCCCATTGCACATAGGTCTGTCCCTTTTTGCACATTTTGAGGAAATTGATATGCAGACAATAGATTTACGCGAGCTTGAAAAACTGAATATGCTGAAGCTTTCAATTAAGCGCAGTATGTCTCAGGGGGAGGGCCTCAGGCGATCCTCTGCCAAGGGTCGTTCTGCGGAGTTTTCGGGTTACCGTGAATATATTCCTGGAGACGATATGCGCTATGTGGATTGGAATGCTTTTGCCCGCCTGGATAAGCTCTATATTAAGGAGTTTATGGAGGAAAAAGAGGGAAGGGTCAGTATATTTCTCGATACCAGCCGTTCCATGGAGTTCGGCGAGAAGCTGAAGAGTACGCTTATGTCAGAACTTACGGAGGCTATTAGCTACATAGCATCTAGCGGCAGAGATAGTGTGTATATTACAGATCTGGCGAATCCTACGTATACATTTAAAGTTCCATCTGGTAAACAAGGGGTTGGAACCCTGAGAAAATGGCTTGAAGGAATTCACCCGGGCGAGGAAGCGCGGAGTATCAATCTGATGGAGTCTCTTAAGAAGGCTATTAGAGGCAGGGGGGGCGTTGCATTTGTCATCTCTGACTTTATGGATGAGGGATTTCTGGATGCGGAGACGGATATACTGAAGCTTTTTGGCTATCACGGAATGGAGGTTACACTTCTCCACGTGCTTTCGCAGGAGGAGCTTGAAATAGATGATGATGGAGCATTTCAGCTGATTGACAGTGAGCAGGAGACGAAGGAAGTTCGCCTTACTCTCGATAAGTTTTCAATCAGAGATTACAAGAAAGCTCTTGATAATTATATGCGCAGTATAGAAGAGAAGGCCCGGGCGGCAGGCGGAAGGTACGTCCTCTGCTCAACAGGTGAAAACCTTCACAAACTACTCTTTGAATCGATGCGTGACCTATTCATTTAATACAAGACAGAGAACCGTCCCCTGTCTTAAAAAACGGACAGAGAACCGTCCCATGTCTTTGAGGAAAAAAGATGACATTTGCTAGTTTGCTTCCGCTGATAGCGTTGGTGGGAGTGCCAATCATCATAATATTATATCTGATGAAGCCGAAGGGGGTACGAAAGGTTGTGCCCTCTGTTTTGCTGTGGAAGAACGCTGAACGTAATGAGCGTAGTACTACATTTTCCAAGAAGCTCATCAAGAATATACTTATGTTTATCGAGATTCTTGCACTTCTTTTTCTTATGCTTGCGGCTATGTCTCCAGCAATTAAGAGAAATGTATCTGGCAGCAGTAAGTCTACTATACTGGTAATCGATACCACCGGCAGTATGCAGTTCCAGGACGAAGGCACAGATACTAGATTTGAATCAGCTATCAGGGATGCAAAGGATTTTGTGGAGACATCTTCGGGCGAGGTTTCTATCATAAGCTGTGGTGAGACCATAGAGGTGCTGGCAAATAAGAGTCGCGACAAGCAGAAGCTTAAAAGGCTATTATCTGGTATCAAGCCGACAGATACTTCGGGAGATATAAGAGACGCTGAGGGAATAATGGAGTCTCTGGAGTGTGAGGATATTATCGTATTCACAGATGGAGCGGGTGCGGCAAATCTTAAAGACATAACGAGCAAGCTCTCGCTTGATATCAAGGTGTATGGTAAGCCGTCATCAAATGCGGGACTAACTCAGATGTCTATGAAGAAGAACGCTGATGGTCTCTACGATATAGCTGTTGGTTACCAGACGAAGGGTGTGACAGAGGCTTCATTTGATATAACTCTTTATGATGCTGAGGGGAGTCTCTTGGATGTTAGGAGCATCAGTTTATCCGAAGATAGTAGTAATACGATACTAAGTCTTGGCAAAGACGTTAAGGGTGATTATGTCAGAGCTGAGCTTACCGGTTTTGGAGAGGACGGTCTGTCAAGAGATAATACCGCTTATGCAGTAAAGACTGACACCAGCCTGGCCTCCGCTTATTTTGTTGGTGCTGGAAATACATTTTACGAAAAGGCTTATCAGGCAGTTGCTGGGGAAGCTATTGTAAAAGTGACATCAGACAGTGATGTGCCTGATGCAGAGAAAAATGTGCTCATATATGATAAGGCTGAACTTGTAACAAAGAATAAGAATCGTCTGGTTCAGGCTTATCATCCTAAGGATGCAAATGTAAAGAAGGGCGCTATTGTTACTGTAAAAACAGGTGACCTGATAAATGATATGTCAGATTATACATTTGGCGCGTCCAATCTGTATGAGCTGGATTGTCCTGAATGGGCAGAGCCTCTTATGGTGATAAATGAGGGCACAGAGGATGAGACAGTCGTAGCATATTATGGTGAGCATGATGGTGTGCGTCAGGTTGTTCTTGGCTTTGATATAAGAGATTCCGAATATCCACTTATGGCTGAGTTCCCTATATTTGTTGCAGACAGCCTCACTTATCTCACTGATGATAGTCTGGTGAGAGAAAAATATCTTCAGGCAGGAGAATCACTTTCACTCAGTCCATCAGTTAGTAGCAATATGAAACTAACTAATCTGAAGGGGATAGCGGCAGACCTGTCTGAAGCTGATATATATAAGCTGGAAGATAGCGGAAAGACAGAATATTTTGTTACAAGATTCCCTTCTTCAGAAGGCGATGGCACTCAGGATATACAGTCCATGAGCTATATCAAGCAGGCTGATTATGGAGTAAGGTTCGGTTCACTTAAGAAGATATGTCTGGTTATTGCGCTTCTGCTTATAATTCTGGACTGGATCATCTATATAAGAAGAAAGACTCATATAAAGAAGCCGGAGTTGATCTGGAGGGTAGTGCTTACAGCATTTGTAGTTCTATCTATTATTGGAGTAAATCTCCCAGGACGAAAGCATAAAACTACTACAATATTCCTTGTGGATATGTCGGACAGCAATATAGGCAGTCTTCAGCTGGAGGAGGATTATCTTAGGGAGAAGATTAAGGAGCTGCCACTCGGTGAAAGCTACGGTATCGTAACATTTGGCAGAAATGCCATAACTGATCAGTTCGTCAGCTCTGAAAATGAATATTATGGCCTCGCTACAAATCCGGATGGAACAGCCACCAATATAGAAGACGCAGCGGCATATGCCATATCATTGATCCCGGACAATCGTCTGGGCAGAGTTGTGGTGCTTACCGATGGTAAAGAAACAGTGGGAGATATTGGCGCTGTTAAGGACAAGCTGGAGAAGAACGACGTGGAGCTCTGCGGACTTCTTTTTGAAGCTGATTACGGCAAGGATGTGTATATTCAGAACGTGGATATGCCTGATAAAATGGCAACGGGCGATGCATACAGCATCAAGGTGACGGTTTACAGTACCTATGAAACCAGCGCCACGCTTAAACTCTGGGATGGAAGCAATCTTGAGGAAGACAGTAAGGTTAAGCTTACCAAGGGTGAGAATACATTTGTATTAAATAATATCGCTGGCGATGCTTCTATCGAGCAGAAGACTGTTACCATTGAGGCTGATGGGGATACTGTATCAGAAAACAACAGTATGATCTCTGCGGCTCTTGTTGATGCTCCTGAGAAGATTCTTATAATATCAGGTGTGTCTGAGGATAGCAGCGGACTTGTAAATATACTGGAGTCTCTCAATAAGGATGTGACAGTTGTTTCAGCTCTAAGTGCTCCGAACTCAATAACCGAAGTATTAAAGTATCAAACTATTATTTTGGATGACTGTCACATAAATGATATGCCAGAGGAGCTTCCACTTCTGCTTCAGACATTTGTCAGAGACTACGGTGGAGGACTTATCTGTACAGGTGGAAGGGAAAGCTATGCACCGGGAGGTTATAAAGATACTGTGCTGGAGGAAATCCTTCCTGTTGATATGACTCCAAAGGGAATCGATGAGGCTCCATCTCTTGCTATGGTAATGGTCATTGACTGCTCAGGATCTATGGATTCTGCGGGCTACGACCCAATAACTGGTCAGTCTACAGGAGGACGTAAGAAGATAGATGTGGCTGTAGATGCTGCGAAGGAAGCAGTAAATACACTTACCAGGAATGACTATGTGGGTGTTGTTGCCTTCAGTGATAGATATGAGTGGAAGCAGAAACTGGTTAAGGTTGAGGATAAAGAGGCCATCAAGGATAAGATAGAGACACTTGGTATAATGGGCGGAACTGTCATAAAGCCAGCTGTTATCGAAGCTGCAAATGCCCTGAAATCTGCAGATGCCGGAGTTAAGCACATACTCTTGCTAACTGATGGTGAAGGTGAAACCACAGATTTTAATGATGCCATCGACCTGATAAATGATAATAATATCACCATGTCTACGATTGCAATTGGCTCTGACAGTGATACATCACTTCTGGAGAGACTGGCTGATGAGTGTGGCGGACGTTATTATTACTCAGATTCATCTACAGATGTTCCAAAGATATTTGCCGAAGAGGTTTATCTCTCTGGAACGGCATATTATAAGAATGGAGATTTCTCTCTTTATACAAGCAACTCGAATCTGGTTTCGGGACTATATGAAGAGGGTATATCAAATATTACTGGCTACATCGCCACGTCTACGAAGAGCGGTGCCCGTGAGGTGATAACCACCTGTGAAGACGACCCGCTTCTTTCCAGCTGGCAGTATGGCCTGGGACATAGTGTAGCTTTGATGACCACTGCATCTGGTGATTGGAATGAATCTCTTGCCTCCCAGCAGGATTACCTGGAAATGTGGAAGAGGATACTGGATTATACGAGCATGGAAAATGATCTCGGCAAGGATGCAGTCTCTGTCTACAAGAGGCGCGGAAAGATAGAAATAAGCTATACGGCCAGCTCGTATTCAGAAGATACTTCTCTGGTGGGAGTCTATACCTCTCCATCGGGAGTGAGTGAGGAACTAGCGCTTGAACCTGGCGAGCCCGGAAACTATACAGCAGCCTTCGAACCAAAGGAAATGGGAGTGTACACCATCAACATTCATCGAAAAGAGGGTGATGATATAGTTGCATCCACAACTGCGTTGGAAACTCTGGAGTTCTCTGATGAATATAGGCGTGATATATCCAATGCAAACTTTATAAGCTTTGTGGAACAGTATGGACGTATGCTGGAGACTGATACCAAGCTGTATACTAAGGTGAAGGGCGTAAATCAGAACAAGCGTGATATCACCGACATAATAATCGTGCTCGCTATCATTTTACTTCTGATAGATATAGTGATCAGAAGATTTGATCTGAGCCGTTTACTCGTGAGGGGCAGTTCTGTAAATAATTCGGGCAGTTCAAAGCTGAAGTCGAAAAAGGAGGTGCCTGCACAGACCGTAAACACCGTGACTGGATCGGGACAACAGGTATCTGAGAGTACTGCTTCGGGTGGTGGAGGCTTTACGACGAATGCTCAAAATCTGAATGTACAGAGTTCTGGAAATCCTGGCGCTAACAATCAAACAGCAGATAGTATGATTCCGAATACTGCTGGAAAGAAGAATAAGAAGGCGAAAAAACAGACTGCACAGGAGCCGGTATCTGCTGGCCTTGACACCACGACTCTCCTGCAGAAAAAGAAAGACAGGAATCTGCATTAATATTTATTTATAGAAAATTAAAAAAATGTTACAAATTATTACTATTTATGGTAATATGTAAGTTAGCGTTGATTTAGAATAAACTAAATTAATCCCTACCACAATATTTTATAAGGAGGATCATATGATTTACTCAACAGAAGTTAAGAACATGTGCCCTGTAACTCAGGGAGTACATCATGGTGCTGCCCCTATTCCAGAGGAAGCAAAATGGGTACAGGCAAAGAAGGTTGAGGATATATCAGGCTATACACACGGTATTGGCTGGTGTGCACCTCAGCAGGGATGCTGCAAGCTTTCCCTCAACGTAAAGGATGGTATCATCCAGGAAGCATTAGTAGAGACAATTGGTTGTTCAGGTATGACACACAGTGCAGCTATGGCTGCTGAAATCCTTCCAGGACTTACAGTTATGGAAGCACTTAATACTGACCTTGTTTGTGATGCTATCAACACAGCTATGAGAGAGCTTTTCCTTCAGATCGTTTACGGAAGAACTCAGAGTGCATTTTCAGAGGATGGTCTTCAGATCGGTGCAGGTCTTGAGGATCTTGGTAAGGGCGCTCGTTCAATGGTTGGTACAACATACGGAACACTTGATAAGGGACCTCGTTATCTTGAGCTTACAGATGGTTATATCACAGATGTTGCTCTTGATGAGAACGACGAGATCATCGGATATAAGTACATCAACTTCGGTAAGATGATGGACTTCATCAAGGCTGGTGACGATGCTAACACAGCTATCGAGAAGGCAGCTGGACAGTATGGTCGTGTTGCAGATGCAGTTAGATGTATAGATCCAAGAAAGCAGTAAGAAGGAGGAAGATAAAATGGCATTATTTGAATCATATGAAAGAAGAGAGCCTCAGATCCTTGCTGCACTTAAGGAGTATGGCATCTCATCAATTGAAGAGTGTAAAGAAATCACAGATGCAGCTGGTATCGATGTATATAACCTCATCGAAGGAATCCAGCCAATCTGTTTTGAAAATGCTAAGTGGGCTTACACAGTAGGTGCTGCTATAGCTATTAAGAAGGGTTGCAGAAAGGCAGCTGACGCTGCAGCAGCTATTGGTATCGGACTTCAGGCTTTCTGTATTCCTGGATCAGTTGCTGACAGACGTAAGGTTGGTCTTGGACATGGTAACCTTGGAAAGATGCTTCTTGAAGAGGATACAGAGTGTTTCGCATTCCTTGCAGGTCATGAGTCATTTGCAGCTGCAGAGGGTGCTATCGGTATCGCTGAGAAGGCTAACAAGGTTCGTCAAAAGCCACTTAGAGTTATCCTTAACGGTCTTGGTAAGGATGCTGCTCAGATCATTTCAAGAATTAACGGTTTCACATATGTAGAGACAAAGTATAACTACTTCACAGGAGAAGTTGAGGAAGTATTTAGAAAGTGCTACTCAAAGGATCCTGAGTCACCACGTGCAAAGGTTAACTGCTACGGCGCTAACGATGTACAGGAAGGTGTTGCTATCATGTGGAAGGAGAATGTTGATGTATCTATCACAGGTAACTCAACAAACCCTACAAGATTCCAGCATCCAGTTGCAGGTACATACAAGAAGGAGCGTATAGAGGCTGGTAAGAAGTACTTCTCAGTAGCTTCAGGTGGTGGTACAGGACGTACACTTCACCCAGATAACATGGCTGCAGGTCCTGCTTCATATGGTATGACAGATACTATGGGACGTATGCACAGTGATGCTCAGTTCGCTGGTTCTTCATCAGTTCCTGCTCACGTTGAGATGATGGGTCTCATCGGTGCTGGTAACAACCCAATGGTTGGTATGACAGTTTCAACTGCTGTATCAATCGAAGAGGCTGCTAAGGCTGGTAAGTTCTAAGCTTTCTGCTGAATAAAGAATTATAGGTCCGTCGGGATATCCCGGCGGACTTTTTTTGTGTATAATTCAACAATCGGGGACGGTTCTCGTTTGTTGTTTTTATATATTCATTTTACAAATTCATCCTTGGGGATGATGACAGCAGATAAGTGGTATGCTATACTTCGAATTGTATGTTGGAAAAAACGCCTTAATAATTTGGGAGGTGAAATGATATGAAGAAGGTTGAAGGGTTTAGAAGATACGTAGCGTATCTGCTTACGCTTGTGTTTGTGCTATCTGGCGTTATGGTGCCAGCAAAGAAGGTTGAAGCATATCCTGTGAATAAGGTTTTTCTAGGCTTAAAATCAGGCATCGCGGTGCCAATAAGTGTCGATATGACAGAATTACAGGCTCAGAATAAACTGAGAGAAAAAGTATTTGCAAGCAATGAACATCTGTATGTTGATAAAGCTAATACTTTTTTAGTTGTAAAAAAATCTACAGGTTTTGTAGGCATTGGTGATGGATCAAATTATGTATCAACTGATAAAGATTATTATTACCAGGTGACTGTCGGGATTGATGAAGATTATGATGGTGATTATGAGTGGCCAGCTGATGTAGTAAGCGCTGTTAATTCAATAACGAGTTCGCCAATTCTTTTTAAATATGCCAAACTATCGGATGTTCCATCAAGTTTTAGCGTTGCATTAGTAGCAACTGCTAATAGAGATGAAACGTATCTTAACATGATGGGAAGTAAAAAGATTGCATTTTATTTTAAGGTGCCTAAGACTGTTACTCATATTACTATATTAGATAAGAATAATTTAGATTTAGATGTCTCCACAGACAAAATGACGTCTGGTCCTGGACAGGATATCTATTATATGGCAAAGGTATGGGGATTAGTTGATATCACAGAGAGGGGTGTTGCCTGGTCCATATCTGGCAACAATTCCGCTAATACAAAGATAGATTCCTCAGGAAAGCTTCATATCGATTATAACGAGACAAGCGATGAAATAACGGTGAAAGCTACATCCACCAGTTATCCAACAAAATATGCAACGTCAACGGTTAAAGTTAATAATTTTGGAGCCATTTCATCCATTGACCTATTATGCGATTTTAATTCACTGGATCTTGATCCGAAATATACAGAAGGTGAGGTTTCTAGTAAGCTTAAGGAGATTGTATATCATACGTGTAGCATTAAACCTACAAAAACTGATAAATACGAAACAAAGATAGATGAAAATAATGTATTTTTAATATATTGGAATGAAACGGGCAATAATTATTATGGAATAGAAGATGGAACAAATAATATAAAACCTGGCGTTCAGTATTATGCTTCAATAAATCTAATACGACAAACAGGTTACTTGTGGCCTTCATCCTGGACTACAAGTGATACAACCTATCGGACACGTGCTGATGTTAAGGATGTGACTCTTAAGGTTAATGGCGAAGAACGAGATGATGTGTTATATCTGTTCCGCAAGGAGGGAGATTTCTTCAGAATAATGATCCCAATCGGTACAGCAGGTTACGACTTTACTACACATGGTGCTACTATGTCGGGTGTGGTAGATAAGGAGTATACAGGTTCGGCCATTACTCAGAATATAACAGTTACCTGCGAGGGCAAGACTCTTGTGGAAGGAACTGACTATGATGTAGATTACGAATACAATGTTAATCCTGGAAAGGCAGCTGTTTATGCATTTGGTAAAGGAAAATACAAGGGCTGTGTTGCAGGGACATTTATGATAACCGAGAAAAAGCCTGATGAAAAACCTGGAGATGGTGGTGAAGCAGGCGGTAATGGCGGCTCAAGTGAAAATGGCGAAAGTGGAAATGCTGGCGGTAACGGCGGCGAAAGTGGAAATGCTGGTGGAGAAGCTGGTTCTGGCAACGGAACAGGTGGTTCTGGGGCAGATACAACTCCAAGAAACACACTTGTGACAACTGACGGCAAGTCACAGTATTACAAGGAAGACGGCAGCGTTGCTCGAAATGAGTGGGTGACCATCAATAACATTTCATATTATTTTGGTGCTGATGGTAACAATGCAAGCAGTGAATGGGTAGATGGAAAATGGATCAGTGAAGATGGTTCCTGCACCTACGAAGGTGAGCTTACCTGGAAATGCAACTCTGTTGGCTGGTGGGTTGAGGACTCCAAGGGCTGGTACCCAGTTTCAAGCTGGCAGAAGATAGATGGCATCTGGTATTACTTTAATGCGTCAGGTTATATGGCAGCTAACGAGTACGTTGACGGCTACTGGCTGAATGGCGACGGTTCCTGTTCTGATGATTATTATCTCACCTGGAAATGTAATAGTACCGGATGGTGGGTAGAGGATAAGTCTGGATGGTGGCCATCTTCGCAGTGGCTCAAGATAGACGGCTGCTGGTATTACTTCGATGCATCAGGTTATATGGTGACCAATCAATATGTAGATGGATATTGGATCGGCGCTGATGGTGTCTGCAAATAAATCACCAATTGGGGACGGTTCTCAAATGGTGAAATAATGAAATCTAGTGAGGAGTTAGAAAGATGGAAGAATCAATGAAGGATTATGAACAAATGCTGGAAGAGTCATACAGTTTGATGGGCGATGGAGTCCACGATACTGATACGCTTCTGGCCTGGAGAAAAGCGGAGGAATTAAAGGAGTCGCAGGAAAATATCACCGTTACTGTCAGTGAAGTGGTAAAGGGTGGTGTGGTTGCAGACTTTGAGGGAATTAGAGCGTTTATTCCGATTTCAAAGCTTTCTCTTGAAAGAATAGATGATTGTAATCCATTTCTTGGAAAGGAGCTGGAGGTAAGAGTTTTTGAAGCCAATATGGACGAGGATAAGCTTATCCTGTCTGCAAAGGAAATACTAAAGGAACAGCAGGAGCTAAGCAGAAAGAAGAAGATTTCTGATGTAAAGGTGGGACAGGTGTATCACGGCACAGTATCGTCAATCAAGGATTACGGTGCATTTATTGATCTTCCAGATGGACTTTCTGGTTTAGTTCACATTTCACAGATATCACATAAGAGAATTAAGCATCCTAAGGTTGTGCTGAAGGAAGGACAGGAGGTAGATGTTAAGGTCATAGATATCAAGGATGGCAAGATATCCCTGTCAATCAAGGCTCTGCTGGACAATGCTGAGAGTCAGGAGGCAGAGGATGCCGAGGTGGTTATTCCTGAATCTGAATCAATAGGAACATCATTGGGGGATCTTCTGGACGGCTTTAAGTTTGACTAAGCATTTAATAACGATATACCAGTAATTTTTTAGATATACCAGAAGTATACTTTACAAATATTTTTTTAGTGTTATAATCAAGCCAAAGATTTAGTGTATCAGTTTGTTTTACATAGCACTAAGAAAGGAAATGGCAATGAATACATTTAGAAACATATATCTGCATAGCGAGTATTCACACCTTAGTCATGAAGCACATTCAGACGAAGGAATATTTGTTATGCATTGAGATATAAGTGGAAAATGAATGCTAAGGATATAGCCGCTTATGCTCTGATGCATAGGCGGTATTTTTATAGGAAGACTATGGAGATACTGCGACAGGTATCTCCTTTTTGTTTGTCAGAAAGCGAGTTGATGATGGTTTATTCAGGATTTGATGAACATTATTTTAGAGATTATAAAAAGTTTAATTTGAGAATATATAGGGACATTGGAAAGGAAGTGGAATATATGATTACAGTAAATATGCAGGCAACTGGTGCTAATATAAAGAATATGATGAAGACAAGAAATATAAAGGTAAAGGATGTCCAGGCAGTGTGCGGCTTTGGTACACCACAGGCAATATTTAAATGGATGCGTGGCGATACTATGCCTACAATTGACAATATGATCATTATAGCCGACATGTTTGGCTGCACCATGGATGATATCGTTGTCGTCAATAAATAATGTTGTCACGGGGACGTAACAGCTGACAACATTCTGGCAATTTTTCGTGATGTATATTATGATGTGGATACTGTATATTCGTAAAGGGTGAGAGATGAGGTATTCACGAAGTAAAATGCTTAGAATAAATAAAGGTAACGGTGCTTTGGCGATAGTCTTTCTGGTGCTGGTATTTCTGTTATCTGGCTGTGGTGAGGTGGATGAAACTGAGGAGTTGATGGCAGATTACCGCGCGGCAGTGGCATCGTCGGACTATATCATTCACGCCCTGGGAGGTGAGAATGAGAAGTTTTATATAAATTCCCTTGATATGTTAGACAAGTGCTATCAGGCAGGTTACAGGGTTTTCGAGGCTGATGTGTCATTTACCAGTGATGATGTACTGGTGTGTGCCCACAGCGGCGAGAATAATGTGTGGACCAGGAATGACTGGGAACTCCGATTGGGGCAGGAATATCCCTTTGAAAAGGAACAGGTGCTTGCTTCAAATGGCTACGATATAGAAAAGCGTACTTGCACCTATGATACATTTATGACCTTCAAAATACAGGGGGAGTACACAGCCACCAGCTTTGGTGAGTTACTTGATTATATGGAGGATCATACGGATATGTATCTTATGCTGGACGCTGGACACAGAACCTACGAGGATACAAAGAAGTATTATGAGAAGGTGGTTACTGAGGCTGGGGGCAGGACCGATGTGCTGGACAGAATAATAGCTGGCGGGCAGACCACTGAAATGGTAAAGGCTGCGCGTGAGGCGTACGACTTCCCGCTCATAAATCTTTATTTTGATAATGATGAAAAACGAGAAGAAATGATATATGATCCAGAGGATTTTGTAAAGTATTGTGACGAGGAGGGCATAACCAGCCTCAGCTGTGACAAAGATACATTTACAGGGGAAGCGGCGAAGGTGCTGGCAGACAGTGACCTGATAATATATGTATTTACCATAAACGATAGTGCGGAGGCAGAAGATAAAATGTCACTGGGAGCGGATATGGTGGGTACAGATTTCCTCTGGGACAAATGACGAATTGAACTGCTATGTACAAATGAGAAGTAATTTTTCTATAAAATATATCGCCTTTGTGGTATAGTTTAGGTATGGTAATAAACAATCTGAAAAAACTAACTTTTATAGTAAACATAGCGATTCTTTTAATGGTTTTTGGCCTTATGGCTTTCTTCTATGTCATAAAGGCTGCGTTTTTGGTGTATTTCAGTATACCAACAGCACTTATCTACGTTATAGGATTTTTTCTTATATCAAAAAATAAACTCTATGAATATGTGGTAATGGTGTATTTCTGGCTGACTCTTTATATGAGTGTTACCACCATATGTCTTGGTTACGACTATGGATTTCATCTCTATGGCTTGTCAATGATCCCTATCATTTTCTATTCGACATATATGGGGCGCGAACTGAATACACGGCATATAAACCCCATTCCAATGAGCTTTATCATTGTGGCATGTTACCTTGTGGCAACACTGATTCCTTATTACAGAGGACCGGTCTATACGTCCGAAACAGGAGCTTCCACATTGTTCTGGATCGTAAACTCACTGATAGTTTTTTCATTTCTCATATTTTATACAAACCTTATGATCAAGGGTATTGTTTATTCCGAGGACAAGCTGAAGAAGCTTGCCATGGAGGATAATCTTACCGGACTCTACAACAGGCATTATATGGTGTCGCAGCTGGAGACAGCGTCTGGAAAATCGAGCGATTATTACGTTGCAATGGTTGATATAGATGATTTTAAGAAGATAAATGATATCTATGGTCACAATGCTGGCGATTACATACTGAAGACGATTGCGGAGACTATGAAGACTATCTGTGACAGTTCACTGGTTTCGAGATGGGGCGGCGAGGAGTTCCTGGTTCTTGGCTATGACAAGGATGAGGCTTTGGATAAAATGGAACAGGTGAGACGTTCTATCAGCGAGAAAGAGTTTATTTTTGAATCGAACAAGATCAAGACCTCGGTGACAATAGGTATTGCTGCCAGGGATGAAGAGGAGTCCATCGATAAATGGGTTCAGGCTGCTGATGACAGGCTCTACGAAGGCAAGAACTCTGGCAAGAATAAAGTAGTTTATAGAACCTGATAATAATAATTGGGATTAAAATATATAGAAAGAGTGGATAGGATTGTGGGAACATTTAGTAGTTTAAAAGAAGCACAGGCACATTTTAAGAAGGATCAGTTCGCAAGCTTTAGCGGAATGGTTCTGGACGAGCTGGGAGATGACTATGCGGTGTGCAGCGTGACACTGGGGGAGGTACATCAGAACGCTTATGGCGGAATAATGGGAGGAGCGATCTTTACTCTGGCAGATCTTGCATTTGCGGCGCTCTCTAACAATATACATCAGCCAACGGTGGCACAGCAGGTGAGCATTAACTATCTTTCCTCAGTTAAGGGAGATAGGCTGATAGCCAGAGCATATATTAAGAAGGATGGTCAGAGGACCTGCACAATAAACGTAGACGTAACTGATGATACAGGCCGTGATATTGCCCAGTTCGTAGGCCTCGGTTTCAAACTCTAAGTGCGGGGTAGTGCTCTGTCTTATAGAATATATAGTTTCGTATGTACTCAGGAGGCAGCATTATGGATACAGGCGAATTACTTGAACAGTTAAGAGAAAAAGCAAAGAATGATAAGGGGTTACGTGACAGTCTTCTTGCGACTAGAATATCGTCAACACCACTTTCGGACTTTTGCAGGATCAGTAGAGAGGCGGGGGTATCTCTATCTGAAATGGATATGATCGAATTTGGGGAGTCATCCTATGCTGCTATGCGACGCAGCACCAACGGGGGTGGTGAGAATGCACCACTTCTTCAGTGGGAGGACGATGCCTATGAGATGTTCCTGATGGAACTTGAACTCTTGAAAACGTGACACAACGTGGTAGCTGAACGTTGAGAAGATGCTTTCCATAGTGGGAAGTGAGAATGGAAGATGCATCGGCACTCCGAATGCTGCTGACTGGTGTGACTATAGGCTTTGGAATTGCAGTCTCATTTTCGTTGATCGGAAGTCTTATAACAAGACTAGATCTCAGTGAGGTGGTTCAGACTGTGCTTCTTGAACTTCCATTTTTTATAGGAGTTTTACTTGCTGTGGTGGGAGGAACTTTGGTGCTTATGTTCAAAGAACCTAAAACATAACAAACTCTCACGTCTTTAAATTGAACGTCATTTTTTTGAAAAAGTGGGTTGACAGATGTATATATGTCTGCTATCCTAAACAAAACATATGAATAACTACTCATACAAAAGAGGGAGTAGCTGGCAGACATAAGTCTGTTCATATTATCGTCATCTCAATTGTTTAGACATTTGTCATGCAATTCGGTATATGAATAATCAGCGAGACTCATTTGTAGCATTACATTTCAACTTGGAGATATTTCCAAGAATAGAAGTGTGGCTACAAATGTGTCTCGCTTTTTGTTGTTACGGTTTTGGTCGTTTTAGTTACAAGGTGAATAAAGAGTTAAAAAGTGGAGCAAAAACAGAAAAATGGAGTAAAACCGAAAAAGATATTGACACTTGAAATAAAAAGTGATATAAATGCAAACGTGAATATATGAACGAACGTTCATATAATGAATCGAAGGAGGTAGAGTTATGTCAGAAGAAGAGAGAAAGTTTCTTGAGATTGTAAACCTGAAGAAGGGCTTTGGCTCTGGTGAGTCGAGGCAGGAGGTTCTGAGAGGGATGGACTTTACAGTTGCAAAAGGTGAGTTCTGTGTACTCCTTGGCCCTTCGGGTTCTGGTAAATCTACACTGCTGAACATCATCGGTGGTATCGATAATCCTGATTCAGGATACATTTCAATAAATGGCGATAAGCTTGAGGATATGGGCGAGAAGGGGCTGACTCAATATCGCCGTAAACATCTGGGATATGTCTTCCAGATGTACAACCTGATACCTAATCTAAATGTTAAGGAGAATATCGAGGTAGGTGCTTACCTCTCTGATAAGTCTCTGGATATTGATGATCTCCTTAATACACTTGGTCTTTATAAGCACCGTCACAAATTACCAAATCAGCTGTCGGGCGGACAGCAGCAGCGTGTGTCCATAGGACGTGCCATCGTAAAGAATCCTGATATACTTCTTTGCGACGAGCCGACTGGTGCGCTGGATTACAACACTTCAAAAGAAATCTTGAAACTAATCGAGGACGTTAATCAAAAATACGGAAATACGATCATAATGGTTACTCATAATGAGGCAATCAAGAATATGGCTGATCACGTAATAAAGCTTCGTGATGGCGTAGTAAGACATAACAACATCAACGAAAACAAGGTTTCTGCAGTAGACCTTGACTGGTAACAAGGTGCAGAGAGGGACAGACCTAGGTGCAGCGGGGACGGACCCCACTGCACATTTAAGAGGGGAGAGAAAAAATGAGTAAGATAAAGAGTCCATTAAAGAAGAGAGTTCTTAGAGAGCTTCTTGGCGAGTGGCGTAAATATCTGGTTATAGCGCTTTTTCTTATTGTAATGATAGGCTTTATTTCGGGAATGTATGTGGCCAACAACAGTATGCTTACAACAGCCGAGAATAAGATAACTGAGAATAAATTGGAGGATGGTTCATTTGAGCTTAGTGATAAAGCTTCAGATGAAATGATAGAGGCTCTTGAAAAGGGAGAGAAGGCAGATGTAAAGCAGTATTATCTCGATAAGGGCTACGAAGAGGCAGATAAGGAAGTAAAAAAGGCAGTTGATGAGGCTATCCCTGAGGAGATTGAAAAGGCCGTAAAGGATGGCATCGAGGAGCAGGTCAGAGCACAGGCTACAGAAGGGGTTGAGGCACAGATTGCTCAGTACGCTGATATGGGAGCTCAGGTTTCCGACAGTGATAAAGAGAAGATGATTCAGGATATCGTGGATGAAAATCTTCAGGCTGCTCTTGATGAATACTATGATGAAGCATATAGTGAAGCCTACGATGAGTTCATGAAAAATGAATACGATGATACTCTGGAGGATGCAAAAAAAGAGGCTTACGAGGAGGTTGAAGACACAGTTAATGAGGAGTATGAAAAGGTTGTAGATAAGTATGATCTGGAGAATCCTGACTACAAACCAGTAGCTATAAAGATATATGAAAACTTTTATAAGGATGCCGAGGAAGATAGAGACGGAGACAACAAGAAGGACGGCAATATCCGAATCTATAAGGATAGAGATAACATAGATTTATATGATATTCATAAGGGCGAGCTTCCTGTAAGTGAAAATGAAATCGCTATCGATAGAATGCACGCAGATAATGTGGGTATCAAGGTTGGCGATACAATAAGTGTTGGTGGTGAGGACTTTAAGGTTACAGGCCTTATCGCTATGGTCAACTATAGCACTCTGTTTGAGAAGTCAACAGATTCAATGTTCGATGCGATATACTTTGATGTTGCTATCGTTACAGATAAAGGCTTTGATAGAGTAAATAAGAATATCCATTACAATTATGCCTGGACTTATGAGGATAAGCCAGAAGATGAGATTGAAGAAAAAGCTCTTTCTGAAAATGTTATGGCTGCGCTTATCTCCCAATCAGTTGTAGAGGCTGGTGACAACGAGGACTTCAAGATAGAAGGTTTCCTTCCAAATTATTCCAACCAGGCGATCCATTTTGCTACAAATGATATGGGCGGAGATAAGACTATTTGCGGTATCATGCTTTATATATTAGTGGCAGTGCTTGCATTTGTCTTTGCGATTACGATCAGTAATACGATCACGAAAGAGTCGTCAGTAATTGGAACTCTTAGAGCTTCCGGTTATACAAAGGGTGAGCTTATTCGCCATTATATGACAATGCCTGTTTTGGTAACACTGATAGCAGCACTTATTGGTAATGTTTTGGGATACACACTGCTTAAAAATGTGGTCTTCAGTATGTACTACGGTTCATATAGCCTTCCAGTTGCTGAGACCTTCTGGACACCGGATGCATTTGTTAAGACCACAGTTGTTCCTGTAATAATCATGTTCGTTATTAACCTTTTTGTTATAGTAAGGATGATGAGATTTTCACCTCTTAAGTTCCTACGTCACGATCTTAAGGCTAAGAAGAGAAAGAAAGCCATAAGACTTCCAAAGTGGAGTTTCCTGACACGCTTCAGAACAAGAATTCTGCTGCAGAACATTCCAAATTATCTGGTTCTTCTTATCGGTATAAGCTTTGTTATGATCATGCTTGCTATGGCAGTTGGATTTCCTGATTCCGTGGATGCATATAAGGCAAATGTGACTGATATGATGTTCGCAAAATATCAGACAATTCTTAAATCAACAGAGGATGAAGACGAAAAACCGATAGAAACAACAACGAAATCAGCAGAAAAGTTTGCTATGAACTCACTTCAGTATGAAATGAATGATCATAAAGAGAGCATATCCGTATATGGAATTGAAGATGGAAGTGGCTACATCAATATTTCGAGTGATCTTGCTGAAAAAGATGTATACATTTCAAAGTCATTTTCAGAAAAATACGGCCTTGAAGTAGGCGATAATTTTACACTTGATGCAAGGTTTGATCATGATTCATATTCTATGAAGGTTGCGGGAATCTATGATTATTCGGGCGGACTTACAGTATTCATGCCTATAGAAAATTATAGAGAAATGTTCGATGAGGAGGATGACTATTTCACAGGATTTATGTCCAACGATCCAATTGAGGGTATAGATGATGAGTATATAGCGACAACTATTACTGAGGATGATGTATTGAAGATATCAAGACAGCTGGATCATTCGATGGGTTCAATTATGACCTACTTCCAGTATGTATGTGTCATTCTTTCAGCTGTACTTATTTACCTGCTTACAAAGATCATCATAGAGAAGAACGAAAATGCAATCTCCATGGTAAAGATTCTGGGATATGAAAATAAAGAAATCAGTGGTTTATATCTGACATTTACAACAGTTGTAGTGATCATATCCTGTATAGTGGGGATTATATCTAGTTTCTATCTGATGGAAATTGTGTTTAAGATATACCTTATGAGTATGGAAGGATGGTTCGATTTTATCATTACACCATTTGGCTTTGTAAAAATGTTCCTGTTTGTATTCGTGGCCTACCTAATAGTAATGTGCATAGATTATAGACGTATCAAGAAGATTCCTATGGATGAAGCACTTAAGCATGTAGACTAAAAGTCAAGATTTATAAAATGAGTCCAAACGGCTTGAAGCCGATTGGACTCATTTGTTTTAAACAAGGGAATCGATGATAGAGGTTATGCTGGTTATTGAGTCTGCTAGCTCGCTGGTCTGCATAGCCTCTATATATTTTTCTCTGTTTTCGTATACTTCTTTTATGCCGCTTAGTAGTGATTCGTTACTAACTTCCTCCTCTTCGATAACGTAGCTGTAGCCACTTTTTTCGAAGGACTGGGCGTTAAGTATCTGGTCGCCTCGGCTGGCAGCCTTTGAAAGTGGAATGAGAAGATTTGGTTTTCTTATAGCAAGGAGTTCGCAGATAGCATTTGCACCAGCTCGTGAGATTACAACGTCAGCAAGTGCAAACATATCGGCCAGCTGTTCCTTGATGAACTCATATTGAACATATCCAGTCTTATCTTTGATATCAGGATTCAGCTTTCCCTTACCGGTAAGGTGTATAATGTTGAAGGTTTTGAGAAGCTCATCCAGACATCCCCAGATAGCCTTGTTGATAGCAACACTACCAGTGCTTCCTCCAACTATCATTACTACAGGTTTATCATCTGTAAAACCACAGAAAGCCTTAGCCTTTTCTTTATCGCCGTTAAAGAGCTCCTGTCTGATAGGTGTTCCTGTTACGGTGGCCCTATCGCTGAATAGTTCCTTGGTCTCAGGGAAATTGCAGCATATTTTAGTAGCCTTTGGGAGGGCTATCTTGTTAGCAAGTCCCGGCGTCATATCTGATTCATGAATCACCACAGGAATCCCGAGATGTGCTGCCATAAGAACTACAGGGACTGTAACAAATCCACCCTTAGAAAAAACAACGTCGGGCTTAATCTGTTTCAGAATCTTCTTTGCGTCGCCAAATCCCTTGTTAACTCTGAATGGATCGGTAAAGTTCTGTATATCAAAATATCTTCTAAGCTTACCAGAGGATATGCCATAATACGGAATACCAATCTCCTCAATAAGCTTCTTTTCAATGCCATTATAGGTTCCAATATAGCTGATCTCATAGCCCATCTCTTTGAGACGAGGAATCATAGCGATATTTGGGGTTACGTGACCGGCTGTACCACCACCGGTTAGAATTATCTTTTTCATATATCCACCATATTATTTAACAAGACAGGGGACGGTTCTCTGTCTTTATTTATCACATATAAAATGATATTAGCGTCCAAGACAGAGAACCGTCCCCTGTCTTGGATAAGCACTGTGTATCTTATCACAAATAATAGAAAAATGATAGCATTATTGGGGCAAAGAATGGTATAATACGAGTATCTATGATTTTAATACAGGAGGACAGTGAAATGAGTGATTTTATGACAAATTATAAGAGCTGGCTGGAGAATCCATATTTCGATGAGAAAACCAGAGCAGAGCTTGAATCTATCAAGGATGATGAGAAGGAAATCGAAGATAGATTTTACCGTAGTCTTGAGTTTGGAACTGGTGGTCTTAGAGGTGTCAGAGGCGCTGGTACCAACAGAATGAATATATATACAGTCCGTCAGGCTACACAGGGACTTGCTAACTATATTGTGGCTCATAACGGACAGGAGAAGGGCGTGGCAATCGCTCATGATTCAAGAATCATGTCTCCAGAGTTTGCGCGTGAGGCAGCTAAGTGTCTAAATGCAAATGGTATCAAGACATATCTTTTCGAATCACTCCGCCCAACACCAGAGCTTTCATATGCTGTTAGAAGCTTCGGATGTATCGCTGGTATCGTAGTTACAGCCAGCCACAATCCAAGAGAGTATAACGGATATAAGGTTTACTGGGAGGATGGCGCACAGGTAACACCTCCTCACGATACAGGAATTATGGCAGAGGTTGCCAAGGTTACTGATTTCGCTGATGTTAAGACAATGGACGAGGATGACGCAAGAGCACTTGGTCTCTTCAATATCATTGGTACTGACTTTGATGACAAGTACATTGCTGAGGTAAAGGCTCAGAGTATTCACCCTGAGATAATCCCTGAGATGGCTAAGGATATCAAGATTGTTTATACACCACTTCATGGTACTGGAAATGTACCTGTTCGCCGAGTTCTTCGAGAGCTTGGTTTTACACAGGTATATGTTGAGCCACAGCAGAAGATTCCTGATGGATCTTTCCCAACTGTTGCTTATCCAAACCCAGAGTCAGCACCTGCCTGGGAACTTGCTCTTAAGCTTGCTAAGGATGTGGATGCAGACATCGTTCTTGCTACTGATCCTGATGCAGACAGACTTGGTGTATATGCTAAGGATACAAAGACTGGCGAGTATATGAGCTTTACCGGAAATATGTCTGGTATGCTTATCGCTGAGTATATCTTCAGTGAGAGACTTGCTACAGGTACAATGCCTGAGAATCCTGCACTTGTTACTACTATCGTAACTACAGATCTTGCAAAGGCTATCGCAGCACATTATAACGCTCGCTGCATCGAGGTTCTTACAGGATTTAAGTATATTGGTGAGCAGATTAAGATCTTCGAGCAGACAGGCTGCAATAATTATGTTTTCGGTCTTGAGGAGTCTTATGGATGTCTTGCAGGAACATACGCAAGAGATAAGGATTCTATCGTTGCAGTTATGATGCTTTGTGAGGTTGCTGCATTCTATAAGAAGCAGGGCAAGACTCTTTGCGATGCTATGCAGGATCTTTATGAGAAGTATGGTTACTATAAGGAAGGTCTCGCAACACTTGAGCTTAAGGGTGTTGATGGTGCTGCTGAGATCCAGAAGAAGATGGAGAACTTCAGAGCAAATCCTCCTAAGGAGCTTGGTGGTCTAAAGGTTCTTGCATCAAGAGATTACAAGGCTGATGAGAGAGTAGATCTTGTTACTGGTGAAAAGTCATCAACTGGACTTCCATCTTCAAATGTTCTTTATTATGAGCTTGAGGACAATGCTTGGTGCTGTGTTCGTCCTTCAGGTACAGAGCCAAAGATTAAGTTCTACTATGGTGTAAAGGGAACTGATATGGCTGATTCTGAAAAGAAGCTTGAGGCTATCAAGTCAGATATGCTTAATGGTCAGTAAGATAAAAAAATATAGTCTAAGGACATAGCGTGAATGAGTTTTCTAAAGAGACTTAGTATTAAAAGATATTATAAGTATAAGGATGAGGTAATTAAGCGAAATTATATTGCGAGCCAGACATTTATTCTGGTTGGAACCATAGTCGCCCTGGTAAATCTATTATCAAATATGTTTATCAGGAAGACAAATGGTTACATTGGTAATATAGTATTGCTTGCTTATTTTGTTGTTGTCTCAATTATTAGAAAACCTATTCTTGATAAGCATCTTCAGAGAAGTACGCTGTTTCTTTATCTTGTTCAGATTCCGATTATGATAATTGGAATTCTGATGGGAACGGTTCTGGATAAGAATTCGCTGACGTTTACATTTTTCCTTCTTCTTATATGCCTTCCTCCTTTTATTCTTGATAATCCTATAAGGCATATTGGGTATCTTGTTGGCTCTATGTGTGCATATCTCGCCATGGGATTTATGTTTAAGCCCCAGGATGTTTTCAATCTTGATTTGGTACATCTGATGGGATTCTTTATGGGAGCCATGTTCCTTGATCTCTTTGTACTGGCTGAGAGGTTTGATAATCTGGAGAATTATGTTTTATCTGAAGAGAAGGCACGGCATGATGAAATGTCGGGACTTAAGAACAGATATGCGCTTAGTATAGATGTTGACAGCTTTGAGGGAAAACGTGTATTTGCGGCTATTATTGATATTGACTACTTTAAGTTCTTCAATGATATGTTTGGTCACGATTTTGGTGAGGAACTTGTGAGTTATCTAGGAAAGAACGCAAGAAAAGTGTTTGGAGAAAAGTATTGTTACAGATTCGAAAGTGATGAGATACTTGTTCTGGATGAGAAGTCAAATGAGGCCGATTTTAAGAAAAAGCTTAGCAGCCTGAAAGAAAGCTTCAGTGAAGTGGTGATCCGTGATAAGTCATTTCACCCATCCTGTACTATTGCTTATGTGCATGGAACGCCGGAGTCAGGCGGTGATATGAATGAACTTATAAGACACGCTGATGTAAGACTGCTTGAGGCTAAGGCGGGCGGAAGAGGTACCGTGATCGGCTATCCTTATGATAGGAGCCAGAAGAGACAGACTGACATATTGTCTGAGGTTGCAAGGTCCAGTAATACCAATAATCTTGACGAGATTACTGGTATTCCGAATATGCAGTTCTTCCGTATACGAGCTGATGAGATGCTGGGAAATGTGCTGGATCTTGATAAACATCCAACAATTCTGTATTTCAATATCTGTAATTTTAAGGCTTATAATGAGGAAAATGGCTTTAGAAAAGGCGATAAGCTGCTTCGTGATATATCAGATATCCTGAAGGATGAGTTTAGCAACAGACTTCTTGCCAGATTTGCTGAAGATCATTTTGTTATTCTTTGTTATGAGTCGGATATTGATGAAAGACTTACAAATGTTAATCATAGGGTTAAACCGCTTTTTGGCAATATTCATATGTCTTTAAAGGTTGGTGCAGCTGTCTATACAAAGGGTGAAAATGTTGGCATTACCTGTGATAAAGCAAAGCTTGCCTGCGATAGCATAAAGCATGATGTTACAAGGAATCTGGTATTCTATAGTGAAAATCTGGAGAATAAGAATAAGCTCCAGAAATATGTAATATCACATATCGATGAGGCTGTTGAAAAGGGATATCTCAGAGTTTACTATCAGCCAATTATTGATCTTGTTAGTGGTCAGGTTGTTGAGCTTGAGGCTCTTGCTCGTTGGATCGATCCTATACACGGATTCCTGGCACCTAGCGATTTTATTCCGCCGCTTGAGGAGTTCAAGCTTATTCATAAGATAGACGCATTTATGGCTGAGCAGGTATGTAAGGACCAGGCTGATCTTAGGAGAATGGCTGGAAGAGATATTCCTGTATCCATTAACCTGTCAAGACTTGACTTTATGATAACTAACATAGTTGACAGCATTAAGGATATAGTTGTTTCTAATAATGTTGATGTAAGGAATCTTCATATCGAGGTTACTGAGAGTGCTCTTGAAAGAGATAGTGAGGAGCTTAGAGCTAAGCTGAATGAACTGAAGGAGTTTGGATTTGAGATATGGCTTGATGATTTTGGCAGCGGTTATTCATCACTTAATTCACTTCAGGATTTCAATTTCGATGTGATCAAGGTTGATATGAAGTTTATGAGGACTCTTGAAACCAGTCCTCAGACTAAGATCATAGTTAAATCTATTGTTGAGATGACAAAGAATCTGAACCTGAGAACTCTTATGGAGGGTGTTGAGACAGAAAACCAGGCTAGATTTATAAAGGCCATTGGTGTTGATATGTCTCAGGGTTATCTCTTCAGTAGACCGGTTCCTATAGATGAGCTGAAGTTTGACCAGAAGAAAATAGGATAGAGAAAAGCCTGGGAAAGGCGATGTGTTATTCTGAGCGTTGCGAAGAATCGTGGTAGTTTTTTGATTCTTCGCAATTGTTCAGAACTTTTTTTCACTGTTTTTGAGGAGAGATTATGATATCGAAGTTTAGTGTAAAGAGACCATATACGGTATTTGTGGTAGTTGTTGCCGTTATTGTCATCGGAGTCGTGGCGCTTATGCGAATGACAGCGGATCTTCTGCCAGATATGAATCTTCCATATGTTGTAGTAATAACAACAGATATGGGCGCCAGCCCTGAGACGGTTGAGAAAGAGGTGACGGCCCCAATAGAAGCCTCTCTCGCAACTACATCTAATCTGAAGAATATTCAGTCCATGTCTTACAACAGCTACTCCACAGTAATTCTGGAGTATGAGCAGAGCTCAAATATGGATGCAACAATGATCGAGATACAGCAGAGCCTGGATCAGATAGAGGGTATGTTCGGCGATTCTGTAGGCACACCGATCGTTATGCAGCTTAACCCGGATATGTTACCGGTTATGGTCGCAGCTGCAAATGTATCTGATATGGATTCCATAGAACTGACTGACTACATTGAGTCAGATATCCTGCCTCAGCTTGAATCAATAGAGGGTGTTGCGTCTGTAACAGCAACAGGTGGCGTCACTGAGACGGTTCAGGTTACCATGAACCAGGATAAGATAGATAAGTTAAATGATAAAATAATGGCTGAAATTGAGGATCAGTTCCAGGATGCAAAGGATGAACTGCAGACCTCGAAGGAGGATATAGAGAGCGGACAGTCCCAGGTTTCTTCTGGAAAGAAAACTCTTGCAAACTCAGTTGGTGAGAATCTTGCAACTCTTGAGAGTACTCAGATAGAGCTTTATCAGACAGCAGATGAACTATCGGAGCAGAAGGATACCTATCAGGATACATATGATACTCTGGGTACAACTATTGATACTCTTAATACTACCTACGACAGCGCAAGTGCCCTGGCATCAGGACTGGACAGCCTAAACTCTGTTATAGGTCTTTATGATCAGGGGCTTCTGGATGATACAACCTTTGCGGCTGCTGCAGGAATGGATATCAACACAGCAAGAGCTTCCCAGGCTGCCTATTCTGCACAGCTGGACGCTGTCAATACGCAGATAAAGGAAAATACTTCATCACTTGCAGATTATGGTATTACAGTTAACACTTACGCAGATCTGCCTACTGCTGTTGCAGAGCTGGAGGCAAAAAGAGTTGAGATAAATACAGGAATTGAAACTATAGATGCCGCTATAGAAGAGGTTGAAGCAGGTAAAACTTCAACCAGTGAAGCAATAGAGGCACTGAATAAAACTGGAATCGAACAGTCTATTAATCTTGCAGAAACTGCAGCAACCCTTTCCCAGGGACTTTCAACTATCGAAAGTGCTGAGGATACCCTGGAGGATACTCTGGAGAGTACAAAGGATGCGGCAGACCTGAATACTATCCTTTCAATCGATGTACTGAATAATCTCCTGAAGGCTCAGAACTTTGAAATGCCAGCTGGCTACGCTGGTGGAAAGAGTAAAACAGATGGTCAGTACCTGGTCAAGATAGGTGAGGAGGTGGCTGACGCTGACGAGCTGTCCAAGCTGATCCTTATTGATCTCAATATGGACAGCGTTGGCATCATTCGTCTTGAAGACGTTGCTGATGTGGAGCAGGTGGATGATTCAGCTGATGTTTATGCTAAGCTAAATGGCAGTCCGGGCATGCTCATTTCATTTGAGAAACAGACCGGCTACTCTACTGGTGATGTAACAGACACAATTCTGGATAAGTTTGATAGTCTCGAAAGAACAGAGGATGAGGATTTACAGTTTGCTGTTTTAATGAACCAGGGCGTCTATATAGATTTGATCGTGAAGTCAATACTTCAGAACATGATTCTGGGTGCTTCACTGGCTATTATAGTCCTGATCATATTCCTTCGTGATATCAGACCAACAATTATTATTGCGTGTGCTATACCACTTTCGGTTATCTTCGCGATAGTGCTGATGTATTTTACTGACATTTCACTTAATATCATATCCATGTCTGGACTTACTCTGGGTATAGGTATGCTGGTGGATAACTCCATCGTTGTTATAGAGAACATATATCGAATCCGCAAGGAGGGCGAGTCCATCAAGAAGGCGGCGGTTTATGGTGCAAGCCAGGTGGCAGGGGCTATCACATCTTCAACCCTTACGACCATGTGTGTATTCCTGCCAATCGTGTTCACTGAGGGACTCACAAGACAACTTTTCGTGGATATGGGACTCACGATAGCATTTACCCTTACTGCTTCACTTCTGGTGGCACTTACTCTGGTTCCAGCAATGGCACAGGGACTTCTGAGAAATGTTAAAGAGAAGGAGGCAGGTTCCGAGGGAGCCTTTATGCGTGGCTACGACAAGTTCCTCCGGGGGGCGCTCCGATTTAAGCCGCTTGTCTTTGTATTAATGTTGGTTATGCTTGCAGCATCTATTGCTCTGGCTTTATCAAGAGGCACTGAGTTTATGCCTGAGATGCAGAGTGATCAGGTGACGATCACTATGTCGGCTCCGAAGGGTGAGGAAAGAACCTTTGAGGAAATGACAGGCTATGCGGACGAGCTGGTGGAGAAGCTGCAGGAGATTCCTGAGATTGAAACCATCGGTGCCATGATCGGTAATGGAACCACAATGGGCGCTCTGAATATGTCTGGTGGAGAAGATGTATCGATATATGTTCTGCTTAATGAGGATTCAAAGCTGACAAATGCTGAGATTATAGGTAAGATAGACAAAGCCGCGGAAGGACTTGACTGTGAGACTGTTGCCAGCGCAGAGATAATGGATATGAGTTTGCTGACAGGAAGTGGTCTTTCAGTAATGATCAAGGGTCGTGATATGCAGGTTCTTCAGAGGCTGGCGCAGGAGTCTGCTGATGCACTTGAGGCTGTTAATGGTGTCGAGGAGGTAGATAATGGACTTGATAATATGACCAAGACCTTTGTGATCACAGTTGATAAGAAGAAGGCGGCTGAGTATGGAATGACGGTGGCGCAGGTGTTCACCACTGTATCAGCAAAGCTTGCATCAACTTCTGCCACAACTTCGATAGAGACTGATCTGAAGGACTATGATGTATATGTTGCAACTGATGAGCAAGCTGAGATTGATATAAATGATCTAAAGAATCTGAAGTTTGAATATACGGATAAGGAGGAAGGGGAAACCAAAGAGATTTCACTTTCAAAGATAGTAACCTTCTCTGAACAGGAGGAACTGTCAAGAGTTCTTCGTGATAACCAGAATCGATATATTAATGTGACTGGTTCTCTTGCAGATGGCTATAATATCGGACTTGTAGGAAATCAGGTGCAGGCAAATCTTGATAAGATTGGAGTCCCAGAGGGTTACTCAATAACTCTTGAGGGTGAGAATCAGACAATAAATGATGCAATGCATCAGATAATGCTGATGATGCTCCTGGCAGTCATTCTTATTTACCTTATAATGGTTGCACAGTTCCAGAGTCTGAAGTCACCATTTATCATAATGTTCACCATACCACTGGCATTTACAGGCGGCTTCCTGGCACTGTTCCTGTGTGGCAAGGCTGTGTCAGTTATCGCAATGATCGGTTTCGTAATGCTGGCTGGTATCATAGTAAATAATGGTATCGTGCTGGTCGACTATGTCAATCAGCTGCGCCGTGAAGGAAAGTCAAAGACAGAAGCTATAGTTGAGTCGGGAAAGACAAGACTGCGTCCTGTGCTTATGACCGCGTTAACAACAATCATATCCATGTCCACCATGGCAGTTGGAATGGGCAAGGGTACCGAGTTGTCTCAGCCTATGGCCATAGTTGTCGTGGGTGGTATGATCTACGGAACCATCCTGACTCTCGTGCTGGTACCTTGCCTTTACGATGCCTTCAACAGAGAACGAGATATGACTGAAGAAGAACTATAATATTTGATGTGTATTGTTCTTAGATATTCGTGATGAAAATCGCCTGACTGTGAGTCGGGCGATTTTTTTGTATTGTTGAATGAAAAGCTATGTAGAGTGTTGCTAGTAACACGCTTTGTTTTATGATTTCGTAGTTGTGTGGGAATGTTCATATAGTTAACATAATGCGGTTTACACTTTGTGATTTTGTGTTTTGGTAGTTCGTGATTTTTCATAAAGACTATGGTGATTATTAACAAATTGCTTTCCAAAATGGTTTACATAACTTTGCACAAAAGCCATATTCCTTCATAAATAGTCAAAAACGGTCGAAAATCGTGCGTAGAATTCTAGCAATTTTGGCTGTGAATCCTGAGTTTTTGGCTAAAATCAGCCATTTGTGTTCTGAAAATGCTAGATTTTGTTGCGCAACATAATCTAGCATTTTTCAGGTTTAGAGGCCAACTCTTTTTTGCTACCATTTTTGTACTTTACGTAAAGGTACAAAACGATGGAGGTTTATATGAAAGAGAAAGAGATATATGAAAGCATGGAGGAAGCTAGAAAAAAGTATGTTGAAAATATGATAGCAAACCCGATAGATCTTGATTCCGAGTTTACATTTCACTGTACTAAATGTGGCGAGTGTTGCAAGGATAGAGAGGACATACTTTTAAATCCGTTTGATGTATATAGAATAGCTAAGGGGCTTGACGTAGAGACGTACGAGGTGTTGGACAGATATACCTATGGATATATTGGAAAGTCCAGCAGGATGCCGATTGTGGCAGTGAAGATGGTAGAGGATAGTGGGTGCTGTGTATTTTTGAAGGGTAAGAAGTGTGGCATTCAGGATTTCAAACCGGGAGTATGTGCCTTGTATCCTTTGGGAAGGTTCGTGGCACGTGACATGGAAGGTGATTCGTCTGTGAGTCCGAAGGTATCTTATATATTACAGCCGTATAATTGTGGAATAAGGAAGGATATCCATACGCCAAGGCAGTGGCTAAAGGATTTTCATATGGATGAATGTGAAGATGAGTTTATACTTTGGCAGGATATAGTGTTCGAACTCTCACCACGACTCGCTAAGATATATGACAGATTACCCCATAAGGTTTTGGACTTGTTTTACGACAATTTGTTCGGGTTTTTATATATTAATTATGACTTGGAGAAAGAGGCTGCCGCTCAGCTTGAATCGAACTGGGGGTATATACAGGATATGCTACGCACAGTGGAGGACTTTCTTCAAGAAATTGGCTAAATGACACTTGGGCTATTTATTGTGCAGTGGGGTTCTTTGTGGTACAATACAAAGCGATTTGCATAGATATACTGGATAAAAATATCAGGATAAGGATTAGTAAAATGAAATTAGGCGAGTGGAATCTTCTTAGAATAGATAGAATAAAGGATGTGGGAGCTTACCTCACAGATGGAAAAGGACTTGGAGAGGATATGGATGTCCTCCTGCCAACGAGGCAGATTCCTGAAGGGCTTGAGATAGGAGATAATGTTCAGGTCTTCATATACAGAGATTCTGAGGACAGACTGATTGCCACGACTCATATGCCACTTATAACTCTTGGTGAGATAAAGCGTCTTAAGGTTAAGTCGGTTGGTGATATTGGCGCTTTTCTTGACTGGGGGCTCAACCGTGATCTGTTTCTCCCATTTAAAGAGCAGACTGTAAAGGTTCAGCAGGAGAAGTCATATCTTGTGAAGCTTTATGTGGATAAGTCAGGAAGACTTGCTGCTTCCATGAGAATCGCAGATGCATTGATACCAGGCACGGATGGTGCTCTAAAAAAGGGCGACCATGTAAAGGGTGTTGTCTACAACGTAAAGAAGGATTTCGGTGTCTTCGTAGCCCTTGAAGATCAGATTCTGGATGAAAATGTGCAGAAAGGGACGGACCTATGTGCATTGGGGACAGTCCCCATTGCACATTATAAGTATTCGGGTTTGATTCATAATAGCGAGGTGTTTGAGAATCTCTATGTTGGAGATGAGGTGACCTGCAGGATTGTAAAGGTCAGAGAGGATGGAAAGATAGATCTTGCTATGAGGGATGAGATTCCCCAGCAGATGGAAAAGGATGCTGAAATGGTACTGGATATCATAAAGAGTTATGGCGGAAGGCTGCCATTTAATGATAAGGCAGATGCTGCTCTTATAAAGAAAGAGTTTGGTATCAGCAAAAATGCATTTAAGCGGGCGGTAGGACGTCTGTTTAAACAGAGGCTCATCGTTATTGATGACGATGGTATCTCATTGGTATAAATATAAAATGTGTTAAGAAGGAGAAAGATATGAAAGAGATTATTAGTACAGAGAAGGCACCGGCTGCAATAGGCCCATATTCACAGGCAGTTAAGGTTGGAAATCTGCTGTTTACTTCAGGTATGATTCCAATTGATCCTGCAACAAATACACTTGTTGAGGGTGGAATTGAGGTTCAGGCTGAGAGAGCGCTGGAGAATGTGAAGGCTCTCCTTGAGGCTTCTGGCACATCTCTGGATAAGGTAGTTAAGACTGTTGTATTTATCAAGGATATGAATGATTTTGCAAAGGTAAATGAAATCTATGCAAAGTATTTTACTGAGAACTTCCCAGCAAGAAGCTGCGTTGAGGTTGCCAGACTTCCAAAGGATGTTCTGATCGAGATGGAAGCTATTGCAGAAATCTAAGAATATATAGTACGCATAAAACTAATAACTATTTATATAGATTGCACGCATTAAACTAATAGTTTATTTATTGATGCATAAGAGATGTAGTATAATAACTGAGTAAAATAATAAGCGAAGGGCGTATGGAAGGTCTCATATGCCCTGCTTTTTGATGAGTATAATTTAGAGGAGTTAGATGAGTACCGGAAGTATTCACATTATATATAAGAAGAACAGGGAAGACTTTATCAGAGAGTTTAACGACTATTTGGATAAGGGCGGTGAGAAGTATCTGCTTGTTATATCAGAGATGGATACATTTAAGGATGAGCGAAATGATACAGAAGCCGCAAGGGCTTTCGGGGAAAAACTATCGCAAATTATGGATCAGAATCCAGCGGCAATCCTGGCTACTCCCAAGAAGCTTTTTCAGTTTCCGGACAGAATGGCTGGTACGATATTCAGAGTTGATGCTGTTCGTGAAACTGGCATAAGACTTCAGAGTGAATACTATTATAGCTACGAGGCTGACTTCTTGCTGAAGCTTATTAAGGATCACCAGTTTATGGTATGTCAGGATGTGGAGTATTTTCAGGGTGATCCTGGAGACGGCAATCTTCGCGAGTTTTCTGGAATATATGATAAGAAGTGGTATCTGGAGGATATAGAATCTTTTCTTATCCCTATGCTCCGTGATTATTTTGAAAGAAGCGAAAGTAGTTCCAATATCCCCAAGAATACTAATTCCTCCAAAGCATCAAACAATAAGATAGAGACTGATATTCAGCGTGGTCCGGTTCCATTAATAGTTCAGTTCTTTGCTATGTATTATATATCCTGTCGTCTGAATGCAAACCAGAACAACAAGAACCGGCATGCTCTCAGCGAGGATGAGGCTGTCTTATTAAAGGACCTGATAAGCGAGGCTCTTCAGTTTATCGATGATGATGTGATAATGAATACCTATGAATATCCTGTTTATAAAAAGGATTTTCAGTTTAAGAGGATGCTGCTTCGATTCAAGTATAAGAATGAAAAGCTGGACGCTCTCGAATACTATGATATGTCACAGCTGCGCTGTAATATTCAGCTGATAGATTATCATAATGGTACGCTGGAGATAGATGGTTCACTTCCGGATACTGTTCATAGAGGCGTGGCGGAGTACTTCTTTGAGGTTGGGGATAGACGTTATCCAGTAGAGTTCTGTGAAAGGTATTCTCTCACAAAGTATTTTGGAATATCAGCTTATAAGAGACTTCCATTTCACGCAACACTTCCAAACGTAATGAGTAAAGTGAATAATACTTCAAGAAACAAACTTACTTTCTGCGTGGAATATAAAGGGAAGAAGCACGTTATTCCGCTTGAGTTTAAGTCTCACACCAGCAGGATAGCGGCGTATCCAAGGAATTCATACTGGCACGCTGAGGATCTTCTTGTTACAGCTGTTCATACTAAAGATGAAGAGGAAAATATAATAGTCCCAGCTCTTATGCTTAGAAAATACAACTTCCCTCTTATGGCTATAAAGGAATTGGGAGTTGGTAGTGAATTGCTACTATCTTTCCAGATGCATCGTTTTAGATTCTTTCTTCTTAGAGCTGCCTGGGTTATAACAAGACCTTACTTCAGGAAAAAGAATATATGGCTTTTTTTTGATAAGATATATAAGGCGGGAGATTCGTCAGAGTATCTGTATAAATATGCTGTGAAGCAGTTGGAGAGTTCATCTAAAGAAAAACCAGATGATATAGTAAACAAACCTGACAAGCTGTACTATCTGGTTGATAAGAACACCACAGATTATTCCAGGTTAGTAGCAGAAGGCTACTATCCCCTTAAGAGGGGAAGCTTCCTTCACAGGCTGGTCTTTCTAAATGCAAATATGGTTATAGCAAGTAACTCGACAGTGTTTGCATTTAACGATTATTATCTGGAAAACTGCAGGTACATAAGGGGTATTCCTGACTTTGATGTGGTTTGCGTCCAACATGGACTTTCTGTACAGAAGATAGCACTTGCCCAGCAAAGACTTAGAGATAATACGAGACTTTACTTCTGTGCCTCCAAGTATGAGATAGAGAATCTGGAGAAGCCTGTTTATGATTACAAGGGCTACAACGCATTGAAGCTTACTGGCGTTCCAAGGTACGATGGCCTGGTGGATAGATCAAAGAAGCAGATAATGATCTCACCTACGTGGCGTATGCAGTCAGCTATGCTGGTTTCAAAGAATGAAGGAGTGGAGCGGGATTACAATCCACTGTTTAAAGAGACTCCATATTATAAGGTTTATAATGGTCTGATAAATGATACTCGCCTGATTAAGGCTGCTGAGGAGTATGGCTACAGGCTTGCCTATGTACTTCACCCTATTGTTAGTCCCCAGGCGGATGATTTTGAAAAAAATAGCTTCGTGGATATTATTCCGTCGGTTGGTGATATGAGCTATGAGAAGCTTCTGACGGAGTCAAGCCTTATGGTGACGGACTATAGCGGTGTACAGTTTGATATGGCCTATATGAGAAAGCCTTTGGTTTATTATCATCCGGAGGAGCTGGAGGCACATTACGAAGAAGGTACATTTCACTATGATACTATGGCTTTTGGTGAGATAGTGAAGAAGAAGGATGAGCTGGTGGATCTGCTGATCGGATATATGAAGGATGGGTGCAGGATGAAAGAACGGTACCGAAACAGGGCTGATGATTTCTTTGCCTACGATGACCATAATAACTGTGCCCGAATATATAATGAGATGATTCGTTACAAGCGTTATTAAGTGATAAATCAATAATCGAAGGGAAAAAGCATGAATACAGTAGAAATGTGGCAGGTTCTGGAGATTGAACCTACCAAGGAAGAAGACAAGATCGTTGCAGCTTATAGAACAAAGGTTGTTACTGTGAATCCAGAGGATGACGCAGAAGGATTTATGCGTCTTAGAGAAGCATTTGAAATGGCAATAAACTATGCCAGAGAGGATGATGTGCTGGAGGGCGAAGAGGGTGAAAAGCCTGAAGCTGAGAAGACTGATATTGACAGACATATAGATAAGCTGGATGAGATATATAAGGATATTTTCTCCAGAAGAGATGTGGAGAAATGGAAGGAGTGGCTCTCGGATCCACTCTGTCTTGAGCTGGATACATCGGACAATATGCGTGAGGCAACTCTTGTTTATCTTATGCGACATTTTATGCTTCCGATGGAGGTATGGCAGCTTCTGGATCAGACTTTTTCTCTTGAAGAAGATAAGGATGTTCTGGCTGAGAAGTTCCCAGAGGATTTCCTTGGCTTTGTAGTGTATAGAATTCATAATGAAGACTTTGTTGATTATGAGTTCTTTATGCCAAGAGAGGAATATAACGAGATATATTCTAAGGTGCTTAAGCCTATTGAGATTCCAGAAAAACCAACTGTTTTTGAACCAGATGAATATGAATGTATGGATGACTCCTATATTCGTTCTGTGTCAATTACCCAGGCCGAGGCTATGGCTTATCTGACAAAAGTTTATGAGCAGTCCAGAGGTGAGCTTCCGGAGGATGTAAATATTGATGAGAATCTTGATATTCTCTGCAATATTGTAAGATATTTGAAGGCCTTTGATATCTGGCACCCAATCGAGCTGGGAGCTGAAATGCGAGCACTTCAGCTTTCTGGAATGATGCTGGAAGCTACTGCCCTGGCAAGAGCGGTAGTATTTGACAAGATCATTCCAGTTCATAGATATGCTTCTCCAATTGCAGCTTATCTTCTTCTTAAGCTGGTAAAGGATAGCGATGGCACCGAGGGTGAGCTTGACGAGGCTGATAGAAAAGAGATACTCGAGAAGTCGAAGGAACTGATTGATGAGGTGGAGGCTCTCTATCCCTACAGCTCTATGCTTCTTGTTGCAAAGTCATATTACCAGTTTATCGAAAAGGATTATCCGGAGGCCAGTGATACTATAATTGAGGTTCTGGATGATAACCAGAAGAATACTGAGGCCATTATTATACTGAAGGATATCAGTAAGGAAGCGGCAGAGTATTATGAGAAGAAGCGTGAGGACGGAACCATCACAGAGGATGAAAAGCTGGAGCTTGCCTGGTCGTATTTCAGACTGGAGGATATAGATCCTATAATCCCTGTTCTTGATACCATAGAACCAAATGATGATATATTCTATGGATATAACAATCTTTATGGAAGATGCTACTCTCAGAAGGAAGAATTTGAAAAAGCAGAACCTTACCTTGCAAAATGGATCGAAATGATGAATGATATGAGAAAGAAGTCTGCTGCAGGGGAGGAGCTTAGCAAGAAGGATAAGAGCCGTGTTACCAGGGCAGCCTTCTGTTATTATATGTATGCACAGTGTCTGGATCATCTGAAGAAGACGGATGAGGCTGAGGAGTATTATAAGCAGGCGATAGAGCTTTCTTTCGAAGATGGAACTGACATGAACGAAGAGCTCTTCTATCGTGAGTCTCTTGGTAAAATGCTTCACAAGGAGAAGAAGTATCCAGCGGCAATGGAGGTTTGGAACGCTATGATCGAAAGGATCGATCACTGTGTTCCTGCTTATATTCATCGTCAGGAGACGGCTCATGCCATGCATGATGCCCAGCTGGTTATAGATGATTATTATAATATCATCCGTGATTTTCCTTCTTATGGTAAGGCGTATGGACTGGCTGCAAAGGTATTTATCATCTATAAGCAGTTTGAAGATGCAAAGACTGTATTTGAAAGAGCGAGCGAAGCGGAAGTTGATTCAGATATGCTTGACTGGATGCGCTGCAGAATTATGGAGGTGGAGAAGAAGCTGGAGGATGCTGAAAAGCTCTACCTGAATATTGAGCAGAACGTTAGAGAAGAGAAGTCTGATATAACTGATACTGAGGTGCTTGATTTCTATTCGGATCTTGTAGCATTTTATATGAATCTTCGTGATGAGAATAATGAAAGAAATCATCTTGATGAGGCCGAGAAGTATCTCGAAGAGGGCTTTAAGCATGGTGGGCCATTTAAGCGTCTGTTCTGGCTGAAGACAGATATTGAGGAATTCTCTGGTCGAAAGGCAGATTCAGTATATAAGGAGATGCTTCAGTATTTCCCAGGGGATGCAGCTGTATTCTTTGAATATGGAGAGTATCTCAGAAGAGATGACAGGATTGAAGAGGCTGAACAGATGTATATGAAGGCTCTCGATATGGATCCAGAGAACAATCGTGTAAACAATCGTCTGATGGATATCTGGCAGGACAGATATAATGATTATGAAAAAAGAGAGGCCTATGATAAGGCGGTTGCTTATGCTACCAGACAGCTGGAGCTTGTGGATGACGAATATTACAGGATTGAGAGACTTCTGCTCTATCTGGATGGTGGTGAGCTTGATAAGGCCGAAGAGGATGCAAAGACTGCCATTGATATGAAGGACGACAATGTCTATGGACATAATGGACTTGGCCTGGTTCATCTTAGGAGGAGAGAGTATCCTGAGGCCATAGCATGCTTTAAGAGGGCCTTGGAGGTTATGGAGGATAAGGAGACTCCGGTTCCATATACTAATCTTTCCAAGGTTTATGAGCAGATGGGAGATTTTGAAAATGCTGCCAAGCTTATAGAACAGGCTATGGAGATATTTGGAAAGAATCTGAGCAACAGGTATTCTCTTGCTAGAATCTATGTGAAGGGTCAGCGTTTTGAAGAAGCTATGGAGCTTTATGATGAAATGCAGAACATTTACAGGGAGCGTCTAAGCGAGACACATAATAAGTGGAACGCTTCCTCTGTTGTGAAGTATCTCATCAAGATGGTTGACGTTGCAAATCTATCTGGAAATGATCAGCTGGCTCAGAACAGACTGAATGTGCTGAATGCTTTCCTGAAGGAGCAGGGTTATACCAATAAAGGTCTGGATGAAGTGACTATTGGAAATGAGAGAAAGGTTGCGGCTGATATATTTAGGCAGCTGGGTGATTTTTATCTCAATAATCAGAGACAATACAAGGTAGCTATTCAGTATTTTGAAAAATGTATCAGATTCATGATGAAGGGTGGAACCAAGGGACCATCCCGTTCAATAGTGGATGATGTAAATGTCAGGAACTCTATTTTTAAGAAATCTAGACAGAGCGCATATGTTGAAAAACCAGAGAATATAGATGGAGCGGACCTGAAGAATATAGGAGATATGTATCGCTTCTTTGCTATGGCTTGCTTTAACTATGGCTTGAAGGAGTGGTCAGTAGAATTAGCTCAGAGATCAATGAACTGTTTCAGGGGAGCTTGTGGAGACATAAACAAATATCTGACATATCCAACGTCATCTCCACTAAGACTAAGTGATATGGCTATGTTGCTATTTATGACAGGTGATACTGAAGGCGCAATCCGTATGGCAGACTCAGTAGAAACAATTCCTCCATGTGAATTCTGTACATATGGGGCTTGTTATGATAGAATCTTAACATTGGCTAGAATCTATGAGATGTCAGGTAATATTCCAAAGGCAGTAGAGTATTATAAGATGGCTTATGAGAAAACAAAGGATGACGCCGAGATATATGTGGCACTCAGGACTCTGGATGGCCGAAGCAGTGTTAAATAGATAAAGGAAATATTTTAAAAACAATGATAGTAGGAATTGATTTAGGAACAACAAACAGTCTGATAGCGTACTATACAGAAGAGGGACCAAAGATTATCCCAAACAGACTGGGTGAAAGACTTACCCCATCTGTTGTAAGTATTGATGAAAACGAAACTGTATATGTAGGAAAGACAGCGCAGGAAAGAATGCGTCTCTATCCTGAATCCAGCGCAGCTGTATTTAAGAGGGATATGGGAAGTGACAAGAAGTATAATCTCAGTGGAAAGGAGTTTACTGCTGAGGAGCTTTCTTCATTTGTCCTTCGTTCTCTTAAAGAGGATGCTGAGGAGTATCTGGGTGAAGAGATAGAAGAGGCTGTAATCAGTGTTCCGGCATATTTCAATGATATGAGGCGTAAGGCAACCAAGAGAGCTGGCGAGCTGGCTGGTCTTAAGGTTGAGAGAATTATCAGTGAACCAACGGCGGCTGCTATAGCATATGGCCTGTATAATGATGACAAGCCAGCAAAGAATCTAGTGTTTGACCTTGGTGGTGGTACTCTGGATGTATCCATTCTGGACTATTTTGCACCAATACTTGAGGTTAGAGCTGTAGCGGGAGATAATTATCTGGGTGGCGAGGACTTTACAGCCATCATAGAGGATATGTTCTACAAGGGTAATCCTGACATCAAGAAAGAGGAGCTTTCTTACAGAGAAGTGGCTCTTATTCATAAGGCTGCTGAACAGAGTAAGATAGAGCTTTCAGACAACGGATCAACTACCATGAAGGCTAAGGTTGGTGATGAGGAGATATCTTATGACATTGCCTATGCTGATTTTGATAAGGCTTGCGAGTCTCTTTATGAGAAGATTCGTGTGCCTGTTAAGCGTGCACTTACCGATGCAAAGCTGAAGCTCACAGATATAGATAAGATAGTTCTTGTGGGCGGTGGTACAAGACTCACTGGAGTAAGAAGCTTTGTCAGCAAGATGTTTCACACATTTCCAGACACCAGCATAAATCCAGATGAGGCGGTTGCGCTTGGTGCTGCTATTCAGGCGGCTATGAAGGAGCGTAAGGAGTCTATCAAGGAGGTTGTGCTTACCGATGTATGTCCATTTACGTTGGGCACAGAGGTGGTGATCGAGCTTGGTGAGGGCTATAAGGAGAGCGGCCATTACTGTCCTATAATAGAGAGAAATACTATAATTCCTGCCAGTCGTACAGATCGTTTTTATACGACTCACGACAAGCAGACAAGAATAGATATCAGAGTACTTCAGGGAGAAAGCCGTATGGCCAGAAATAATCTGGAGCTGGGAGTACTGGAGATTGAGGTGCCAAGCAATAAGGCTGGTGCTGAATCTGTGGATGTTACTTATACCTATGATATCAACTCTATTCTTGAGGTTGAGGTCAGAGTTATCTCAACTGATAAGAAATATAGGAAGATAATTAAGGGTCAGTACACAGAGATGACTGACGAAGAGATAGAGAAGAGGTTCCAGGAGCTGGCATATCTTAAGATTCCGCCAAGGGATCAGGAGGAGAACAAGCTGATACTTCTTCGTGCAGAACGTATGTATGAGGAGGCTCTTGGAATGGATCGTGAGGTTCTTGAGGCTGAGGTTCGCAAGTTTGAGCTGGCGCTCAATTCTCAGGATAAACGAATTATAGAGAAGGAACGCGGGCGGTTGAAAGAATTTTTGGATGGTTGGGAATAGATGAAAAGAACTGTTCATCAGTTGCCATCCTTACAATCGATAAAGTCCGCACTTCGTGTCTATAAAACAAAAAACTATGCAGATATATCAACCTTTGTCCCCACAAATCTCTGCATAGTTTTTTTTATGCATATTGCAAGCAATATGCATTTTTCTGTTTAGTTGAAAAAGTTGTCAGTAGTTACGTCCACGTGACAACTTTTAGAGGTAGCCCATTGGGTCTACGTAGGAGCCGTATAGTCTTACGGCGAAATGTAGGTGTGGACCGGTTGAAACTCCGGTACTACCTGCGAAAGCTATGGTCTGGCCGGCTGTTACATTTGCGCCTTCGCTTACGTTGAAGCCTGACAGATGGAAGTAGCAGGTTGAGATACCATTTCCGTGATCTATGATTACTGCATTTCCAGCTGCACTAAGGTAGCCAACGTAGGATACAACGCCATCTGCGGCTGCTACGATTGAAGCTCCAGATGAGCATCCGATATCTATACCCATATGGTTATAGGTTGCACCCTCGGTTGGAGCCTCTCTGGCACCAAAGCTTGAAGTGATGTATGTTGATGACGGGCAAGGCCACGTGAAACCACCGCCTGAATATGAGTTCATCGTTGGTGTTGTATTTGTAGTAGTATTTGTGGTAGCAGTTGTGTTTGTAGTAGTTGTCGTTGTAGTAGAAGAAGCATCGGTAGAAGATGCTGTACTCGCCTTCTTAGCTTCCTCTTCGGCAGCCTTTCTGGCAGCTTCCTCGGCTTCAGCCTTAGCGGCAGCTTCTTCAGCGGCAGCAGTAGCAGCGGCTGACTCGGCAGCGGCACGTTTAGCGGCAGCAGCAGCTTCGATTGCTGCAATAGCTGAATCCTGCTCAGCCTCAAGTCGTGTCATTTCTTCGATAGTGTATTCTGTATCAGCTATCTGGATGTTGTACTCCTGGAGGGTAGCCTGTTTTCCTTCCTGCATTACCTGAAGCGCCTGCTGTTCCCCCTCAGCCTCGGTCTTAAGTCCTTCTATCTCTTCCAGATTGCTGTTTATTTCATTTTGATAAGTGACAATGGTCTGTTCTATAACCATCAGGTCGTTCAGCTGCTTCTGATCATAGGCTGAAACCTGTGATACATATTCAGACTGGCTGATAACGCTGTTGTATTCCTTTACTGAAATGAGAGCGTCTATGTAATCTGCATCGCCATTTTCATAAGCAAACTGGATTCGCTCCTTCATGCTCTCATATTGATTGGTCTCAGCAATATATGCGAGCTGCAGATTATCTTCAGAGATACAAGACTTTATCTGCAAGAGATTTCGACTGTCCTCCAGTTCGGCCAGCTTTTCCTCGTAGCCAGATATTTCTGAGTCCAGCTCTTCGATAAGCTCCATGATGTCTTCCTTGTCGGATTCAAGCTTTGACAGCTTGGCTTCGGCTTCTTTCTTCTTCTGGGCAGCATCAGTCTTTTTTGTCTGTGCTGTGGTAAGATCATCAGAACTTTCGGTGGAAGTGCTGGCTGTGTTCTCGTCGGCATAAACGGCTGAAATACCATTTGAACTAATCTTAGGCACGCCATAAACAGAAGCTACAACCATAGCTCCTGTCAGTACTGCGCTCATAAGTCTTCTGTTTTTAATACGCTTTGAAAACACCAGACCTTTGTATCCTTTAATTTTTTTGGAAAATAAAAACATAATATTACGGTTTACAATAAGCGTAATATTATGTTTACCAAGACATTATATTATTATATTAGATATATTGCAACAATAATTTACATAATATCTTATTTTTCTATATAAGATACATTAAATAGATAGCTTGTCGGATAGAAAATCGTAGGATGCGCGCTCGCATAGATCCTTGAGGGTCTTCATGTTGCCTGAAATGTAGTCGGGCTCTTCGATCATGCCGCGGGATACCCATTCGATGATGATACCGCAGGATCCATAGGCAAAGAAGCGTGCGATGAAGTTGCGCTGTTCCTTGCTTACGGTCTTTTTGCCCTCAGCGTTTGCGCTTTCCTCTATGACATTTATCGCCTGTTCAAAGAGGTCCTGGGCCTGAACCAGCAGGTATTCCTGTATGTAATTCTCGGTATGTCTTACGGTGTTGATGTAAAATGTCTTGTCCTCTGTCATTGCGGTGAGGAGGGACTCCAGCCGAGTGGTCCAGTTATCAAAGCTGACGTCGGTCATATATTTGCTCAGGAGATCAGATTCATAGATCCATTTGAGAAGTGTGTATTTGTCTTCAAAATGGTAGTAGAAGGTCTGACGGTTGATGCCACATTGTTCCGAGATATCCTTAACAGAAATCTTGTCAAATGTTTTCGTCTTGGTCAGTGCCTTGAGACTATCCGCGATTGCACGCTTGGTTATGGTATTTTCTGACATATTGCCAGCCTCCTTTTTTTGCATTTTATAGTACAGATTCCACAACTGTCTATATCCTATCATAGTTTTTGTTTTATTTGAACTCTTTTTGTGTTATACTACTGTATCGGAAAAAGTGTTGAAACCATATGGATGGTGGAGGAACAGGATTTGAAGGTTGGATCTATATTATTAATTATATTTCTAGTGGCGTTGGCTGTAGTTTTTATTTATGTCACTATAAGGATCAATTCCCTTGAGCAGAAGTCCAGGGATAAAAGCTCTGAAATAGATGGCAGCCTTTGGGATAGAGCATTTCAGCTGAGTAAGCTGGTAGAGATTATTGCTAATAAAGGAATAGAACATAGCATAGAGGTGCTTGACGTAAATACATTTGGACTTGGCATGTCGTCAACCCTTCAGGCAACCTACAGTGAGAAGCTGGATGTGCAGGACGTTGCACTACGCGAGCTTCTGAAGGAACACACAGAGCTTCTTGATGACGAGGATTTTAAGACACATCTGGAGAAGTTCAATTCAGCAAGAAATGAACTCTTTAAGGCAAGTATCGCTTACAACAAGAGTACTAACGAGTTTAATTCATCAATATCTGGATTCCCATCCAGCGCTATAGCAGCGATCCACAAGAAGTCGAGCCGAAACCTGTTCGGTTACTACTTTAGAAACCTTGATGAGTAAGACCAAGATTACGAAGTAATCTTGTTGTCGCGAAGCGACCAGCAGCCGCAGTGCCGTGCAGGCACCCAAGATTACGAAGTTTTAGACACTTGTTGAAAAGTGTCGTAAAGTCTGTCACGTGTCTGGTTTTGTCTAATTACATATAAAATGATATGAGGTATCCTCTCTTATGAAACAAGAGAAGGGTACCTTTTTTAGTGCCCTAATAAATAAATGAGGAGGGATGAAGATGAAGCTAGGTAAGAGGATAGTGGCGCTCAGAATACCGATACTAATACTTGCCACTCTTTTGCTTATACCAGCAGCAATCGGTTATCTGAAAACCAGAACAAATTATGACATTCTCACATATCTTCCTAAAGATATTGAGACAATGAAGGGACAGAATATCCTGGCCGAGGATTTTGGAACAGGTGCTTTCTCCATGGTGGTCGTGGAAGGGCTCCCGGATAAGGATATAGCAAGTCTCACAGAAAAGATTGAAAAGGTGGATCATGTTGAGAGAGTACTCTCGTATGCATCCGCTACTAATGGAACTGTGCCAATCGAGCTGCTCCCGGATGAACTTAGGGATACAATTAAACAGGGAGATGCTCAGCTGATGATGGTATTTTACGATACTACTCTTTCAGCAGATGAGACGTTAAATGCAGTCGAAGAGATTCGTGCAGTGGCAGGAGAGAGCGTTTTTATCGGCGGTATGTCAGCAGTTGTGATAGACACTAAGAATCTGAGTGATCACGAGGTTCCAATATATGTGGCTATCGCAGTTGTGCTTTGCCTCGTAGTACTCCAGCTGAACATGGATTCATTTCTTATACCTATACTTTTCCTGACCAGCATTGGCTGTGCAGTAGCATACAATATGGGCTCAAATGTTTTTATGGGCGAGATTTCTTACGTGACCAAGGCCCTTGCAGCGGTACTTCAGCTGGCAGTTACAATGGACTACTCCATATTCCTGTGGCACAGCTACTGCGATGAGAAGCTGGAGCATGATGACATAAAAGAGGCTATGGCGATTGCAATAGATAAGACATTTGTCTCTGTATTAGGAAGCTCAATTACCACAGTTGCAGGCTTTGTAGCACTGATGTTTATGAGCTTTACCCTGGGACTTGATATGGGAATCGTTATGGCGAAGGGCGTTGTGATCGGAGTTATCTGCTGCGTTACAATACTTCCTTCTATGATACTTGTATTTGACAAGGCAATAGAGAAGACCAGACATAAGGCCTGGCTTCCTGACTTTTCGAGGCTCAGCCCTTGGATTGTTAAGCATTACTATATTTTTATTATAGCATTTCTCATCCTTATAGTACCTGCGTACTACGGACAGAAGCACAACAAGGTCTACTACAACCTGGACAGCTCGCTTCCAAAGGATCTGGAGAGTATTCAGGCAAATGAGAAGCTTGAGAAAGAATTTAATATGGCATCAACCCATATGATCCTTCTGGATTCCAATCTTTCAGATAAAGAAGTGAGAGACTTGATTGACGAGGTCAATGAAGTGGATGGCGTTAAGACTACGCTGGGAATCCAGGCACTTGAGGGTGCAGGTCTTCCTAGAGAGATGATGCCTGAGAAAATAGTTGATCTGCTTGAT
Organism: Lachnospiraceae bacterium NE2001; assembly: GCA_900110635.1. Classification (GTDB taxonomy): domain Bacteria; phylum Bacillota; class Clostridia; order Lachnospirales; family Lachnospiraceae; genus Eubacterium_Q. The sequence goes on from FOEK01000003.1 coordinate 238,472, forward strand.
GACGGTGAGTATCAGCTGCTGTTTGTGATGTCAGAATACAAGGTTGCTTCTGACGAGGTGAACGCTCAGTGTGATGAGATAAATGACATCGTAGATAAGTATGATACGAAGGGAATGTTAATAGGTGAAGCTCCATGTACTGAGGATCTCATAAAGGTAACAGACCACGACTTTAATATCGTTAACTCGGTATCTATTGTTCTGGTCGGACTGATAATAATCTTTGTATTTAAGTCAGCCTCACTTCCAATTCTTCTTGTTTCAGTTATCGAGTTCGCGATATTTATCAATATGGGAATTCCTCATTACACGGGAGCTACACTTCCTTTTGTAGCCTCCATTGTAATCGGTACTATCCAGCTGGGTTCAACAGTTGATTATGCGATACTTATGACTAACAAATACAAGACGGCTAGACTCAGTGGCGTGGATTCAAAGGACGCAGTTACTGCAGCCCTTGAGGGTTCGATCAATTCAATCTTTGTTTCGGCACTCTCGTTCTTTGCGGCAACATTTGGCGTCGGTATATATTCGAAGATAGATATGATCAGTTCGCTGTGTATCCTGATGGCAAGAGGAGCCATCATCAGTATGTTTGTGGTTATCCTGCTGCTTCCTGCAGTACTCCGCGTATTCGACGCGCTGGTTGTTCATACAACTGTAGGCTTCGGTGCACTTCGTTCAAAAGATAACGACGACAACCACAGACACCACCGAATACTGTTCCAGCACTAATCAGATAATGAAAGGAAGATGAATTATGAAGAGTTCATATTATATAAATAGACGTAGAGCCATCGCCACTGCGATGAGCGTTATGATGATAGGTAGTCTTGCAGCTTGCGGGACAACTGATACTAACGATGATACAGCTAAGCTGACTGATGCAACCAAGACATTAGATTTAAATGGAGTTCAGGCGGCAGATGATGAGGAAGAACTGACTGAGGTGATAACTAAATCACTTGGTGTTGGAGCATCTGGTGCTGCTGATGGCGTGGATAAGGAGGAAACGGTTTATCTGATCTCTGATGCTTCTGGAAAGGTTCAGGACACAATCGTTGATGAGTGGCTGAAGAATCCTGAGGGAAAGGATGAACTGAAAGATGTATCCAGGTTAAATGATATCGAAAACGTAAAGGGAGACGAGACATTTGACCAGAATAGCACCAAGCTTACATGGCAGGCAGGCGGCTCGGATATCTATTATCAGGGACGTACTGATGAGGAGGCCCCAGTTGCAGTTAAGGTTACCTACTATCTCGATGGAGAAGAGATAAGCCCTGAGGAGCTGGTTGGGAAGTCAGGCCATATAAAGATCAGATATGAGTATGAGAATAACTCAAAGGATGGGGATGTATATACTCCATTTGTTATGGCTACAGGCATGACGCTTGATATGGGAAGCTTTGCAAATGTAACTGGCACAAATGCAAAGGTAATATCGGATGGTTCAAGATATATAGTAGTTGGATACGGTATGCCGGGACTTGCTGACAGCCTTGATCTGAGTGGTCTGGATGCACTTGATATAGATAGTGCGGAAGTTAAAACAGATAGTTCGAAGGATTCTTCAGCAAAGGCTGAGGATGATAAAGATAATGAGAGTGGTGATGTTCTAGGAAACCTGGGACTTGAGTTTCCAGAATATTTCGAGGTAGAAGCTGACACCACAGATTTTGAACTTGGCATGACAATCACCGTAGCAAGTGTAGAAACCCTTGGCGACGACGATATAGACATTTCAGATGCGGAAGATACGATCAATGACCTGGCTGATCAGTATCAGACAGGAATGAATTCGCTGGTTGATGGTATTGAGGAATATACGGACGGTGTTGATCAGGTGGCATCAGGCGTGGATACATTATACTCTGGCAGTGAGACTCTCTACTCAGGTGCAGGAACCCTGAAGAGCGGCATAGAGAGTGCAGCATCAGGTGCTGACACAATAAAGACCAGCCTTGATACAGCTTACGCAGGCTCACAGGAGCTTGAAAGTGGAGCATCTACCCTTGCGAGTGGAGCATCAACTCTGGCAAGTGGAGCATCAACTCTGGCAAGTGGAGCATCTGACCTGGCAGGTGGAGCATCTCAGGTAAATGATGGAGCAAAGGCTGTAAACGATGGGGCATCAGCTCTTAGCACTGGAGCGTCAAATGCATACGAGGGCGCTAAGCAGGTGAGCGATGGAGCGGCAGAATTAAATGACGCAGTTCAGGCTATTTCACTTCCAGATGTTTCCTCTATGGCAGGCACTTCTGTAGATGATGCAACTAAGGCTGCAATAAAGAGTACAGCAGAGGCATCTCTTGGAACAGATACAGCATCCTATGTTGGTTCAGCAGTGACAAATGCAGTAAGCGGTTCGGTTAACGCTGATACAGTCAGCCAGGTGGTGGCATATAAGGTAAATGGAGCAGCAGCAGTTGAGTCTGCAGCTCAGAGTGCAGGAGCAGGACAGGCTGGAAACGCAGCAAGTTATGCTGCTTCAGCAGCAGGTGCAGCAAGCTACACAGGCTCTGCAAATGCAGGAGCTCTTGCAGGAGTCAGGGATCAGATGGCAGAAGCCCTTAAGGCTCAGTATGTTGCAGCAGGTTATGATGAGGAGACGGCAGCGGCGCAGGCCTATGGGGCAGCAGAGGCTATGGTAAATAGCATATACCAGGCGGGCTATGGTGATGGCTATGGTACAGCGTATTGCACAGGTTATGGCGCAGGCTACGCAGCTGAGTATCAGACTTATCTGACAGAGTTCGATAAGTACATTGGTCAGGTAACAGCAGCATTCCAGGGCGATACATTTGGTGGTGCTATTACAAATGTGGCAAATGCTTATGCTTCGGCAGGCTCCAAGGTGACACTGGGCAAGGTGGGTGAAACCATGAGCTCATTCTCAACCAAGCTGGATGACCTGAAGGCTGGAACTCAAAGCCTGGCAGATGGTTCGGCTTCACTTACAACAGGACTTGGAACCCTTAAGACTGGTGCAAGTGATCTGGCAACTGGAACATCAACTCTTTCGAGTGGAGCATCAGCCCTTTCAGATGGAGCGTCAACCCTTTCAAGTGGAGCATCAACCCTCTCAAGTGGAGCATCGACTCTCTCAAGTGGAGCATCAACCCTCTCGAGTGGAACCTCCACACTTACAGATGGACTCTCACAGCTGGATACTGGTGCAGGAACTCTTCAGAGTGGTATGAGCGAGCTTAAATCTGGCTCAGCTACACTCTACAGCGGAACCGAAACACTTTATAACGGTGTCAGCGAGCTTAAGTCTGGAACCGATACACTTTCAGCTAACAGTTCAGCCCTTAATGATGGTGCCGGTGAACTTAAAGACGCAACAGATCTTCTGGTTGATAAGCTGGAGGAAACAGAGGATGGTCTCGATAATTTCGTAGACAGCGTCAACTCAGTTAAGGCAGCAGCTCGTAACTATAAATCCTTCGGTGGCGCTGCATCTGACACAACTACAAGCACCAAGTTTATCATCAAGGTTGGCGGTGTTGAGGAAGCAAATAAATAATTATCCCCATTGAGACAAAACTTAATTAGCTCTCATGAATAGTTTACATAAGATGTAACAGCCGAACCAGGCATAGATCTGGTTTGGCTGCTATTTTTTTTGTAACATTTTTTGTAATATCAGCCCTGGGGATGATGACAACCTAGATTCTTCTATGCTATATTAACTTATGAAAATGAAACAGATGGCTCAGGTGGTGGAGCAGATGGTACTGGGATAAATAAAAAATATTTGTGAAGGAGGTCTTTATGAAAGGGTTAACTAAGCAATTAATTGGTATAGTTTTGACATTTGTAATGGTTGTTGGCTTCATACCTGTAAATGGAGTATGCATTGTAAATGCAGCAGATCAGGTTAAGGTTTCAGTTTATTATACTGAGTCAGAGGGAAGCGTTACGTGTAATGGAATTGCTGTTACAAGTGGACAGGTAATATCTGTAGATAAAGGAACTGTTGTAAAGTTTGTGGCAACTCCTAAAGATGGGTATTTCGTTACTGACTGGGTTAACAATGGAACACTAGTGGGTGTACAGAAGAGTTATTCGACTACTCCGGGGGTAGATAGTTTTCTTTATGATGGTGAAGATGTATATCAATATGGGCTTTATTTTGGAACAGAACCAGAGTCACCAACATATGGCTTATATGTTACAAATTATGATGTGAATAATAAGCCTAATGAGGATTCGTTTAATGGAGAAAACAAGGTAGTTCTTCCATCTAAAACTGAAGGTTATAGTAAGGATGACGTAAGAGCTGATGTAACTATAAAAAATACCGGGACAGGTTATTTTCTGCTAGGTGAAAACTCCTTTACGTTATCAGATAATGAAATATTTGGAGTTGAGCCTAGTAGCAATCTGCCTAGATGGTATGCTCCAGGAAAACATAATCTGTACGGCGCCACCATCTACTTAAAGAAGGAGGGACTTTCAGGTGCTGAGGAAGGCACAACCTATAAGGCTACATTAACAATAACTGAGGCAAGCGGAAGAGGAATTGCTCCGATTACTGCTGATATAGAATTTACAGTTATGGGTGCTGGAAATGCTGTTGTTAAAACGGGCTACTATGGAGAACAGGAGGGAACTCTTTCTGGTGGAGGAACATATAAGGTTGGAGATTCGGTTACAGTGAAGGCTGTTGCTAATGAGGGATTCTATTTTGCTGGGTGGCTTAATCCTCAGGGAGAGCTTATATCCGGTGAAGAAGAGTATACATTTACAGTTGAAGAGGATATAACTCTTCTTGCGGATTTTACGACAGTACAGCTTAATATGTTAAATGTATCCTGTAATGAAAAGGAAGGAAAAACCTATGGAGGTGGAAGCTATCAGAGTGGAACAGCGGTAACTATCAAGGCTGTACCTTCGGATGGTTATTCATTTGATCACTGGGAATCAGAAGGCGTATCTTATACAGAAAATCCGTTATCAGTGGTTGTTAATAAAAACCAAACCTATAAGGCATTTTTCAAATATACTGGAGAACACCACGATGAGAATGAGGCCCCGGGAGAATACGGATCTAGTGGCAATGGTTCGTCCGGTGGTAGCGGTTCATCAGGCGGTAAAGTGACATATTCCAGTGAGTGGGTTAATGGAAAATGGTATGAGGCTGATGGATCACAGACTTACGCAGGAATTGGCCAATGGAAGAGTAACAAAACTGGCTGGTGGTTCGAGGATTCCAGCGGCTGGTACCCAGTATCAAGCTGGCAGAAGATAGATGGCAAGTGGTACTATTTCACAGCAAGTGGATATATGGATTATAGCGAGTATCGTGATGGATGCTGGCTGAGAGGCGATGGCAGCTGGGATGAGAACTACTCAAATGGAACCTGGCACAAGGATTCCACTGGCTGGTGGTACTCGGACGGCAGCTGGTATGCCAGCAACCAGTATCTCTGGATTGACGGCACTCATTATCATTTCAACTCAAGCGGCTACTGGGATAAATAAGTTTACATAAGATGTACAGCGTGTTGAGGGCTGGATTATGAATGAGCAGAAGAAAACCCCGATGGGGCTTGTTATTGGAATAATAATTGGTGTTACGGTATTGATACTTGGCGGAGTTGGTTTCGCTATCGCTTATGTGAATGGTGCATTTAAAAGTAAGGATGACCAGGGAAGGCCTGATAGAACAACTGAGTCCACCGAGACTGCCAATGCTCCAACAACTGAGACTACTGAAGAAAACACTACCCAGGACCAAGCAGAGGGCGGTACTGATACCGCGGATGGAACATCTGATGGGACGACAGGTGGAGCGGCTGATGAGGATACTCTGAAGGCTGCCCGGGAGGCATATCTGAATATCCTGGCTGAGCATATGGGAAAGATTCAGCTGTATAACTGGCAGTATGGCTACAATTATGGCAACACTGAGCCTATCGCGATAGAGGATCTGAATGGTGATGACATCCCGGAGCTGATCTTTATGGAGGCAGAGGATGATATTGCTGCAGGATTTACGATTTATAGCTACGCAGATGGCAAGGCAAAGTGTCTTTTTAACTGTACCACCATTGATGCCGAGGTTGCTGGCGGCAGTGTGTTCTACATAGCAAAACTAGAGGACCACGCAGGAATCTTTATTTACTACTGTGTAGTGGATGAGGGCTCAAATGAAAACTTTGAGGAGATTACACTGAATAGCGCGGGCATCTATGAAACAAATGGAAGATTTTCTAGGGAGGCTTACCCGAAGGATGACCACTCAGGTATGAACGTGACATATTACGAGGGTGATGTTGAGATAGCTGAGGATGAGTTTAATGACTATGTAAATGGCTGTGAGGACCGGATCGAGAAGTTCCTGATGCACTCCGAGGGAGAGGATATTGACACCCTGGTAACAATGAATGGCTGCTGCAGTATCTCATTTGCAGACGCAAAGGAGGAGCTTAGCGAAGGTCTTGACGTTGATCTGGATGAAATGTTTAAGGTGACTCTTCCTATCGACGAGAGCATGGAGTTCTGCTTTGCCAGCGGCGCAGGCGGCTGGGGAACTTATATGACGGTGGATGCGGATGGAAGCTTCAGCGGTAATTATCACGATTCAGAGATGGGAGACTCGGGCCCTGACTATCCAAATGGTTCAGTTTACGTATGCAATTTCAGTGGCAGGTTCACGGATATCGAGATGGTGGACGATCATACCTATAAAATGAAGCTGGAAAGCTACACCACTGAGGAGTCGGATGAACCACAGACGATAGAGGATGGCGTACGCTATGTTTACGCGAATCCTTATGGAATAACTGAGGGCAAGACATTTTACTTCTATACTCCAGGTAAATGGATATATGAACTACCAGAGGAGTTCATCAGCTGGTCCAACGGTGTAGTGGGAGACATTAGTAAAGACACTACTCTCAGCTACTACGGAATCTATAACGAAGACGAGGGACTGGGCTTCTTCTCTTCCCCATAAGGAATAAAGAAATAATCCTATATTTTCTTTGGTTTACATAATATAATAAGACGTGACAGTGAACCTGGGACAAACCTGGTTTAAACCTGGTTCGACTGTCACGTTTTTGCTGTTTATAAATATAATAAAATGTAGTAAAATAGAACGGTATTTGCTGGTATATGGAATATTAGATTTTAAACTCGGAGGCAATTTACTGAAAAATGAATACTGGAAGAATTAAGGCATTTAGTAAAGGAACATCAAAGGTTTTATCTATTGTACTTACTGCTGCAATAGTTTTTTCTCTATGTATTATCCCAGACATCAATTCATCAGCTGGGACCTGGCAGGAAAATTCCACTGGTTGGTGGTATGAGGAGTCGGATGGCTCTTATCCTTCAGAAAGCTGGAAACAGATTGATGGGAACTGGTATTATTTCAACTCAGTTGGATATATGGTGACTGGCTGGAGAGAAATAAGCGGAACATACTACTATTTTGATTCGAATGGTATAATGGCCGCTGACAAGTGGATTGGTGACTATTATGTGGATGCATCTGGTGCCTGGACTGAGACAGCTGGATCTACCGGCTGGGTTATGAAGGGTGGCAGATGGTATTACTATAATGAGGATGGCTCTGTAAAAACTGGCTGGATACAGTCGGGCAGAGACTGGTACTATCTGGATGCTGATGGCGGTGTTCACACTGGCTGGCTTTCAGATGGCGGAGACTGGTACTATATGGCATCAGACGGAAAGATGAGTGTTGACTGGATCTGGGATGGCTCAGCCTGGTATCTGATGAGTGCAGAAGGTAAATGGATCAACGACAACAAGATCATTTATCTGACCTTCGACGATGGTCCTGGTCCATACACACAGAGACTTCTGAATATCCTCAGTACCAATGGGGTAAAAGCTACATTTTTCGTAACTGCTGCATATCCAGAGTATTCGTATCTGATCGCTCAGGAATATAACGCCGGTCATACTGTGGGCGTTCACACATACACACATAATTATCAGAAGATATACGCCAGCGAGGCTGCATACTGGAGCGACTTTGAGAAGATGGAAAATGTTATCGAGACCCAGACTGGCTCGAGAACAAATCTGTTCCGTTTTCCAGGAGGCAGCTCCAACAAGGTGAGCTCATTCAACAGTGGTGTTATGACTCGTCTCACCATTCAGGCAGACCAGAAGGGCTATAAATATTTTGATTGGAATGTCCTGAGCGGCGATGCTGGTGATACTACAAGCAGCGCAAAGGTTTATGAAAATATGGTAAATGGTGTAAAGACACACAATGAAAGTGTGATCCTGTGCCACGACATCAAGGACTATACCATCGATGCCATTGAAGACTTCATACCTTGGGCACTGTCCAACGGCTACACATTCCTGCCACTCAGCGAAAACAGCCGTACAGTACACCATACAGTCCAAAATTAATAGAAAAGTTGTCACGGGGAAGTGACAACTTTCTGCAAATAATATGTCAGGGGGTTACAAGAATGACAAAGAAAATTGATTACAAGAGAGCTGATTACATCAACTGGGACCAGTATTTTATGGGGATTGCACTGCTGTCAGCAGAGCGAAGCAAGGATCCCAGCACCCAGGTTGGTGCCTGCATTGTAGATGAGGATAATCGCATCCTGTCCATGGGTTATAATGGTATGCCTCGTGGCTGCGATGATGATGATATGCCTTGGGGCAGAGATGGGGCTGCACTTGACAGCAAGTATGCATTTGTGTGTCACGCTGAATTAAATGCTATCTTAAATTACCGTGGAACCGGGAACCTTAAGGGGGCCAGAGTGTACGTTACCCTATTCCCTTGCAACGAGTGCGCGAAGGCAATAATCCAGAGCGGGATTTCAGAGATAATATATATGTCTGACAAGTATGCTGATTCCGAGAGTACCATTGCGTCAAAGAAAATGTTCGATATGACCGGTATCAAATACCGCAGGTACGAACCAGCAGGCCGTGACATCGTACTCAGCATCTAACGAAACATCAAGGAATTACTATGAAAGATACATTTGAAAGCTTCAGTAGAGAAGATACATTTGAATATGCAAAAAAGCTTGGTGAAAAGGCAAAGTCTGGTGAGGTGTATTGTCTGAGCGGTGACCTTGGCGTTGGCAAGACTGTATTCGCTCAGGGCTTTGGGGCGGGGCTTGGTATTAGTGAACCTATGTCGAGTCCAACATTTACCATACTTCAGGAATATACTGAAGGCCGACTTCCGCTATATCACTATGATGTATATCGTGTTGGTGATGTGGATGAAATGGAAGAAACGGGCTTCTATGAATATGTGGGTGGCGATGGAGTAGCCTTAATAGAATGGGCGGAACTGATCGATGAAATCATTCCAAAGAATGCAATCCATATCCTGATTGAAAAGGATGTGGAAAAGGGCTTCGATTACCGAACCATTACAAAAACATTTTAAAGACAGGGGATAATTCTCTGTCTTTGCTTATTTATTTGAAACAAAATGTGCAAAAGGGACAGACCTATGTGTGAGTGGGGACAGACCCCATTGCACATCCGGGATAACAAGGATGTCAATATTTAGTGATATAGCAAAACTTGAGAGTGATAATTTCTCAGATGCCTGGAGCGAGAAGAGCCTGGAGGATACATTTGAGTATGACTACAACCATCTTCTGCTGGAGAAGCGTGATGGAAGGGTGGTTGGTTACGTCATCTACTCTGATGTTCAGGGGGATGCAGAGCTTCTGAGGATTGCGGTGGATAAGAGCTATCGGCGTCGAGGTGTGGCCTCAGCACTAATGCAAAATATGCTTGATGAGCTCACCGAGTCCGGTGCAGAGAGGGTAAGTCTCGAGGTGAGAGCGCATAACATTTCAGCGGTCTCCCTTTACAAGAAGTTTGGCTTTGTCGATATATTTATCAGAGAAAACTACTACACTGATCCGGAGGATGATGCCCTCATCTTCCAGCTTATGCTCACGTGATATTTATGATACAAAATGTGCAAAAAGGGACATTGAGAGGAAAGATATGAAGATACTTGGAATTGACAGTTCGGGAATGGTGGCGTCGGTCGCTATTGTGTCGGACAATGTGGTAATAGCTGAATACACAATGAATCATAAGAAGACTCATTCTGAGACACTGCTTCCGATGATTGATGAGATAGTAAAGACCTCTGAAATGAAACTGGAGGAGCTGGATGCTATAGCAATTGCGTCTGGCCCGGGCTCTTTTACAGGTCTTCGAATTGGTGCGGCAACTGCTAAGGGGCTGGCTATGGCCATAGATAAGCCCATTGTTCCTGTGAAAACCTGTGAGGGACTAGCCTTCAATATGTGGGGGCTGAGGGACTTGTATGTCCTATTATAGATGCAAGACGTAATCAGGTTTATACCGGTCTTTATCAGGTGCAGGGAAATGTTGACGTGGTGATGGATCAGGAACCTATGGATATCCATGAACTGATTGAAAATATCAACTTTATTGCCAGCGGAGTTAGTAGTAAATCACAACTAAGTGCAAATAGTAGTAATTCGAAACTAAGTGGTGAAAGAACATACTCACGACTGGGCGAACCATCATCGGTAACATTTGTCGGAGATGGGGTGCCAATCTATGAGGAAACTATCTGGTTAGAAATAAAGGTTCCTTGCAAGATGGCTCCTGCAAATATGAATCGTCAGAGGGGAGCATCTATAGCAGCTTATGGAGAGATTCTCTATAAAGAGGGAAAGTACATTAATGCTGATGATTTTGCGCCAGAGTATCTGCGCAAATCCCAGGCGGAACGTGTTAAGGATGAACAGGGGAAATAAAGTATTTATGAAAAGATATGATAGATTCATTTCAAAAGGTTTAGTTATAAGCATGCTTCTTTTTTCTATGACAGCCTGTGGCAGTTCGGTTACGGTGTCAGATAATAGTGGTAATGGGAAACGTACTACTGAGGAGATGACGGAGGCCACAACAGAAGCGGTAGCAGAAATCACAACTGAGGCAGCCACAGAAGCGGTAACAGAAGCAGTAACAGAAGCCACAACCGAGAAGGCGGATGAAACAGAAGAGACTGAGGCTGACACTAATAGTGTTGTAGAGGCGTACTATCCAATACTGGATGAGGCTTACAGTCTGGTTCAGGATGGTTACGACGAAGACAGAGAATATGAATATATGTCCAGTGGAATTATGGAGGAGATTTCATACGGTGATCCTGATTCTCTTGGTTACGTGTTTATGGATCTAAATGGTGATGACAGCCCTGAACTTTTGATAGGAAAGAACGGCTCAAGTGATGGCTCTGAAACTGATGATGCTGCATTTATCTATGAAGGTTATACCTTAAAGAATGGAAAACCGGTGGGGTTCCTTAGTGGCTGGGCTCGAAGCAGCTATTACTGGATAGGAGATGATCACTTCTATTACGCGGGCTCAGGCGGGGCTATGAATACAGCATTTGGGGAATGCCACCTCAGTGAGGAGGGCGAGATACTTATCTGGGATGATTTTTATTTCTCCGATGAAAAGGAGGGCGGAGAGATGGGAATCTATCATAACCATTCAGGTGTATGGGATTCAAATGAATCCGAAGAACTGACTATGTCCAGCGATGACTTCTGGGCAATCTCGGAAGGCTATGAGTTTAAGCTGCTTGAATGGAATCCGCTTACAGGTTATATCCCATCGGAAAATGCGTTATCTGGTTCATCAAAGAATGACGGCTGTGAAGTAACAGCTGTTTGGGCTGATGGAGTGGTAGATGAATCCACAAATTATTATGGCTATGAAGCGCCGTACACCAATGAATATACAACACATGTCTTGTTCTCTGTTAATAATGAAGTTAAGAACTTTCGTATAGTTGAGCTCTTCGTTAAGAACATAGATGATGACGGAAATATCGAATACCTTTACGAGGAGCGCTACAAGCTGGATGTTCTTACTCCAGATATGCCTGTTTGTGCAGGCCTTAATTTCCCAGGGGATACTCCTAGTAACGGTTTCATGTATACAGATTCAAATGGAAACGATCATCTGTTCGTTCTCGATGTAAGTGGAAAGGATGGCTCACTATTTGTTTGGGAATACTAGTACTAGAGTGTAGGCTTTTGGGGGAAAGCCAAGAAGAGGTTAAAAGTAATGACAGAAAACTTAACAGAACAGGACAAGTTCCTAAACACTTATTCAAACTATGCGTGGCTGCGTGGAGTTTCCGTGCTTGCGTGCCTGTTTAGTCTTATCTATTTTCCCAAAGAAGAAAACAAGTTCTTCTATTCGTATTATAACTGGATAATGAATCGTGAGATCTTCCATTCTGAGGATGGATTCTGGAAGCAGATGAATACCTTTATGGTTTTGACCTATGGGGCTGCCATGGCAGTTCTCCTGTTAAATGCTATTCCAGTAACTAAGGAAAGAAGAGAAGGAGCCTATGCAGATATTGCTATTTATGGATATCTTACTCTTTTAAACCCTATCTACGTTCTGGTTTCAATGATCGGAAGCAGATCCAGCAGATTTTACACGGACGTGAAGATTACAATTCTGGTGCTTCCATTTATCTATTTCCTCAGTATGTTTGTTCTACATATTAAGCTGTATAGAAAGAATAAAGAGGGCTTCTATGATAGAAAAACAGATTCTTTAAAAATATCGGGCTTTTCGATATTCACTAGTTTTTTAGTTGCAGTTCTTATTCTAATTCCTGTGAAGAATATCATTTCAGCTATTAATATGTCAATCGAATACAGCAGTAACTATGGCTCCTTTAAAGCAAAGCCTGGTGAAATTGAGGGGATTGACGAGGATACCATTGGAAACCGGTATAGCCGCAGCTTTATCTGGGACGATGTTCTGTACCTCGAAAGCGGAAGCAAGATTTATAAGGTAGACGACACGGGTGAGATTGTCCTGAAGTGTGATACTGGGATTGAAAATAGCATAAATAGATTTTATACAAATGAAACAGGCGCATATCTGATCATGGGTCAGTTATTAAAGGATGAAGAGGCTGAAGGGAAGAAGACCTTTAATGTCTATATGTTTGACCTGCAGACTGAAGAATCGAGTCTCATATATACGTATGATTTTGTAAGCAAATTCCATATGATAGATGTATTTGCTGTTAAGGATGATTATTTATATTACGAACTGCTAAGCGATGCTCACGATTATACTATATACCGTATCAGGATTCCAAAGGGATCAGGTGAGAAGGCTTCGGAGCCGGAGATGTATGTGACAGATATTAGCATACTCGATGCCCAGGATCTGGCGTTTGTATATAACTATGATGTGTTTGAAAATATACATATTTTTTCGTCTTCAGAAGCTCAGCCATATAAAGGGGCTCTATACTATACAAGGCGCTTGAATGGTGAGCTTGGTGATCCGATAGATCATTACTATAATCTGATGCGAAGCGATTATGATGGGTTGTCGGATAAGAGTGAGTCCAAAATAAAGGATCTGGCTGATAATGCTCAGTATATAAATATCTATAAAGACAGGATCTACTTCGCCGATAATGTGGATTACTATGAGGAAAATGACGACGGTGATGAGAAATCATATGTGGCTAAGGCACGTCTTTGCAGTATGAATCTTGATGGTTCAGATCTTCAGGTGCTGGCAGAGTATGAGGATAATGAGAAATATATAAATATTGGAGATATACGTGTATCCGACGATTATATAGTTTATTCTTTGTTCGATGATGGCTGTGAATGGAAAGTAATAAAGAGATAGGTTTGATATTATGAAAACTGACACCTTGTGCAGCTTTTTAAATGGCCGGTTTACTTGTCATACCTCTGCGAATAAGGTACAATAGGGCGCAGTGATTAAGATAAATAAAAGATAGAATGTGAGATTATTTATGATAGATGTATGTCTTCTCGGTACTGGCGGAATGATGCCGCTTCCGTACCGGGCACTTACTTCTTTAATGATGAGATATAATGGGAGCAGCCTCCTTGTGGATTGTGGCGAGGCTACTCAGATTTCCGTGCGCCGGAGGGGATGGAGCTTCAATCCTATAGACGTGATCCTGATAACACATTTTCACGCAGATCATATAAGTGGTCTTCCTGGAATGCTGCTTGCCATGGGAAATGCAGACAGGACCGAGCCTGTTACGATAGTGGGGCCTGAGGGCATCGAGCACGTGGTGAAGTCGCTCCTTGTGATTGCCCCCAGACTTCCTTTTGAGGTTAAGTTTATAGAGCTGGACAGATCAAAGGATGAAGAGGTGCTGGAGCTTGTGGGACTTCGGATAAAGGCCTTCAAGGTTCATCACAATATGCTCTGCTATGGTTACAGCTTTGAACTGGACAGAGCAGGCAAGTTCGATGCGGAAGCAGCGAAAGGACTTGGACTTCCTGTGCAGTACTGGAGTCATTTGCAGAATGGCGAAACCATAGAGTTTGAGGGGAAGACCTATACCAGTGAAATGGTAATGGGACCTGCACGTAAGGGCCTCAAGCTTACATATACAACTGATACGAGACCTACAGATAAGATAGTTGAGGAAGCGACTGGAGCTGACCTCTTCATTTGCGAAGGGATGTATGGCGATGACGATGCTGAGTCAATCTCTAAGGCAAGGGAGAAGAAGCATATGACCATGCAGGAGGCGGCGGAGATAGCTGTTAAGGCGGATCCTGGTGAAATGTGGCTCACCCACTACTCACCGTCAATGATAAAGCCCGAGCAGTACACCGAAGCCATTACGGCAATCTTTCCACGTGCTGTCATCAGCAAAGATCGCCGCACCACCACCCTAAACTTCGAAGATTGATAAGATAGAGGAAGAAATGAGCGTAAATATACTTGGAATTGAAACCTCCTGCGACGAGACTGCAGCTGCAGTTGTTCGTGATGGCAGAGAGGTTGTGTCAAATGTAATATATACCCAGATTCCGACACACACACTCTATGGAGGAGTTGTGCCGGAGATTGCATCCCGTGAGCATGTGCTGAAGATCAATCAGGTGATCAAGAAGGCTCTAATTGATGCAGAGATGACCTGGGAGGATATCGATGCTATCGCAGTAACCTATGGCCCCGGTCTTGTAGGACCACTCCTTATTGGAGTCAGTACTGCGAAGGCTCTGGCCTATGCAAAGAATATTCCGCTGGTTGGCGTGAACCATATCGAAGGTCACATTTCAGCAAACTACCTATACGATGTGCAGAAAGGGACGGACCTAAGTGCAATAGGGACAGACCCCGTTGCACATGCAGTCCCCACTAAACATGTGGCTCCGCCGTATATGTGTCTGGTGGCATCGGGTGGTCATTCGCATATCGTGAGGGTTGATGACTATACGGAGTACACGATAATTGGTCGTACTCACGACGATGCGGCAGGAGAGGCATTTGATAAGGTTGCCAGGGCTATCGGGCTTGGATATCCAGGCGGACCGAAGGTGGATAAGCTGGCTCGTGAAGGAAATCCGGAGGCGATAGAGTTTCCGAGAGCCAGCGTAGGTGATTCGCCTTATGACTTTTCGTTCAGTGGTATCAAGTCGGCAGTGCTGAATTATCTAAATGGAGCTGAAATGAAACACATCGAGGTAAACAAGGCTGATGTGGCGGCATCATTCCAGATGGCAGTTATCGATGTGCTGGCGAATCATACTATTCAGGCAGCGCTTGATTATGAAATGAAGACGGTGGCGCTGGCTGGTGGAGTTGCGGCAAATTCACTACTCCGAGAGACGATGAAGGAACGTGCTGAGGCAAAGGGACTAACGTTACATTGCCCTGAACTGATCTACTGTACAGATAACGGTGCTATGATCGCAGCGGCAGGCTATCACGAGTTTATGGCTGGTAGACGTGCAGACCTCTACCTTAATGCGATTCCAAATCTTAAAATTGGAGAGAGATAGAAGCGACAGGGGACGGTTTGCGGTCTTAATTGAAAAAATACGGGGGATGGTTATCTGTCCTATTTGAAGGGGAGAAGTATAGATGGAAAATGAAAGAAGCGAATTTATAAAGATGCACAGATGTCCTGACTGTGGCGGAACCCTGGTGTTCAGGCCGGAGAAGGGCAGACTTGTGTGCGAGTATTGTGATGCTGAGTTTGATGTGCCTCAGGATGAGGTTCAGGCTGCACCTAGTACAGCTACGCCTAATGCGGCTGCTATGTTAAATAACCAGATGCAGGGAGCACCAGTGCAGGGAATGCCGAACCAGGGGATGCCAGCCCAGACAGGAGCAATGCCGAACCAGGGAATGCCAGCCCAGGCGGGAGCAATGCCGGGCCAGGGAATGCCAGCCCAGGCGGGAGCAATGCCGGGCCAGGGAATGCCAGCTCAGGCAGGAACAATGCCTGCTGATGCAGATATTAAGAAGCCTGAAATCGGTAATTTTGATTTCATGCAGTTCTACAACAGTGCACAGGTTCCGACAGGCGAGAACATCCCAGTTTATCATTGCAAAAACTGTGGAGCGGATGTACTAGCTACAGGAGAAGCGGCAGCACTTACGTGTCCATACTGCTCCAGCAAGATTGTTCTTTCTGATAAGCTTTCTGGAAAT
>FOEK01000034.1 GCA_900110635.1 Lachnospiraceae bacterium NE2001
CTTTTTCAATGAAAGATAGACGATTTATTATAGATTGTTAGAGCCCTTTAGTGCGATTCATCCCCGCCTTATAGAAGACGGAGTATTCTCGCTTAGTATTGATAAAACATAAATCAATAATAAATCTATACCTGTTGCTATTCAGCCACATTATTGTTCTAACACATATATTGTGCAACCTCAAGTCACATTATGACATTTGTCATATTGGAGTTGTGACAGAGTTCACTACCACATATTTTTCAAAATGATAGAATACAGACATACCGAACAACAAAATGTGCAGAAAGGGACACACCTATGTGCAATGGGGACAGTCCCCATTGCACATTACAGTCCCCATTGCACATTATAAAGAAAGGGAAAGATATGAGTGAAACAGTTGTAAAGATTAATCATCTGGTTAAAAGATACAAGGAGCTGATTGCTCTGGATAACTTTAGTCTTGAGATTAAGGAGGGCGAGGTATTCGGCCTGCTGGGGCCGAACGGTTCAGGAAAGACCACAACTATCAACTGCCTGCTGTCGCTTCTCACATACGACAAGGGCGAGGTTGAACTGTTTGGTGAGAAAATGTCACCATCCCGCCGGGATCTGAAGAGAAGGATCGGTGTTGTATGCCAGAACGTTGCAGTCTTCGATGAGCTGACAGTCTATGAGAATATCGACTATTTCTGTGGTCTATATATAAAAGATAAAAAGACAAGAAAGCAGTACGTGGAGGACGCCATAGCATTTGTTGACCTGAATGACTTTAGAAAGTTCTACCCCAAGAAGCTTTCCGGAGGTCTCCTGAGACGACTCAACATTGCCTGCGGCATAGCACATAAACCTGATCTCATCATCCTGGACGAACCCACAGTTGCAGTTGATCCACAGTCGAGAAACAAGATCCTTGAAGGTGTTGTGGAGCTGAACAAAAACGGTGCCACTATAATATACACCTCCCACTATATGGAGGAGATTGAGCAGATCTGTTCAAGAATCCTCATAATGGACAAGGGCAAAGAGGTTGCATCCGGCACCAGCGAAGAGCTGAAGGGCAAGATTAAGAATACTGAAAATGTAATCGTGGATGTGAGACGACTTTCTGATGAGTATATCGAAGGCATAAAGAAACTCAACCACGTATATGATGTCCAGTATATGAGCGACAAGCTAACTATTAAATGCAGCGGTGGCAAGCACAACATCACCCACGTAATCGAGTATTTATCTGAAAATGATGTTAATTACGAACGTATCTACTCAGAGCTGCCAACACTGAATGACGTATTCCTCGAGATCACAGGCAAAGAACTCCGTGACAAAGAATAATGAGTCAAAATGGCTCTCTCGCCAATCGACTCATTGAAAGGATAAAGATATGTTTGGAAGAATATGTATAGCCGAGCTGAAGAGGCTCGTTAGATCAAAAAAATATATGTTTTGGACATTTGCATTTCCTATTATGCTGGGTACACTTTTCTACTTTGCATTTAGCACTATCTACAGCTCACAAAAGAGCGAAACAATCCCAGTAGTTATCGAGGTAACGGACAATGCAATAAACGAATATAAGGTACTTCAGGCTTTCTCAAATCTGGATACTGATCAGATGTCAAACGACCTGGAGAAGTACTACGAAGATAAAGCCGTAGCCGAGGCCATGGGCGAAAGCTTTGACAAGGAAATTCCTATATCCGATGAGACCATGGATAAGATTGAGGACGTCCAGAGCTACGACGATATGAAGAAATACGACCTTGCAGACTTCCCTTACGATTATCTCAAGGTAGATAGATCAGAAATTGATAACATCAGTAAGGATGATCTTCCATTTATCAAGGTTCTTAACGACCTTACCTACGACGATGGAAACAAGATGGTCGAAGAGGTAGAGGGAATCACACATGAAGAAGCTGAAGAGATGCTGTCAGATGGTGATATAGCAGGTATCATCACCGTAGATTCAATGCAGGACATATATCTTCTTGTAAATGGAAATGGTGTAAAGCACAGCATCCTTTCAACCATCATCAGTGAATATAAGCTGGAGGCTGGTAAGGCAATCGACACCATCAACGACGATCATGAAAACCTGGAACGCTCTAGTGAGATAATGGATGAAAGCACAGAAAGCATAGAGTACATCGAAGCAAAGAGCACAGCTGGGGATAACAAGGATCCATTCATTGCATACTTCTACAACCTCATCGCTATGATCGCCATTATGGGGTCAACTGCTTCGCTAAATGTAATCGTTATGAGTCAGGCTAATCAGTCTGACGTAGGAATCCGTGTAGATATATCGCCTTCCATCAAGTTAATTCATGAGCTGGCGCAGCTGCTTGCAGTATTTATTCTCCAGTCAATAATACTAATTTTTACACTGACCTATCTGATATTCATACTAGGTATCAAATTCGGTGGAAACATTACATTCATATATCTCACCACACTTCTGGCAGGACTTGTGGGTGACAACCTCGGTTTTATGATCGCACATTTCGGCAAGATAGCTATTGATAAAAAAGAAGCATTCCTTATGGCAATTTTTCTTGGAGGCGGTTTCATGTCAGGACTTATGTATGGTGACATGAAGATAATCGTCGAACAAAAAGCCCCTTGGTTCAACCGCATCAACCCATCCGCTGTAATAACAGATGCATTTTACGCATTAAATGTATTCGGCGTAGGCCCAAGATATTATAGAGCTTTAATGTATATACTGATAACAAGCGGAGTAATGCTTCTCATTGGCTGCATCCTCTCCCGCCGTTCTTCTTATAAATCGTTATAAGCTGAGATAACATTTCACTGTTATACACTTTGAAAGGAAAAAACTATGCACGTATATAAAGCCTTCTTTAAGGTAATGACCAAATATAAATTATCCATCATCATATATACAGCCATCGTCATCTTCATGCTATTTTCCCTCATAAATGCGTACTCTGCATCTGAAGAAGAGGATGTAGCCGAGAAAAAGTATACTTTGCTTATTGTTGATAACGATAACTCAGAACTGTCAAAAGAATTAGTTAAGTTCCTGGGAACAAAGCATTATCTCGAGGATGGAAGCTACACAGATGAGCAGATCAAGGACATGCTGTATTATCAGTACATCTCAGAATATATCGTTATCCCAGAAGGCTTCGGAGAGAAGTACGAAAAAACATCTGAGACAAGTGAGGCATCCTCACTTCTTCAGGCAACCTATGATGAAGCCCTTCCTAAAGGAATCTTCATCAATATGCAGATTGACCAGTACCTCAATGCTGTAAAAGATTATATGAATTCTGGATACACACTTGAAGAGGCATCAGCCAAATGCACCGACGCCATGGATTCTTCGAAATACGTATCTATGCAGAAGAAGGAAACAGTAGCAACCCAGAGAGTTTATACATCATTTCAGTTCCTTCCATTTGGAATACTCACAATTATCTTCTCAGGAGTACTTCCAGTAATAATGTGCTTCAACGATGCAGAAAGAAAGAACCGCACTATCATCTCAAGCTATAAGATGACAAAGAGAAATTTCGAACTTATACTTGGCAGCGCAAGTCTTGCACTTGTTGTAACATCACTCCTTGTTGGACTTGCATCTGCTTCCCAGAATAGTGAGTATATCTTCACTACATCCTGGTGGCTTTCAGTGGGGAATGCATTCATCTACACACTTAGTGTCACTATGCTACTATCTATGATAACAAGTCTTCCACTAGGCATAAACACTAAAGGATCAGCAAACACATCAACATTTATTACTTGTATCGTTGGACTTTGCTTCTCATTCTTAGGCGGAACTTTTGTAGATATTACAATACTGGGAGATAAGGTTGCGAAGATCGGACAATTTACACCAAACTACTGGTACTCAGTAGCTTCTCGTAAGATCTGGTACGAAGGTGGAAACCTCAGCGACGTAGCAGGAAGCTTCGGAATGCAGATTCTCTTCGGGCTTGTATGCCTCTCAATCGGACTTGGATTCACACGTTTCTTTGGTGAAAAGAAAGCATAAAAAAAAGAGTCAAATCGGTTAAAACCGATTTGGCTCTTTTGACTTATATATTAGTTAAACTCAGAAAGGATCTGATCCTTTGTCTGTCCACCTGAGATATAACCAGGAGTACTGATTGAAAGGCTGTCATAAACCTCCTTTGTTATCTCCTGATAATCACTCTTCTTACCCTTTGAGGAAGTAAGAATCTTGTAATAGTGCTTATCCATATCTTCAGCATGAGACCAGCTTGCGCCATACTTCTTGTAATCGAAAAGTGCTGAGCACAAATAATACTCTGTCTTCTTCAGCTCGCCGTTCTCCAGCTTCCAATAGGTTGTGTAATGCAGAGAACCCGCCATATCTGAGTTACCATTTGACACATATCCTGTCTTCTCACCATAGTTGTAACCAGAATTGCCGCCTGCGCCAAATGCCCAGTTATCCATTACACAAACAGCTTTATTGTTGTAGTAGGTGTAAAGTGATACCTTGCTGCCAGTCTTGCAGCACACAAGCTCAGGAATATCGTCTCCATCCACATAGATAAGAGCATATCTAACCTTATAATACTTGTTGTTATCGTTGTTCTTTGTTTCGTAGTCGTTAATTACATCCTTGTAAGCGTTAACCCAGGCTCCGCTGTACTTCTGCTTACCTGGAGACCAGATACCATCTGAATCCAGATAATAGTCGCCAATCCACTCGTTAGCAGCCATATAACCGCTGTCCTTGAAATAGTACCAGTTGCCGTCAATCTGCAGCCACTGACTTGTTGGGTACCAGCCTGAAGCATCTGTATACCACCAGCCTGTATCATTGCTAGCCCATTTTCCACCAGAATATCTTGTATCCCAGGAACCGTCACCGTTCAGCCAGCATCCGTCACGGTATCCACCTGCATCCATATAGCCATTTGACTTAAAATAGTACCAGCTTCCGCCAATCTTCTCCCACTTACTGCTAGCATAGCTTCCGTCGGAATACTCATACCACCAGCCTGTGGAGTCGCTCTGCCAAGTTCCCGACGCAGCTTCAGTAACATTAGTGCCTGAAACAACTGTAGAGAAGCAGATAGCGGACGCCAGCAGCGCTGCCATCAGTTTCTTCATTTTCTTCATAAAAACCTCCTTTTCGTGACATTTCACCCGAATGATACCTAGAGGGCGATGCCACATAAATACTTTCAACAGGGTGTATCATACCACTATACCAGCAATCTGGCAATTTCATATTTAAATGTTGAACTATGTTTTACCAGAGCCTAGTACTCCGCTAATTAAATAAACCTGCAAAAAAAGGAAGGCAATCCACTAAGGATTACCTTCCAATTAACTCTATCTAGGTTTAGATGTTATCTGCAAACACCATCCGAACCTATCCAATATCCGTCAATATACTGACTTGTTACCATATAGCCAGATCCATTGAAATAATACCAATAGCTGTCTATTTTAAGCCAGCTGCTTGATGGCCACCAGCCTGAGATATCCTCAACCCACCATCCAGTGCTATTTGATTTCCAGCTAAGCTTATAGGTTGAATCCCAGGAACCATTACCATTGAACCAATAACCGTTGTAGTATTCACCTGATGCCATATAGCCGTCTGGTTTGAAGTAGTACCATACGCCATCTATCTTCTGCCAAGCATTTTGTGGATACCAGCCTGCTGAGTCTTCAACCCACCAGCCGACAGAGTTGGATTTCCACTGAAGTTGTCCTGTATATGCTAACATAAGAAACCTTCGTGAGGATAGTGACCTTACCCAAACTGATATTGCTAATGTACTACACATATCACAGCGAGCCTACTCACATTATGAAAATGGAACCAGAGATATACCAATATCCACGCTTATTAACCTCGCAAGATACTATAACGTCAGCATTGATTATCTGGTTGGTGAAACTAAAATCAAGAAACGCTATAAATAACATCTATTCCAGTTGGTTATCAGCCAACTGGTTTTTTTATTGAAATAATTACAAAAGTCATAATTATAGGTTGCAATTCGGTTATATTTCGGTTATATTATTATTGTAAGATTTAAGTATATAGGAGTGAATCACTATGTTGCTTAACACAATGATTGAACTAAAAAAACTTCACGGCTTATCATATAAAGATATATCAGAAAGATCCGGCGTTTCTATAGGAACCGTCCAGAAGGTTTTCGGCGGCATCACCTCTCCAAGAGCAAAGACCCTTGATGAGCTCAGCAAGGCATTTGTGGGACTTGAACTCCCAAATATGGTTGCCGAACAGACAATGTATAGTTCAGGAACATCTGCAATTAAAAATAACGATTCATCTGTAAATCCATTCGAGAAGTGGATCCCCGGAAAGCAAAATGGAGACTATACTATCAAGGATTACGAGAGTTTACCTGAGGATGTGAGAGCCGAACTAATTGATGGCAAACTTTTTAAGATGGAAGCTCCGTCCAACATTCACCAGACAATCATACTAGAGCTAGCCCTTCAATTAAAGACCGTCATCAAGAAGAGGAAGGGGTCTTGTAAGGTCTTTATATCTCCCTCTGATGTTGAACTCGATGAAGACGAACCCACTATAGTCCAGCCCGACCTTTACATAGTCTGCAACAAAGATATGTCAAAGGATTCAAAGAGGACTCACGGAGCGCCAGACTTTGTTGCCGAGGTTGTGTCTTTGTCTACTAGAATCAAGGACAAGAGACTTAAGCATTTTAAGTACGCCAATGCTGGTGTTAGGGAATATTGGATAATAGATCCGTATCACGAAAGCATAACAACTTATAACTTCGAAGATGACGACATCGTCTCCATATATTCCTTTGATGATGTTGTCCCACTTGCTATATATAATGGAACCATCAAGGTTGATTTCAGTGAGATAAAGTCAGAACTACTAGGCACCTTTGGTACTTTATCATAATCTGCTCTTACGTACAAAATTTATCATTCTATTGAAAGCATTACTGAAACTATGAAAGAAAAAATAATACGGGCTGGGCTATATCTGGCCGGGATTGTGGTCCTGGCCTTCGGCATCGTGCTCAATACAAAGGCGGCGCTGGGCGTGTCGTCCATCATCACAATCTCATACTCCATATCTCACATCTGGAACCTGAACTTCGCGAACACGTCCTTTGTCATGTATTCATCCTTTGTGGTTGTTGAAATGATACTCCGCGGCATACGCCGCGAAAAGCGGGAGTTCTTTCTGAGCATACTTCAGATTCCGTTCAGCGTAGTTTTTACTCGGTTTATGAACGTCTTTGATAACATTTTACCCGACTTTAAGACGGTGTATGAAGGGAGTTTCTGGGGTTCTATTGCTGGAAGGATTATAGTTCTGTTAGTTGCGATACTTCTAACCGGATGGGGCGTCGTGCTGACGGTAAACCCTCGACTTGTCCCAAACCCAGCTGACGGAATTGTCCACACAATCTCGGAATGCATTGGAAAAAGTATGGGATTCACGAAAAATGCTTTTGACATCTCCTGCGTTGCAATCACCTGCACTATGTGTATGATCGTTCGCGGTGAGATCATCGGAGTCGGCATCGGAACGATCCTTTCCATGCTCCTTATCGGCCGTGTGATCGCCATCACCAACCACTTCGTAAAGGCGCCCATGGAGCACGCCATGGGACTGTAAAATCCATCTACAAAATGCCTTGAAAAACTGATATACTGTAAGTCATGAACAGATTAATCGACAAGATAATACTTTTTGCTTTATCAGTCTATACCATGTCGCTACTTATAGATGGTACAGGCTTTCTTGTGTTCATTTATGTCTCAATTATCTGTGCCGCGCTCAATTACTATCTTCTGTCTGATGAAAAAGCGGACTATACCATGAGATTTTCGAGTGTTAAGGAGAAGCTTGCATTCATTTCACAAATCCTACTTGTTATAGCAGTTTTTAGATTTTCACCTCTTATCGCGACTATCCCTCTCATTATGTACGACATAACAAAGAGCAGAAATTATATAGCTCTTACTGCCAGCGTGATGGCTATCATTGCATACTACAGTTATCCCGTTGGGTTCTTAGTTATTGTCTTCTCTATTCTCGCTATAGTTCTTAGCATCAAATCCGAAAAGGTAGCTATCTACTATAGGGACCTGAAGAAGATCAGGGACGACAGTGAGGAGACAAACAGCAGGCTTAGATCGCAGAACACAGAGCTTATGAATGCCCGGGATACCGAGGTTTATAACGCCCAGCTGTCAGAAAGAAATCGAATCGCCAGGGAGATTCACGACAATGTGGGACACACCCTCTCGCGTGCCATCCTTCAAATGGGAGCTCTGCTTGCCATCCACAAAGAAGAACCTATTCATACTGAACTGGAAGGTGTCAGAGAAACTCTGGACAGTGCTATGAACTCTATCCGTTCCAGCGTGCACGATCTGCACGATGACTCCATCGACGTAAAGGCCAGCATTGCTGAAATGGTGCGCCCGCTAAATGACAAATACAATGTCCGAATGGATCTGGATATCGCAAGCGATACTCCACGACCTGTGAAATACGCAATAATTGGAATTACAAAGGAATGTATATCAAATATAATCAAGCACAGTAAAAACTCCGATGTGGATATCAAGCTAAACGAACATCCATCTATGTATCAGCTGATAATCCACGACTATAATCCCGTTAACTCCGATAATTCCATTAACTCCAATACTAATAGAATCGATTCATCCAAATATAAAACCAATAATATAAATGGTAATGATATAAATAGCGATAAAGCAGGTAATTATAATCCAGAAAGTAACTTTAAAGACTTTGGAATGGGACTGGAGAATATTCGAGGACGCGTCGAATCCGTAAACGGAACCCTGAATATATCCACCGAAAACGGATTCCGCGTATTTGTATCCATTCCACGAAACTAATGTGCAATTAGGGACGGACCTATGTGCAATGGGCGCGTTGTCAGCCAGTGGCTGACAGTTTTTAGCGCCTGAGCGTAAGCGAAGGACTTCAGTCCCCATTGCACATACAGAAGGAGAAGAGATGAAGGTTGTAATTGTTGATGATGATAGGCTGGTGGCTATGTCACTAAAGACGATCGTTGAGTCAGACCCCGAAATAGAGGTGCTTGCGACTGGTTGTTCCGGTCAGGAAGCAATTGAACTATATGAAGAACACCAGCCTGACGTACTGCTCACCGATATACGTATGGAAGGTATGACTGGCCTGGAGGCAGGAGAGAAGATTCTCACTGAACACCCTGAGGCAAAGCTGCTCTACCTTACTACATTTAACGATGATGAATACATAGTGAAGGCGCTGTCTATCGGTGCAAAGGGATACATAATCAAGCAGGACTTCGATTCCATAGTTCCATCACTGAAGGCAGTTTATAGCGGACAGTCTGTCTTTGGAAATGAGATCACCGAGAAGCTTCCGAATATCCTCAGTTCCAGGACTGATACAAATAGCGGAACTGACGGCCAGGGAAACGATACTAACGATCAAGATAACGGAGCCACTGGACAAGCCACACATTTTGACCACACTGCATATGACCTCACCGAGCAGGAGGCCGAGATAGTAAAATGTGTTGCCGACGGCCTCTCAAATAAAGAAATTGCCGATACGCTCTTCCTGTCCGAAGGAACAGTCAGAAACTATATCAGCAACATACTATCTAAACTAGAATTACGCGACCGCACCAACCTGGCAATCTTCTACTACAAACACTCCTAAAAAACAGACAAAAACAGGGGACGGTTCTCTGTCTTTTTAGTCATCGAGACCGGACAGTTTTTCGGTTACTTTTTTGAAATCTGTGTAATAGGTCATGTCAGCGATTCGATTTGAACGGTTGTTTACTGTAAGTACCAGGCAGTCGTTGTTCTTCTTGTTGTAATAGAAGTAGGTATCAGACTCACCGTCCATTACATCGTTGATAAGAATCATCGAATCATCGTACTGATAGGTCATCCCATCCAGAGCATCCTTCTCAGCTTCATTTATACCTACATCGAAGAAACGGTATTCACGGCTGGAGGTATTCACGCCAACCTGCTTTCCGTCGATATATATGATATTCAGTCCACGACCAGATCTGACGGTAACCTTACCATTTGAATACTGCTGTACCGACTTCACCTTGTCAGGATTATCTGAAAATGTTATCCCAAGATTGAGCCCTATCTCGTGCTCGGCCAGTGTCAGATTGGTAGTAATATCTTTTCCACTGGAGCTTACCACATACCTGATTCCATACCACAGAGCAACAAAGACGGCCACAAGAAATACAAGACCAATTATCTTATAAACCAGGGATCTGGTACCCTGCTTGCTGACTCCGGCGCCCTTAGTTGGAACGTAGGTAGGACCGGTGTAAGCAGGAAGGTCATTTATCTTATCTATATCTACTGTTCCATCTCCCAGACCGCCCTTGAACTTCTCAAACTCTTCGCCAGAATACTCCTCTGCCATGGTACTGGTTAGTTTATCTGTATTATAATCATCCTTATCTTTCAGTTGTATAGCCACCTTACAACCTCCTAATTCATTACATAAACTAAAAATGTGACAAATGGCTCGAAGTCATCTGTCACATCCTGATTACTCTACTGAGTTATAACCTGCCTCGAATCCGGCCAGGTTGATATCAACAGTCTTTGGTGGCACCTTAGACTTAATAACCTCTACCCACTGCTCCTTTGAATAGTTCATATGACGTGCAGCCATACCAAGAACAATAGTATTAAAGACTCTTGTGTTGCCCAGCTCTTCAGCCTTTGCCATAGCATCGATTGAGAATACTCTGTACTTCTCACGAAGTCCCTCAAGGATGTTCTCTGGATACTCAGCAGCACCTGTAATAACAGGCATAGGATCGATTCGCTGATCATTTACGATAAGTGCACCATCCTTCTTAAGGAAATGCGCATATCTAAGTGCTTCAAGTCTTTCGAAGGCGATAAGGACATCTGCACAGCCCTCCTCAACGATCGGCTCTGTAACAGCCTCGCCTTCAGTTGCATATCTAACGTAGGTAACAACAGAACCACCACGCTGAGCCATACCGTGAACCTCAGAAAGCTTCACATCGTAGCCTGCTGATTCAGCAAGACCACCAAGGATACGGCTTGTGAGCAGGGTACCCTGACCACCTACACCAACGATCATAATATTTGTAACTGACATTTTCTTTTCCTCTTTTTTTATATAATCTAAGTATTTCTCGAACCTGGCTTCTAGCTTAACGCGGCCTGCCCACACAGGCACACATGTGCCTGCGTGGCACTGCCGCTTGCTGGTTCGCTTCGCTCACATACGATAGCTTCGCTATCGTAACTGAATGGCATCAAATGGGCAGAGCTGCTGGCAGAGGCCACAACCGTTACACATTGTCTCATCGATTACTGAGAAGCCTGTCTCTTTGTCCTTCTTGATAGCTGGACATCCAGGTGTGAGACATTTTCCACACTTCATACATTTCTCTGTATCTACGAAGCACTTACCCTTTGGAACATAAGTCTTAAGGAGTGCACATGGTGACTGAGAGATAATAACTGAAAGCTCATCTCTAGCAACCTCTTCCTTGATAGTAGCTTCGAGCTTCTCAAGGTCAAATGCATCAACCACCTTTACGTGCTTAACGCCCATACCTTCGCAAAGCTTAACAAGGTCGATAGCAAATGTCTCTTCTCCGTTAAGCATTTTACCTGTTGCAGGATGGTTCTGGTGACCAGTCATACCTGTTGTAGAGTTATCAAGGATGATAACTGTACCAGTTGCCTGGTTGTAAACCATGTTCATAAGTGAGTTAACACCTGTGTGAAGGAAAGTTGAGTCTCCGATAACTGCTACCCAGTTCTTAACCCAGTCCTTACCTTTACCCTTCTCCATACCATGGAGCATTGAGATAGAACCGCCCATACAAAGTGTTGTATCTACAACTGAAAGTGGTGCAGCTACTCCAAGTGTGTAGCAGCCGATATCGCCACTTGCATGAATCTTTAACTTCTTAAGTACGCTATATGTAGCTCTGTGAGGACATCCAGGACAAAGAATTGGTGGACGTACTGGAACCTGTGCAGGGTCTGCAAGGTCAAGGTCCTGACCAAGAATCTTCTCACGAAGCATGTTAGCGCTGTACTCACCATCAAGTGGGAATACATCCTTACCTACGCAATCAATTCCCCAAGAACGAACCTGCTCTTCGATTACAGGCTCAAGCTCCTCGATAATGTAGAGCTTATCAACCTTTGATGCGAACTCTTCGATAAGCTTCTTAGGAAGTGGTGTAACCATACCAAGCTTAAGGATGCTTGCCTCTGGGAATACTTCCTTTACATACTGATAAGGGATACCACTTGTGATGAAACCGATCTTTGTATCACCATAAGTCACCTTATTTATATCAGCGAACTTGTCTGTTGCTCCATCAGCAACAAGCTTTGCATCACGCTCGATAACGAACTTATGACGCTTCATTGCATTAGCTGGGACCATAACATTTTTCGCTGGATCTCTAACATATTCTTTATCCTCAACCTCAACTCTATCCTCAAGGTTAACAACACCCTGTGAGTGAGCGATACGAGTTGTTGTTCTAAGGATAACCGGTGTATCGTACTCTTCTGAAATCTCAAATGCCTTCTTTGTAAATACTCTAGCCTCTTCTGAATCAGATGGCTCAAGTACTGGAACATGAGATGAGATAGCGATACGTCTTGTATCCTGCTCATTCTGTGAGCTGTAAAGACCTGGATCATCTGCTACGAGATATACAAGTCCGCCCTTTGCTCCAATATAAGATGCTGTATAAAGTGGGTCAGATGCAACATTGAGACCAACACACTTCATGGCACACATTGCTCTAACGCCTGCGATAGAAGCACCCATTGCAACCTCAGCTGCAACCTTCTCATTTGGTGCCCACTCAGCATACACGCCTTCATACTTAACGAGATTTTCGCTCATCTCGGTACTTGGTGTACCTGGATAAGCTGATGAAACCTTAACTCCTGCCTCCCAGGCACCACGAGCTATAGCTTCATTTCCAAGCATAATCTTCTTTTCCAATGTTCTAAACTCCTTATTTCGGTTATTTTCTAGTTCCAAAATCCATAAACTTTCCCTATTATAGTGTATTTGCGCCCTTTTTACAACTTAAATGTACTAAAATAGCCGGTTATCAATCTTTGATAACCGGCTATAGCTATTTTACTTGCATATTGTCACGACAACATCTAATCCTGGAAGAAGTAGCCAACGCCCCACTTGGTGTGGATATACTCTGGATCAGCTGGCTTTGTCTCTATCTTCTCACGGAGTCGTCTTACGTGAACATCCACTGTTCGAGCGTCGCCAGGATAGGTTGCACCCCAGATTTCGCTGAGCAGTTCGTCTCTCGAATAAACCTTGTTAGGGTTTGATACCAGAAGCAGCACCAGGTCAAACTCCTTAGCTGTAAGGCTGACCTCGTGACCCTTAATGAATACACGGCGTGAGTCAGTCTCAATCTTAAGACCCTTCTTCTCTATAACATTTGACGTGGTCACATTCAGATCATCGCCCTTTGTATTACGACGCAGGATAGCTTTGATCCTCGCCTTAACCTCAAGTATGTTAAATGGCTTCGTGATGTAATCATCAGCGCCATACTCAAGGCCCATAATCTTGTCCATGTCCTCGCCCTTGGCAGTAAGCATAATGATAGGAACCTCTGAAAACTCCCTAATCATCTGGCAGACCTCCAGGCCTGAAAACTTCGGAAGCATAATGTCCAGCAGTATGATATCGTAGCTGTTGGCCCTCGCCTTGTTCACAGCCTCCTCGCCATCAAATGCTGTATCCACCTCCATATCGTCCTGCTCAAGTGAGAACTTAAGTCCCTTCACAATTGACTTCTCGTCATCAACAACTAGTACTTTCTTCATGCTAATACCCCTTTAAAGATTCTTCGCTTTGCTCAGAATGACATCTAATCCACAGTGATCAGCGAACTGATCCTGTTATATGTACTCTCTCCTATTCCACTGACACACTGTATGTCAGTGATGCTCGTAAACGCGCCGTGCTGCTCACGATAGGCTATAATATCCGCCGCCTTCGTGTCGCCAATTCCAGGAAGTGTCTTCAGCGTCTCCGCATCCGCAGTATTGATATTTACCTTGCTATTACTTGAAATGTTACTGCTGGCGCCCTCTTGTCCAGAACTACTATCTCCGCCAGAGCTGCTGCCATCTCCAGTCATTGGAACAAGCCCCAGTTCTTCAAGCTCCTGATAATCCGGAAAATAAATCCGCTCGCCGTCCTCCACCTTTTTAGCCAGATTCACATAGCCGTGAAGGGAATTATCATCATAGCCACCTGCAAGTTTTAATGCATCCGAGACCCGCGAACCCTCTGGAAGCTCGTAAACACCTTCATTTACAACAGCTCCGCAGACATAGACCGTGACCATGTTGGTACTGTCAGTAGCAGATGCATCGGATATCTCTCCAAAAACCATCTCACTGGTTGCTTCTATTGTCGTAGATGTCCCAGATGTCCCAGATTCAGACTCTGCTGGCTCGTCGCCGTCAGCTCCATACACCTCGGTGGTTTCGTCGTCACCCACTGTTTCCACAAGCAGGCCAGACGTTCCACAGCCCGTCAGAATAGAGCACATAAAGATACTACCCAACAGCGCCATCAATATGGCACATTTACTTCTATTATTCAGTTTTTTCATAGACACCAATCCTTTCTACTAGATAGATCATTAAGATAGATCATTTAGATGGATCGTTCTATTAATCCATTCCAACAATCCTGACATATGTTGGTATAGATTGGCATCTTGTCACGAACAAACAATTAATTTATTTTAACATAAAATGTATCTCATTTGAAGTGTCTAGTACACAGAATTCCAATTAACTGAGATTAGTTTGCTTCATCATTTAAAATGGCAGTTCCGATACCTTTCTCAGTATAGAACTCAAGCAAGAGACAGTGCTCCAGTCTTCCGTCCAGAATATGCACACGGGATACACCATTTTTCATAGCGTCGATACAATTCTGAAGCTTTGGAAGCATACCACCTCCAACGACACCTTCATCAATGAGCTGCTGAGCTTCATCCAATGTCATTTCAGAGATAAGCGTCTTCTTGTCTGTTGGATCTGTGAAGACACCTTCAATATCTGTGAGGAAGACAAGCTTCTCAGCGTTGATAGCTGTAGCAACTGCACAAGCGCAATCGTCAGCATTTATATTGTAATCATGGTCGTCGTCCATACCCATACCGATAGGGGCAACAACCGGGATAAAATCTGCCTCAAGGAGTGAATCAAGAACTGAGCTGTCAGTCTCCACAACCTCGCCAACGTAACCGATATCCTTGCCGTCAGAAAGCTTCTTCTGAACCTTGAGAAGACCGGCATCCTTACCACTGATACCTACAGCGTTAAGTCCAACCTTGGACATAAGACCGACCAGGCTTCTGTTCACATTGTTGAGAACCATCTCAGCAACCTCCAGAGTTGGCTCATCTGTAACTCTCAGGCCATTCTGGAAACGGGTCTCCATACCCAGCTTTTCAATCCATTTGCTGATTTCCTTGCCGCCGCCGTGTACGATGATAGGCTTAAGACCTACCAGCTTCAGGAGAGCAACGTCCTGGATAACGTTAAACTTAAGATTTTCATCAAGCATAGCTGAACCGCCGTACTTAACTACAATCTTCTTTCCACTGAACTTCTTGATATAAGGAAGAGCCTCGATCAGGGTCTGCGCCTTTCTCTTAACCTCTTCAATATCGTCATTCTTTACCATTTTTATATCCTCTCTATATACCATAATCATTTCCTCAAAAGACAGGGGACCGTCCCCTGTCTTGCCATTTTATTATGAGCGGTAGTCCGCGTTGATTGTAACATATTCGTGGGTAAGGTCACAACCCCAGGCGGTCGCCTCAAATTCTCCGTCATGGATGTCGCAGATTGCAGTTACTTCATCAGGTGACAGGATTCGCAATGCCTCCTCCTCTGAGAATACAGGAAGCTTGCCCTGCTCTATCATTTTAATGGAGCCCTCTGAGCTCATCATTGTTATATCAGTCTTATCAGGATCGAACTTCGCACCCGAATAACCCATAGCACAGAAGATACGGCCGCAGTTAGCGTCTCTTCCATAGATTGCAGCCTTTGTAAGACTTGAGGTTATAATTGCCTTCGCAAGAGTCTTGGCAGTCTCATAATCAGGAGCGCCAACAACCTTCGCAATAAAGAGACGGGTTGCACCCTCGCCGTCTGACGCCATAGTCTTCGCAAGGAATTCCATAATAGTATATAGTCCCTCCACAAGCTCAGCAAAATCAGCCGCCGCGCTCTTCTCTGCACTTCCGTCCAGGAGCCTGCTGGTTCTGTCAGTCAGTCTCTTAGCCAGGTCGCGGATGTCTTCATTTCCAGTTTCATCTATATCAGACAGCTTGATTCCCAGTGAATCAGCACTGATCTCATCATTTCCAGCAAGTCCATTTGCAAGCCAGACAAATGTATCATTTGTGGATGTATCGCCATCAACAGAGACCATGTTAAATGTCCTCTCCACGATAGCCCTCAGCATCCTCTGCGCCAGCTCACGATCGATGCAAATATCGGACATCATAAAGCCCAGCATAGTACCCATATTTGGATGGATCATTCCAGAGCCCTTGCACATAGCGCCGATGTGGCAGGTTCTTCCGCCCAGCTCCAGTTCAACCGCGATTTCCTTTGGTATAGTATCCGTGGTCATTATGGCCTTTGCTGCCTCACTGGCCTCCATAAATGCATTTGCCTTATTACCATCAAAGTACTGTCTCAATACCGCTGTTCCCGAGTATGGAACGCCTACGAGACATTTTGACAGATCATATATACCCTGCTCTATCTTCTCTATAGGAAGCTGTGGACCGATAACGCCGGTTGACATGGTCAGAACGTGAGAACGCTCAACACCCAGAGCCTTTGCCGCTGCCTCGGCCTCGCGTCGGCAGTTCTCGAGACCCTCATCGCCAGTTGCTGCATTTGCTATTCCAGTATTAACCACGATAGCACTGGCCTTGCCGCCTGCAACCACCTTCATATCCCATTTTACAGGCGCCGCCTTCACAGCATTACGGGTAAATGTACCAACAACCATTGCAGGAACGTCGCTCTTTATAAGTGTCAAATCTCTGTTTTCGCCCTTTGGCTTGATCCCAACGCGCTTGCTGGCTACGCTGTAGCCCTTTGCCGCAAGGATTCCGCCTTCAACCCTATTTACCATCGTTATCTCCCATGTCTTTTTCATTATCTAGACAGAGAACTGTCCCCTGTCTCGCCTTATAAGATACTCCAGAAAGCCCTAAAAAACAAGCAAATCTTTATTTCCAAAACTCGTCCTATAAATCTTTATTTCCAAAGCTCGTCCTGCAGCGCATGACTCTTAAGATAGTCAACCCACACGTAATAGTTGTCCGCCGTCAGGTGCACGCCATCATTTGTATACTTCGGATTCAGAGCGCCATCCTTATCGGCCACCGCCGGGTTAACATCCAGATAAAATGTATTAACTCCGTCTATATATCCTGCCACCAGGCTGTTCCTGCAGTCGATATTGTCATTGTTAAAGACATCACTCTCCGCCGCATATTCTGACGTTACATACATGGTGCCCATAACTATAACCACCGCCTTCTTCTGCTTCTTGTGGATCAGAGTGATCAGCTCGTTGTACTTCTCAGCATAATCCGTGGCGTATCCATTTCCCAACTCATTTACCCCCAGCATTATATATATCTTCTTGTACTGCTTCTTGGCGAGGCACCTCTTCAGCGTGCCTGAACCATTCTTGCCCCACTGCATCCACTCACTCTGAATATTGAAAACCGAGATTCCGTCCCGATAACAGAAATCCGCGCCAGAAATATTTCCATACTCCATAAGTCCCTCAATACGTGAATCGCCGATAAAGAGAGCGTCCTTAAAATAGTCCTTGTCGGCATCTACATAAGGATAGGTCGTGGATAGAGGCTTCTTGTCAACGTAGACGTAATAAGGCGAAAGGGGCTCGAACTTCGGCAGCTTCTCGTACTGCATGGTACGGAGCATACGTCCCGGATATGTGGCAGGATCTGCCGTGTAAAATGCATCTGACTGGGAAGCGTCCATTGGGGAAGCATCCGTGTAACTCGCATTTAGCGGCGTGGCATACGAAGTCTGCGGCTGTGGCGTCGGCTCGTCCTTCTTCGTGGCCCACGCATAAACAGAGTACCCCATGAAAACCAGGCTACTAAGCGCTATGGCCAGACTCAGCTTCAAATATTTAATTGCCTTCACAAATCTTTTCATGCATTACCCTCAAAAAGACGTCTTTAAAAGCGGAGGTAGAGGAAGGGGTTGCCCTGTCCCTGGATTATCTCGTACACCGACAGCCAGAAGCCGGCGAATAGTATTATCTTTAGCACAATACTGTCTTTGTATTTTTTGATGAGCTTCATTGGTAGCGGTGTCGAGAAGAAAGCACACAGGATCAGCAGCCACCAGTAGGTTCCTAGCAGCGACAAAAACTTCGACATAGTCGGAAAACTCTGAGCATCCGGAAGAGGTATCAGAAACATTTTACGAAGATACAGGCCCAGGAGCTTAATATCCGTTATCTTGAAGATTGTCCAGCTGAGGGGTATCACGAACATCATATAGATGTGGCCGGCCCATTTGCTCTTTTTCAGCTTGTCCAGATAGATAAACTTCTCAAGGATCAGAAGAACAAAGAAGAGCATTCCCCAGATTATAAAGTTCCAGTTGGCACCATGCCACAGTCCTGTAAGCAGCCATACTATGAAAATGTTGATGACCAGGCGAACCTTGCCGTGACGATTTCCGCCAAGAGGAATATAGAGATATTCTCTGAACCATCTGCCAAGTGTGATGTGCCATCTCCGCCAGAAGTCTGTGGCTGACTTTGCAGAGTAGGGCTCGCTAAAGTTCTGTGGAAGCTTTAAACCAAGTATTTTTCCCAGTCCAATGGCCATCAGGGAATAGCCCCAGAAATCAAAATATATCTGGAAGGAGAATCCCCAGGCTCCCATCCAGGCCGTTATGGTATTGATTCCGTAAGGCCCAGCCGTATTGATCTCACTCCAAAGCGACGCAATATGATCCGCCAGAAGCACCTTGTACATCATCCCGATCACAAAGATTGTGACTCCGTTCTCAATCTGCTTCGGCTTCACCCGACATTCCTTCAGTTCGTGCCTAACCTCATCGTAGCTGGCAATCGGCCCCTGGATCAGCTTCGGGAACAGGCAGACATAAGTTGCAAACCTTATAATATTTCCCTTTACAGAATACTTCTTTCGATATACGTCGATCACATAAGAGAGTATGCAAAATGTATAAAAGCTGATGCCCAGCGGCAGTGTCAGCCGAACCTCCGGCATAACGTTCTTCCCCGCAATCTGGTTGATGATCGAGAAAAAGAATCCCAGATATTTGAACACAAAAAGCAGCCCAAGGTTGAAGCCTATAGACAGCGCCAGCAGGCCCTTGCATTCCCTGCTCCGACTGACGCCCGACTTCTTCTCGGCCACTCTATATAGGTATATCTTCTTGGAAATAAAGAAATTAACTGCAATTGACAGAAGCAGCAGCAGTATCAGGATTGGCTCCCCGAGCGCATAAAAGACCAGCGACCCGACAAGAAGCACATAGATACGCTGCTTCTCCCTCGCGACAAAATAAACGACCAAAAATATAGGTAGGAACTTAAATAAGAAATCTACACTAGAAAAGATCATTATATGTTTTCACCCACAATTTTTAAACACACCCACTCCTACTTATTGCTGAAGTCCATGTCTCGGCGTACCTGGGAGTCTACGTTGCTGACTCCGACTATCAGCTGAGGACCATCCTTTTCTTCAACCAGGGCAACTCGAAGGTTTGTATAAACCGGCTTATCATTGATAATGGTTCGATAGTTCAGGATGAATACCCCGTTCTTCTCAATCTCTCGAAGCACATTCTCCTTCGTCAGCATTTTTCTAAAGAGTTCCTGATCGTCCGGGTGAACTGCACGGTAGCTCTCCTTCTTCGATATCTCAAAGAAATCAGCTCCCGTTTTCTGCAGGCCGATTCCCTCATAGTCCTCTGTAGCACCATACTCAACATACTCGTTGGTTGCCGGATTCACGGTATAGATGCAGATGTAATTACCTGAAAGCGCAGTGATTCGAGCATAGGTCGTACGCTCTTCCCTCATTCTCTCCACTGCTTCCTGCGCCTTCATCTGAGCATCGATATTGTTAACACCGATGATGATGTGCTCGTCGTCATTGCTCATTCTGATGGCCTTCATATGAACATAGATAGGCTCGCCATTTATAAGCAGACGATAGGTCAGAGTGAACTTCCCATACGTATCGATGGCACCTAATACATTTTCCTTGTTAAATGCAGACACAAACTTCTGAACATCTTCCTTATAAATAAAGTCCAGAGCGTCCATTCGGCTGGCATCAAAGAAATCAGTACCGTGTCGCTCAATCGACAAATTGTCCTTTGAATCATTTGGCTTATACTCAACAAAGGTATCATCATACACATCGACATAGTAGAGATTCAGATAATCGGCCGAAAGACTGTTGGCAATATCCGCATAGGTTATAGCCTGGG
Source organism: Lachnospiraceae bacterium NE2001 (assembly GCA_900110635.1). Taxonomy (GTDB): domain Bacteria; phylum Bacillota; class Clostridia; order Lachnospirales; family Lachnospiraceae; genus Eubacterium_Q. The sequence continues at coordinate 20,644 of FOEK01000034.1, forward strand.
CCGAATCCTTGATAATACCCAGAACCACCACCGCTATAGCTGTCTTGCCTGTGACCGGATTGACAACAATACGACGCACTATAGCGTGAATTGTATTATTGTTGTCCATTCGTTCATCAACAAAATATCTTCCGCCCCGCTCAACAGCCGTCGCAACAGTATCAGCAAAGAGCGAACCAGGTCCTGACAGCAGCTGTTCATATGGTGTAAACACCTCCAAAAACTTTATATCAAATGCCACTCGAAGGAAATCACGATAAGACTGATTACACCTTGTCACCTTCATTCCTTGTTCGTCAGCCTCTAATATTGCCATAGGCATAGTGTTAAAGTACTGAGTAAAGTTCTGAGAATCGTCATTCATCACGATTGATATATCGTAGAGATTAACCTTACCAAGAGTTTCATAATACTCTGACTCATCTGGATTCTCAAAGCCTATCTGTATGCCTTTCCTATTCCTCTCCAGTATCATTTCATATGGCACCGGTTTGCAGAAGTAATAACCCTGAAGCTTGGTACAACCCACTTCTCTTAGGAACTCAACCTGCTCTTCAGTTTCCACGCCCTCACAAACTGTATCAATGCCAAGGCCAATGGCCATCTTTATCAGCTCAGTCAGAATGATGTGGTTTTTCTCATCATTTCCAAACTGCTTCATGAACTTCATGTCCAGCTTTATTACATCAAAATGTATACTCTGCAGAACATCTAACGAGGAGTAACCACTTCCAAAGTCGTCCATCCACACCTGGAAGCCGAGAGCCTTAAATCTATCCACCTGTCTCTTTATAAAGTCGAAATCACTTCCAACTACGCTCTCAGTTATCTCTATAGTCAGCTTACTTCTGCTGATTCCAGCTGCATCCACGCGGTCACAGATTTCTTTAACTATGTCACAAGCATCAAAATCTGTTCTAGACAGATTGACAGACACCGGCACTATATACAGCCCCGTCTTCTTCTGCTCCTTCATACGTTCCAGAATCTGATCAACCATATGGAGGTCGACCTTATATATGAGCTTTGCATCCTCAAGTACTGGAATAAACTCAGCTGGCGACAACACGCCCTTTATAGGATCAACCCATCTGGCAAGAGCCTCCTCGTCGCAGACCTTGCCATTTGCCGCACGAACAATAGGCTGGTAGTATGCCTGAATCCAGCCTTTTTCCAGAGCCTTGTCCAGATTATCCAGAACGTATCTGCGATTCATTTCATAAGTCAGCATAGAATCGTCAAAATATTTATAGCAGGATCTGCCCGAATTCCTCATGGTATTGCAGGCATTTCGCGCTCTGTCACAGGCAAGGTTGGTCTCAACAATGCCCATGGTATCCGGATACAGACCTATTCGAACTGACATCTTTCTATCGCCGGTCATCTCGTCCAGCTCTTTAAAGATTTCTTTTATTGCTGGAAGCACATTGTCAGAAACAGTGATAAATGCAAAATTGTCCTGTCCAAAACGGCACACACACTCGCTTCCAAAATGCTTAAGAAGAACATTTCCAAACTTTCTAAGCAGATTATCACCCTCAATAAAGCCATACTTCTGATTGTAGTACTTCATGCCATTTAGGTTCGTAAAGCCCAGGGTACAGTGCTGCCCATTTTTATGAATGGCTATTCTTCTGGTCTTAGCCAGTTCAAAGAAATATTTCATATTAGGGAGGCCTGTGAGATAATCATAATTAGTCTTTCTATGCTCAGAATCCTCGTAGATCGACCAGCTTACCTCACGAGATAAGTCCTCATTATTTACATCAGTATCTCCAATGTATTCGCCCTCATCCACATACCATATGGTGGCAAGTCTTGTATCCACCTCTGGATAAGTATGCTTTCCAAAGGCGTGGATTACGTGGTATGAATCTTTTATTTTCAAGCGGTAGACAATATTATACTCCGTCTCCTCATTCGCAAATCTCGTAACCGTTTCGAACACCCTCGCCACATCGTCTGGATGAACATTTTCATGCATATTTTTATCTAAATGCTCATATACATCTTCACTATTTTCATATCCGAAAAGCTCGAGGAATCCCTTGGAAAATGCTAATGCCTCTACCTTCTTATCTATATACTGGAACACCGCAAATGGCACAACGCTATTTTCTATCATAGATAGCTCGGCTTCACTATACTTATATCTATTCATATAAACTCCTTTAGGCTCTTATACCCCCCTGAGCCCACCGGGGTAATACTATCTTACAATCCTATCTCATAGCATCAGGTATCAAGAAGGTTAATCTGGTGTGTAAATGTGATATGATGCTCTGCCGTGTTCCTTCACGTAATAGAGCGCCTTATCTGCCGAGTTATACAGCTCCACAAACCTTTTTCCGTGGTCAGGATACATAGCAATACCTATGGACAGAGACACACACTTTTCCAGCTCCCCGCTAAATGCATTTGTAACCTCATACTGCAGCTTCTCGGCCAGACTGATTGCCACCTTCTCTGAATCAATGTCGCGAAGGAATATCATAAACTCATCTCCACCGACACGTCCCGCAACATCGCGGCCCTTAAAGCATCCATTTATTATTCGACCTATGGTAGCCAGCACCCTGTCACCCATAATATGGCCAAATGTATCATTTACATTTTTAAAATGATCCGCATCGATCATCATCAGCGCGCATTTCTCGCCATCCTTGTAATAATTGGTCAGAAGCATGCTGATAAGGTCCTCCACCGCTCCTCTGTTGAGAAGGCCGGTAAGCTGGTCCGTCTTGGAACGCTTTTCCAGCTCCATCTTGAGAAGCTGTTTCTCAGTGACATCATTTATCAGAGCTATGATACCCGTGATATTCCCATCCTCGTCGATTACCGGGCGCTTGATCAGCTCGAGAAACTCCTGGATACCATCGTCATTTTCCTCAATTATATAATCAGTCCCCTGACCAGTACGAAGCATCTCCTGATCTGTCTCCATAGCCTTAAGCGCGTTCTGCTTATCCTTACGGATGTCCACATCGGTCTTGCCACGGATGGTCCAGTGCTTTTCACCCTCCTTGTGGAGATGGTGCCAGTACTGGGTCGCGAAGACATAACGCCCCTCGGAATCCTTCAGATAAATGTTAGAAGGCAGCTGCTTCAGCATCTTCTGCATCTCGGTATAGGTAAATGAATCCTTCGCACGGATGGCGTTGTTGATACGGTTCACGACGAACTGCCTGAGCCCCGGAGGTGTAAGCAGTTCAGAGAACCCCTTCTCAAACACATCCATATCCTCTGGTGTTGGGAGATGATCAGCCAACGCAATTACGGGAATCGAAGCAAATATCTTGTCCTGATCCATAAGTCTAAGGATCTCAAAATCTGTTGACCTCGTCGTCGCCAGATTAACCAGCACCGCCGAAATCCCCTCATAATCATCATCTAATATTTCAAAGCCTTGTTTCTCATCAAGTGCGTTTACCACCTCAAAGTCCTGGGCAATCAACTCACAAAACTCCTTCTCCAGGTCATTAGGTGGCGATATCAACAATAATTTCTTCATATCAATCACCTACCAAAGACAGTGGACCGTTCTCTGTCCGTTTTCTAAGACAGAGAACCGTCCCCTGTCTTGTTTTCTTGTTATTTTCTAGTAAAAAGGCGGCTAGGTCTATGTGCCTCTCCCACCGTCATATAATCTGTTTCTTCTATAACACCCTTCATCTTATTGCGGAAGTTTGCCTTGAACAGCGGTTTTCCAAGAAGCAGCTCGTACGCCTTCTGGAGATCTGGCAGCGTAAACTCCTCATCAACAAGGTTAAATGCTATCTCAGACACCTGTGCCTTCGCAGCAAACCAATCCAGTGTCTTAGCGATTATCTTGCCATGATCGAAAGCCATCTTCTTGCTGCCTGCCATTTCAGACATATCCACCAATTCAACATCATCTATTACGAGATACCCCTCATCATCAACAAGCTGTGATGCAGGTATTAATGCCACATAAGTAATGGAAATAGTACGTTCTCTCGAATCACGCTTCACCTCTCCAAAGGTGTGCATCTGCTCCATATATGCATCCTTAATTCCGGTAAGCTCCCTGACGCATCTCCTGGACCCCTCTTTCAGAGACTCATCTCCCTTCAGATACACCCCCGGAAGTTCAAATCTGCCTGCATACGGAGCTTTATCCCTTCTTCTCACAACCACCTGAAGGCTCTCATCAAGCATAGTGCAAATCACAACATCCATAGAAATCAACATCTTATCGTTCTTCATTACCCACTACCTCCCGATAGCATTTTACTCCATAATCCCATCTTAGTATCAAACTACTACTAAGTCAACCGAATGTTGTCACAGGGACAGCGTAAATTTACATTCGGAAATTAAATGTGGGAACCCACCAAAGATAGCTGAGTGCTCAGCTATTAGATGCGCTGATTTTACTATACATTTAACTTCTTTGCAATACTGGGCTCCGCCCAGACCCGTCCCTCGTCGGGAAGGCAGGGAAACAACTCTTGTTGTTTCCGGAACATAAGGGTTATCCGTGTCACTCCGTCAAGTGCTGCCCGGATGCTTCGCATCCAGCGTATTGTCACTTGACTACGTTCCCGCGCCACGATCTATAAATTATAGATATGGTTCTTTATCGCGAAACGTTTCTTAA
>FOEK01000024.1 GCA_900110635.1 Lachnospiraceae bacterium NE2001
AATTATCTGGAGTATAAGCTTCGGGATAGAGGAAAACACTTTGTAAAGATTGATAAATTCTACCCATCAAGTCAGATATGTCATTGTTGTGGCTATAAAAACGAAGAAACAAAAGATCTGTCAATAAGAAAATGGAGATGTCCAAAGTGCAATAAAGAACATGACCGCGACATAAATGCAGCTATAAATATACGTAATGAAGGAATGAGATACTTAAGTAACTAAGTATAAATAGAACCGTCGGACAGACGAGGATAGCTCGTGTATGCTGTAATCATTAGATTACTCGAACGAGAAGCCCCCACTTCTTAGCGAAGCGAAAGTGGTGGGAGTATGTCACATCCTACCTTATATCCTGTGCGGTATTTAGGAAGGGGATTAGTACTACAGATGCAATGAGGTAAAACAAAATGGATATTATAATTTCGAATTCTTCGAATGACCCGATCTATCTGCAGATCGTTAATCAAATAAAGGCTAGTATTATGAGCGGAGAGCTTTCCCCTGGGGATGCTCTCCCTTCAATGCGTAATCTGGCAATGCAGATGAGAGTGAGTCTCATCACGACTAAGCGCGCATACGAAGAACTGGAGCGTGATGGTTTCATCGAGACATACACCGGAAAGGGCAGCTTTGTAAAGGCTCAGAATGCAGAGTTTCTGAAAGAAGAAAACTTAAGACAGATAGAGAAACTTCTTGCCGAAGCTGTGGATAAAGCAAAAATGAGCGGAGTTACACCAGAGGAACTGCGTGATATTCTGGATATGCTCTATGAATAATATGATATATGGATTACTCCGTTGCTAAAGCATTTATTTTGGCATCTTATGTAGTGGATATGGCAACATACGTCGCAGGCTATTGAATAGCCTGCTTTTTTTTGTTACCCTCGCCTCAAGTAAAGAAGCAAAGGCTTTATGTATGAAAACGAGAGGAGAATAGAGATGATAAGATGTGAAAATGTTGTAAAGAGTTTTTCGGACAGAAAGGTGCTTTCTGGAATCAGTTTTGATATAGCAGATGGAAAGATATTTGGCCTTCTTGGTCCTTCGGGAGCAGGCAAGACCACGTTGATAAAGATACTTACAGGTCAGCTTGAATATGACTCGGGAGTAGTAAGTGTTATGGATAAAAATGTTAGAAGGCTGACTGGTAAGGATAAGAAGAGTATTGGAATCATGATGGACCAGTTTGGTGTATATGAGAGACTGTCCTGTGCAGATAACCTAAAGGTGTTTGCTGACATATATGGAGTTCCACATAGCAGGGTAAATGAAATACTTTCACAGGTTGGTCTTGGAGATGCTGGAAAGAAGGCGGCATCTAATCTGTCTAAGGGAATGAGAGCAAGGCTTTGTCTTGCAAGAGTATTTATGCATTCCCCGAAGATTATCTTCCTGGATGAACCTACCAGCGGACTGGATCCGATGACACAAAAGCAGATACATAAGCTTATACTTGAGAAGAAGGAACAGGGTTGTACTATATTCTTAACTACTCACAATATGGAAGAAGCATCATCGCTATGCGATACGGTGGCACTCCTAAACGAAGGTAAGATCGTGGATATGGGTGCGCCAGAAGAAATCTGCAGAAGATATAATCACCAGAAGAAGATAATGATTCACCTGGCATCAGGGGATGATCTGGAGCTTCCACAAACAATGGATTCTGCTGAAGAAATCTATACTCTGATGCAGGACGGAATGATTGAGACCATTCATTCGTCTGAACCGAATCTTGAGACAGTATTCCTGGAACTTACTGGCAGGAAACTGGAAGAAGCATAGACAGGAACGTAAAAAACTAAAATTGAATCAAAAAACTAGAAACCAATATATAAGAAAGAAACTATGAGGAAAATGATATGAAGAATATACTTGTTATCATAAAGAAACAGATCAAAGATACAATGAAGAATACAGCAGTACTGATCCAATTCATTATCTTTCCAGTACTGACATTAATTATGGAAAACGCGATCAAGATGGATGATATGCCACCCCAGTTCTTTACAAAGCTTTTCTCGGTAATGGCAATTGGAATGACAACTACGTCAGTTGCTGCTATCATTTCAGAAGAGAAAGAGAAGAATACCCTGAGGGTGTTGATGATGTCAAATGTAAAGCCTTGGGAATATTTGCTGGGTATTGGTATATATGTATGGACCATCTGTATGCTTGGAGCTGGGCTGATGTCTACATGCCTCAATAAGGAAAATATTCCATTTTATCTGGTAGTAATGGGACTTGGGTATATGCTTTCCATAGTTGCTGGTGCCTGCGTAGGAATCTATGCAAAGAATCAGATGGTAGCAACGTCCCTCGCCATGCCACTTATGATGATACTTTCGTTTCTTCCGATGCTGGCTCTCTTTAACGAGAATATCAAGAAGGTTGCCAGATTCTTTTATACACAGCAGCTTCGAAGCATTCTCGATGAGATGACATTTGACTCTATAACCAGAGAAGGTGTTATAATACTAGCTGTGAATATGATAGTAGTGATAACAGCATTTTTTGTCATATTCAGGAAGAAGGGATTGGAGTAAATTTGAAGCTATTTTCAAAGGAATATAGTGTATGAAGATAGAGATAGATATAAATGATAAATACGCTGATACGGAAGTCGCTATAAGAGCGCCAAGGCTGACTCAGGATATTGAGAGGCTTGTGGCGCTTATGCGCATGATCGATATGCAGATTGGCGTTACTAAGGATGGAGAGACATTTCTGCTAGATGCAAATAAAATCTTATACATCGAGGCGGTGGAGCGAAAGACCTTTGTCTATACTGAGGGTGAAATGTATGAGTCGGAGCTCAGGCTTTACGAGATAGAACAACAGCTGCTGGAGCGCGATTTCCTCAGAGTCAGCAAGCAGAGTATAGTTAATCTGAGACAGATAAAGAGTTTGAAGGCTGATATCAACAGGAAGATTAGGGTAACACTTTCGAACGGAGAACAGATTGTTGTTTCCAGAATGTATTCTGATGAACTTAGAAGAAAGCTGGGGTTAAAGTAATGGAAGAAAAGAAATCTATATTTAGTTATATAAGTAGATGTTTTGAAACCTACGGAATACTGGTGGTAATCTTTATGATTTTCAGTTCCATAGTTGGAGAAGGAGCTGCTGAGTATAGCCCACTCTTTTCACTGGGGAAACAGGGACTTTCACGTGCAACCTTGCTGGAACTATTGCTTCTGGCGGTTCTTATAACTGTGGCCTATTCTATCTTTATGTCAGATAACTTGATCAAGAATATGCGAATCCCACTTCGTACAGCGCTCTATCTTGTTGCTGTCACAGCCTGCATTATAGTGATGATTTTCGTCTTTGGATGGTTCCCTAAAAATGATGTAAAGGCCTGGGTTGGGTTTGTTATATCTTATATTCTCAGCCTTGGAGTCAGCGTCCTTATTACATCTATTCGAGAACGAATGGAGAATAACAGGATGCAGGAGGCACTGGATAAGTATAACAAAAGTAATTAGGCCAATTATTAAGAATGTGACTTTAGTCATATTCAGAATGTATCTTTCTTCACTACAAAACAAAATACGTAATTCGTATAATGAGTGTGTCAAATGAAAAAAGACACACTCGTTTTATTTTAGGAATAAATGATAGAAAGTAATAGGAGAATGAAATGGGAACAATATTAAAGCTTAATGACTTAACAAAGAAGTACGGCAACAAGGTTGTTGTCGATAATGTAAATATCGAGATAGAGGAAGGTGAGGTTTTTGGACTTCTTGGTCCTAACGGAGCAGGAAAGAGTACCACAATGAATATGGTCTGTGACTTAGTAAAGCCTACTCTTGGAAATGTAGAGTTCTACGGAAAGGATTTCCAAAAGAATAGAAAGGAACTGGTGGATAAGCTGGGATACATTCCACAGGACCTGGCAATCCACGGAAACCTGAAGGCCTGGGAAAATGTTGAGCTCTTTACTTCACTCTACGGAATCAAGGGAGCGGAGCTGAAGAAGAGAATCGACGAATCGCTTGAATATGTTGGTCTTCTAGATAGAAAAAATGACTTCGCGAAGACATTTTCCGGAGGTATGAAGAGACGACTTAATATCGCCTGTGCTATAGGTCATCATCCAAAGCTTCTCATCTTCGATGAGCCAACAGTTGGTATCGATCCACAGTCAAGAAACTTCATCCTTGAGAAGATCAAGGAATCCAATAAGAACGGTGCAACAGTTATTTACACCAGCCACTATATGGAAGAGGTTGAGGCAATCTGTACAAGAATCGCAATCATGGATAACGGTAAGGTTATCGCAACCGGAACAAGTGAGGAGCTGAAGAAGATGGTTGTTGAGGATACATCTACTATCACTCTTGAAGAGGTATTCCTCACACTTACAGGAAAGAAGCTTAGGGATTATTAATAGGCTTCCCATTGAGGGGAAACTGACTGATGAGGTGAGATAATGAACAGATATATTATTAAAAACAATATAAAGCTGATGTGTCGAAGCTGGGTTAACATTCTTCTATTCGTAATTATGCCTGTCATCCTTGTAGTATGTCTTTCAAGTGCATTTGACAGTCTGATGAAGAAATATGATGATGCTGAGATTAAAGCTGGTTACAGAGTAGATGGTGATGGAGTCACCGATGAGATGATAGAAGCCATGTGTGAAGTGGCAGAAGATAACGATATTACGCTTGAAGAGTATACTACTGGGGATCCAGAGGAGCTGATCAAAAAAAATGAACTTAGCGGTTTTATCATATTTGAAGAAGATAAGTATACGGTATATGAAGATAAAGAAGCGGCCGAGCTAGGAAAGGTCCTTGAGTATTTTGTAAATGCATTTTATGAAAATGTAACTGCATCGGCTATGGGAGTTGATACTGACTCTGCAAAGCTTACAGTTGAACATCCGGATTTCAAGCCTGCTATTGATTCCAAGGATTATTATGGAATCGTTGAGATCATATATTTCGGCTGGTGTGCCATAGTTGCAGGTGCTGGTATCTTTATGAATGAAAAGAAATATAAGATCAGAAAGAGATATCAGGTTGCAAACCTGTCAGCATTTAAAGAGTATCTTGGAAAGTTTATTCCTGTAGCAATAGTTGCTTCAGCTGGAACAGTTGCTGCTGCATTACTTACAGTAGTTCTTCTGGGAGTACATTGGGGAAATATTCCGCTATCATTACTAATAGTTGTTATATCAGTTGCAGCTGCTTCGGCATTTGGAGTAATGATCTATAACATTACAGATAACATGATAGCCACGATCATCATTTGTTTTACAGTAGTTTGGATCATGGGATTCTTCGGAGGAGCATTTGAGACATATCTTTTCTCATCTCATCCGATGATCCTTAAGAACCTGTCGCCTATATATCATATTAACAGGGCGCTTACAGAATTATCCTGTATGGGCAGCAGTGATTTCGTAAATAGTTCATTTATATATTCAGGTGGAATTATAGTAGTTTGTTCACTTCTTGCTGTAATAGCTGGCAAGCTTAGAAAAGGAGGAAGAGCATGAAAACATTGATCAAAATGAGTATGAAGCTTTTGGTGAGAACAAAGATTATATGGCTTTTCATTGTTCTTATGCCATTATTATCTACTCTTATCTTAAAGGGTAATACACATTATACAGCTTTTGTAGAAGAAGATGAGCTGGTGGTTGAACTTGATTCTGCAGATGAAAAGGTTGCATATTATGGTTCAAATGGACAGTATACAGTCAAGGTATATGATGCCTCAAATACAGAGCTTTCTAACTATCTTCTGGAAAGACTTGGAAACAGTGGACTATTTACTGTATGCAGAGCTGATATTTCAAATGAAGATATTACATATGAGTTTATTAAAGACCGTATAGAGTTCGATGCATATGAAGATCGCATGGGTTCAGCTCTTTACATTCCGGCTGATTTTGATGAGAAGATGATGGAAGGGAAGATGGATGAAGCTCTTACAATGTATGTTCTTTCGGATGATTCCAGAACAGATGCGCTTGAAAATGAGCTGACACTGCAGCTTTCAAGAATAGATACCGCTAAGGATTATATACTAGAAGCAGATTCGGAAGCTGAGGAAATAGTTGAAAATCTTAAGTCAGTTGATGAAATGACACCTGAGAAAACAGTCACAGCAGTTGCAGGTTCAGGAAATAACCTTACTGAAGAGCAGTCTGATCAGAAGGCTCAGATGGGATATGCATTTTCATTCCTTACACTTGGTTTTGTATTTGCTGGTTTCTTTGTAGCTAACGGTGCGATCAAGGAACAGAAAAATGGAGTCTTTACAAGAGTTTCTCTCTCGAAGACAAACGTTCTTACATATTTTGCTTCAAAATTCGTATCAGTATTTCTTGTATCAGTTCTTATGGCAGGAGTTGTCGCAGTATGCAGCCTGATGCTTGATATGAATGATGTGGGAATGAGCAGACCGGTATTTGTCTTAATAATCTTTATGATGGGTCTTATCTTTAGCTCCCTTAGTATGTTTATGGGAATTATGATGAATGATGTATTCGGTGCCAGCGTAGCTACATTTACACTCTGGTGTATGTCATCTCTCTTTAGTGGCTCTTACTTCCCTCTGGATTCAGCATCAAATGCTATAAAGGTTATCTCTGCTCTGATGCCACAGAAATGGTTCCTCCAGGGAACGGAAATGATATTTGTTGGAGACAATAAGGCTTACGGTATGTTAATATGTATAACAGTAGCATATTTAGCAATAATCCTTAGCCTCGGCGGTATTGGCCTTAAGGTTAGAAGGAGTGAAGAGTGGGGAGAGTCGTAAGCGACAATTTAAAAGAAAAATACTTTTTAATAGTACGAATCATCATCCTGCTGCTTTTCAGTGGATATGGTGTGATGATAAATGAACAGGAGACAGGAGTATCTGCAGAGATACTCCTGCTTATTTCGTTATATATTACTATGACATGTCTAAAAGAGTTCGCTGATGGATGGAAGAAAGCACCCTTTATCTTAGTTGCGGCTGTTGTATTTATATGTCTTATGTTTTTTGGTGGGATTGGTTATATATACCTAGGGGCCTTTCTTTATTATGAGATTCTGCTTTGCTTCAGAGCCAGAAGAACCTGGTATTATCTGATATATATAATGGTTATTGTAGAAAAACTCATCGTAGTAAATATATTTGATGAGAGGACTATGGATGTGATCACACAGGTGATCGTGCTGACATTTATGCTTGTGTTCTATATGCAGCATGAGTTTGTTGTAACTGATTATGAGAAACAGATGATGCAGGACACCATAACTCAGCAGGGTCTTAAGAGAGATATGCGTATTCAGGAGTCCACTGCAAGAGAGCAGATGAAGAAGAACCTTCTGATGTCTGAGAATAAGGTGCTTGAGGAAAGGGCGGCGCTTTCTCAGACACTTCACGATAAGCTGGGGCACAATATCAACGGTTCTATATACCAGCTGGAGGCTATAAAGGTTATAATGGATAAGGATCCGGATAAGGCCCGGGGAATGACTCAGGCTGTTATAGATCAGCTCCGAACTGGAATGGATGAGATAAGGGCAATCCTTAGAAAGGAGCGGCCGGAGAAGAAACAGATGGCACTCCTCCAGCTTTATGAGCTTTGTGAGGACTGTAACAACAAGGGTGTTGAGGCAGAGTTTGAGAGTGAGGGTGACCTCTCCAGGGTGCCAGATAGCATGTGGGAAGTTATTCTGGATAATGCATTTGAAGCTGTCACCAACTCTATGAAGTATTCTCAGTGTACCCATATAGATATAGGCATAGTGGTAATGAACCAGATGGTTAGGTGCTCCATCACTGATGACGGTGTTGGCTGTGATAAGATTGAGGACGGAATGGGAATCTCCGGAATGCGAAAGAGAATCCGCGAAGCGGGTGGAACCATAAACTTTGAAAGTAAGGATGACTCTGGAACTCAGAAGGGGTTCAAGGTCAACATGCTCCTTCCATTATAAAAGACAGTCTTGGAGGAAAAAGGTATGGATAAGATCAAGGTTATAATTGCTGACGACAGCGACTTTGTTCGCGATGGAATGAAGATAATACTGGATGTGGATGACGACTTTGATGTTCTTGGCTCAGCGGCAAATGGCCGAGAAGCTATAGAACTGGCGGAGAAGGAGAAACCGGATGTGTTCCTTATGGATATCCAGATGCCGGAAATGGATGGTATAGAGGCAACTAAGTATATAGTGGAGCATGACCTCGGAAAAGTTCTGATACTTACTACATTTGACGATGATGACCTGGTAAAGCAGGCACTAAAATCTGGTGCCAAGGGTTATCTGATAAAGAACCACACGCCGGAGCACTTGAAGCAGATGATAAAGTCGGTTTATAATGGCACAGGCGTAATGGAGGGAAGTATTCTTGAAACTCTTGCTTCCAGTGCGGCTTCTCTTGGAGGACAGTCAGAGAAAAGTGAAGCTGGTTCTACAGGAGGAAATGGATTTGATCCCACGGGGTATTCCGAGCGCGAACTGGATATCGTGAAAGCTGTGGCAGAGGGACTCTCCAACAAGGAGATAGCGTCAAAGCTCTTTATCTCCGAGGGTACCGTAAAGAACTACATAACGAACATACTGTCAAAGGAAAATCTGTCCCACAGAACAGCCCTGGCAGTCTACTACCTCACAGGAAAGAAATAAAAGATTATGAAGTGTATTTTAGTGATTGATGATGATATAAATATTGGAAATATGCTGGAGGAGGCACTACGTCTTGAGGGCTATAAGGTGAAGCGTGCGTATTCAGGTTCGGAGGCCCTTATGGTGCTTGAAAAGCTGACGCCGGATCTGATACTTCTGGATCTTATGCTTCCAGGCCTCAGTGGTGAAGAGGTACTACCGAAGATCAAAGGCATACCGGTTATCATTATGAGTGCAAAGTCTGAGACTGAGCATAAGGTGAATCTTTTATACGAAGGTGCCAGCGATTATATCACGAAGCCATTTGTCCTTTCAGAGCTTCTTGCCCGTGTCGCGTCAATTCTTAGACTTGCGGGAAATGCTCCTCAGGCTGAACTTGAAGTGGAAGAAAACTATAACATCACTACCGCAGGTGATGTGGAGCTGGACACGGAACTCCTTGTGGCAAGAATTGGTGACGGAGAGGTGTCCCTCACCAGAACGGAATCGGCTATTCTCAATATACTTATGCTAAATGATGGCAGGCCTGTTGGCCGAAATACTATCCTAGACAGAATCAGCAATGATACCCCGGATTGTACGGAACGTTCGCTGAAGCAGCACGTCAGCAATATCCGTAAGAAACTGGAGACTCTGGATGGGAAAGACCATATAGAAGCAATATATGGTATAGGCTTCAGGTTTGTATCATAAAATCCACAGATAAAAAAACAAAAGACGAAAAAAAAGATAAACAAAAAAGAAAATTAAAAACTTGACGAAATCTTGACGATTTCTTGAATGGTTTCTTGACTCTTTTATGATATTCTTTCTATCGTAATAAAACGTGTATTAAAAGCGTAAACAGATGCGAGGTTAAAAGAAAGGATATTTTAAAGGATATGGAAACCATTTTTAGTTGCACAGGACTTTGCAAAAATTACGGAAAGTTTCAGGCCTTAAACGACCTGAACATGACTATAGAGAAGGGTTCAATTTACGGATTCGTTGGAAAGAACGGTGCTGGTAAGACAACACTGATCAGAATGATATGCGGACTTCAGCGGCCGACATCTGGTTCGTTTGAACTGATGGGACGTAAAAATGATGATGCAGAGATATCGCGTTCGAGACGCCGCCTCGGTGCAGTAGTAGAATCGCCTGCATTTTACAAGGATCTTTCAGCAAGAGATAATCTGATTCAGCAGTATCTGATGCTCGGTCTTCCAGATACAAAAGGAATAGATGAGCTGCTTGAACTGGTTGGTCTGGCAGATACAGGAAAGAAAAAGGCAAGATCCTTTTCCCTGGGTATGAAGCAGAGACTGGGAATAGCCATCGCCCTCTGTGGAAATCCCGATTTCATAATTCTTGATGAACCAACAAACGGTCTGGACCCACAGGGAATCATAGATATCAGAGAGCTGATACTTAGACTTAGCAGTGAAAAGGGTATAACATTTCTCATCTCATCACATATTCTTGATGAGCTGTCGAGGATAGCTACACATTATGGCTTCATAGATAAAGGACATATTGTTCGTGAAATGAGTGCTGAGGAGCTCAGGGCTGAATGCCGCAAGTCGGTTCGTATGAAGGTTGACGATATAAATGCTCTTTCAAGCATTATGGAAGAGAAGGGCTTTGATTACAAGATCATCGATGACGACACTGCAGATGTTTATTCAGATATAACATTTTCAGAGATGGCGAAAGCTTTTGAAGAAAAGGGTGCAACTATTATAACTATGGAAGAGCACGATGAAAGTCTTGAGGCCTTTTATCTGGCACTTCTAGGAGGCGAAGAAAATGCTTAAGATGTTATATACGGATTTTAGATCCGCACTCCTTAATAGAGGAATCCAGATCCTGATGCTGGTTTTCTCGTTATACATAGTGGGCTATGTTCTCATAATGAAGATCATAATGTCACTTTTGGATATGGGACTTGCACTTCATGCCGATGATGTGATGATGGTTTATAACGAGACATCTATATTCGTTGTGACAGCAGCGACATTGATCATATACGTAAGTGATTTTGCAAATGGAATAGTCAGAAATAAGCTGTGTGCAGGCGCAAAGAGAAGTGAGATATTCCTGGCAGCAATTGTAAACTCGGTGTTTGTAACGCTGGTGATCTCGGTTTTATGTCAGTTGTTGGAGATGATCCTGGCGCTGATCTTTTCAGAGGGTATATATAACGTGACTATGTCTGAGATGGCATTTTCTCTTTTAGAAACCACCATAAGCTGTATATCAATCTCGATATTCTCTACAGCGGTCATAATGATGATGGGTGGAAATTATGCCAGCTATGTTGTAGGGCTTGGAGTTGCATTTTTCTTTAAAATCTTCGGGATTGAGGTTATGAGAAATCTGTATCCTGAAGAGGGACCAGTTACTATAACAGGACTTAAGCTTGCTGTGTATCAGTTTTATGATCGATATGTTCCATATTCGAGATGTACAGGAAATCCAAGATGGGATATGACAAGTCTTCTTATAGGATGTGCGGGACTCATAGTTATCTCAGTGGCAGCAGGACTGATCGTATTTAACAAGAAAGAGCTTAAATAAATGCTCTGAATAATAAGGGCTTTAATTAAAAGGAGTGAGTATTCGAAAATGAAGAGTTTATATATAACAAATATGAGAAGACTGGGAAAAAGTATTCTCTACATTCTGGGACTTTTGATAGCATTTGGCGTAACATTTGCTTTTACAAATGAGACAGTTGGACTTGGTAAGATTATCGTAAATATGCCAATAATGGTAAGACCGCTGTTTATCAGTATTGCAATAATCGCGTTCTTTACCATCTATACTCCACTGGTTGTGTGCTCAGAGTATAGTGAGGGGATTTTTAGAAACAAGATGATAAGTGGTTTCTCACAGAAGCAGATTTACTTCAGCGGGCTGCTCTCACAGCTTAGTGCAGCTACAATCATGTGGATGACAAATGTAGTGGCTGGCGTGGTAGCTGGTGCTGGTTTAAGTGGAACTTTAATGATTAACAGTGTGGTGCTGTTGGTGGGAATGCTTGGTTATACAACGCTGGTTTATTCCATAGCATTTCGTCTTCGTAAGCCAGTCAGGACCATAATCATTTCATACCTTCTCCTGAATATGTGTCTCAATACAGTTCTTGCTGGTAACTTCATAATAATGATCACCGAGGGTATATATAATAAGATTGCTTCACTTTGCTACAACATAAATGTTATGGGACAGTGGTGCATAAATACTGGATATGCAGATCCAGAAGCGGATCCTGGAAGAATGGTGCAGCTTCTTCTTACTGCAGTTGTAATTGCAGTTTCCATAGCATTAAGTACTATGAAGCTCGAAAAACGAGACATAGTGTAATGGGATTTGAAACAAGGACGATATGATATTAAGCATAAAATGAGCTTAAGAGTGAAATGATATAAAAGTGAAGGTTTGATATAAAAGGAACTAGGAAAAATGAAAGGTATTAGAAAAATCTTGATCGGTTGCATAGCCCTGCTGGTTATATATTTCGGAGTGCTTATTGCATTTCAGACAAGGGTTATTGGGTCGCCGGAAAGAAAGATAGAGGGAATTGAAGAGAAAGGGATCAGTTTTGATGAACTGACTGTTCCTGAAGGAATAAAGGTTGTGGGAATTGGTGAAGCAACTCACGGAAATTGTGAGTTTCAGACTGCAAAGCTGGAGATGCTTCAGAAACAGGTGCAGACGGGAGTGTGTCATAGCATAGCATTTGAGATGTCAACGGGTGAGGCTGCAGAGATAAATGATGCAATCCATAGGGACGATGTTGACCTAAGGGAGCTTATGGCAAGGACAAATTATCCACTCTACGATACAGAACAGATGGTGGAGCTTCTTTCCTGGATGCGTGACTATAATAGAGGCAAGTCATACGAAGAGTCACTGATGTTCTACGGAGTTGATATGCAAGGAGCTGACAGAGAGGTACAGTATCTGGTGAAGTTTGGGGAAGAGCATCCTGATGTGATAGAGGATAGTGAACTTGAGATGCTACGTCAGATGGAGACAGATCTTGCGTCAGATAATATGGAAAGTGTTAACAATAAGGAGTTCTTTGAGACGCTCAGAGATAGATTATATGCAGAGAGCAGCATTGAATGTAAGAATGTATCTATCCTGGCTGGCGGAATTGTTCAGTGGCTGGATGCGCCTTCATTTGAAGAAAACGCAAATGATTATGGAGAGCATAGAGATACCTGTATGGCTGAGAATCTTAAGTCAGAGTATGAGCTTGAGGTTTTAAGAGGTTATTCACAGATCATTATCACTGCTCATAATGGACACGTGTTTAAGGGCGACAATACCGGTTATGGCGAGAATCCTATGGGCGAGCATATTAATGAGCTATTTGAAGGAAGCTATTTCTGTGTTGGAACAGCCTTCTACAATGCTACAGTAAACATACATACTGCAGGAACATTTGATGAGGATTATGAGCGTGCAGATCACGATTTCTGCTCAGATGACAGGCTGGCATATCAGGCGAAGTTCTTTGATGATGGCCGCTACTGTCTGGATTTTACAAAGCTAACTGAAGAAGATGGTCTGGTTTATAAGCTGGCCAATAAAGCCGGAATGATGGGCATGGTTGGAGAAGGCTACAACGACCAGATATATCTATACAAAACATATCGCGAGAATCTAGTTCAGGCTGACAGATTTGATGCAGTGATGTATTATTATGATGTGACACCAATTCGTTGCCTGGATAATTAAAAACGTGAGAGGTTAGTATGAAGATTGCACTAATTATCAGTATAGTGATAAATGTAGCTTTGCTGCTGAAGCTTTTGGTTATGCGAAGTTCACTTAAAGAGCTTGCACTTGATTACAGAGAGCGTGTTGCCTTAGATAGCGACACGCTCATTGGCGTTTCTAGCAGGGACAGACGTATAAGGGAACTGGCCAGTGCCATAAACGACACCATCACTGAGATGAGAGGTGCATTTCACAAATATAGACAAGGGGATAAGAATGTGCGAAATGTTATCACCAATGTTGCACACGATATAAGAACCCCGTTAACAGCTATCTGCGGCTATCTGGAGCTGGCTTCGAGACTTGATAAGTCACCGGAAATGGCTGGATATCTCGACATAATCGGAGAGAGGGCCGAGCATATGAAGTCCCTCACCAACGATCTATTCGAGTATATGGTGATAAATGATATGGAGGTTCCTGAGGAGAGTCAGGATGTAAATATAAACAAAGTTATTGAGGACTCAGTGATGAGCTTCTATCCATCGTTTATTGATAAGGGCATAAAGCCTGAGATAGAGATCACTGAAGAAAGGATAGTCAGGAAACTTTATCCATCTTATGTTGAAAGAATAATTAACAATCTTATTAGTAATGCTGTAAAATACAGTGATGGAGATCTTGAGATAACCTTATCGGATTCGGGTGTCTTCACCATAGCAAATACAGCGAGTACTCTTGACACGGTACAGGTTGAACGTCTTTTCGACCGTTTTTATACCGTGGAAAATGGTTCTGCTACATCCACAGGGATTGGACTTTCCATAGTTCGCAGCTTTGCTGAGAAAATGAACTGTCCTATAAAAGCCGAGTACGAAGCTGGCAGGCTCATCATTACTCTTGATTTCTAAAGGAGTAGATATGTTACTAGTTTTTTATATGTTAATAATAAATATCCTCGCCTTCGTGCTATACGGCATCGACAAGAAAAAAGCTGAGAAGGACAAGTATCGTATACCGGAATCCCGCCTGATCCTTGTGGCTGTTCTTGGCGGTGCTTTTGGTGCTCTTCTTGGTATGCTGACATTTCACCATAAGACCAGAAAGAAGAAGTTTTACATAACCGTTCCGATCTTTGTCATTCTTTATGCTGCCCTTATGGGCTTCTTTCTATATGAAAATTATCATCTTGTTACTACTGATTATGAGTATTTCAGCACTGAGGTTCCAGAGGAAATGGACGGATATACCATAGTCCAGGTCTCGGATCTTCACAATCAGTTCTTTGGCATAGGGCAGTCCCAGATTCTGAATAAGATAGAAATGTGTAATCCAGATATTATCGTTGTAACAGGCGATGTGGTGGATGTCTCCCATACCAACTTTCAATTGTCCGAGACCTTCTTTGAAGGTGCTGTAAAGATCGCACCGGTTTATTACATTTCAGGTAATCACGAGAAATGGCTTTCAGAGTTCAAAGCATCCAGATATAACAGTTTTATTCAGACTATCCAGAGCTATGGCGTCAATTGTATCGATGATAAGTTACTGGATATGGACGGTTTCAGTCTGGTGGGTGTGTCCGAGTGGTCCCTGGGAAATGTTATCAATCTGAAGGATATGGAAAAAGCAGCAGGACAAAACAATAATTCGGAAGCAGCTGCAGGACAGGATAGTGGACTATTGATAATGCTGGCCCACGAACCTGACTACATTAATACCTACGCAGAAGCAGGTGCTGACTTAGTTCTCGTAGGTCATAATCACGGTGGTCAGATAGTGATTCCTGGAAAGGGCGGCCTCGTTTCGGCAGATATTAAGTTCTTCCCAGAGCTATGTGAGGGTGAGCACATTTATGGAAGTACGACCATGTACATCAGTCGTGGTCTTGGCAACAGCCTCTTCCCAGTGAGAATTAACAATGATCCAGAGATTGTAAAGATAGTTCTGAAACACGAAGAACATAAGATAATGCATCTCTATATGCCGGATGTTGTTGGGACAAATGTAGAAAGCGCCGAGACCAAGCTAAGAGATATGGGGTTCTTTAATATAGTGATTGAGTATGAGAAGAACGATGTGGCGGAGCCAGGGCAGGTGCTTCGACAGAGCATTCCGCCAGAAACCACAGCCAGCACCGAGTTTGAGATTATCCTTTATGTAGCAGAGTAAATGTTCGGTAGGTGCCTCATCTTTGTTTTTCATTTAACGGTTATTAAAAAAGCATTTTATTGTTATTCAAATTTTCGATTGACAATCATAGGTTCAGTCTATATACTTTGCAAATATAAAAAAGGTGACATATTTTGAACAGGGCAGAATACGTCATATTTTGAAAGGAAAATATAGATGCTGAATCTCGTATCCAGAATTACATATACTAAGCGTATGGCAATGCACATTAAGAAGGTGTATCGCCCTTTTTTTGATGTTATGGATATAGTGAAGGATAAGCAGTAGGTTGTATTTTCTTTATCAGATTCGGAATTAAGACCACTTATCTTTCGAGATAGGTGGTTTTTTGTTTATCTGGTGAGGAGTTATTAATTGGAGGAAAAAGAATGAAGGCAAATCTAAAGAAGATGGTCAGTTATTACAGGCCATATCTAGGAACATTTTTTCTTGATCTATTCTTTGCTTTTATGGCATCGATTATTAGTCTGGTGATTCCACTGGTTGTCAGATACATAACAACAAATGTGAAGACTTGGGACGTTGCCACAGCAGAGAAGCAGATAATCACCTTAGGCGTAGTACTTATTGTGCTCGTTCTGGTTCAGTTCGGTTCGAATTATTTCGTTACAAATATTGGACACGTGATGGGCGCCAAAATGGAATACAACATGAGGGCAGAAATCTTTAACCACTATCAGAAACTTTCCTTCTCATTCTATGATGATCAGAAGGTGGGACAGCTCATGAGCCGTATTACCAGCGACCTTTTTGATATCACAGAGCTTCTCCATCATGGACCTGAAAATCTTGCTATATCATTTATTAAAATAATTGGAGCATTAATAATCCTTGCGAATATCAGTGGTTATCTTACAGTAGCAGCCTTTATTCTGCTTCCGTTCATGTTTATCTATGCATTTGTCATGAACAGGAAAATGAAACGCGCATTTAAAGAGAATCGAGTCCAGATAGCAGAGGTCAATACACAGATAGAAGATAATCTTTCAGGTATCCGAGTGGTGAAATCTTTTGCAAATGAGGAGATTGAGAACGAGAAGTTTAAGGTCGGGAATGACGGTTTTCTTAGAGCTAAGAAGCAGAGCTATTTCTATATGGGCTTCTATCATTCCGGGATGACGGCCTTTACCATGCTGATCAATATCGTGGTTATAATGACAGGTGGAATCCTGATGGCTAAGGGAATGGTAAAGGTTGAAGATTTTGTAACATTTCTCCTGTATATAAATGTTTTCACTGATCCGATCAGGACATTGATCGATTTCGCAGAACAGTTCCAGAATGGTTATTCGGGCTTTGAGAGATTTATGGAAATACTGGCAATCGAACCGGATATTAAGGACAGTCCGGATGCTAAGCCTCTTGAAAATGTAAAGGGAGATATTGTTTTTGATGATGTCTCATTTAAATATAAGGATGGACAGCATCGAGTGCTTCGTCACATTAATCTGGATGTGAAGGCGGGTTCTTATGTGGCTCTTGTTGGTTCCTCAGGTGGTGGCAAGACAACGCTCTGCAGCTTGATCCCAAGGTTCTATGAGGTTACGAAGGGAAGCATCAAGATCGATGGTAAGGATATCCGTGATGTAACTCTGAAGAGTCTGAGGCAGAATATTGGTATCGTTCAGCAGGATGTATATCTCTTTGCTGGAACAGTATATGACAACATTCTTTATGGAAAGCCGGGAGCAACAAGAGAAGAAGTTATCGAGGCTGCAAAGCAGGCTAATGCTCATGACTTTATTATGGAGCTGCCTAATGGATATGAAACGGATATAGGACAGCGAGGCATCAAGCTTTCAGGTGGACAGAAGCAGCGGCTATCTATTGCGAGAGTCTTTTTGAAGAATCCTCCGATACTTATCTTTGATGAGGCAACAAGTGCTCTTGATAATGAGAGTGAAAATATAGTTAAGGAATCTCTTGAAAGGCTGGCTCACGATAGGACAACATTTGTTATAGCTCACAGACTTTCAACAATCCGTAATGCTGAAGAAATTCTTGTCCTCACAGAAAATGGCATTGAGGAAACAGGAACTCACGACGAACTGATGGCACGTGATGGAATCTACGCACAGCTTTATCGTTGGACTAAATAAGATAAATGTGCAGTGGGGACAGAAGTCCTTCGCTTACGCTCAGGCGCTAAAAACTGTCAGCCACTGGCTGACAACGCGCCCATTGCACATTTTTAGGAGGTATGAAATGAGAGAACCTGAACTTACGACTTTATGTTACATCGAAAAGGACGGAAAGTACCTGATGATGCATCGAGTCAAGAAGGAAAATGATATAAACAAGGATAAATATATCGGGGTGGGCGGTCACTTTGAATATGGCGAAAGTCCTGACGAATGTCTGAAGCGTGAAGTGCTGGAAGAAACGGGGCTCACACTTCTAAGGTATAAACCACGAGGGATTGTAACATTTATCTATGGTGATAAAACAAAGCCCCAGGAGAGAATCGTGGAGTATATGCACCTATATACCGCTACCGAGTTTGAAGGCGAGATGATAGACTGTAATGAGGGTGAACTGGAATGGATCAACAAGTCTGACGTCTATGATCTCCCCATCTGGGAGGGAGACAAGATATTCTTCAGATTACTTGAAGAAAGGGAGGACTATTTCTCACTGAAGCTGGTCTACTCAGAAACAGATGAGCTTATCGAGGTGGAGATATCATAAAATAAGTTATAAAGCAGCACTGAAATAGGTCATATCTTATATAACAGAAAACAGGAGAGGGGATAATGATACGAGGATTTAATTCAAATGAGGTTAAGGTTACAGACGGTCTGTTCAGAAGAAGAATGGATGTGAATATAGATTATCTAAAGGAGCTGGATGATACGGCGCTTCTGCAGAATTATTATTTTGAGGCAGGAATCATTATTCCGGGTCTTATGATGATGGAGGATCCGGCAAACTCCGGACTTCATTGGGGCTGGGAGGCGCCTACCTGCCAGCTGCGAGGACATTTTCTAGGCCATTATATGTCAGCGGCTGCTGCAGTGATCGCTAATAATGGTGATGAGTTTTTATCAGCAAAGCTTCGCCATATCGTTTCAGAACTGAAGAGATGTCAGGAGTTAAATGGTGGAAAATGGGCTGGGCCGATTCCGGAGAAGTATTTCGAGGTGTTGACAACAGACCGTTATATCTGGTCACCTCAGTACACCATTCATAAGCTTCTGATGGGTCTTCTCGACACCTATAAATATACCCATAATGAAATGGCTCTTGATATTTTGTCTGGAATGGCTGACTGGTTCCTGGAATGGACCAGGGATATGAAGCTGAGAAAGCCTGAAGCAGTCTTTAAGGGTGAGCAGGCTGGAATGCTTGAACTCTGGGCCGATGCATACTCTGTGACAGGTGACGATCGTTACAAAGAACTGGCCGACACCTATAAAGGGCAAGGTATATTCAAACTCATCAAGGCAGGCAGGGATGCACTGACAGATGACCACACCAATGCCAGCATTCCAATCTTCCAGGGAGCTGCGAAAATGTATGAGATAACTGGTGACCCAGAGTGGAAGAAGATGGTGGAAGACTTCTGGGACAGTGCTGTAACAAATCGAGGAATGTATGCAACAACTGGCGCAAATGCTGGCGAGTTCTGGATTCCTCCTATGAAGCTGGGTGAGTATAGAGGCGACCGAGGTCAGGAGTTCTGTACCGTCTATAACATGGTCCGAGTGGCTGAGTATCTATTCAAGTGGACTGGTGACACCAAGTACACTGATTATATAGAAAAATGTATCTACAACGGTTTCCTGGTTCAGCAGAATCAAGAGACCGGAATGCCAACATATTTTCTGCCACTCACCACAGGTTCAAAGAAAAAATGGGCCTCAAAACGTAACGATTTCTGGTGCTGCCAGGGGACTATGATCCAGTCGTCAACTAAGTATCCGGAACTGATCTATGCGGCTGATGACGAGGCGCTGAAACTATATATAAATCAATATATTCCATCTGTTCTCGAAGGAGTGATAGGAACAACCAAGCTTCAGTTTAGACAGAATCTGGATATGAAGAGCTACGATGCTCAGACGTTATTCGATGAACACAGTGGAAGCGAGAAGTCCAGATGGAAGCTGAGATTTGAGATATCTTCTGATGATGAAAAAGGACTGGAGAATATAGTATGTTGCTTCCGAGTCCCTGGATGGGTTAGAGATTATCCAGTGGTAAAGAAAAATGGAGAATTAATCCAGGATACCGAAAATGTATCGGATGAATATATCCAGATTTCAGGATGTAAGAATGGAGATGTTATTGAGATATTCTTCCCATCTAAGGTTCGTGCTGAAAGACTTCCAGATATGCCATATCAGGCAGCATTTGTGGATGGCCCTATTGTTCTGGCTGGGCTTACAGAGGATGTAGATGTGATAGAAGGTGACTTTGATAAGCCAGAAGAGTTTCTGGATCCTGTATCTGAAAGGACCTATGACATATTCATCTGGCTGCAGAATAATTACAGGACAAAGCATCAGTCGAAGACTATAAAACTGATACCGCTTTACGATGTAAAGGACGAAAACTATACAGTATATTTTGAAGAAAAAGGAAAATGATATGAGACTAAGACCATATAAGCCTTGTGATGCAGCTAAACTGATTGAGTGGAGCGAGGATATAGAAACATTTAGATTATGGGGAGGATATGTCATCGGGGAGTATCCTCTTTCAGCCAATATATTAAATGGAGTTTACTATGATTATAACGGCAGATGCCTTGAAGAGGATAATTTCTACCCAATGACAGCTTTTGATGATGAGGGCATGCTGGGACATTTCATTATGCGATATCTGGATGGCAACAATAAGGTGCTCAGATTTGGATGGGTTATAGTGGATTCGGAGAAAAGAGGCCAGCATCTGGGTCAGAACATGCTGAAACTGGGACTTAAGTATGCATTTGAGATTCAGGGAGTTGATAAAGTAACCATTGGAGTATTTGAGAACAATGTACCCGCTTACAAATGTTATCTCTCCGCTGGATTTCATAAGTCTTCAGACACGGAGGACCATTATGAGTGGATGGGCGACGAACAGTGGAAGGTAGTTGAACTGGAGATAACCCGAGAGGACTATGATTTTTGAAGTAAATAGATATATCCTTGACATAGCCGTTCGCCTATATTTATAATTTTATTTGATTATTTGTTCGTACGGCTATAAAACATATTATTAATATAAATATAGCCGTACGCCTATATTTTGAGGTGCTTTTATGAAGATTACAAACGTAGAACAATTTGGTGGAATAGTAAAAAATCAAAGAAAGAAACTAGGATACACCCAGAAGTATATATGTGAAGTAAGTGGCATAAGTACCAGTTACATATCTGATCTCGAAAATGGTAAGGCTACAATAGAACTTGGAAAGGCTATATATCTGGCTAATCTTTTGGGTATTGATCTGGAACTGAATGAAAGGGGGTAAAATGTGCGAGAATTAGCAGTTTTTCTAGAAATTCAAGGTTCTATTTGTCATATTGGAGATATAACAGGTGAAGACTACCGTGTGGCAGAGTTTAAGTATTTGGATGATTATTTACGCCTGAATGAGAGAAAGGCTCTTTCGATATCTATGCCTCTTTCTGAAACTCCATTTTCTTCTGAAAGAACAAGAAGTTTTTTTGAAGGCTTGTTACCTGAAGGCTTTTCTCGTACAGCAGTGGCTAACTGGATAAAAGTTGATGATAATGATTATTTAACTATTTTGTCTTCTCTTGGAAGAGAATGTCTTGGCGCAGTTAAAATAGTTGAAAAAGATACAGATAATAATATATCACCTAGAATGGGTTATAAGATACTATCTATTCCTCAGGTCAAAAAACTGGCCGCGGAGGGCGCTACTAAATCAACAGAGATTCTGGTGAAGACGCATTTATCTTTGACTGGTGCTTCAGGAAAAGTTGGTCTCTACTATGATGATAAAAAGCGTAAATGGTATCTTCCAGAAGGAGATGCACCAAGTACGCATATTGTTAAACAAAGTCATGTAAGGCTTTCTCAGATAGTTTTTAATGAACAGTTATCACAGCTTACTGCAAAGAATTTGGGAATCGATGTGCCTGAAAGCTTTATTGTAAATACTGGAGAAGGATCTGACGGAGAAATACTTTTTGCTACAAAACGTTATGACAGAGTTTTGAATACAGGAAAGTTTATAGATAAATTTCAGATTCCTGAACGTCTTCATCAAGAAGATTTTGCTCAGGCTATGGGAATACCATCTAGTGAAAAGTATGAGAAAGAAAACTCAGGCTATATGGGAAGAATGTTTGACTTGGTAAGAGGAAATGTATCTGATCCTATTGCTGAAGAACTGAAGCTATGGAAACTGATATGCTTTAACTTCCTGATTGGTAATACAGATGCACATATTAAGAATTATTCGCTATTATACTCCGACGATATGAAAAGAATTACCCTTGCGCCTGCTTATGACATAGTCTGTACAAGAGCATATAACTTAACAAATGAAATGAGCTTATATATAGGAAATGAAATCGATATAGACAGAATAAATCGAAGTACATTTGTTACTGCTTCAAAGGAGGTAGGTATATCAGAACGTATAGCACTAAAGATTTTTGATGAGGTTGCTGATGGCTTTGAAAAAGCAATAAATGATGCAGCGGAAACAATTGCAGAATCAGGATTTGAGAATATTAAGTCATTAAAAACAAAAATAAAAAAGAGTAGTGGATATAGAAATCTAAAATGATTTGAGGAATAAATAATGATACTAAAAGAACGAAGATATACGTTGGGGGACAAGGAGCTGGTGCTCCGCAGTGCAACTGAAGCAGATGCTGAGATGCTTCAAAGATACATTAAAACTGTTACCGGTGAAACAAGATTCCTTATGTGTGAATCGGATGAAATGAATATCACTGCAGAAGACGAACTGGAGTTTATCAAGACACATAGAGATTCTCCTGATGAGATGCTTATTGTAGGTTTTATTGTCGAAGAAGTGGATGGTGAAAAACGTGAGACTTACGTTGGTAACTGCTCCTATGAAAGAGTTGGAGGAAGCAGGAGATATGCGCATAGAGCTGGAATTGGCATAGCTCTTTATCAAAAGTATACGGGACTTGGAATAGGCAAGCTTATGCTTCGTGCCCTCCTGGAAGAAATCCAGTCCCAAGGCTATGAACAGGCTGAGCTTACTGTTGTTGGTGGAAATGAGAGAGCCCTTCATTTATATGAAAGCTTTGGCTTCACAGAATATGGAAGACTTAAGAATGCCAACAAGTATGATGACGGAACCTATGCAGACGACATACTGATGGTAAAGACATTTGACTGATTTACTTGATGAAAAGATATATAGATAATCATAAACACAAATACGGAGGCAGACATGATACAGGATATTGCTCCAAGCAAGATGGACAACAGCTTTAAGAATTATCATATAAGAGAAGAGGATAACCTGATTATCTTTGATAAAGAAGGAAAGGCTTACGTTCAAGAAAAGAATGGCAAGGTAGCTTTTGCCAGTGGCGCAAACATTAAAGAGGAAGAAGCAACATATCTTTTCTCCGTAGATGACAAGCGTTATTTCTTAGATGCTGAGGATATTGATTTTGATAAATACTTAGCAGAAGGCTTTAATTTTTATACTATCCGTGAAGTTCGTGACAGATTCTCTGGCGTGGATGACGTTAATGTATTTGTTACATTCACAGCGTATCATTTATGGAAATGGTACTCAGACAATCGCTTCTGTGGAAAGTGCGGAAAGCCATTTTCGAGAGGTGACAAGGAGCGTTCCCTTATCTGTCCAGAATGTGGAAATGTAATCTACCCTCGAATTAATCCGGCTGTAATAGTTGGAGTAACGAGAGGCGACTCGATACTTCTCACACGTTATCGCAGAGGATACGCTCATAACGCTCTGGTTGCCGGCTTCACTGAGATAGGAGAAACTTTGGAAGAAACAGTAGCCCGTGAGGTGATGGAAGAAACTGGAGTAAAAGTAAAGAATATCAGATACTACAAATCTCAGCCATGGGGAATGGCACAGGATATGCTGGTGGGATTCTACTGCGACGCTGATGGTGATGGCGAGATCCATATGGATGCAGACGAACTGAAATATGCCGAGTGGGTTAAGAGAGAAGATATAGAACTTCAACCTAATAACCTGAGTCTTACTAATGAGATGATGCGAATGTTTAAGGAAGGGAAAAGGTGACGCAGATGGAGATAGTTTATAAGAAATTATCAGAGAAAGAACTGGATTTAGTAATCGCTATGAGAATAAATCAGCTGACTGAGGAATATACATCAGAAGGCAGAACAGTACCAGAAGGAGTTAATCTTGAAGAAGCGCTTAGAGATTTCTATGTGAGAAATATGGTAGCTGGAACATACGTTTCATGGCTTGCTATAGATAAGGATGCTGACGATAAGATAGTAGGAACAAGTGGTATGTCATTTGCTGAGAAGCCACCTTACTTCACTTGTACAACAGGTAAGCTTGGAATCCTGTCCAGCATGTATACAGATCCAAACTATAGAAGACTTGGAATCGCAACTCAGCTTTTAGATAGAGTAGTAAAGGAAGCAAAGGACTACGGCTGTGGAACTATTTACATCACAGCTTCAGATATGGGCGTGAAGCTCTATACAGCCTATGGTTTTAAGAAAAACGGTAATTTCATGCAGTATAACTTCACTTAATAACTTAGATACACAAAAGCTAATAACATAAAAAGGAACATCAAAGGATTATGGATTTTAAACAGATCAGATACTTAGAAAAGATAGCCGCAGATGGACATAAGGCTCTCGAGATAGAAGAATATAAAGACTTAGAATTAAGATTCTCAAAGGGATACACAAGTCGTGCTAATTCTATAAGGCTAATGTCAGATCCCATAGAAGAGATAGATTCTGAAGTAGAGGAAAAACTTGCATATGCAGAGGCTGAGTATGCGAAAAGAGGACTTCCTACAATTTTCAAACTAACTGATGCAGATAAGACATTTTCTGATTATCTTGAAAGTCGTGGATACACAGTGAATCAGCCAACGGATGTGATGATGCTTACTCTTAATGGAGCGGATTATCTGCTGAAGGTATCTGAAAATGTAAAGAATATGGTTAATTCCATAGTTTCTATTCCGGGAGATGTGAATCTCGGTACTACCCCAGAAGACTGGTTCGAACCTTACTTCGAATTTGAAGAAATGACAGATAAAACACAGCAGGAATTATGCAAACTAGTCCATTCAAATGTAACTATTGATAAAACCTATATCAAGATACTGCAGGAAGGTCGTGTGGTTGCAGTTGCATCTCTTGCTACTGAGGATGGATACAGCCTTCTTCATAACGTAGTTGTAGATCCTACTTTTAGAGGTCAGGGACTTGGCAAGAAGCTTTGTTATACAGCTATCTCAGCTTCAAAATCTCAGGAAGCAGATTACTCATATCTTCAGGTGATCGAGTCGAATGAGGTTGCCCTTAATCTTTATAAGAAGCTGGGGTACGAGAAGCTTTATACATATTGGTACATGAAAAAAGAAAAATAAGGAAAACCAGGTGGAGGAAAATTATGAATATAACATTTGATATAGCAAATAAGAGTGATATCGATGAGCTGGTCCGCCTTAGGATAGCTTATATGATAGATGATTTCGGCAGCGTTACTGATGAAGAAAGAGCTGGAATGGAAAAGCAGCTGCCAGACTATTTTGAAAGGAAACTCGGAACCGAGCTGGTGGCATTTGTGGCACGAGATGGTGAGAAGATTGTATCCGTTGCATATCTTCATATCATCGAGATGCCCGCAAACTCTATTCTCCTAACCGGCCTTTTCGGAGATGTTCTCAGTGTATACACAGAACCAGAATACCGTGGCCAGGGCCTTTGCACAAAGCTTATGCAGGACCTGGTGGAGTATGGCAGAAACAGAGGACTTGGACGTATAGATCTTCTAGCTACTGATGAGGGCTATCCAATATACGAAAAGGTTGGTTTCAAAGAGACAGAAGCTAGATACAGAAGTATGAAACTATATTTCGAAAAGGTGAGATTTTAAACTATTTCGAATACTTGAATAATTGGAGGATAGAACTATGGATTTAATGCTTATTGTTGGTTCTGGCGCTGTAGGTAAGATGACAGTTGGCCAGGAGTTAATGAAAATAACTGATTTCAGACTCTTTCATAATCATATGATGATCGAGCCAGTTATCGAAATCTTTGGAAGATTTAATGGGGCTCTTGTTAATAAGCTCCGCGATGATATCTTCGAAGAGTTTATGAAGACAAATTATCAGGGAATGATCTTCACTTACATGTGGGCCTTTGATATGCAGTGGGATTGGGACTATGTTAATTCACTTAAGGATAAGTTTGAGGCAACAGGCGGAACCTTCTACTGTGTAGAGCTTGTAGCAGATCAGGCCGTAAGAATCGAGAGAAATAAAACTGAGAATCGTCTTAAGAACAAAGCGTCGAAGCGTGACCTTGTTGCGTCTCAGGACAGAATGGTGAGAGAGGAATCCAAGTATCGCATCGTAAGTAATGAGGGTGAGGTTTCATTTGAAAACTACTTGAAGATCGATAATACAAATCTGGAGCCAGATGTGGTAGCTAAGATGATAAAGGAGCATTTTAATCTGCCAGGCATCGGACTAAATGAACTTATGAACCGGACCTATCTTGAAGAGGTGACTGAAAATGAGCTTGAGATGGTTCACAAGATGCAGGTTGAAAGCTTTATGCCGCTATATGAAAAGTATCATGATGAAATGTCACCTGCCCTCGAAAGTTTAGAAAAGATCAAGGCCAGATTTGATGTTCCTAACAGAAAGTATTTCTTCATCAATAAGGACGGTGCAAGAGCAGGTGTTATTAACCTTGGTCATAATGATCCGAATGAAAAGAAGGAATCCTTCATCAGTCCGATCTTTGTGCTTCCAAGATACCAGAATCAGGGTATTGGATATGTGGCAATCCAGAAGGCATTTGAGATGTATCCGGAAGTTACAACCTGGAAGCTTGAGACCATCCTGCAGGAAGAGAAAAACTGCCATCTGTATGAGAAATGTGGCTTTAAGCGTTTTGGAGAAGAGCACGTTGTTAACGACAAGATGACACTCATCCTGTATGAACTAAACAAGTAGAATATGATTTTTGCAAAAATATAAGGACTAGAGAATATGAATAATAAAGATATATTGCAGATTGCCATGGCTCAGTCTGCAGAGGATATAGGCTGTAAGGGCGAAGACTTTACTAAAACTGAAAATGTAATATGCACCTATAATAAAGGTGAAAAGGCAAGGCTTTATATAAAGCCTGGTGTGATAGGAAACTTTGTTTCCTACGGAAGTAATGTGGTTGCAGCTGTTCAGGATGATATCAGAGATATAACGGAAGAATATCTGAAGAGATTCGAATTTTATCATCTCTTTGAGTCACCAAATATGAACTGGCTGAATGAGAAACTCTCCCCTTTAGGTTACGGAGTATGCTTTATGGCAGAGTATTATCTGCCAGATAAGGATAACTTCTATGACAAGGGTATTGTCAGACCTTTAGCTTCAGAATTTGAGCTTCGTGTTCTTGAACAGAAAGACTTTGCAGAGCTGTATCTTCCTAAGTGGAGCAATGCACTATGCGAAGAAAGAAAAGAACTTGATGTTTTGGGAACGGGTGCTTATAAGGATGGAAAGTTGGTAGGTCTTGCAGGATGTTCAGCGGACTGCGATGATATGTGGCAGATAGGAGTTGATGTGCTTCCTGAGTGTAGAAGGGGAGGCATAGCATCGGCGCTTACATCGAGGCTTGCTTCGGAAATCTTTGTGAGGGGCAAAGTGCCATTTTATTGTACAGCCTGGTCAAATATCCGTTCGGTTAGAAATGCAGTGAAATGTGGCTTTATCCCTGCCTGGGTAGAAATGACTATAAAGCCTATAAGTCTTATTAATGAACTAAACGAAGAAAAGAAAGCATAGGACTAAATAGTGAAGTGACTTCTAAAAAGGTGAAATGAAAAGGAGGCGAAAATGGGTATCGAGGATTTTCTTTCCAGTGGCCAAGTAAGACTGGATCAGCAACTGAAGTTTACAGCTGAGATTGACAAGATGACCAGTATTATCAGAAGGACGTCGCTCATAGATAGGAGTCGAAGAGAAAATGATGCAGAGCATTCCTGGCATATAGCAGTAATGGCCATGCTTTTTGAAGAGTACGCAGTGGAGCCGGTGGATGTGCATCGTGCTGTTGAGATGTGTGTGGTGCACGATCTTGTAGAGATATATGCTGGAGATACCTTTGCATATGATACAGTTGGAAATGCTGACAAAGCTGACCGCGAAAGAGAAGCAGCAGATAAACTTTTCACACAGCTTCCTGAAGAACAAGGGCAGATGATAAGAAAGCTTTGGGAGGAGTTCGATGCTATGGAGACTCCTGATTCAAAGTATGCAGCCTGTATGGACAGACTTCAGCCCTTCCTTCACAATACGCTGACTGAAGGATTTACCTGGAAGGAAGACGGAACTAGTAGAGCCTCTGTTGAGAAACGTATGTCGATAATAAAGGATTTCTTGCCTGAGGTTTATGAATGGATAGAAGAAAATATCAATAGGGCTGTGGCTGAAGGCTGGCTTAAGGAAAGCAAGTTTTAGGAGGAAAAAGTGAAGGTTAAGTGGCTATTTTTTGATGTTGGTTCAACGCTGGTAGATGAGGTGGAGTGTTATAAGAAAAGACTCACAATTATTGCAAATGCAGGAGGTGTAGAACCGGAATATGTATTTGAAAAAGCGATAGAACTCTATAAGCAGAATAGAAAAGGTGATCTTGAAATCGCAAATATGCTTCATGTGGATCTCCCAAAGTGGGATGCAGGTAGCGAAATGCTTTATCCGGATGCGGAGGATATTTTAAAAGAACTACATGAAAAATATAAGATAGGTGTTATAGCCAATCAGAATCTTGGAACAGCAGCCAGGCTGGAAAGATTTGGAATCCTAAAGTATATTGATCTAGTTGTAGCATCTGCTGAAGAAGGAGTTGCGAAACCTGACAGAAGGATATTTGACATCGCTCTTGAGAGAGCAGGAATAAAGCCTGAGGAAGCCTTTATGATAGGAGACCGCATAGATAACGATATTATTCCGGCAAAGAATCTCGGTATGAAAACTATGTGGATAAGACAGGGCTTCGGAGGTCAGTGGAAGCTTAAAAGTAATGATGAGCTTCCAACCTTTATAGCGGATAGTCTTCCTGAGGTTGCATCAATACTTGATTGGTATGAGAACCAAAAGAGTCTTCTTGAGACAACTCAGAATACTCGTGACCTTGGTGGTCTTCTTTGTAAGAATGGGGAGAGACCCCATTTTAATCGATTGATAAGAAGTGATAAGCAGTGTTATCCAAGTCGGAAAGATATAGAGTTCTTAAAGGGGAACAATATAACAACAATTATTGACATGCGAACTCCGGAATATGTGGAGAGTGATCCTAGCGGTTTTGAAAATCTGGATGGCTTTACATATTATAACTTCCCTGTGGAGGAAGGAAGCAAAGTCCCAGAGTCAGTTGAGGCGGTGCCTGGAAGCTATATGAAGATAGCTGCTTCACCTGCTATGAAGGAAATATTTACAACCATGGCAGAGTCAGAAGGCGGAGTAATGTATAACTGCTCTGCAGGAAAAGACAGAACTGGAGTGGTTACAGCAATACTGCTTATGCTCTGTGATGTAAAAGAGGAAGATATCATTTCTGATTATATGCTGACAAAAGAGTACAATAAGGAACGTTTCAAGATGGCAGCTATTCATCACCCTGGACTTGATCTTAATATTATTATTCCTAGAGAATCCTACATCAAGGATTTTATGGATCTTTTTATAAAAGAATATGGAAGTGTCAAAGGGTATTTTGATAGAATCGGTGTATCTGAAGACACTAGAAATCAACTAAAGAACAAATTGGTTAAAGCCTAAATAATGTAAATAAAAATTGACAAAAATATAACTTATGTTTAATATTATTAACATAAGGAGGTTGACAAGATGCCGAAGAAATCGATAGTTTTATTGCCGGAAACAGAAGAAATATTATCTCAGATGGGATTACAAATAAAGTATGCTAGATTACGAAGAAAACTATCTTCGGAATTAGTGGCTGAAAGAGCAGGAATTAGTAGGGCTACTCTTGTTTCAATTGAGAAGGGAGCGCCTTCTGTTGCTATTGGATGTTATGCGGCGGTTCTTCATGCCTTAAATTATATGGATAAAGACTTTCTTCTTGTGGCAAAAGACGATGAGTTAGGAAGAAAGCTTCAAGACTTAGATCTTGCTGTTAAGAAAAGAGTTTCAAAACGAGGATGAGTCTATGAGTGAAGAAAGATGCATATATGTTTATGCGGACTTTTTAGATTTTCATAATGACTTAATTGGAACAATCTATGTATCAAGAGAAAGAGGAAGAGAACATTACTCGTTTGAGTATGATTCCGGCTGGCTTGATAATTTTTTTATGTTGTTGGATCCTGATTTACATTTATATAAGGGAAGACAATTTATAAATGATGATAAGAATATATTCGGGATGTTCGCTGACTCCTGTCCTGATAGATGGGGGCGTCTTCTTATGAGAAGACGAGAGGAAATAAGAGCAAGAAAGCTGAATGAAAAACCTCAGAAGCTTTTAGAAAGTGATTATCTTCTTGGTGTATATGATGAATCAAGAATGGGCGGACTTAGATTTAAGACAGATTTGGATGGTGAATTTCTTTCTAATGATAAAGGTTACACTACTCCACCTTGGACTTCTCTTAGAGAATTAGAGGCTGCATCGATCGTATTTGAAAAAGATGAAAATACTTTTGACGAAAAGTGGTTAAAGCAGCTTATTGCTCCGGGCTCATCTCTTGGAGGTGCCAGACCTAAAGCATCTGTTATTGCACCAGATGGCACATTGTGGATAGCTAAGTTTCCTTCGAAACATGATGATTTTGATTCAGGAGCGTGGGAAATGGTTGTGCACGATCTGGCTGAACTCTGTGGTCTGAATGTACCTCAAGCAAAAACTGAAAAGTTTTCTAAAACTGGAACAACCTATCTTGTAAAAAGATTTGACAGAGATGAAGAGAAGAGAATTCATTTTTCTTCAGCTATGACGATGCTTGGAAAAAAAGATGGAGCTGATTCATCTGATGGAAGCAGCTATCTGGAAATGGCATCTTTTATAAAGGCAAATGGAGCCCGACCTAAAAAAGACCTACAGGAATTGTGGTCACGGATAGTTTTCAATATGACAGTATCAAATACTGATGATCATTTTAGAAATCATGGCTTTTTATTAACAAAGGATGGCTGGATTCTTTCTCCAGTGTTTGATGTTAATCCCAATAATGCGGGAGAATACTTATCGCTAAATGTTGACTTATATGATTCAAGAATAGATTTTGATTTAGCTATTGAAACCGCACCATATTTTGATCTTAGTAAAAAACAGGCGAAGGAATCGATAGATAGAATAAAAGAATTAGTTGGTAATAACTGGAAGCAAGTAGCTAAGAAATATGGGATAAGCAGAAATGAAATCAACAGAATGAGTCCTGCTTTCCGATTATCGGAATTATAAAAATGGGTGATAGATTTGCTAGACAATCGAATATAGAGCTCCTCAGAATCTTCGCTGCATTTGGAGTTATAATTCTTCACATCAACAACCTATTTTTGGGTGGAAGATATGGGGTTATAGAGGATGGCAGCAAACTGCAGTTTTTAGTCATTCTGTCAGAGTCCATCTCAATATGTGCGGTAAATCTCTATGTGCTGATAACAGGCTATTTTATGCGGGATTCCAAGAAGATAAGCTTGATGAAGCCGATCAATCTTCTAGCGCAGTTTCTTATATTTGAACTGTTCTTCTATCTCGTTAAAGAGCTGCCGAAGGGAGAGGGCTTTTCTATCACAGTTTTTGTGAAATATTTCACCCCTGCATACTGGTTTGTATTTGTTTATATCGCGTTATACTTTGTCTCCCCTTACCTGAATCTTATGTGGAAGCATCTGGAGGATAAAGGGAAAAGACGACTTCTTGTTACACTGGTGGCGCTGTTCTCGGTATATCCGATCATCTGCGAGTTTATAGAGAACATACCATTATTTGGCGGCACCACAGATTCTTCGGGAGAGCCGGTTGATATATTACATGGTATCAGCACCGTGGGACTCTTTGGGTCACAGTCAGGCTACACCATAGTTATATTTGTGCTGATGTATCTGATAGGCTGCTTCATCAGGGATAAAGAGGAAAGCCTCGCAAGTATAAAGATGAGCAGGTTAATCATTTTGCTTATTCTGAACATCGCGTTGATCGTTGGTTGGACGTACATACAGAGAATGATGCTTGGCAGCGATATAATTTCGACAGTTGGATGGCACTATGATAATCCTTTGGTCATATCAGAGGCAGTAATATTGTTTTTGATTTTTAGGAAACTGGATATAAAGAACAGCAGACTGATCAACACTTTGGCAGCGGCTTCATTTGCCACATATCTTATTCATATAAATCTTCTGGAATATGTTAAGATAGAAGCGTTTATGGGCATAGGTATGCTGAGTCTTGCGATGTATGTGCTGTTGTCGCTTGTGGTGATATACCTGATAAGTTTTGCGCTTTACGAGATATATAGCCTGGTCACAAGACCTGTATGGTCACATTTAGGAGGTTAAAATGGTATTATTGGTTGTAGATACTCAGAAGGGAATTACAGACGGACGACTCTTCGAGTTCGATGATTTTAAGGATAATGTTAAGTATCTCATCGCAGAGGCGAGACGTGATAACGTAGAGGTTATCTATGTAAGACACGACGACGGCCCCGGCTCTGGATTCTCAGTAGGAGATGAGGATTTCGAGATATATGACGAGTTTGCTCCTGAAGCAGGTGAAATGATATTTGACAAGAATGTTAATAGTGCATTTCACGCTTCTACAGGACTGCTTCAGTATCTTGAAATGAAGCACGTGAAGAAGGTGATGGTGGTAGGCCTTCAGACTGATTTCTGTATAGATGCCACTATCAAGAGTGGATTTGAACAGGGCTTTGAGATGATAGTTCCTGAGAAGGCGAACTCCACAAGAAATAATCAGTACATGGATGCGGAGTCTGCATACCGTTTTTATAACGAGTTCATGTGGCCTGGACGATATGCAACCTGTGTTTCTATGGACGAGGCATTTAAGTTATTAAAGGACTATAAGCTTCAGGGAAATAAACAGGTTGTTGATGGTATCAATCCGTGTGGAACTCTTGAGATTGAGACTGACAGACTGATCCTTAGACAATTTAGATATGAAGACGCTGATTCAATGCGCGTGAACTGGGCTGGACTGGACGAGGTTCAGAACATGTATGGTGAGCCGAGCTATAAGACTCCCGAGGCGGTTAAGGGTCTTCTGGACGAATACATCAGTGCATACAGAAATGGCTTCAATTACAGGTGGGCTATTATCGAGAAGGCTTCAGGCGAATGCATCGGTCAGGTGGCTTATTTCCTTGTTAATGTCAGTGGTAATTTTGGTGAAATAGAGTACTGCATCGGCACAGCCTTTCAGGGCAAGGGCTACGCCACTGAGGCTACGAAGGCAATAATAGATTTTGGCTTTGAGAAGATACATTTCCACAAGGTGCAGATATGTGTCAGACCGTCTAACATATCGTCAAAGCGTGTTATAGAAAAATGTGATTTTGAGTATGAGGGTACTCTGAGAGATTACTTCCTGATTGACGGCGCTTATGAGGGCCGAATGTATTATTCAATCATTAATAAGATGTAAGATATAGTTGATTAGAAGGAACTGGCCTTAGCGCTTTATTGGAGGAAAGTATGGGGAAAGATTATTTGAATAGACTGCCAGATTATAACAACTGTCTGGTAAATCTTGCAAATTCGATATTAAAAAAGTTTGATGTAGAGACCACTGCAAGTACGCTTCCGCTTGCGGATGAGTACCTGAAGAAGGACTATAAAAATGTAGTGGTTCTGCTTCTTGATGCAATGGGTATTTCGATATTGGAGAAGCATCTTTCAAGGGATGGCTTCTTTAGATCACACCTGGCGGGGGCATATGATTCAGTTTATCCACCTACAACGGTGGCGGCAACAACATCCATAATGAGTGGACTCTATCCGAATGAGCACGGCTGGCTGGGCTGGGATATGTACATACCGAACTTAGATAAAAATGTTACGATATTTCAGAATATTGAACAGTACACTGAAAAGGCGGACGCAAAGCCGGCTAGTGTCGGCGATGATGGCAAGCCAGTATGGGATGTTAGTTCCATGAACGAAGCAAAGCAGGCGGCGGATTACAACGTGGCCTGGACAGAGCTTCCATACAAGTCAATTATTGACAAGATAAACGACGCAGGTGGCAAAGCTTTCTTCTCGATGCCTTTTATGCCTCCACATCCTCAGGATCTGGACGCGATACTGTCACGTGTCAGTGAGCTTTGCAGAGAACCGGGTAAGAAATATATCTATGCATACTGGAACGAGCCAGACAGCACAATGCATAGAACGGGAACCGTCAGCAGTGAGACCCATAAGGTGGTTACTGAGTTAGAAAAAAAGGTGGAGGAGTTTGCAGCCGGACTTTCGGATACACTTCTTCTTATTACTGCCGATCATAGTCATATGGACAGTAACAATCTTTGTATTCTGGATTACCCAGAGGTTGTGGAATGCCTTAAGATTATGCCATCCATAGAACCTCGTACTATAAATCTGTTTGTAAAGGATGAAAAGATAGAGGAGTTCCCGGAAATATTTGAGAGGAACTTTGGTGATGATTTTCTGCTTCTGACTCGTGATGAGGTGCTGGAGAATAAGGTGTTTGGACCAGGTCAGGATCGAGATGGACTGGGCGAGATGATCGGAGACTACGTGGCATTTTCTGTCTCGAAATCTTCTATCTTTGTGGCACATTTAGAAGCACAGATGATGCCTGGTGGACATGCAGGTCTGACAGAGGAAGAGATAGCTATTCCTCTGATCGCAGTTGAACTATAATAAAATGCAACAGAGGATCTGTTAGGAAATGGATTACGAATCGAAAGGTGAAATGCTATGGAAAAACTGACAAATCAGAAGGATAGGATGCTGGCTGGACTTCCTTATAAGGCGTGGCTTGATGGGCTGAGTGAAGAGAGGCTGGCAGCTAAGAGAAAGTGTTTTGAGTATAATAACCTGGATCCTGGTGACAGAGAGACCCAGCAGAAGATTATCAGAGAGCTCTTTGGCAGGACTGGTGAATGGTTCAATATCGAGGCACCATTTAGATGCGACTATGGCTACAACATTGAAATAGGCGAAAACTTTTTTGCTAATTATAACTTCATTGTTCTGGATGTTGGAAAAGTAGTAATTGGTGATAACGTGCAGATAGCGCCAAACGTATCAATCTACACGGCAGGCCATCCGCTTCATCCTGATTCTCGTAATTCAGGCTACGAATATGGAATAGGGATTACCATCGGAGATAATGTGTGGATTGGCGGTAATACCTGTATTATGCCTGGGGTTACTATTGGCAATAATGTCGTGATCGGCGCAGGCAGCGTTGTAACGAAGGATATTCCAGATAATATGATAGCTGTTGGTAATCCATGCCGGGTGGTACGCGAGATCACCGAAGCGGATCGGGACTTCTACTACCGCGACAGAAAGTTCGATGTAGATGATTACAAGTAAATGATTTATTTGTTAGTTGATTTCTTTGATATATTAGTCGATATGTTAGTGTTGTAGAATATCTTGCGGTATTCCTTCGGGGTGTATCCGGTATATTTTCTAAATGTGGCTGTGAAATGACTCTGGGAGCAGAAACCAATGGAGTAGGCAATCTGCGAGTAGGTGTAGTCTGTCCTCACAAGCAGAGCCTGGGAGGTCTTGATACGAACATCGGTGAGATAGGTACCAAAGGTTCTTCCAGTTTCTTTTTTGAAAAGAGTGGCCAGATAGCTGGGGTTCAGGCCTACCTTCTCCGCCAGCTCCTCCAGAGTCAGTTTCATATTAAAATGTGAGTCGATATAATTCAGGCAGTCGAGCACTGGCCTTGAATACAGGCTCCTTTTTTTATGCTCTCGAACCAGATTCACAAAAACAGTCCAGACTTCTCGATTCAGATCAACAATCTCGTCGGCGGTTTTTGCCACATCTGCTTTTTGAATATAGATATCGCTAGTGGAATACACGGTTTCCTGTGGGATACCTGCCTCGATCAGGTACCTAGTTGCAAGACCAGTGTTGACCACAAAGAGATATTTCATATTGCGGAGAGGATCCTTAGACAGCGTACCCTGAATGGTAGGATCCATAATTTTCAGTGAATCCGTGATGGCTCTCTTATCCCCGTTTATCAGATACAGAAATCTTCTTGTCTCCTCCTGATACGTGGTGTGGGCAAAACCTGTCTCCGCATTCTCGTGAAGCAGCTCCCTGATCTCCTCAAAATCAATTATTTGATTATCATTTAACCTCTTCGCCATTTCCTCTCCCAACACTTCTTTTTGCACATTTTACCATGATTACATAAAGATTTTAACAAGAATATAAAGATTCTGATATAATGAATATTGCCGTTGTTTTATTATAAAATGTGACAGCTTATCGGTTTGTGGAGGTTGAGGATGGATATACTGTTTGCGGAAAACTCAAAAAGGGAAGTTACGGAGCTGAGCCCTGATACGGTGAAGGACCTGGCACTTCAGGAGATAGTTGAAGGACTGTCGGGCAAAGAGAGAGATATCATAATCATCAAGGAGATTCTGTCTAGGATTCCAAAGGACCTGAGGGACAGCCAGTTCAGGCAGGAGATAATGAGGGATTTTCTGGAGAACGAGGCACTTACCGATGATATGGACAACGTTCTTGATATGATCAAGACATTGAAGGACTATGGCAGCACCAAGACTATGATCATGCAAAATGATTCGACGCTTTATGCCCTTTTGGAGAATCTGCGTGAGTTAACTACATATGTAAATGCGACCGAAGAATTGTATAACTGCTTGAAAAAATACGATGTAAAGTCGGAAGGTTTATGCAGGCTGAAGGAACAGCTGGGTGAAATAGTAGCGGATGAGAAGTTCGAGGAGGCTAAGGCTGATATAGACTTAATGTTGGAAGATTTATCCTGTGTTCGAAGCGCAAATGTAGGCGTGACATTTACCCCTGACATGAACATTGACGAGGTAAAGGTTGTTGATTTTGTTCCGTACAAGATCAAGTCAAAATATAAGTTTGCGGAGATTGCAGCTGAGTTTGCCAACATAATGAATGCGGGAAATCAGAATATTGGCGGTCCCAAGCCCATGGTGAATACAAGGGTTGTGGATCCGCTGCTGGTAGCTATGGCGCCAGTTATTGAGAAGCATCTTAAGAGGCATTTTGTCAGACTGAAGAGCACTATCTCCAAGTATCTGAAGTTCGACAACAGGTCTATGGTTGAAATGTATGAGGGCCTGGTTTTTTATATTGCAATAGCTCGTTTTGGAAGAAGACTTCAGGCAAATGGCGAAGTAATATGCTTTCCTGTTCTTTCCAAGCCGGATCAGGATGGCAGCTTCAAAGAGACTGATAAGTCATTTATGATCAAAGATTTATATAATGTCCGCCTTTATATTGCACAGGAAAAGAATATTGTCAAAAATGATTTCGAGTTTAGTCCTACGGAGAATCTTTTTATCCTCACGGGACCGAACCGTGGCGGAAAGACCATCATCGAGCAGGCCTTTGGTATCATATCGCTGATGGCGTCCACGGGCTGCTTTGTGACAGCCAGCTCCTGTGCAGGCAGGCCATTTTCCAACATACTTACACATTTTCCAATAGATGAAAACCTTACTATAAACTATGGGCGTCTGGGCGAGGAAGCAGTCAGGATCAAAGAGATTGTTAAGACATCAAATGACACGACACTCATTCTTTTTAATGAGACTTACTCCACCACCAGCGCTGAGGATGGACTCTATCTATCCAAGGATCTTCTCCGGGTTCTTAAGGAAAAGGGGACTGCGGTTATATTTAACACACACATTCACGAGGTGGCCAGATCCATCGATGAGATGAATCAGTGGGATGGTCAGTCACATTTTACCAGTCTCATAATGGAGATAGTAAATAACGAAAACACCTTCAAGCTAAAGAGGAGCGAGCCAGATTCCTGCTCCTACGCTATGAACATTGCCAGAAAGTATGGCATAACCTACGAACAGATGTCAAAGACAGGGGAAGCATGAGTAAGACAAGGTCGAAAAATATACTGGGCATCTTCGCGGTGCTGATAATGTTACATCACCTGGGCCAGAAGGTTTCTGCGGCCTGGGTTCCTTCTGCGTTCCGG
This sequence comes from Lachnospiraceae bacterium NE2001, assembly GCA_900110635.1. Lineage (GTDB taxonomy): Bacteria > Bacillota > Clostridia > Lachnospirales > Lachnospiraceae > Eubacterium_Q. Next base: position 37,985 of record FOEK01000024.1, read on the forward strand.
CGACATGGGCTGGAGCCCTTCGTGCCTATTGGATATCTGCTGGTGGCATTTTTCTTCTTTGTTTCAGGCTATGGTCTTATCAAGAGTGCAAGGTCGAAGGATGACTATTTTAAGGGCTTTCTGAAGAGAAGGATGAACCGCCTGCTTATGGTATTTGTCCTGACAAATATCATTTGGGGTGCTGTCAGGATTGTGTATAGCAACATGTATCTGCCGACAAATCCTTATTCCTGGTATGTCTATACCATAGTCGTTATGTATTTTGGTTTCTTTTTCACATATAGAAGAGAAAGAAAGATATCATTTCTTCTTATGACGGCGTGGCTTCTTGGCTATATAATTGTGTGTTACATTTTGATAAAAGGTAACTGGTGGTACAATTCGATTCCAACGTTTCTGCTGGGAATATATGTGGCTGATCACGAGGAAAAGGCCGTCGACAAGAAGACTCTTAAGCTCATTTTATGCGCAGCTATATTACTGTTAGGTTTTATTGTGTCTGAAAATATAGGCTCCATCTATCAGGCACTGAATATTAAGGATTACGGAATTGTCAATTTTGCCTGTGTTGTACTTCAAATGCTGGCGTCTTCTGCATTTAGCTTTATTGTTTATCTTCTGCTGGCAGGTAAACCTGCTTTGAAGAACCAGAATGAAGGGGCCGATTCTGAGTCTTCTGTAAAATCTATTGAAGAAGATATGGAAAAAGATAAAGAAAAATCCCAGTCAGACAAAAAGAAAAATAAAGAAGAAGTCCAGTCAGATAATAAGGGGGTAAAGGGACTTGCACAGAAGGTACTGGCGTTTTACGGAGGCATGACTCTCGAGTTTTACCTGCTCCACGGTATCTACGTTCAGGTTTTCGGACATCATTTTATAGATGATAAGACAAAGCCTGTATGCTATATCGAAAATGTGCTCGTTTATACTCTTGTCACATTCGTACTGGCTACAGCGACAGCATTTGCCATCAAAAAGGCAGGAGATTTTATTATATATTTCTATGGCCGTTCTCCAATGTTTCAGAAGATATTTACTGATTTTAAGCGCTATGTGATCATACTGGCGGCTATTTTCATGGTTATTACCATTGGGTATTCCATACATCGACACAGGCTTTCCGACGACTCCAGTGACAAGGTGGAGAAATACAAAACAGAGTATATAAAAAATGTGAATGTCCGTGGCACGGATGTATCGGTTTATACTGCAGGCGAGGGAGAGTATACGGCAGTTCTTCTAGGCTCTGATGAGGACCCGTGTTCCACTATGTATCTTCGTCCGTTGGCTGACTGCCTGGAGAAGAAAAACATAAAGGTTGTAATTATCGATTATCCAGGAAAAGGTTTCAGCAAAGATATGGATGGGGAGAGGACTACAGAGTTCTTTGCGGATTATATTCATGACACCCTGGATGCTTTGGGCGAAAACGAGAATCTGATCCTGATTCCGAATCAGATATCTGCTATCTATGCATATAGATATATAGAAAAATATCCCGACACAGTTGCGGGTCTCGTTGCGGTGGATGGCGCCGTGCCGGAGCTGGCCACAAGATTCCTGGATGGAAACTTTAGCTCTGTATATGAATATAAATGGTATCTAAAAAGAATCACTCGTCTGAACGCGATCAGCCAGAAGCTTCTTAAGGCCACAGGATACATCAGCTTCCAGACTCCACTGTATGATTATATGTTCTATGGCAGCGGTCTCAAAGAGTATTATAAAGCTATGGAAGAGATGTACATCAGAAACACTCTGAATGAGCCACATCAAAATGAATATATAAATATTTACGATAACTGTAATGCTGTCAGCGGATACACCCTGCCCCAGGACCTTCCGGCGGAGTTCCTGCTGGACAATACCCTCAAGGAAAACAAGTACTACGGCATCACGTGGGTTAACCAATACAACCGAATGATTACCAATGATGAAATCCAGGAGATTACTGTTATCGCCGGTGATCCCAATGTAATCTACTACAACCCATCGATCATCGCAAAGCAAGTCGAAGACTTCATTACCGAACAACTAGCAAACTAAACCACCACTTTAGGCCAAAAAGACAGGGGACGGTTCCCTGTTTGTTTCATTTTGGTTAGATTTGTGGTATATTACACAGTATGAAAAAGAAAGAAGAAAACCCAACCGGTGCGTCTAAACGCACGGTGAAACAACATATAGCAACAGGTCAGTTTTCGAAGGTCTACCTGCTTTACGGCAGTGAACCGTACCTGACGACATACTACAGGGATGAGATACGCGAAGCACTTATCAGTCGCGAAGACACAATGAACTGTACGGTGGTAGGAACCGAGAACTTCAACGTGAATTCGTTGGTAAATGATGCAATCACGCTGCCTTTTTTTGCGGAGCATCGTGTGGTGGTGGTGAATAACAGCGGATATTTTGATGCGTCTGATCCCACATTTATCGAAAACGTCCCACAGATACCTGATACGAATGTAGTGATCTTCTGCGAGGATAAGGTGAACAAGACAAAAAAGGCTTTTCTGGCTGCAAAGAAATGTCCTGATGTCACTATTTTAGAGTTCCAGATGCTGGAAAAGGCCGACCTTATTGCCTGGCTCGGTTCCATACTGGGTGAGGATGGTGTAAAGGTAAAGCTGTCGGTTCCGGAGAAAATCCTTGATTCCTGTGGCCCTGCAACCAACATGTATCTTTTGGAAAATGAAGCGATCAAGCTTCACGATTATTGTATGGAGAAGGGTGTCGTTGACCCTGAGGATGTGGAGCTTCTATGTAAAAATGAAGTAGAGGACAAGGTCTTCGAGATGTGCCGTTCCATATCCCAGAAGAACTCGAAGTTGGCCATCAGTCAGTATAATGACCTGCTCACACTTAAACGTAAACCTGTTCAGATAATCAAGCGTATCGAGGGACAGTATGTTCAACTGCTGGAGACCAAACAGCTTCTTGAAGATGGAGTGAAGAAGAACGAATTAGCGACCAGATTCCGCGTCTCAGAATGGATCGCTGGCAGGCTCATTTCACTGGCAAACTCTTATACGAAGCGACAGCTTATCGATGCGGTGGATGCGTGTCAGGATGCATTTTACCTAAATAACAGAGGTGGACTTATAGGAAATGCTTCCGTTGAAAACCTGATCATTAAGCTGCTAACCAACGCTGAATCGTCTGGTTAAACTCAGTAATGGTCAAAAAAGCAGGTGGAGAGGCGAAAAACGCTTATAAATAGGCAAAAAGCCCTTGACGAGAGGGGCGGACTTTGTTATTATGTCTTTTGCTGCAAGGAAATGATTTCTATATGCCCGGTGCGAGAAGCATCGAACGTGTCTTGGCTAAGTAGAGATTAGAGACCAGCGTATCAAAGAACGGCTGACTTTGATAGGATGGAATCGCGAGCGGCAGATACGTAGAATAGATATAATCGAAAATCCGGAGGAACAAGACATGGCAAATATTAAATCTGCAAAGAAGAGAATTCTTACAAGCAAGAAGAGAGAGATGAGAAACAAGAGCATCAAGAGTAAGGTTAAGACTCTTGTAAAGAAGGTTGAGGCTGCTATCGAGGCTGGAAACAAGGCTGAGGCTGAGGAGGCACTTAAGGTTGCTATCTCTGAGATCAGCAAGGCTGCTAACAAGGGCATCTACCACAAGAACACAGCTTCACGTAAGATCTCACGTCTCACAGTTGCTGTCAACAAGATTGGTGAGTAATTCTAATATATAGGCTGCTCCTTGAGGAGCAAACAAAGAGAAATACGAAGACAGTCTGGACATTATCCAGACTGTTTTTTTTGATTAAACTAGCGGTTGAATGTAATCTTGCTCTATCCGTGTTATAAAAAAGACAGGGGACGGTTCTCTGTCCTTACAGTCTTTATGGAGGTATAACTATGATAGAGACAAATACAGAAAAAAGAATTAATGGTAAAAAGGAACCTCAGGATACTACAGCGAATAGAACGCCGGAGAACGTCTTGGTGTGCGGTGGTATTAGAGATGAGCGAATGACAAACTATGTAGAGCCAGCCATCCTTAATTCGGAGGGAAGCCTGGTCATCACGGACCTGGATGGCCAGCTTTACAGGCGTTATAAGGAGTATCTGACAGATAAGGGCTATGCGGTTAAGAAGATAGATTTTCATGATATGGATAATTCTGTGGGTTTCAATCTCTTTCAGAATCTTAAGTCCTATGGGGGAGATCACGAGATAGAGGAGGGCATAACTAGGATTGTAACTTCTTTATATAAGGTTCGTTCCAAGGAGCTATTAGGAGATAAACCGGACAGTTTTTTTGAACTTCTTGCACAGGCACTACTCAAGGCTATAATTTGTTATATCACATACCACTGTTTGCCAAGGTTTTCAGATTTTGACAATGTGGAGATGATGCTGGATGCCTTGAAGCCTTCAGACGATAAGGACGAAAATACGGTTCTTGATTACATCTTCGAACAGCTGCAGGAGACCTGTCCTGATTCTCCTGCGCTAAAGTATTACAAGGTGTTTTCAAATATCTCGGGCAATTTGCTTCGAAGAGCCCAGCTTATAGCTTGGAAGACATTGGATGGAATAACAAGTGACAATGTGAATCAGTTTATGGCTAAGGATGACTTTGAAATTGAGGATCTGGCAAATGAGAAGATTGCACTTTTTGTCATAGCTGCAGGGGAAGATGATACGTATCATGGTCTTACAAATGCTATTGTAACTGAGATCATGTATAAGCTACTTGATATATCTATTAAACTTCCATCTCAAGTAGACAATGAAAAGGCAGAGTCGCATGATAATATGCTTAAGGTTCCGGTTCAGTTTATAGTTGAGGGTTTTGCACCTGGGGCTGGAATAGTCCAGCTGAGGAACATTATGTGTGTTTTGAAGAGGGCCAATATCTCACTTCTCAGTGTGCATCGAAGTCTTCGAGAGTACGAGCAGATTTACAGCGATGTCCATTGGCTGCTTGGCGGCTACAGTGAGATTCATCTCCTGGATGGCCCGAGTTTTCTCGCTTACAGCAAGCTTAAAGGCTTTTATAGTGGAGAGTATGTTTATCTTGATGTGCCCCTTGGCTACGAATGGAGGGTGAAGCAGGAGCACATAACTCCTGAGAGACAGTTTGGAGGAGCCTCTTATATAAGAGGTAGAATGGGATTATACCTGAAGCCTGGCGAGAGAATCTTTGAGAACGATTACCAGGACTGTTTTGATGATGCAGATGAGCAGCTTGAAATGATGAACATTGTCTCTCTAAATATGTTGGCGAGAACGCTTGAGAGAGATAATATATCAGGCACTAAGAAGCCAGGGATAAAGAGACCTAGTAATTTAACGGTAAAAGGACCGACTGCTCAGGGCAGTACTCCGGTTGGAGAGAAAACATTTGATAGTGCAAAAGAAGCCCCAAGGACAATCAATGGAGCTCGCTACCGTGCCTATATGAATCAGATAAAGAACAAGAAGACTGACGATGAGAGGGCGGAAGCAAGAAAACGCCAGCGTTCAGCTGACACAGACTTTGACAACGTGTATTGCAACATAATCGCCCAGTGGCTGGAGAAAACCACCTTCAACGAGTTCAGTGCTGAGATACATAAGCGTGTCAAGGGGCAGGACCAGCTGGATACCATTCTTATTAACATTTATAACTATCTGGAAAATATGGCACGAGGACATTTTCATAGCAATAACATAATTATCGCAGCTCCAAGTGGCTGTGGTAAGACCGAGACCTACCGAGCTCTCAAGGCATATTTTGCAAAAGAACTCTCACAGCTTCCAATTGCTCAGGTGGATATGACCTCTATCACCGAGGAGGGCTTCAAGGGGCGCGACACCAAGGCGGTGATCGAACCCCTTATGGTAGATGCAGATCTGGGCGGTATGGGCATAATCTTCCTGGATGAGTTCGATAAGAGACTCATTCCAAGCTACGATAGTGGTGGTGGAAATGTAAATAGAGCCGTACAGTCGCAGCTGCTTACCACCATCGAGGGTACTAACTTCCCAGACTGTGACATAGATACCAACCTTACGATGTTTATCGGACTTGGTGCATTTGATGTGTGCCGCGAAAAAAAGTCAAAGGTTGAAAAGCATATTGGTTTCGGCGCAGAGAACGAGGGTGGTGCTGATCACTACGAGGATATAACCCGTGCGGATATGATCGAGCTTGGTGCAAGCTACGAATTGCTCGGTCGCTTTGGTACGGTTGTGAACTACCACAAGCTTTCCGATACTGTGATTAACGAGATAATAGACGGAATGGTGAAAGACATTGGTAACTCCATCAGTATGAAGGTTAATATCACCGATGGTTTCCGTGAACTCCTCCATAGTTCCGCTAATGGCAAATACGGCTGTCGCCTCATTAAGAGTCAGCTCAATGATGCCGCAATGACCGCCTACCTGCACATCCAGAAGAATGCCGTCGACAAGACAGCCAATACCCTGGAGATCACCGGCCCCGCCACCTTCCAACTCAGTGAGGTTGTCACGTCCCCGTGACAACCTCATAATTTTATGCTTTTGTATGGGGGGAGAAATTGTTACAATAGGCTTACTGTATTTTCTTGGAGGTTAATATGTTCTGTTCTAAATGTGGTCAGAAGATAATGGATAATACTATTAAGCCTTTGGGCAAGAAGGCTGGTATCATTGCAGCCATAATTACTGGTGTAGTCCTTCTTGTTGGGGGTGGAGTAGCAGCGGCATTTGCATTAAAGAATCACAGCAATAATAGTTCAAATGATAGTGGTTATTTCCGTGGTTCTGATGAGGAGGATACGGAAGCGACCTCAACGAACGCTGATGAAAGGGAGAATCTGGCAACATCGACAAGTGCGGATGTAAGCGTGTATGGCCCTGAGTTTGAAGATAAACTTAAGGATTTGGTTATAGAAAAAGAATATGCGAAGTTAAACTCTGAGCTGGACAATAAGGACCCAAATGTATCTGTTTTTAACACTGGTATCGTGTCAGTGGATGTTGATACATTTGACACGGGTGTTCCATATATGCTTGTTTTCTCGGCGGAGGAAACTCAGGACGAAGATGCTGGCCGTTTTTATAATCTCTATGCAACTCTCTACGTGTACGATGGTGGCGTAAATGAAGTTAGTAGTAAAATGATACAAACTATCGATCTCGATTATATGTATGATGATTATGAGGAAAATGCTTTCGATGCTTTCTTCTATGATAGAGAAAGTATGTTTGATATTGGTCACTACACCACGGAACTGGTGGGCTCAGATTATAGGCGTAAGTCTGTAAGAGTTCTTAAAGGAGAAGGACGCCATATAGTAGCATATTCGTATTCTCCAGGATTCTCTGACGAAGGATTTCCATATAGAGATTCCCTTGTATTTTCGATATATGGTTTTGATGAAAATGGTATCTCGGCTGAAGAGGGCATGGTGCTGTATCATAAGGAAGACAATGATCCAGACACCAGTTTCTTTGGATGCTACGACAATAATGAGGGCTCTGATATAAATGCAGTCGGTTCAAAATATGATAATCCATCTGAGCTGATTGAAGTTATTAATAGCAAATGTAAAGAACTGGGAGTGAGCGAACTCTGCATAAATGATGGCAGTCTTTCCTTCGACGAATTCCTTTCTGGCGATGACATTTTAAAGATATATATAAATTACAGCTGGGATGAAGTTGGCGAATATCATGATGATCTGTATTATTACTATACATATGAGATAGAAGATAACACTGAGGCGGCCGATGGTTTGCTGCTGTGGTGGAGGATAAATGGGGCACTGGATGATACCTTTGTGACACTGGAGGGCGGTGAGCCTTATAAGAGCTATTATGACTACATTCAGAATCTTGAGGAGGTTGAATGGGACTATAATCCGACGGGTGAGACGATTGAATGGAACAATTTCCAGCTTGTTGATATGGATGAGGATGGAGTGCCGGAGCTCTTTATCACCTGCAAAAATGCAGCGCTTGAGGGCATCCAGATGTATAGAATAGTTTATTACAGCGAAAATGGACTTGAGGTGTATGAAGCCCAGGATGGAGTTGCGTCTGCTGGAGGTTACCGCGGTACGATTTATTATCTTCACGGGACAAGAAAGCTGCACCATTATTCATTTGATGCGCCATATAATCTTCCGTACGATTGGGTGTATTCGCTTCAGGATGGTAAAGAGGTTACCGTAGGCGAGGGCGGCTTTTATCTGGATTATGATTTGCTCCCAGAGGATTACGATTATGATAAAATCTACGATTATGGCGAATGGAAATGGAATGACGAGGTAGTGAGCGAAGATAAGTTCAACGAATACTTCCGTGAGGCAGTGGAAGATATAGCTGGCACCGCTCTCAACTCCATAGACTGTCAAACCAAAGAATCCATACTTAACTACCTGAAATCTAAGTAATGTGCACATAGGTGTGCCTCTTTTTGCACATATTTTCGTGCAGTATACTTTGCGTTTGTGGTGGTATATTAAGTCATAGTTAGTATTTATATGGAGGGTTTTCATATGTTTTGTATAAAATGTGGAAATGTAATCGAAGAGGGAAGCGCGTTCTGTACGTATTGTGGCGCTCCTGCGTCAAAGCCTAAGCAGATACAGCCGCAACCTCAGGCAATGCAGCCACAACCTCAAGTGGTGCAGGCACAACCTCAGGCAGTGCAGGCACAACCTCAGGCAGTGCAGGCACAACCTCAGGCAGTGCAGGCACAACCTCAGGCAGTGCAGCCACAACCTCAAGCGGTGCAACCACAACCTCAGCCTGCCCAGCCTAGTAAACCACTCAACATCCCTTGGAAGCTGGTGGGTATTATCGGTGGTATAGCTGCGGCTGTTATCATTGCGGTTGTTGTAGTTGTTTCAATAATAAGTAACCGCAAGGTACCAGTAACATTTGACGAGTATGTTACTTTCGAATGCGAGGGCTATGATGGC
>FOEK01000026.1 GCA_900110635.1 Lachnospiraceae bacterium NE2001
GAACCGAAAAAGAGATATATTCCACCTATGAATCATCCTTGGAGAAGCCAGACATTTATGAGATTTGTATTATCTCAACAACATCATCTTTTTGATAATCTCGAAGCTTGTATGTAGATGGTGCGGGAACGGAGTCAAGGGACAGCACGCTGGATGCAAAGCATCCGGGCAGCCCTTGACGAAGTGACACGGATAATCCTAATGTCCCCAGAACAGCAATAGCTGTTCCCTCGCCTTCCTGGCGAAGGACGGGGTTTGGGGCGGAGCCCCAAGCATAACAAAAGCCCTGGAAAATCCAGGGCAAATGTTTTAATCATTTCGGGACATAATCAAAAATGCTTGACAGGTAAATTATACTTATTTAAGTAACAGCTCCATTTCCTCACCTAATGAAACAAGGAGAGCTGACTGGCCCTGTGAAGGCTTTGTTGTAAATGGTGAGCCATAACTTGTTCTATAGCTCTCTCCATCACTTGTTGATGCTACGATGTTAGCATTATTGATCAAACCAATTCTATGAACGTTTATTTCATCAATCTTGCACTCTGCAACAGAATACTTATTGGTATGAAGCTTATATGCTATCTTAACGAACTTATATAATGTTCTGAATGTATAATAAAATACATATACAAGGAATAATGCAATAGGAATTGAAATTAATACATAGCTTACGCTTATTCTACTAAAATCTCTTGGAAATAATGATACCACGAAGCAGATAAGAGCTGCATCAAGCAATGCTACAATAAACGCTGATACTATCTCTTTTGGCATAAACTCCTTCTTAATAAATAACCTCTCTGAATCATTTGCCTTTCTCCACATAAAATCACATCCTTTCAAGCTTAGCAGATTATATCTATTCAGATATAAGAGCAACGATTTATAAGTTAGGCATAATGTTACTAGAAAACTTGCATAGAATAAACAGCCTGCAAAGTGAATATTAGGATTTTAATTCGCCAAAATAGCGAATTAGACTTTCTAGTAATTTCTACGATATTCGTTATTTCTTGTTCTTCAATCTGTATTCCATCTCAAACTCTTTATACTCGTCCACCAGTTCGAGGAATTCCAGACCAAACCTGAGCTCATTTACGATCTCAGAAAGCTTCTTATATGCAAGGCTTATGTTTAGCGCAAGCTTCGCATAGGAGTAGTCACCCTCTTCGTCCATTCCGTTAGTACTCACGTATTCCTTTACCGGAATCCACTTGGCCTGCAACTCCTGAATCTTTTCATTTACTCTATCCACCACATCAGACGCAGCCTCATACCTGCTCTTAAATGTATTAAACTCCTTCATATCTCCATCACAGGTTTCAACGAATAGATTAATATCTGAAATAACCAGTTCCTTCTCCATACCACTTCTCCCCTCATACGCTTCTTACCGGCACGTGCAATGGGGACTGACTTCCTTCGCTCACGCTCAGGCGCTAAAAACTTGTCTGCCACTGGCAGACAACGCGCCCATTGCACATAGGTCTGTCCCTTTTGCACATTTTTATCATGATTATACCACAAACGGGTCCATAAAATGATATTGTATTTGAGAATGGTGTTTGATAAACTTAACATAGTTGTTTGATAGTATTTAATCGTATTATATGTATGGTATTTTTATGGATAAGATAAGAGAAAGAAAACATCGTAGTCAGGGCAGATCAGGCTTTAGAGTAAGCCTGCTCTTTGAGGTTGCCCTTTTCTTTATTCTTAGTATATTCATCACATATATCGCTTCACGTTATGTTTTTATAAGGGTTGCAGATCGCAGTGTACAGGCCGAAAAGGAAGCTCTTGGTGAAGGAATTACCAATGATCTGGAGTACTGTATTGAAGAATACGACTGCTATCGCTGGGTTATGCACTATTGGATCAAGCATATGAGCGAACTGGATCTGGAATATGATACTTCGGAGAAGACCGTAGAGAAGATGAAAACCCTTCGAGAGAAATATCCTGATATCGAGCTTAAGACCATTAAGTCAATTGATATAGAGATAATGCCATCCGAGGATCAGAAACTCATCGCAGAGATTATATTTAACGAATTACTGATGCGCATGAACGATATGAAACGTGCGTATGATGTAAAGTTCCTGTACTTCTTCTTTACCGACGATGATCTGAAGACCAATACCTATCTTATAAGTGCTTCTGATACAAACCTTATAAGAGGCACGGAGATGGGAAATGCTTTCGTTATGGGTACTACCATACAAAATGATGCAGATAGAATTGCAGGTTATGAGAAGGTACTACGCGGCGAGACTCACCTTGTGGTCGAACAGGATTATATAGACAGCTATAGCAAGTTCACCGTTGTAGATGGCAAGAACATAATTATCGGAACTACCTTTGAGATAGCAAAACTAAAAACTGAAGTTGAGAGCAGACTTGTCACATACACTCTGCTTTTCCTCAGTCTTCAATTTGCTCTTTCTATTATGTGCATCCTGATGATAAATCAGTTTGCTCTGAGACCGCTTAAGCACATCACCAACAACGTGGTTGACTATACAGATACCAAGGACAGCGAACAGGTTCTGGCCAAGCTTAACAAGAGACGGTCATATAACGAGCTGGGTGTCCTGTCTGATTGTTTAGGTGAAATGATTACGGAGATCGACAACCACGTTGAAGAGATCCGGTCTATCACCGCTGAAAATGAAAGAATAAGTGCTGAGCTTGATGTAGCTACACAGATACAGGCAGATATGCTACCAAGCATATTCCCGCCATTCCCGGATATTCCGGAGATTGATGTATATGCTACTATGAATCCAGCCAAAGAAGTAGGTGGAGATTTCTATGACTTCTTTATGGTTGACGATGATCACGTTGCTTTAGTAGTTGCTGACGTTTCAGGAAAAGGAGTTCCTGCAGCACTCTTTATGGTTATCTCTAAAACTCTTATAAAGAACAGAGCGCAGGCCGGCGGAACTCCTGCAGAGATACTTAATGATGTTAATAATCAGTTATGCGAAGGAAATGAAGCCGAGCTCTTTGTTACAGTATGGCTGGCTATAATTAATATCAGAACAGGTGAAGGTATTGCTGCAAATGCAGGACATGAGCATCCAGCACTCCGACACGCCGGTGGAGATTTCGAGCTGGTTGTTTACAAACATTCCCCAGTTGTTGGTACCCTTGAAGGAATAAAGTACAGAGACCATACATTTAAGCTTAAACACGGAGATAAAATCTTCTCATATTCAGACGGTGTTCCAGAAGCAACCAACAGTGAAAATGAATTATATGGCACAGACCGTATGCTGACAGCTCTAAATAGTAATCCATATGTTGAACTTGCTGATGTTCTTCAAAACCTGAGACAGGATATGGATGAGTTTGTTGGAGAAGCAACACAGTTTGATGATATAACAATGCTTATCTTCGAATACAAATAATCATCTGGACTTTAGTTTTTTCTTATATGAAACAAAATGAGCCACACCATTTCTGGTGTGGCTCTTAATTTATCTAGAACAACAAAGCCATATGTTAGAAGCCATAGGCTCCGCGAAGAGATCTGTAATCATTTTCCAGCTGGGATGCTGTCATCAGCTTTGAGTTTTCTCCTCGTATGATCAGCTGGATCATACCGTCAGAGGTTGCAACTGTGATATCCAGATTTCTGGCATTCTCAACGGTAAAGCGGGCTATATACTGATCTGCAGTTTCCGCCTCCTTCGTAAAGACAACGTGTACTCCCAGGTAGTCCATCTTCTCCGTAATATGTCCTCGAACGTTATATGCATCGAAAACAACTATTACCTCTGTGCCCTTCATTGCTTTATATTCCGACATTATATCCAGGAGTTTGAATCTTGCGCCCTCCAGGTCAAGAGACTGCTGCTCCTTAGAAACATTTTTATTCTCAATAAGAACCTTCAGGTCCTTCCAGGCGTGAATTATATTGTAGCCGTCAACCAAAAGATACTTCTTTTTATCCAGTGTTTTAGCTGCTGCTTTACTGGCTGAACTGTTCCTAGCAGACCGATTTTCTGCCTGAATAGTGCTCTTACTCAGATAGACACGCTTGGTTCTGCGGTTCTCATTTCCAGCATTGGAATGTGTAGCACTGCGAAGTATGTCATCTATCTCGTCTGTTCCAAGAGCCCTGTCCCTATTCTCGGCAGATCTATTCTTCTCATAACGAAGGTGTGCCTGTCTCAGAGACTCTGCTTCACGCATAAGCCTCTCGTCATCTGTCTCATCATCTGTATTAAAATACTCCGACTCTCTTGAATCCAGGTGCATCATCGACTCACACTCAAACCAAGGAACATAGTAACCAGCTCCGTGATCTATAAAGATGCTTCCAGATGGATTCTCCTTATCTGTATCTGGATCGTAGTTCTTATCTGCTATAACCTCCTCAGATACATCCTGCGGCATATCCGTATAACCAGCAAACTTAAGTTCCATGGTTCCCTGTCCTGAGGTATATTCTGTCAGCTTCGTCTGATAATCTGCGATACATCTGGCTGGGGCACAGCCAGTCAGGGAACCATCAGCATTTAGATTACATTTTCCTCCCATATCAGATATCTCAGTCATTACACGACCTACACCTTCTGTCGGAAGTGTGATCACAAAATCGTACTGGGGCTCAAGCAGCAGGCACTCTGTCTTCATAAGTCCCTGCCTTATGGCACGCCTGACGGACTCTCGGAAGTCCTGACTGTCGGTATGTTTAAGATGTGCCTTTCCAGCAATCAGCGTAAATCTGATATCTGTGAGAGCCGCTCCCATAAGAATTCCCACTGGCAAATGATTCGTAAGTGTAGAAAGGATAGTCTTCTGCCAGTTGATTCCCAGCTCATCTACGCTGAGGTCGCTGGCCACCTCTACTCCGGTACCTCTTGGAAGAGGCTCCATAAGTATCTGCACCTCGGAGTAATGACGCAACGGCTCAAAATGTCCATATCCGATTACTGGTGCAGCTATAGTCTCTTTATATACAAAGCTTCCCTTGGCAAAGTCAATGGATACTCCGTACAGCTCCTGAACACGTTCCTTCAGAATCTCCATCTGAAAGACACCCATAACTGATATGCTGGCTGTATCGTCACCAGTAACCTCCAGCTGAAGCAGTGGATCTTCAGAACAAAGCTCCCTCAGCTTTGGCAGAAATACCCTAAGAGGCACATCTATAGGAAGAACTATATCGTATCTCAGGACAGGCTGGCATATAGGGGTATCATCGTCGAACTCCTCCCCAAGGCCCATACCAGCAAATGTATTATCCAGTCCAAGAAATGTTACTATATCCCCCGCCTCTGCCTTATCTAAGCTTTCAAACCTTCCACCACTATAGCTTCTTATCTGGCTTATCTTTTCACCAGCAAGTCTTTCGTCATCTATCTCACTACGAACCGATATGCTGCCACCGGTAATCTTTGCAAAGCTGAGCTTCTGGCCATTTTCATAGCCTATCTTAAAGACCTTTGCAGAGAAGGAGTCCTTATACAGAATATCAGGGAGCAGTTCAGTTAGTAGTGAAATGATACTATCTACATTTTCATTCTTAAGAGCAGAGCCAAATACTACTGGATGAAAGCTTCCTTTTGATAACAGGTTTACATAATCTTGTTTTGAGATACTGCCCTCTTCAAGATACTTTTCTATCGTTTCTTCGGAAAGTGATGCTATCTCTTCTTCTTTTTCGACAAAATCAGCATATGGGATAAAACCTTCTCCCAGCTTGTCTGATAGCTCTGAGATTATCTCAGCCTCAGGACGCAGGCACATATCCATCTTATTAACAAATACAATATACGGAACCTTATAGTTCCTCAGCATACTGACAAGTCGCTTCGTGGATGGCGTTACACCATCTGGTCCGCTCACTAAAAGAAGAGCCAGATCAAGCACAGAAAGAACTCGCTCCGCCTCTCCAATAAAATCAGCGTGACCAGGTGTATCTATCAAAGTCACTCTTATATCATCATCAGATTTATTTAATACATTTGACCTGTCCAAAGTGCAGAGTGCCTGCTTGGACAGAATAGTAACGCCTCTCTTCTTTTCCAGAGCTTCTGTATCAAGAAAGGCGTCGCCATTATCTACTCTTCCTGCGGATCTGATCATCCCCAGATTATAGAGAATACTTTCTGTAAGTGTTGTCTTGCCTGCATCAACGTGGGCAAGGATACCAAGTGTTAGTTTCTTCATATCTATCTTCCAAACTATATATTATGACACCATATGACATACGGATTGCTCCATTGCCAAAGCTTTTCTTGCTAGCAAGAAAGCTTATTGACTTATGACACTTATGTCATATTATACAAAAAAATGCACCATGTAGAAAGTACATGGTGCACAGCATTTATTTTTCTTTATACTCGTATAGAGCGTCCCAGAAACGATTTTCAAATGTAGAACAGGTTCTAAATATCTCGCAGAGTTTTTCTACCTCTTCTTCAGGTAAGTCGGCAGCCTGCTTATTTACCAGATTGATCCAGCTTTCATTTGCCCCAACATACTCATCACTTGTATATGCATCAAACCAAGACTTATACTTGCTCTTTGCGATCATATCAGGATATCTTTCTGTCAGGACTGCTCCCAGGATTGCATAATTCCAGGAACACTGAAGTAGTGCAGTAAGTCCATAGAGAAGACCTCCCTCCTCCAGCTGGTTCTTCATGTATTCAACATATCGCAGAATTACAGGAGTTCTGACGCAGGATTCTACATCTGCATCTGTTACTCCAAGCGCCTTCATGTTTGCAGAATGTACATTGTATGTCTCGTACTCGATAGCATCCAGAGTATTCTTAACAAAAGCAGCCACTTCTTCATCATTTGACAGTTCCAGCATTTTCTTCAGGATAACTATATAATCCTGAAGGTACAGATAATCCTGTATCATATAATTCTTAAACAGACTATCATCAAGAGTTCCCTCAGCCATTTCAAGCGGAAATGGTTTCTCAGCTGACTCCATCCAATTAATCTCTGCTGCAATATATAATCTGTCTGTAATATTCATAGCATCTACCTCCTACTGCTTTTCAGCAATGATTGCAACATATCCGCCGCTCTTATAGCCTTCGATTACCTCTTCCGGCTCCTCATTTGTGTACATAGGATTCTTTACAAGAGTCTGATAGAAGGAGAACTTCTCAACCCCAAGATTCTTTAATACTTCTATCTTTTCTTCAGTTGAATGCCATACACCTGATGACGCAAGTGCAAGTGGGTATGGCAGTTCTGGCATAGCACCCTCAAGAAACTCGTGATCATATGTGTTAAGACTCTTTCCAAGAAGATACATAAAGCCAAATGCACTCTCCTTTGGAACGTCCAGAAGGATCAGCTTTCCGCCCTTCTTAACAGCCTTAAGACTCTTCTCATATACAGAAGTAAGATCCTCCATATAACTTGAACTTCCGTTAAAATATATAATGTCATATGTTTCATCTGGAAGGTCTACATCCTCGATAAGACCGTACTTTATGATGTTGATACCACGCTTCTCAGCAATCTCACCCATATCCTTTGAAGGCTCGATACCTTCAATGTTGGATGAATCGATGTAGCTTTCAAAAAGACCGCTTCCGCAGCCTACAGAAAGAAGCTTCTTTCCGCTGATATCGCCAAGAACCTTTTTATAAAGTCTAAGCTCACTGGTAAAGAGATTATCATTTACCATAAACCATTCATCATATTTATTTGCATAGCCGTCAAATTTCTGCTTTTCGTTACTCATTATATTTTCCTCTCATTAAAACAATAATCTGCAGTTGCTTCTTTTATAAGAATTTATAATTGTGTGCAAGTGGGCCGCTGCCTTTTCCAAGATCTAGCATTGCATCCAGAGCTCCAGATATATAATCCTTTGCATTCTTAACTGAATTTTCAAGAGACTCGCCCTTTGCAAGATTTGAAGCAATAGCACTTGAAAGTGTACATCCTGTTCCGTGGGTGTTAGGATTATCAATTCTTTTCCCTTTGAACCACACTGGACCATCAGCACTGTACAGAAGATCATTTGCATCATTTACCTGATGTCCACCCTTGCAAAGAACAGCACATCCGAACTTTTCGTAAATTGCCTTCGCTGCCTTCTCCATATCCTCTTCTGACTCTATCTTCATATCAGATAAAACCTCAGCCTCTGGAATATTTGGAGTGATCACTGTTGCCAGCGGAAGCAGGCACTCCTTAAGTGTTTCGATTGCATCGTCACTTATAAGCTTAGCTCCGCTTGTTGCTACCATTACAGGATCCACTACTATATTTGATGCATTATACTGCTTTAATTTGTCGGCTATAACGTGAATCAGTTCAGTCGAAGAAACCATTCCTGTCTTTACTGCATCAGGGAAAATGTCAGTGAATATTGCGTCTATCTGCTTCTCAAGAAACTCTGGTGTTACGTCCATTATTCCTGTCACGCCAGTAGTATTCTGAGCTGTCAGTGCTGTTATAGCACTCATTCCATAGACTCCATTTGCAGTCATGGTTTTAAGATCTGCCTGAATACCGGCGCCTCCACTGGAATCACTTCCAGCTATGGTTAATGCTGTGTTCATATCATTTTACCTACCTTTCCTATAAAAATCTTACAGCACTTTTGTATAGCGGCAGAAGGTGGTGCCCCCAATCTGCCGCTTCTTTGCATTTATTATGTGTCAGCTGCTTATCGTGTCAGGTTTATTAGTTATTCACCATCTCGGCTGTGACACGCTTCAGCTCTTTTGTTGCGGCAGGAATATCAGCCTGTGCATAGATTGCACTGATAACTGCGATGCCGCATATACCTGTACCGGCAAGCTGAGGAGTATTATCCACTGTTATTCCACCGATAGCTATTACTGGAATATTAACTGCCTCGCATATAGCCTTCAGCGTCTCGTGAGATACATCGTCTGCATCATCCTTGGAGCCAGTTGGGAAAACCGCTCCAACTCCCAGATAATCAGCCCCTCTCTTCTCGGCCAGGATAGCCTGTTCAACTGTCTGAGCTGAAACACCTATGATCTTATCCGGACCAAGCTTCGCACGAACATCTCCTGCTTCCATATCACTCTGACCAACGTGAACTCCATCAGCATCCATAGCAATAGCTATATCCACGTTATCATTTATCACAAATGGTACCTTATACTCAGCACACAGCTCCTTTAGCTGTTTTGCCTCTTCAAGGAAGTGTTCATTATCCAGTTCCTTTTCTCTAAGCTGGATAAAGGTCGCACCTCCATCAAGACTTTCCTTAACAACCTCGTAAAGAGTTCTTCCATTTAACCAATGGCGGTCTGTAACTGCATATAACAGCAGGTCCTTTTTATCGAATCTCATACTTTGCTCCTTTATCAAGTGTCTCAGAATCCATGATGTAGATGGCATCGATTATACGGTTACGGTAAGTTGAATTACCGTCGCCCTCCTGCATATATGACCAGCCAATCTCTCCAGCAAGTCCCATAGTACATACAGCAGCAGCGGCAGCCTCAACAAGATTGTCAGGATTTGCCACAAGAAATGCTGTAGTAAGGCCTGACAGCTGACAGCCTGTTCCGGTTATCTTGCCCATCTCTGGACGACCATTTCTGATCACGAAGCATTTATCTCCATCACTTACCAGGTCGATTGCTCCTGTAATTGCAACAACTGCACCAGCTTTCTTAGCAAAATCCTTTACGAACTTTACTGCACTATCCAGGGTCTCTTCTGTAACTGCATCAGCCACATCAGCATCAACTCCCTTTGTAGTTCCGCTTCCAAGTGCAAGGGTCTTGATCTCTGATATATTTCCTCTGATACAGGTGAACTTTATCTCATCCATCAGCTTTACTGCTGTATCGGTACGAAGGGCCGATGCACCAGCTCCCACAGGATCAAGCAGCAGTACGTGTCCAAGCTCTGCAGCCTTTCTTCCTGCTCTGAACATTCCCTCTATGGAGTTCTTGTTGAGAGTACCAATATTGATATTCAGACCACCACAGATTGATGTGATGTCCTCAACATCATCCGGTTCGTCCGACATTATCGGGCTTCCTCCACAGGCCAGCAGTACATTTGCCACATCATTAACTGTTACATAGTTTGTGATGTTGTGCACAAGTGGTACATTTTTTCTTACATTTTCCAAACATTTTCCTAACATAATCTTCTTCCTTTCTACTACATTGATCTATGTTGGTTTCTTAGAATCCTGCCCAGCAGTTTTTCGTTAAAAAAGCAGATACATCCAACCGGACATATCTGCTTAAAACACGACTATGATCCCTACGTTGGCATTATCCAAATCAGGTAATGGGTCCAAACCATACAGTCTGTTCTCAGCCGAATCTCGCTCAGCTCCCCGTTATTTATTTACACGCCGCATTATACAACTCACTCCCACTAAATGCAACCAAAATGTGCAATAGGGGACAGACCTATGTGCAATGGGGACAGTCCCCATTGCACCATTGCACATTTATTTTTTGGCGAGGTATTCTGTAGCAAATTGTATCTTTGTGGCGTTGAAACCTTCTTCCATTGGATAGATGAAGAAGGTGTCGTCCAATGTTGAGAGTGTAACGCACTGTCCTTTGCCTCGATAGTCGTACTCAGTGTGGATGGATATTGTTGATTTAGGGGCAAAATGCAGTGTCTCTGTCTTATCGGTTCTGTAGTTATAGTAGGTAAGGTCGAAGCCATTCAGGCTGTGCACCAGTCTTCCTTCACCGCAGTCTACAAAGTTAAATGAATTCGGCAGCGCTTCAATCTTCACGCGGGTATTCAGCAGGTATTTGCCAGCATCGATTTCAGCATTAACGCACTGCCTCTCCCAGTCGTACCACTCTGGGATATAAAGTGTATCTTTTTCAGGACTTTCAGAGCTGACTGCCACAGCACCACCAGTTTTTTGGTGGAGTGTTCCCAGCTCGTCCATCTCGAAGGCTGCTCCGCAGGCATCACATTTTATCTCTGCACCAGAAGTGATCATCTTGAATTCCTTCTTGCAGCATATGCACTGATACAGTGGCATATGAAGTCCTTCTGCCCTAAAGACATCAGCAATAACCATGTTATTATCTCGCTGATATCTATATTCATCATAGTCAAGATTCTTAACCAGCTTTGAATGTATTTCTTGAACGCTAAGACTCTTTGCTTCATCAGCACTTAGGACACAGGTAACATCTGCGTGTAGCTTTACAGCCTTTCTCTCTTTTAGGTTCCATATAGGGGACAGCAGATAATTGCCCTGCATATTTACGACCACAACAGGAACCTTCAGAAGTCTCACCAGCTTTGCCACAGAAAGTGGAAGCTCCGAAGGAGTTCCAACATTTGCATATCGTGCTTCTGGGTAAATGACCATGATGCCTTTACGCTTTATAACATTTCTTATATTTCTGATAAGGGCCTGATCGTTAATGAACTTTCTTGTTCCGAGGCAGCCCGTCTGTCTGTATATCCACTCGCCAAAGTTTTCGAACCCCTCAAGCTCGGATATGTAATTTGCCCTGTGTGGTGCAAGGCAGAGCGGTGTTACATAGAAATCTGTAAAGGAGTGATGCGTTCCAAGCACCAGATACGGTGGCTTGATTCCCTCCATGTTGTGCTTATCGATCGTCAGCTTATTCTTAGCTGTTATCACCTTGCAGATCAGGAGCATCAGGGGAAAGAGAAAAAAATTCTGCTTTGGCGGAACCTTATCCCTGTCAAATGGCTTCTTGTCCGGTATAACGTAGGCATCCTTTCTTACATAGCGTCTGATAGGCGCCAGCTTGCAGAGCAGGAAGTACAGGATTCCTGTTGCAAGGAAAGAACAGCCGGTTGGTGTCAGAACAAAAAGCGCAGGTATATGAACTATTCCCTTTATTGGGTTGTATATTACCAAGGATAAAATGAAACCGAAGGCGAGACATACCAATCCGACTATATTAAAACCGTGGGTATAGTCGTAGGAATGATGCCCTTCTAAACCGAAAGCGCTCTTTAAGTCCAGCTTCTGTTTTCTCACCAAGAAGAAATCTACACAGAGCAGAGCTGCTAGTGGTGCATAAACCAGGGCGCCGATAGTAAGGAAGCTTCCGAAATATTCAGTAATCTTGCCCCATACACAAAGTGCTGTTACGTAAGCACCAAGTATCAGAACAAGCACTCTGTATGAAACCTTTGGAAATGTGGACTTTAGCATTACACCATAGATATAGGAACCAACTGCCTGTGTTCCAATATTGGCAAATGCAACTAAAAGTAGTGAAGACAGTCCGAGGATCGGAGCAGACAGGGTTGCCAGCATCATGGTCGGATCGTCTACCATTTGACCTGTAACATGATGCATGGCGATAGCCATAACCGCACCAACTACAACGAAGAAGGAACCTGCAACGCCCTGCCCCAAAACGCCTGCATAGAAGCCGCTTCGTTCAGACTTGCAGAGCCTTGGCACCTCAGCCATACCTCCAACAAGGGTTATAACAAATGCAAAGTTCGCTTCTATAGAAAGAATATAATTCGTTGTCTCGCTCACATCTCCAGCTAGTTCAGGCTTGTAGTTCCAGATAACATCTATAGGAACAGATGTGAAACCAACGATTACAACCACAACACCAACAAGAAGCAGAAGTGGAACAAGTATTCGTGTGGTCCAGGTGATACTGCCTATTCCTCTATAGGCGATAAATGTACCTAGCACAACACAGGATATACTAAGCACCAGATGTCCTCCCGGGAAGAGTCCGATGCCAAACAGTCCCAGCAGGTTTTCCATAGAATCTGCGAAGAGCTCGCAGCAAACTGCATACCAGGGGAAGTTTACCAGAATTATAAGAATAGTTACGACATTTACTCCTTTAAAGCCAAAGACGCTTCTGAGCCATATCCAGATATCGATGCCGTACCTTACCGACAGAATAACTGGAAGCTGGTATACCAGAAGCATAAAAAGAGCTGCAAAAAAAGCTCCGATAAGAAGCTGTTTAAAATTGACCAGAGTAGCCAGATATGAGCCCTGGGTATAACTCCAGGTTGCTATACAGTAACCTGACAGAACCAGCAGAGCATCTATGAAACCGTACTTCCTTTCTTTGGGTAGTACAGGATATGTACCAAAGTACACCTCCTGCTCGATAGCCTTTTCAACCTTATTCATTATACCCATCCCCCTATGATCACAAGAATTAAGCAAATAGCCGCGAATATTCCAGTAAGTATATAATCCTTTTTAGTCATAGCCGGAATGCCGGTTGTGATTCCTCTGTCATCTATATCGTCTTTGATGACATTTTCCTCAAGATACTCGATTCTCTTTTCTAGCTCCTGATTTTTCTCGTCCATTTAATCCCCCTTAAGATTAGTACACTGATCTCCAATTTGGAAATGGTATACTAGACATACATTTTAATATTAATATATAGTTTATCTTTTTTTGTATTTCCACCTTCACTTTCAAAAATAAACTTACCTTTACCTCTGACTGACACCGTGTCGCCGGGCCTTAGCTGCTTAGCATTTTCAGTCATCTGCCTGCCCGAAACAAACACCTTGCCCTCTGAGATATATCTTACCGCCAGATCTCTGGAAAGCTTATATACTCTGGCTATTATAGCATCCAACCTGTTACTGCTGACAATGATGCTCTCATCCTTAAGAACTGGAGCGACCTCTGCCGGGATCTCATCACACACATTTACCCTTACTATGGTATGCTTAACCTTTCCCAGACTTTCCATTATATAATCACTTATACTGCTGGCCACAAAGATATAGCCTTCGTTATCCCGGACTATGATATCTCCAAGCTTCGTCCTCTCCAGACCAAGCCCTATGACTGAACCCAGAAAATCCCGATGAGTCAGAGCGTCTGAAAACTTCTTCTGAACCGGCGTGATGTGAAGCAGCGTAATAGGAAATGCTTCTTCGTAGCCTAAGTTTTCGGGAGAACCAAATCTCACCATACACCTCTCACAGCCCTCAGTGCCTCCTGACACCAGGACTCCTGCAAACGACACCTCTTTCTCCATGGAATAAAATACCGAAAGCTGTGACATATCAAGAAAGTCGGTGAACATATATCGATTCTCGCTATACGCCCTTTCAGCCAGCTCCATAATTCTGTTTTTCAAAGCAATATCTGTATCATTCATATTTCACACCGTAATGTGCAAAAAGGGACAGACCTATGCACATATTACTTCTTTGGCATAATACACTTCGCCTTTTTTTATTAAGACTTATATCTCCCCTAGTTTATTGCAGATATCAAGATATTCGCTGATAAATCCTTCTGCATCCCCATCTATAAATGCCAGATCATTATCTCTGGCTGCATATTCGTGTTTCTTGGCTCTCTCGCTAAAATCGCTGAGTCCAAGGGTGGCCATAGAGCTTTTTATAGTATGAGCATCTATCTTGTAGGCCAGAATGTCATTTAAAGCGAGGCTCTGTCTCATACGCTCTGCCCGTTCCTGACCCTCCTTCGCCACATCGGCAATTATCTCCTGAAGAAGCTCTTCTTCTCCTCCACAGTATTTCAGCGCCGTTTTATAGTCCAGTCCCTTTATGGCTCTAAGCTTTGCCTGAAGTGGTGCTGACTCATCAGTGGCACGCTTATCCACGTATGTATCTGGCTTGCTAAGAAGCACCTTATCCTTCGGCAGCATATTCTTTACTGTCTCTTCAAGAATACCGGAATCCAGCGGCTTGGTCAGATAATCATCAAAGCCCTCACTGATGTACAGCTGCCTGCTTCCAGCCACAGCATTTGCCGTAAGCACGATTGCCTTTGTATCCTTATTGAGTGACTCCTCGTCCTCCCTTATCCGGTGCAGTGTCTCAATTCCGTCAGGCTCCGGCATCATATGATCCATAAGGATGAGATCATATCTTTTCTCTTTACAAAGTTCGATTGCCTTTGTACCTGTACTGCAGAGGTCAGGCACTATACCATTTCTCTTTAGGAAGAGCTTCACTATGGTCAGATTCGACTGGTTATCATCAACCGCCAAGATCCTTGCATCAGGAGCAGTAAAGCTTACTGTTGAAGAAACCACCACATCCTTTGTTCTATTTGATTCAAAGTCGTACTTCAGTGGTTCCTTTGACTTGTAACCCACAGACAGCTTCACCCAGAACTCAGAACCCTGGCCGTACTCACTGTCAACGCCAAGCTCTCCATTCATAGAATCCACTATGCTCTTTACTATGGCAAGTCCCAGTCCTGTACCCTCTATGTTGGCATTTGACTTCATATCTACCCTGGAAAATGCTTCGAACAGATCCTTCTGGTCCTCCTTGCGGATTCCCTTTCCAGTATCCTTAACAACTAGCTTCAGGCTGTATCCATCCTCGGTATAGGCTCCTCCAACCTTCAGGGTTACAGTTCCCTGCTCGGTATATTTGACTGCATTATTCATCAGATTAATAAGTATCTGTCTTATCCTGAACTCATCACTGACAACCTCATCTGGTACTTCATCAGTTACCTCTGTAGTAAGCTCCAGAGACTTCTCCTCCGCCCTTTCTCTTATAAGTGATATAACATCATACAGCATATCTGACATATGGAACTCTGACTCTTTAATCTCCAGCTTGCCAGATTCTATCTTGGTAAAATCAAGCACATCATTTACCAGCATAAGCAGCATCTTGCCGGAGGTCTTGATGTTACGCGAATACTCCTCAACTGCTCTATCGCTGTTCTCTCTGAGTATCATTTCATTCATACCTAAGATGGCATTGATAGGAGTTCTGATCTCGTGGGACATGCTTGCAAGGAATCTCGTCTTTGCCTCGGAGATATCGATGGCATGCTGCTTCTCCATATTGATACGTCTTAAGTCGTGTACCTGCTGGATAACGATAAATGTCAGAAGGAAGCCCAGGCCAACGACCATAGGAACTGACTCTCCAACGATATGAATCTCAAAGAGAGTATTTGTCAGCTCGATCAGACATCCCACAAGAAAGCCTAAAAAACCTATGAATGTATAATGATACGCAGATGTATTTCTCTTAACGGCATCAACCACCAGAATAACAATACCTGAGATAGAAAGAGCTGCCAGCACTGCATTTGCCGGATCGATCATTTGGTAGTAAGATGCTATTCCAGTTAAATGCAGAATAGGCCATATCACAGCATTGATAATGCATAGCACAACTATCACAAACATATACTTTTTATAACGGCCTCGCTGTATCGATGCAAGATAAAGGATAAGCCCCAGCGGAATCATCCCACAGAGCATAAAACTGAGAAGACCATTAACGTGATACTCGCCAAAAACAAATGGGAACAGCTTGGAATCTGTGATCATCCAGGCAGCAATTATAAATATGCCGAGAGCACCATACAGCAGATCTATCCTCTGCCTGTACATGATCCTGAGAACTATACTTACCACAACTGCCACAAAGGAAAAGATAAGCACAACAAAGGACAGGAGGAAAACAGGCCCGATTGTTTTCATAAGATAGGCAAATACACCAGAAGCTGTGCCGATAAATGCTTCTGGAAGCCCCAGATCCACATCCTGATCCGAATGACGAACTATACGAAGCTCAGCACCAGAGTCAGTTCCCTGAAGCGGAACCTTAAAGAGAAATCTTTTGACTGAACCACCAGGAATATTTACATCTCTGGCATCAACAAAGTCCTTTCTCAGTTCACCATTTATATAGACTGATACGTCCTTACGTGTTGCAAAATATAGATATTCATTATCCTCTACGCCATCCGGAAGAAACGAACTAAGAATCTGACATCCATCGTCATCTTCAGAAATGTCCCATTTTTCCATAAACCTGACTTGATCACGCTCTACCACATCGCCTCTATTAATAAGGCCATAAAAAACTAAAACAAAGGCATTGATGACAAGCAAAAAGACCAGCAGTATCTTTACTACCACAATACTTATCTCGAACAGCCCTTGTTTCTTTGAATTACTCATTTAAAAAACCTTCCTGAAACAATATTACATCTTATTATAACATTTTACTAATAATGAGGCTATAAAAAAGCACCTAGACCAAAGAGTTTCTAACATAAAAATGAGAGAGTGAGGTATTCCTCACTCGCTCATTATATATTTAGTCGCCTTTTTCGACTTTTTTAATCTCATCATCGGATGCATTCTTCAGTGAATAGGTATCGAATGCTGCATCCTTTGGAAGATTTATCTCTATCTTGTTGATCCTGTCCAAACGAATCGTACCTTCCGTCATTGAAACGTCAAATACATGTCCACCCTTTGTCTTATCTTTCGAAACAAAATGCATATGCCAGCCCGGCATGTTGATCCCATCCATATAATCCGGATAGTAAACGCCAACCATGGTTCCCTTTATATTTTCAAAGACAAATGCCGTCTGATTGGAGTCAAGAACCGTTTTAAGTGTAACGTGATGCGAACGGTATGGTGCCTCGGATCTCGCATCGATTTTTTCAAACGATCCATCTATCCTGATTATGTGCATGCTGTTCAGACCAAAGTGCTCTTCTATCCTTCGCGTCAGTTCTTTTCTGATCGATTCAAGATCTGGCATAGAGGAAAGCGTAAACTCTCTATCTCCATGAAGCTTTGCAACAGCTGAAAAAGGAACTCCCGCCTCAGGAGACACCTCTATTACAGAGCCATCATCTCTGGCTCTATAACAGCGACCGTCAAGGACTATCATTTCACCATTAACATCTTCAAAGGTTCCAAGACCTGTATCACCCTCCCTAAGCAACTCCTCTACGGTGACAACTGCTCTAGTGTACCCCAATGCCAAAGCCTGAAGAGTTGATACCTGATACATCTTGTCATCTGCCATTTTATAGTTACCTCCTTATATACTCTATATACTCCACAAATGTGCGAGTGGGGACAGTCCCCACTCACACATTTCACATTAAATGCGGTGTCCTTTTGCATTTTCAACCTCGATCTTTTTCTGTTTTTTTTGCTCCTTTGCTGTCTGCAGCTTCTGTCTGCTCTTATTGGATACAAGATTATTCATATTTTTACATGCCGTAGCCTCTATCGTAGAGAAGCTCGTCAGAATATGTATAGTCGTCATTTACCTTCGGTATATCAATTGGAAGCTTTCCTGTTGGAGTGCTGCCTCCAAATGCAGTATAAACTGCGACTGGTATATTTGGTCCATAGATGGTTGAGCTGCCTTCTTCTGTTGGAAGAGCAGTCATGCCTCTGTCGCCATAAGCAACAAGTATAGCATCTGCTTTCTGATATCTCGCAATGTCATAAGGAAGTCTTGAGCTTATCAGTACAAACCGACCTTCGTCTGCGTGAGTGCTTTCTATAAGTGCATCTATAAATGCAGCCGTTTCTCCACCTTCAATATCCGGATTAAGTCCTGCAGCATTAAAGAGTTCAGAAACTAAGACTACATTTTCGTATCCCGCAGCCACAGTCTTTGCATCGTCAGCAGTCAGACCAGCGTAACATTTCACATCTATATCTGATGCTTCTTCTATAACGCCATCACTTTTTAGTCTTGTTATTCCGTATTCGAGAGATAGTAAATGAGATTCTCCTGGACAAAGCATTAGTGTCTTCTTTGACGGATCAAGAGGTATGGTGGAATCATCATTCTTTACCATGGTGATTGCCTTTTCAGTTATCTCCCACTCTGTGTCGTGGTTACTCTGTGAACCAACTACCTCATTGGCCTTTGCCACAGCTTCTTCAATATCGTTCTGTGTTGTTTCATCCAGGAGTCCATACTTCAGCTTTGTCTCAAGGATTCGCGTGACCGCCTGATCAATCCTCGCCTGTTCTATCTCGCCATCCTCAACCATTTTCACTATGCCGTCGATATAATCACTGAGTTCTCCTATGCTATCCGGAGTATTGAGATAGAGCGGCATCAGCAGCATATCCTCGCCAGCATTTATTGCGAGTCTCGCTGAATCCAGGGGTTCGAAGTTCTTATATATTGCATCCATAACCAGAGAGTCTGTCACCACCAGTCCATCATACCCCAGCCCCTCTCGAAGAATACCAGTGATTATATTCTTGGATAAGGTTGCTGGCAGATAGATCTCTGAACCATCCTCTTTTGACTTATAGGTTTCTGTCTCAATCTGCGGGTACTGAATATGAGCAGTCATGATGAAGTCTGTTCCTTCTTCAATACAGCCTTCAAATGGAATAAACTCAGTCTTCGCCAGCTCCATCTCAGTGAGATCGATCATAGGAAGCCCTGTGTGACTATCGACCTCCGTATTTCCGTGTCCTGGGAAATGCTTCGCTGCAGTCAGGATGTTCTTACTATGCATTCCTTTTATGTAAGCCCTGGTATATTCAGAAACTATTTCAGGGTCATCTGAGAAGGAACGAACTCCGATAACTGGATTCCCTGGGTTATTATTTACATCAGCGACCGGTGCAAAGTTGACGTTTATTCCAACTGCTGAAAGCTCCTCAGCGATCAGCTGAGAAACCTCCTCAGCATTCGCTGTGTCCTGAGTTGCACCAAGGGCCATATTTCCGCAGAAGGCGGTCCCGCTGGTGAGTCTTGCGACATTTCCACCCTCCTCATCTGCACAGATAAAGAGTCCAGTCTTACTGCCGCCCTCAGCATTCGCCTCGTTTATCTCACTTATCAGCCTGACCGTCTGCTCCGTATCCACAAAGTTTTCTGCAAAGAGAATAACTCCGCCAAAGGAGAAATCAGTCAGAATCTTTCTCGTATCATCATCCAACTCAGTGACTGGCTCACCTCTCTGCTCTTCTTTTAGCTCTCCATCCACCAGATCTTCTTCATTTACCTCATTATCGGCATCCCACCTTCTGATGGCAGGAATGATCATCTGGGAAACCTTCTCCTCCAGTGTCATAGACGCCAGGAGCTCCTCAACCTCTCGGCTTGTGGCTACAGTATCTCCATCGGCTGAATCATGGCCTTCATCCAAATCCGAAGCCTTGTCCTCATCCGAAGTCTTCTCTTCCTCACTAACTTCCTCCTGCGTTTCTTTATTCTCAGTTACAGCTTCACTGGTCGACTCCATACCTGCTTCACCCTTTCCACATCCGCCAAGAATCAATGACCCACATAAAAGTATTGAAATTATCCCATAAATCTTTTTTCTTTTCATATACACCCCACTAAATGTGTGATTGGGGACAGTCCCTACTCGCACATAGGTCTGTCCCTTTTGCACATTTCTTTATTAACCCTTTTTTATCAAAACCTTATTTACTATTATTATTTTCAAGCTTTAGATGATCAAAAATCTAAAGGAAGATTTACGCCAGCATCAAGTAGTGGAATTAGCTGTGGGCGGACCACTTTATCTGCCAGGATTTCAGGAGTTGAACGGCCTGAAGCGACGCCTTGGTATGCAATGTAGAGATAAACCAGCGGCATCATCCTCTGGGTGATAGAGCCAATCTCTTCAGGTGACTGAATTCCAAAGTAGGTACCGCACATTACTCCCCATACGTTCTGGGCAAGAGCTGGATCAAATCCAAGCAGGCTGCGGCGCATTTCATCCTTACGTCCAGGGCTGTTTGGTAAAATGATATACGCCAGCATCAGCATTGCCACATCAAATACCGGATGGCCGTATGCCGCATCTCCAACATCTATTAATTGGAGTTCACCATTCTGCACCATAATATTCTTCGAATTATAATCGCCGTGAAGGAAGGTTCTTCTGTCTGGAATGCTGTCGATAAAGTCCCTGATCTTCTGAATTTCCTCAGCAGTAAGAACGGGCTCCATTTTATCAACCCATTTCTTTAGGCCATCCTTCTTATCTTCAAAGCCGCTGGACTCAGGAACCTCAATCTGATGAAATTCTTTCAGTTTAGAAGCCATCATATACGCCATCTGCTGCAGTTTTGTTGGATCCTCATCTATTATTTGAGCCACGGTCCTCGCATTCAGCATCTCATACACCGTTCCGTAGCTGTTACCACATTTAATCACGTCATATGATATTGCAGTAGGAATACCTAAGATAAAGGCATTCTTAGAGCTCTCCTTCTCGCTCTCAACAAACTCTCTTGGGACCCCCTCGTTATATATCTTAGCGATAGTTTCCTCGTCGATTCTATACACCTTTCCAAAGCCACCTGCGCCAATAAGCGGACATCCATCCACGGATATCTCACGAATCTTTTTCTTTAGATTATATAATTCATTAAAACCTGTTGTCATAAAGATATTATATATATCTGCCGAAACATTCTGAATATCCATCTTTTCACCCACAGACTTTCTTACTCTCATCAAAACACGTAGTCCAGCGGAAGAGATATATTCCAGATCTTCAGCATCGAACTCTACCTTAGCACCTGGATGAGCAGCTACGACTTCCGTGATGTCCTTCTCCCACTGTTCAGCATTGTTGGTATTGATCCTACCCTCCAGACTGATAGTAATTTTCTCATTTGACTCATTTACTTTCACTATATTTAATTCCTTTCCAACCTGATAAACCCCTATGGATGACGAAGTTTTGGAGTCTTTTTCTGTACTTCGCTGGCTTTGAAAGCATCTCTCGCAACAGTATCAACACGTCCCAGTTCCTTTGCACGGTCATTACACAGATCCGAAAGAGGCTTGTTCATTTCAGTCTTTGAAAGCTCTATACCTTCAATTCCTGCCAGCATCTGGTCAGCGTACTTCACGATATCCACAGCCTTCACCTTGATCGGGCGGTTGTTATTCTGAGGAGCATTAGCTATCTCAGGCAGCTGATTTCTATCAATCTCAACAAGAGTACGTGTGTTTGTTTTATATACGTTCTCGGCAACATTCTTCAGATCCCGAAGACGCTTTATCACATCCTTTACTGGCATATTCTTTGTGATAGAGTTAACATCACGAAGCTTCTGAGCAAGCAGAGCCTTGTCACGTGCTTTGTCTTGTCCGAACTTATAATCATCTCCAGCCTCGATAGGTTCTGCAGCAGCACCTTGATCTGCTGGAACTATAAGACCTGCTAGCTTACCGGCAACAGGAGTCTGTTCACGAAGAAAGCTGCTCTGCCACATCACAGCTGACTCAACACGATCTCTCATGGTATCCAGATTTTCAGTCTTCATCTGAATCGTCTGCTCATATAAGCTCTCCGTCGGATCCATCCAGTTACGGAATGTTCTCATAAAGTAGTCCGCAGCTATTCTTCCCTGTGCCTTATCTGCTGGCCACATTATGTCACTGTAATAGTTCTGAAGGTTATCAGCAATAGTAGTTCGCTTAGGTTCTCCAAATGGGTGGAACTGCTTGTCAGACTTCTCAACATATAGCTTTGCCGTCTGCTGCACTCTCTCAATAGCCGTATGAATCTGGTCCGGAGTATTATGCACACTAAGATTCTTTACTACAAGCAGAGCATCTCTCATCTCATTAAACTGCCAAGAGTTTCCAGACTTATCTGCATTCATATCCTTAAGTGCCTTCGCAGCCTTTTCCTTCACCAGATCCAAGGCTTCCTTCGTAAGCTGTGCCTCTTTTATGTATCTCTTTAGCTCCTCATGTCCATATCTATTCTTCTTAAAGCTTTCATATGTCACCTTAAATGCTTCTGCATAAGACTTGTTTCCAGCATCAGGAATACTCAGATTAGGGAAATGAGTTCCAAGAGTCTGTATCCTGTTAAGTACCTGTTCATTCAGATCGCCAATTGCTGCTTTGATCCTTGTTTCTTCAGGCGTTATGGTATGATTCTGCTCTTTTGCATTAAGAGACTCCTGCATCTCATTTACCGCAAGATTAACATTTATAAGTGCAAGTCTTATCTGATTAGGGGTGCTATGACAGGAAACTCCGGCGAGGGAGCTTAGACTATTACATAGCTTTGCATATTTATCATCCTCGGACATCCTCTGATTAAAATGCTGATCCTCAAGTCTTAGCTTATTAAGGTATGTATATCCAATATCTGACATATCATGGATATCATCCAGCATATTTAGACTTGTAACATGCGCCGCCCTGCTTAAAGAAAGATTCCTGTTCTTTTCCTCATTTGAAAGAACCACAGCAATCCTGTCTGATTTTCCAACATAATCAACGACAAGGCGTACGTCCTTAATCTCAGGATCAGGCACATCTCTCTTTTCAATTCCTTCATATAGAGACTTGTGCTCGGCGTAATCTGGTCTTGCTTCAATAATCTCTTTCTCAAAATCCTTTACCTGATAGAAATTGATCTTCTTATCAAAATCAGCAAGAAGATTATCCAAAGCTGTAATCTTTTCCGCTATCTCGGGATTTCCAGCAATGGCGAGTCTTGCAGCCATCTTTTGATTAACACTATCTTTATTCAATTTCGCCAGGTCACCGAACTTGCCACTAGCTATAGCACTAAGATAACTCTCCCCAAGCTCAGGCCGTACCTTAGTTGCTTCATCTACCAGCTGACCCATAAGAGCAGCCTTAGCATTTGCTATTTCTCTTATAAGTGCTTTCTGATTATCATACTTAAGATTTTGGACTATATCAAAATATTCATCTAATACATCATTGCTCGGTTCATCTTCTGCCTGTTTAAGACTAATGAGCTTCTCGACACGTGCCTTGGGATCCATACGCAGGATACCGGCTGCCTCACGATAGTCTGCTCTATCGAGACGCACCAACCGTTCCGCCTCTTCAATCAGTTTCCTATTCTTTTCCCAGTGTGTTTTCCTCTTAAGTGCAGGCCTCTTCTTGATGAAACTGTCCACCATACTCACAATCTCTGTCTTGCTTTCAGGGGTATTCTCATTAGCCTTTGTCTTAATCTCAGTATATAGCTTTTTGAAGTCGCCAAGCATCTTCTTTCTTCCGCGCTCAGCCTCTTCATCCGACACTAGTACTCCATTACGACCCATTCTAAAAGCCGAAATATCTGCATTCGCGATATCATAACCGATCATGTGGGCAAAAGACATAATTTTCGCCTCTCCCGGTTTCCAGCCTGCTTTAAATGCATCATTTTCACCAATAAGCAGTTCTGATACTTCTTTGTCTGAAAGTTCTCCCTCCTTCGGAGCAAATAAGTCATCAAAAAGCTTCTTCTCTTTCTTTTCTTTTTCGCCGAGCGCCCTTATCTTGTTACGCTTTGATATAATTTCATTATTATTCTTATCCGCTCCCTCAAACTCCTTTGAATCCAGATAAGCACTCTTCTCTTTCAGACATTTCATCTCCAGAGCGTCAAAATATATCTTATTCAGAACACTCTTCTTATAATCAACCAGAGCTTTCTTTTCTGCTGGAGACATGGTATCTCCCTCAGCAGGAGCATCATTAAAGCCAGTGTTTGGCTCCTTGACAAGGTTATTCAGAAATGTATCTCCATACGGACTGGTTCCAGTCATCATCATAAGGTTCAGCTGTTTCTGATCACTTGTATCTGAAAGCTTCGCAAGAACCTCACACTGCTTATCACCCTTCCTGGACTGGTAGAACTTCTGTATTCCAGCAAGGCATTCCTTTGCCTCACGTACAGACTCCTCCTTCAGTTCGTTTTCCACTTTTATGTTATTTACACCAAACTGTAAAAACTTGCGGTCGTGATTGACACCCTGCACTCCAAAATTAAACTTGGTGAAATTATCTCCCTCCAGGAGCTTCTTAGCATTCTGAAATGCAGGCTCTGACTCGTACTCCTTCGGGAAGAATGCCTTACCGATCTTATTCATCCAGTTCAGCTGATATGCAAGCATGGCGGTTTCTCTGCCCCACACATATTCTCTGTCACCGTCATTATCTCCCTTTCCAACAAAGTAACCCTCTGGCTGCTTAACTGGCTGCTCTTCCAGGTTTATGATGTTATTGTTTTCAACTTCCTTCATATAGATATACCTCACAATATTGATAAAGATTTTTAGTATCACTTTGAATGTTATCCAAACAATATAATTATAAGGCATAAAGCATAACAAAACCGCAACACAAAAAAACAAAAGCTCGCTTTTTCGCGGGCTTTTGCTTAGTATTTTTTCGTATTTTGTTTATTTCGTCATAGTATTTTATTACTGTGGAAGCATTATTCCTCCAAAATATTCAGGAATTCCCTTGCTGTCGTTTAGAATAAAACCTCTTGGTTTAAGAGTAATATATGTTCCATCTGCTTTTCTGGCACGATAGGTGATGGAATAAAGCACCGGCGTTCCTTCTAAAACAGACTTGGCAGCTTCTTCATACTTGTCTACATCTTCAGGATGTACATAGTATTTCCAAATATCTTCAACATTATACATATAATCCGTCGGCAATCCGAAATCATTGATTGCAGACAGTGACCATCTGGAAAAATTGTATTTAAGGTCAGTTAAGAATATATATCCACCTCCGGCTACAGTATGCAAAGCCCCATATATTCTATCCAGCTTTCGCCTTCTTTCATCAGAAATCATCTCATTGGCCTCTTCGCGCTTCCTGATTTCTCCCATAAGGTTACTGGACTTTAGTTCTGCTTTATTTGCATACATACGACCATCTGCACGGTTGTATACCTCCTGGAAGCTTCTATCGACTCCCGGATTATACTTTGCCATACCACACGCAACTACAGGACCTGATCTAAAGCGTCCGTTGGTTTCAGATTCTTTTTTTAATATTTCAAGCAAGTGTTCACGATTA
The DNA here is from genome assembly GCA_900110635.1 of Lachnospiraceae bacterium NE2001. GTDB lineage: Bacteria > Bacillota > Clostridia > Lachnospirales > Lachnospiraceae > Eubacterium_Q. The sequence continues at coordinate 25,555 of FOEK01000026.1, forward strand.
TCAAAATCATCACCTGTCAGTATAACAGCGAACTCATCTCCTCCAACTCTATAGACCGAGCTGCCCTCAAACACCTCGCATATCATACGGCACGCCTTTTGTATGACCTCATCTCCAAAGCTATGTCCTCTGCTATCATTTATTCGCTTCAGGTCATTTATATCACACATGACAACGCCAAACACTGGATCGTAATCACCGCAGTTTATTACCTTATCTATCTCTTTGACATTTTCTGAAAAAGCGTTCTTATTCTTTATTCCTGTTAATTCATCAAGTCTCGCCAGACGTTCGGCAGACTGCAGCAGGTTTTCCTGCTCCTCCCTTTCAAGGAACTCAGACTCTATATTCTTGATGCAGCCCAGTATATGCTTCTTGTCATCACATAATATGCTGAAATGACAGACGTGCATTATTTTTCCGTCCAATACAAATCTAAAAACGATCAGACTGGAATTGTTCTCTGACAGCTTTTTCAAAAGCTTTTCCTTATCTATAAGACTCTGTACATAATCCAGATCATCAGGATGCACAGTTCTTTTTGCCTGTTCAGACAAAAACGTGAAGAAATCACTGCCCTGCGGCGGAAGGTTGAGTCCTGATAGCATCTCCGAATGGAAAAATTCAATAAAGCTTCCGGATTCAATATCTACATAGTACAAACTGTCAAACTGCTTTGCCAGTGTATTGGCAACCTGGTCAAATACCAAATTATCAATATTCATATGCAATCACCCCTTTTTATGTTTTTGTATACCCCACTTAGTATTATAACATAATATAATTAGAGAAACAAAAAGGAGTAAGATTTCTCTGACCCCTTCAACTCCTTTAACAATCCGATGATTACTCTTCTTTATAATTTTTTAGATATTCCAGTACCATATCAGCATTTTCAAACTGATCCACATCCTTAAGATAATAATGCTTATAAGAATCATAATCACCACTGGAATAATCATGATATCTTATCTCACAGAGCTTTACATTATTATCTTTAAGATAAGCTATTGTATTATATATCGCACCTGCGCTCTGATCCAGGTCAAATGAATCTGATGAGATATTTAGTACAAACTCCTCTTCACGGATGGCTCTGTCGTAATCTATCTTCTTATCAGCCAAAAGATATTTATCTTCTTCAAAAAATAAATTGCATTCAAACTCAGCCTCGGCCTGTCTGTCCCAGATTGATGCAATCTTTTCTCGATAGCTCTGATCCAATATATCTCCTATGTATGCTCGTACATAGTTTTCATATACTACTTTTTTATCTTCTAACGACACTCCAGCATATACTGTAACTGTATCAGAAACTTTAAAAAAAACTGTATAGTCAGCGCCCAGCATAAATCCATCCATGATGTTATCATACTCTAATGATGCACCATATCTGGACCTCATATAGTTATCCGCTATTCGTTCAGCCTTATACTCTTTACCAGATTCAGTGCCACTATAGACAAAAACACATGCCACAACGGCTATCAATAGAATAACAGATATTATGATCAATATTCGCAAGCCTAGTTTTTGTTTTTTATCCTTTGATCGACTGCTTGGTTTTTGTTTTTTATCCTTTGATCGACTCATTTATAAACCTTATTCGTACTCGATGGGTAAGTCCAGGTAAAACCATTTGACAGATTGATAATAGCCAGCGCACCTATGAGAAGTGTAATGTTCTTCTTATCTCTGAATCTTCTGCACTCATTGCAGTTACAAATGGACCAAGTTTCCTTCCACCTAAGTAGAAGTCGCCAACATCCTTCGTCTTACGCGATGCAAGAAAACCTACTATCAGCATTCCTGCAAGATAAGTAACTATAGAAACAGTACTAGTCTATCACACTTTTACTTTTTTTGAATAATACTCTTTTTTATTCTTATACATCATCTCATCAGACAACTTTTGCATCTCTTCAATATCCATTTCCCCATCCGGGCTGTAGCTATATCCTATAGCGCAGCTGTAACGGGTTTCGGATACCCTGCTCTGAATACGTTCAATAAGTTTTTGTACGTCTTCTTCAGATGAACGCCTGCATACTATCAAGAATTCATCACCACCGATTCTGAATACAGAATCCTTTGAAGTAGATGCCTTCATAAGACAGGATGCAAGAGTTGCCAGAGCAGTATCTCCCGCCAGATGTCCCTCCTGATCATTTATAACCTTAAGGCCATTCATATCAATTGTAACGATTGCATTTATTTCTTTTTCATCGTTACTAGTTGCGGAATAAAATGACTGACGATTTAACAGACCAGTAAGAGCATCCTTCTCTGTAAGCTGAAGGATTAAGAATACATAGTAAACAAATAAGGCAATAGTTATGGTCACGCAGAATATTTTCGAATAATCCTTACCCAGTACAAATGGAAGAACCAGTCCTGAAATAAATGCAAAACATAAAAATGCTATAGGGAAAATTTCCGAAGCACGCTTGTTACTCCGTTTTATTAACTGATAGACCAAAATTACGGAATAAAAACCAACCATGATATATGGCAGATACCCCAATGGACCACGTTTAAGAGTTCCTTCATCACTTATACCGAAAATCATTCCCGTGAAAACAGAAATAATATCCAGAATTGAAAGAATAATAGCCGGAACAAACACTGTCCAACTCTCATGTTTTGCAAGGGTATAGATTATAAATGCTATTATGATTGGGGTTACACTATACCGGATGGCCATGAGAATAAGGCGAGCATCCGCATACCCACCCATTCTCTCCAAATAGAACTCCGCATATACTAAAAGAGAAAAGATAAATAGTAAAAGAATAAGTGCATATAAGCGGAGAATGGTTCGTTTATCCAAAAAGACTGTTGAACTGAGCAGAATCGCAAATGCCAACAAAATAAGTACATTTGCCCAGTTTTGTATTATTAGTTCTTTAAACATTCTGACGGTACCTTTTGATACATTGTTTAGTTCTGCTTATTTCTGAGAATACATTTTCCAATCACTACACATATTATAACAGTTATTATCATATCTGGTAGTGTATTTCCTACTATTATATCAAATTTCATAAGAATTCTGTAGAGAATAAATCCAATAACCCAAATAATTATATTAGCTATACCCAGTTTCTTCTCTTCCTTTGAGTCAGCCTTTAAAATAAAATAGTCAGCAATCTGAATTGCAATCATAGGTGCAAATACTGAACCTATAAGATATAAGAAATCAGTTATATCATCCATTGGGAAAATACATGCGGCTGCAGTTCCGATAACTGTAACAATTATAGCTGCCCATTTCTCGTTTATCTTCTTCCAGATAGAAACACTGGAAACACCAGCTGAATAAGCATCCAGGAATGTAGTTGTAACAGTTGAGAAAATGATAATGAGAAGACCTGCTATTCCAAGTCCCGCCTTAACCATGATTGATGCTATATCATATTCTCCTGTATAGATAACTGCACCCATACCTATGATATACATGAATATACTTACAAGATTATAAACAACTACTGAAGCTGCTGTTGCTTTGGCAGGTTTCTCTGCTTCTCTTGTGTAATCACTTATAAGTGGCAGCCAGGAAAGAGGCATTGCCACACTAAGTTCAACTGCCGCACCGAATGTAAGACCATCGCCAGGTAATGCATTTGCTGAGCCCTTTCCAAAGAATATAACCTTGAAAAGTATTAAACTCAGGATAAACAGAGCTGCCATGGCAACTGTATTTATCTTGCCGAGATTTGTAATACCTACAAGGATCCAAAGAATAATAAGCACTCCAATTACTAACGCCCAAATCCATGCGCCTGTAGAAAAAATGCCATCAGCCGCAAGAGAGCCATCATAGATCATTATGGCTGTCCAGCCTACAAGCTGAAGAACATTTAATAGCGAAAAGAATTTTCCACCATATTTACCGAAACTCATCTTTACGGTTTCCATGGCACTTTTGCCAGTACTACCGCCTATCATACCAGCAGCGAACATCATAAGCCCACCGATTATATGCCCTAAAACTATAGCAGCTATACCCTTGGCAAAGCCAAGTGATGCCAGGTATGTACCTGTAAGAATCTCAGCAATGGATACACCCGCTCCGAACCAGATAAGGCTATTACTGAGGACCGATGTTTTCTTAACTTCTTTTTCCTGATCAGACATTACTGCACCTCCCTATTTTGCCAAGAGTTTTCCTCTGGTATTCTATGTAAAATAAATAAAGCAGATATGCCAAACATGGCATATCTGCTACATTATACAAATCAGGCAAATCCCTACGTTGGCATTATCCAAATCAGGTTATGGGTCCAGACGATACAGTCTGTTCTCAGCCTGTTTACACAAGCTCCCCTAAGTGATTATCGTTTTATTTAGTTTAAACATGCTAGATTATAGGACTAGAAGAATGCATTTGCAATACCCAAATTTAGATTACTAAGCATAGGTACCAAATCCTTCTATCGCTTCGTCTATTGTCTTCTTACCAGTTGCAAATTCATAAACCGCCATTCTTAACTGAACAACAGCATCATCAGTAAGTCCAATTTCTTCTGGCGAAAGAATGCGAGCCTCTGGTATATCTCCAAATGCAGCATACATGCTGTTAAAGGAAAGGTCCTTTGTTGGAGACATGAGTCCTTTATTTTTAGCCATCTCATTAAGCTCCTCTGATGTAATCAGAAAACGCATGAATTCATTAGCCACATCCAGATTCTCACTATCTTTGTTAACTGAAAACTGAAGATTTGGCATATCAAGGAAGTATGCTCCATCATCAGCTATAGGCACAGGAACAAATGTATATTCAAATGGGTTTGCTGTAAATTCCTCTGAGAGACTTTCACGTTTTTTCGTTCCTGAAACTGTATCTCCTGAGCAGGTCATCATCGGTACATCACCTTCGAAGAAACGAAGGATTACCGCTTCATAGTTATCCTCAATAGGTGCACAGGCATCATAATCCACACTACAGTCATTTAAGAACTTCTCCATCTTTTCAAGAGTAGGTCTCATATACTCTCCTGCTGAGGTATCGAGTGCATTTAGCTTTTCGACTGCTTCAGCATCACTGGCAACTGTGGAACAGAAAAACGGATAACTTACCAAAGTATAGATTGATGTTTTCTCTTCAGCTGTGTAGCCCATCATAGGATTTTTATAACCTTTATCACTAAAGGCCTTACAAACAGATACCATTTCATCATAGGTAGTAGGAATACTAAGTCCTTCCTTTTCAAACAGATCTTTATTAACAAGCATTCCATAGGTGCTTGAGAATACAGGAACCATAGGAAGAGTTCCATCATCCGTCTTTAAAAGGATGTTGCTACGAATACAATCCAGATCAAGACCCAGGGAAGGATCCGCAAGATTTTCAGCATGATCAATCGAATCTTTATATTGATCACGTCCATACATCCAGGAGTTATTTACATATATATCCGGAGCATCATTTCCGTTCAGAACTGTACCGATCATATTGTTATAATCATCAATTTTAGTGTAAACAAGCTCCACATTTGGATACAATTCATTAAAGCGGTCAAACTCAGTTTCCAGTGCCTCAAAATTATCGTATCCACCTGCCACATTAATACTAGCTTTGGTAGAAGTATCGAGTGCTGGTTTAAAGCCCTCTTCCGTCTTTGCTTCCTGCTCTTTAGAGCCGCATGCCGCAAGGCTCATAAGCATCATCACTGATAACAAAAAACATATTTTCTTTTTCATATTATTACTCACCCCCAGTTACTTATTTGAACTATGCTTAATTCTTCGAATTTCTTTAATCACTAGCTTGATATCTATAGGCTTTGCAATATGCCCATTCATTCCTGCATTCATACACTCAGTAACATTTTCGGAAAATGCATCTGCCGTCATTGCAACGATTGGTATGGAGTTAGCCCATGGATTCTCCAGCTTTCGGATTGCTCTGGTCGCATCCAGACCATTCATCTCTGGCATCTGTATATCCATAAATATTAACGCATAACTACCTTCAGCAGCTTCACTCATCTTATCAACACATATCCGTCCATTTTCAGCACGGTCACAAGCGATGCCAAACATACTGAGCATATTGGAAATAATTTCCCAGTTAATATCAATATCTTCTGCAATAAGTATATGTAGTCCGTTGAGATCTGAATAATCGTCTTCTGGTTCAACGGATTTAGTTTCTTCACCAATAAGTTCATTGATCTTGTTATAGAGGGTTGAACGGAAGATTGGCTTACTCACAAAGCCATTTGCACCAGCCTCTTTTGCAACATCCTCTATATCTGACCAGTCATAAGCGGAAATAAGAAGTATTGGGATGTCCGAGCTAACATCCTCACGAATTCTATGAATTGTTTCAACTCCATCCATATCCGGCATTTTCCAATCAATGATAACAACGCTGTAATCATTTTTACCACTGAGCATTTCAATTGCTTCTTTTCCGGTATGCGCCTGCTCGGCAGATGCCCCCAGAGAATCCAGTTCATCTACTAATGTTTGGAGCATAATCTCATCATCATCAACTATCAGGACTTTAACATCCTTAAGCTCCATCTCTTCTCTCTGTTTATCAGCTTCATGAATATCCAGTACAACTGTAAAGGTTGTACCTTTACCCTGCTCACTCTGACAATCAATGCTGCCACCCATCAGCTCAACCATCTGTTTTGTAATAGCCAGACCAAGTCCTGTTCCCTGAATACTGCTAACTCGGCTATCTGTCTGACGCGAGAATGGTTGATACATTGTCTCCATATATTCCGGGCTCATTCCTATTCCAGTATCAGCTACAGCATATGTCAGGCGGACACAGCCAGGGACTTCGCTCTTCTCCTCGCTAAGTGACACACTGACACTTCCACCTGGTTCCGTATATTTAATAGCATTTGAAAGTATATTGATATATATCTGATTCATACGGAGCTGGTCTGCATATAAATACTCCTTTTCCATACGATTAATATGGAATTTGAATTCTATATTCTTTTCCTTGATCATTGGCTGTGAAATATTCACAAGATTCTCCACCGTCTCTACCAGAGAAAATGTGAGTGGATTCAGTTTAAGTTTTCCGCTTTCAACCTTAGAAATATCCAGTATATCATTGATCAGTGTAAGCAGATGATTGCTTGCAAGACTGATCTTACGCAGGTTTTCTCTTGTGGACTCCTCATCTCCAAGATTCTTTTCTGCGATAGTTGTAAGGCCAATGATTGCATTCATAGGTGTACGGATATCATGGGACATAGTAGATAAGAAATCTGTCTTGGCCTTATTTGCAGACTTTGCTTCTATAGCAGTAATCTGAAGACGCTTATTAAGAGATAGCATATGGAACAGATCACAAAGGAACAAAATCAAAAGACCTGCAGAAACTGCCCAAAACAGCAGCCAGTTATTTCTTTCTACATGGAGATCTTCTGCCGGAACAAGACTAAGCAGAGTCCAACCAGCAGACGCTGAGACAGGAGTAAATGCAAGTATGCATTCCTGTCCATGTGAATTGATCATGGATATGGATCCCGTTGAAGATGTAACCTTGTCAAGCAATTGACTGGAGGATTCCGTATCCGTTTGATTGTAAGATTTATAGAACTCTAAGAGGCTTGAATTTTTAAAGTCATTGCCTTTCAGAATATAATCACCATTTGAATCTATCAGGGATAGTTCAGCATTTTCCAGCTCAGTCTGTGGGAAAACCCATTTCTGTTCAAGAGCCGAGATAGGAATTACCCTTAGGAGAATCGCATCTACCGAAGTATTATTATCTGAATCACTTAGTACAACACGACTACAAAAAGCCAGAGATTGTTCACCATTCATTGGATTAGTATAAGCACGGGTTATGTTGATGGAATCCCCACTCTCACTAATCCAGCTCGTATCCTTTAAAACTCCCACTCTTTCATAAGACACTGCATAGTCATCGGTTGTATCTTGTTTTGGGCGTGTTGAAAGACCCTCGAGTGTATCAAGGGTTATCAGATGTGCCGAAGTATTAGTTAACACATGTGAGTCACGGATAAATGCTATTGCTTCCTCCATGGTCATGTTACTGTTATTAATATAACGTGCCCATACATCACATATCCTTTGCTCACCTTCCAGGTAATTCTCCGTCACCTGCTCCATGGTGACCGTTGTATTTTCAAAGTATTCAATCTGTCTCAGATATGAAGCCTTGCTTTCATATCTGGAGTAAACAACAACGATACCCAATATGGCAGCGATGATAAAAATATTGACTAAAATGATAAATATCTTTCTCATATTTTATATTATACCATAAAAACGCCATTATATCGAAAAACATATAAACTGTACCCAGTAGATTGGACACCTGTATTTTAGGGGTACACATCATTATTACAGCAAAAGATCAAACCGTAATTTCAATTTGATTTCCTTCAAAACTGACTATGCAGCTCTCATAATAACCATCGCCAGTAGTTCGTGGCCCACTCAACACCTCAAAACCATCAAGCTTAAGCTCACTTGTCAAACGATCAACCTCTTCAACACTTCCTACAGAAAAGGCTATATGAATATACCCCGTACGATTGACCGATTTTTCTAAATCATCCATTGAAGGTTTATTCATGATTTCAAGTCGTGCACCATCATCAAAACTAATAAAGTATGATCTAAATCCTGTTGTTTTGTTATGGTATCCATCATTTGACACCCCTCCGAGATACTTAACAAAGAAATCTCTTGCCAGTTCCAAATCATTCACATACATAGCAATATGTTCTATCTTCAAATTATAGCCTCCAAATTTCAGGAATATGCCTCACCATTTTTTCCTTTAACAGGAATACAATATGCACTCATTCTATCATAATCAGATACGAAAACAAAACTCATTCCAAACTTAAAGTAATCCTTACATCACCGTTGCTAAGTAAATCTTTTAATTCATCCTGTGAAAGATTTATCTTACCAAGCCTCGTGTAACTCCAGGAATTACTTCCGTAAAAAACAACCAGCTGATTACCTGAATAAAGAACAATATCTCCAGCCTCTGTTGTTATCTGCTTATCATTTCGAGTTATACTTTGACCCAAATATCCAACCTGCTCGAATCCTCCATACATTGACATAGATACAGATAACCCGGATGAAGCTAACTCTTTTAATTCTTTTACTGATTCATTATCTTCCCATGAAACAGGTACTCTTTCATCTCCAATATCCATTACCATATTATTACTCTCTTTTTCTTTTGAATTATTAGAAGCTTCTTTGTTTGAATTACTTGAAGTATTTTCTTTTGCCATATTTGGAATCCATGCACCAGAGCTTCCAACATAATAGTCACCTATCCAACATTCTGCATCCATATAGCCTAAACTATTAAAATGATACCACTGTTTATCTATTTTAAGCCATTCATTAACAGGATACCAGGAACCCGACTGAAACCACCATCCTGTTGAATTACAGTACCATGAACCATTCCACGCGCTATCATACCAGCCATCTGAATCTACCCAAAAACCTTCAATATATTCAGACATTGCATATGAGCCATCGCTAAACTCATACCACCAGCCTCCATTAGATTGCCTCCATCCCTCAGATGCTGCCTCACTGGTAAAACCATATATTACTACATAAATACAACCCATAACTAACAAAATTGTCAAAGCCAGTATTTTTTTATACATATCTAATCCTCCATTTCTGATAAAAAAACTTTAAATCCATCAACAAAACATATAATTACCTGTACTATATATATATTAATATATAGTAAATAATTAAAATCTGCTAATAAAAAAAAAGAATACGTGATATTCCAATACGGAATATCACGTATCATTATATAATCTTATTCCAGTTAATCTTTCCAACGCCGTAGTACTTGAATCATTATCCTGAAATAAACTTTACTTACACTTCCAAAAGTAACACTTTATTGTTCTATAAAACATATTAATTATATCATAAACAAGTCTGAACACATGTAAACAGAGAAACTATCAGAAAATCACTTTTTCTGTAATTTTCTCAACATCTACTGGAATTTTCCTTACAAGCATGGTCGGAATTCCGAAATTGTTCAACTGATTAATAAATTCATATACATATGATTCATCTTTAATGCCTTGTTGATATGATATGAAAATATTCCCAGCAACTGCAGCAATTTCTATACTTATTTCGCTCCGTCCGACTACATGAGTCCAGAATTCTCTAATATGTTTTTCAATTGAGCTATATTTCCACCTGCCGACATAGCTTACTCCATATGTACTAAAAGGCTTACCAGCTGCACGTAGCTTGTCAACAGCTTTCTCTTTATCTTTAACAGTTGGAAGTTTCATAAGCAAATTCACTTTTGAAGCAAGTCCCATCATTGATTTACGCACAACTTCCGGAGAACTCTCAGCACGAGTAAGTTCACGATATAACCTACACTGCTCTTTAAAGTCCAGTTTTTGAATATCTTTACTATATTCTATTCGTACCATAGATATGCAGTTATGACTGCTTTTTGCTACTCCCAGCATGGGCCGGCAGTTTATAAAATAATAACCAACCGGTGATTTATCACATTCTGGATGAACACTTGCTATAGCACGAGCCATAAGAAGAGTTATCATATTTCCAGGAGTTGCTCCATATTCAGAAGCAAATCTGACAAACTCAGCTTCTGGTATCGCTATATCATAAAACATATGTTCACCTGATTCGGAACCACCATCAGCCACACATTTGAATGCAGCATGCTGTTCTTCTGGTTTCTTCGAACTATATGATGAGCATTCAGCACTGTCTGCAAATAATTTTTCTATTGGATCATCAGTTTCTTCGTCTGAAATAGGAACTTCCAACGTTAATATATCCTGTACTTCAACATCTCCATACCTTTCACTCATATAATAATACAGGAGTGTAGAAAGCATACGATACATTTGATTTCCATCGGCCAGCCCATGAAAGACATCAAAATATATATAATCGTCTTTATAGCATACCGCCCATACATGATAATTGACTTCTTTAGTTAAAAGTCTTATCGATGAAGCCTTATTAATTGTCATAACTGGAAGAGGATTATCCTCCAGATAATACTCTCTATCATTTTGCGCAAATCTCACACAAAAATATGGATATTGCTTTGCTGTTTTTTCTGTTGCGACTTTTAATATCTGTCCATCTATTGTATCATCCAGTCTAACACATAGACGTACACCCAAATAATCGCCACTACAATAGACAGCCGTGAAATCTCCAATAGTAATTCTCATTTTATTTACTTTCTCTACAATTTATTCTCAAGCTTGATTTTAAATGATATAACCATAAAGCTTTTAGCATTTCCAATTTTTTCAGGAAATCATTCTGATGAAAAAAAGATCCTAAATCAAGCAATTCTACTTTTTCTTCTTCCGCCGGTTTAATCACTATAAAAAATCCATTTTCAATCCACTCTGCCTGATCTTCATATTCCTCCTCAGTAACCCTGTCAAAAGCATCAAAACCGGAAAGAGTCTCCGCATTCAATTTGTTTTCCAATATACTACCGAGCTTTTCATCTATACTGAAAATCTGATTGCCCGCTATGATTGCCTCTACCTGTTCCCATTTAATAGATTCTGCTTTTCCATATCCAAAGTTCGTCGGCTTTCTGTACAATATTCCATAGACATCCGCCTTGAAAAACGGTCTTTTCAATGTCAGATACGGAAATAACAATACCGCAGGCACTCCCGCCAGATATCCCAGAATAACATTTTCGCCCATGAAACCTGCCACAGAAAATATAACCAGCAACAAACATACGATTACATCACCGACACACACACCGGATGTTTTGACAGGTCTTACTTTCATCCTGTCTTTCTCTACGTCGGTGGCATACTGATTTTCTCCATCAAAAGCATCAATTTTCTTAAAGCAGTCTCCTATAAATACCGAATATAGAAAACTCCAGAACGTATAATCCAATACACAGAGCAACGCCAGCCATTTGATCGGACTGATGAGTCCTGCGATAAGTATATGTATTCCCCCAAGAAACGGAATGCCCGATATATGATGATCTGATCCTTTTGCCTGAATCTTTTTTGTCTCGATGATTGCTCCGATATTTAATATCAAATATAAAACACCGATACCGCCTATGATTATCGGGAATACCCATGGATGCATCTTAAACCACATTATTAACACCTTCCTGCAAAAAGGCAGTAGATTGCCACTCTGAAATAGAGTCTTGTTTTAGTTACCACACTTAAACAAATGTAATACTACTGCCATGAAAATATTATCATCTATTTCATCGTCATACAAGTACTTCTATTTTGCTCGTTTACCTCCGTGGATGCGATTAGTTCCTATCCACTATCCTTAATCACGGAGGTTATTTATGCACGAAGAGATAATCGAAAAATTGAATAATGAATGCGAAATCAGAAATCTGTCCCCAAGGACAAGCTTTATCAATACTAAGCGAGAATACTCCGTCTTCTATAAGGCGGGGATGAATCGCACTAAAGGGCTCTAACAATCTATAATAAATCGTCTATCTTTCATTGAAAAAGATGCCTAAATATGGAATAATTAATTCAGTGGTAAATATATAAAAAAAAGGGCTTAAATAAAGTGTATTTAAAATCGAAACCGATATACCTATTGCCCCAACATTATACAGCTTAAGCAATAAGATAGATAACATCTTAACTGGATGTTAAGAATATTAACTATAAAATCATTGTAGTAGAATCTAATAATCATTCAGTATTCTCGATGCATTATCACTTGGTTCTGGTAGTGAAATATCGCAGAAAAGTGATAAATGATGATATATCAAAACGTTTAAGAGAGATATTTGAATATATTGCTCCCAATTA
>FOEK01000033.1 GCA_900110635.1 Lachnospiraceae bacterium NE2001
TACCATTTTCCTTATAAGCGTTAATCAAGCGGTTAAGGTGTCTCCTGGTTATTCCAAGAGAGAGTGCAGCTCGATTCTTATTTCCTCCTTCGTCTACAAGTCGTTTTACTACTTCATACTTCTTTTGTTCATCCATATTTAAGTCAATTCTCCTCATCATGTCCTCCTCTCAAGTGAGAGGATATTATATCACATTGGGACATTTTCATTTGTGGTTTAATAGGACATTATCAAAAATGACTTATAGATCGCCATTTTAAATCTCTTGATATTCTTGACTCGTTGTTGTAGAATATTTAATCGTTGTAAAATGCTGAAATAAATATTTCATATTATATAAGGAAAAATTATGAGAAAGAACAAACTTAAGAGAGCAAGTGTGATAGTACTTAGTGCTCTTATGAGCGTATCCCTTGCGGGCTGCGCATTTGGAAAGAAGGAAGAACCAACAACAGAGGAAGTGTATGTCCGTCCTTCAACTATTGGTGAAACAGCAGAGACAACTCTGAAGATAAACCCTAATGGAACATTTATTGAGATTGCCTGCGAGGATTTCTCCGGAACAGATATTGATGCAAAAGGCGCTGAAAGCTATATCAATAGTGAGATTGATGCTTTTAATGATGAAGCTGGTGTCAGCAAGATATCTCTTATTGAGTTTCAGGAGGAGGATGGCGTTGTAAAGACTGCTATTCAGTATAGCGATGTAGCTTCCTATAATGCTTTCAATATGATGGATATTAAAGTTGCTCTATATGATGCAGCAAGTGCTAATGATATATTGAAGGCTGAACTGGCTAGTGCACAGGATGCGTCTCAGTCTGTAACTACTACTGTAGAGACAACTGATATAAATGAAGAAGAACTTCTTGAGGCTGGCTACAGTCTTGAAGATATCGAAGAGATTGAGTCTGGATCTATGGATCTGGAAGGAACTGCTACAGAAACAGATGCTATTGCTACATTTACAGATGCAAATACTCTTAGTGTAGTAAACTCTGATGAAATAGAAGGTGCTAGCTATATGATGATCATTACCAGCGAGCCAATGGTTTATTCTGTAAATGGTGGTAGAATACTTTACTACGATAAGCATGCTGAACTGATTGATTCAGCAACCGTCAGAGTAAACGGCAATGGCAAGTCTGTCATCGTCTATGAGTTTAACTACTAAAAACTGATTATATTTTTAAAGGAGATAAACAATGGAAAAATCAGAGAAGACAATGGAGAAAATCATCTCTCTTGCTAAAACAAGAGGTTTTGTATATCCGGGTTCAGAGATCTACGGTGGTCTCGCAAATACTTGGGATTACGGAAATCTTGGCGTAGAGCTCAAGAACAACGTAAAGAAGGCATGGTGGAAGAAGTTCATCCAGGAGTGCCCATACAACGTTGGTGTTGATACAGCTATCCTTATGAACCCACAGACCTGGGTGGCATCAGGACATCTTGGCAGCTTCTCTGATCCACTTATGGATTGTAAGGAATGTCACGAGCGTTTCAGAGCTGATCAGGTTATTGAAGCCTTTGCTGCTGAAAATGGTATCGAGCTTACTTCATCCGTAGATGGTTGGTCTAATGAGGAGATGGAGAAGTTCATCGAGGATCACAACGTACCTTGTCCATCATGCGGAAAGCATAACTTTACAGGTATCCGTCAGTTCAACCTGATGTTTAAGACATTTCAGGGTGTTACAGAGGATGCAAAGAACACAGTTTATCTTCGTCCAGAGACAGCACAGGGTATCTTTGTAAACTTCAAGAATGTTCAGAGAACTTCACGTAAGAAGGTTCCTTTCGGAATAGGTCAGGTTGGTAAGTCATTTAGAAATGAGATCACACCTGGTAACTTTACATTCAGAACTCGTGAGTTTGAACAGATGGAGCTTGAGTTCTTCTGCAAGCCTGGTACACAGACGGAGTGGTTTGAATACTGGAGAAAGTTCTGTTTCGAGTGGCTTCTTTCTCTTGGAATCAAAGAGGAGAATCTTCGCCTTCGTGATCACGACCAGGAAGAGCTTTCATTTTACTCTGATCATACTACAGATATTGAGTATGCATTCCCATTCACAGACTGGGGCGAGCTCTGGGGTATTGCATCCCGTACAGATTACGATCTTACACAGCATCAGAATACTTCAGGCGAGCCTATGGAGTACTTTGATGATGAGTTAAATGAAAAATATATCCCTTATGTTGTTGAGCCGTCACTTGGTGCTGATCGTGTTACACTTGCGTTCCTTTGTGAAGCTTACGACGAGGAAGTTCTTGATGCTGAGAAGAACGATGTTCGTACAGTTCTTCATTTCCACCCAGCAATTGCACCTGTAAAGATTGGTGTATTCCCGCTTTCCAAGAAGCTTGGTGAGGGTGCTGAAAAGGTATATGCTGAGCTTAGCAAGTACTGGAACTGTGAGTATGATGACAGAGGAGCTATTGGTAAGAGATATCGTCGTCAGGACGAGATTGGTACTCCATTCTGTATTACATATGACTTTGACTCTGAAGAAGATGGTGCTGTAACAGTACGTGACCGCGACACTATGGAGCAGGAGCGTGTAAAGATCGAAGACCTTAAATCATACTTTGAGTCAAAACTTACATTTTAATTTGGCATAAAAACAAATCACCAATTTGGGATGGTTCTCAATTGGTGATTTTTATTATAGAAATTATCAAGAAAATTGTTAAAAAAATAATAATTTTCGGTATTCATTTATTTATAGATTTGTGTTATAATCTGCGATAGTCGCGGACTCTAGGGGATTTAAGGTGTTTATCCTCATTTCGCCTCGTTTCCGAACAAAAATATTATACTATATTAGGAGGTGTTAAACGATATGGCTAATAAATGGGTCTATATGTTTAGCGAAGGTGACATGACCATGCGTAATCTTCTTGGTGGTAAGGGTGCAAACCTTGCAGAGATGACTAGTATCGGTCTTCCTGTACCACAGGGATTCACAATTACAACAGAGGCATGTACACAGTATTATGAGGATGGACGCAAGATTAATGACGAGATCATGGCTCAGGCTATGGAAGGCGTTGCAAAGATGGAAGAGATCAACGGAAAGAAGTTTGGTGATCTCAACAATCCACTTCTTGTATCAGTTCGTTCAGGAGCTAGAGCTTCAATGCCAGGTATGATGGATACAATCCTTAACCTTGGTCTTAATGATGAAGTTGTTGCTGCAATGATCAAGGGTAACCCTGATCCAGCATTTGAGAGATTCGTATATGATTCTTATAGAAGATTCATCCAGATGTTCTCTGACGTAGTTATGGAAGTTGGTAAGAAGTATTTCGAGCAGCTTATCGACAAGATGAAGGAAGAGAAGGGCGTTAAGTTCGATGTTGACCTTACAGCAGAAGACCTTAAGACACTTGCTGAGCAGTTTAAGGCAGAGTACAAGAATCAGTTAGGAGAGGACTTCCCATCTGATCCAGTACAGCAGCTTAAGCTTGCTATCGAGGCAGTTTTCCGTTCATGGGATAACCCACGTGCTAACGTATATCGTCGTGATAACGATATCCCTTATTCATGGGGTACAGCAGTTAACGTTATGCCTATGGTATTTGGTAACCTTAATAATGAGTCTGGTACTGGTGTTGCATTTACTCGTGACCCAGCTACTGGTGAGAACAAGCTTATGGGTGAGTTCCTCATCAACGCACAGGGCGAGGACGTTGTTGCTGGTGTTCGTACACCTATGCCAATCGCTCAGATGGAGAAGGAGTTCCCAGAGGCTTATGCTGATTTCTTAAAGGTATGTGATACACTTGAGAATCATTATCATGATATGCAGGATATGGAGTTTACTGTTGAGAACAAGAAGCTCTATATGCTTCAGTGTAGAAATGGTAAGAGAACAGCTCCAGCTGCTCTGAAGATTGCTTGTGACCTTGTTGATGAAGGACATAAGACTCCAGAAGAGGCTGTTGCTATGATCGATCCTCGTAACCTTGATACACTTCTTCACCCTCAGTTCGATGCTGCTGCACTTAAGGCTGCAACACCACTTGGAAAGGGTCTTGGAGCTTCTCCAGGAGCTGCTTGTGGTAAGGTTGTATTTACAGCTGATGATGCTGTAGAGTGGGCTGCTAGAGGAGAGAAGGTTGTACTTGTAAGACTTGAGACATCTCCAGAAGATATCACAGGTATGAAGAGTGCTCAGGGTATCCTTACAGTTCGTGGTGGTATGACATCACACGCTGCCGTTGTTGCTCGTGGTATGGGTACATGCTGTGTATCTGGTTGTGGCGACATCAACATGGATGAGGAGAATAAGAAGTTTACACTTGCTGGTGTTGAGTTCGTAGAGGGTTCAGAGATTTCTATCGATGGTACAACAGGTAACATCTATCAGGGAATCATCCCTACAGTTGATGCTCAGATCGCTGGTGAGTTCGGACGTATCATGGCTTGGGCTGATGAGTTCAGAAAGCTTAAGGTTCGTACAAATGCTGATACACCTGCTGATGCTAAGAAGGCTCGTGAGCTTGGTGCTGAGGGTATCGGACTTTGCCGTACAGAGCATATGTTCTTCGAAGAGGACAGAATTGCTGCATTCCGTGAGATGATCTGTGCTGATACAGTTGAGGCTCGTGAGAAGGCTCTTGATAAGATCCTTCCATATCAGCAGAGCGACTTCAAGGCACTCTATGAGGCACTTGAGGGATGTCCTGTTACAATAAGATTCCTGGATCCACCTCTTCATGAGTTCGTTCCTCATGAGGAAGCTGAGCAGCAGAAGCTTGCTGATGCAACAGGTAAGACACTTGAAGAGGTTAAGGCTATCGTTGAGTCTCTTAAGGAATTCAACCCTATGATGGGTCACAGAGGATGCCGTCTTGCGGTTACATATCCTGAGATTGCTGTTATGCAGACAAAGGCTGTTATCAGAGCTGCTATCGAGGTTCAAAAGGAGCATCCAGACTGGACAGTTAAGCCTGAAATCATGATCCCACTTACATGTGAGGTTAAGGAGCTTAAGTATGTTAAGAAGTTTGTAGTAGAGACAGCTGATGCTGAAATCGCTGCTGCAGGCGTTGATCTTAAGTATGAAGTAGGTACAATGATCGAGATCCCTAGAGCTGCACTTACAGCTGATGAGATTGCTAAGGAAGCTGATTTCTTCTGCTTCGGTACAAACGACCTTACACAGATGACATTTGGTTTCTCAAGAGATGATGCTGGTAAGTTCCTTGATGCTTACTATGATGCTAAGATCTTCGAGAATGATCCATTTGCTAAGCTTGATCAGAATGGTGTTGGTAAGCTTATGGATACAGCTCTTAAGCTTGGTAAGCCAGTTAATCCAGCACTTCACGCTGGTATCTGTGGAGAGCACGGTGGAGATCCTTCATCAGTTGAGTTCTGTCATAAGATCGGACTTGACTATGTATCATGTTCACCATTCCGTGTACCTGTTGCTAGACTTGCTGCTGCACAGGCAGCTATTGCTGAGAAAGCGGCTAAATAAATTTTTCTATTATTTTTTGACTATCTGTTTCGATGAGGCAGCTAGTTATATGAATCAATTTCGCTCTGGTCAGAGAATCAGGAAGTGGAATGATATTAATGTAGAGATTATTATTATATAATATTTCTATTAAATAAAAACCACTCATGCAGGGATGTATGAGTGGTTTTTTAGTTTCTGAAACTGAGTTTGACAAATACATAAGAGTACCGTATCTTAGTATTTGTAAAGTGATCTTTTTAATGCAACTAAAAAATTAGGGAGGTGTATACTTATGAGTGGACAGAAGATGATGCTTGACGAAAAAGTGAAAATTGCAGATGAGTTTATTGAATCTTTAAATTTCTACAGAACACCTCAATCACTGAAATTTGATCTCCGCAAATACAGCAAATATATCAGAGACAATAACATAAAAGAAGAGGATGTTCCTGAATCAGTTGTGAATGAATGCATCATAAAAAATGATTAATATTTTAAAATATAGAAGGATGTCTGAATAAGATGTCCTTTTTATATGCAAAATAGTTACAATTATGAAAAAAATAGATATAGTATTCTTTAATAATAGACTTTTAAGGACTATACAGTTAATACCTCTATAGGTATTGCTGTATAGTCCTTTTTTTGCCTTTAAACCCATAATATGATATATTTAATTTACATTCAAAGAGAAGGAGGCTTCGGGGTGAATACTAAAAAGTTGATAAATAATAAACGATCAGTATGGATTACTGCTTTAATTGTAGTAGTCTCTCTTTTTTTTGTATTGATTTATTATTCAGGCGTATCTGCGGCGGATACGGATCAAAGTGATACCCACGATGGAGATGTTAAATGGGAGGATTACAATGGCAAGAAAATAGGTGTACTTACGGGAACACTTATGGAAGAAGCTGCCCAGACTTATTTTCCGGATAGTGAACACTTATATTTTAACAATTATCCGGATATGAACGTGGCGCTCCTTGAAGGAAAGATTGATGCTTATCTGGGCGATGAACCTGGAGTTAAAACGATTCACGAAGAAAACCCCGATATTGATTATATTCATGACCGTATTACTCATCAGGATTACAGCTTTGCTTTCCGTAAGGATGATCCTGACAGTGCCGCTTTATGTGAAGAATTCAATGAGTTTCTTGAAAAGATTACTGAGGATGGCACACTTCAGGAAATATATGATATATGGATGGGTGAGGATGAGGACAAAAAGGTGGTTGATATGTCCATCCTTACTGGTGAGAATGGAACTATAAAGGTAATAACTACCTCAACGGATATGCCTTGGTCCTATATTAAGGATGGTAAAAATGTAGGCTATGACATCGACCTTGTTGTTCGTTTCTGTAAAGAAAGAGGTTATGATCTTGAACTGGGTGATGTTGATTTTAATGCAAGAATTCCAGCTGTGCAGTCTGGTAAATATGATTTTTCTACAGATATGAATGTAACTGCTGAAAGACAGGAACAGGTGCTTTTCAGTAATCCAACAGCCACAGGTGGTATTGTGCTTGCTGTTCCTTCAGATGTTTTTCCTTCTGCGGTCATTATAGATGGTTCTGAAGCTGAATATCAGACTTTTGATGAGTTAAATGGCAAGACAATATCCATGCTTACTGGAGCGCCATTTGAAAATGTCATTTCAGCCAAGGTTCCAAATGTTAAGGAGTATACTTATTTTCAGACAATGCCGGACATGATGCTGGCTGTTAAAACTAAGAAGAGTGATGCAGGACTAATGAATAATGCCGTGGCAGAGCTAGCTGCAAACAGGGAAGCTGAGCTGGCTATATTTCCAGAGAACCTGGGAGTATCAACATTTGGATTGGCTTTTGCAAAAGGTGATGAAAGATGTAAAGAGTGGCAGGATACTTATGATAGTATCCCTCAGGAAACCAAGGATGCCTTATGGGATAAATGGACCAGTGCTGACGACAGTAAGAAAACTCTTCCTGAACAGGATTGGCCTGGTACAAATGGTACCGTAAATGTAGCCGCCTGCGATGCGCTGGAGCCTATGAGTTATCTTGGACAGGACGGTGAGCTTCTTGGACTTGATATAGAGACGATCCTTCTTATAGCTAAAGAACTGGATGTACACGTTGAGTTTACTCCTATGGATTTTTCTGCGGTTCTTTCTTCGATTGGCTCAGGAAAGGCGGATATTGGCTGTGGTTCTATTGTTACATCCGATGAGCGAAGAGAAACCATGGATTTTGTTGATTATAGAGATGCTGCATTTGTTTTGATAGTACGTTCAAAGAGCGCCGAGGAGGTAGATAATTCCTTCCTGGGACGTGTAAAGACCAGCTGGTATAAAACATTTATCAGAGAAGAACGTTACAAGCTCTTTATTCAAGGCCTTCTTACAACCTTAATAATAACGCTTCTGTCTATCCTCTTTGGTACAATACTTGGTTTTCTTGTTTATATGGGATGTAGAAATGGTAATAGAGTAGCTAACAAGATTGCAGGTTTCTTTGTATGGCTGGTTCAGGGTATGCCAGTTGTAGTACTTCTTATGATCCTTTATTACATCATATTTGCCAAGTCAGAAATTAGCGGAACAGTTGTGGCAGTAATAGCATTTACACTGGTATTTGGTTCAGGTGTTTTTGGAATGCTTAAGATGGGCGTTGGAGCAATAGATAAGGGACAGAGAGAAGCTGCACTTTCTCTTGGTTATAGTGATTTTCATTCCTTCTTCCGTATCATATTACCTCAGGCAATTCCTCATTTCCTGCCATCCTACAAGGGTGAGGTTGTATCGTTAATAAAAGCAACTGCAATAGTTGGTTATATTGCGGTTCAGGACTTAACGAAGATGGGTGATATAGTCAGGGGTAGAACCTATGAGGCCTTTTTCCCATTGATTGCTGTTGCTATTATATATTTTATCCTTGGTGGATTACTCACATTTATAGTTGGAAGAATCGAGATTTTGATAAATCCTAAACGACGTAAGAGAGAGGATATACTGAAGGGGGTGCGTACAAATGATAGAGATTAAGAATCTAAAGAAAGAATATGATAACGTAACTCCATTAAAAGATGTTAGTGTATCGATCAATGATGGCGATGTGATATCAGTTATTGGTCCATCTGGAACGGGTAAATCAACATTTATCAGATGCATTAATCTTCTGGAAAAGCCTACATCGGGGCAGATTCTCGTGAACGGTGAGGATATAACCGCAAAGGGAGTGGACATCAAAAAGGTTAGACAGAAAATGGGAATGGTTTTCCAGTCCTTCAATCTGTTTGGACATCTAACAGTTATTGAAAATCTGATGCTGGCGCCAATGGACCTCCTAAAAATAAGTAAACAGGAAGCCTATGATAAGGGCATGGAGCTGCTTGATAGAGTTGGTTTATCAGAAAAGGCGCTAAACTATCCAGATGAGCTTTCTGGTGGCCAGAAACAGCGAGTTGCCATAGCAAGAACTCTCTGTATGAATCCTGATATCATACTACTTGATGAGCCTACGAGTGCTCTTGATCCGACTATGGTTTCTGAGGTTCAGGCTGTTATCAGGGATCTATCTAAAAGTGGAAAGACCATGATGATAGTTACTCATGAGATGAACTTTGCCCGGGCTATATCCAACCGTGTTTTCTATATGGATGAAGGCGGCATATATGAAGAGGGTTCTCCGGATGAGATATTTGATAATCCTCAGAAGGAACTGACTAGACGATTTATCCGTGGACTTAAGGTCTTTGAGGTTGTTGTTGATAGCAAGGGATATGATTTTTATAGCTTTAATTCAGAGCTTGATGATTATCTGTTTAAGAATGATGTTCCTTCACCTAAGAAGTATCACGTTAGTCTTGCCATTGAGGAGGTTGTTCAGCAGATACTTCTTCCTCATCTTAAGAATCCATTTATCAGAATAAAGGTCGAATACTCGCTTAAGGAAGAAGAATGCAGGATTATAATAACATATAAAGGTGACAAATATGATATAAATACAGCCGATAATGAGTTATCACTTACAATACTTGGGGGTATCGCAAGTGAATTAAAATATAGCTATAACAAAGAAGATGAGGAATCCAACTGTATTAAAATAACTATATAAAATATATAACAAAAATCTGTGTTGCTCTTTTGTTTCAGAGCGAGGTTCTTGATAAGCTTGGCGAGCTTGAGATGCAGGTGGAAATACTTGTGGCGCATTTTTATTATCTTTTGTATAATATGACTTCAGGGATTGTTCTCAAAGTATATTTTTTATCTTTGAGAAGTCTCTTAAGTATTGTATATGGAAGTTTTATATGGGCGAAAAGATAAAAAGTTTTTTAATAGGTCTTATAGTTCTTGTTGCTTTTGTAGGTGTAGCTCTTCTTGTGACGACTATTGCTATGTCTGATCACGGCAGCAGTAAGAAAGAGGAGACAACTGTAGAAATTGGCAATTCAGATAAGATAACCTCGATGCCTAATACTACTGAGGCAACAACAGTTCAGTCAAATGCTGACGAAGAGGCTGATATATCTCAGAATACTGAAGAAGAAGTAAGTCTGGCTGAACCGGCTGCTTCATCATCTGATGCGGAAGGCGTTGATGATGAAGTTGATGAGGCGGCAATTGCAAATGCTGAAAATAACAATAATTCATCTGGCTCTTCAGGTAAACCTGCTAACAATATAGTCAGTTACGGCGATTATTTCTCTGATAACCACGAAGATACCAAAGCTCCTTTCTTTTTGATTAAGTCTTCCTCGGCGTCTCTTGGCCTGGGAGAAGCATTTGATATTCATAATTATGTTGGTTATGCAGATGATACTGACCGTGATGTGGAGCTTGTTGTTGAAGGTGATCTTGATACCTCAACTGCTGGCACTTATAATCTCAGTATTACTCTTAAGGATGATGCTGGTCATACCAAATCAGATCATATGACAGTATATGTTGATGAAACTCCAGCCGACTCTTCAAGTCCAAGCGGAAGCTCTGCTCCTGGAACTGTGGATTTTGCTACATTTGCGGAGAATTATGGCGGTGAGAATAAATCTCTTGGCATAGATGTATCCAGATGGCAGGGTGATATTGATTTCAATGCAGTTAAGGCTGCGGGATGCGAGTATGTGATCATCAGACTTGGTGGCTATGATGATGGAGAGAATTATACTGATCGAACCTATTATACAAATATCAAGAATGCCAAGGCTGCTGGACTTAAGGTGGGTATCTATTGGCACGCTGAAGAAAGCAACGCTGATGAGGTGAAGAAGAGTGCAAGCTATCTTCTGAATATTCTTAATGGCGAGTCTCTGGATTTTCCGATAGCCTATGACTGGGAGGATTTTGGCAACTTCGAAAGCTACGGAATGAATCTATATGATATAAATGACTGCTTTTATCTTTTTGCTGATGAGATGAAGAGTGCAGGCTATGATACCTGTCTTTACAGCAGTAAGAACTTCCTTGAAAATGTATGGACTAACGAAAAGGGTTATAAGGTATGGCTTGCTAACTATACTACAAAAACGTCTTATGCTGGCAGCTATTATATGTGGCAACAGACCTCCAGCGGTATAATTGACGGAATAAATGGTGCGGTTGATTTTAATATCTGGTACAAATAGTTATATAAATATTTCAATATATTGAAACGCTTAAATTGTTTGATTTAGATAATTTTAATTGCTAAGTTTAGACAAATTGCAATATCATTTTACGACAATAACCGGTTGTTGAAATATAAGATTTATGATAGAATACTTATTGTTGTATTTTTATTAAAGAGGTTAGGTGATATGGCAAAATTATTTATTAAAGCTCAGGATCTTGAGGAGTATGATTCCGTAAGAGTATTTAATGAGAGGGGTAAAGAGGTTTACTACACCAAGGATGATTTTATTGCCACTGGACATAGAATCAAGATATTCCTTGCTGATACAATCAGTGAATGTGCTTATGTTCAGGAAAAGTACGGAAGAGAAGGTTCGTATTTTGAGTTTGCAGCACGTGATAAGTTTGGTACTGTTGAGCGTGATACAATGTCACGTCTTCAGAGATACGTTATCGATTATGACGAAGACCTTGAGGTTGAGGGTGATGGCTTCTCATGGCGATATGTTCTCTATCGTGGAGCGCTTCCTATGATGACAGTTCGAAATGAGAACTACCTGATTCCAGGACAGGCGCTCAACATGTGCGAAACCTACATCATGGACTTCGACGTGGATTCAGATGTACTTATCGGTCTGGCCTTTGCGCTTGCGCTTTACGCACTTAATAAGTATGGTGATTTCTATTAAAATCCTATTATAAATAGAAAATTATAAAATTTATATGCTAAATAGTTATAATTGGGCACTTTACAAGTACAGTTTTCTTGCTAAAGTGCTCTTTTTTTAGTAAAATATAAGTTAGTATTCATTTGAAATATACTAATCTAAAACTTCTTGACCTTTATGGAGGGTTTGATATGGTTGATAATTATGGGAGAATAAAGATTGGGATGAAAAGAAAAGTGCTAGCTCTGTTTATGGCATTAGCGATGGTGCTTTCTCTTATTATGCCTTACGGAGTAGGAACTGGTGTAAAAGCTGTTAGTCAGAATGCTTATTTGGTAGATATAACCAGTTTAGTAAATGCAAATGTAAGCCAGGCTCCAACAAGTAGAAATTCATCATTTGCGGTGGATATTACTTATACAATTCCACAAGATAAATATAATGATGCATATGATTCATCTTATGATGAAATTATATGGATATATGATCTTTCACAGTTTATAAATCAATATCCTGAACTTTCAAGTATTGTCGATAAAAACAATGGTGCTATTGTTGAAGGAAATACGGATAGAGGTACATATACTATATCTGAAAATAAAGTGTATCTTAACGTTGATAGAAATTGGCTGGAAAGTGTTATTCATCCAACTGGTGGTGAATCTTCACCAGCAAGTATCAGCGGTACATTTTCTATGGATGTTACCCTTGATGAAAAATCTATTGGTTCAAAAGATAACATTAGTTTTAAGTTCCCTGGTGCTCAGGCAGATACAACTTTATCATTTCCTAGTGCTTCTACAGTATCTACATCCAAGGGAGCTGTGGGCAAAAATAATGATAGTGTAGCTGTAACTCCTAATGGTGATGGAACCTATAATGTAAAATATAATGTAGTTGTAACCCCATCAACATATGAGAATGCCTCATTCCATGTTTTTGATACTCTAAATAACGATAAACAAAAATTTGTTGCTGATTCTTTTAGTGCATCAGTTGGTGGCCAAATTATTGATTTATCAAATTACACATCGATTAATGGCCAGGTTGCTGATGTTAATCTATTTGCTGCTATGCAGGATAATAATAAAGAGATAACAGCAGGAAATGGCATTACTATTTCTTATTCCACAACTATACCTGCTTCGGAACTTGGAAGTTCGTTAGTTAATAGCGTATATCCAACCTGGGGAGCAGATAATAAATCAACTGATCCAGTTACTGAAACTGTTAAACCTAAAACTGAACTTTCTGTACAAAAGGTTTTAAGTACTGTTTCAGATTCTGAAAAAATCTTTAAGTATACAATTACTATTGGTGATTCCTCCACAGATCTTTCTGGACTTACAATCGTAGATAACATGAAAGACCTTCAGAGACTAGTTGGCGATATTAAACTCAATGGAACAGTAATATCACCTACCAATAATACTTTTACAGATACAAATTATTATGACAATGTATCTGAACTATTTAAATATGTAACCAGTGATTCTTATGGAACTGGTCCTATTACTATTGAATACAATGTTCAGATACCAAAAAATGAAGAAGCTCCGAATATTGATGGCACCAGAACATTAACAAACGAAGTTACTGCTTCTAATGATAAATATACAGGAACAGATGATGTAGCATTTAATAATGATTTTGAGGAAATTGGAGTTGGTTCACTTACTAAAGAGTTTGTTTCTTTTGATAGTACTACTAATAAAGTAAATTGGAAACTTACTGTTTCTAATACTGGTGACAATGCATTACAGAATGCATATATAACCGAAACAGCTAGTGCTAATACTCTTAACAATATATATGACTTTCAGCCAGGTAATGCAGCTATTGATTGGACTAGTCTTGTTGTAAAAGATGCAAACGGAAATGCCGTTCCTTCAACTGATTACAACGTGGTTGAAGTACCTAATTCTTCAAGTAGAAATATTGTATTTAATTCTATACCAGCAAAGACAACTTATACTATAGAGCTAAGTTCTACTCCGACATCAGGCAATCTTGTTAATGGTGTAACATATCGTAATAATGCGGTATTTAAGAATAAAAATGATTCTGTTCTTGATTCAAAACAAGTTGATAAACTGTATGAGGATACAAGTGGAACTTTAACTGTAAATAAATCATACATATACAATAAAGAAGATAAAACATATGATTGGGTAGTTGTTATTAATGAGAACAAAACCATAATAAAACCAGACCAGGCTTTATATTTTATAGATGAACTTCCAGAGGGTATGGAATATGTTGATGGTACTATGATAATAAAGGCTAATGGTACTAATTCAAAAGGGTATACTTTTTGGGATTATACATCTAGTGCTACACCAAGTATAAGTGGAAATAAGATTGGTCCTATCGATGTAAGTGATGTATTTACTAATACTTGGATAGGTGCTAAAGGATATGTTGGTATTAGTGGTGTTTGTACTTCGGTAATGTATAAAACAAAACTATCCGATGCTGAATTAGCAAAGGTAAAAGGTTCTACGACTACGCAAAGTTATTCAAATACATTTAAGGTTACTGATTCTACTGGTACTAATGTAATAGCAGAAGACACCGATACTGCTTTTTATGATTATAAGTTCCTTACAAAGACTGATCTTACTGATTCAGTTGTAACGGACGCTGATAATATACGTTTTTGTATTGATGTTAATCCGGATGCACTTACACTTAATAATGGCTCACCGTTAACCCTGAAGGATAATTTATCAACTTCTATTGAGCTTGTTACTAATAATACGGGCTCTAATGCATTTACAATTACTGATGCAAATGGAACTGATTTACTTGCTTCTGGAGATGCAACATTATCATATAACGATGATAACAGATTGATATCTATGACAATTCCTGATAGTACGCATGTTATTGTAAAATATACTGCGAGAACAAGAGGAGTAGGTACTATTCAGGTTGATAATTCTGCTGAACTATCTGGTGATTCGTCTATTGATTCTGATAAGACATCTGAAGAACATAAGGTTTCACATCATTCAGCAACTATCGGTGCTGGTTCTTTGCGCATACATAAGATTGATGAGCACAATATATTTAAAGAACTTAGCGATGCAAAGTTTGATGTTTATAAAGTTGATATTGATAGTCAAAATATAATAACTGGAGATACACGGATACTTAAGGATGTACCTGGCTCCAGTGGATATTATTATTTTGATAGTTCAGAATTTGCCGAAGGCACCATATTCTACTGGGTTGAAACAAAAGCTCCTAATGGATATTTACTTGATTCAACTCCACATTATTTTGTTTTTTACTCTGAGGATGATACCGTAGCCTTAGATCAAAATCCGAGTTATATTGCTGCAGATAAATTAGATGATGCAGTTAGTAAAGCAAATAATATTACTATAGCAAAGATTCCTTTCGCATATACTTGGACTGTATGTAATAAAAAGGATATAGAAGAAAAAGGATCTTTTAGTGTTACTAAATCTTTATCAAAGGCTGATACATTAGCTGCTTCTTATTTTACTGATACAGTTAAAAGCAAGGAGTTTTCTGCTGTTGTTACTCTTGAAGTGCCTGCTGGAAAGAATGCAGTTACCGGTGCTAAAACAATTGCTACTGGAAAAACAGCTGATTTTAGTCTTGTTTCAGGTTCAACAACCAAGAGTTCAGCAACTGTTTCGATTAAAGATGGTGATGTATTTACCTTTGGTGATTTGCCAATTGGAACAACCTATACTGTTACAGAATCTGATCTCTCCCAGAGCGATAAAACTCTTGGTTATGAAAAGGGTAGTATTACTGGTGGAACAAATAATGATGGTACAGGATCAATTCAGAATTCAACATCTGTTTCTACTGTAACTCTTAATAATTTATATAATCCAAAGGGTAGTGTTACCGTTACAAAGAAGTTTGTGTCACCATCACTTAAATCTGACACATTCTACTTTGCATTGTACTCTGTTGTTGTACCTCAGAATGAAACTCTTGTACCTGGTAGCGCAAAGTCTATTAGTAACCTTAAGGGTTCTGCAACTGGAACTACTGATACCGTTACCTGGACTGATGTTCCGTATGGAACATACAAAGTATATGAAACAGATTCGCTAGGTGCAAAACTTGATGATACATATAAATATACTGTTACAAACAACGGTATATCTATTGATGTAAATAAAGCAACTGTTGATGCTGGCGCTATTAGAAATACAGAGACTCCTACGGGTGATCTTGAAGTTAGTAAAACAGTAGTAAGTTCGACTGCTAGCGATAAAACTAAAGATTTTAGCTTTACTGTTACACTTGACGATACAAGTATAAGTGGAACTTATGGTGGTATGAGCTTCACAAATGGTGTTGCGACATTCACACTTAAAGATGGAGAGAAGAAGACAGCGACTGGATTGCCACAGACAGTAGGTTACACAGTAACAGAAACTGCTGCTGATGGTTTTGTTACAACACAGACTGGTTCTACTGGTACTATTTCTGCTACAAAGTCAGAGGCCAAGTTTACTAATACAAAACAAGAAGGCGGACTTGCTGTAACAAAGACTGTAGTCAGTGATATGGCTTCAGATAGTGATAAAGAGTTTGATTTCACTGTAACACTTAATGACAATACGATTAATGGTACTTATGGTGGGATGACCTTTACCAACGGCGTTGCTACTTTCTCATTAAAGAATGGAGAGTCTGCATCATCAACAGGTCTTCCTGAAGGTGTTACATATACTGTTGTAGAAACAGAAGATACTGGATTTACTACTACAAAATCAGGTGATACTGGTACTATATCCAGCACAACACCATCAACAGCTACATTTACCAATACACGTAAAACTGGCAACCTTAATGTTGAAAAGATTTTAGTTAGTGATTTGGCAGCAGATAGTAATGAGGAATTTGAATTCACTGTAACACTTGGTGACAATACAATTACTGGTACTTATGGGGATATTACTTTCACCAATGGTATTGCGACATTTAAGCTTAAAGGTGGACAGTCTAAGTCAGCTACAGGTCTTCCTGAAAGTGTTACATATACTGTTACAGAAACATCAAATACGGAATTTACCACATCAAAAATAGGTGATACTGGTTCTATTTCTAGCCAGGACGCTAAGACTGCTGCGTTTACCAACACACGTAAAACTGGTGATCTTGAAGTTAGTAAATCTGTTGAGAGTTCAACAGCTAGTGATAAGGACAAAGACTTTAGCTTTACTGTTACGCTTTCTGATACAACTATAAGCGGTACTTATGGTGGTATGACATTTACTAAGGGTGTTGCAACATTCACTCTTAAAGATGGAGAGAAGAGGACTGCGACTGGATTACCACAGACAGTAGGATACACAGTTACAGAAACTGCTGTTGACGGATTTGCTACAACAAAGACTGGAGATACAGGAACAATATCTGATACAAAGTCAGAGGCTAAGTTTACTAACACAAAAGAAGGAGGCAATCTTTCTGTATCTAAAGCTTTAGTTAGTGATTTATCAAGTGATAAAGACCAACAGTTTGATTTTACTGTAACACTTGGTGATAACACAATTAATGGCACCTTTGGTGGTATGACATTTACTAATGGTGTTGCAACATTTAGTTTAAAGGGCGGAGAGTCTAAGTCTGCCACAAATCTTCCTGATGGTGTCTCATATACTGTAACTGAAGCAAATGTAAATGGATTTATTAATACTGGTAAAACAGGTGATACAGGAACTATATCAAGTGGAGATACATCAGAAGCTGTATTCACCAACACACGTGAAACAGGTAATCTTAAAGTTAGTAAAACTGTTTCTAGTTCAAAGGATGTTGATTTTGATAAAGAGTTTAATTTTAAAGTTTCA
Organism: Lachnospiraceae bacterium NE2001; assembly: GCA_900110635.1. Taxonomy (GTDB): domain Bacteria; phylum Bacillota; class Clostridia; order Lachnospirales; family Lachnospiraceae; genus Eubacterium_Q. The sequence goes on from FOEK01000033.1 coordinate 17,588, forward strand.
CTTAATGATACAGGTATATCTGGAACTTATGGAGATATGTCATTTACGAATGGTGTATCGAACTTTACGTTAAAAAATGGAGAGTCTAAAACTGCTTTTGGTTTACCTCAATCTGTACAATATACCGTAGAAGAAGCTTCTGTTTCAAATTGTACAACTACAAAGACTGGGGATTCGGGTTCAATCTCTAATGCTTTGTCAGAGGCTAAGTTTACAAATACTTTTTCATATCCTACAGTTGTGAAGGTTTCAAAAATTGATGTTGAAAATGGTCGACAGCTTTACGGTGCTGTTATCCAAGTAATTGATTCAACCGGGGATATTGCTAAAGATGTGAATGGAGATTTAATTGAGTGGGTTTCTACTACGGAACCTCACGAAGTTGTTGGTCTGAGTACAGGCGAGACCTACAAGTTAAGAGAAACTGTTGCACCAGAGGGTTACGCTATTGCATCAGAATCATTATTTAAACTTAAATCTGATGGAACTATTGATGCTATTGCAACAACAGCTACTTTTGATAATGATGGAATTCTTTATGTAGAAGATGCGAAGACTAAGGTTAAGATATCTAAGGTTGATATTACTAGTGGTGACGAGGTTGAAGGAGCTCATATCCAGATTCTTGATGCAACTGGAAATATTGTTAAAGATGAACAAGGTAACAATATCGAGTGGGATTCTACAACAACTTCTAAAGAAATAGTTGGTCTTAAGACAGGTGTAACTTATACACTTAGAGAGACTGTTGCTCCAGATGGTTATGCAGTTTCAACGGATACATATTTTAAACTGAAAGATGATGGAAGTATAGATACTAATGAATCTACAACTAAGGTTAGAGGTTCAGATGGAGCACTTCTTGTAGAAGATGCAAAGACCAAGGTTAAGATATCTAAGGTTGATATTACTAGTGGAGAAGAGGTTGCTGGAGCACATATTCAGATTCTTGATGAACAAGGAAATGTTGTGAAAGATGCCAGTGGTGGTAATATCGAGTGGGATTCTACAACAACTCCTAAAGAGATAGAAGGTCTTAAGACAGGCGTAACCTATACTCTTAGAGAGACTGTAGCTCCAGATGGATACACAGTTACAACAGATACAACCTTTAAACTTAAGGCTGACGGAACTATAGATACCGATGCAACAACAACTAAGGTTAGAAGTTCGGATGGTGCTCTTCTTGTAGAAGATACAAAGACCAGCGTTAAGATATCTAAGGTTGATATTACTAGTGGTGACGAGGTTGCTGGAGCACATATCCAGATCCTTGATGCTACTGGAAATATTGTTAAAGATGAAAAAGGTAACAATATCGAGTGGGATTCAACAACAACTCCTAAAGAAATAGTTGGTCTTAAGACGGGCGTAACTTATACACTTAGAGAGACTGTTGCTCCAGATGGATATGCTGTTACAACGGATACAACCTTCATGCTTGATGCAGATGGAAAAATTACTACTACTGGAACTATAAGTACAGATGGAACTATTCTTGTAGAAGATGCAAAGACCAGCGTTAAGATATCTAAGGTTGATATTACAAGTGGTGATGAGGTTGAAGGAGCACATATCCAGATCCTTGATGCTAGTGGAAATGTTGTAAAGGATGCCAGTGGTGCTAATATCGAGTGGGATTCAACAACAACTCCTAAAGAAATAGTTGGTCTTAAGACGGGCGTGACTTACACGCTTAGAGAAACTGTTGCTCCAGATGGATATGCAGTTACAACAGATACAACCTTTAGTCTAAAAGATGATGGCACTGTAGATACTAATTCAACAACAACTAAGGTTAGAAATAATGATGGAGTTCTTCTTGTGGAAGACGCAAAGACCAGCGTTAAGATATCCAAGGTTGATGTTACTAACGAAAAGGAATTGGCAGGAGCACATATCCAGATTCTGGATGAACAAGGAAATGTTGTAAAGGATGCCAGTGGTGCTACTATCGAGTGGGATTCTACTACAACACCTCACGAGATAAATGGTCTTAAGACAGGTGTAACCTATACACTTAGAGAAACGGTTGCTCCTAATGGATACCAGATAACAACAGATACTACATTTACACTTGATATATATGGAAATGTAGATGCATCTAAGACAACTACAACTCAGAATGCAACTGGTGTTCTTCTTGTTGAAGACTGGCCACAGGGTAGTATAGTATTAAATAAAGAAGGTCTTCTAAATGAGACTTGTTCAAATGAACCTTCACTTGCAGCTCCATTAAATGATGTTGAGTTTACTATCACTAAGGTTGGAGACGCTGCATTTAAACCAGTTACCAGCGTATCTGATAAAGATGGTATAGTTACATTTACTAATCTGGATGCAGGCACGTATAACGTTACAGAAACAAAGACTGTTGGTGAATATGTACTTGATACCAATACCTATACAGCTGAAATTGATTCAAAGGGTAACTATTCTGGTCTTAAGGATTCAAAGGGAAATGCAGTAGCTGGAAATAAGCTCACAAATGATCTGTATCGTGGAGATATTGAGTTTGTAAAGGTTAATCTTGACAAGACTGATGAAGTTCTTCCTGGTTCTACTTATGGCCTCTACATATCAAAGGGTGATCTATATTCTAGAACAGGTAAAACACTGGGTACAGGAGAGTCAAAGACTGATCTTGTAAAGCTTACTCAGGCTACAACAGATTCAAAGGGTAGGATTAAGTTTGAAGGCGTTCTTACTAATGTAGAATATACTGTTCAGGAAGAGGTTGCTCCTTCTGGATATTATGTATCTGAGAAACCTATTAAGCTTAAGCTTACAAAGACTAACAATGGATCAGTCCAGATGTCCATGGTTAATGATGGAAATGGCACTGTTAAGGTAGATGCAAATGGAAATATCACCTGGCTTGAGCCTGAAGTAAAGGTAAGCTTCTTAAAGACAGATGAAGCTGGTAAGCCTCTTGCGGGTGCAAAGCTTAAAGTCGTTGATGATAATGGTAAGGATGTTATCAGCTGGACTTCAACTGACTCAGCTTATGAGGTTGATGGAAAGTTTGTATCCGGTAAGACCTATAAGCTGGTTGAGACGGAAGCTCCTTCGGGATATGAGCTGGCAGAACCGGTAAGCTTCTCCATAGCAGAAAAAGCTGGAGAAAAGGGTGCAGATGTTATCAAGGTTGAGATGAAGGATAAGAAAACTCCAGAGAAATCTGAAACTCCATCAAAGCCAACAGAAGAAAAAGAAACTTCTACTGATAAGCAGGATACAACAGATAAGAAAGACACAACAACTACACCAGGTACTCCTTCAAAATCTACAGAAGAGAAGAATACTACAACGACACCTGGACCATCCGCTCCAAGTACACCTGAGAAACAGGGTACAACGGTTAATACCGGAGATTCCAATCCAATAATACCAGTTGCAATATTACTTGTAATAGCATTTATTGGAATAATTGGTATTCTGATCCTAAAGAAGAAGGAAAAATAAGTTTTATAATATTAGCCTTGTCAGAGTTTTACTTTGACAAGGCTATATTATCTCTATATAATCATGAAGTTGCTGTAAAATAGAGTATTAGAAATTGATATATAGTTAACTTTATGAGTGGAAAAAAGAATAACAATTCAATACGTAATTCATTTGTACTGTTTCTGACTGCTTTTATATGGGGTACTTCCTTTGTAGCACAAAGTGCCGGAATGGAGTACATTGGTCCTTTTACCTTCAGTGTTGTACGATACATTATGGGTGGGCTTGTATTAATTCCAGTAATTATTTGTATCAGGAATATGAATAAGAAGAAGGGTAAAGAATCAGGTGATATAAAGCTTTCTATAAAATGTGGAATAATCTGCGGAATTATTCTATGTGCTGCTTCGAATTTCCAACAGATGGCTATGCTTAAGGCTTCAGCTGGTAAAGCTGGCTTTATTACGGCTCTTTATATAATAATGGTGCCGATACTTGGCATATTCTTTAAGAAAAAAAACAGTCCTATAATATGGTTATCTGTACTTCTGGCTCTTGTTGGTTTGTATTTTCTTTGTATTGGTCGGGGAAATAGCTTTCATTTTGTTTTATCTGATATACAGCTTCTGATATGCTCGCTTATATTTTCATTTCACATACTTTATATTGATCACGCCAACGCTAAAGGTGTTGATGGAATAGTTATGTCCAGCACACAGTTTCTAGTGGCGGCGGTCATAAGTGTGTTTTTTGTATATCCAATGGATTCTGTCGTTTATAATATGGCACCTACATTTCAGCTGATCCGTTCTGCGCTTCCAGCATTATGTTATTCAGGTCTTATGGCCTGCGGAGTTGCATATACCCTTCAGATAATAGGACAGAAGGATGTTAATCCGACGGTGGCCTCTCTTATAATGAGTCTGGAATCAGTAGTTTCTGCCATCTCTGGATTTGTTGTACTTAGGCAGAAATTATCTGTCGACGAAATAATAGGTTGTGTTATAATGTTCGTGGCTATTATCTTGGCTGAACTTCCAATAGGTAAAAAAGAAATTAATCCTGAAGCTTTATTACAGAAGGAATAAAGTCAGGAATCAAATATAAAGGATAAAATATGTCACATTTAGATCAATCAAAAATAAGAAACTTCTGCATCATAGCACATATCGATCACGGCAAGTCGACACTGGCTGACCGTATTATTGAAATGACAGGTACACTTACTGAACGAGAGATGCAGGAGCAGGTTCTCGATAATATGGATATAGAGCGAGAGAGAGGTATCACTATAAAGTCTCAGGCTGTCCGTATCATTTACAAAGCAAAGGATGGCGAGGAATATATTCTTAACCTTATTGATACTCCGGGACACGTGGATTTTAACTATGAGGTGTCACGTGCTCTTGCTGCCTGTGAAGGTGCTGTACTTGTTGTAGATGCTGCACAGGGAGTTGAGGCTCAGACGCTTGCAAATGTATATATGGCTATAGACCACAATCTTGAAGTGTTCCCAGTTATCAATAAGATAGACCTTCCTTCGGCTGATCCTCTTAGGGTTATTACTGAGATAGAAGATGTTATAGGAATCATTGCTGAGGATGCTCCTCAGATATCTGCAAAGAATGGTATCAATATCGAGTCGGTTCTAGAAGCAATCGTTGAGAAGATTCCTGCTCCGACTGGATACAACGATAAGCCATTTAAGGCTCTGATATTTGACAGTCTTTATGATTCATATAAGGGTGTTATTATATTCTGCCGTGTCTTTGACGGCTTTGTTAAGAAGGGCTCCCGAATCCATATGATGGAAACCGGAGCTGAGGCAGAGGTTGTTGAGGTTGGTATCTTTGGTGCTGGTCAGTTTATTCCACAGGAAGAGATCAGTGCCGGAATGGTTGGATATATTACAGCTTCACTTAAGAATGTTCGTGATACTGAGGTTGGTGATACTGTAACTGATGCAAATAATATGTGCGACGAAGCGCTTCCTGGCTATAAGAAGGCTCGCCCTATGGTTTTCTGCGGTATCTATCCTGAGGATGGTGCCAAATATCAGGAGCTAAAGGATGCACTTGAGAAGCTTCAGTTAAATGATGCATCTCTTTCCTATGAACCAGAGACCAGTGTTGCTCTTGGTTTTGGTTTTAGATGCGGTTTCCTTGGATTATTACATTTGGAAGTAATACAGGAAAGACTTCAGCGTGAGTATAATCTGGATATCATAACCACAGCCCCTTCAGTTATTTATAAAATACACAAGACTGATGGTGAGGTTATAGAGCTTACTAATCCTACTAATATGCCAGATCCTTCAGAAATTGATTATATGGAGGAGCCGGTTGTTGATGCTGAGATAATGACTACACCTGATTATACAGGAGCTATTATGAAGCTCTGTCAGGAAAGACGTGGTGTATATAAGAGCATGGAGTATCTGGAGGAGACAAGAGTTCTTCTTAAGTATGAAATGCCATTAAATGAGATAATCTATGATTTCTTTGATGCTTTAAAATCCCGTTCTCGTGGTTATGCTTCTTTTGATTATGAGCTGAAAGGATATACCAGGTCCAGTCTCGTGAAGCTGGATATTCTTATTAACCGTGAAGGCATCGATGCTTTATCCTTTATTGTATTTAAAGATTCTGCTTATGAGCGTGGAAGAAAGATGTGCGAGAAGCTGAAGAAGGAGATTCCAAGACAGCTCTTTGAGATTCCTATTCAGGCTGCCATCGGAAGCAAGGTTATAGCCCGTGAGACTATTAAGGCTCTCCGTAAGGATGTGCTTGCAAAATGCTACGGCGGTGATATAACTCGTAAGAAGAAGCTTCTCGAGAAGCAGAAGGAAGGAAAGAAGAGGATGCGCCAGGTTGGTTCTGTCGATGTTCCGCAGTCCGCATTTATGGCTGTCCTTAAACTCGACGACGAAGACTGATTTTTGTTTTAGATTTTACAGGAGTTACAGGCTATGAGAAAACCTCTCAGCATATATGTACATATTCCTTTTTGTAAACATAAATGTATGTATTGTGATTTTCTTTCTTTTGAAGGGGAAACCAACACTAAAAAGATACAGTATATAAATGCTCTTATGAGCGAGATAAGGATGTACAAGCCTTACGCAGACAGATACATAGTTAAGACCATATATATTGGTGGTGGTACGCCTTCTGTTCTGGATGAAGCTATGATTGGCAATGTCCTGAATACCATCAATCACATATTTAAGGTTGATAGATTTCCGGAAATTACCATAGAGGTAAATCCAGGTACTATAAAATATACTGATCTTCTTGCTTATCGTGAATATGGTATAAACAGGCTGTCCATTGGCCTTCAGTCTGCAGATGATGAGATACTCAGAATGTTGGGGCGTATTCATAACTATGATGAGTTCGTTGATGGCTTTGAGGCCGCACGTAGAGCTGGCTTTGAAAATATCAGCGTTGACGCTATGAGTGGTCTCCCAGGCCAGGATATGCATAGTATGGTGGATACACTTACACGTATTACTGAATTATCTCCTGAACATATATCTGTTTATTCTCTTCAGGTAGAGGATGGAACAAAGCTTAAAGAAAGGCCTGATCTACTTGATATGCTCCCGGATGAGGAAGCTGACAGAAGCATGTATCATATGACGAAGAAGGTCCTTAAGGCAGCAGGCTATCAAAGATATGAATTCTCTAATTATGCAAAGCCTGGCTTTGAAAGCCGACATAATATAGTATATTGGACTGGCGGTCAGTATATAGGACTTGGTATTGGTGCTTCTTCCTATTTTAAAGGCGAACGCTACAGCAATATCAGAAATATGGATAATTACATAGATATATGTGAGGATATCCGCGAAGAGCTTACTAAAGATACTGATAGAGCTAGACTTTATGATTCAGCCACTGCAATACTCAGAGAAAATGTTCAGACTATCTTTCTGGAATCCAGGATCGAGGAATATATGTTCCTTGGACTCAGGATGCTTAGAGGAATAAATCGTCAGGAGTTCCAGGATAAGTTCAAGAGAGATGTGTTTGAAATCTATGGTGATATCATAAACAAATATGTAAGCCAGGGCTTTATGTATGCGGATGAAAATTATGTCCGTCTCACAGATAAAGGAATAGATGTGAGCAATTACATTTTATCTGATTTTATATTAACAACATAAAGAAATCCGTTATTATACTTAATAAAATTATGTGTCAATAGGTTTATACCTGTTGACACATTTTTTGTTCAAAATATGTTTAATTTTCACAAAAAAACAACTTAAATCCCTGTCAAGCATTTTTGATTATGTCCCGAAATGATTAAAACATTTGCCCTGGATTTTCCAGGGCTTTTGTTATGCTTGGGGCTCCGCCCCAAACCCCGTCCTTCGCCAGGAAGGCGAGGGAACAGCTATTGCTGTTCTGGGGACATTAGGATTATCCGTGTCACTTCGTCAAGGGCTGCCCGGATGCTTTGCATCCAGCGTGCTGTCCCTTGACTCCGTTCCCGCACCATCTACATACAAGCTTCGAGATTATCAAAAAGATGATGTTGTTGAGATAATACAAATCTCATAAATGTCTGGCTTCTCCAAGGATGATTCATAGGTGGAATATATCTCTTTTTCGGTTC
>FOEK01000028.1 GCA_900110635.1 Lachnospiraceae bacterium NE2001
AGTTCGTTCTACATACCATTTTTCTTTTCTTTCAAAACTATTCTTAATTATCGAATCAAACTCTTCAAGGGTTTCTTTTATTATTTCCTGCCCTAGTTTAGTTAGTTGATCTGTGACCTTCTTTACATATGAGGCTATATCATTTGGATTTTCTGCAAACTCTGCTGATAATTCTAAAAAATTTTTGATGCAAACCTCATTAAAATACTTTACACTATTGACCATAGGGAACGTTCCTCCTTGTTTGTGTTGGTTTGGTCGCTAAACACTTTATCACAAGGTGGGTGTTCCCTTCTATATTTCTTTTATTTAATTTTCCGAATAAAACTTTACGCTAGCATAAGATTATACTGCATAATTATAATATTATTGAAGGCTTCTGTTTTTGTATGTTATTCTAAACACGTGAAATCACGCGAAAATAGTACATATATGATATGATCCTGTAAAATTATCTATAAAAAGAGAGGGATACAATAATGAAAGATATAAATTATGATGTGATGTTGTATAGAAGAAATGAATTAGAAAAAAATCTTGATGAAATAAGGGCCACAATCAGTGGGAGAACTTGTCAGTTTCGAGATTATATTGAAACCGATGGTAAAATTGATGCAAAGAAAACAGAGAGGTTTATTCAGGATATAATAAAAGCATACCAGGAGTTTCTTGATAATGATGAGAAGTTTGAAAATGATAAAACGTGTGTTACAAAAGGTAAACTGAAAAAACTTCTTCATCATTATCTATATATTACTATAGTTGGGCCTAAGAATGAATATGAATATACTTTGAATACATTTTTACCATATTGCTTTTTTAATAATAAAAACAAGTATTTTGATGATTTACTATCTTTATCTAATGAATTGATAACTTATAAGAATCTTAAGGATCTATATTTCGATGAACAGTATTATATTAAAGAAGAATCCGGTTATGAGGCTGGTTCGTATATAGATTATCTGAATAATCTTTTTCAGTCAGTAACTGAGAAAACAATTCTTGAAACCTACAAATTACCAAAAGAAATATGGGATGAAAACAATATAATAAAACTAAACAACGAGGATACAGTAGCTTCTGAAAATGATGTTTATAACGAGAACTCTGACAGAGATATTTTCAAAGATAATATTCTTGCACCACTAGCTGATGAAGAATCTGAAGAATTGCCTTTGGATAATGAAGATGTAATTGAATTGCCAGAACCGTCTCCTGAATACTATGAAGAACAGGAAAAAATACTTCTAGCTGAATTTGCTGAGGTACAGGAAACAGAATCTGAAACATTAGAAGAATGGAAAGCTTCTGTCCCTGATCCTATTAAATTCTGCGATATTTATATTGAATTTAGAAATCTGTTTTTTGACAATGCTTTATCATCATTTACAAAGAATTGGAAAGATAACGTCACAAATATGATAGATGCTTTTCTATATAAAGAGGGATTATCACTTTATTCGCTTGGTGATGATTATGGTATGATTGCAAAGCACATTCATATTACAGCAAAAAAAATCAATATTATCCGCCATAAAAAGGAGCAGTAGCTATGGGTGATATTACTACAAAAAAAGAATTGCTTCAGGCGATACTCGATGATTATAAAGAAAAAAAGAGTATTGATCAGGATTATAAGGTTAAATTAAAAGAAAAAACTAAAAAGAATAAGTATTATGTGGATGACGAAGATTCAGATTTATTGGGTTATTACACAAAGAGTTTTATCTGGTCTTACCTAGAAGAAAAGTATGATAGTGAAGCCCAGATTATAAAAAATCTGATTAGAAATAGTGATAGTTATCTAAGTATTTATGACGTCGAAAAATATATGAAATCTAAAGAGAGTAGTAAGCGTCCGGTTTTTAATAAGTATTCAAGGCTTCTGGCGCTTACAGATATACTTAGTGAGGAGTTCAAATTATTCAATAAAAAGTCATCTAAAAGCATAAAAGATATGACAATCAAACAGCTGATTGATAAGGATATATTTAATGATGATCTGGTTAGAAGAATTGAAGAGTATGAGAATATTTCTGGAAAATATTTGAAAAAGGAAACGATTTCAAATGTGAGCAGCATTTTAAATGATATCTTAGAAAAAAAGAGTACAAAAATGCTCAAAACAGCTGTAAGAGATTATTTTAATGGATATGGTATCAGAATGAATGATACTGTAGTTGATGTTCCATATAGTCTCAGAGATGATATATATCTGCTTAGGAGATTCGAAAAATATATTGATGACAATAATGCATATAAAACATTAGATTCAAATATAGTTTCATCAAAAACTGATTATGATGAGGATTATATCTTGGAGGTTGAAAAACTATATAAATATCTAAATGAGAAGAAGATGAGTGACACTATTCTTCCTATAGCCTTAAGTCCTACAAATCTTGAAGGAATCTTTATTTTAGGTGATTCTTTCTTGGGTGCTAAAGGGGAATATTGTAGAATCTTTAGGATTCATCTTGATGACACACCATTAAGTGTAAAGGATGGAGTAGTGGTGCTTGAAGAAGAATCTTTTCTATTTAAAGAATATGAAACTATTAAAGATGCATTTACAGATTTTGATGATGATATGATTGTTGTAACTCTGTATCATGAATGGAATGATCAATTAAGTCAGGATGAACTAGAGCAGGTTCCGGATAGTTTGAAGAAGTATTTTATATATGAAAGCTTCAGTGAAAATCTTGAAGAAGGTATTGATAAAATAAATAGAGAACGAGAGAATAAGGCGAAGAGAAAATCAACTCAACAAAAGTTTTCAAAAAATAGTCGCCCCAATATATAGTTATGTTATATATAAAATTGGTCACTTTTGAAAATACTGCATATTATAGTTTTTATAAAAAGGATTATGGGTCTAAAATATGGCAGAAAAGAGGTGATAGAAAACCACTTACGCAACAATAGATAAGATAGTATTGATATTTAAATGATTTATATTATGGAGGGGTTACATTTATGACAAAGAAAGAACTTGTAGACAACTTAAAAGATTATATTGGAAAGGCAATTGATTTTAAGGATGGATATGGTGTTAAACAGATTTCATATGGTTTTGCTAATCGTTCAGTAGGTAAAGAAACTGGTAAAATGTTTAGAGATGCTTTTACTTCTTGGTCTAACTTGAACTATGAACCGGATAATCAAGGCGCATATACAGGACCAAGGAAGGAAGATTATGAAAACACTCAATTTGTTAAATACTATATGATGAGATATGGATTGGCTTATGCATTTGAGTATTGGGTGATGTATGATGCTATTTTAAGAGATCCAGAACGTGATAATAAATCTCAACTTGCTGTTTCTACATTTGGCTGTGGAAACATGATTGATGCGTGGTCATTAGCTTATGCAAGAGCAAATATTCGTGAGGAAGGTAAGGATATTGATCTTCCTGAGAACCTTATTTATCGTGGCACAGATGGCGTTAAATGGGGGAGCTTAGTTATTGATAATGTCAAGAAGTTGAAAGGTGAGTTTTCTGAACCCCCTACAGAGAATTATTTGGGTATATCTATAGAAAACACAACTGAAGATCAATTTCAGAGTTTGTGGATGGATTCGAATGTCTTTATGTTTGGAAAAATAATGAACGAACTACCAGATACGACTTTTCAAGAATTGATAGATAATCTAAAAGGTATGAGTTTTAATCAAAATGAGATATATTTATGTATCTCTCATAGTGCTGCTGATATTATTTCTATAAACAAGACGCAAAAATCTCACAAAAGAATAAATGATTTAGTACAAGCCATAAATTATCTAAATAATTATAATGTTAGTGATAGAATATTAAGCCAGTCATCTATGGCGCAAGAAAGCACAAAAAATGGTGATGGAGAATTCATTGGTATCGAAAGTTTTAATTATGAAGAAAATCCTGTAGATTATGGTTGGTATAAGTTTGTTGCATCTGAACAATATTATGATTTCTACAATGATGAAACGAATGATATTGCTGTCAATATTGAAGTATTGAATCCTGATTTCCAAAGACCCGAAGAATGGGACTGGAATGAGAAAGAGAAGAGAGATTTCAAATTTGGTTTGAAAAAAGTTGATGCTCCTAAAAAAGAATTCCGTGAACCAATGAAAAGATCAGGAAGCTTTAGAATGCAGATTATAAAATTAACAAAAAAGTGATAAGGAGAGTCATATATGATTATAAGTGCAAGCCGCAGAACGGATATACCAGCATACTTTTCTGAGTGGTTTATGAACCGCATTTATGCAGGCTATGCAGTGGTTCGGAATCCACTTAATGCAAATCAGTTATCAAAGGTTTACCTTACACCTGATCTGGTTGATTGTATAGTCTTTTGGACGAAGAATCCTGTGCCTATCATTCCAAGGCTTGATGAATTGAAAGATTTTTGCTATTACTTTCAGTTTACTCTGACAGGTTATGACAAGGATATTGAACGTAATCTCCCTGATAAGAAAGAGGTTCTGCTTCCTGCTTTTAAAGAGCTTGCAGACAAGATTGGACCGGAGCGAGTGATCTGGAGATATGATCCGATTCTTATAAATGATCGTTATTCTAGTGACTGGCATCTTGAAACAGTGAAATGGCTGTCGGATAATCTTAAGGGATATACGGAAAAATGTGTATTCAGCTATGTTGATTATTATAAGAAGATTGATAAAAATCTGAATAGTATAGGTATTAAATATCCTACTGATGCTGAAAAAAAGGATATTGCTATCGGAATAAGAGATATAGTTAGTGCAAATGGTATGGTAGCAACAACCTGTGCAGAGAATATTGAATTGGATGGTCTTGGAATAAACCATAATGCGTGCATAGATAAGGCTTTAGTTGAGAGATTAACTGGCGGAAAGATTAAGAATACAAAGAAGAATCTAAAAGATGCGGCGCAAAGACCGGAGTGCGGATGTATGCCTAGTAAAGAAATTGGCGCACATAATACCTGCAGCAATGGGTGTATATATTGTTATGCTAACTTTAGCCCTGATAGCGTTAAAAAATCAATGGCAAGGTATGATCCAAAGTCAGAGATACTTTGTGATGTTATAGGGCCCGATGAGGTTGTGAAGGATGCTGCTGATCAAAATAAACTTGTACAGATTGACGGACAGATGTCTATGTTTGATTTTATCGGTGATGACTGATATTTATAAGTAAATAATAATTTGAAATAATCCGTTGCTTCCAAGGCACCGGATTATTTATTTTTGCTAAATGGCACGTTAAATCACGCGAAATAATTTGTAGGGTTTTATAATGCACTTAGTTGATGGATATCAACAAAAAAAATTTTATAAATTATAAAGAATGGGAGGCAATTAATATGGGAATTGATTGGGAAGATGCTTTTGGATTTGATCATTTTGATCCGGCAGATTTTGATGATGCTTACAATTACATGGTTGGTGCTTATGGCGATATCTATGCTGATGAGTACTGGGAAGACACTGAGTGTTTTTGTATCAACAGACATCCTCGAAATCATTTTGAGGATGATGAAGAGTGTATTGATATTGCGGATCTTTCTCCAGAAGAGCAAGTTGCCATTAAGCCTGGAAGTTATTTGATAGAAAGTGATGGTACCATAATAGATTTGGACGAGTTTTTGGGTAAGAAACCTTGGGAGTAAATGTGTGGCGGATGTAAAAATCCGCCACTTTAAAATAGCATTTTAATATTTGAATATTCTATGTCTAGAAAAATTGTGATACTATTAACATAGCCTTCTTTCAAATAATAGTCATCAAATTAAACATAATGAATAGAGGTTGGGGAAGGCAAATGCCTTCCCCTTTTATGAAAAAAAACGTAAAAAAGTTATGGGGTTACGATATGCCAGAATATATAAAAGAAACCAAAGAAGAAATATTCAAGTTTCTAACTAAGCAGAAAACAGAGGAAATCAGGCCTCTCTTTGAGCTTATGTCAATATTTCTGATCTCAAATGCTGATCTTAATATTATATATGAAGGAGAACTGGATGAATATCTAGAGATGATCGAGGAATCAATAGGAAAAGCTGTTGTATTTAGTCTGGCTGAAAATATATCTGAAGAGGAATTATTATTATACAAGGAAATACGAGAGATTGAGAGCTTGAGAAAGAATGTTCCGAAGAAAAATATGGTGGAGCTGATGTCAAAAGTTCTGTCAAATGATGTTTTCTTCGAGGCTATCTGCATCTGTTCGCTTTTCAGAGGTGAACTCCTTGAACAATTCTTTCAGAATATGGGATGCGAGAACAGATACAGACTGTTATCTGAAGATGAGATCTTTAAAAAGAGAAGAGAATACTGCCAGCTTATTTACGGTTATGCAAAGGGTGTTACGAACTTATATGGTGTCGTTCACGTGTCAGAACTTCTTGAAATAATCCTTCGTTTTGAGAAGCAGTTTTACTATGATCCATATGAGAGCAGGAAAGGGTCAGTATATGAAGATACATTATATTACAACCCGTATTATCTCTGTCCTGAGACACTGATTACGATAATCGACAGGGGAAGACCTGACATCAATGCCACCCTCGATGGACTGATACTCCACGGATGCTTTGTAGAAGAATATATGAATGAGAGTCGCAGATTCTATGAACATATGGATGCGAATAAAGATAATTCAAATGCTGCATTTGAAGACTTTTTCAATAATCTAGCAGATGGCTCTTACAGAAGGCTATTTGCAGTGGCAAAAGAAAAAGAAAAATATGTTCCGTCAGTATCACAACTCTTCAAATTTGCTGATGATGAGTATTTTGGGACCAGCAAGAGTACTGAAGAGGTAAAACAGTATCTGGTGGATCACTTCTCTAAAGAACTTGAAAACACAGCTAAAAGAGAATCTGAAACTACTGAGGAGCTTCTGGATGATATTATATATAGTCTTCAGAAGGAATATGCCAGAAGAGATGTGAACTGGGACGATGTGAAGCTTCAGGACCACGTTTATTATTGTTTTGAACTGCTTAGAATAAATGGTATCGATTTCGATATGGAAGAGGCAGATGAGTTTATTGAAGTACTGTTTCGATTCTTAAATAGTCAGCGTACCTGGTTCAATCACGGACATAGTGCTGAGGAGATGTTTGATTTGTGTCACAGTAATCCCTTCTCTGCACCCGTTACCATTGCTCCCGACAGTACAGAGATGGCTCTTCTCTTATCTAAAAACAGGGAGGAAATCGAGAGGAGAGGGTTTAAGATAGACTTTGATGCAACTGCGGACGAGGTCCCAGTATTCCCAGAAAAAGGTGGTAAGGTGATTCCATTCACAACTGCAACTAGAAAAGTGTATCCGAAAGATCCTTGTCCGTGCGGTTCGGGAAAGATGTATAAGGACTGTTGCGGAAAATCTTAGGTTTGATGAGCGGGCAAAGATATGAAGGTATACTAGTAATAGAGAAAAGAAGATATAGTTATGGAAGAGAAGAAAAATAAAAGTTTACCTTTGTTTGTTAAGATTTTAATAGGGATTTCAATACTATTTGCTGTTTTAGCAGTTGGTATTGTGTTACTTGTGGTCTGTTTCATAGTAGGGTTAAAAACAGAGTTAAAGAATAACACTTATGATATAACTGTTAGGGTAGACGAGGTTCAGCGTGATCCAGATGATGGAATGTATGAAATAGATCATGTTACAATAATCTCTGCAGAAAAGAAGAAAGAATCAGACAATAAGCCGGTCGTTGGAGATAAACTTGTTCTTCGCCATTATCTAATGCACACGTCACAGGATGAGGTTGGTGATACTATTGACCTGAAGATAAAGGATGGCGAGATAGTAAATGTTTTTACAACCTGGTATCAGGTTTATAATGAATAACCATTTATATAATATATAACCATTTATATAATAATAATAATAATTATTATGATTTCACCTGAAAAATTGAGGTGATGATAAGGCTTTAGATTATAATGGGGTAATGGTATAATAGAGGAGGGTCTTAAGTTGGTGTTTGTTGAGGAGGTAGCAGTATGGATTTTCAGTCTTGGATTGAGGGGATTGATGGACTTGCAAGTCTGTATTCATTTGATGTATTAGAGGATGGATCCTTCAGTGAGATTCGTCTTATGGCAGTAAATAAGCAGAATGTGGGAATGCTGCAAATGAATCCGAATGCTCCGGAGTTTTATCCTGGAATACCTTACCGAAATTACTGGATGGATCTCAACTTTGAGAGCTTCGTATACAAGTGCGCGAGTACTTCCCAGCCTTTATATTCGTACGTGAATGCACGTGGTGTATGGTTGAAAGGCTTCTATATTCCAATCAAGGATTTTGATGTTTTAGAAGAAGCTAGCGGTGATAAGCAGAGAACGGTTTATTGCTTATATATAATAACGTATTCGGATAAAGTGGAAACTGATTCAATGTCCCAGAAATCTTCTGATGTAGCAAATGCTGTAATGGAGATAAGCATTAAAATACATGAGACTCCAGATTTTGTTCAATCCATGGCAGCAGCGGCAGCGGAGATTAAAAAAATATGTGGAGCTGAGAAGTGTTCTCTTTATACAGTTGATAAGAACAGAAGAAGTTGTTCCTTTATTGGCGTAGATGGTATTCAGGATGAAAATCTTGATGCATTTGCTGCTGAAATGGGCAGAGAACCCTATGAGGTGGCTGAGACGTGGGAAAGAGATCTGGCTCTAAGTGATTGTCTTCTTCTTGAGGATCTCAAGGTTATTGAAGAACGGGATCCTGAATGGTATCATTCGCTTATTCTGCATGATATCCATAACATTATACTTTATGCAGTTCGTTCAAATCAGACGCTAGTTGGTTTTATCTGGGTTGCAAACTATGATGTCTCTGCTACAGATAAGATTAAGGAGACTTTGGAGATTTGCAGTTTTCTACTTGCAGCAGTGATCTATAATAATCAGCTGCTGGCGCGTCTGGAAGTTAAGAGCATGGTGGATGAACTGACCCAGCTGAGTAGCAGAAATGCTCTGAATGATCGAGTAGAAAAGTATTCATCTTCGGATTCTGCTTCACTGAGTACCCTAGGTGTTGTATTTGCAGATCTAAATGGTCTTAAGACTGTAAATGATGAGAAGGGGCATGAAGCAGGAGACAAGCTGCTTGTCAGGGCAGCGTCGCTTCTGAAAATCGGATTTGGAGATTGGGAGATATACCGTGCCGGCGGAGATGAGTTTGTTATTCTCTGTCCTGGTGTTTCCGAGGAAGTGATAGAAAAACAGCTAAGTGATATGCGTAATCTTCTGACAAATACAACTGATGTGAGCTTTGCATTTGGAACAGCCTTCTGCACGGATATTCAAGATGTTCAACAGGCAATACAGACTGCGGATGAAGAGATGTACAAGGATAAGGAACTATATTATCTTAATCATCCCGAGAAGGATCGAAGAACTCATAAGAGAAATATTTGAGGATGTATTTTGTATAGTCGAAAAAGGTCAGTGTTACTGGCCTTTTTTTTGTGCTTATATCTAATGAAAAATATAGAAAAAAATACTTGAAAAAAATACTTGAAAACAATTTTTAATTCACTTAACATCTTTTTCAGGACGTCCAAATCTTTATAAAGAGGAGGCAAATGATGAATAAAGAAGAGTTATATAGATCCATTTCAAGAAGCGAGGGAAACGAAAGCAATATCTGTCAGATATATGCCATCAAAGATGGAGAAAATGTCTATGATGCCTGCTGGCATGGGTTTAAAACAGAGGATGCGATGAACGTTAATTCTGTGACAAAAGGCATAGTAGGTTTGCTTGCAGGAATAGCTCTGGACAAAGGCTGTATTAAGAGCTTAGATCAGAAGGTGATGGATTTCTTTCCGGATTACACTGTAAAGCGAGGTGAGAAAACTATCTATGATGTAACGATAAGGCATCTGCTTACTATGACAGCTCCTTACAAAGGAAGATCAGAACCGTGGAAAAAGGTGTGTACTTCTGAGGACTGGACACTTACGACCCTTGATTATCTCGGTGGTCGAAAGGGCATCACAGGAGAGTTCAGGTACGCAACACTTGGTATTCAGATCCTTGTAGGAATAATAGAGAGAGCGGCTGGAGAGAAGTGTATAGATTTTGCAAATAAGAACCTGTTTGAACCACTGCAGCTTCCGGAACGTATATTGCATGGAGATAGTTCAAAGGAAGATCAGTTTGATTTCTTTATGAATAAGAATCCAAGGAAATATGAGTGGTACTGTGATCCTCAGGATACTGTTACAGCAGGCTGGGGGTTATGTATGTCGGCGAAGGATATGGCGGTGATAGGCGCCCTTGTGTTGGATGTTGGTGAGTTTAATGGAAAAAGGATTATATCTGAAGAATATCTAAAAGATATGACTGCACCGCACATTAAGCTTGGCGAGAGATTTGGCTTCATGAATTACGGATATTTATGGTATAAGCCTTTTGATGACAGAGAAGTCTATGCAGCAATCGGTGACAGCGGCAATATTATCTACACAAACAAAGAAAAAAACATATCGGTAGGAATAACAGGTACCTTTAAGCCGAGGATTTTTGACAGGGTTGATTTCATAGAACAAAAAGTTTTGCCAGCACTTGATATGTAAAGGAAAAAGTAACATCTTTTGGTTTCATGTATACGTATATTTTGGTATAATAAAACTAGTTTTTTATTCAGTTTTTAGAGGGGGAATAAGACTGAAATAAAAGAAAGGACGAGGGATGACAGTTCAGGAGTTATATCAGAAAATTGGCGGTAATTACGAACAGGCTATCAGTGTGCTGCGCGTAGAAAAACTGGTGGATAAGCATATAAGGAAGTTCAGGTCAAATGGTGTTGTTGACCAGCTTCTTGCCGCAGGGGAAAGTATGGATCCGAATGCTCTCTTTGAAGCAGCTCACGCAGTAAAGGGAGTTTCGGCGAATCTTGGACTAACTAAGCTTTCAGATATGGCTTCTGAGATAACTGAAGAGTACCGTCCTGGAAATGTCAGAAAGCTTTCTGACGACGAAATAAGAGCGAGACTTCAGTCTGTAAAAGAGATTTATGAACGTATAGTTGAAGGGGTTTTAGAATATGAGGAGTCTTGCAATTAGTTATTTGATGTAAAATGTTAACACAGGAGAGGTTACAGAATGGGGATTACATCAAGCAAAGAAGGCATCTCTTCTGATAATAAAAAATATCTGGGAATTCCTGGTGCCTGGGCACTGGCCTTTGGTTGTAGCGTTGGCTGGGGCTCTTTTGTAATGCCAGGAACAACATTTCTTCCAATAGCAGGTCCTGTAGGATCTGCAATCGGTCTAACCCTTGGTGGGATTGTCATGCTGCTTCTCGCAGTAAATTATCATTACCTTATGAATAAGTATCCGGATAGTGGTGGTGCTTATACATATACAAAGCTTGCTTTTGGATATGATCATGGCTTTGTAAGTGCGTGGTTTCTTATTCTTACCTATATGGCTATTATATGGGCAAATGCCACAGCTCTTCCTCTTATTATGAAAACGGTTGTTGGTGATACCTTCCAGGTGGGCTTTCTTTATGAAGTAGCGGGTTATTCTATATACGTTGGTGAGATATTCCTTGCACTGGGAGCTCTGGTTCTTGCGGCCCTTGTTTGTCTTTATAGAAAGCCTGCTGAGTGGACACAGATTATTATGGCGGCTATTCTTTTTGGCGGCGTTATTATATGCTTTGCAGCGGCTTTAGGAAAGTTTGGAACGGGAGGCTATTCGCCAGCATTTGCAGGGGATAAAAGTACTACTGCAGGAGTATTTACTATATTTGCCCTTGTACCATGGGCTTTTGTAGGCTTTGAATCCATATCTCATAGTGCTGCCGAGGCTAGGTTTTCACTAAAAAAATCCTTTGGTATATTAGCAGCTGCTGTTATAACAGCGACTGTAGCTTATGTGTTGCTTACTTTGATGGCTGTAAAGGCGCTTCCGGATGGGTGCAAATCGTGGGAGGATTATATTGGTAATCTTGGGGATTATTCAGGCATTTCCTCCGTACCAACATTTCACGGTGCATACGCTGCACTGGGAGAGGTGGGTAGGCTTATTCTTGGTGCTGCAGCAATGGGGGCAATTTTCACAGGACTAGTTGGAAACTATATAGCGCTTAGTCGATTGATATATTCTATAGCAGAGGATGGGCTCTTTCCAGAGTGGTTTTGCGTTAAGAGAGAGATGGTTCCTAGAAATGCTATTCTTGCTATATTTATTATATCGGCTATATTTCCTTTTCTTGGCCGTACAACGATCAGCTGGATAGTTGATGTTACAACTATTGGGGCAACTATAGCTTATGTGCTGGCATCAGCCTCTGCATATAAGACAGCGAAGGATGAGAAGAACGAGAGGTTTATGTTTTTCGGACTTGTGGGTGTAGTTGTGTCAGTTCTTTTTGCTTTGGCATTTCTTATACCAAATATCTTCGCCATCACCACGCTGTCTACCCAGTCCTATCTTATACTTTCAATATGGAGTATCTGCGGACTTCTGTATTTTCGAGTGTTTCTAAATGCTGATCATCAGAGGCGTTTGGGAAGATCCATCGTTACATGGGTAGTTCTCTTGGGACTTATCATATATACCTCCAGCATCTGGATGCACCAGACTATTGGAGCGGCTCTGACAAAGTATCAGAATGACAGTGATAAAATAGCCAGTTCTGTTCATACGGCAAGTCATATACAGCTTTTGATGATTATATTTTCACTTATTATTCTTCTTAACATATATGGGATGATGCAGAGAAGAGAGAAGGCTATCGAGGTCGAGAAGCTCCGTGCTGAAAAGACCAGTCAGGCCAAGTCAAGCTTTTTGTCCAATATGAGCCACGAGATAAGAACACCTATGAATGCCATCATAGGTTTGCAGAAGCTTGCACTGAAGGATCCAGAACTGAAGCCCGAGACCAGGTCCAGTCTTGAAAAGATTGGCGCCAGCGCAGATCATCTTCTTGGACTGATAAATGATATCCTGGATATGAGCCGCATAGAGTCTGGCAGGATGATGGTGAAAAAGGATAGGTTTGCATTTCGTAATTTCTTAGATAAGACCAATACAATAATTGAGGGTCAGTGTCAGGAAAAGAGAATAAAGTATTCCTGCAACATTATTGGTGATGTGGAGGATTATTACGTTGGTGATGATCTGAAGCTAAGTCAGGTTTTGATCAATATACTTGGTAATGCCGTAAAGTTCACAAATCCTCGTGGCAGCATATCTCTCGTGGTTGAACAGCTGGATGAAAAAGACGGAATATGTCAGATGCGCTTCATAATGTCTGATACGGGAATTGGCATGGACCCCGAATATATCCCTAAGATATTCGAGACATTTTCACAGGAGGAAGTAAGCAATACCAGTAAATATGGTGGTAGTGGCTTGGGAATGGCTATTACAAAGAATCTGGTCGAGATGATGGAAGGCGAGATTCTGGTTGAGAGTGTGAAGGGTGAAGGATCAACCTTTACTGTTACTGTTCCACTTGCTCTTACAGCAGAGCCTGAATCAGCAGAATCAGAGAGCGTTGAATCTAAAACTGGCACAACAGCTATGGAATCTGGTAAAATGTTAGAAGAGCCTCTAAGTGAAGAAAGAATAACAGAAATTATTTCTGGCAAGAGAATCCTGATGGCTGAGGATGTTGATCAGAATGCTGAGATTCTTACAGATCTTCTTGAACTAGAGGATGTTATCGCAGCTCGTGCAAGAAATGGCGAGGAAGCAGTAATGATGTTCTCAAAGAGTGAGCCGGGATTTTATGCAGCTATTCTTATGGATGTACGTATGCCTGTTATGGATGGCCTTGAGGCTACCCGCACCATACGTAATCTAGGACATCCTGACGCACAGATTATTCCGATTATTGCTATGACTGCAAATGTTTTCGATGAGGATGTGGAGCACTCTCGTGCGGCTGGTATGGATGCACATCTTTCAAAGCCTGTGGATCCGGATATATTATATGAAACTATGGCAAGACTTATATTAGAACGAACTGCCGGGGAGGTGGATTAATTGGGATATAAAATGAATACTAAAAAGTTAATAGTGGTCCTCCTGCTTCTGGCAATGGTGATAAGCGCTTTAGCTTCATTTACAGTTCAGGCGGAGGAAAAAGAGCATAAGGTGGTTCGTGTTGGATGGTACGACTCATCCTTTAATTATTATGACGAGTTTGGAAGACGCTGTGGTATAGACTTTGAATACCTGCAGAAGATATCTGCGTATACTGGATGGACCTACGAATATGTAGAAGACAGCTGGCCTAACCTTCTTGATATGCTAGAGAATGGAGAGATAGATATTCTTAGTGATGTTTCTTATAAAGAGGAACGTGAAGAATATATGCTGTATCCTGAACTTCCAATGGGTACAGAATCCTATTATATCTTTGTAAGTGCTGATAATAGAGAGATAAAAACTGATGATTATACTTCTTTAAATGGGAAACGAATTGGTGTAAATAAGGATAGTCTTCAGCAGGATTTCCTGGAAGCCTGGATAGAAAAGTATGATATAGATGTAGAAGTTGTTCTTCTTTCTGTTAGTGAGAATGAATCCATGGATATGGTTTTTAATGGAGAGCTTGATGGATATGCATCAATCTTTGATTTTGATACAGAGAAGGAGGTTATTCCATATTGCCGAATTGGAGGGGCAGATTATTATTACGCTGTAAATAAAGATCGTTCAGATCTTTTGACAGAACTGAATATGGCTCTTTCTCAGATACAGGATGAGGATCCATATTTTAATCAGAAGATTACTGACGATCGTCTCTATGGCGATAGTACCAATACGTATCTTTCTATAACCCAGGAGGACTGGCTGAAGGAGCACGGTCCAATACGTGTAGGATATAGAGATGATTATCTGCCGTTTTGTGATGAGGATGACGAAACAGGTGAACTAACGGGAGCTCTTAAGAATTATCTTACTCACGCTGAAATAACTCTGGATAGTAAGTATATTGAGTTTGAGACTATATCTTATGATTCAACAAAGCAGGCGATAGAAGCTCTTGAAGCAGGTGAGGTTGACTGTATATTCCCTGTTTATTTCAATGCTTATGATGCCGACCAGCAGGGACTCAGGCTTTCAGATGCAGCTATGAAAACTGAAATGGTTGCTATAATGCGTCAATCAGATGATAGTAGACTGTCCGAGGATAGCGATATGACGATAGCCGTTAATGAAGGAATGATGAATATTGAAAACTTCATTATGGACAATTTCCCATATACTAATAGAAAATCTTATCAGGGTCTTGATAAATGCTATAAGGCTGTAGCAGATAAAGACGCTGATGGAGTGCTTGTCAGCAGCTACAGAATTCTTCCTGCTGAGGATACACTTGATAAGTATAAGCTCTGCTCTGTACCAACGGGAGAGTCTATGCCATTTTCCTTTGGTGTAAAAAAATGGGATACTGATCTATACTTCCTTCTGAACAAAACAGTTAAAATAACTGATAACGAAGATATGGATGCAGCTCTTGCCTCATATATGAAGGTAGATCAGAAGGTTTCCTATATGAAGTTTTTGAAGGAAAACTGGCTTATAGTTATTTGTATTCTTATTTTAATATTTGCTATTGTTATTTTCCTTCTTGTTCAGAAGATGAAGGCAGAACGTACAGCAGCAAAGCAGAGAAGGCTTCTTATGGAGGCTGAAGAGATTGCTGATCTGAAGCAGACTATTACCTCTCTTCTTGATAATATGCCTGGTATGAACTTCACAAAGGATGCCGAAACCGGTGAATACCTTGCCTGCAATCAGGCCTTTGCGGAGTATGCTCATAAAAAGGATCCTTCGGAGGTGGTAGGTCTTACACCTAAGGATTTATTTGATGAAAAAACAGCAAAGCGATTCATAGAGGATGATAAAATGGCTCTTTCTATGGATGAACCATATATCTTTTTCGATGATATGAAGGATGCGGATGGAACTGTACGTCAGATAAAGACGACAAAGCTTAAATATTCAGATGCAAATGGCCGACTCTGCGTTCTTGGTATGTTCCTGGATGTTACAGATAACTTCCGTATATCCAGAGATGATGCAAAGACAAAGGATTCTTACGAGAAAGCAAAAAACAGTAGTTTTATATTCTCACATATTGCCCAGGCTCTGGCATATGGATATTTGAATCTATATTACATAGATGTAAATACAGAGGAGTTTATAGAATATCGCACTAATGAGAATGGTGGTGGACTTACTGAACTAAGACGTGGCTGGCATTTCTTTGAGGCGTGCCTTGATGAGATAGAGGAATATGTTTATCCAGAGGATAAGGAAGCAATAGTAAAAGCTATGGATCGTAAGACTCTTGTGGCAGCACTCGATCAGAATGATCCATTTATGATGACCCTGAGAATAATCAGAGATGGCGAACCAAGGTATGTAAGTTTAAATGCTACCCGTATGAGAGATGATGACCGCTATATTATCCTTAGTCTAACTGATATAGATGAAGAGATGAAACAGCGTAATGCGGCGCAGAAGATACTTGAGGAGCAGGGGGCTTACAATAGGATCACTGCTCTTGCCGGTGATTTCTTTGGCATATATGTTGTAGTTCCGGAAACCGGACAGTATCGTGAGCTCAGTGCAACGGCAGGCTTTGATGCATTCGAGCTTCCTGGTGAGGGAGATAATTTCTTTGAGGCAGCAAGGAAGCAGGCTCTTGCAATAGTTTATCCAGAGGATCAGAATCGATTCCTTTCTATGCTCTCAAGAGAAAATGTTCTTAAAGAGATAGAGCAGAGTGGTATCTATACACTTAGCTATCGTCTGGTAACAGATGGAGAACCTCGTTATGTTCAGCTGAAGGCGGCTATGGTTGAGGAGGCAGAAGGCACTCGTCTTATAATCGGAATAAATGATATAGATGCCCAGGTTCGTCAGGAAGAGGAGTATGGCAGACGACTGGCTCAGGCTCGTATAGAGGCCAATATCGATGCTCTTACTGGTGTTAAGAACAGAAATGCATATCGTGTTTATGAGGAGCGAATAAATGCTCAGATAGAAGTAAATCGTGCACCTGATTTCGCGATTACTATACTTGATGTAAATGACCTGAAGAAGGTAAATGATACTCAGGGACATAAGGCTGGTGATCAGTATTTACGAGATGCCTGTCGTATTATATGTACTACATTTAAACGAAGTCCTGTATTCAGAGTGGGTGGAGATGAGTTCTGCGTTCTGTCTCAGGGGGATGATTATGCACATATCGATGAGCTCGTTGAACAGATGAATGCTCATAATGACGAAGCAATAGAAAATGGTGGAATCGTTATAGCAATCGGTATGGCAAGGTATGAAAGAGAAGATAAGGTGGCTCCGGTTTATGAGCGGGCTGACCAGACAATGTATGAGAACAAGAGCAGTCTTAAGGCTAGAAAAAAGGGATAACAGGGTATGTATTATTCGACAATCGGCATACTGGCCGTTTTGACATTATTCATAGTGAACTGGGACATACTTAGAGGTTTCAATGTCACCTATGATAAGCCTGCATGGAATGTGTACAGGCGTTTCCTTTATGCTGTCCTGATTTATTATATTACTGATATTTTGTGGGGCATACTGGAAAGTAAGAAGCTGGTAACATCCCTATTCATTGATACGACTATATATTTTGTTGCCATGGCAGTGGGTATATCCTTCTGGGCTGAGTTTACGGTTGCATATCTGGAAGAAAAAACAGGGTTTGGCAGGTTTCTTATATATGCAGGACGAACAATTGCAGTCACTATTGCTGTACTGGTTATAGTTAATATCTTTAAACCTGTGCTTTTTATCGTTGATGAGGACTGTGTATATAAGGATCTTCCTCTTCGTGATTTTATGCTGGTATGTCAGATATGCCTGCTTATTATCATTTCAATATATGCCTTTATTTCCTTGTTTAAGATTGAGGATGATGCTTCAAAACGAGTAAGATATAGGATACTTGCCTCCTTTGGATTAGTCACAGCTCTTTGTCTCTTTATTCAGTTATGGTTCCCGTATCTGCCAATCTATTCTATTGCATATATGCTGGGAACCTGTCTCCTGCATTCATTTGTTGCAAATGATGAAAAGGAGGATAATAAACGTCGTCAGGAACTGGCAAAGAAGATTGAGGAGCTTAAAGAGAGATTTTCTGCGCTGCTTGACAATATGCCAGGTATGGCTTTTACCAAGGATGCTAAAACAGGTGTGTATCTGGCCTGCAATCAGGGATTTGCTGAGTATGCACAGAAGAACAGTCCTGATGAAGTAGTTGGACTTAAGGCTGTTGATATATTTGATGCTGATACAGCAGCTCACATTGTTCGGGACGATAAGGTGGCTCTGTCTCTTAGCAAGCCATACATCTTTTTTGAGGATATATATGATGCGGCTGGTAATCAGAAACAGCTTCAGACAACAAAACTGAAGTATACAGATACCTCTGGAAGACTGTGTGTTCTTGGTATGTGTCAGGATGTTACAGATATGGTGAGCGTGCAGCATGAACAAGCTATGACCAAGGAGGCTTATGAGAATGCAATAAGCTCAGGTCTCATGTTTACCAATATAGCTCAGACACTGGCCCGTGACTATATAGATATGTATTATATCGATGGTGACACAGAGGAGTTTATTGAGTACCAGAAGGATGAGGAAGGTGGTGCTTTGACAGAGGTTCGCAGGGGATGGCATTTCTTTAGTGACTGCAAGCTGGAACTGTCTGAAATGGTATGCGAGGAAGATCGCGAAGCTTTCTTGCAGGCGTTGCATCGAAAGACATTGATGAAGGTTCTGGAGAATAAGAATACATTTTCTTTGACATATAGAGTAAAGACTGTAGACGAAGGTGTCTATGTCAACATGAAGATATCTAAGATGGATGATGAGAAATATATCATTATGGGTATTACAAATGTTGATGCAGAGATGCGAGAGACCATGGCTAAGAATGAAGCTCTGGCAAATGCACTAAGCTCTATTGAGAAGGTCAATAAGGATAAGGTGGCATTTCTATCCAGCATGACTCATGAGATTCGTACCCCTATAAATGTGATAATTGGTCTTGAAACACTTGCAATGAAAAATGCTCAGATGGACGATAAGAGCCGAGAGTATATGGAAAAGATTGGAGAAAGTGCAAATCAGCTCTTGGGAATAATAAATGATGTATTGATCGTTGGACGGTCTGATACAGGACGAGTTGATGATCTGGATGCCGTAAAGTCCAAGGATAATGAAGAGCTTGTTGATTACTTAGAAAAGAACACGTCCAGTTCTCTTGATCTTAATGCACTGAATGTCCTGGTTATTGATGATAATCCTATTGAGGCGGAGTACGCTCTTATGGTGCTGAAGGAGGTTGGGATTAGAGCTGATGCCTGTACAAGTGGTCAGGAGGCTCTCCAAAAGATGGAGGTACAGAAAGGAAAGCAAAAACTGTATAATCTGGTGCTGATGGACTGGAGTATGGAGGGAATGAGTGGCCTGGAAACAGCGACTGAGATAAGAAGGCTTTATTCTGGAAAGTGTACGGTTGTTGCTCATACAGCTAACAACTGGGAGGATATTCGTGAGGAGGCACAAGGCACAGGCGTATATAATTACCTTGCGAAACCTCTCTTTGAGGCAAATATTCTGGCCAATATAGAACAGATCGCACGCCAGTGTGATATGAATATATTTAAAGAGAAGAAGCGTGCTAAGCTGTCTGGACGTCGCATCCTTCTAGCTGAGGATGTTGAGATAAACGCTGAAATTCTCACTGATACTCTCGAGATAGAAAACATCAAGGTTGATCACGTTGCCAACGGCTTGGAGGCAGTGAAAATGTTTGAACAGAGTACTGCTGGAATATATGGTGCAATCCTTATGGATGTACGTATGCCAGTGATGGATGGCCTTGAGGCGTCTAGGGCAATCCGGGCTCTTGACCGGGAGGATGCAAAGCGTATCCCGATCATAGCACTTACGGCAAATGCTTTCGATGATGACGTACAGCGGTCCTTGCAGGCTGGCATGAACGCCCACCTTACCAAGCCTGTGGATATGGAAAATCTACTAAGAATTCTCGGCGAACTAATATATGAAGCAGAGGTCTCCTGATGGAGGCCTCTTTTTTTGATCTTCATTTAAGGTTTGGAATATAGAAAGTTGCATTCAATGTATAAAGTTGCATCCTATGCATAGTGTAGTGTATACTTACATAGTGTTGTAGCAAATATTATATATGAGTAGGAGGTGCGTTATGCCATTTGTTGATTCAAAGATAACACTGAAGATTAGTGACGAGAAGAAAGAAGCCCTGAAGGCTAAAATCGGAGAGGCTATTTCTATCATAGGAAAGCCAGAGAGCTACCTGATGGTAGGCTTCGAGGATGACTATACACTTTACTTCGCAGGAAATAAACTTGAGAAGGGTGCCTATGTTTCAATCGATGTATTTGGCTCCGTAAACAGTTCACAGGCAGACCAGATGACAGCTCGAATCTGCGAAATCTACGAAGAAGAACTGGGAATCCCAGGCAACAATATCTATGTAGAATACCGTGGAACCAGAGACTGGGGCTGGAACGGAAGGAACTTCTAATGAGTATTAAAAATATTGTATTTGATGTAGGCGATGTGCTGGTGGATTTCCGATACAGAGATCTGATGAGAGATCTTGGGTTTGACGAGAATGCCGTGGAGTTTCTATCAAAGAATATGGTTGAGACGGAGTTCTGGCATGAACTGGACCTGGGAATCAAGACAAATGCTGATGGTGTGGAGAAGTTTACGAAAGAGTTTCCTCAGTATAAGGATGAGGTTCTAAAGTTCTGGAATAATTTGCAGGGTATTGTAAAAGAGTATGACTACGCGGCACCACTTATAAAGTCCCTGAAAGAAGCAGGTTACAAGGTGTACATATTATCAAACTATCCGGAAGAGACCTATGAGATGCACTGGCCAACTTTTAAGTTCCTGGAGTACACGGATGGTCGTATAGTTTCTGCCTTCGAGAAGATGACAAAGCCCGACGAAAGAATCTACCGACTTCTTGAAGAACGCTTCGGTATCAAACTCGAAGAGTGTATCTTTATCGATGATCGGCCAGTAAACATAGAGGCAGCGTCCAAGCTGGGGATGACAGCACATCTGTTCACCGGCTACGACGACCTTATCGATTTCCTGAATATATAAAATGTGCAATGGGGTCCGTCCCCATTGCACATAGGTCCGTCCCCAATTGCACATTTATTCGTACATTAGATTAGACCCAGGAGATATGTGAAGGCGGACATTAGTAGTGTGATTGTAAACATTGAAGCAAGGGTGGAGATGGCGATGGCTCCTGACAGGAGCTCGGTATCTTCACCCATTTTTTCGCACTGGATCAGTGGGAGATTGCCGATTGGCATTGCGGCCATTAGGCAGAGTCCCATAATTGTTATAGCAGAGAAACCTGCAGCTTTTAGTGCAAAGAAGAGCACAACTGGAACTAACAGCATTCGTACAAGAACATATATCCAGATTCGTGGATTCTTTATTCCACTTGTTATCTTTGATCTGGCTATGCCTACACCCAGCAGAGTCATGGAAAGAAATACAGTGGCATTTCCCAGGTAACTGATGCTGTTTGCGATAATTGGTGGAAGTTTTATATCAAACCAGAAAACCACCAGACTGACAACGGCCATAATAGTACCAGGACTCAGTATCTTCTTCAGGTTCAGCTTCTCCTTGCCGTTACTTAGTACGAGTATTCCGTGGGTGTAGAAGAGCAGACAGTACATTACGTTACAGATGATAACGTAAAGTATGGCATTTTCAGGCAGTATAGCTCTGGCAACGGGGATTCCGATGAATCCTACGTTGGTGTACACGGTCATCATATTGTAGAAACGGCTGTCCTCGCCGCCTCGTATGATCATAGGGAAAATAAAACCAAGTATTACCAGACCAAAGTAAAATGCTACTCCAAGCACCATTGCTATAAGAAGGTCGTGGTGAGTAGCTGTGACATTTCCAGAAAGCAGCGAGGCAAGAATTAACGCTGGATTACAGACGTCCATTACGATGGTGGACATCCTTTGTGATGTGTGGTCGTCGATGACTTCTCGTTTATAAAGAAAGATTCCGATGGAAACAAGGATGGCAATAACGCCCATCTGTTGAAGTACTATGCTAATGTTCATGATATTATCCTCTTAATAAAACCTGGGACTTCTCCTGACAGATATTATTCTGTCAACAGTTGCACATTATAGCACGTTTTTTTTATCTTACAATAAGTATTTCCCCATATTGGAGAATTAGTATATATAATTCGCGATATATGAGAATTAACCTCTTATATTTATCTCATATCTGTCTGTTTGAAACCCACCCGCTTTGATATCATTTAGCCGAATTAGTGATGGGGTTTTATATAGATTTGAAAGTGAGGTGAGAGGAAATGTTAACACTATTCTTTGTTTTGCTGATGCTTGTCGTTGTAGGCGAGGTCCTCTACATGACGATAAAGCTGGCGTGGAAGGTTACAAAGATTGTCTTTGCTATAATACTTCTACCAGTTGTGATGATAGGACTTGCAGCTGCAGGTTTTATGACACTGGCTATCGTTATACTACTTATCGCAGGTGTTCTTGCTTTATTTGGTAGTCTAGTGGCGGGGGCCAGATAAAAACAAAAGCTCATAACTATATAACTCCTTTAAGAGAGGCTCTCCTGGAAAAGAGTAATGAAATGTGACAAAGCTGTTTCGACAACTTTGTCATATTTTATATTTGTCTTGCTTGAACTAAGGGGTGTAACTCGGTATAATCTAATGGAAGGTTATAAACTGTTTTAATCAGAAAAGGAGAAGGTTATGTACAATGATTACCCAAATGTAAAAGTGATGGAACATCCACTTATTAAGCACAAGATATCGCTTTTAAGAGACAAGAACACAGGTACAAATGAGTTCCGTAAGCTGGTTGAAGAAATTGCGGTGATGGAGGCTTTTGAAGCATTCAGAGATCTTCCATTAAGAGATGTGGAAGTGGAGACACCTATTGAAAAATGTATGTCTCCAATGATAGATGGAAAGAAGCTGGCTATCGTACCTATACTTAGAGCAGGCCTTGGAATGGTAAATGGTATAACAGCTCTTGTTCCTACAGCAAAGGTTGGACACGTTGGTCTTTACAGAGACCCAGAGACTCACGAACCACACGATTATTACTGCAAGCTTCCTGATCCAATAGATCAGAGACTGATCGTGGTGCTTGACCCTATGCTTGCTACAGGTGGTTCTGCTGTTGCAGCTGTTGATTTTATAAAGAAGAGTGGTGGAAAGCATATAAAGTTTATGTGTATCATAGCTGCTCCGGAAGGACTGAAGAGGCTGGCAGAGACTCATCCTGATATTGAGATATATGTAGGAAATGTTGATAGATGCCTGAATGATGATGCTTATATCTGCCCAGGACTGGGAGATGCAGGAGACCGCATCTTCGGAACAAAATAATCGGTATAGAAATTATAAAAAATGTGACAAAGCCGTTTTGAACAGCTTTGTCACATTTTATTTTGTCTTATAACTAGATTCCAAATGGTGTATCGTCGTTGTTAGGTGTTACAGTTGAATCTGGATTGTAGTAGTCACCACTTGGTAAAGCTCCGCTTGGAGTAGCACTGCCAGGAGTAGCATTTCCATCATCCTCAGCTGGTTTACTTGCTAAGCTGTAGGTATTAGTGCTGTTGCCTGGATTGCTTGTTGGTGGTACATAAGGCTCAGATGGAGCATAGCTGCTAGGAGTGCCATAAGGATCAGGTCCGCCATAAGGATCTGAAGGAGCACCAGGCTGACCGTATGGATCTGAAGGATTATATGGCTGTCCGCCATAGTTGCCGCCAGCGCCACCTGCAAGTCCGCCAGCACCGCCGTATCCGCCAGCACTGCCACCATAGCCACCAGCACCGCCGCCGTAACCGCCGGCACCACCGAAGCCACCCATTCCTGCAAATGAAGGGATATGATAAGGGGAAACATTTGGTCCAAAGTATCCGCTTCTTCTGTCAAGGAAGAACTCAGCGTAGGTAGCATACATATAAGGACTTACATAGAATATACTGAGTATTCCGCAGGTAAGAGCAGCAAGAAGTGCCCAGCCGATAAATGAAAGCTCAAGTATAAAGGTATCCATCTTGTAGCCATCCATCATACGCTTGCTCTGTTCAAGAGCTTCTTTATAACCTATATTTGGATCCTCGCTTAGTATATAGTCAACCATGTAGTATTCGTAGGATTTAATAAGACCAGGTATGATCAGAAGGAGTGACCATAGGAAGACAAACAGATCTTTCATAAAGAGTACCTTTACTATATTTCCGTATTGTCCCTTCTTAAAGGCGTATCCTACCTCACCAAACTTTGGCTTCTCAAATGAGTTGATGCAGAAGTATCTGCGGCATCCAACCCTGAGAGGATTCTTAACAAATACTGAGAGAGCAATGCCAAATGCCATAGCAACCAGTGCTATACCAATAATGATCGGGGCCATAGCTCCCAGCATTCCATAGACCATCTGATCCGTAATACCATTATCTCCGTGATCATCAGTCAGATCATCAAGGTCATCGAGATCGTCAAAATCGTAATCATAATCGTATTCATCATAATCGTCGGAATCATAATCAAAATCGTCAAGATCATAGTTATAAGTGTTCTGAGTATTATTCAGTCTTTTGGTGTAATTGTTTGAAAGATTCAAACTGTTGGTACCGGCGGTCCAGGTGAGAATCAGTGCAACACCTACGCATGGCCAGTAGTTATTCTTAAAGGCGGCCATACCCTTTTGTTTTAAATAGGCTCTGTCTATCATTTATTTACCTCCACAAAAATATACCACTGAATTATACGATAAATACCTTGAAATGTCTAGAATTTGTCGGGAATTTTGGTATTGTAAAATGCCTTCTTTTGCTTTAAGATATTTATTGTAACATTGACTGTTTTAGTTATATATAAGGAGATATTTTTATGAGCAACGAACTGTTTGATCTGAATAAAGCCATAAGCAAATTTTCAGAAAAAAAGGGTTATACTGAAGGTGTAAAATACTATTATAAGATACTTAAGGGAAATCGTGCTGTAAGAAATTCTGAG
This sequence comes from Lachnospiraceae bacterium NE2001, assembly GCA_900110635.1. Taxonomy (GTDB): domain Bacteria; phylum Bacillota; class Clostridia; order Lachnospirales; family Lachnospiraceae; genus Eubacterium_Q. Next base: position 25,127 of record FOEK01000028.1, read on the forward strand.
TATTATGAAATTGTTAAGAAGTTTGGAACTGCACTTGATGATTTTGTGGATAAGGAGTCAACCACAGCACTTGTGGATCTGTCCAATATACTGAAAGAGTTTTACCCTGAGGGAACTCTTCCTGATATCTTCGTATCTGAAGGGCTATCGACAGCATTTAACTGTATCTCTGAATATCTTATGCACCTTGGTTCACTTTATAATCTGGATTATTATGCATAAATGTGACAAGTAAGTAACAAGTTAGCATTTGTCACATACAGGAGAGGGGTATGTATTACTTTATAGTTAATTATACAGGTGGCAGTGGAAAAGCTAAGAAAACCTGGGATAGAGTTCACCTTTTGCTAAAACAGAAGGGGATTGAATATAAGGCGTTTGTTACCAAGTATGGTGGACACGCGTCTGAACTTGCCAAGAGAATCTCAGAACTTGAGGAAGAAGATATCAGACTTATCGTGGTTGGCGGAGACGGAACTATAAATGAGGTCTTGAATGGTATCACAGATTTTGATAGAATCCGTTTTGGAGTTATTCCAACTGGTTCGGGAAATGATTTCGCTCGAGGTATGGGAATTCCTAAGAATACTGATGAGGCGCTGGACAAGATTCTTGCTTCTTCAAGAGGTATGAACATAGATCTTGGCGAGGTAACTACTGAGAATGGTTACAAGAGAATCTTCGGTATCAGCTCAGGTATTGGTCTTGATGCTATAGTATGTAAGAAGATGCTTAATTCAAAGACCAAGAACGTACTTAATAAGATAAAGCTGGGACATATAGCTTATATTATCCTTACGATTACGACGCTTTTCTCTATGGAAACCTACAAGGTTAAGGTGTGGATGAAGCTTCGTGATGAGGAGGGAGGAGAGCAGTCCCTTAGTTTTAAGGATCTGATCTTCCTTTCAGCTATGAACTTTCAGGCTGAGGGAGGCGGCGTTCCTATGAATCCGAATGCTAAGGCTGATGATGGCCTGCTTTCCATATGTGCGGTAAATGGTATCCCTAAGTGGAGAACTTTCCTTCTTCTTCCTGTTCTTATGAAAGCAAAACACGAAGGAAAGAAGGGATTTATGCTTCAGGATGTTGAGTACCTTGTGTTCGATGCAGATCGTCCTATGGTTCTTCACGGCGATGGAGAATATCTTGGTGATGAGAAGCATATCGAGATGAGAGTGCTTAGAAATATTTTAAATGTAATGGTTTGATTTTTTACATAGATTTTACTTAGGAATAACATATAATTTATAAAAAAGTACTAGGATGGATTCTGATGCGTAAATCATCCGAATCCATTTTTGTTAATTTAGGAGAAATGATTTGATAAACTTTCTGGAATTGTTTGGTGGTGTGGGTCTTTTCTTGTTTGGCATGAATCTTATGGGAAAGTCGCTTGAAAAGCTCGCTGGTGGCGGTCTTGAGAAGATACTACAAACTCTGACGACTAGTAAAAGAAAAGGTGTTGGAAATATTAAAGGCTGGGGACTTGGACTTTGTGTTACTGGTATAATCCAGAGTTCAGCTGCAACAACTATAATGCTTATTGGTTTTGTAAATGCTGGAATTATGAGTCTGGCTCAGGCAATACCAGTAGTTTATGGAGCAAATGTTGGTAGTACAGTAACTGCACAAATATTAAGATTGGGTGATCTTGGTTCTGGAAGTTTGGTTCTCCAATTATTAAAACCATCTTCATTTGCACCGATGCTTGTTGCTGTTGGTACTCTGATATATTTATTTACAAAAAAGCAAAAGCTTAAAGATGTTGCTGGAATACTAGTGGGTCTCGGAACCCTTTTTTATGGAATGACTATGATGGAGGAAGTCTTTGCTCCTCTTAAAGAGTCAGAACAGTTCCAGAGTTTCTTCTTATCGTTTAGTAATCCTTTTATAGGTATCTTAACAGGTCTATTGTTAACTGCACTGATTCAAAGTTCCAGTGCCTCTGTTGGTATACTTCAGGCACTTTCAGCTACAGGTGGTGTTACCTATGGCATTGCTATTCCTATTATCATCGGTCAAAATATTGGTAAATGTATGACAATTATTATTGGTGGAATAGGAGCAAATAAAAAAGCAAAGAGAGTGGCTCTTAGTTATCTTCTTTTCAATATAGTTGGCGCAATCATTTTTACCATTATTATATATTCAATATATTACACAGTGGGTATTCCGTTTTTTGCTAAGACAGTTAACCGAGGCGATATCGCAAATATCCATCTTGCTTTTAATCTTATCATAAGTGTAGTTCTTCTGCCATTTTCAAAGCAGATGGCTGATCTGACCGGAAAACTTCTTAGAGATTCAGATGAAAATCCAAGTGATGTAGAATTTAAGAAACTTGATGATATGCTTCTTAAAACCCCTGGTATTGCTTTGGCTCAGTGTAGAAATCTTATGAATATGATGAGCGAAAAACTGCTTCGCAATTATGAATTATCAATTTCTCTTTTATCTGAATATGATAAGACTGCATTTAATGAGTTAAATGAAAATGAAGATTTTATAGATAAGTGTGAGACCATTCTCACGGCCTATATGGTAAAGATAGATAGAAGCAGACTCACCATAGACAATAAGAATATGCTTACTGAAATGCTAAGTACAGTGGGGGATTACGAGAGAATAGGTGATTATTCTATGAATATAGCCTTTACTGCTCAGGAGTGTTATGAAGGGAAGATAAAGTTTTCTGAAAAAGGAAAGAATGAGATCGATACTATTACTGATGCTGTAAGGCATTTGCTTAAAATGACATTTGATGCAACGAATAGCGAGAATATTAATGAGGCATATAAGGTTTATCCGCTATCAAAAACAGTAAATATGATGAAAGATTTGATAGAACAGCATCATGTTGAGAGGCTGAGAGATGGTGATTGTGGTGTTATAGGTGGTCTGGCTTTATATGATCTTACTAGTAGTCTTGATAGAATATCGCTTCATACAAAGATTATTTCAAAATATATTATGAAACGACTTACAAGAAATGATGAGATTGATGCAAGTCACGGAGATTTGATAGATAAGCAAAGCGAACAATATCAATCTCTGGAATCATATTATAGAAATAAGTATTATTTGCCAATTAGTCAGCTTGATAAAGTAGAAGAAGTTCAAAATGAGAAAAATGAAAAAGAAATTAGTATAGATAAGAAATCAGATAAAAAGAAATCAGATAAAAAGAAAGAAAAGTCTGCTGACAAAAAGAAACCGGAGATTAATAAGAAGGATAGTGGCAAAAAGAAGCAAGTTAAAAAGGATAGCGGCAAAAAAAATGATGCAAAGAAGAATAAAGGGAATAAAGAAAAAGTTGATAAGACTAAGAACGGTGATAAGAGGTAATAATGGCAAATATATATATTGTTGAAGACGATGTAAATATATTAGAGATAGAATCTTATTCCTTGAAGAGTAGCGGTCATATTGTGGAAGGATATGAAAGGGCTGAATCATTTTTTTAAAGAATTGATGAACAATTACCTGATCTGGTGTTACTAGATATTATGCTTCCAGATGTGGATGGATTGGAACTACAATCAGTATATTATTTAAATAAAAGTCAATGGGGGGATTGCCTCATTGACTTATTTTTTTATTGTGTTATATTAGAGATGACTAACTACATTTTTAAAGTTTAAATGTATTACATTTTAGATGGTTTTTGATATGAGAAAGTTTGAGGTAAATGGTATGAGTTGCGCCGCTTGTCAGGCGCGTGTGGAGAAGGCTGTGTCGGGCGTCAAGGGTGTGGATTCTTGTGCTGTCAGCCTTCTTACTAATTCGATGGGCGTGGAAGGCTCTGCCAGTGATGATGATATAATAAAAGCAGTGGAAGCGGCTGGGTATGGCGCCTCGGTTATGGAAAGGGCTCTGGAGGATAAAGAGTCTCCCAAACTTGTGAGACGTCTTGTCAGCTCTATCGGCATCTTACTTCTTTTGATGTATCTATCCATGGGACATATGATGCTGGGATGGCCTGTCCCATCTGGTTTACATAATCATGTAACTCTGGCTATAGTTGAGATGATTCTTGCCATAGCTGTAATGGTTATAAATAATAAGTTTTTTGTAAGTGGCTTCAGGTCACTATTTCATCTTGCTCCAAATATGGACACCCTCGTAGCCCTCGGCAGTACGGCTTCATTTGGCTATAGTCTTGTGGAGCTTTTTATTATGATTAGGGCTTCATCCAGAGGTGACTCTGATACGGTTATGAGCTATGCAATGAATCTGTATTTTGAGTCTGCCGCTATGATACCAACACTTATAACTATTGGAAAACTTCTTGAGGCAAAGGCTAAGGGAAGAACCACAAACGCTCTTAAGAGTCTTCTTGCTCTGTCACCTAAGGAAGCCCGGGTATTACGGGATGGACAGGAAATCAACGTTCCGGTTGAGGATGTAAAGGTTGGTGATATTTATATCCTGAAAGCTGGCGATGCTGTTCCTGTTGATGGAGTAGTGCTGGAAGGCACTTCGGCTATTGACGAGTCTGCACTTACAGGAGAGAGTATTCCTGTTGATAAACAGCAGGGAGATAAAGTTTCTGCTGGCACGATCAATACAAATGGTTTCTTAAAATGTACCGCCACCAGAGTGGGGGAGGATACAACCCTGTCACAGATAATTCAGATGGTTGGTGACGCGGCAGCAACAAAGGCTCCACTTGCCCGTATTGCTGATAAAGTGTCGGCTATATTTGTTCCAACTGTAATGGGTCTTGCACTACTTACATTTATAGTATGGGTTATTATAGGACAGACACCAGGTTTTGCCATAGCCAGAGCAATATCCGTGCTTGTTATCAGCTGTCCTTGTGCTTTGGGACTAGCAACCCCTGTTGCTATAATGGTTGGAAATGGAGTCGGAGCAAAGAATGGTATATTATACAAAACTGCAGAAGCTCTGGAAGGTGCAGGACGTGTTAATGCTGTGATTCTAGATAAGACAGGAACTATTACAAAGGGCGAACCTGGAGTTACTGATGTTATTCCAGCTGATGGAGTTAGTAGCGAAGAACTACTAACTATTGCTTATAGTCTGGAAAAAATGTCAGAGCATCCGCTGGCCAGAGCTGTTGTTGATTATGTTAGTGATATTTCAACTATTGAACTGACAAACTTTGAAACAATGGCTGGGGCTGGTATAAAGGCTGTCGTAAGCACTTCTTTTTCTGGTGATGGCTGGAACGTTGAAGAAGGAAAGCTGTTAGAAGGTGGAAGCCTAAAATATATGAAGGACAGACTTCATAACTCTGATACCATTGACACAGCCAATAAGCTATCTTTAGATGGAAAGACTCCGCTTCTTTTTATGGAAGGAGAACGTTTTCTTGGTATTATAGCTGTGGCAGATCAGGTGAAAGAGGATAGTGCTGAGGCGATAAATGAGCTGAAGCAGATGGGTATCTATACAGTTATGTTAACTGGAGATAATGAGGTAACAGCAAATGCTATTGCTAAAAAAGTCTTTGTTGATAAGGTGATTGCAGGGGTTATGCCTAGTCAGAAGGAACAGGTGGTTGCTTCTTTACAGAAAATTATGTCAACTAATTTGAAAGCGGATTCCTCCGGTGCTTTAAAGTCAGATCCGAAATCATACAGGGTTGCCATGGTTGGTGATGGAATAAATGATGCAGTTGCACTTACCAGGGCAGATACAGGCTTTGCTATAGGAGCAGGAACTGACGTTGCTGTTGAAGCAGCTGATGTGGTGCTTATGAAGAACAGCATTAAAGATGCTGCGGCTGCCATAAGGCTCAGCAGGAAAACCATCACAAACATACACCAGAATCTGTTTTGGGCATTTTTCTATAATGCTCTTTGTATACCGCTTGCTATGGGGGTATATGGTATAGCTATGAAACCAATGTATGGCGCAGCAGCTATGGCTTGCTCAAGTGTATTTGTCTGTCTAAATGCACTTCGACTAAATCTTGTAAGGCTTTATGATTCAAGTAAAGATAAGCCTCTCAAGAAGAATAATTATCAAATAGATAAATGTCAAATAATAGATAAAAATGAAGGAGATAATGAGATGAAGAAGACTATTAAAATCGAAGGAATGATGTGTCCACATTGTGAGGCTACTGTAAAGAAGGCGCTTGAAGCACTTGATGGTGTAACCAGTGCCGAGGCCAGCCACGAAAAGGGAATCGCTGAGGTGGTTCTCGAGAAGGAGGTGTCAGATGACATTTTAACAAAGGCTGTTACAGATAAGGATTATACAGTTGTTGGTATTGAATAGAGCGGTTTACATAAATGAAATCAAATACAAATAAAAGAAATTAAGGCATATAATTTCGTTAAAAATGACGGAAATTTTAAGTTGCACCAAACGCTACTTTTATAGTATCGTTATGGGGTACAAAAGCTTGGGGAGGACAGCAATATGGTTACTAATATTTCAGATTCAATTAAGTATGTAGGGGTTGATGATCACGAGCTTGATCTGTTTGAGGGACAGTACATTGTTCCTGACGGAATGGCATATAATTCATACGTTATCGTAGATGAGAAGACAGCTGTTATGGACACTGTTGATGGAAACTTCACTGATGAGTGGATTGCAAATGTTAAAGAAGCTCTTGGTGACAGAGGCCTGGATTACATTGTCGTACAGCATATGGAGCCTGATCATTCAGGAAGCTTTGGAAAGGCTATAGAGGTCTTCCCAAATGCAAAGATCGTTGGTAATGCTAAGACATTTGTCTTTATTGGTCAGTTCTTTGATGGACTGGATATAGAGGATAGAAAAGTAGTTGTAACTGAGGGCGATACGCTGTCTCTTGGTTCACATACTTTGAAGTTTATCCTTGCGCCAATGATCCATTGGCCAGAGGTTATGATGACCTATGAAGAGAGCGAGAAGGTGTTCTTCTCAGCAGACGCATTTGGCAAGTTTGGTGCACTGGACTATGATGATCCAGAGGGCTGGGCTTGTGAAGCTAGACGTTACTATTTTGGAATTGTTGGAAAGTACGGAGTTCCTGTTCAGGGGCTTCTTAAGAAGGCAGCTAGCCTGGAGATAGAGAAGATCCTGCCTCTTCACGGACCAGTTCTTCCAATGCCTGGTGACGAGCTTAGCTACTATATAGATACCTATAATACCTGGAGCAGCTATGAGCCAGAGACTCACGGAGTATTCGTGGCTTATGCTTCGATTCACGGAAATACAGCAAAGGCAGCGAACAAGCTGGCAGAGATGCTGGAAGCACGCGGCGAGAAGGTCGCTATCTCTGATATTTGCAGAGAGGATATGGCAGAGTGTGTAGAGGATGCATTTAGATATGACCGTATGGTTATCTGCTCCTCCAGCTACGATGGTGGCATCTTCCTTCCAATGTTTGATTTCCTGAATCATTTAACAGTTAAGACATATCAGAACCGCAAAGTATTCATTATGGAAAATGGATCCTGGGCTCCAAGTGCAGCTAGAACTGCAAAGGGTATCATCGAGGGATGGAAGAACGTAACACTTCTTGACCCGGTTGTGACAATAAAGAGCACTATGAAGGATAGCGATATCCCTAATATAGAAGCACTGGCTGACGCTATTGTTGAGGCTGGTAAATAATTATATTGCATTTTACCTGCAATAAAAAAGGAGTTAACAATGGGTGGATTTTTTGCAACAGCATTAAAGAGTGATTCTGTTTTTGATCTTTTTTATGGAACAGATTATCATTCACATCTTGGAACAAGACGTGCAGGACTTGTAGTTCATGGCAGAAATGGATTCAACAGGGCTATTCACAATATCGAGAATGCACCATTTAGAAGTAAGTTCGGTAAGGACGTGCACGAGATGGAGGGAAATCTTGGTATCGGATGTATCTCAGATTATGATCCTCAGCCGCTGCTTGTTCGTTCACATCACGGAACCTACGCTATAGCTTGTGTAGGTAAGATAAATAACTCAGATGAGCTTCTTGCTGATGTATTTAGGAACGGCGGATCACATTTCCAGATGATGAGTACTGGCGAGGTTAATAAGACTGAGCTTACAGCTGCACTTATTAATCAGAAGGATAATATCATCGAGGGTATCAAGTTTGCACAGGAATCAATTGATGGTTCTATGACTATACTTCTGCTGACTCAGGATGCTGTATATCTTGCGCGCGACAAGTTTGGTCGTACTCCACTTGTTATTGGTTATAAAGAAGGAGAGGGCTTCTGCGCTGCATTTGAATCCTTCTCATATTTGAATCTCGGTTATAAGGATTTTAAGGAAATGGGTCCTGGCGAGATTGATGTTATGACTCCAGAGGCTGTTACTGTTATGGAGAAGCCGGGAGAGAAGCTTAGAATATGTACATTCCTTTGGGTTTATTACGGATATCCTTCATCAAGATATGAGGGTGTCTCAGTTGAGGAAATGAGATATAAGTGTGGTGAGGCACTTGCTAAGAGAGATGGTTACACCAAGGCTGAGATCGACTCAGTTGCTGGAGTACCTGATTCTGGAACAGCACATGCTATGGGATATGCAAATGAATCTGGCGTACCATTTTCCCGACCTTTTGTAAAGTACACACCAACCTGGCCACGTTCATTTATGCCAACACATCAGAACAAGCGTAATCTGATCGCTAAAATGAAACTTATTCCAGTACATGAGCTGATTGATGGCAAGAAGCTTCTTCTTATCGACGATTCAATCGTTAGAGGAACACAGCTTCGCGAGACCACAGAATTCCTGTACGAGAGTGGAGCATCAGAGGTTCATATCAGACCTGCTTGTCCACCACTTCTCTTTGGATGTAAATATATCAACTTCTCCAGATCCAACTCAGAGATGGAGCTTATCGCAAGACGTGTGATCGCTGAGGAAGAGGGAGAAGAAGTAGAACGTACAATCCTGGATGATTATGCAAATCCAGATTCAGACAGATATCACCTGATGCTGGAGAAGATCAGACAGAAGCTGAACTTCACATCACTTAAGTTCAATCGTCTGGACGATATGATCGCTGCAACCGGAATGGATAAAGACCAGCTTTGCACATACTGCTGGGACGGCCGCGAATAAAAGAACAAAAGCCGATTCTCTATTTTGAGAATCGGCTTTATTTTTACTTGTGGTAGGGTTCATGGT
>FOEK01000029.1 GCA_900110635.1 Lachnospiraceae bacterium NE2001
GACAATCTTAAATATCCAGAACGGCGAAGCCGCTATCTATTCTTAGATTCAGAGCCTGAGGTATTAACCCAGCCACCGCGAAGCGGCTTGCCCTTTACAGCTATATAAAAAGAACTGCTACACTGCTGTCAACGACGGAGATAATCTATCTATTCTTGAGTTCTTCGCCGTCGGTAATTACCTGACAGCAGCTCTTTTTATGCTGTCAAGGGTGGCGGAACCCATTCACCATTATAAATATTTGCAGTTTTCAAGGTTCATTCGAGTCTTTTTTTCTTCGACCCTTTTTTTCATACGTCATTTGACACTATCTATACTAAAATGTCACTAAAAACGTCACTAAAATGTTATTTTACACTATACATATTGTAATTTTCAACAGAATGTTATCACACGCCAGATTGTCACGGAGACGTATCAGGTGACAACTTTAGAATACGTAGTATTCCAGCAGATAGAGGATTAAGAGGTGTGCGGGATAAAAGATGTAGAAAAACCATTTGTTGAATGGATCCCTGCTGCCCGGCTTGCCATTATAACATAGAGCCAGGAAGGGAATTACCAGAAACACTCCAAACTGAAATACCTGGATATATGGATGCCGGGTTCCCATTACAGAAAACTGCGCACTTGCCACCTCGATTGCAGCCACAATTGCAAATGTGATCCATTTTAACGTTGGAAAATTGCGGAAAACGAAGAAGAAGAACACCCAGAGCACGGCCAGGTAGGACCAGTCGCCCGGTTCGGACATAAGACATAGGCCTGCTATACATAGAAGCTTTACGCCGACGGGAGCATCCAATTCATCCCACATCCATATTCCCAGCAGCCCCAGAAAGAGCGGGTATATTACGCCAACTGAAGCTGTAGGCCACGTGCCTTCTTCGAAAAGGCTGAAGGCGGGCCAGGATATAAATGCAAATGCGCCCATGCGTATCACATACTTCCTGATATCTCTCGTATGAACATAGCCCTCAGCAACCATATATGCCATGGTTGCAGCCGAAAGACGCCCAATCACGTGCATAATCTGCCCCAAAAGGGAGGCAGTAGGCACGAATGCCCAGGCAGTATGATCGATCACCATGGCAATAATCGCTATATATTTAATCTGATTTCTGTTCAGGCATCCCTTCATTTCACTACTCCAAGCATTGTAGACCTTGGCTAATGTGCAATGGGGACTGTCCCCATTGCACATTTTAAAGCATAAAAGAAGTTAGTGAAATGAATCACTAACTTCTTAAAAAAGGTTTCTTGTGAAAAAGTTTTATAAATGATGCTCCTTCTCGTAAAAACTATCAGCTCTTATGGGAAGAAAACATGATTTCCAATCTGTACGTAGTTACCGCCGTCATAAACTGACTGTGGTGTGTTCCAGCTAGGTCTGAAGCTCATATAGCTGCCGATGTTGTTAGCTCCGTTAAGAGCGTCCTGTGCAGCCTGAAGTGATGTTGCTGAACCACCTGTTGATAATGCAGTAGAAAATGCTCCTGTGTATGCTCCGGTAAACTGGCTTGGTGCATAGATTACGCTTGAAAGTGAGCTTCCCCATTTTCCACTGTATAATCTGTTCATTACTACACTTGCAACTGCAAGCTGTCCTTCGTAGGACTCACTTCCTGACTCTGCATAAACGATTGCTGCAAGAAGATAAAGATCTGATGAATTAGCAGGAGCTGCCTCTGTTGGAGCTTCTGTTGGAGCCTCAGTAGGTGCCTCTGTCGGAGCTTCTGTTGGAGCCTCAGTAGGTGCCTCTGTCGGAGCTTCTGTAGCTGCCTGTGTAGGTGCCTCAGTTGCAGCCTGTGTAGGTGCTTCTGTAGTCTGAGCTGTACTCTGCTGAGTAGTGGTCTCTGTTGCATTTGACTTTACTGTATCAGCCTTAGCTGTTTCTGTAGTTGAAATGTCAGCTGTTCTTTCAACTGCTGCCACATCTGTTTCATCTACGTTATTAGCATCTGCTACAAGCACGTCGGTTACACCAAGTGCTGCTCTGTAGCTAACGCCTTCAGAAGCGGCTTTCTCAGCAACCTCAGTTGCCTCATCGCCTGTAATAATATACTCTGTCTTAACATATCCCTCGGTATCTAAATGAGCAACTATTGTCCACTCACCATCTGTACCAATAATATCACCGTAATCACCTGTGTTCAGAACCTTGAGGATGTTGCCCTCTTCAGAAGCCTCAGCTCTTACATTCAGTCCCTCAGTTGTTACGATGAACTTGTCTGTCATATCATACTCTGACTTAGTCAGCTTGTTTATGTCGTTAGAAGCTGTGAGCACGCTCTCATCCTCAAAACGAGAATAAAGAGAATTAACTGAAGCAGTATTTACAAATGCATCATCATTTATCTGGATTGCATAGGTCTGAACCTCAGCTACTTCATCTTCCTGAACTTCTGCCTGCTCTGAAACCTTTGCAGTAAGCGAAACATTTGATGAAGCACCAGTACCAGCAACCTCTGCTGTGAGATATACGCCGCCAACTACTGTTGCAAGACCCATAACTGCCAGGGTGTTTCTAACAATAAATCTACCTGAGAATATATACTTTCTAGCAAAAATCCTTGCGTTTTCAAGTTTTATCTGCTGTCTACGATTCATAAAAACCTCTATTTTTAACAGTTTTATTAATTATTATTAAACTTTGTTACATATTATGTAAACAAATGTTACGAATTATGTTAATTTGTTACGAATTTGTTACGGACTAATACTACCACTTCGTAACATTTCTGTCAAGTATTATCGCAGTGACCAACAAGTGGGGACGGTTCTCGATTTGAGAACCGCCCCCATCTGTTGGTTATATTTAGTTGTCAATCGATTCGAAGTATTTATCGATGCCGTTGGCCATACCCACGGCAAGTTTCTTTTTATATTCGTCTGTGCTGAGGGCTATGTCATCATTTTTGTTGGAAAGGAAGCCCACACTCAGCACCGTCGCCGGCATATTGCAGTAATTAAGCGAGGTCAGGTTATCTGTCTCGTAGATTCCCATTCTGGTTGCACCTGTCTGCTCGCAGGTGGTCTGGAGCACGTCATAGCAGAGCTCATAGTTTTTCTGATACAGGGCTCCTGTGTGGGAATTGGTTGAAGTCGCTATGAAGCCCAGGATTCCTGACGCTGACGGATCGTTGGACTTTGGCGCTTCTATTTTAATATAGATTTCAGCGCTTGATGCATTTGACATCTCTGCTCGCTTGGCGTTGCTTATATTGACGTTGTTAGTAGTACGGGACAGGAATACCGTGTACCCACGCTTTACAAGCTCAGCATTCAGGTAGTTGGCAACTGACATAGTGACGTCGTATTCGAAGTTTCCTGAGCTGACACCAATGGCTCCGGCTGTCATCTTGGTCTTCATACCAGCCATCTGAGCACTTGTTGCTGTGGCATACTCGCCTGTATCGGTGAGTTCCGGAGCATCAACCTCCGGATTTATAGGCTCCAGCTTAGTATCCTCAGTAATCTGCTTTGCCGGATCTATGAAGACAATGTGGCTCACCTTCTCAACGTCGGTCTCAGTGGCCCATTTAATAGTAGTTTCTTCAACAAAACGGGACTCCACGTAGTAGATGCCTCCGTTTATCAGTACTCTGGCCCAGCCATCCTTCACGCCAGTACGGTTCAGGTTGACGCCGGAATCCAGTGTGATATAGACCTCTCCGTTTGTCTCGGCAGTCTTTCTGATATTCACATCATCCTGAAGTGTAACTACGTAGTCCTTCACTGGACGGAAGCCGTCGGAATCCATCATGGACTCGTCATCAGAGATCACCTCGGTCTTAGGTTCCGGCTCCACCACCCCGCAGCCTGCAGTGGCGAGAACTATTGCAAGTATTAAGATTATCGCTAATTTCTTTTTCATTTATTATCTATTCCTATTTATATGGCAGAGGACTGTCCCCTGTCTTAAAATTCGGACAGAGAACCGTCCCCTGTCTTTAGAAGAGGGATCTGATGGCGCCGAACAGACCAGCGCTGCCAAGACCCATTATGATTCCTGCCAGAACTACGCCACTTATTATGGCCACCACGCTTTTCTTGAAATCCAGGTCCAGTATACTCGCTGCAAGGGTTCCAGTCCAGGCACCTGTTCCAGGGATTGGGATGCCAACGAAGAGGAAGAGCGCGAGATATGAGCTTCTTCCGACCTTTTCAGTCAGCTTCTTTCCACCCTTCTCACCTTTTTCCAGGCAGAAATGAAAGAACTTGCCAACCCACTTAAGACCCTTTGGCCAGTTAAGCTTGTCGCCCCATTCCAGCACTCTTCTTGCGAAGAAGAAAATGATGGGAACAGGTATCATATTTCCAACAATTGCAATCACATAGGATAATGGTATATTCAGCTGATGATATACCGCGAATGGAATGGCACCTCGAAGCTCTATGAGAGGTACCATAGATATTAAAAATACAATCAGATAGTAAATCATATAATTTTTCCTTTTTTAGTAAACATTTTTAGATCTGGTTGGAGAGGAACTCGTTGATCCGCTGGATCAGGGTGTCGCTGTAGTAGTTTTCGTACATGGCCTTACGCATGGCCGCTGGTTTGTTGGTTATAATGGAATCCACGTCCATGAGCATCATGCTTTCCAGGATGTTCTTGTCGTCGATGGTCCAGGCATAAACCTCCTTACCCATACTGTGAGCCTGCTTTACCAGGTCATTGGTGATATAGCGCGACTTGATGCTGAAACCATCAGCGTACTCAAGGCTGTACAGATCACCCATTGCTACTGCCATTACATAAATGGTCTTAATCTTCGGATCCGTCATCTTGATTTTCTTGATAGAACCATAGTTCAGGGATGTAACGACGCAGTTATCATAATAATCGTATTCCTGAATAATCTCAACCACTGTTTTTGCAAATTTTTTATCGGTCTTTGCAGGCTTCAGCTCGATATTCAGCTCTGCCCTGTCACCCACCAGCTCTATAGCCTCTCTAAGGGTCGGAATCTTCTCATCCTTAAAGCGTTCCTTGTCCTCGCCCTTACATTTGGCTGTAGGACTATACTTAAGCAATTCCTCGTAGGTAAGGTTACCCACCTTCTTGTTCACGCCGCAGGTTCTTTTAAGACTTTCGTCGTGCATAATGACGATCTCGCCATCCTTGGTCTGACGCACATCAAGCTCGATCACATCAGCTCCATTTTCGATTGCCATTTCAAATGCTGCCAGAGTATTTTCAGGCGCCGAAGAGCTGTCTCCGCGGTGAGCAGTTATAGTAACCTTGCCAAGGTATTCAGCATTAAGTGAAATAACGTTGTAACGCTTCAGCATATAGAAGCTTACATTTACTATAATTGCAAGGCATACGATGATCACAAGCAGATTCCGCTCCATAGAGGCGTGCCTCTTGGCATCATATTCCTCGTATTGATTGATATTCTTCTCCCCTTCCTCCCCAGGAACCAGTGCATAATAATCGTTGCAGATATAAGAATAAACCAGAGGAAGTCCTGCAACCACATAAGCTAGAGAAAGAACTATCTTAATGGCCTCATAGGCAAGGGTTGCTGCTTTAACGGCCGCCTTTGACGTCAGTACCAGGGAAAGGACCGGGCCAGAATATACATAGTTCAGCAAGGCCGGAACACCAACCACCAGAACAACCCAGAGGAAAACTCCACCGATTGCCTTCACACGTCTGCCCGCCAGCAGCTCCTTGGTACGATCAATAGACTTTCGAAAGCTTATACCTTCAACATTATATATATGAACGATAAATATGTACTTCATCGTATATATCAGAACAAAGATATATAGTGCCACCACAGCAATAGTTATGGGTTTATTGATGGACACAAGATCTATAATATACGGTGCTCTGATATTAAGAAGGTCAAACGAAAGCACAACACTGGACATAACAGGAAGATAGCAAAGAATTGTCACAAATATTGGCAGATTCCTTGGTCTAAGCATCCTGAAGGATGATTTCAGTCCAAAAATAAACATTCTGACAGGCGAGGTTTTCTTCAGCCGATAGGCTCTGTGATAAGCATAATTCACGCCTGCCACGTCCACCATAATATACATTGAGATAAACAAAAACATAATAAAGAGAAATGCATAGGTGGACGGTGCTTTAAAGAACTTCTTTACTGTTTCCTTCGTAAGATAGGAAATACCCGACAGCCTTACCGCTGTATTTACGAAGGCATAATAAAGAGGTATAAGAACAGCAAAAGATACTGTCTTCAGTATAACCTCAAACAGTATCATATTAACCATATTGAATCTAAAAAGTTTTATGCTGTCTTTTATTTTCTTCATAGTTTAAAACAATTTATCCTCAGATGAGCATCATAGCGTCACCAAAGGAGAAAAATCTATATTTTTCTTTTACAGCTTCTTCATAAGCCGCCATCACTGACTCCCTGTTATAGAAGGCAGAAACAAGCATAATAAGTGTTGACTCTGGCAAGTGGAAATTGGTAATAAGTGAATCAACCAGCTTGAACTCATAGCCAGGATAGATAAATATATTGGTCCATCCAGATGCCGGCTGAATATCTTTAACATTTGATATATCATCTTCTGAAGACTGCGAGCTCTCAGCGCCAGGCTTTCTGATTCCCTGCAGTGTTCCCACAGTTTCAAGGGTTCTGGTGCTGGTGGTTCCAACAGAGATTACTCTGCCACCATTTTTCCTTGTCTCATTTATTATATCCGCCGCTTCCTGAGACAGCTCGTAGTACTCAGTATGCATATGGTGGTCTTCTATCTTCTCCACCTTTACCGGACGGAAGGTACCAAGTCCTACGTGAAGCGTCAGTCTTGCGATCTTTACCCCCTTCGACTCAATCTCTTTCATCAGTTCTTCGGTGAAATGTAATCCAGCTGTAGGAGCAGCGGCACTGCCCTCATTTCTTGCATATACTGTCTGATAACGGTTCTTATCCTGTAGTTTATGAGTGATGTAGGGTGGGAGTGGCATTTCACCAAGCTTATCTAAAACCTCCTCCCAGATACCATCATACTCAAAACGTATAATACGGTTACCTTCCTCAACTGTATCAAGCACCTCAGCGCTCAGCAGGGCTTCGCCTGTTTCCTCGTCCCTTCCAAAGAGAACGCGGGCCCCGGGCTTCATCTTCTTGCCAGGCTTAACAAGACATTCCCAGATACGAACGTTCCTGCCAGAGCTTTTGTTTTCCTCTGACTCAACACTACCTTGTGAAATGTCACTAGACGCATATCGATCCGAGGCGTCCTTCAGAAGCAGCACCTCAATTGCGGCGCCAGTACCTTCCTTCTCGCCCAGAAGACGCGCAGGGATAACCTTAGTATCATTTATTACTAAGCAGTCCCCAGGATTCAAATATTCTATTATGTCATGAAACCTCCTGTGCTCTATCTCGCCAGAATCACGATGAATCACCATAAAGCGGGACTCATCGCGTTTCTCCAGCGGATCCTGAGCGATCAGTTCCTCAGGAAGGTCATAATAAAAGTCTTTAACTTCCATATTTTATCTCACTATTAAGCACGAAGAACGATTCCAGCCTCAGAAAGTGCAGAAAGTACATCGTCGACTGCTGTATTTACCTCGTCACCTGAAAGGCTGTGATCACTGGCTCTAAATGTAAGCGAATATGCCACGCTCTTCTTAGCTGCATCCAGCTTCTCGCCTGTTGGATCCTCAAATACATCGAAGAGGGTCAGGTTCTCAAGATATGCACCAGCGTTCTTTCTAATGATCTTCTCAATATCGCCAACGTAAACATTTTTATCTGATACAAGTGCAAGGTCACGTGTTGAAGCAGGATACTTAGCGATCTCAGTGAACTTGATGTCGAAGTCTGCCATCTCCACAACCTTGTCCATATTGATAACTGCTATGTAGCAGTCACCCTTAATTCCGTAGTTCTCAGCAACCATTGGATGAAGCTGACCGATGTAACCAACCTCTACACTGTGGTCCTTAGCCTTAACTATACGAGCCTGTCTCAAGGTGTGAAGGAATGGATAGTCTGCGTGATCATATTCGGTTGTTGAAATGAACTCGACTGCATTTTTATTTGAAGAATAACTCTTGTTACCACTCATGTTGAGCTTATCAAGCAGCTCCTCGATAACACCCTTCATTACGAAGAAGTCGCCCTCGCCGTACATACCTATCGCAAGTCTTCTTACCTCATCAAGAGGAAGGTCGCTGGTCTTGCCCTCTTCTGTTGGCTTTGCAGGCCATGTCTCGTGAGGAAGATAAACTGTTCCCAGCTCATAGAGACGAACGTTCTTGTTACGTCTGCTGGAGTTGGTTCCAAGTGATGTGAGAAGTCCGTTAAGAAGCTGTGTTCTCATCACCTTGAAGTCCTCACCAAGAGGATTGATGATCTCTATAGTACGTCTCATCGGACTATTCTCTGGGATAAGGAGCTTGTCAAATGCCTTCGCACTCTCGAAGCTGTAAGTCATACCCTGTGAGAATCCATTTTCTTCTACTATAGCACGTGTAATGCGATTGATGGTCTCCTCGTATGAAATGCCACCGATACCACCATTTGTTGTTGGAACAGTTGATGGAATGTTGTCATATCCATGGATACGGGCAATCTCCTCAGCAAGATCAGCCATGCAGTTAAGATCCTGTCTGAAGGTAGGTATTGTCAGCATATTGCTGGCTTCATCGTAGGTGAGACCAAGTCTTCCGAAGATTTCAAGCTGCTCATCTACGCTTATATCAACTCCCAGGAGGGATGTCATTTTATCTGGTTCAAATGGAAGCTGCTTAGCTGTAACTGGTGAAGGATAAACATCCACAGCACCCTCAAGTACTTCACCACAGCCGAACTCCTGGATCAGCTGTACTGCACGAGTGATTGCAAGCTCTGCAAGTTCTGGATCAAGTCCCTTGTTGAACTTAGCTGATGACTCAGTTGATACGCCGTGACGACGCTCTGACTTACGGATGTTGTTACCCTCGAAGCATGCAGCCTCGAAGAGGATGTAAGGAAGCTCCTTTGTCTCAAGAGGAATCATAGAGTTCTTACCGCCCTTGATACCAGCAAGAGCTACTGGCTTAACAGCGTCACAGATCATCAATGTATCTGTATCAAGGTTCAGCTCCTCATCATGAAGAGTTGTGAACTTCTCGCCATCCTTTGCACGTCTGACTACGATCTTGCTACCCTCAAGAGTAGAAAGGTCGAAAGCATGCATAGGCTCGCCCAGCTCTTCCATTACATAGTTTGTTATATCTACTATATTGTTGATTGCATTTATACCACGGCTGCGAAGTCTCTTCTGAAGCCAAAGTGGTGATGGGCCGATCTTAACATTACGAACAACACGGCCGATATATCTCTTACAAAGCTCTGGAGCTTCGATCTCTACTGCGATCTTATCTGCAGACTTCTCATCGTGAACTTCATTTGCTTCCACTGACGCTTTCATTTTATCAAGGTCGAATGCGCCTTCTGGGTCAAATGGAACTCCATAAGTTGCAGCTGCCTCGCGAGCCATACCAAGAACTGAGAAGCAGTCAACTCTGTTAGAAGTGATCTCATACTCGATATTTGCATCGTTAAGTCCCAGCTTATCTGTAGCATCATCACCAGCCTTAAGATCCATCATAGCAATCTCGTCTTCTGTGAAGATGTATACTCCGTCCTTATCTCCAGGGTAAAGGTCTGGATCACCACCGATTTCTTCGATGGCACTCATCATACCTGATGAAGGAACTCCACGGAGCTTGCCCTTCTTGATCTTGCCTTCCTTTGGACTAAGGTCTTCGCCTGTATGTACGTTGAACACTGCTGTACCGCCATCAAGTACTGTAGGAGTGAGAATCTTTGCATCTCCCTCAGTATATGTATATGGGCAGAGCTTAATGATATTTGGTGCTCCTGTTACTATCTGAACTATGCCGTTCTCATCCTGGCCTGCCTCAACTGTATGTCCTACATTTACCTGACATACTACAAGTCTATCAGCATCTGGATGCTTTGCTACTTCCATAACCTGGCCTACAACTACACGGCTGAGTCTTGCGCCAGTTGGCTTCTTGAAGTACTTTGTTACACGCTCTACATGTGAACCTGAGAGAGTGATCCTGTCAGCGAACTCATCTACTGCCTTATCGAGACCCTCGTACTCAAGAGTTGTCTTGCCTGATTCATCTATATCTACTTCCGGAAATGGAAGATCCGGAACTATCTGCTTTAACCACATTACTGGTGTATCCATATCTTTTCTCCTTTTATATATATCAATTAGAACTGTTCTAAGAAACGTATATCATTTTCATACAACAGACGCATGTCTGCGATCTCATACTTGAGGAGCGCTACACGCTCGAGGCCGATACCGAAGGCGAAACCTGTGTATACTGGTGCGTCTGGGTTGCTACTATCGTTGATTCCGCACATCTCTAGAACGTCTGGATGCACCATACCGCATCCAAGGATCTCAATCCATCCAGAACTCTTGCAGGATGTACAAGCACAGTCTACTTCTTTACGTACAAGCTTGCCGTCTTCTTTAACTTCTTCTATCTTCTTTACACGACCGGTGCCGTGACATTTGAAGCAGGTTACATCCACCTCAGCTGATGGCTCGGTGAATGGGAAGTGATGTGGACGAAGCTTTGTCTTTGTATCTGGACCGAAGAACTCTTTTGCAAACTGGTCCAGTGTTCCCTTAAGGTCAGCCATTGTAACATTTTCACCGATTACAAGTCCCTCAACCTGATGGAAGGATGGGCTGTGTGTTGCATCCACCTCATCTGAACGGAATACTCGTCCAGGGGAGATAAGCTTGATAGGAAGTGATCTCTCTGGGAAGCCCTTTGATGTCTCCTTAAGCTTTCCGGCAGCAAGCATAACTCTGGCCTGTACTGATGAGGTCTGGGTACGAAGTACGATGTCGTCTTCTGTTGTCTCACCCTTATCAGCGTCGTGTCTCTTTATATAGAAGGTATCCTGCTCGTCCTTTGCAGGATGGTCCTCTGGGATATTCAGGAGTTTAAAGTTCATGCGGTCGTATTCGATCTCTGGGCCTTCAACCACCTCGTAGCCCATTCCGATAAATACCTTCTCAAGGTCCTCCAGAGCTATCTGGTTAGGATGCTTATGACCTCTCTGGGTTCTTGTACCAGGACGGGTTACATCCAGCCACTCTGTCTCCATCTTCTTCTCGATAACCTTGGACTTTAGGGCCTTCTTCTGCTCTGCTAAGGCCTCTTCAAGCACGTCACGCACAGAGTTAACCATTTGACCAACCTTTGGTCTATCCTCTGGAGCAACGTCCTTCATTCCTTTCAGAATCTGTGTGAGCTCTCCTTTTTTACCAAGCACTGAGACCTTTATCTCATCCAGTGCTTCAGGAGAGGTTGCCGCTGCGATCTGCTTCTCGGCCTGCTCTTTGATCTTCTCAAGCATTTCCTTCATTCTTCTTATCCTCCTAATCTAATCCTTCGCTTTGCTCAGGATGACACCTCATCCGGCGCTTCGCGCCACCTTCCTCTCGTCTGCCGACTCGGTCAATCGGCCTAAGACGTGTGCCACTGGCACACAGGCCGTCCTCAAGGGGAAGGCAATAGAAAACCGGGTAAAATGTAACAGATCACTGTTACACTTTACCCGGGACGATTCGTTAACCGCGGTACCACCCGACTTCTATCACTGACAGTTATTAGTAGCATAATACTACTAAGTCAGCAATAACTCTTATTTTTAAGACTCCAGTGTGAAGATAACTGCTACACCGTTCTTAACAAGGCTTCCAGCCGATGACCTCGTCTCTCTGTAAGTGATTGTAGGAGCTTTAAGCACCATCATAGTCTCTTGTAGGTATTTAATTTACTAAGTACCTACGAATTATAGTAACTAAGCCTACCAAAGTCAAGCATTTTCCTGCTTATAGTTATTTTTTCCTGCTTATAGTTGTTTTTTGTCTCGCAGCTAGGCAAGAAGGGTGGTTGCAACTATTCCATAGATCTCGCGCACTGAGTATGTTGGGTATAACCACCAGTCAGTCCTCGCTGGGACAGCGCTGTAAGTAAGGCCGTTTTTCTCCGCCACCTTACCGGCGCGGAATATATGAAACTCGTTGGTTGCAATGGCAACATTTGTGCCGAGATTCTCTCGCTTGAGTATCTCAGTTGACATACTTATATTCTCCAGAGTTGATGTGGATTTATCCTCTTTATAGATACGATCTTCATCGATACCACTGGAAACCAGCCAGTTATACATACACTCTGCTTCAGAGATTCCCTCGTCTGAACCCTGGCCGCCAGATACTATACATACTGCATCCTCGTGCTCGTCAAGGTATTCCTTAGCAACCAAAAGGCGTTCCTCTAACATTTTACTTGGTGACTCACCATTTACTTTACAGCCCAGGACGATCAATACCTCATTCCCCTGGCTGTTCTTCAGAGTTGCTGAAAACATCAGAATCGAGATAACAACTCCGATCACAAATGCGCTGCACGCTGTCAGGAAGCATCCTGTCAGAATGGCGCGGCCGTACTTTTTTTCTGTCTGCCTCTTTATCCAGCCATTTACGACCTCGAAAAATACTGCGTAGAGAATCACCATAACGGATGCAACCATCCCTGTAATATTTCCTATGTTGATGATTCCGCCAAAATATGGATTGCAGAACACTCCGAACATCACGCCACCGACAGTTGCAAGAATTATACGGAGCACTGCACTAATTATGCCTCTTTTCTTATTTTTATTTCCCATATTACTCCCCTTTCAATAAACACCAACTCATCTGACTTTTTCAGATTACGGGTCTATTTTAGAAAATCAAGTCATCGTGGGAGCATATCTTCGGCATAACTTCAGCATCGCCAAAGCATCGTTTTGGCATAAAGCGCGAGGGGAGGAGGCATATATTGCCTCCTCCCTCTTTATATGTAATCCTCAAGTTTTGACATTACGTCGCGGACCGTTTCGATATCGGTAGCTACATTCCCTGTTTCCAAAGAGTGATTACCGCCCTCGTAGATATGAAGCGGTATACTGTACTCTTCGCTCAGTTGGATAATCCTGTCGGTTTCAGCCCAGGGATCAGAGTTTCCGTGAAATGCTATTCCAACTAATTTCTGCACGAAGTTATAGGTTTCAATAAGTGGCGTCAGGTATACCATTTTAACAGTACGCTCTTCCAACTGCTTTGATTCAGAGTCACTGGCCGCAAAAATATGCTGCTGGGCGTAGCTCGCCATAACAGCCGTGCCCACACTCTTTCCAACCAGAAGAATCTGATCATACTTCTGCCAGTTTATACCGCTAAGCTGTTCAGTAGACTGAGCCAGCGCAACTTCATAGGCCAGCTTCATCATCTTCGGATCCCTGCCCACCTTCGGCGGCATTTCCATATAGTTTATCTGATGCAGCTCGTAGCCTTTGCTGAGCGCAAGCTTTCCGCTATAATACAGAAGCGGTTTTAGATTGGTATATCCCATCCCCGGGAAAAGAACACATATCTTCTTCATAGATTCCTCCATAAATGTGCGAGTGGGGTCTGTCCCTTTTGCACATAGGTCTGTCCCTAACTGCACATTACAGCAGCGGGAGACCGACGTGGTCGTAGATTACGATTTCTCCATCCTTTTTTGTACAGGCCTTTACATTTCCATCCTGAGACATGATTATCGCTACGGCGCCTTCATTCTCATCGCAGAAGCTGTAGCTTGATCTATGTCGCATACCATTTTCTTCATACGCTTTGCTGCGGTCTACAGTACCATCTTCTTCTATAAAGCAAATGGACGGTTTTTTCTTGCTTTTCATATCCACGCGAGTTTCTGTACCAAAGCCCACGAGATCCAGATTTTTCGTCAGCAGCACTGCACCATCCACCGTAGTGAGCTGGGCAATAAAATCTGCATAGGCAACAATCTGCTTATTACGGTCAATTCCCATATAACTTTCACTGCTATCATCAAGCGTCGGGAAGCTGGCCGGAAGACGATATTTTATATTTATCTCATCTTTTTCCAGGTCCTCGTAAGGAACTATGAAAATATGTCCGCCGTGGCCATACTGAAGCCCTCTCCAGATTACCCTGTACAAAACCTTCAGGCGTTCTTCATCAGATAAACTGGAGCCCCTGCGAAGTTCTTCTGCCACAGCAGATTCCGTAAAAGCCTCTGTCCAAAATGAAAATGAGCTTCCAGACTCATACCGTGCCAGAGAAGCCTCTCCGATGCACGCTTCCATTTCACCAGGCCCACTTACAAGAATGTTCGGGATTCTGGGCAGACGGTTTCCTGAAGTAGCCTCCAGAGTCATTATCTTTTCCCAGGTTGTATACGCGTAGATTATCCCAACAGCCTTTATAGGACTTTCACTCACATCCAGCGCCAAGTAACACATATTGGCATTTAACGCCGGTGCAAGCTTATGAAGTGCCATAGGCTCGAACTCTATTGGCTTTTCAAACATAAGTGTTCTGGCGTAAATATATGTATCCAGAAGTTCTGCATCAGGCCGTACAAAGCATACGCGGAAGGAAGAATAACGCCCCTCTTCCCGCTTACTGCTGGTATGAAGCAGAACCTCACATATCTCCTCAAGAATATCCTTTGATGGAAGATACTGGTCCTCCTCAATATCAAATGACATATTCTGAAACTTTTCATAGTAAAGGTCTAAAAACTTTTCAATTACTTTCAATTTTTCTACCTCTCAAAATGTGCAAAAAGGGACAGACCTACGTGCAATAGGGACTGACCCCATTGCACATTATTCGGATGTAGGCTTCTTCCCAGGTTGTGCCATAGAGGCACTTGGCGCCTTCATCAATAAGTGGCTTTGTGGTGCTATAACGGTAGTCACCGTCCTTGCAGGGGAAAATGTAAAATGCTATCCCAGCCTTGTTACATCTTCGAAGGAGACTCATCGCTGACTCAGGACCATCCCCCTCTGTGTTCAGGGTGCTCGAGTGGTACATTCCGTGGAGAACCGCCCGAACCCCATCCAGGTATATTCTATCGTAATTCATACCTACGTATGGTCTGATGTAGAGCACATCATCCTTTAATTCACCAATCCGGTCAATGATCCGAGATGAACTATCACTCTGGGCAAACCAGCCATTTGGCCATTCACTTGTGAGTTTATCATATTCTACCATATCCGAACTGAAAAAGTCTTCAGAATAATCCGCACATTCCTCAAGATGTGTCGCGTGATGAACATAGGATACACCGCTAGTATTTCGGTATATTACATATACCCCACCCAGCCTTTTGGAGCTTAGTTCTGAAATGAAACTAACTGACTTTGCAAAGTTATCCGGACCATTGCTCTCTGGATCACTTAGTATGCGATGTGCACTTACCATCATCACAGGACAGCCCACATCTGAAAGAATCACCCCCATAAGAGCCGCTGTCAGATGAAGTGTATCTGTTCCGTGAAGAATCATTACACCCATATACTGACTAAAATCCACCTTCTTTAGAGCATGAATAAGAAGATTCCATTTGGCAACGGTCATATTCTCACTTAGCGTATTAATCGGTGATATACTATCAAACTCCACTTTATTCTGAGGATTTGCTTCCCTGAACACAGAAACAAGCGACAGGGATGCGGCCTCAGTATTAAGGTCATTTAATCCGTCACTATTCTTCGCAGAACATATAGTTCCACCCGTAAGCACAAGAAGTATCTTCTTCATTTTATATTAACTCCCTAATCATTTTGGCAGACTCCACAGTGATCGTCTGTTGTTTCAAACGTTCATTTAAAAGTAACTGTTTTCCCTTTTCATCAAATGCTGGTACAAGCATCCTTGCACCCTTTATATATAAAATGTAGCTTTCAGCCAGTTCTTTCCTGGAAAACTCTGACGGAACTGGTATGTATTTTCGGAAAAAGAAGCCAAATCTAAGCATATATCTGGGATTAACGAGTGGAGAAAGCGCCTGTTTCAAAATATTCATGTAGAGTCGGCTTTCTCTTTCCGTTGCATAATCAAGATAAAAGCTTAAGTTTTCACCCTTCACAAGAGTTTGAAGAGCACACCGCTCACTGAGCATATTCTGAATCTTCATATATTTCAGAGTTCCCTCTGCAACATAACGCTGCTGGGATGCACTAAGCATATAACGCTTCGCCAGCTTCCTATATTGCGGTCCCACAGCAAGCTCAATATTCTTAACCTCCACCACATTTCTCACCTCAGAGGATTTGTGAATAGTCGGGATAGCCGCCCATGAATTATACACAAACGCTCTGTCCCAGGAACGTTCAAGCATCCATCTGTTCCACATATCCGGATTCAACATATCCAGTCCCGGAACCTTAAGGCGGTCGATACCATTTTCTACCCTTGCTCCGTCCATACTGAGGCCAACTATGGAGTCAAATCTTTTGTTTATAGAAGCATATTCTGACAGACCAGCCCCCTGGTTGGAAAGTGCCATCAGATGCCAGATATTTGAAACCTTGTATGGATTTTTATCGTTTAATCTTAGGGCACGGCCACGCATCTGATTGGTCTTTACATACGTGGCTGATGTGCTTCCAATGATGATCGTGTTTACAGCCGGTGCATCCCAGCCCTCGCCCAACAGCGCTGAGGTTCCTATAAGTATCTCTATCTTTCCTCTCTGGAACAGGTCAGTAACTAGTGAAACAAAGACCTCTGCGTGTTCCGAGGAAAACTCCACCTTGGAATAACCCGTCATACTAAGAGGCTTTGTTTTTACATTTGGCCCTAATTCTGCTGCCACTGGGTCCGGAAGTATAACAAGACTTCCAGTCAGCACTCCAATCCTCTGGCGATAGACTCTGTCTTTAGCCAGATTGTCAGGAGTTTCCATTTCAAAATATTTCTCAAGATTACCTAGATGCTCCTGTCTTCTAATTCTTTCAAATGCAGTCGCTACTCCCAGATCTGTAAGGGAGTCCTCAGTCTCAACCTTGGACATATCTTCTTTTCTAATATAATCAAGGAGCACAAGGCATCTAAGATCAGGCCCCATAGCTCGTGATTCGCTCTGGATGATATCAACTATTGCATCCAGCTTTGAGGCAGAATTCTTCAGAACTTTTTCTGATGCTTCCGTAGCAAAGCTGTTACGCAGCTTTCCTTCCTTCATGAGGTGATTATTAGTTAGTATCATTTTAATACTATCCCTTAGTTCTAAAGTGAAACTATCCGGATCACTCTCTAATATATCCTTCATCAAAGGAAGAAACCACTCCATATTAACTGACTCATCATCTCTTGCATCCAATATTCTGAGTACGTTCTTATCCCAATTATCATAAGCCTTTTCGGCTACGAATCTGTCGCCCTCCAGTTCCACCTGCCAGGTGGCACGTATAAATGCAGCATATGAAATGAGATGCCCCAGGTAATCCGGATTCTTTAACAGCATATCCGAATAAGACTTAGGACTCTTTAAAATTGGATGTGCTTTAATCTCTTCATACAGTCGCTTGTCTCTCAAGATCTGCTCCTGGCACTCTCGGTTTCTGCTTATTTCCTTTGCAACCTTCTGTTCTTCCTTCTCGGTCGGCCTGCAAATATATAAATAATCCTGATGCGGGCAGAGACATCGTTTTATAACCATTTCAGGTATAGAGATTTCAAGATCTATATCTCCGCACAGCTCGTTATAACGCTTCCACTCAATATCCGTTGTATCAAGTGGAGGAGTCGCCGTAAGTGCCACGAGCCAGGACCGCATATTTTCAACAAAGTATGTAAGTGCCTTCCACCATTCACGTTTCAGGTGGTGGGCCTCATCCAGAATGATAGTAGAAACTCCGGTGTTTTTATACATTTCAATAAATGCATCAAAACCCTCTTCCTTATCGTAGACTGTGTATAGTGCCTGGTAGGTCGCACATGTAATAATGCCCGGCGCCTTTATATCCAGCGAAAAGTTCTGGTCCCAGTAGCTATACGCATTCATATCATTTGAATCTATAAACATGCCTAAAAATCGTTCTTTCCACTGATTCCTTAGATTAACCGTCGGAACTAAAATAAGCGCCTTCCTGTTAAGAAGACGCATAATTTCAAGACCGAGAACTGTCTTTCCAGACCCCGGCGCAGCGGCAATATGAACTCTCCCATCATCAAGCATGCTTTCAAGGCTAGCTATCACTCTCGCCTGATAATCCCGAAGAGGCTGATTCATCCGGACACCCGGAAATGTATTCTGACCTTCCATATTCCCCCTTCAAATTGTATCAAATGTGCAAAAAAAGATGCACCCACTCACACATTGTTAAAGTTCGATATCCCAGTAGTTGTCCAGGGTTGCAAAGTAGTCATCCAGGGTTTCAGCACGGCGAATACATACCACTGAATTATCCTCGCGAAGCAGCAGCTCCGATGACCAGAGACGACCGTTATAGTTATAGCCCATGGAGAATCCATGTGCTCCCGTATCGTGAATGCAGAGATAATCACCGATATCAATCTTTGGAAGCTTTCTATCTATTGCAAACTTATCGTTGTTCTCGCAAAGCGAACCAACAACATCGTAGGTTTCTGTTAATGGAGCCTCTTCCTTGCCAAGTACTGTAACGTGATGATATGAACCATACATTGCTGGTCTCATAAGGTTAGCTGCACAAGCATCTACTCCAATATATTCCTTATAGGTATGCTTCTCGTGAATTGCCTTTGTAACCAGATGACCGTATGGAGCAAGCATAAATCTTCCCAGCTCTGTGAAGATAGCAACATCACCCATTCCTGCAGGAACAAGTACCTCGTCAAATACCTTGTGAACGCCTTCCCCGATTGCAGCTATATCATTTCCAGGCTTATCTGGTGTATATGAAATGCCAACACCGCCAGACAGATTTACGAAGGACAGGCTGACACCAGTCTTCTCCTTTATTTCAACTGCAAGCTCGAAGAGGATCTTTGCAAGCGCTGGGTAGTATTCATTTGACAATGTATTACTAGCAAGGAAGCTGTGAATACCAAGCTCTTCAACGCCCAGATCACTTAACCTCTTATAGGCCTCGATAATCTGATCCTTTGTCATGCCATATTTAGCATCACCTGGGTTATCCATAACCTGGACCGCCTCGCCGCTTTCACCCAGCTTAAAGATTCCACCCGGGTTATATCTGCAGGACATACGCTTTGGAAGACGTCTTCCTGCCTCATCTCCAGTAAGCTTTCCATCAAGAGCATCAAGCACAAAGTCGATGTGTGTGATGTCATCCAGGTTGATGATTCCGCCTATCTCGGCACATTTTACAAACTCTTCAGCAGGAGTTTCATTTGACGAGAACATAACATCATAGCCTGTTATCCCTGCGCGTTCTGATAGTATAAGCTCTGCCAGGGATGAGCAATCTGTTCCGCAGCCCTCCTCGTGAAGAATCTTCAGTATAGTAGGATTTGGAGTTGCCTTTACTGCAAAATATTCCTTGAACCCTTTATTCCACGAGAATGCATCGTTCATAGCTCGCGCGTTCTCTCTTATTCCTTTTTCGTCGTAGATGTGAAATGGGGTAGGGTATGTCTTCACAATCTCTTCGACCTGTTCCTTAGTTACAAATGGTGTTTTCATATCTTTTCCTCATATATATACATTTTATTTCTTGAAAAAGTTGTCAGTTGTTACGTCCCCGTGACAACTACCAAGAGATGATTTCGTGGCCGTCTTCGGTGACGAGCACCTGAATTTCCCACTGTGCTGACATGGAGCCGTCTTCGGTGTAGACTGTCCAGTCGTTGTCTGAATCCACGAAGACTTCCGGCTTGCCCATATTTACCATTGGCTCGATGGTGAACATCATGCCTGGAACCATAAGCATCTCTGTGCCACGTTTTGTAACATAGCTAACCCATGGATCCTCATGGAACTCGATTCCAACTCCGTGACCGCCGATCTCGCGGACCACGCTGTAGCCTGCTGCCTTGCAGTGATCATGTACTGCCTGTCCCATATCGCCCAGGAAATTCCAGGGCTTTACCTCTTCGAGACCAAGGTACACGCTCTCACGCACGGTCTCCACAAGCTTCTTATTCTCATCGGATACATTTCCCAGCATAAACATACGGGAGGAATCCGAGAAGTAACCGTTCAGGATTGTGGAGCAATCCACGTTGATTATATCTCCGTCCTGCAGTATCTCGTCCGGACTAGGGATTCCGTGACATACTGCATCATTTATTGAAGTACATACGCTCTTTGGAAAGCCTTCATAATTAAGAGGTGCGGGGATTGCACCATATTTCTTGCAAACCTCGTTGATAATACTGTTGATATCCTCAGTGCTCATACCAATGCATATCTTGTCTGCAACCACATCGAGACATTCTACATTTACCTTTGCACTCTCCTTGATACCTGCTATCTGTTCGGGTGTCTTAATCATCTGATGTGTAGGAACTATGTGTCCCTGGTTTTTGATCATCTCAATCTTGCGGTCAAATGCCTCGTGACAGACCTTATACTTTCTGCCACTGCCACACCAGCATGGGTCATTTCTTCCAATCTTCT
Organism: Lachnospiraceae bacterium NE2001; assembly: GCA_900110635.1. Classification (GTDB taxonomy): domain Bacteria; phylum Bacillota; class Clostridia; order Lachnospirales; family Lachnospiraceae; genus Eubacterium_Q. The sequence continues at coordinate 20,477 of FOEK01000029.1, forward strand.
TTGCCACTTTATTTTCCTCTTTCTATACTATATTTAAACCCCTTTGATATGAGTATATAGACATTTGATAAGTGTATATTGCTATCAATTTCTTGTCAACAAAAATCACTTTGTTTTTGTCGGATCCTTATGAGTGAAGGCACCATTATGATTCCTGAGGAAATATAGAAGTGAAATAAAGGAGGTTTTGTATAAAACAAACTCCTTGGTGTGAAGCATTTCCAGAATCTCCTCCTCGGTGGCCCATTTCACCTGTTCAACCTCAGCGGTCTGAAGCTCAAGGGAATCGATATCCACATCCATATTTATAGTATAAATGTCATTGAAACCGCCATCAAAATAAATGGTCATTGCCGGACGAACGCCTGTCAGATCATAATCTATTCCAACCTCTTCCTTAAGTTCACGGGATGCCGCCTGCTGGCTGGTGTCTCCTGCCTGAGCGCTTCCGCCTGCAGTAATGTCCCACATTCCGGACCAGCCCTTCTTAAATGGCTGACGCTTCTGGATCAGCATCCTGCCGTCTGGCCCAAAGATACATACATGCACCACCAGACGATAGTAGCCCTCAGGAACCTTATTTCCACGCTCCAGGGTTTTTCCTGTAAAGTTTCTGTTTACGTCGTATAGATCAAATCTTTCTGCCATGTTTTTACCCCCATAACCTACTTTTTATTTATAACACGGACTCCTTTTTGTAGTTGCAAATTGCTACTTAGAATCGTATAATGTGTGTTTGTACAAAAGTTTAAATCTGTGTTCCTGTAAAAACATTTTCAGTATAACATTTTTTATAAGAGAAGCACAGAAATATTATAGAAAACGGGGTAAAAACATATGGCATTTTCAGGTTTTGGTAAGTTGATCGACATACTCAAAGCAAATCACCAGACAATCGTATTTACAGAGGGAAATGATACTCGTATCCTTGAGGCTTCCTCAAGACTTCTTTCAAGCAATTTCCTGACACCTATTCTTCTTGGAAACGAAGATGAGATTCACAAGATTGCTGAAGAAAGCGGCTTCAACATTCGTGGAGCTAAGATTATTGATCCTAAGAACTTCGAAGACTTCGACAAGATGGTTGACGAGTTCGTTGAGATCCGTAAGTCAAAGGGCGTTACTCGCGAGGACGCTGTTAAGTTCCTTTCACAGTCTAACTACTTTGGTACTATGCTCGTAAAGATGGGCTATGCGGACTGCCTCCTTGGTGGTGCTACATATTCAACAGCTGATACTGTTCGTCCAGCATTTCAGCTTGTAAAGACAAAGCCAGGCAACAAGATCGTTACTTCCTGCTTCATCCTGGTTCGTCCAAGGGCAACAGGCGACAATGAAGTTATCGCAATGGGTGACTGTGCTATCACAATCGATCCTTCTGAGGAAGATCTTGTAGAGATTGCTACAGAAACAATCAAGTGTGCAGAACTCTTCGGAGTTGATCCTAAGGTTGCATTCCTTAGCTACTCAACAAAGGGTTCAGGTAAGGGTGAAAGCGTTGACAAGATGCGTAACGCAGCTGAGAAGACAAAGGCTCTTCTTCCTAACATCCCTATCGACGGCGAACTTCAGTTCGATGCAGCTGTTTCACCAAAGGTTGCTGAGAAGAAGGCACCTGGTTCAGAGGTTGCTGGACATGCAAATACATTTATCTTCCCTGACATCAACGCTGGTAACATCGGTTACAAGCTTGCTCAGAGAATTGGTAACTTTGAGGCATTTGGTCCTATCCTTCTTGGACTTAACTCACCTATCAACGATCTGTCTCGTGGATGTACAGCTCAGGAGGTTTACTCTATGGCTCTCATTACAGGCGCATTCGCTGCATCAGAGAAGAACAACAAGTAGTTTTGATCATTCAGTATTAAACGGGCTGGATTATGAATTATAATCAAGATAAAAAAGGCCCTGACGGGCTCACTATCGAAGACTATAAGCCAATTATGACATTTATCTTAATAGGATTAAATGCAATCGTCTTCATTCTGGAGACCACGTCTGGCGGTAGTGAAAATATAGATGTGCTACTAAAATACGGGGCAAGTTATGCCCCGTATATTTTTGAAGACGGCCAGTGGTACCGTATCTTCACCTGTATGTTTGTTCATATTGGCATTGAGCATATCGCCAGCAATATGATATGTCTTATAGCTGTGGGACAATACGTCGAGAATTACTTTGGCCGAGTCAAATATATAGTTATATATGTTCTGGCCGGGCTTGTGGGCAGTATCCTCAGCTTGATGGTGGATATGAGCACTGGTAACTTTGCAGTCAGTGCCGGAGCATCCGGTGCGATCTGCGGACTGATAGGTACACTCATCGTTCTGGCACTTGATCCTGAAACCAGACGAATCTTCCCTATGTACAGAGTTATCATCGCAATAATACTTGTGATGGTCCCTTCCAAAGAGGGAATCGATGTGGCCGCCCACATTGGCGGACTTCTGGGAGGCCTCGCAACTGGTTATACATTTTACTATTTTGACAAATCAAAAACGTGACACTTTCTTTTCAGAAAGCGTCACGCTTTTTTTACATCTGATGTCTTACAACTTTATACTCATCGCCGTCTTTAAAATATGGACATTCTTTAAATGAATGCTGCATCAGGCGACTGTAGTCGTCCTCGTCCATATTCACATCACAAACATATTCTTCCATTTCATCGTCATACATATAGTATGCACAGTATTCACAGGATGCTCCACTTGCCATATTATTTCCTCTGATCTATAACTTAATTTTTATTTCTTCTTTGCTACTTTTTTAGTTTCTTCTTTAGGTTTCTTTTTGCCAAAAAGCATACGCTTTTTTACTGGCTCTTCCTCTGGTTCTTCGCCCAGATTCTTGTCCACGCCTTTCTCTTCAAGCTTCTTATAGATATAACGTCTGAACAGAGCATAGCAAACTGATACAAGAGGAATGACAACAACCATTCCTTTTACTCCGAAAAGTGTTCCGCCAACTGTAACAGAAACCAGCACCCAGATACCCGGAAGTCCAACCGAGCTTCCGACAACCTTTGGATAGATGAGATTTCCCTCTATCTGCTGAAGCACCAGGAATAGTATTAGGAATATAAGCGCTTTCATCGGGCTCACCAGCAGTATAAGCAGAACTCCAATACCACATCCAATAAATGCTCCGACTATCGGTATTAGCGACAGCGCACCGATCAGTACACTGATAAGCGATGCATAAGGAAGTCCGAAGATCAGCATGGATACGCCAAACATCAGACCAAGGATCATCGCTTCCACGCACTGTCCAGAGATAAAGTTGGAAAATGTCTTACTAGCAAGCTCAGCTACCTCTAACATTTCCTTTACAAACCTATCATCAAAAAATGCATAGAGAATCTTCTTTGCCTGGATTCCCAGCTTTTCTTTCTGAACCAGTATATACAGTGAGAAAATAAAACCGATCAGGAAGTTTACAACTCCCGAAACAATTCCAGTCACTGCATTGATTCCGCCTTCAAGGGCCCCATTTACCGTAGTCTTAATTGACGAAGTGAGGCTCTCCAGAATCTCCTGCCAGGACTCAGCCAGCTGCTCGATTATCTCCTGTACAACAGGATATTTATTAAATGTATCCTCTGCCCAGGCTGATATATTTCTTATACCCGAAGGTATCTGTCTCACCAGCTGCGACACAGTATCGGCCAGCTGTGGAATTACCATATACAGCAAAAGACCTAATAATATAAGCGCTCCAAGTATTGTGATAACCAGTGCCAGTGCACGGCGAAGTCCGTTCCACCTCCTGCCCGAATACTTCTCGCGGTCCTTGAATAGACCTCGTTCTATCCAGCGGAGAGGTACATTTAACACAAATGCTATAGCCGCACCAAGGATAAATGGCATGAACACATTTACCAGATTCTTTAAAGCGGCCCATATCTTCTCTATATGATAGAAGGCAAAAAAAGCAATGATCAGCAGCAAGCCTGTGATAAATACCTTCTTTACTTTTTCATCCCTTAAATACTTCATACTTTCCCTTTTTATTCACTGTCAAGGCGGGCGTGCAGCCGGGCATACTTCGCCAGTGTCTCTTCATCTGTCACATCTCGACCAGATTCAACATATGATACATTATATATCATTTCACCTGCTTCGTCATTATCAGATATTTTTTTAGTTGTTTCGGTCGATACCCCCTTCGATTCTTCAAGGCCAAGAACCTCTGCCAGATGTTTAACTGTGCCCTCATTTCCATCAACAAGGTCAATATCTCTGACAGCCGCACCGTTATTCGAATCAGCAAAGGCTTTTCGAATAGCTGACATAAAATAATTAAAATGCGTACATCCCAGTACCACCTCGGCATATTTTGACTTATCAAAAACTGCCAGCTGTTCTGTCAGGTATTCATCTACCTCAGGGCCATCGAACACGCCAGACTCTGCAAATCTTACCAGCCCTGGCATCGGAAGGAGATCAACTATATGATTCTTATCCACCTTCTTAAGAAGCTTCTGCAGTTTATTCTCCCTGATAGTAATCGGAGTTGCCATAACCAGAACTCTCTTCGGCTCCCGGTTAGAACCATCCTCTTTTGTTTCTACCGCCTCTGCTGCTTCTACCGCCGGCTTTACTGCTGGCTCCATCCCAATTATCGGAATATCGTACTTGATCCTGACATACTCTGCCGCAACAGATGTGGCAGTATTGCAGGCGATCACTATGGCATCTACACCTCGTCCGATCAAGTCATCAACTATATTATCGACGAAGTGAGTCACCTCCTCTGGAGTTTTCACACCATAAGGCACGTGATCTAAATCCGCATAGAAAATATATTCTTCATTGGGCAGGCGCTTCATTGCCTCGTGCAGCACAGTGACGCCGCCTATTCCCGAATCAAATATTCCGATCTTCATATTCGCTCCTTACTATATAAATATAATAAACGCCACTAATCACATACATCCTTTTCATTGACATAGTGACGCCCTAATCACATATTGCTTGCAATATGTGCCACGACGCCGTCGGTCAGCTTTAGCTGACATCTTCCTTTCGACGGCATAGTGACGCCCTAATCACATATTGCTTGCAATATGTGCGGGCGTGAGGCGCATGTTGCCGCTAGGCAACTAACCTCCTTACGCGCCGAAACGCATAAGTAAAAGCCCAGAAGTCATACCCCACTTGACTTCTGGACTTTTGGAGGAAAAATTATGATAAAACACTAAAATTCGTAATTAGAAAGGATGAAAGAATGTTTACAAATCTTATATCTCTCAACTGAGTATATTCTATCACAGTTTATTAAATAATACAACAGAAAATATACAAAATACCCAAAAAAATTACAAATATTTTCTTTTTTTATAAAAAATGCCCAAGAAATCAATATCTCAGTCTTGAAATCTACTATTTAAGCCATTTATCTAATGTACACCTTCATACTGGAGTTACCTGAACTCTCCACCTTTAGGTCCTTTATTCCATATATGAACTTCGATAGCGTAGCATAACCGAACTCTCTTGCATTGAAGGTTGGGAACTCCTCGTGAATCTTCTGTCCCAGATAGCCAAGCTCTATACCCTTTGTACCGCTCTCTGCAACTGTATCAATAGTAAATCTCTTTACACGTTTCTTCATATCTTTGTCTGTATGAAGTGCCACAAATACAGTACTGTCTTTCTTCTTTACATCAAATGCTGCGGTCTCGTCAATAAATGTAGAAAGTGAGCTGTATCCATAATTACGTACATCGAAGTCTGAATACTTCTTCTGAAGTCTGCTTCCAATCTCGCCAAGACCTGTCTCTTTTCCACGGTTATCATTTTCAGTGATAATCTCAATGATATCGTTCTCGATAGTCTTGAGAGGTATAACATTTTCAGCCTTCTTCTTAACCTTGGCCTTACCTTCCTTGGCAGCCGCGCTATCATCTGTCTGGAAAAGAAGAAGCTCAAGATCCGTGAAAACTGTACAGGCAGCTCTGAAAGAACGTGGTGTCTTATTCTCGCCCATTCCGATAACGTGCATTCCCGACTCACGAAGACGACTGGCGAGCCTTGTAAAATCGCCATCGCTGGACACGATGCAGAAACCATCCACATTTCGTGTATATAGGATATCCATAGCATCAATGATCAGAGTGGAATCAGTTGCATTTTTACCCACTGTATTTCTAAACTGCTGGATAGGCGTGATGGAGTTCTCCATCAGCTCTTTCTTCCACTTGTTGGCCTGGGTCGAAGTCCAGTCGCCATATATTCTCTTGTAAGTAACTACACCATACTTTGTCATCTCGTCCAATATGCTCGATATATATTTGGAGGAGATATTATCCGAATCAATTAATACAGCATATCTTTTATCTTCCATTTTCGGTCCTTTCTATTCTAATGTGCGAGTGGGGACAGACCTGTGTGCGAGTGGGGACTGTCCCTTTTGCACATTTTATATCAGGGGAGCATCGTCGAAGGTGTTTTCAATGACTGGGCGGGTAAAGGTGCCAGGGTTCAGGACGCGAGTCATGTTGTCCTGAAGTTCTTCGATGAGGCGTCTTTCCAAGTCAATTTCTGCCTGGGTCACATCATTTCTATCCGGATCCATTTCAGCTTTATGAAGGGCTTCTATGGCCTGGTTAAGTGTTATGGATGCCTCCTGTGCCTGTTTCTGCACATAAAACTGGTAGTATGCCAGCACTCTTCTTCCGTTTGGATCCATGTCCGCTTCAAGTCTTGGTTTAAATATATTATAGATTCGAACGGCGTGAGCCGCATTGTGATTTACGTAGCTTGAATAAAACAGTATATCGTAATAGCCGAAAACCGACATAGTATCGTAGGTATATTCAGTATTGGCTCCGTGCTTTCTAAGGGCCAGATCCATTTGCCTTACCAGATTATTCAGTGCTGTGAAGTTCTTCATCCACAGGGCCTTGCAATAGCATAAATGAAGATATAAAACCTTATCCTTCCTGCTGCCCTTCTCGAACATCCCATCCGGAATAGACATATCCAGCTGTTCAAAGGTTGAACCATTTTTTATTGACATCATTTTATTTCTTGTAAAGCTTGCCAGATCTTCTCCTTTGATAAATACAGTATATAAATGTTTAAAAAAGGAAAGTACCGCATTTATCAAAACCATCCAGGCACTGGCGCGAAGAATTGTCGGACCAAACTGCGGATTCATCCAGAAGAAATATAATATGACAAATGCATAGATTGAGCTAAGAAAAAGAAGAACCAGATACATTGACATATTCAGTTTCTTCATCTTTGAATCAATGTCATCCTGTAGATCCATATTTAACACAAACACAGGAAGGAAAACAAACTTATCGTTGCTCCAGGTGTATGAGGAATCCTCTTTTTTCTTTCTGCCAGTTTTGCCGAAAATACGGATGGTTCCGACCCATGCGCTAGAAAACAGCGCTATGAGACTAGTCCCTAGCGCCATTAATACTCCAACTATTATTATACCTAGCCAGATTCCTATAAAACTAGCTATCATACTACAAATACTCCTAGCCCTTCACTCATTGTCTTGGGATAAAATGTTGTCAACTGTTACGTCCCCGTGACAACCTTTATTCGTCGTCGGCACCTGGGAGAGGGATATCCTGAAGGACTCTGACCTTCTCCTTGTGACGTTCTCTGATCGACTCGTCCTGTGCCTCAATCTTGTTGATCTTATCGATTTCTTCTTCGCCATTTCTGGTGGAGCTGCGCTCGCCAATATTCTTGTACTGTCTGTATACATCAAGAACTGTAGCTTCCAGTGATTTATGCATCTGGAATCTACGGAGCTCCTCGTTGTCGCCCATAAGTATACTTCTGACTGCGGATTTATAAACAGCCTTCGCCGCCTGTTCCTCTGTCAGATTGTATTTTTCCTTTAATTCTCCCTTGATTATCTTCAGATAGTCCTGTATATATTCAGGTACATTTGACATTCTTATTACCTCTTAGATCTACTCAAAATCAAAATGATAGTCGAGCCCCAGCGCATCTCGAATTGCTATAATATCCTTCTGTACACCTTCGCCGACAGGAACACCCTTATCCTTTCTAAAGAGCCATACATCGTACTCTTTCTCGCCTGCGGTGTAGATTCGGCTTTCGCCAGGGGCTTTCTTTGACGAACGAAGTGCACGACAGATATCACCGGCAATCTTCTTAAACCCATCACGACCCATAAATGCTTCTGGATCTACTACGAAGAAGAAGTGTCCCAGATGATACATCTGAGGTTTTCCATCCTCGCTAACACCAGTGAGAGCCTTCATAAACTCCCCACCTGAAAGAGCTGCAGATAAAATCTCAACTACCGTTGCATAACCGTAGCCCTTATAACCAGCCAGTTCATCACCAATCCCACCAAGCGGAGCAAGCGCTGCAGTTCCTGCCACCAGCTCCTTTAGTATCTCAGCACTATCAGTAAGCGCTTCTCCATTCTCAGATATTACAGTTCCTGCAGGAGTGGGCTTCCCCTCTCTAGCATAGTATTCGATACGACCACGCTGCACTATAGAGGTTGCGCAGTCCAGGCAAAATGGAAACTCTTCATCTGTAGGAATCGAGAAGGTAAGTGGATTAGTTCCCAGCATATTCTCAACTCCGAAGGTTGGAGCAATAGAAGGTCTGGCATTTGTACCAGTTATGCCAACCATTCCTTCCTTGCTTGCCATTGATGTCCAATAGCCAGCAATTCCATAGTGAGTCGAATTACGAATAGCACCACCTGCCATACCATACTGCTTTGCTTTCTCAATCAGCTTCTGCATCATACGGTAGCTGGCAACCATACCCATACCATCGTGGGCATCCATGACTACTGTAGTAGGCGTTTCCTTCAGTATCTCTATCTCGGTAACTGGAAGGAGTGTACCCTTAATGATACGGTCTATATATATCGGTTTGAATCTATTACAGCCGTGGCTCTCGATGCCACGTCTATCTGACTCCAGAAGAACATCCGCACAGATCTTAGCATCCTCCTCAGGCACCCCATATCCCTTGAAGGCATCGATCATGAAGCTGTTCATCTCTTCCCAGGGCACGAAAGGCCTGGTCTCTAATATCTCACCCATACGCTTCCCCTGTCTTTTCTTAAAAATCACCAATTGAGAACCGTCCCCAATTGGTGATTATTATTAATCGTTCTTTGTCAGCTGTGCTGCTGTAGTTTCTTCGACCATATCCTCACGAAGGAGTGTGATAAGATCGTCATCATTTATATTCTCATCGGCGATGATTCTTGTAGCCTGTCTGTCGACACAACGCTCGAAGTAGTTACGAACAAGACGGGCATTTGCGAAGTTATCAATCTTCTGCTCTGTCATACCTCTCAGGTATGCCTCAGCTACATCTGCTGCACTCTGTGTAAGGATGTAGTCGTTGATCTTGCACATATACTTGAAGATTTCCATCAGCTCACCACTGTTGTAATCTGGGAAGTAAATGTACTTATTAAATCTGGACTTAAGACCTGGGTTGGACTCGATGAACTCTGTCATCTCATCTGTGTATCCTGCAACGATTACGATGAAGTCATCACGGTCGTCCTCCATACGCTTCAGGAGTGTATCGATAGCCTCCTGACCATAGTCGCCTGAGTCCTTGTTATGGGTCAGGGTATATGCCTCATCGATGAAGAGGATACCACCGATTGCACGGTTGATAACGTTTGTTGTCTTAAGAGCTGTACCACCGGCAAAGTGGTCAACCAGACCTGATCTATCTACCTCTATGAACTGGCCCTTTGAAACAAGACCCAGCTGCTTGTAAATCTTAGCAAGGAGACGAGCGATCGTTGTCTTACCTGTACCAGGGTTGCCTGTAAATACAAGGTGGAATGACATTTCAACTCGCTTATAGCCTCTCATCTCACGAAGCTTACGAACCTTGATGATGTTAATGAGGTGCATAACGTCTTCCTTAACGGAACCAAGTCCGATAAGTGCCTGCAGATCATGGATCAGCTCATCAAGTGATTTATCTATCTCTTCAGACTCATCTTTACGTCCACGACGTCCACCAACACGGCCCTCGCCACGCTTGAAGACCTTGCCTTCATCATCCTCTTCCTTCTTGAAGTTCAGGAACTCAGATACGTCTGTAGCTGCCTTCTTCTGGATGTTACGTCCAGAAATATTGATAGCCTTCTTGGTTACGAACTCACCTGTTCTCTCATCAAATGAAGTAATGGTCTCAAGCTCAGGATCAGCAGTATTTGAAAATGTTGCTGTTCCACCCCTCATATGATCTGGCATATCGCCTGCACGAAGGATGCTTGTCTGCTGTGATGTCACAATACCAGCGCTGTTCAGCGTAGCATTTAACACACCTACATAATCCTTCAGAGCCTGCTTGGTAGATTCCTTTGCGCTGTCATAAGCAATGAAGCCTTCACCAAGTTTTCTAAATGTATCAACTACAAACTTGGACTTAGCAACGCTGGCATTGGTAGCCCTCATGCTAGGGTCTCTATCTGCCTCTATGAAATATGTAAGTGACTTTGGTGATTCTGTAAGAAATCTGGTATCGCTACATTTCTGTTCTACCAGAGTAAGGAACTTTTCCTCTGAAAGAATCATACGGAGATTTGTCTTGATATACTCTATCTGATCTGGAAATTCGCTATTTCCTGGCTCGTAAAGGTATCCAAGAAATACCATCATATCATATCTTAGGAGATCCTTGAGTGACATCCTGGCATCAGCAGGATAAATTGAAGAGTTTTCTGAGATATCATCTGCATATGTGATACACTCAGCAATCATGTTTTGAATATTTTTTATCTGCATATTCTTGCCCCACCAAACTATATATAATGTATTGTCAGTTTTCTATCCCCCCGAAAACCAACGTAAAGGTATTATAGCACAAAAAAGGCGCTATGTCACCTTTGGAATAGCGCCTTTTACAATTTTCTTTTTTTACTCATTTTCCAGGAGAGCACTTATTATTTACTGGCTAATTTGGGCCCATTCCGGGCATCATTCCAGGTCCCATTCCAGGCATTATTCCGTAGCCTCCGCCATAACCATAGCCATAATTATAGTTGTATGAATCATCATCCGAATAGTCGCTAGCGCTGCTATCTGAATCATCATCTGAACTGCCATTTGAACCATAGCCATAGCCTGGACCCATACCTGGCCCCTGCATTCCAGGTCCCATCATACCTGGCCCCTGCATTCCAGGTCCCATTCCGAAACCATTTTGGCCACTCTGTCCTCCCTGACCAAAACCGAACTGGTCGTTTGATCCATCACGGTCTTCGCCGTATGAATATGGATCCGAATACTCGTCAGAGTAAGGATTTGTGTAACCGCCACCATTTGCGGTAGGTCCCTGGGCATCGCTTCCTCTAAGTACAGACAGTGCACTCATAGTCTCCTGTATCTTTGAGGTAAG
>FOEK01000056.1 GCA_900110635.1 Lachnospiraceae bacterium NE2001
TTGTTGACAAGAATCCTGTCCCCAACCTCGAGATTATCGATCAGGTTCTTATAGCTGACAGAAACCCTGGTCTGATCTCCCACCACGTCATCAGTGGTAAAGGTAAATGTATCTCCATCCGAAAGCTCAATAGAGCCATTCTCGAAGGTACCTATCCTGTATTCCGGACCCTTAGTGTCCAGCATTATGGCGATCGGCTGACGCAGGTCGCCCCTCACCTTCTTTATAAGATCGAACTTCTTCTTATGTTCCTCGTGACTACCGTGCGAGAAATTGAGTCTGGCTACAGCCATACCCTCCTCTATCAGCTTGCGTATAGTTTCCTCATTGTCGCTAGCTGGTCCTATAGTACATATAACCTTAGTCTTTCTCATATTATTTGTCTCCTAACCTTTTATGGCATATCCCCCCAGGCCATAGATAATTGCACTATACCACTTTTCCACAGTTTAAGCAAGACAGGGGGACGGTTCTCTGTCTTGGGCTTTAGAAGAACTATCTTCTTTTAAAACTCAAGGCAGAGAACCGTCCCCTGTCTTCGGAGAACCGTGGTGTTAGAAGCCGTGGCTGGCGCCTCCGCCACCGCCGCCTCCTCCGCCACCGCCGCCTCCTCCGCCGCCGGAGGATGATGAACTTGGAGGATCATAACGTCTGGTCTGATGTGTGAACTGTCTTGCATAATTCAGCAGATTCTGCTGTGTCTGTATTGCCGCAAGCAGCTCTTTTTCGGAAGCTTTTGGAACTATAGAAAATGCTTTTACTATTGCAAACGCAATGAGCATACCCAGCATCAGTGCAAGGAGTATGTTGGACGCAAGCTTCATTGGTGCCGCAACGTGTGCACCCTCCAGCATAGCCGCTTCTTCTCTAAACACCTCTCTGGCACATTCATAGTACTCGCTGGCAGAAGCCTTTCTATAAACATTTGACACAATAGTTGAGGCCTTGCCCCTGGTTATTGTTTTGTAAATAGCTCCATCACTGTAAACTGATAGCTCGCGGTTTGCCATATCGATAATGAACACGGAACCGTTAGGTGAGCTGCCGAAGCATTCCTCCAGCTTGCGCTGACCTTCATAGATTGTGGTACCCTTGTTCTTATCAATAGTATAGAACATAACATTTCCATACTTAGTTATTGGCTGCATATCCTCAATAAGACTCTTCTTTTCACCATCTGTGAGAAGTCCTGCCTCATCAATAATTACAGCTTCATAATAAGTTGACTTATTTACGTAGCTAACTTCGTCATCATATTCCTCTGCAGCAAAAGCAGCAATAGACTGCAAGAAGAATGCCGATATCAGCATAACAGCTGTTAAAAGTACAGCTACCATACTTAGTTTCGTTCTGGTACTAACAGTTGTACTTAGTTTATCTTTACTACTAACTATATTACGCACGGTCATCACCTCCCTGATACATCTCAAACTGAGGTAATGGTCTGGTTGCCAGAAGGTTGTAATTCGTGATTATTCCGAAAATACTGATCAGAATACCCACCATAGCAATAATTGAAATAATATAATAAAGCGTATCATTTATGGAATTGGAAAATGTAATGATAGTGATCAGCAGCAGACTGAGGGTCGACCACACTGAAGCTGGGAACAGCTT
>FOEK01000031.1 GCA_900110635.1 Lachnospiraceae bacterium NE2001
GAGACAGTTCGGTCCCTATCCGGCGTGGGCGTAAGATATTTGAGAGGAGCTGTCCTTAGTACGAGAGGACCGGGATGGACGGACCGCTGGTGTACCAGTTGTATTACCAAGTGCATAGCTGGGTAGCCAAGTCTGGAAAGGATAAACGCTGAAGGCATCTAAGCGTGAAGCCAACCTCAAGATGAGATATCTCTTAAGACCCCTCGAAGACTACGAGGTTGATAGGCTCTGGGTGTAAGCATGGCAACATGTTCAGCTGAGGAGTACTAATAGGTCGTGAGCTTTTCCTAGATTTTAGGGAAGATACGTAAGGTCTTGATTAAAGTATTAACTGTATGAAGTTTTGAAAGTACAACTTTCAATATTCCTCGATAGCTCAATGGTAGAGCACTGCGGCGAGTTCCCTGGACTCGTTGATGGCTTCCATTCTTGAGGATATTCCTCGATAGCTCAATGGTAGAGCACTCGGCTGTTAACCGAGGGGTTGTTGGTTCGAGCCCAACTCGGGGAGATATTAACTCCTAAGTTGTTTTAAGAGCTTGATGGTAGAGCACTCGGCTTGCGCCTTTGTTGCTTCGCAACAAAGCAATCCTGCACTTCGTGCAGTCTTGATTCTGCTTCGCAGAATGCGTGCGACTTCGTCGCATCCCACGGCTAACGCCCTGGGACTGAGTTAACCGAGGGGTTGTTGGTTCGAGCCCAACTCGGGGAGTTTTTTAAAATAACTTAAGGCCCGGTGGTCAAGAGGTTAAGACATCGCCCTTTCACGGCGGTAACACGGGTTCAATTCCCGTCCGGGTCACTCATTAGGACGCTTAGCTCAGTTGGTTAGAGCATCCGGCTCATAACCGGACGGTCCTGGGTTCGAGTCCCCGAGCGTCCACACACAGAAAATGTACCGCAAATCCACTTATTGAGTGGCTTTGCGGTTTTTCTTTTTTTATATTTGACATTAGTTGTGATATAATAGTCCCCGTGTAGTAAAATCTCACAAAGAATAGAGGCGATGACTAGTTATGAACGATAGGAGAACTGAGAAGCCACTGACAGTGGCAAGGATCCAGATGCTATGGATGGGAAATCTGTTTCTTACTATATTTCTTGTTTCTGTTGTTATTCTAAGCATTTGGTTAGTTAATAGACTTTTGGATGATGGCTTTAAGGAAACTTTCCTTAGTCTTTGGTATCCTATATTGATGATTGTTATACTGGAGAATCTGTTGTTTTGGGGCGGTATCATTTTAGTATATGTGACATCTGTGCAGCTGGGTCTTAAGATGAGAATCATAGGAATTGCCTGTGGCATGATACCTGTGGTACACATTATTGTTCTTATAATGATCATATCTATTACTGGTCGTGAGGCAAGATTCGAGAAGGCTAAGATGAAGCTGGACGAGCAGAGATCGGCACAGCAGATCTGCAGAACTAAGTATCCGATACTTATGGTGCATGGAGTCTTCTTTAGAGATATGAAGCACCTTAACTATTGGGGAAGAGTTCCTGCTGAACTTGAAAAGAATGGGGCTACTATATACTATGGTAATCACCAGTCAGCTCTATCAGTTGAGAATAGCGCAAAGGAACTTGCGCTGAGAATAAAGAATATAGTAGAAGAAACTGGTTGTGAAAAGGTCAACATCATAGCTCATTCTAAGGGCGGTCTAGATACTAAGTTTGCAGTTGCTGCGCTTGGTGTATCTCCATATGTTGCATCAATTACTACAGTTAATACTCCTCATAAAGGATGTGAATTTGCAGATTTTCTTCTGGGAAAGGCTCCTGCTGGACTTAGAGATAAGGTTGCTGCTGCATATAATGGCACATTTAAAAAACTTGGTGATACGACTCCAAGTTTTATAGATGCGGTTACAGATCTGACAGCCAGCAGAGCAACAGAGATATCAGGATACATAGATCAGTTTGATTTTAAAGGGGCTGGTGTCTACACACAGAGTATCGGATCCTGGATGAAGAAGGCTACAAGCGGTGCATTTCCTCTTAATATGAGCTACAGCTTTGTAAATAAGTTTGATGGTCCTAATGACGGACTAGTTGGAGAGCCTTCATTTCACTGGGGAGAACATTATACCTTCCTGGAGAATAAGAAGAAGCGTGGTATCTCCCATGCGGATATGATAGATCTTAGCCGTGAAAACATTGCAGGTTTTGATATAAGAGAATTCTATGTACAGTTGGTTGCTGGTTTGAAGGAAAGGGGACTCTAGCAATTAATGATAAGGAAGAAATCATATGATATAGAATCAGAGTTAGATTATAAAATACAGGCTGCTATGTATGAGGTAGAACATGCTTCCGATGATGTAACACTTGAGTGGCCAGTAGAGGTGGACTCTTGGACCAAACTATCTAAGTCTTTATTATAATCCTGATACTTCTTCATATTCTGGTTCGAAGCATTGTAGGGTGGCTTCTGATGGAACTATTGAGGAGCTGGACAATGCATATAGAGTCTTTTGTATGAGTAAGTTGACCTCTAAGAAGAATTTGTAACTATTACAGGTTCTTCTTTTTTTATTGAAAAGGAAATTAGAAAAAATATAGAAAAGAAATTAGAAAAAATATAGAAAAGAAATTAGAAAAAATATAGAAAAGGGGTTGACAATGAAACGTTTCTGGAGTAATATGTTCACCATCTAATAAAAACACTAAATCGTGAACAATTCATGAAAAACATATTATGAACAAAAGAACTGTTAAAAATAGAATAAAGAAGTTAGTGAAGGTTTTATTTTTTACTTTGCCTGCCATGATTCCTATGGCGGTTTTCTGGATTTACCCAATCCTGAAGAGCGGATGGCTCAGTTTTACTGATTGGGATTATATGACTCCTGATTACAATTATGTGGGAGTTGAGAACTATACATCAGTTCTTACAAACAGCAGCTTCTGGTCAGCATTTAAGACTACATTTCTATTTGCTATTGGAACTATAATTCCAATAATCATTATAGGGCTTTTCGTTGCATTACTTCTGGAGAATGAGATAAAGGGCAAATCAATATATAGATTTCTGGTTTTCTCTCCATGGGTAACTCCAACGGTTGCAATCTCAATTGTATGGAGCTGGATATTTGAGCCGAAGGGCGGGCTTGCAAATGAGATTCTTTCAACTCTTGGGCTTCCAGAGCTACAGTGGATCAACAGCAGCGAGACAGCACTTCTTTCTGTAATAATTGTTACAGTCTGGAAGGCAGTTGGATATAGCGCTATATTTTATCTTACAGCTATAGATAAGATTCCTAGAGATCGATATGAAGCAGCTTCACTGGATGGAGCAGGCTTCTGGAAGAAACTTTTCTATATTACATTACCTGGTGTTTCACCGACCACATTTTTCTTATGTATCATTACTATGGTCGATGCCCTTAAGGCTTATGATCAGATACAGATACTTACACAGGGAGGTCCTGCAGGAAGCACAAGAACGCTGACCTATCTCTTTTATCAGTTAGGATTTGAACAGTTTAAGATGGGACAGGCATCAGCGGTAGCAATAATCATCGTAGCGATAACCGTCGCGCTTTCATATACGCAGTTTAGATTATCAAAGAGGTGGGTAAATTACTAGATGAAGAAGGTATTCAAAAACAGCATAAAGCATATAGCCCTTTCAGTGATAAGTTTTGCGATGATCTTCCCGATGCTCTGGATGGTGCTGGGAAGTGTAAAGACAAGTAAAGAAGCGATGGATCCTACGATGATACTACCGGACATTATTCATCTGGAAAATGTTATCGAGGTGGTTAAGGATTCGCCACTTATGAAATATGTGGGAAACAGCCTTATGGTTGCAATAGTGACCACGCTGATCCAGTTAGTTACAGGAGCTATGCTGGCGTATGCATTTAGCTTCATAAAGTTTAAGGGCCGGAATCTTCTCTTCGGAGTTGTAATGGCAACTTATATGCTTCCATCCTGTGCAACCTATATTCCAGCATATGTAACGCTGGCAAAGATAGGACTTCTCAATACGAGAGCGGGCCTCATCATATCACAATGTGTGAGCATCTTCGGTATCTTTCTTCTTAGAACTGCTTTTCTTCAGGTTCCTGATGAGCTGATCGAGGCAGCAAGGCTG
The DNA here is from genome assembly GCA_900110635.1 of Lachnospiraceae bacterium NE2001. Lineage (GTDB taxonomy): Bacteria > Bacillota > Clostridia > Lachnospirales > Lachnospiraceae > Eubacterium_Q. Next base: position 4,103 of record FOEK01000031.1, read on the forward strand.
GACGGGGCAAATGACTGGAACATTCTTTGGAAGATAGTGATGCCAGTTACGAGATCAAGCTTCGTAACATTTGGTTTAATGAGTTTTATCTCACTATATAACAACTATATGTGGCCGTCACTTATTACTAAAGACAAGAATCAGTATCTTGTGGCACAGGGTCTTAGAAGCTTCTTCATAGATGATGGAGCCTTCGGTACAAACTGGGCGAAGGTAATGGCAGGAAGCACGGTCATAGTTATACCATTGTTAATACTCTTTGCATTCACTCAGAGGTGGTTCATATCGGGCCTTTCAGGTGATAGCGGAGTTAAAGAATAAACAACTATAAAATGTTAATGACATTTTGGATTTTTTAAAGGAGAAAAGTTATGAGAAAGTTTAACAAGAATGTAGTTAAGAAAATCGCTGCTGGTGCACTTAGTACAGCAATGCTGATGGGTGCTCTTACAGGATGTGGTGTTAGTACATCTAGCGATGAGGATTCTGCTGATGCAGCAGATACTCAGGTGGCTGAAACAACATCAACAGATAATTCAGAGTCAGATGCAGAGCTTTCAAGCGAGGTAAATGAGACAAATCAGGTTGCTGCTTCTGCTGATGGCAGAACAGAGGTTGAGTTCTGGTATGCTGGTGGTAAGACAGCAGTTGGTATCGTTGAGGAGATCGTTGAAGATTTCAATAATTCACAGGATGAGTATTTTGTAACAACAGTTACACAGGGCGATTATGATGAGACATATCAGAAGCTTCAGGCTGGTATCGCAGGAAATGTTGCTCCTGACGTAGCATTTCTGGAGGTTGAGCCTGCTAAGAGCCTTGCAGATAAGGATCTTTTAACAGATCTTAGCACATACATTGATGCTGATGACAGCTTTGAGAGAGATGATTACCTTGATGTTTACTTCAATCAGGGTGTTGATGGTGACAAGGTATTTGCCTTCCCTGCTTATGGTTCAACACAGGTTCTCTATTACAATAGAGAAGTATTTGAGAAGGCTGGCGTAAATGCTGAGGATATCAAGACATGGAAGCAGCTTGGCGAGATTTCACAGCAGATCAAGGATGACGGTATCGCAACATATGGCTGGGAGCCAATGTGGGGCGAGGATAACCTTATTGATATGGCATTTTCAAATGGGGCTCAGATCCTTAGTGATGATGGAAAGACTGTAACAATCAACTCAGAAGAGTGGGTTGAGGTTTGGGAGTCAATCCGTACATGGATCCATGATGATGAGACTATGGCAGTTCACTCTGGCGGACAGGGCTGGGAGTACTGGTATGACACAATGGATGATGCAGTAGATGGTACAGCAGGTGGCTACATCGGTTCAAGTGGTGACCAGGCAGACCTTGACTTCACAGTTGTTGGTGCTATGGAGCAGCCAGCTTGGGATGATGACAGCACATCTTATCCATCAGCTAGAGCTAAGCAGCTTGTAGGTGTTGCTCAGTCTTCAGAGGAAGAGAAGCAGGGTGCTTATGAGTTCATGAAGTTCTTTACAAATCCTGAGAATCAGGCTAAGTGGTCACTTGGTACAGGTTATGTATCAGTAAGAAAGTCTACAACAGAGACAGAAGAGTTCAAGGCTTACTCAGATGAGCATCCAGAAATCCTTGTACCACTTACACAGTCAGAGCATGCTTCTATCAGACCAGTTGATCCAACAGGTGGTGAGATCTACGATGCACTTAAGATTGCAGCTGATAAGGTTGAGCTTGAGGGTGTATCTGCACAGGAAGCACTTGATGAGGCACAGGAGACAGCACAGGCTGCACTCGATAAAGTAAATGCAGAATAATAAAATGCAAAATAAGGCCAGTATAGAATAATAAAACCCTCCTTGGAATCTACTATGTCATTCTGGGTGAAGCGAAGATATATACATCTTCACTTTGCCTGGAATGACATTTTATTTATTTGAGACGGCATTTTATAATTATATATAAGATGATAAATTATTCTATTAGCGTTGATAGTTTTTATTCTTGATGATATTCCACGTGATTATTGAAAATAAGGTGTTTTTTTGGTACTCTGTTAGTTGGAAAAAGCCACAGAATGAGAGCGATTTTTGATAAAAAATGATAAAGGATAGGTATGATTATGAGTGGAAATAGGATGACGAAGCTTATTGCTGTAATACTTGTACTGGCCCTAATTTTTTGCCTGGCTGGCTGTGGGGACAGCGGTAATGATACGTCGAGTAAAAAGAGAAGGACTGACAAATCCAGCAGCAGCTTGGGGGATAAGCTGAATGAGCTGGCAAATGGCAAAGATGGCGAGGACGATACCGAGGATGTTCAGCCGCAGGACGGAGGAGATTATTCGGCCCTTACAACTGAAGAGGAGACTACGGAGGATACTGCTGGCGGAACGGATACTCAGATGGATCCACTGACCAGCTCCACACCATTTATTTATAGTGAGAGTTCGACCTATTATGTATCTGATGAGGATGGAACTGAGCTTTATCAGAAAAGCTATGACAGACTGAAGCTACTAGCTGGTACTGAGGATCTGTATCCAGGAGCTAAGAAGGCTTTGGACAGCTTTAACGAGGCGATGGAAACTCCAGGGGAGGACTATACTGAGGAGGAGCTAGTTTCAACAGCAAAGGAAATGAAGGCAAATGACGCTCTGTATAGCTACCTTTATAATGGTTCTACCGCATATATACAGAGAGTAGATGATAAGATAATCAGTATACTCGATAAGTTTGATTCCTACTATGGCGGCGCGCACGGATATTATGGATGCACAGGCTTTAACTACGATGCAAAGACTGGCGAAGAACTATCTATCGAGGATATTGTAAGCAGTATGGATGATCTTAAGACTGCAGCAGAGGATGTATTTTCAAGAGATTATCCTGCTATTGTTGAAAGCGAGCCTGGCTGCGTGGAAACTCTGGAAGCCAGCTTTGATGAACCTGATGCCCTTTGCTGGACACTTACCCCAACAGAGCTTCAGCTGTACTACAATCCATATCATCTTGCCAGCTACGCTGCTGGAATGCAGACAATTAAGATCAGGATTGCCGATCATCCGGATCTATTTAATAAAGGCTATGGAGAGGCCGAGGGTGATTGGGCAATAAAGCTTCCAGATGGAGGCGTAATGGAGGATATCGATGGCGACGGTGCGCTGGATTATATAAATGTAACATTTAACTATTATACCGAGGAAGAGTCTGACTATTCTTATATAGATGCAATATGCGTGGATGCAGCGCTGGACTACAAAAAAATCTCTTATTATGGTTTTGATGAAGGGGATGTTTACTTCATAAAGAAGGGTGAGAATTATTATCTATATGTCCTGGGCACCGCTGAAAATGATTACAAGTTTATTCAGATGGTTGATATATCTAATGGTGTGATAAGAGACCTGAACTCCTTTGACGGAACATTTACCACAAGGGATAACTGTTTCGATTATGGCGAGGGATATTATATAAATGGCCGTGGACTGTTTTATGATCCAAACTTCTTCTATGTAAGAGTGAGACAGGAATATATCAGTACATTTGACGCAAATGCCACCGCAGAGGTTGGTGATAATGGAGAGATTATGCTGCTTCAGGATTATTATGACCTGCCGACTGATTTTAATATCACATCGAAGGTTGGTCTTGAACTGGATGAGGTAGATGAGGATGGAAATGTAATCGGTAAGACCAATGTACCTAGTGGCACTGTTTATTATATGTATCGTTCCGATGGTGAGTCCTATGTAGACTGCAAAACAAAGGACGGAAAGTATGTGAGAATAGTGCTTGATAACTCTGACTGGCCAATTAAAATTAATGGTATAGAACTGGAAGAAGCCTTTGATGGCATAATCTTTGCCGGATAAAAAAAGTTGTCACGGGGACGTAACAGCTGACAATCTTGTCAGTAGTTACGTCCCCGTGACAACTTTTATTCGGTTACGTCTTTGATGGTGAGGGTTCGAAGATCCTCATCACTGATATCGGAGATTTCCACGATACGAGTAGCCTGGCGTTCAATACATCTTTCCAGATAGTTTCGGGCTTCTCGTGCATTTGCAAAGTTTTCTTCGTGGGCCTTTGCTTTCTTTGTCAGGTAATTCTTAACGAAGGTTCCTGCTTCTTCGTCAGTAACATATTCCTGCTTCTTTGCCATATTGTTAAAGATTTTTGTCAGTTCGGAACCGGTATAATCGTTGAAGAAGATATACTTGTTGAACCTTGATTTTAGTCCAGGGTTGGAATTAACGAACTCTTCCATTTTATCTGTGTAACCAGCTACGATTACAATGAGGTCGTCACGGTTATCCTCCATCAGCTTCAGCAGAGTATCTACGGCCTCCTGGCCAAAATCTTTCTCATCTCCACCCTTTATAAGCGTGTATGCCTCGTCTATAAAGAGGATTCCGCCAATGGCGCTTTCCACAACCTCGGCTGTCTGGGAAGCAGTCTGTCCAACATAACCAGCTACAAGACCTGAACGGTCCACCTCTACAAGCTGTCCTTCACTGACAACTCCCAGCGCTTTATATATCTTTGCCAGAAGTCTTGCAACAGTTGTTTTGCCTGTTCCAGGATTTCCTGAGAATACCAGATGAAGAGTGATATCTGGCTGCTTCATACCGCGTTCCTCGCGGAGCTTACGGATCTTTACCAGATTGATGAGATTCGTAAGGTCCTGTTTTACAGACTTAAGTCCTACAAGAGTATTTAACTCCTCCATAAGCTGTTCGAGAGTTTCTTCTGGTTCGAGGTCCAGCCCTTCAGAAGCTGCAGCAGTACTGGTTTTTGATGCGGTAGCCTGCTTTATGACTCCGGCCTTATTAGGAGTGCTGGAGGAATTTGTATTATTTTTTCTAAAGTTCTTGTTCTTTGGGTTATTTTTATGGCTTATTCCGTCGGTAAAATATAATCCATACTGTTTCAGGAAGTTATCCAGCATAAGCCCATAGTTTGACAGGTTAGCTACCTCTGTTACTGTTTCAGAGTTGATGGCGATAAATGCAGTACCCAGATCCTTGAAGATATCTACCACCTCTTTGGACATAGGCCTGCCGGTTGGAGCCTTTATACCACCTGACATATCGTGCTTTGCGGTATAGAGCAGAACTCTTGGCGGAGTGTTGATAAAATCCTTGTCCATACATTTCCCATATTTAAAGTTAAGGAATTGATTGATGCTCATAATTGTTCCGAGATAATCACGGATAAAATCCAGTTCAAGCCTTCCGTCAGTTCCATCGGACTCGAAGAGGAATCCTATAAACTGAAGAAGGTTGTATTTTAACATTTCCCTGCAGGTCATACCCGTTGAGATTGTGAGCTGTGGGTTGGAATTATAGATATCGTCCATCATCTTAAATGTGGCATCTACCTTATTCTTTAATGTGTAATCAATCATTAGCTTATTCCCTTCACATGTAGTTTTATTCTAAAACAAATCTTTCTCTATCTTAAAACATGTCGGTATTTTATACAACCACATATTACCGTTCACGACAAATAATAAACATTTCACTTCTCGTTAAGGTTTTCTTAATATTTATATAGTATAGTAGCGTCATAAGGTTAATTAAGGGGCTGCTCACTAAGAGCACATCGGGTTTTAAGTATTTAGCGAGGTAAAAGGATATGGATGAAGTATTAGTAAACAACGATTTAAGACAGAGACTCTTTGACGTAGCAATTTATGTAATGCTTTTTATGTTTGCACTTACAATGTGTCTTGTGGGCGTTCTTCATATCGCTGAGGTCAGCATTGGCTCAGGAATCTGCTACATCGTTATTGGCTTGGTTGATCTGGTAATGATGGGACTGTACCACAAAGGGGAGTTTAGAACTCAGGAATAACTGAAGGTTTTATTTAGCTAGTTATCCCTCTAGATAATATGACATTCACCTCCGATTGTGTTATAATCGAAAACGTAGTTACGAGGTTGTTGGAAGGTGGATGTCATATGATTTCTAGATCGATAGTGTATATATTGGATAAAGTGAAGGGAATAGGAATCCTTGCATTATGCGTAGGGTTCCTGTTTTCTTTGTTATTAGGGGAAAATGTCAGCGCAGCCGGCAGCTGGACGAAGACAGATGGCCGCTGGTGGTACGACAACGGCGATGGAACCTACGCGAAGGGCGAGTATATAGATGGATACTGGCTGGACAGCAGTGGCTGGTACGACAGCGCCTGGAACGGTAGCTGGAAGCATAATTCGAAGGGCTGGTGGTTTCAGTCTGGAAGCTGGTATCCAACCAGCAGCTGGCTGAAGGTGGATGGCAAATGGTATTATTTTGAGTCAAGTGGTTATATGGCTACCTCAAAGTGGATTGAAATAGGTGATGACCGCTATTATCTGACGGAATCAGGTGCTATGGCAGTTTCCACAACAGTGGATGGACTCGAAGTAGATGCATCGGGCCGCTGCACGACAAAGCTTCCTGCTATTCAGGAGCTTGTATCAGGAAGTGAGACAGCAAAGAAAACCAGCCAGATCATTACCGTTGTAGGACATGAGCTGACCCTTTGGCAAAAGCAGGAGGATGGAAGCTGGACCGCGGGAGATACCTATTACTGTGGCTTTGGCGAGAATGGCTTCAGCAATGCAGAGACAAGAGTGATGGGAGATAAGACTACTCCTAAAGGATCCTTCCCTCTTACGTATGCATTTGGCAAAGCAGAGAACCCTGGCACTTCCATGACCTACCGTAGTATCACACCGTATTCCTATCTGTCCTCGGAGAGGGATACCTACAATACCTGGGTCGAGAGCGAGACCTATGTGATCGGCGAACATCTGACCGATTATTATCAGTATAAATATGCTGTTAATATTGGATTTAACATAGATCCTGTGGTGTATGGCAGGGGCGCAGGTATCTTCCTTCATTGTAAGAGTACAGGCCACTGGTACACCAGCGGCTGTGTCAGCCTGGAGGAATCAGATATGGTCACGGTTCTGAAGCAGCTGAAGGACGGTGCATATATGATAATTGTGGAATATAAGTCGGAGCTTAAGAATTATTAGAGGTGTGATATGGCTCGTGGTAACAATCAGAAGCTTAAAATGTTATATCTGGCGAAGATTTTTCGAGAGAGAACTGATGAGAATCACGGGATCACTGTACCAGAGATAATAGATGAACTGGGGGAGTGGGATATAGATGCAGATAGGAAGACTATCTATTCGGATATTGCAACCCTGCAGGATTTTGGTCTGGATATTATAAGTGAGAGACAGGGGAGACAGACATTTTACTATCTGACCAGCCGTGAGTTTGAGGTGCCGGAGCTGAAGCTTCTGGTAGATGCCATACAGGCTTCACGTTTTATCACCACCAGGAAGACGCGGGAACTGATAAAAAAGCTTGAAACTCTGGTTAGTGAGCACGATGCGAAGCTTCTTGACCGTGAGGTATATGTGGCGGGACGTATCAAGAATATGAACGAAAGCATATATTATGGGATAGATGCTATTCATAGTGCTTTGAATAAAAATCATAAGATAAGATTTCATTATTTTAGATGGAATATAAGAGGTGAACAGGAGCTTGGACATAATGGCGATTATTATGTGGTGAGCCCATGGGCGCTTGTTTGGGATAATGAGAATTACTATCTGGTTGCTTACGATGAATTAAGCAGGCAGATACGCCATTATCGTGTAGATAAAATGAAGGATATATCGGAGCTGGAAGAAACCCGTGAGGGAGCGGCTTTATTTAACGAACAGGATAAGGCGGTATATACAGAGAAACGCTTCAATATGTTTAACGGTGAGGTGGTTCGTGTTAAGCTTAGATGCAAGAATCATTTGTCAAATGTGATCGTAGATCAGTTTGGTCCCGAGGAGAAGATGAGACCGGCGGATGACGAGCATTTTACAGTAAATGTTGATGTGGCTGTGAGTCCACATTTTCTAGGCTGGATAGTGGCGCTGGGGGATGAGGTTGAGATACTGGAACCTAAAAGCGTGGTGGATGAGATGAAGACGTATCTTGATAAAATTCGCAGCCTTTATTAGTACACAGATGATTAAAAAACAGTGTACTGACTAAATGAATAGTTTTGAGCAGGGCGGGCATTGTCATATTTGGAGAGATATTATGTTAGAGAAGAAAGCGTATGCAAAGGTAAACCTAAGTCTGGATATAGTTGGAAGAAGAGAGGATGGGTATCACCTGGTGAGGATGGTGATGCAGTCCCTGGATATTTATGATGTGCTGACATTTGAGAGGCTGGACAGCCCTGAAATAATAGTCCTTCTGAATGATCCGGAGACAGGGCTAAATGAGTCAGATAAGGATATGCAAGATAACGATATATCTGATACAGATAAGAAGGCTGGCATCGAGGAAGATTTGCTGGGAAAGGTTCCTCTGGATGAGAATAATCTGATATATAAGGTGGCCAGGCTCCTTTTTGATAAGTATATATGGAAGAAGGATGATAGGGCTGGCGTCAGGATCACGCTTACAAAGAATATTCCGATTGCGGCTGGTATGGCGGGAGGAAGCAGCGACGCTGCAGCTACATTTCACGGGATTAATCAGCTCTTTGAGCTTGGTCTGATGGATCGCGAGTTAATGGAAATGGGAGTTACTCTTGGGGCTGATATTCCGTACTGTATTATGGGAGGGACTGCCTTATCAGAGGGAATAGGCGAGGAGCTGACCAGACTTCCGGATATTCCTGAGTGTGCGTTTCTTGTAGTTAAGCCTCGGATATCGGTTTCCACTGCTGAGGCTTATGGTGGTTATGATGCGCTGGCTGAGGCGTCCGAATCGGGAACTGGTAAAAAGACACGTATTATTCATCCCGATGTGGATGGCCAGGTGGATGCCCTTTATGCTGGAAATCTGAAAGGTGTTACGGATCGTTTTCTCAATGTTCTGGAATATGTGACTGCCGAGAAATATCCGGTTATCGGTGAACTTGAGAAAATAATGCTGGACTTTGGCGCGCTAAATGCTATGATGAGTGGCAGTGGCCCCACGGTATTTGGTATATTTGACGACATAGAAAAGGCTGAGGCCGCTGCGAAAGAGATCGAGACAAGAGATATGTCAGACCAGATATTTGTGGTGAAAGCAGTATAGTAGTATTCGTGCTGAAATACTTGAACGAAGGATATAGGACCAATGAGTAGAGAAGAAGATGAGAATATACAGCGTAAAGAGCTGGAGAGACGCAGAGAGGCAAAGCGTCTTGAGAGGGAGAAGCAGATAAAACGGGCAAAAATTATGCTGGCTACCTGTATAGTCTTGTTTGTGCTAATTGTGATCGGTGTGGTTATACTGGTTGTAAGAGCTTCTTCGAATAAGAAGGACAAACAGACTGTAGCAGACAGGACAGTTACCAGCGATGAAGATGGTGATTCCCAGAATGATGGAAATACAGCAGGTGATGTTGAGATGGCAGCAACTGATGTTGGTGATACTGGAACAGCTGGAGACGCTGAGCCTGTTACAAAGGATTTTGATATAGATATGACATTTGTAGGCGATTGCTGTATGGCTACAAATCTGGAGAATAACTCCTATGGTACGCTACTCTGGTATGAGTCAAATGCTGAAACCACCTATTTCTTTGATGGGGTACGTTCATACTTCGAGGATGATGATATAACCGTCGCAAACTGTGAGAATACATTTTCAGATAGAGCGGTTGGACCAAGAGACAAGGGTGAGGGTACGAACTTCTGGTTTAAGTCTCCAGCCTGGTTTGCTAAGGTATTTACGGATAATAATATAGAGGCAGTAACCATCAATAATAATCATACAAATGATTATGGTCCGGAAGTTTTTGAGGATACTAAAGCGGCTCTGGATGCTGCTGGTGTTGAGTGGGGCTTCAGGGACAATATCATTTATTATGAGGAAGAAGGCTTCAAGGTTGGTGTAGTGTGTGTTTCTTACTATTACTATGAGGAGGCTGAAGGAATACTTCCATATCTTGAACTGGCCAAGGAGAATTCAGATTTTCAGGTTATCTTCTTCCACGGAGGTGTGGAGGGCCAGTATCAGCCAGAGGACTGGAAGGTTCAGGCCTGCCATATGCTGGTGGATAATGGAGCGGACCTGATACTTGGTGCACATCCCCACGTTCTGCAGAAGCGCGAGACCTACAATGATGTGGATATAGTATATTCGCTGGGTAACTTCTGTTTTGGAGGAAACGACCATCCTGGTTCCAACAGAACAATCATTTACAAGTACAAGCTGAAGGTTCACGCCACAGACGATGAGTACGAAGTGACAGCCAAGGAAGAACAGATAATTCCTTGCTATGTATATACAGGAAGTACAAATAACTGGCAGCCATATCCGATCGAGGATCAGGAGATAGCTGACCGTGTTCTAAAGTTCATGGACGGCGAACTAGACACCCCGAATTAACAAGATGTGCAAAAGGCGCGTTGTCTGCCAGTGGCAGATGTGTTTTTAGCGCCTAGCGTGAGCGAAGGAGTAGATATGAGTAGAGGTATATTTATAAGTATGGAGGGGCCGGATGGTTCCGGTAAATCTACACAGATTGCGCTGATCAAGGAGTATCTGGAGCAGGAGGGGAAGGATGTTCTGATAACCCGTGAGCCAGGCGGAAACCGTATCAGTGAGGCTATCCGTGAAATCATTTTAAATAAGGATTATACTGAAATGTCACCTGTTACGGAGATGATGCTTTATGCCAGTGCCAGAGCTCAGCTTATAGCTGAGGTTGTAGGGCCGGCAATAGATGCGGGAAAGGCCGTGATTTCTGACAGGTTTGTGGATTCTTCCCTTGTGTATCAGGGGATGGCCAGGGGACTTGGAGTTGATACGGTATACGAGATCAACAAGGTTGCTATTGGAGAATACATGCCTGATGTAACATTTCTCCTGGATCTTCCTGCTGAGGTGGGTATCAGCAGAAAGAAGGATCAGAAGGAACTGGACAGGATGGAACTGGAGAGCCTTGAGTTCCACAAGCGTGTGGCTGAGGGTTACAGGAGTCTTGCCACAAGGTTTCCAGAAAGAATAAAATGTGTAGATGCAACTTTGCCTATTGATGAGATATGTGGTATTATTAAAGGTAGTGTGAAGGAGATTCTATCCAGTAAATAATCTGGATTTTAGACAAAAGCTTTATGGGGAAAGCGGGGTGACACAGCATGGATTTTAAGAATATTATCGGACACGAGGATATCATCAGTCGCTTTATGAGCAGCATCGAGACAGATCGTGTGAGTCACGCATATATTATAGCTGGCGAGGAGGGCAGTGGCAGATATACTCTGGCTGAGGCCTTCGCCAAGACTCTTCAGTGTGAGGAGGGAGGCTCAGAGGCCTGTGGACATTGCAAGTCCTGTAAGCAGGCTGAGACTGATAACCATCCGGACATTATAACTATCACACACGATAAGGATACTGTATTATCAGTAGATCTGATAAGGACACAGGTTGTAGATACCATGGGTATCAAGCCTTATAGCAGCAAGTATAAGATATATATCATCCGAGATGCAGAGATGATGAATGAAGAAGCTCAAAACGCACTTCTCAAAACTATTGAGGAGCCGCCGGAGTATGGAATCATTATTCTTATTACAAAGCAGTTAGAGAGACTGCTTCCAACTATTCAGTCCCGTTCACTTGTTATAAGTACGAAGCCTGTTAAAGAGAAGGATATTCATAATTATCTGGAAAGCCACTATGGTATTGATGAGGAAAAGATAGCATTTGCCATTGAATATGGTCAGGGCAATCTTGGAAAGGCTATACTTCTTGCTACAAATGAGGAGTATGAGGGGCTGGTAAGGTCAGTTATTGATCTTGAATCCAACCTTTTCGATATGACGATGGATGAGATTACCGAGGCTATAAAGAGATGCTCGAATTACAAGATGAATATCTGCGATTATCTTGATCTTATGATGATGTGGTATCGTGATATTCTGGTGCTGAAGGTAACAGGTAATCCTGACCGAATCCTGTTCAAAGCACAGTATTCGGTAATTAAGGAGCAGGCGAAGTATCTGTCATTTAACGAACTGGATGATAAACAGCGTGCCATTGAAGCAGCAAAGAAGAGGATTGCAGCCAACGCAGATATGGAAGATATTATGAGGCTGCTGATCATGACTCTCAAAGAGGGTTATTCATAAAGAGGGAAAATTATTATAACATTTTAAAGGAGCATATAGTTTTATTATGAAGGAAGTGATAGGCGTCAGGTTCAGACCTAACGGCAAGATATATTATTTTGACCCCCTGGATTTTCATATACAGGTAGGAACCGATGTCATAGTTGAAACGGCCAGAGGAGTAGAGTATGGAAAATGTGTACTAGGCCGTAAAGCAATTGAGGATGAGAAGCGAATATCCGGGCTTAAGCCGATCATCAGGCTTGCCAATGATGAGGATAAGTCTCGTTTTGAAAATAATAAGAAGAAGTCTGAAGAGGCTTTTAAAACCTGTGTAAAGAAGATTCGTGAGCATAACCTCAAGATGAAGCTTATATCAGCAGAGTATACATTTGATGGTGGAAAGGTTCTTTTCTACTTTACAGCTGATGGCAGAGTTGATTTTAGAGAGCTGGTCAGAGATCTGGCTGGAGTATTCAGAACCAGGATTGAGCTTAGACAGATTGGCGTCAGAGACGAGGCAAAGATTTCAGGTGGTATTGGAATGTGTGGAAGAGAGCTCTGCTGCAACAGCTATCTGTCAGAGTTTATTCCGGTATCTATAAAGATGGCAAAGGAACAGAGCTTGTCCCTGAACCCTACCAAGATTTCAGGTGTATGTGGTCGCCTGATGTGCTGTCTCAAGCACGAGCAGGATACCTACGAATATCTTAATTCTAAGATGCCAGGCGTTGGTGAGACAGCAACAACTGCTGAAGGTGTTGTGGGTAAGGTTGAATCGGTAAATGTTATGCGACAGACTGTCAGACTTATTATCACTGATGAAGAGGACAACAAGACTCTTGAAGAGTATAAGGTTGATGAGCTTCGCTTCAAACCTCGAAAGAAGAAAAAAGGCGACAAGAATAAAGATAACAAAGATAGTAAAGATGCAAAGAGAGATAAAGAGCTCGAGGCTTTAGAAGCTCTCGAGAGAGAGGATGTATCTGGCTTAGACGATGACTGATATCTTGTTAAAGGAAAATGAGAGAATAGATGATCTAGACGTAAATGGGTTCCGTATCATACAGAACCCATTTTGTTTCTGTTTTGGAATGGATGCGGTGCTCCTTAGCAATTTTACAAGAGTTAATCCCAAAGCGGTGGGTCTGGATATTGGAACTGGAACGGGGATTATTCCCCTCCTGATGACAGCTAAAAGTAAGGGCGTCAACTGGACGGGACTTGAAGTTCAGTCTAATATGGTGGATATGGCTAGTCGGAGTGTTCAGTTAAATGCAGCAGAAGATCGGATAAAGATTGTGGAGGGTGACATTAAGAAGGTGCGAGAGATTTTTTCACCGGGCCAGTTTAATATTGTTACCTCAAATCCGCCATATATGAAGGAGAGCGGCGGACTCAGCAGTCCCAGTGATACCATCAGAATATCACGTCAGGAGGTACTTGCTACTCTGGAGGATGTGGTAAGTGGAGCTTCGTATCTGTTAAAGACTGGAGGTACATTTTCCATGGTCCATCGCCCATCCAGGCTTCCTGAGATTATGGAAATGCTACTAAAGTATCGGCTTGAGCCGAAGAGGATGCAGCTGGTGCAGCCTCAAAGGGATAAGGAACCTAATATGGTTCTTATAGAATGTGTGAAGGAGGCTGGTAAGGAGCTTCGCCTTCTGCCGACACTTGTTGTATATAATAAAGATGGAAGCTATACAGATGAGCTTCTTGCTTATTATAATTCTTAGTACACAATAATTTAGAAACGGTGTACTAGTTCTCTTGAAACGGAGGATGATATGTCTGGAATATTATATCTGGTTGCTACTCCTATTGGTAATCTGGAGGATATGACATATAGAGCGGTGAATACTCTTCGCGAGGTGGATATTATTGCGGCAGAGGATACTCGGAATAGTATAAAGCTGCTGAATCATTTTGAAATAAAGACTCCTATGACCAGCTATCACGAGTTTAATCGATTTGAGAAGGCTGAGTATCTTGTTAAGTGTCTGGAAGAAGGTAAAAGTATAGCTGTTATCACTGATGCGGGAACTCCGGGAATATCTGATCCAGGAGAGGTTCTGGTCCAGATGTGTCACGAGAGAGGTATCCAGGTTGTTCCGATTCCGGGAGCGGTGGCAGCTGTAAATGCATTAGTTGCATCAGGGCAGAAAACCAGAAGGTTTGCATTTGAAGCATTTTTACCATTAGATAAGGATAAGAAGGATAAAAAAGAACTTGAACGTATTCTTGGTGAGCTTAGAGAGGAGACAAGAACTATTGTTCTTTATGAGGCTCCACACAGATTGGTAAAAACTCTGGAGCTTCTGGCTGGGGAACTAGGGGAGACAAGAAGCCTTACTATATGTAAAGAGATAACAAAGAAACACGAAAGCTTCTGGAAAACTACTTTTGGTGAAGCGCTGGAGTTTTTTGGTTCCGAAGACCATAGTCCCAGAGGAGAGTATGTTCTGGTGATTGCGGGTAAATCTGAGGAGGAACTGGAAGAGGAGAACAGACTTGGCTGGGAAGGCCTCAGCATTGAAGAACATTTAAAGAAATATCTTGATCAGGGTGTAGAAAAAAAAGAGGCAGTTAAGCTTGTGGCTAAGGAAAGAGGAGTTAGAAAACAGGACGTTTATCTAGTTGCGGTTAACATAAACTAATATACCGACATAATATCAACAAAGATTAGTATTGTCTAACAAATAGGGGTTATTGTATACTCCACCTAGAAACTTTGTATATTATATAAGGAGGTTAAAGCTATGGCATTTGTTATAGGTGACGGATGTATTTCTTGTGGAACTTGTGCAGGTAACTGCCCTGTTGGAGCAATCGCTGAGGGAGATGGAAAGTTCGAAATCGATGCTGATTCTTGCATCTCTTGTGGAGCTTGTGCTTCAAATTGTCCTGTTAGCTGCATCGAGGAGGGCTAATAAGCTTTCTGCAGTTTAAGAAATGAATAAGGATACAAGAAGACCACCAGGTAACTATTGTTACAAGGTGGTCTTTTTTTGTTCGTTCGCTAAAAATGCCATTAGGTTATTAATATACCAACATATTATGAGGCCTCTTAATCCTTCCCAAAAGAAGGTTCTGTGATGTAAGAAAGCGGCCTGTTAATAAGTTGTTTTGGCCTGCAGAGCCAGTATGGGGATGAATACTGCTCCTTAGACCTGCATGATGTCTAGCAAGTATTCTAGCAGATAAGAAGTACCACTTCAACAAAAACCTGTTATCAACATAATAAAAAAATTGTGATACATCAAAAATACACTTTACGAAATCAAAATATATGTTAGAATAATCAGTAACAAAATCGAAAGGTAAATATATGAAGCTAGAGAGGATTAATGACAACCAAATAAGGATAACCCTTGATCCGAGAGATTTTGATGATTTCGATGTATCCGTTGTTGACCTTCTTACTGATAGAGAAGGAAAGGCAAAGGAGTTTCTTGAGACGCTTATGCATATGGCTAAGGATGATCTTAATTTTGAGGCAGATGGTGGTCCAATTATGGTGGAGGTCACGCAGACTGGCCAGGACGCCATTGTTTTGATGGTAACAAAGGTTGACGGTGACCAGAAGCCTGAGCAGAATAGACCTGCAGTGAAGGCGCCTTTCGGGCAGGAACTTAAAGACAAGGAAGAAAAGGAGGAACAGTCTATACCGAGTATTCCTCTTCAACCTACAGATAATGATAAAAAAGTTACTCCAAGCTACGGAGTGTGCCGCTTCAAAACACTTGATGATGTGATCCTGGTTGCAAAGATGGCAGAGCACTACTATGATAGTGACAATTCACTTTATAAAGATTCAACTGATGAAAACTATTATTTGATGTATACCCGAAGCAGGAATACGGAAGATGAGTTCAAGCTTCTTTCAAATCACGTTAGGGAGTTTGGAGAGCCAGCAACATTTCACTATGCATCACGCTACTATCTGGAGGAACATTTTACTCTGGTAATAGCCAACGAAGCGCTTCAGTTACTTGCTGAAACCTAAAAAAATGGGGACGGTTTAAAACCGTCCCCTGTTATTTTTTAAGAGTACATGCTTATGCGGCGAATGTGACGTTCGTCGTTTGAAAATGGTGTGTCAAGAAATGTATCGATGATCATAAGGGCAAGTCCAGGACCAACTACGCGAGCTCCCATACAAAGGATATTTGCGTTGTTGTGCTCTCTGGTAGCCTGTGCAGAGAAGGTGTCGTGGCAAAGTGCAGCCCTGATGCCTTCTATTTTATTTGCAGCCATTGACATACCGATACCAGTTCCACAGATCAAAATTCCCAGATCTGCATTTTTGCTGTTGATATCCTCAGCCACTTTTTTAGCATAGATAGGATAGTCGCAGGATGCAGGACTGTCAGTGCCCACATCTATTACCTCGAAGCCTCTTTCCTTAAGGTGCTCAATAACCTCGAGCTTAAGCTCGTATCCACCGTGATCTGAACCAATACTTACCTTCATATTGTTATCCTCCTGTTTTAGACGTGTATTATTCTTTGGCCTGCTGCCTTGAGCAGTCTGTTCATAATGGCGCCGCCAATTTCACAGTCCTTAAAGCTTTCACTATAGATGAACTCTGCACCGCGTTCGTCGCATTCCCTGAGGGCTGCGTAGAGTCTTGCAGCGACAGTAATTCCTGAGTCAATGCTTCCAACTGCTATAGTGTCTTCAATATTATAGAAATGACGATGTTCCTCTGGTGCAAGAATCAGCACTCTGGAGCCAGCCTCTTTCTTCTTATTATATAGGGCATTTATAGTATCTGCAACAGCTGCTGCCCCTTCGTCTGCATAATATTTTGAATCAAACTCTGGAGTTGCATCGGTTGGAATAGCAACCTCCATTCTTTCAACCACTGTAAGCTCACCTTGAGGAGCATAGTGGGTATATTTCATACCAGGTGCTTTGGGTCTTAGATTTGGATCCGGATGAATGATGGCAGGATCAATCCGCACTTCGCCAATTATATCCTCCAGGTTTTTCTTTGTAATAAATCCAGGTCTGAGAATAGTTGGGATATCAGATGTCAGGTCCACAATGGTGGATTCTATGCCAATTCCCACAGGACCTCCATCTATTATAGCTTCGATACGGCCGTCCATATCTTCCTTAACGTGTTTGGCTGTTGTAGGTGATGGCCTTCCCGATGTGTTAGCAGACGGAGCAGCGATATAAACGCCGCTTCGCTTTATCAGTTCCATAGCTGCAGGGTGGGAAGGAAAACGGATTGCCACAGTATCGAGCCCTCCCGTAGTTTCCTTTGGAACTATATCAGCCTTTGGGAGAATAATGGTTAGTGGTCCTGGCCAGAAAGCCTCCATAAGTGTTCTGGCTATATCCGGAACCTCTTTTGCCAGCTCATACACAGAAGCTGTATCAGCTATATGTACGATAAGTGGGTTGTCGGATGGTCGTCCCTTCGCTGTGTATATAGCATTTGATGCAGAAGGAGAGAGTGCATTTCCACCCAGACCATAAACTGTTTCGGTAGGAAAAGCCACAAGTCCGCCATCCTTTATAATCTGGGCTGCAACCTCGATATCCTGTTCATTGTCAGATAAAAACTGTGTAGTCAAGTCTCGCTCCTTATCAGTCGCCGCTCATATCGCCGCGGAGGACCTTGTCCAGCACGTAATTATGAGCCTCGTTTTCGTATATGTCAGGAAGCGATTCCATTTCATCACTTCCATAACGCTCCTTTAGAGCAGTTTTGATTAAATGATCCGCAAACTCGGGATTCTTTGGGAGGATTGGTCCGTGACTGTAGGAACCAAATAGATTCCTAAATCTTACTCCTTCAGTCTTATCCTCGCCATTATTGCCGTAGCCTGCAAGGACTGTACCCAGGGGGCTTACTCCTTCGCCAAGATAGGTCCTTCCGCTGTGGTTTTCAAAGCCTACGACATCAGAACCTCCGGATTCTTCTGGAAGGTGAAATGCATAATTGCCGATCATTCTTACATCACCACCAATGGTGTGGTAGTCAACAACACCGAGAAATGATAGCTTTTCGCCCTCTTTGGTCTGGTAGTAGTGGCCCATCATCTGGTAGCCTCCACAGATACACAGGAAAACCTTTCCGTCATTAACGGCAGATCGGATGTTGTCACCCTTACCTGATTTAAGGTCATTTAGCAGAACCTCCTGCTCGAAATCCTGCCCTCCGCCAATGAAGAATATATCATAATCCGCGAGACTCTGGTTATCTCCCAGCTTAATCTCAGCAACCTCACACCCGATATCGCGCCATTCGAGACGCTTTTTAAGGCAGAGTATATTGCCGCGGTCGCCATAGAGATTCAGAACCTCAGGGTATAAATGTGCAATTTTCAACTTTTTGTCGGCCATTTTTGTTCCTTTTTATAAGACTATTATTTCTGATCCTTCCAGAACTCTTTCTTGCCTGTAGCGGCGCCCACTACAGCTCTCAGACTCAGCATAGAAGTATAGTTAGGAAGTGCAAATACAGGGAGCGAGTGGCTGGTCATAGCCTTCAACAGTTCATTTTCGTCTTCAACAAGTGAAATGATATTTTCGTCGGCCCCAGCATATTTAAGCCTGAGTCTTATATCGGTAGCTCTGGTTCCAGAGACATATATTTTCTTACAGTTACTATCTGTGGCTACCTTCTCAAAGTCGGCATCCCAGATCCAGGATATATCGTGACCATCCGCAGTTTTATCATTTAGACAAAATACAGCTACATAATCTTCTTCCATAGAAGCGAGATAGGACAGGGATTGGTTACAGCCTGCCGGATTCTTAACAAGAATCATCTGGATATCTACATTATTATATGTAAAGGTTTCCATCCTTCCGAAGCTTGAGGCAACCTTTCCGAGAGAACCTGTAATATCTGAACGTTTCCAGCCAGCTGCTTCGTAAGCACCAATGGCTGCAATTCCATTATAAATGTTATAGAGCGCTGGAAGTCCTATAGAAATATCCTGAGATTCCTTCTCGCCAAAGCGAACAGTGATATCACTTCCTTTTGGAGATATCTTATTAATAGAAGAAACTTCTATATTAGTAGCAGCTCGCTTGTAGCCGCACTTTGGACATCTGAAGCCTCCCAGATGAGCATATGTATGGTAGTCATAGTCATATTCAGTTCCGCAGCTTATACAATACTTGGCATCTGAAAGGTCATTTGATACATCATTCTTCGTCTGGTCTACAGCGTCAGGTCCTATTCCATAGTAGAAAACCTTGTTTGGAACGCCATTTGCCAGCGAAGATGTGAGAGAACAGTCAGCATTTAAACATAGGGTTGTATCCGGTACGAGGCCTACGCCTGTACGAATCTCCTCTAAAGTATGCATTACCTCTCCGTATCGATCGAGCTGATCTCTAAAGAGGTTTGTTACAACTATAACTTTTGGGTGAATAAGTGGAACTACCTTCTTGAGTGCGCCTTCGTCACATTCTACTATGGCAAAATGTTTCTTAGGCTTTCCAGACAGAGTAGCCAGTGCTGTGAATTCTGCGGTGATACCGGTCAGAAGATTGGCACCAGATATATTAGAAAGGGGATCCACACCGCTTTCCTGAAGAGCGTTTCTAAGCATGCTGCAGGTGGTGGTTTTGCCATTTGTGCCTGTTACTACTATTATTTCCATACCTTGGGAAACCACTTCAAGAATCTTCTTATCAAAAAGAAGAGCCGATCTGCCTGGGAGAGTAGTTCCTCCTCGGTGAGCCACTCTGAGTCCCCATCTGGTCAGACGGCAGGCTGCAACTGAAAAAAATGTTTTAACTGGATTATGTCCGTTCATATCGTTCCTATCATATATGTTAACTGCTAAACAGTTACTATTATTGACATATATTTGTGATTGATTGCGTTCTGATGCAATAGTATAATACACTTATTGTTGTGCATATCAGCAAGATTAGCACAAATGGGTAGTTTTTTCAACCTTGTATAAACGAACTGCTAAGCGCCTGCCGGGATTTTATGTTGACAAGACAGGCGTCTCGTGTTATCATAACACCGTAACATTTTCGTAACAAATTATTACAAAATGCAATAAAAATGTAACAAACCACAAGATATTGTGGGTGAAAGTCGATTAGGAGGTTACATAATGTATAAACCATCAAAGAGAGTTTTGGCTGCGTGCCTGACAGCAGGGGTTGTATTTTCATTATTTAATACAACAGCTGGAGTAAATGCAGGACAGGAATACGACTCATCTAATGTGGGAATTTCAGGAAAAGTTGGAGCTTATATTGAAAATACTGAGTCCGAGGATCCAGTTTCTGATCTTACAGCCGGTATCGTAACAAAGGCTGATGTGGAGAATGCGTATGCTGAAACACTTACAGCAGATTCACCACTTGATGCTGAAGGAAGCGATGCAGAAGCCAGCAGTGGTGATGCAAGTCAGACGGACGCTACTCCAACAGATGCAAAGATTTATACACAGTTCCAGGATAGAGCTGTATGTACTGCAGATGGCAAGGTAAATATCCGTACAGCTTCAAGCACAGACGCTGAGGTTATCGGAGTTCTTGATAGAGGCGGTATCTGTCTCGTTGATGAGATAGGCGAGGAGTGGACACTTATTGAGTCCGGTACCTGCGTAGGATATATCGCAAATATGTATCTTGCTTATGGCGATGATGCTGGAGTATGGTGCGAGAATAATGGAATCGCTCGTACAGCAGTAGTTAATACAGCAACACTTAAGGTTCGTGAAGGCAAGGATGAAGAGAGTGAGTGTGTTACACTTCTTCCAGAAGGAGAAGAGTACAGCGTATATAGCGTAAGTGGTGATTGGACAGAGGTTTCAGTTGACGATGATGTTCGTGGCTTCGTAAAGAGCGAATATGTAGAAGTAACATTTGAAACAACTAGAGCCGTATCCGTTGAGGAACAGGCAGAGGCTGATAGAAAGGCTAAGGAAGAGGCCGACGCAGCTTGGCTTGCATATCTTGCAGAGCAGGAAGCAGCAGCTCAGGCGGCAGCAGCTCAGACAGCTAATACTCAGACAACCAATACAACAACTACTACCACAACAACTACAACTAATACTCAGACCACAGATACAGCAGCTCAGACTACAGATACAGCAGCACAGCCAGCAGCAGAGACACCAGTAGAGACACCGGCAGCAGAGACACAGCCAGCAACAGAAGCTCCTACTGAGGCACCTACAGAGGCTGCAACACAGGCTTCTATCGCTGCTCCAGCAGGTCAGACAGGCGTCGATCTTGCAAACTATGCTTGTCAGTTTGTTGGTTACCCATATGTATGGGGTGGATCAAGTCTTACAGGTGGTGCAGACTGCTCAGGATTTACAATGAGTGTATATGCTCAGTTCGGATATTCACTTCCTCATAATGCAGCAGCTCAGTCAGGCTACGGCGTTGAGGTTAGTCTTTCAGACCTTCAGCCTGGAGACCTTCTGTTCTACAGCAATGGTGGTGGTATCGGACACGTAGCTATCTATATTGGCGGCGGTTCAGTAGTTCACGCATCTAATTCAAGAGATGGTATCAAGATTTCATCTTACAACTATAGAACACCTGTAAAGGCTGTAAGACTTATCGGTCAGTAAACAAAAACTACCTAAAAGTTTTTAAAAAAGGGACAATCGGTGTAAAAACCGTTTGTCTCTTTTTTTGATTTTTGAATATCATTCTTGTGATTCTCCAGATCCTATTTGTTACATAAGTATTTCGTGAACATGTGAAATGCTGTTTTTGTGCACCATGCACAAAGGAATTCGCGAGAGGTTGACAATAATTAACATAAAGAGGTGGCTCTATATGTTGATAACTATATCTGCGAAGGCTTTTATATGGGGTTGTTAACAAAGTTATCAACATTATCCACATTATTTTAGTGGACATAATATGAATTTTACTAACTCTAAAAAAAAATAAATTTCGTGATTTGTAACAAATTTTTAATAAAATGATAATTTTTTGACTTAATTTAAAGTAGAAAAAAGGTAAAACGGACTTCACGAGTCGTTGAATGAAGGGTGTGAATATGATATAATCAATTAAGCTGTTATCAGAACCTAGGGGGGCTCTGAAAACAGTATTTCTAGCGAGAAGGAGAACAAACTATGAATTATATGATTAGCGGAAAAAACATCGATGTAACTGAAGGTTTGAAGCAGGCGATTTACGATAAGCTGGGAAGACTCGAGAAGTTCTTTGCAGAAGATACGAATGCTCAAGTAACTCTATCTGTAGAAAAGGAGAGACAGAAGATAGAGGTAACAATTCCGATGAAGGGACACATTGTACGTGCAGAGCAGGTTAGTGATGATATGTATGTGTCTATCGATATGGTAGCTGAGATAATTGAACGTCAGGTTGTACGTTACAAGAAAAAGATTATAGATCAGAATCAGGATGCATCATTCTTCCAGGATAGATTCCTTGAGGATGAAGAGGATATTGAGGATGATGAGATCCAGATCATCAGAAGTAAGAGATTTGCTGTAAAGCCTATGTATCCAGAGGATGCTTGTGTACAGATGGAGCTCCTTGGTCATAGTTTCTACGTATTCCGTAATGCGGAGACAAATGAGGTTAATGTAGTATATAAGAGAAAGGGCAACACATACGGACTTATCGAACCAGAGTTTTAAAGTAGTATCAGGGGGAATTGATTATGAAGTTTTGTAAGAAGTGTGGGCAGCAGATAGAAGATAATTTGCCTTTCTGTCCTTATTGTGGAGCACCGCAGGGTGCAGCACCGCAGCCACAACAGGCAGCACCGCAGCCACAACAGGC
>FOEK01000019.1 GCA_900110635.1 Lachnospiraceae bacterium NE2001
AGCGCTTACTGACAAGTAACCATTTTCAAGTGATAACTTAATCTCGTCCTTCTTAAATCCAGGAAGATCAATATCAAGCTCATACTTGTCATCATGCTCATGCACATCAGTCTTCATAACCTGTGCAGCTCTCTTTCCATAGAGTTTTCGGTCGATATCTCCGAAATCCATCCTTGGAAAATCCATCCAGTCATCCAACAAATTCTCTCCAAAAATACTAGGTAGTAACATAAGTCATTCCTCCTTCTCAAGAAAAATATAATTAAATAAGTTTCATGAGCAAGGGAAGGAGCGTTTGGATTCTTACCGGGAATCTTCTCTATTCCTTTGTTCTGACTATGTTATAGCACTAATTGTTAGCACTGTCAAGAGGTGAGTGCTAATTTTTTTATATCACATCATAAGCAGCATTCCCATAACGGTTATGCATACTGCCATAGTTATATAACCTTCCTTTGTGATGAGCTTCCAGACCTTGTATCTGCCCTCTGAACGGCTTATGCTCGTATCTATATATGTATTTGTTGTTTCTACCTTTTTTCTTTATTCCACTTAAGAAAGTATTCTACTGCACAGCTTCCAAAAACAACTGCTATTGCTATATCTGACCAGAAGTTCCATCCAAGTTTATCACCTGAAGAAATTGAACCTATCTACCTATCGCGCCGAGACGCATCCTTAGCGGAGCTTTTATAGCAATCCCCTAAAGAACAATAATCTATTACTTTTTATTATTTATTGACCACTAACTGCATCAAGATAATTATTGAAATAATCAGCCTTATCTACATCTGTAACAAGTTCTACATTATAATCAAAATCATTATCGGCTGCGTCATAAGTGAAGCCTTCCTTGTAGTAAACAACCTCACCGTAGGTTTCACCTTCGTCAATTATACAGCTGGCATGTGTGTTGATCTTCTCATTTATAAAATCAGGATAAAGCGCACACATCATAGCCAGAGAGTCGCAGTTCATAACTGTTTCTGAACCATTTTCCTTATAAAACTCTCTTATCTTCCCAAACGACTGAGCAACAAAATCACCAACCTCGCCTGATTCACTAAGTTCTACAAACTGATCATCGGTCCACTGAGCCTCATCTCCACACATGTCAAGACCAATAATAGTAATTGGAATTCCTGATTCCAACATAAAGTCGTAAGCCTTAGCATCACCATACACATTAAATTCAGCAACTGGAGATGCATTTCCTGCGCCTAAACCAGCTGACCCCATTGACCAAATGCGCTTTACATTTTTCATGGTTTCTGGATCCTTATCTATTGCTCTGGCTATATTCGTTGCAGGTCCAAGAGCAATCAACTCTATCTCGCCTGGATGAGTTTTAACAGTATTTATTATGAAATCAACCGCATCACCCTCGTTAGCCTCTCTAGATGGATGTATAAGGTCTGCATCACCCATACCATCCTCTCCAAACACGCTAAATGCAAACTTCTCTGTTCCGTCATATGTAGTCGAGGATCCCATAAATACAGGAGCATCGCAACCGACCTGATCAAGAGCAGAAATTGCATTCTTAGTACTCTGCTCCAGGTCTACATTTCCAAGTAATACAGTAACGCCAACAATATTCACATCAGACTGAAGAGCTGCAAGAATAAGTGCTGAAGCATCATCCGCACCTGTATCCGTGTCTATGATTACATTTCGTTTTCCGGCAACTGTTTTACCAGGCTCAACATTACTAACTGCCTTATCATCTATCTTTACAACTGCCTCATCCTTCTTGTCATAATCACTAGACTTTTTAGGTGGTTTCCCACAGGAACAAAGAGAGACAGATAAAACAAATGCCATCGTTAAACATAATAATGATTTATTAATCTTCTTCATATCGTAATCTCCTTGTGATAAATTAAAAAATGAAGTAGCGAATGAATGCTGTCTATTGTATTCAGCTTATATCCTTTGTTATCATACATATCTTTATAAAACATCAATATGTCTGAATACTTGAGTCAGCAATCTTGCGCTTTCCAATCTGTTCCTTTACAAAATAGTTATAGATATAAATATATCCGCTATATGTATTAGGTCTCAGATCAGATCTTAACGAAAGATATCTTTCGATGCTCTCATTCAGCGTTGCCTGTCTGATTGTTTCATCATCCACTTCATACTATTTTAATTCTTCACGAACAACGTTTTTGCTTCTTACAGGCTCAGATTTTTCATTTCGGATAATGTTTTATTCAGTTCTTATCTTTACTTTTTTTCCTGAGAATGCTATCCCAAATTTAATGATATCCGCTACACCCTCCTCACGCATTTCTGTGTCATACCCTTTTTTATTGATCTGATCAAGAGCTTCTGCAGATAAGGCATCCAGTTCCTCATCGTTCAGATCTTTATCCCATTTTAATTCCATGATCATTCCCGGATATTTATTTTCCCTGGGGAACAGGCTGATATCATATCGTCCGTCGCCGGACTCTCTGTTTGACCTGATCCGATACTGATTATCCATCAAAGCGATAAGCCCGAGAACAAGCCCATGATAAAAGCCCTCCGCTCCGGCATCGTAGAAGCTGATACTCTTCTTTAAGTATTCTCCTATTCCGTCCTGCAGTTTCTTTGTATCCTGTGCATAAAGACTCTCAGCGATCTTATTTGCTGTAGCTCTTCCCATAGCACCGATCTGCATCAGATGCGATAGGATCTCACTCTTATATACTGCAGCTATCTCGCGGTTCGGTATCGAAACCTCGCAGAGCCACGCTCCATCGCCCTGAAGTTCCTTCTTAGGCGTCTTCAGATATCCGGCCACCAGAAGCAGACTGTAGATATTTGCAGGATCTTCCGCAAGTGATCTGTACACCACGTTCTGATCGATCCTCGCAATGACACGATCTCCTTGAAGAAGAGAATACAGTTTCTCAGTGATATCGTCCTGTAACGATACGCTTATCAGCCGGACGCTTTGCATCATCCGGTATCTGCCATCTCTTACCTACCTTAACAGCTCCGGGAATCATACCTTCCTTGCAGAATTCCGTTACTCTACGCTCCGATATTCCCCATATCACAGCCATTTGATTGCAGGATTTCATATGGACATACCCCTTTTCATCTATCATCTCCTACAGTATAAACATTATTTGGAAGGATATCAATTTGCATTTGATATCCTTCCGAATATATTTCCGAACAAAGCCTCTCTTTGCGTCTTTCATAATAATCCTCTATACAAGCTGTAAATAATCTTTTATATTATCCATATTTTGATTTGCATCATTATAACCTAACCAGTATAGTTCTCCGAGTTTTTCCATATCTCCCTCAAATCTTGTTACTTCTACTGATTTTGAAGGAGCAATTACGAAAATCTTCCCCTCATTATGAAGCTTATACAGATCATCTGTCATTTTATTAAAGTCATCATTTGCTCTATTTATGCTCTTTACAAATTCAGGATATCTTCGATACATTGTCATAGCAACTTTATTTGGTGCGGTATCTCTTCTATATGACCATTCTCTGGTTTTTATTACAACGATTTTATCCGCACCTTCTCTAACTGCATATGGATATGGAATCTTCGTAGAGCATCCACCGTCAAGGTATGGAACACCTTTTATTACAACTGGACGTGACACATAAGGGACTGTTGCTGACGCTCTGACTGCAGCTGACAGATTGCATTTTCCTTTTTCCATATATTCAGTTTCTCCAGTCAACATGTTAGTTACTCCAACAGCAAGATTTCTAGAAGGATCCATCAGTTTCTTTTTATCCAGAGGTAATCCTTCAACTATATCCTTATAAAGATAAGAAAAACCTGTGACACCATGATCCTTTATAATTGCACCAATTCCACAGTACTCCTTATCATGTCTATAGGTCAGATCTATCCTTGCGCCCCATCCAATCTGCCCTGACACATAACCTATAGCCGAGAGTGCTCCAGCCGATATCCCAACTGTACTTCTCATATTTATTCCATTTTCCATAAATGCATCAAGTACTCCGAGAGTGTATAATCCTTTCCATCCACCACCCTCAAGTACCAGGCATCCTTCTGTAATCACATCACTTGCTCTTCCTGTTGGAAGATTGTCAATACCACTATATACTTTCATGTCTTAACCTTACTGTTCCTTATCTAGTTTTTTTATAATGGATTGGGACACTTATATTCCCATCCTCATTATCTGCCACATATATATCGCAATTTCCTATATACTTTGACCAATAGCTGCCATTTGAATCTGGCGTCAGATATTCAAATAAAATAGTGTCCACATCAATATAATCGCCAAAAACCTCTCTGGTGCTTCGATCCATCATTCCTCTACGGTATAGCCCTCATTTGCAAGTACAGCCAGAGCTCGCTCAAAATTTTCTTCCTTCACAAGGATATAATCGGTGTTATAAGTTGACACCGCAAAGATTCCAATCTTGTTATCGGCAAGAATTAAAGAAATCTTTGACAGGATTCCGATCAACGAAAAGTCCAGCACACCTTGTATCCTAAAACCTCTCCATCCATCATCACGCTCTAAAGTACTTTCAGGTGTATCTGCTGTGATACATACAACAGATATTTCTTCATCCGTTTTCCCTATAAAATAAAAATCCCTTGAAAGATCGATTTCAGCTATTGCACTGACCTTGCAGACCGTCAATGGATATTGTATCTTTTTCAGTTCCATCTTACTTTTTCTCCCTCTCCACATAGTGCAGCTCCACATCAAAGCCCAGATCCTCCATCATGGCCAGAAAGGTCTTGTTCATAATCTGCTCTTTGCTGCGGACGATCTTATTCACATATGACGCCGATGTACTCTCCCCGCTTCATCTTTGCCCGCTTTTCGCAGACAGTTTCACAACATATTACAATGTCTTTCCTAACTGATAAGCCTCTTGCAGGAATCTACTTCGTTTCGTCATCCCTGGACTGCCGCACCCGTAACCAAGCACCATTCCCTTATCCTCAAAATTGATATACCGCACCTGCTGCCTTATCGTTGTCGATCAGCCGGGTTCCCTCCTTATTTCAGTTTGCCATAGTCTTCATCAGATACTGCTTCCAGCCACTCGTTGCTTGTCTCATCTCCTGCGACTTCTATCGCAAGGTGTGAAAACCATGAATCGGCGGTCGCACCGTGCCAGTGCTTTACTTCCGCAGGAATGTTGATCACTGTTCCCGGTGTCATCTCTACAGCTTCCTTGCCCCATTCCTGATAATATCCTCTGCCGCCGACACAGATCAGCATCTGTCCGCCGCCGGTCTTGGCATGATGGACATGCCAGTTATTTCTGCATCCCGGCTCAAAGGTCACGTTAAATACCGGCATCTGCTCCGTAGATACCGGTGCAAGGAAGCTTTGTCCCACAAAGAACTCTCCGTAAGGGTTCGGATCTCCAATCGGGAAGAAAATGGTATTCTGATACCTGTCTTTTTCTGTCTGTGCAGGAGCTTCTTCATTCCAAACTTCCTTTGCCAGACGGAATACCGCCCATCCCTTCGGCCATCCGACATACATTGTCGCATGGGTAATGATTGCAGCGATCTCTTTCTTCGTTACGCCGTGCGCTTTTGCATTCTGCAGATGATAAGTAAGGGAAGAATCGGTGATTCCGGATGCCATAAGCGACACCACCGTGATGATGCACTTTGTCTTTACATCAATGGCTTCTTCATTCCAAACCTCACCGAAGAGCACATCATCATTGAGATGCGCGAACATCGGCGCAAATTCACCAAGCTGATTTCTTCCTGCTGTCTGTACGATCTTTTCACTCATTTGCTTTCCCTCCGATCTTCTGATCACCCGTTGACCAGACATGCTTCTTCGCAGCATCGGCTCTTTTGTTCTGTGCCATCACGCCTGCTAAAGGATGCGGCACATAAGGCTCTTCCAGATATTTAATTTCATCATCCGAAAGCTCCAGCTCCACTGCCTTTGCTGCTCCTTCGATATGATGCATCTTTGTAGCCCCGACAACCGGCGCAGTCACCTTCGTAAGCAGCCACGCAAGAGAAACCTCCGTCATGCTTACACCGTGCTTCTCAGCAAGTTCCGCCACACGGGAAATGATCACATTGTCCTGGTCTGCCGTAGCATCATATTTGAACTTTGCATAAGCATCTTCCTCAGCACGTTTCGTGCCTCCTTCACCCGGAAGTCTGGAAAGCCTGCCGCTTGCCAGCGCACTGTACGGCGTAAGAGCGATATTTTCTTCCTCGCAGTACGGCACCATCTCCCGCTCTTCCTCTCGGAAGATCAGGTTATAATGTCCTTGAATGGAAACAAACTTTGCGAAGCCTTCCTTTTCCGCGATGGCATTTGCCTTTGCGATCTGCCATGCAAAGCAGTTTGAGATACCGATATACCTTGCCTTACCTGCCTTTACGATACGGTTCAGCCCGTCCATGATATCGTAAAGCTCTGTATTCCAATCCCACATGTGGTAGATATACAGATCCACATGATCCATACCAAGGTTTTGAAGACTGGTGTTTATCATATTTTCAATATGCTGCTGACCGGTTATGCCTGCTTCTATTTCATCCGGAGTCCTTGGCAAAAACTTTGTGGCAACAATCACATCTTCCCGTTTTGCAAAGTCCCGAAGTGCTCTGCCGACATACTGCTCACTGGTTCCGCTCTGATATCCGATTGCCGTATCATAGAAATTCACGCCAAGATCCAGTCCGCGTTTGATGATCTCTCTGGAATGTTCCTCATCCAGCGTCCAGCTGTGCTGTCCCCTTCCCGGATCTCCGAAACCCATGCATCCCATACAGATGCGGGATACAGAGAGATCTGTATTTCCAAGCTTTGTATATTTCATGATCTGTCACTCTCCTTTTCGTTTTTATAAGGCTGTATCCAGCATTTTACGTATCTTATCCTCATCCGGACGATTAATCTGAACGCCCTTCGCCCACTTCACATCACCGCTTACATTTTTATGGAGCGCCGTATCACTCCTGCCGACACCGCTGCCCCCTGAAGTACAGAAGGGAATGATCGTCTTTCCGCTGAAATCATAACTTTCCAGAAATGTCTCGATGATACGTGGTGCAACGCCCCACCAGATTGGGAAGCCTTGTTGTTCAAGACTTCAATTGATAATTAACTCTAGTAAATCTACCTAAGCTACAAAAGAAATCTAATTTCTTAAGCAACCTATCGGAACAACCATTACTCCGTCATTTCTCTTATATGCAAACGGTGCTACACCACATAAAACCATCATGAATGCCGGATCATTCATTTTTTCACTATCGATTCGTTCCTTTAATTTCAAAAGATTGGCCGCACCTTCTTCAATCAACTTATCACCACCAAGTTTAATCTCCACAAGACCATAGCTTCCGTTTTTTAGATGTATAACAGAATCACATTCGAGACCGCTTTTATCACGATAATGATATACGCTTCCTCCAAGTGATTCCGCATATACCCTAAGGTCTCTTACACACATATTTTCAAAAATCAGTCCCATCGTAGAAAGATCATTTATCAAATCTTTTGGACCGATTCCCAATGCAGCTGTTGCAATAGACGGATCAACCAGATATCTTGTATCCCCAGTTCTTATGGCAGTCTTAGATCTTAGATTTGGATTCCACGCCGGAGTATCTTCTATTACAAAGATTTTCTTAAATGCTGACAGATATGACCTTAGTGTATTCTCACTAAATGGATCATTTTCATCAGTTTTAACATCATTTAAAATAGACGTAATTGATGCCTCTGACGATACGCTTCTCGAATAAGCTCTCATGATTCGTTTTGCACGTTCTGAATCCCTTTTCACATCATCCACTCGAGAAATATCAGATTCGACAATAGAATCATAATAATCCGGGGCTTGTGCCAATGCTATTTTCTTAGTTTTTCCAATTGCTTTAGGCCAACCGCCTCTGCAAATCAAAAATGCAATGTCATCCAAACTGTGTTCACTCATTCCGTTTATCTCATGTTCTTTCGAAAACAACGCCCGTAATGAAACACTACCATTAGAATCTCCTGATTCAAATAATGACATTGGACGCATAACCAGTGACGTTATTCTACCCGTTCCAGTATGTGAAATCTGGGAATCATCCGGAGGAACCGCTGAACCAGTCAGTATAAATTGTCCGAATTCATCTCTTTTATCCACTTCAAATCTGATAGCATCCCACAATTTAGGTGCTAATTGCCATTCATCTATCAAATGCGGAACATCTCCTTGCAGCAACGCTGAAGGATTCAAATCCGCCATTTCCAAATATTGTTTCTTTTTTGCGGGATCTTCAATATATATACTCGATTTAGCTATATGAGCTGCTGTTGTAGTCTTCCCACACCATTTAGCTCCTTTTATCAAAACAGCACCTTTTGCTTCCAGTTTGTCCGCTAAAATTGAATCACATATTCTTTTATAGTACTTATCCACCGTATACATTCTCCGTTTAGATAATATTTTAATTACAGGAATATTATATTACACACTGATGACTTCGGCAAGTTTTTATTGATGACTTT
This sequence comes from Lachnospiraceae bacterium NE2001, assembly GCA_900110635.1. Taxonomy (GTDB): domain Bacteria; phylum Bacillota; class Clostridia; order Lachnospirales; family Lachnospiraceae; genus Eubacterium_Q. Next base: position 8,511 of record FOEK01000019.1, read on the forward strand.
GGCACATTATTATTGATGACTTTGGCACATTATTATTGATGACTTTGGCACATTATTATTGATGACTTTGGCACATTATTATTGATGACTTTGGCACATTGATAAGTATCCATATAAGGGAGGCGGAGTCATGACTTCCGTCTCCCCATTGAAAGGAGTGCTATCGGGGTAACGAAAGATAATTACCCCAAATGCCTAATTCAAATATGGCGTTTATTCCACATCTGAAGAATCCAGATGGAACACCCTTATATCATTTATTATTACCACACCTCGTCAACCGAGATTGCGATTTGTTTTTTAGAATTTACATCGATTGCTGCTTCATTCCACACTTCGCCGAAAAGCACATCATCATTCAGATGTGCGAACATCGGTGCAAACTCACCTAACTGCTGCCTTCCTGCAGTCTGTACTATTTTCTCGCTCATGTTATTTCCTCCCATTGGTTACAGGAATGCTCCGTTACAAACCTGAATAACCTGTCCCTTCACATGTTTACCCATATCTGAGGCAAGGAAGAGGCAAGCGTTTGCCTGATCCATCGGATCACACTCAGGACCAGGAAAATAAACGAAATGCTTGCTGTACTCCAGCATCTTTGCACCGCCCGGCTGCTCTCCGGCCTTGTTCGCAAGATGTGCCGGTGTCACCGTTGCTCCCGGAGCGACCGCGTTGATCCTGATATTTGTATCAATCAGTCTCATTGCAACATTTTTCGTAAGAGTATTGATTGCACCCTTTGAGGATGTATAGGATGCACCGCAAAATGGTCTGTCCCCGTTCACGGATGAAATATTGATTATGCACCCGTCATTCTTTGGAAGGAAAACCTTCAGTGCTTCTCGGATGAAACGGAATGGTCCGAATACATTTGTCTGATATACATGCTCCAGCCACTCATCATCAGTTTCATCAATCATCTTCTGCTCTCCGATAGCAGCATTATTGATAACGATATCTAAATCACCGTAAGTCTCAAGTGCAATTTGAATTACCTTTTTTACATCATCCAAATTCTTGTTATCAGCCACAACTCCGGTGACATCAAGTCCCTGTTCTCTGATTTGCTTTACGGCTGCATCAAGCTTTTCCTGTCCCCTTGCAGTCATGACCACCTTGGCACCTTCCCTGGCAAATAACTCCGCCATAGAAAAACCCATACCGTAGCTTGCACCCGATACTATCGCCACCTTATTTTCTAACATTTTTGCCTGCATTTTTATTTGCACCTCCTTGTGTAAAATATCTTAATCCCGTTGAAATGTAATGTGAAACAAATACAAACAACCCCATAATCGCAAGATAATCCATCAGAAAAAATACGATTCGTTCACTCTCATCAATAAAGGCAAACATTGTAATTCCGAATAAATACTCATGCATCTGTCTTTGCGTCAGTGCATATATCCCATACACTGCAATTACCGAACCCAATATCCTAAGGAGCCACTTTACAGCAGGCTTTTTTATCGGAATCTTTTTCCCTGTCATTCCAAGGATCATCGACCAGTGAAGCCCCAGGTGGAGTGACATTAGAACAAAATTCCAATATCCACAGAGCATATGAACCTCTCTGGCAACGGATGTTCCTCCAAATTCAAGACCATTGAACAGATGTTTGGAGAGTATGATCCCGCTCACTGCCGAACCGGTCATGGTAACAAAAAGCAATGCCACCAATACCGTCTGAAATATCCTATACGCCGAATATTTCCCTTTAAAAATTCCGGCTATCCATTTGCGATTCAGGATATGATGCAGTATGAATAGCGTAAACATACATACGCCTAAAACCTCATGCGCTGTTTCACCAATCCTGGAATATCCCATTAAGAGAAGCAATATGACCGTCATCGCAAGATCGACAGTCATACGCCAGATCTGTTTTCTGCTCATTTTCCAAATCCAAGACCATCCACCCAGTCTCTCACGTCCTGTTCGGAAGAGTCCACCTTTCCGCCTCTTATGGAAAGTGCATCCTCAAATCTCACATTTGCACCCCGGGCATGCTCATTTATAGTCTGCTCCGCACTTCCCCCATTAGAGCTGCCTTCATGGGAAAGAAACGGTATGATAGTTTTACCGGTAAAGTCGTAGGAATCGAGAAAGGTATACATCGGCATAGGTATGTCATACCACCATACCGGGAAACCGAAGAACACCGTATCATATCCCGCAAGCTGCTCTTTTGTAAGTTCAACATCTATCTCCGGACGCGAGTTTTCATCCTGTTCTTTCTTAGCCCGATCCACTGTATCATCATAGTCCTCAGGATAAGCATCTTTTGCCGATACCCTGATAAGGTCGCCGCCGGTCTCATCCGCAATCCAGTTCGCCATACTGTCAAGATGTCCTGTGTAAGAGAAATACACAACCAAAATTTTGCCATCCCCGGTGGTATTATCGCCGGCATTTGACGTCTGTGTATCCGAATGTTCTTCTGCCTGTGCTTCCTTTAAAGTTTCATCATCAGCCGATGCGCTCACCTGTGCAGTGTCATCAGATGTACCGGCATCATCCGGCTGTGTCTGATTTCCTGCGCCACAGCCTGTCATGGCGAAGATCAGAGCACAGGTCAATATCATTCCTATCCATCTTTTTATTTTCATATCAAAAACGCTCCTCCTTACCGGATAATAATGCACCCCTTATTCAGCCAGCTCAATGCGTACATCATAGGAGCCATTTAGCGCAGCGATCTCACTAAGCGGAACCGTGATCACCCCGATGTTAACCTGATCGCCGTATTGTTCAGAAACATCCTCATCTTCGAACAGGATCGTGAAATACGGCGCATTGATCGCATAATCAATATCCCCGTTCAACCATCCATAATGAACCTCATCCTCATTGTATGGAAGATCCTCCGTTACTCCACAGAAGTCATGAGAGTACCTGCTTACATGCTGTGTCATGGGCAGCTTCTCAATAAAAGCCTTTGCGGTTTCGCAGTCATTCAGCACACCCGTGATCAACGTATCTCCAAAATACATATTGATCTTTGTACCGCCCTCCATCGGCAGTCTTGTCGGCATTGCCTTATCATCCGTCTGCATATCTGCCCCGTCCCTGGCAACTCTCATCTCTGAATCTCCTTCTGTGCTCTTGCTCTGTGTATCATCAACCTGCGCAGATGCTTCTTCACTTGTATTTTTACTGCTTTGTGCCTGTGTCTGTTCCTGCGGCGCATCTGAGCCTGCATTATTGTTTCCGCAGGCAGCCAATGACAAACACAGGATACCGGCACACATCACTGCAATTATTTTCTTCATCAGCATAATTACCATTCTCTTCCAGTTCATAGTACCCTCCTTGCTGTTATAAGTTCTTGCCGAATCTGTACAATTCTTTTCTCTTCTTTTCAGACTTGTTCTGTCTTCCGTTCGCAGTAAAGATACCTGCGTTTTCCACGCCCCAGTATTCCACAATGGACTGAAAATATTCCGCGATCGCTGCCCCGTACACAAACTTACTGCCCGAACTCATGATCAAGGCCACCTTTTTCACGTTCTTAGGAATGTCGATGGCGTAGGTGCGGTGTATAACAGCCTGAAGCTGTGCGGAAAGGGTGAAATAATATATCGGCGATGCAAAAACAATCATATCCGAGGAAAGGATCGCCGGATAGATTTCCTGCATATCATCTTTTTGCGCACATATGCCCTTTTCTTTATTTCTGCAATATTCACAGGCCATACAACCTCGAATGTTTTTATTGGCAACATTTACGCTTACCACTTCATGTCCTGCTTCCTTCGCTCCTTCAGCGAATGCCCTTGCCATATCCGAAGTCGGACCATCAAGATGAGGGCTTCCATTCAAAATCAGTATTTTCACCGTTGTGCCTCCATACTTATCGTAATTGTCACATCTCCGTTGCCAAGGAGCGCTGCCATTCCCTCATTATCCTGATCTGTGATATGTCCCAGCCTTGTATAGCTCCATGAATTGCTGCCGTAAAATACCACGATCTGATCTCCTGAATAGAGGACGATATCTCCCGCTGATGTGGTTGTCTGCGAATCGTTTCTCGGAAGATTTTTTGCGAGCGGTCCTACCTGTTCAAAACCGCCATACATGGACATTTGGATCTCAAGCGGCGCATCCTTGCACATATCCGTCAGTGCAGCGACGGATTCATTGTTCTCCCATGAAACATTTACGGCAGTACCGTTTATCTTCATTTGCATCATCTTTTCTGTATCCTCCGTTTCTGTTTCCAAGTCCTCTGTTGGGATTTGATCTTCAGTTATATTGCTTTCCGATTCTATTTCCGGTACCTCGGTTATTCCGATTGTCTCTTCCTGTGTACTTCCTTTGCTACTAACCGCTTCAGTTGAAACAGTATTATCAACTGCTATATCAGGTTCCGGTGTGCCGGTCTTACCGCATGCGCTGAAGACCACCGCTATAATAGAAACCACAATGAATAACGTTGTCATTTTCATCTTCATAGTTCTTCCTCCCACGTGAAATCTTTCTTTTATGAACAGTATATGTTCCACACCAAGAAATGTCCAATATCTATATTGCATTTTTAGTTATTCCGTTTTAGAATATCTATGGAGGTGTTCATTATGGAAATAAGGGTACTCAGGTACTTCCTTGAGACAGCCAGGGAGGGCAATATGACAAGAGCCGCCGAGCGTCTGTTTGTCTCACAGCCCACCATGTCAAAACAGCTCAAGGAACTGGAAAAAGAGCTTGGAACCAAGCTTTTTGTCCGCTCAAATTACAGCATCCATCTGACAGAGGCAGGGATGCTTCTCAGGGAGCGTGCGGAAGATATTCTATCTCTGGTTGACAAAACCGAGGCTGAATTTAAATCATTGGAGGAGATAAACAGCGGCGACATCTATGTCGGGGCTCCGGAATCAGAGGCAATGGGGCTTTTTGCAGATATTGTCTGCAATTTACAGAAAAGCTATCCAAAGATCCGATGCAATATATACAGCGGCAATATGCAGGATGTTTGTGAAAAGCTCGACAAAGGCTTGCTTGACTTTGCCATTGTGATGAACTTTGTGGATCTGAATAAATACAACTATCTCCCCATGTCCACTGAGGACAGATGGGGAGTGATCTTCCGAAGTGATGATGCTCTTTCAAAAAAGAAGACCTTTTCGATTTCTGATTTAACGGATATGCCGCTGATCTGTTCAAAACAGTGGGTAGATCAGGAATTACCTGACTGGTTCGGTTATGGCCTTAAGGACATAAATATAGTTGCCACTTATAACCTTCCATATAACGGTGCCATCATGGCCAAAGCAGGCATAGGATACGCTGTAATGCTTGATAAACTCGTTCACACAGGTGATGGAAGCGATATCACATTTCGACCGTTAAAAGATGTTCCAAAAGCAGAAATGTATATCATTTGGAGAAAATATCAAACATTTACACCGGTGGCAGAACTTCTGATCAAAGAACTACATAAATCTTTCAAATAATAAAGAAGCCCACTGCTATCTGTAATACTATACAGAAAACTGTGGGCTTGTCATAATCCTTAATTTTTCTCCGCAAAATCCAAACTCAACCATCCAATCCTTTCATATTAATCAATGTGGCATTTTTTGGAAGTGGCTCATCTATCTGTTCTATAATTTTCATTGCATAGTTTACTTGGATTATCTTCCGCTATTATTTACGGTGTATCATCACCTTTTAAACGATGCCGTGGCAATTTCTCTGGTTGGCCAAAACGCACATAAATGAAGTCTTGTTATCTTACCCACAAAAGGATTGAAATTCTCAAGTAGAATCGGCAACGCTTTTTGTACCGTCGAAGCATCATCTATCATAATCGTGCAATGAGGTGTCCATGGATAGTTCTCACTAGTCTCTGTTTTTATCGCTTTCCTTACCTGCAAAAGGTCGGAAGGATTCATATCGGGTGCAGCAAATAAAACTCTCCCTCCTGCAAACATACCTATGTGACTCATATGCACAGGAATCTCTGGAAATTGATCTGTCAATTCATTCATTTCTTCGATCACTTCCTGCTCCTTATCCAGCGAAAAGCAAGCTAAGCTTATATGAAATGGTAAACCAGGTGTCTGCACTCCATTAAAGCCTTTAACCTGCAATTTCTCATACCACCCGGATAGTATTCGTTGTGATTCATCATCTAAATCTGCCATTAATGTTAAAAATTCCTCAGCCATATTTGCTCCTAATTATTTTCCCCATAGAATTATTTATTCCGATAAAACGTACTATCACAGCAAGCCGACAAACTCGAATTTGCCGTTATTTGTTTCCTATGCCCAGATCGCCATCGCCAAAGTGCCGACAACAATCAGAATCAACCCGGCAAGCGCTTTTCTGCTCAACTTTTCTTTGAATACGAAATAGGAAAAAGCGACGGAAACGATAATGCTGAGCTTATCGATCGGTACGACAACGCTGACGACGCCGTTCTGTATGGAGTAATAGTAACAGAGCCATGATGCGCCTGTGGCAATCCCGGACAGAGCTATGAATACAAGTTCTTTGGAATCAGTATTTTTCAGTTCAGCACCTTTGCCTTTAACGAAGACAATCAGCCAAGCCATAACAAGAACAACACAAGTACGGATTGCCGTCCCGAGATTTGATTCTACATCCGTTATGCCGATCTTTCCCAGAATAGAGGTCAGGGCAGCAAAAACAGCGGAACCGATTGCGTAGGGCAGCCACGTGCGCTTTGTGTCCTTTGCTTCAGTTTTCTTCTTTTCGATCATCAGAAACACGCCTGCCGCAAGAAGTGCAGTACCGATCAGCTTGACCGCCAGATGTTCTGTCTCACTGAAAAGGATGATTGCGATAAGCACTGTCAGAACCGTGCTGGATTTATCAACGGGAACGACCTTGTTCACATCGCCGACGGACAGGGCTTTAAAATAGCAGATCCACGAGGCTCCTGTCGCAAAGCCGGACAGAATTAAGAAGATGATAGATTTTGCCGATATTTCCGTGATCGTTCCAGCAGAGCCAACGATAAACACCATGATCCAGGCAAAAAGGAGTACAACGACCGTCCGCAGAGCAGTCGCCACGTCTGAATCAGTCTTTTTGATCCCGCATTTCGCAAGTATCGCCGTAAGTCCGGCAAAGAGCGCGGACAAAGCCGCCATGATCAGCCACATATCTTCCCCTTATTCATTGTCATATATTCTGGTAATTCTCGTCCATCAATTATCTCTAAGATAAATCCCGATCTGTCATCGTCTATAAAACTGAAATAAACATTTATAAATTACTCGTTTTATCCATCTCTTTTTACAACTATCACTATTCAAGTGAAACAATCAATAAAAGTTTCATTGTTTTCCTGCAACAATATCTATTCCAAAGATTACAGCAACGCCTATAGTAGCACTGAGTATTGCATATAGAAAAGCTATTCCCATATGACCACCTTTAATAAGATCAGTTGTTTCCAGTGCAAATGTTGAAAATGTAGTAAATCCACCACAGATTCCGGCTTTCAGGAAAAGTATCCATTTCGGATTAATTTCCGGATTTCTGGACGCCAGAACCGTTATAAGTCCAATCAAAAGGCATCCAATAATATTTATACAAAATGTTTTGACTGGAAATACCATTGTTTCTTTAACCGGTATTAGTCCAATAAGGTAACGAAGCACCGCACCTATGAAGCCACCCATACCTACTGCTATTATGTTCAAAGCTACATCCTCTCCGCCTTATAAAACGGGCATCTTTCTTTTATACATTGTTGATTCTGATTCGAAAACTCACATTCCTGATCTTCATATTCCAGTTTTACATCGTAATGCGAATTAACGTATTCCGTACCATTCTTAAATGCTACCATAGCATCTCTTTTACAACATCTAGGTCCATTGATTTTTCCTAGTTCATTAATAGCTTTTGAAGTAAATGACATATGTTTCCCCCATGTACCATCTGTAGACAAGGGGCCTGTACCATCAATTATTGCTAAAGCTGCTCCAATCGAAGTGATAGCACCGCATACTCCCCATAATCCACACATAGCTCCTGGCATCCTTACCCCTTCCTTTACCAGCTGTTCCAGACTAGTATCTATATCAATCTTTCCACCAGCATTATAAAACGCCATAAGAAGGCATGCTCCATCAAGCACATGATGTTCTGGGCCGTGCATATTTATATATTCTTTTTTAGCGATTATCTTAAAAATGTGCACAGGATTATTCCCCTGTTCCTGCTTTATATCATCTATGATAAGCTGTGCTTTCTCTTCAATAGTCATTATCACAATTTCTCCAAATCTAATATTCTATCTTTATTCGTGACACTTTCCACCATGAGAACACTCATGTCCCTCGTGGTGATCATGATGATCACAAGTTGCTTCTCCTATTTCAGGAAGCGAACCATCTATAAATGCCTTTACTACTTCATCAGCATCACCAGATGCACCTGCATAAAGTCGAATACCAGCTTCAGACATTGCCATCTGAGCACCGCCACCTATACCACCACAAATCAAAACTTCTGCACCAAGATTCATAAGGAATCCTACTAATGCACCATGACCTGTCCCATTCGTATCTATCACTTCACTTGAAATGATATTTCCATCCGTTATTTCATATACTTTAAACTGAGGTGTTCTACCAAAATGCTGAAATATTTCTCCGTTTTCATAAGTTATTGCTACTTTCATCTTTTCATTCTCCAATTAGTATTATTTGTCGTGATTAAGGCCAGGGGCATTAATGCTCCTAACACCTTAATATACATTACATAATAACATATGGAATCAATGCTTAACAGTTTACTTTTATCCAATTGCCATCTTCTTACTCTTTTGAGCTGCAGGTTCTCTAGTCGCCTCTTTCTTTGCAACTTCTTCCTGCTTATTTGATATACGGTCCTTGAGTGACTTCTGACCTTTCTCCTCCTTTACAGCGGTCTTTGCTTCTGCTTTCTTCTCGCTACGGTCTTCCTGACTTTTGTCGTTTTTTTCTACAGAAGCTTCTTTCTCCTGCTTTCTCTCTTCCATCTTAATCCTCCATTTCTGTCAGGCAGATGTCAAAGCTTACGCTGCCATATCGCTGTGTTTCTTTTTCTATTTTCAATACCTCCACTATCTATATCAAAACAACGAGTAACGACCATAACGCAAAAAAGGACACTATCTAAAATTACTTTTAGAAAGTGTCCTTGATTTACAAATATTCGATTGACTATCTATCTGTGCAGAGTGCACATTTAGGAATATTTAGGAAATAAACCTCTTCATTTTGTGTCAGATTTGTGTCAGTATTCTCACAAAACCTTTCGGAACCCGCATAAACTCTATGTTTATTTCTTCTCGGTCTTAAGGGTCGGGAACAGGAGTACATCACGTATTGCTGGGCTGTCTGTCATGATCATAACAAGACGGTCGATACCATAGCCGATACCACCTGTTGGAGGCATACCAACCTCAAGCGCATTGAGGAAGTCCTCATCAGTGTGCTCTGCCTCGTCATCACCTGCAGCAGAAAGTGCATCCTGTGCAGCGAATCTTTCTCTCTGATCGATAGGGTCGTTCAGCTCGGAGTAAGCATTTGCCATCTCCCAGCCATTCATAAAGAACTCGAATCTTTCAACATACTCTGGATTCTCTGGCTTCTTCTTTGTAAGTGGAGATATCTCAATTGGATGATCCATTACAAATGTAGGCTGTATCAGATGCTCTTCTACGTATGTCTCAAAGAAGAGGTTCAGGATATCACCCTTCTTGTGGAAGTCTTCAAACTCGATGTGATGCTCCTTAGCAAGTGCACGGGCAGCATCCAGATCAGCAACCTCATTCCAGTCTACGCCAGCATACTTCTTAACTGCATCAACCATTGTGATTCTCTCAAATGGCTTTCCAAGGTCCATCTCTACGCCGTTATATGTGATAGTAGTCGAACCATTTACCTCCTGAGCTATATGACGATACATAGCCTCTGTAAGGTCCATCATACCATGATAATCTGTATATGCCTGATAGAGTTCCATCAATGTGAACTCTGGATTGTGACGTGTGTCAACACCCTCATTACGGAAAACTCGACCAATCTCGTATACTCTCTCAAGACCACCAACGATAAGCCTCTTAAGATAAAGTTCAAGAGATATACGAAGCTTCAGGTCCTCATCAAGAGCGTTAAAATGTGTCATGAAAGGACGAGCTGCTGCACCACCTGCATTTGCAACAAGCATAGGAGTCTCAACCTCCATAAAGCCCTGCTCATCCAGGAATCTTCTAATAGTTGAGATGATCTTGGATCTCTTGATAAATGTCTCCTTTACGTCAGCATTCATTACGAGATCGACATATCTCTGACGATATCTGATATCTGTATTTGTAAGTCCATGGAACTTCTCTGGAAGAATCTGCAGTGACTTTGTAAGAAGAGTTACTGTATCAGCATGAACTGATATCTCACCCATCATTGTGCGGAATACGTAACCAGTAACACCGATGATATCACCAACGTCAAGCTTCTTGAAATCAGCATACTCATCTGTACCAAGCTCGTCTCTTGATACGAACACCTGGATGTTACCGCTCTTATCCTGAACATTACAGAAGGAAGCCTTACCCATAACACGCTTGGACATCATACGTCCTGCGATGCTTACCTTAATAGGATTTGCATCCATTATTGCACGTCTCTCATTATAGGCCTCAGTCTTTACAGCCTTTGCCTCTTCTGGCTCCATACCCTCTGTGTCTGGCATATCCTTACCAGCAAGAAGCTTTGCCTCAAGAGCCTCGTATTCTGCTCTAGCCTCCTCTGCGTGATATGTCTGATCAAACTTTGTTATAACAAATGGATCCTTTCCAGCCTCCTGAAGATTAGCCAGCTTCTCACGACGAACCTTAAGAAGCTGATTAATGTCCTGCTGCTGACCATTGTTCTTGTTCTGCTCTGCCATATTATTTCTCCTCTATATATCAAATGTAATATATCTAAAACTTACGTTTTGAAACTTAAATACTTTGCTTCAAAATGAACAAAAGAAAACCGCTGGAAATAAACTCCAGCGGTGAATAAGCAACTAATTACTTGGATGTATCTCTCTTGAAATCAAGAATCTTATAGCTGTATCTACCATTTGGAGCATCTACTGTAACGACCTGACCTACCTTAGAACCGATAAGCTTTGATCCAAGTGGTGATTCAACAGATATCTTACCCTTAAGAATATCAGCACCTGTTGAACTGGAAATCTTGTAGGTGAACTCCTCCTTGGACTCCATATCTACAAAATGTACCTTACATCCGATGAATACCGACTCTGTATCAAGATTCTTCTCATCGATAACTTCAATGTGCTTCAGGATATCCTCGAGCTCAGCGATACGTGACTCTATATCTCTCTGCTCATCCTTAGCAGCATCATACTCAGCGTTCTCTGATAAGTCTCCCTGCTCACGAGCTTCCTTAATCTTCTCAGCAACCTCTTTACGTCGGTTATTTTTAAGCTCGGATAACTCGTCCTCAAGGTTTTTTAACTCTTCATAGGTAATCTGTTTCTTCTTATCTTCCATAATAGATTCCTTTCAACCAAGTTTATATAGAGTGCAGATGACGGGACTTGAACCCGTACCCACGTAATGCGGACATGAACCTGAATCATGCGCGTATACCAATTCCGCCACATCTGCTCGTTAAGCCACTGCGCATTAGTTTAACATCAAATGTTTGCTGTGTCAACCTACACAGTGGCTATATCATTTAATTATTCTTCTTCTGTTGTTCCGTAGTCGTCTACAAGCCCATCAGAATCAGATGCATCCTCATCAGCATCTGTGTTTGATGCCTCAACAGCTACTGCATTCTCATAGATAAAATCATATATCTTTGAGTAGAGAACCTCATAATAATAGTCCTCATCCTTGAAGCCGTACTGCTGGCTGAGTGTCTCCTTGTCAGTAAGACCTGTCTGCTCAAGAAGCTCCTGAACCTTCTGGTCAACCTCTTCATCAGTTACTGTGATACCCTCTGCATCAGCGATAGCAACAACTATCATCTTCTCTCTGATGTATGTTTCAACTGAAGTCTTGATGTTATCCTTGAAGCTGTCAAGATCATAGCCGTAGTTTGAAAGGTATGTATCGATATCGACACCATTTGCCTCTGCTTCCTGCTGAACGCTGTCCATAACCATCTGGATACGATCATTTACTTCTGACTCAGGATACTCACTTACAGTAGAATCCTCAATAACCTTATTAAATACAGTGCTCTTATCATTTGCAAGATCAGACTCAGCTGCCTGTGCCTCATAAGCCTCTCTCTTTGCAGTCTCGAACTCATCTGTTGTTGCATAGTCAGTTGCGCTGGCAACAAGAGCATCGTTGTACTCTGGCTCAACCTTCTCGATGATATAGTTAAGTGTTGTCTCAAAGACAGCATCCTTACCAGCAAGATCCTCATTGCCGTAATCATCTGGGAATGTAACTTCAACGTCAAATGCATCGCCAGGGCTGTGTCCACAGATCTGGTCCTCAAAATCATCAATGAAGCTTCCTGATCCAAGAGTCAGTTCATAACCTGCGCCTTTTGAATCACCACCGTCAAATGTTTCTCCGTCGATGTATCCAACAAAATCGATATTTACAGCATCACCCATAGTTGCGATGCCTTCCATAATCTGATTCTCAGTTGTATTCTGAGATATAAGATTATCAATATCATACTGAATGTAGTCATCTGTAATCTCTGTGTGAGCTGGAGTATACTCTACACCCTTGTATGCTCCTAAAGTAACATACTTGATATAGTTACTCTTCATCTCATCGATAGCACTCTTTTCCTTCTTGCCACAGCCTGAAACCAGTGAAAGAATCATCACTGCAACCAGGACGGCACTAAGTCTTCTGAACTTCATATAAAAGCTCCTTTCAATTCCATAGTGTTCTTATCATATTTCTAGTAAACAATCTAGCAACTAATCTAGTGAATTTTCCAACTGTATGATAATAACACACAAGTTTTTAAAAATAAAGCATTATTTTTATTTGTCATATTGTTTTCACATTTTACATCTATCCAACCCACCACAGAGATGATATAATTTTGTGCAATTAGGGACGGACCTATGTGCAATGGGGTCAGTCCCCATTGCACATGATTTTGGGAGGTGTGAAATGATTGAGAAGGTTAATGTAAATATTAAGAAGATTAATCCTAACGCAGTGTTACCGACTTACGGGACGGAATTTGCAGCTGGTGCAGATCTGTATGCGTGCCTGTTTGCTCCTGTTACTGTTGAACCAGGCGATACATTTCTTGTAAAGACCGGCCTCGTTATGGAGATACCTGTTGGATATGCAGGGCTTATCTACGCCAGAAGCGGTCTGGCAACCAAGCGCGGACTGGCCCCAGCCAATAAGGTGGGCGTGATTGATTCGGATTACAGGGGCGAGATTATGGTTTCGCTTTACAACCAGTCTGATATGCCACAAAAAATAGAGCCAGGGGAAAGAATTGCCCAGATGGTTATTACCCCATACATACAGGGTGTCTTCAACGAAGTTGACGAACTATCCGACACCGATCGTGGTGAAGGCGGCTTCGGCTCTACCGGCACCATGTAAAAAGACAGGGGACGGTTCTCGAGAACCGTTCCCTGTCTTTTTAAAATTCGATACGGTTGTAGATTCCGAAGTCGACGGATTTTTCGTAAGAATATCCGTTGTCGATTTTAGGCAGCCACTCTGCGTAGAGTTCTTCCATGTAGGAGTTTTTCTTGGAGGTGATAATATCCAGCTTGTGGTTATCAGTGGCATCTCTGTCAGTGAGTTCCTTCATATAGAAGATATGGTAGCCATACTCCGACTCGGTAACAAGACTGTAGGATCCGTCCTCCAGCCCATACAGACTATCGCATATATCCTTACCGTAGATGCCCTCAATCTCAGAAGGTGTCATAGTATAATAGGAAGAGTTCTTCAGACCGTAATATTCGGCCAACCCCTCGATGTTCATACTGTTGGACTTCTTTGAAGAAGTTCCGTCATTCGTTGTGCTCTCGATAGGATTTATCAGCGTGTTGTACGCCTGAAGCGCTCTCTCATACTGAGCTGCTTTTTCATCCTCAGAGAACTCAGTTACGTCTCCACTGGAGGCTACCGCATAACACTCAAAGTATAGATCGTAAAATGTAGTCTCTCGTGCTTCTTCATCTGAGACTTCTATATCTGCCTCACCAATTATCTCGTCATATACACGCTTTGCGATGGCATTTTCCTCCATCACCTTCTTTACGGTGTCATAGTCAAGCTCCATTTCCTCCAACTGATCATCTGTCAGTTTCTCGTAGAAGCTGTCAGTAGCACGTATCACTTCGTTCATCTCATCGTCTGATAGCGCAACCTTGTATTCAGGAGCCTTCTTCTTCAGAAGCTTGATATGCACTATGTTGTCGATAATATCCCTTCTTGTCACGTCCTCCATATTGGCTGTTGCGTCGCGGCTTATGGATATATCTGTGGACCAGATTTCGTTGCCGTAGACCGATTCGTAATCCTCAATCACCGTGTTAGCGTAAAGATACACTTCACCGAGGGATATGTTTTCCCCTGCAAATGTCAGCACCACGTTGTGCCCTTTAAAGGCAGGTTCCCCATCACCACAGGCGGTGAGGGAGAAAATGAGTGCGACGATCAGAACGACACATATCAAGTTTTTTAGCTTACGGTTACTATTCATTGTTACTCCGATAAACATACTATTTGGTAGTAGATTTTATGATCAGCATATCGTAGATGTTAGTTAGTACATCTTCGATACTATCTAACATAGAGTCCTGGATCAGGCTGGAAGTCTTCACCGCAAAACCTGACTCCTTTGCCTTTATCAGACGGATATCTTTTTTATACTTCTTCATAAACTTTGGAATATTTGCAATATCTATCTTTGCACCATCCCTTATGATGTACTCCACGCATCCATTTCTATATCTGAGAAATGTTATATATGACTTATGCGCCTCGGCCTTAAGAAGGGCCACTCTCATCAGGCGCTGCATAGGCTTTGGCACCTCACCAAAACGGTCCACCGCCTCCGCCTCTATATCAGCAATATCATCCTCAGTCTCGATTCTGGATATGCGCTTGTAGAGCTCCAGCTTCAAGTATTCATTTCGCACATATTCATCTGGGATAAATGCATCAACCGGAAGATCGATCATTGTATCAAAATCTTCAGGTGTCTCATCCCCAAGCTTTGCTCTTATGGACTGATTAAGGAGCTTTACATACAGATCGTAGCCTATCTCTTCCATATGACCAGACTGGCTGCTGCCAAGAACATTTCCCGCTCCTCTTATCTCAAGATCCTTCATCGATATTTTATAGCCAGAGCCCAGTTCTGTAAACTCCCTAATTGCAGAGAGTCTCTTCTCAGCCACCTCATTTATCATCTTATCTCTACGATACATCAGGAAAGCATAGCTCTGTCTGTCCGAACGACCTACACGGCCCCTAAGCTGATAAAGCTGTGCCAGACCAAAGTTCTCTGCGTTATGAATGATGATCGTATTGACATTTGGAATATCAAGTCCCGTCTCGATTATAGTGGTAGATACCAGCACGTCTATATCTCGATTAATGAACTCGTGCATTATATCCTCAAGCTCACGCTCACGCATCTTGCCGTGGGCAAACTCTACCCTGGCATCCGGTAAAATGCTCCGAAGCTCAAGAGTTATTCTCTCTATATCATCAACCCGGTTATAAACATAGTAAACCTGTCCCTTTCGGGCAAGCTCACGGGAGATTGCCTCCTTGACTATCTCCTTGTCATACTCCATTACATAGGTCTGGATCGGGCGCCTGTCAACCGGCGGCTCCTCCAGAAGGCTCATATCCCTGATACCTATCAGGCTCATATGAAGTGTTCTTGGGATAGGCGTAGCCGTAAGCGTCAGAACGTCCACCGTATTTTTCAACTGTTTGATAGTCTCTTTGTGTTTAACTCCAAAGCGCTGCTCCTCGTCGATTATCAGGAGTCCCAGAGACTTATAGCCCACGTCCTTCGAAAGAAGCCTGTGAGTTCCGATCACTATATCAACCTCACCAGATTTCAGTCCGGCAAGTATCTCCTTTGCTTCCTTTGTGGTACAGAATCTGGACAGCACTCTGACATTTATCGGATAATTCTTCATCCTTTCTTTAAATGTTTCAAAATGCTGCTCAGCCAAAATGGTAGTCGGCACAAGATATGCCACCTGCTTTCCGTCCTGAACCGCTTTGAAGGCAGCCCTGATCGCCACCTCAGTCTTACCAAAGCCAACATCTCCACAGATGAGACGATCCATGATCCGCTCGCTCTCCATATCCCGCTTCGTATCAGCTATGGCAGTATACTGATCAGGAGTTTCCTCGTAAGGGAACAGCTCCTCAAATTCCTTCTGCCACTCATTATCCTCAGAAAATGCGTAGCCCTTCTTGTTCTGTCTTATGGCGTAGAGGTCGATCAGCTCCTTGGCCAGATCATCTATATGAAGCTTAACCCTTTCTCGAACCTTCTGCCACTCGCTTCCCCCCAGCTTGTTCAGTTTAGGTTTTCTCGCATCCTTGCTGGCATATTTGCCTATAAGACTCAGCTGCTCCACAGGAATAAACAGCTTGCCCGTTCCTGCATAATCTATATGTATATAATCTCTTTCTCTGTTATCGCCTGTACGAACCTTCTCTATGCCACGATAGATACCAATTCCGTGACGTTCATGCACCACATAATCACCAACACCTATCTCATCGATAGAGCTGATTCTTTCCCCCTCATATTTAGACTTCAGCCTCTTACGCCTCTTGCCACTGTGGGACGCGCCAAATATACTGCTCTCACAGATGCACACAAGCTTTATAGCCGGAATCGAAAAACTCTCATCCAGATTTCCAGTGGTTACCATTACCTCTCTTGGCTGAAGCGCCCTGGTTCTGCTGGCCGAGAAAAAGCTAGGTATCTCTTCATCTGTAAAAGATTCCACCAGTCGCTTTGCCCTGGTCTGAGAAGGCGACACGATAAGTACCGAATAATCATCCTTTCGCCATTTCTTTATCTCACTGAGAAGACGCGTAACATTTCCCTGATAAGGCTCAACACCTTTACTTTCAAATGCTATAGTCTGCTTCGGAGTTATCCGAGAAGAACTTGGCAGAAACTCCGACATCATCACAGTCTTCATTCCGGCAAGCCGGTCAAGAGTCAGTTCATCGCTGAAAAGTACATCAGCCTGCCCCGGAAGTATGTAACCGCTTTCCAGTCTAGCAGTCATGGATATCTCAAACTCTCTGGTATGAGCAGCTGCCCTTTCCTCAACTCTTGCTATATCATCGATAAATACTGGCGTATCTGCTGGCAGGTAATCAAGAAATGATACTGTATCACTGAAAAAATAAGTAACCAGGCTGTCGAGTCCGGAAGTGGAGTTATACTCCATAACCTCTTCCTTGACATGCTTTATATACGACTTAAGTCTGGCATAAGCCTCTGTCTGAAAGCTCTTCTTAAAGGCTTCGCATACTTTCTCACCCTCCGCCTCAATCGCATCGATACCACGTCTGATACGGGCAAGACTTAGTACATATTCGCTACTTGGTAGAATGTCGAAACTATCTACTGACTCGATGGACCTCTGGGTGCTTTCATCAAAATATCTGATGGATTCTATCTCATCGCCAAAGAACTCAACTCGACAAGGGCACTCTTCTGTGAGGGGGTATATATCAATTATTCCTCCTCGAACAGAAAACTGCCCTCTAGCTTCAACTACAGTTACATTTTCATAACCCAGCATAACGAGGCGTCTTTTTACCTCATCCATCTCCATCTCTTCACCGACTGACAGAGTAAAGGCATGCCTTTTGAAATATTTCATATCCGGCAGCCTGTCCATCAGACCATCGATGGTGGTTATGATAACCGTTCGTTCTTTACGATATATTCTTTTTAAAATCTCCAGTCTCTTTGCTGAAGTAAGATTGCCGTGAACATCTGCGTAATAGAACAGTGCATCCTTAGCGGGATAGAGATATACATCTCTGTCCAGAAATCTGTAATCCTGATACAGCTTATCTGCTCTCGCTCTGTCATAGGTTACAACCAGCGTAAACAGCTGATCATCCCGAAGCGCCTGCATAACTATTGGTTCTACACATCTGGTAAGGCCAAAGATAGCGGCAGGTGTCTGTCCCTTTTTTTCACGTAATCTTGATATTTCAGCACTTTCCCTTACTGGCTTAACAAGTGCATCCATATACCTTCCTTATATGAGTTTCTCTAATTATACTGGTTCATAGCAGTGTCAGCGCCGCTTTCTACTATCGTTGTCACCGCATCAACAGCCCTTTCCACCATCTCTCTGATGTTCGGGAGTTCCTCCTTTGGAAATCTGCTGAGCACATAATCCGCCAGATCCCAGTCCGCCGGTCTATGGCCAATGCCACATTTCACTCTGTCAAACTCCTCTGTTCCAAGAGAGGCTATAATGCTCTTCATACCGTTATGTCCGCCAGCACTTCCCTGTTTTCTGATGCGAAGTCTTCCCACATCCAGGTCTGTATCATCATATATGATGATCACATCCTCAGCAGTACACTTGTAAAAATGTACCAGCTCCTGCACCGCATCGCCGCTCAGGTTCATGTAGGTCTGGGGCATAGCAAGCACTACCTTTTCTCCGGCTATAACACCGTGACCGGTCAGCGCCTTGCATTCCTTCTTGTTTATTGGAATATTATACTTATCCGATATACCAGTCAGCACTGAGAAACCAATATTATGACGTGTTCCCACGTATTTAAGACCTGGATTTCCAAGTCCGACTATTATCTTCATGTTCTACATTCTTTCTTTCATAATTGATTCTGCTTCTGCCAGCTGCTCGAGAGTATTTACGCCTAGTATTTCATTTATATCATCCACTGGAAGAGCATTTATCTTAAGGCCTGATCTCTTAATGATAGATACAGTGTCTGTCAGATAGTATTCGCCCTGAGCATTGTCATTTGTAAGCAGTCCAAGACTTGCCGTAAGAGCCTCTGCGTTAAATACATACATACCAGAGTTGATTTCCTTAGTCTGAAGCTCCTCCTCCGTACAGTCCTTATGCTCAACAATCTTTACAAAGTTTCCGTCAGCATCTCTGACGATTCTTCCGTAACCTGTTGGATCATCCAGAATAGCCGAAAGAACAGTAACACCATTTGATGCTCTCTTATGTGCTTCATAAAGCTTTCGAATGGTATCAGCTGTAATCAGTGGTGTATCACCACATAGTACTATAACATCGCCCTCCGTTCCGATCAGAGGTGCGGCACATTTCACAGCATGGCCTGTACCCAGCTGCTCGTGCTGTTCCGCGAACTTAACTACATCAACTATCTCATGCTTAACAAGTTGTCCCTGATATCCTACTATTACTATTACGTCTGTAGCTCCAGCATCCTTTGCTGCCTGAATAGTATAATGAACCATTGGCTTATCGCATACCTTATGAAGTACCTTAGGCAGATCTGAATGCATACGTGTTCCCTTGCCTGCAGCAAGTATAACAGCCTTGAACTTTTCCATAATAATCCGACTCCTTTTTTTAATAAAAGATTCTTATGCTCGCGTTATTATATCAAATAACTATTGCAAAAACAAGGCAGAGGTTTCACCCTCTGCCTCGCGAATTTATTCGATAATTACAATATTAAGTTGTGCTAGAAATCGACTGGCTTTTCTCTTCTAGTTCCGATGCATCTGCACCTGCCAGCCACCGTATTCAGTTTTCTTCGCTCATTTCATCTCGTCAGCAACTTGATCAGAACGTATATTCACAAATATCCAATCTATGAATCAAATACTTCACTAATCACAATTTCCAACTATCTTCCGATCATTATCAAACAATTAATCAACTATTCTCTAATCATCTTCCAATCTTGCTAAACCATATCATATAATTCAATATTTCAACAGTTCGGCAAACTGACGTCTCATAACCGTCTTTACTCACTAACGTCCTCAAGCGGAGTCTCTTCATACTTAGCAAGGATGAGATCCTGAATCTTAGTTCTGGTCTCTGAATTAATTGGATGAGCTATATCTCTATACTCTCCGTCCGCTGACTTGCGGCTAGGCATTGCTATGAATAATCCTTTGTCGCCCTCTATAACCTTGATATCGTGAATTACAAACTCATTATCGATAGTAATAGATACTACAGCTTTCATCTTGCCGTCTTTAGCAACTCTTCTTACTCTAACATCTGTTATTTCCATATGTGTAACCTCCAAAATAACTAATAGTCTTACAGTGTATATCTAAAGCTCTTCTCTATGACTATCTTTGGACTGTCTGCATCACCAGTGTGAACTGTGTTAGCCTTGATGGTATCTCTACTCTCAACTATGCAGTTCTCAATGTAGCAATTGTCACCGATATGTACATCATTCAAAATGATAGAGTTCTTGATTACACAATTATTGCCTACGTAAACCTTCTTAAACAGCACTGAATTCTCTACTGAGCCGTTGATGATACATCCGCTAGCTATAAGTGAATTGGATGTAACTGCATCTCCATTAAACTTTGCTGGTGGAAGGTCCTCTACCTTCGTATAAACTCCTGGAGCTGTACGGAAGAAATGATTTCTAACGTCTGGACTCAGGAAGTCCATATTAGTCCTGTAATAAGAATCTATAGATCCAATGTTTCTCCAATAGGAATCCAGATTATATGCGTTTATACGCTTGACATTCTTATATCTGATAAGTATGTCCTTAACGAAATCCGTTCTTCCCTCTGCAGCACACGTCTCGAGAAGTTCGATCAGCTGACGACGTCTTACTACATAAACGCCTATAGATGCTGTGCTAGTCTCGGCAACCAGTGGCTTCTCTTCGAAGTCGAGTACTCTACCGTTATCTCCGACCTTTACAACACCGAATCTGGATATATCATCCTCATCAGCTCTTATCTCTTTTGTGACGATCGTAATGTCTGCGTTCTTGGCTATATGATCCTCAAGGACCTTATTGTAATCCATCTTATATACACCATCGCCAGATGCAATAACTACATAAGGCTCATGTGCATCCTTCAGGAATCCAATGTTTTGATACAGCACATCAGCTGTACCCTTGTACCAATAGCTGTTAGTTGCTGTGATGGTAGGTGTGAAGATATACAGTCCACCCTGCTTTCTACCAAAATCCCACCACTTTGATGAATTAAGGTGCTCATTCAGTGAACGGGAATTGTACTGGGTATAAACGGCTACCTTCTGAATATGTGAGTTAGACATATTCGAGAGTGAGAAATCTATCGCTCTGTAGCAGCCTGCCATTGGCATAGCGGCTGTAGCTCTTTTAGCTGAGAGATCTCCCATACGACTGCTGTTACCACCTGCTAGAATTATACCTATAGCTCTCATATTACTCACCTGCCTCTCTAATTATTGAACCGCCACCAGGTAATATTCCATCAGGATAATCATCCGCAGTGGTTTCTCCGAGAATTGCAGTGTTCTTTCCGATCTTAACGCCATCAGGAACAGTAGAATTCTCTCCAATAGTTACGAGGTCAAATGCGTAAACTGCCGGCTTATATGTATTCTCAGCAGATTCACCCACACCAAGTTCAACGTTCTTGCCAATCTTAACGCCTTCTGCAAGTATAGCTCTGTCAATGATCGCCCCATCACCAATCTCAACATTGTTCATAATGATGGAATCCTTTACAACAGCGCCCTTACCAATCTTTACAGCAGAACCAATAACAGACTTCTCAACATTTCCATATATTTCAGTACCTTCTCCAATGATACTCTTTGTTACGCTGCTGCCTGCTGCAATATACTGTGGCGGAAGATTGTCGCTCTTGGTATATATTCTCCAGAACTCCTCATAGAGGTTAAACTCTGGAATAATATCAACGAGTTCCATGTTAGCCTCCCAGTATGATCCGAGAGTACCAACGTCCTTCCAGTAGCCCTTGTAATCGTAAGCTACTATCTTCTTTCCTTCTCCATGGCAGGAAGGAATTACATGCTTACCAAAATCGCATGAAGGAACATCCTTCATTTCAATAAGCTTGTCTTTCAGAAGCTTCCAGTTGAAGATATAGATACCCATTGAAGCCTTGTTGCTTCTTGGATGCTCCGGCTTCTCCTCAAACTCCTGAATTACACCGTTGTCATCAGTGATAACAACTCCAAATCTGCTAGCCTCTTCCATTGGTACCTGATAGGTAGCAATAGTAACGTCCGCATGAGAGGATTTGTGGAAATCAAGCATTACCTCATAATCCATCTTATAAATGTGATCTCCTGAGAGAATCAGTACATATTCTGGATCGTAATACTCCATAAATTCCAGATTCTGATATATAGCATTTGCGGTACCTGTGTACCAGGATGCATTATCAGAGCTCTCATAAGGTGGAAGAACCGTAACACCTCCGAAATTCCTGTCCAGATCCCAAGGCATACCAATTCCGATATGCTGGTTCAGACGGAGAGGCCTGTACTGTGTAAGTACACCAACGGTATCGACTCCAGAATTGATACAGTTGCTAAGTGGGAAATCAATGATCTTATACTTACCACCAAATGCAACTGCAGGTTTTGCAAGCTTCGAGGTGAGAACTCCAAGACGTGAGCCCTGGCCACCAGCAAGAAGCATTGCTATCATTTCCTTCTTAACCATCTTGTTTTGTCACTCCTTTAAGTAATAATATTAAGTCTATAAGTAGCCAGTTACATTATAACACTTTCGGTGGAATATTGGAACACTAAATTAGATATTTTTACTACCTTTTTTCGCATTTTACCACCCCATTTATACATATTGCACAAAGCTGTTAAGATAAATAAAAAGGCAACCCCAAAATGTAGTTATTTTGGGGTTGCCCGTTTGTATATTATCACTAAATATCAGCTATATAGTTATTATAAAACCTACTCTTTTCCTGTCTTAATAGCCTCTGTAACAGCTGTTGCAAGGCCTGTGATACCAGCAAGATCTGCTGGAACAATAAGCTTATTTGCAGGACCTGCTGCTGCTCTTTCAAATGCTGCAAGACCCTTAACAGCGATGGTGTTCTGTGTAGGAGCTGCATCATTCATCATCTTAACAGCGTCAGCCTCTGCCTGCTGTACCTGACGGATAGCTTCTGCATTACCCTGAGCTCTCTGAATAGCTGCTTCACGCTGTGCCTGAGCTTCAAGGATAGCAGCCTGCTTCTTAGCTTCAGCAGCAAGGATTGTAGCTTCTTTATCAGCTGTTGCACGAAGGATCTTAGCTTCCTTCTCACCTTCTGAAACTGTGATAGCTGCCTGCTTCTCACCTTCAGCTCTGATGATCTGCTCACGTCTTTCACGCTCTGCCTTCATCTGTTTCTCCATTGATTCCTGGATAGCAGCAGGTGGCATAATGTTCTTAAGCTCTACACGGTTTACCTTGATTCCCCAAGGATCTGTTGCTTCATCAAGTGTAGCACGCATCTTTGAGTTGATTGTCTCACGAGATGTAAGTGTTTGGTCAAGCTCCAGATCACCGATAATATTTCTCAGTGTTGTAGCTGTAAGATTCTCGATAGCTGCAAGTGGATTCTCAACACCATAGCAGTAAAGCTTAGGATCTGTTATCTGGAAGAAAAGAACTGTGTCGATTCTCATGGTAACGTTATCCTTTGTGATAACTGGCTGTGGTGGGAAATCAGCAACCTGCTCTTTAAGTGATACACGACGTGCAACCTTATCAATAATTGGAACCATCATATGGAGTCCAACGCCCCAGGTTGCGGTGTATGTACCGAGACGCTCAATTACGTATGCATTTGCCTGTCTTACAACACGAAGGCAGCTGCAAAGCATAATAACTGCGATAATCAAAAGAATAATTAATACATATGGCATAATACTTTAACCTCCTTGGTATTTTATATAATAAAGCCCTATAGCATTTTACCTGCAAAGCTTTATTTACTACATGCTTGGAAGCTCTCTCTTTACATAGAGCTTGGTTCCCTCAAGACGCTGGATCGTTACAAGCGTTCCCTCAGGAATCACGCTGCCGTCATCGGAAACTGCACGCCACTCAACATCACCAAGCTTTAGCATTCCTGTTCCGGCATTATTATCGACTGTTGTTATAACCTTCTCAGTTCGGCCGATAAGACTGTCTGTGTTTGTTTTCTCCTGACCAATAGCCAGATGCTTCTTTGCAAGAGGTCTCATCAGAAGAAGCATCACAGTAGAAACTACTATAAATGCAACAATCTGGAGCCACACCGGACCGCCCATAAATGCGATCACCGCCGCGACTATACCGCCACCCGTAAACCAGATGGACGAAAGTCCTAGAGTAATTATCTCTACCACCAGAGCTACTGCCGCGACTATAACCCAAAATACACCATAGCTCATACCTTCACCTTCTTTCTTAATTTCAGGTTTTATAATTCAGCATTATACCAATCTTTTGGAAAATGATGAATAACCCGCAAGGCTAATTATATCACACTATTTCTCCAAAATAGAGAAATAGTTTCTTTGCTACTGGATAGGCTGCATTTCACCTGGCTGCTTCCAAGGATGGGTAACACCATATCTGCCGATTGCCACTACGATCAGTATACCAGACACTGAGAGAAATGGTGCAGATATCAGCGAAATAACGTTATTCATAGCGTTATAAGCCGCCAAATATTCTGTTCCTTTTTTTGCATATATAAAGTTCCCTAGATAACCAGATACGATTCCCAATACCCATCCAAGAAGGATGTATACAATAAACATAACAATCTCTATGCTTCTTCTGGAATCACCCTTATATGTGAACATTATCAGCATAAAGATAACCAGCATAAGCAGGTGAGTAAAGGTTGAAAAGAGACTAAGTGGAATAACAGTGGCTTCATGCGCTTCCATATAGCTACTAGTAAGAAAAAGGTTTCCACCTTTAAACTGTGTCAATGAACATAAAACATTAATAAAAAATACAACTCCGTAAAGAATCACGCCCACGATCATGGGCTTCTTAACATTATCTTCTAACATATATCCCCCTGGAATGTGCAGTGGGGTCTGTCCCTATTGCACATTATTATGTAAACTTAGTGGTCGCGGTAGTAGTTGATGAGGCATCCGCTTGTGATAATAGTACGCTCGTCGTCTGTAAGTTCGCCCAGCTTAAGGGAGATTTCCTTCATTCCCTTGTTTACAAGGTATGCTTTGATAACCTCGCGCTTCTCTTCTACAGCTGCACGAATATCTGGAACGAATACGTAGTCACCATTCTCGAAGCCGTATGGATTATCCTGACTTACATCAACTGCAGTCTCATCCATGATAAATGGAAGCATACCCCAGTTGATGAGATTTGAACGATATCTCTTTGTTGCATATTCACGAGCTATGTTTGCCCAGCCACCAAGAACCTTCTGGCAGGATGCAGCCTGCTCACGAGCTGAACCATCACCTGGCTTTACTGCATAGATTGTACTACCAAAGCCTGTATTCTTACGATTTACATCGTTGAACTTCTCTTTAATTATAGGCATTACATCCTTAAGTTCTGGATAGTTCTCACATGGATGTCCACCTGCTTCTCTATCCACCTCAACCTGATGGAATTCCTTTGCACGACCAACATACTTTGGATCCTTACGTGAAAGTGTGAACTCAGCAAGTCCGATAGGATTTGATCTAAATGATGATGTCTCACCTGAAGGAATGAGCTCATCAGTTGTAGTTACAGGATCTGTAATAACTGAGCAGACCTTGAGGAGAAGATTCTCTTCAAGAGCTGGCATTGCAGGCCAAGGCTTGATATTTGGTCCCTGCTTAAGCTCCTCTTCTGGACGAGCCTTCTTCCATCCATCGTAAACTCTATTCTCATAGATTGACTTATCGAAGAAGTACTTAGGTCCTGTGTACTCAACATCAATATCAGTAGCTGGTGTAAGGAATCCCTTATTAACAGCTGTAGCTGCGATAGAACGAGCATCCATAAGAGCAACTGAACTGATCTGTCCGTTCTGTATCTTTGATCCCTCTCTGTTAGGGAAGTTACGTGTTGAATGTCTGATTGAAAGTGCGTTGTTAGCAGGTGTATCACCAGCACCGAAGCAAGGTCCGCAGAATGCAGTCTTGATAATAGCACCAGTCTTCATGATATCTGCTGCACGTCCGTTATTAACAAGCTCCATCATAACCGGCATACTTGCTGGATATACATCAAGTGTGAACTCATCATTTCCAATATAGTGACCCTTAAGGATATCAGCAGCATCGCAGATATTCTCGAAACCACCACCAGCACAACCAGCGATGATTCCCTGCTCAACATAGAGCTTTCCATCACGGATCTTGTCTGTAAGCTTGAACTCAACATCACCTGTAAGCTGCTTACGACCATTCTCCTCACACTCGTGAAGAATGTCCTTAAGATTTGCATTTAACTCTTCAATAGTAAATGTATTTGATGGATGGAATGGAAGCGCGATCATTGGACGAATCTTTGCAAGATCAACATATACCACGCCATCATAGTAAGCAACATCTGCTGGAGCAAGTTCCTTATAAGCATCTGGTCTGTAGTGAGTCTCGAACCACTCCTTTGTATTTTCATCTGTCTTCCAGATAGATGAAAGACATGTTGTCTCTGTTGTCATTACATCAACGCCGATACGGAAGTCAGTTGAAAGCTTATCAACACCAGGACCAACGAACTCCATAACACTGTTCTTAACGTATCCGTTCTTAAATGTAGCTCCGATAAGTGCAAGTGCAACGTCCTGAGGACCAACACCCTTCACTGGCTCGCCATCAAGATAGATAGCGATAACCTTTGGAGACTTAACATCATAAGTTCTTCCAAGAAGCTGCTTAGCAAGCTCTCCACCACCTTCACCGATAGCCATAGTACCAAGAGCACCATAACGTGTGTGGCTGTCTGAACCAAGTATCATAGCTCCGCACTCAGCAAGCTCCTCACGAGCATACTGGTGAATAACTGCCTGATGAGGTGGAACATAGATTCCGCCGTACTTCTTAGCAGCTGAGAGACCAAACATATGGTCATCTTCATTTATTGTTCCACCAACTGCACAAAGTGAGTTGTGGCAGTTTGTAAGAACATAAGGGATAGGAAACTCTGTAAGACCTGATGCCCTAGCTGTCTGGATAATGCCGACAAATGTAATATCGTGAGATGTCATTTTATCGAACTTGATCTTAAGGTTCTCTGCATCTCCTGAAGTATTGTGGCTGGTAAGGATACCGTGTGCGATGGTTCCCTTCTTTGCCTCTTCCTTAGTAGTATTGATTCCTTTGCTACTAAGCTCTGCCTCGTCAGTAACGAGGTCTTTTCCATTTACAAGGTATGCACCTGTCTCGTAAAGTTTTACCATATTGTCCTCCATTTTTTTATTCTTTAATTCTGCTTTGTTTTAAAAGATTCGATTTCGCTAAACAGGAGATACGAGCTCTTCTCGCTGGTGTGTTTTACTGTGTAGAGAGCTTCGTCCGCCATTTTATAAAGGTCCGTGATATTATCTGTATCGCCCGGGATCTGAGCAATACCTATACTGGCTGATATCTGGAATGTATGAGTCTTTGTCTCACCACTCTCAGTATTAAGAGTTGCCTCAATTGGCTCATCCATTGCTTTACAGATGATGTCTCCTACTCCACGGACCGCAACATCATTTGTAGCATTTTTAAATATTACCAGAAACTCATCGCCACCGACACGAACCGCAATACAGCGATCCTGCCCCAGATGATTGAGGCGTCTTCCCACTTCTTTTAACACCACATCGCCCATATCGTGGCCATAGTTATCGTTGATCGGTTTAAAATAGTTTAGATCCAGAGAATAAAGTGCGATAGGATAGTTTTCGCCATCCTTCACCAGTTTCTCAAGATAACCCAGTCCGTAGCGACGATTGTAAAGACTGGTCAAAACATCCGTATTAGATATATATTCCAGGTGTTCATTCACCTGCTGAAGTTCCTTAATCTTATCTGCCACCATCATTTCAAGACGGGCATTCTCGTCCTTCTGTCTCGCGATAAGCTCCTCTGCGAGAGCATTTGCCTGCACAGTCTTACACATGATGAGATAACCTAGATCAGCAATTATAACTCCAAGCAGCATATAGGTATCAAAGAACTTTACAACAAATAGAACAATAGCCAGAATCAGTATTATACTTGAATTGATCCATGGAATAAAGCCTTCATGTTTTCGCTGTTTATCCATTGGAACAATTTTCGTTTCCTTTATATCAGTCGTCGTCCACGCAAAACTGTAAAGCATAATGAACAATATATAGAGAATATCTATATAAATACTCTCTGGGTCCTTATCAACTATCATCATATACGTGAATCTGATATCGATGAAGCTGTAAGCAACCAGGGTGATCAGTATCATATAAAAGGCTTTGCTATGTCCTTTTAATCCTGTATGTGAAACAACCATAAATGCCAGCATAAGAGAGAACACTGACACAAAGAAATAAAGCAGAAGCTCTATCAGTTCTATCGATACGCCATCAAATCTTTGAAATCTTATGGCAAAGGAGTAGCCCAGAAGCGATGTAAGGATTGCAACTATGAATGCATTTACAGCTATCTTCTGATAATCACTCTTTTTAAATATATCTCTGGCATATACTATCGCCCCAAGAAGAACCACATAGTCGGATACAAGATACAGATTATCTGATATATCCATTAAAATAAGGCTTTCTCTCGGCAAAAAACCATCAATAGCCCAAAAGACATCTCCCAGAGCCCATACAACTACCGCCAGGAAAAAACAGATGGCTGTACGCTTATACTTCCCCGTTGTTGGAAAGGAAATGTAAATAAGCACAGCCATGCATATAGATAGAATGAGAGACAGTACATTTATAAACATCTCCCATCCCAAAAAGGTAGTCACTGTAAAGACTACAAACATTACTACTATTATGACCTTCAATATGAAGCGACTATTGTAGGAAGGGGTTGCTTGCAAGTGATGCTCCTCTTTGTACTGATATATCCTTCGCTTTCGCTCAGGATGTCACGCTACTCTTCTTCAACATCAGGAAGCTTAAAGGTCGTCAGGCTGTTAGCATCGATATTTGGCTCTTCAACAACACGTGTAGCCTGTCTCTCTACGCACCTTTCGAAATAGTTACGTACTTCTCTGGCATTTGCAAAATGCTCCTCATGATCCACGGCCAGTTTCTGCAGATGGTCGGCCACATAGTCGGTAGCCTCTTTGTTCAGCACATAATCCTGGCTCACGCACATAAGGTCAAATATCTTTATCATTTCATCGCCTGTATAATCAGGGAACTCGATGAACTTGTTAAATCTTGATTTAAGTCCCGGATTAGAGTTGATAAATGTCTTCATCTCATCTGTGTATCCGGCAACGATTACGATAAGATCCTGGCGGTTATCCTCCATACGCTTGAGGAGTGTATCTACCGCCTCCTGTCCAAAGTCCTCGCCTTCAGCATTTGTCAGGGTATATGCCTCATCGATAAAGAGCACACCGCCCATTGCCTCGTCGCAGACCTTAGCAGTCTTCTGTGCAGTCTGACCAACATAGCCTTCTACAAGACCTGCACGGTCAACCTCCACCATCTGGCCTTTGCTGACAACTCCCAGCTGATGATATATCTTCGCCAGAAGTCTTGCCACAGTTGTCTTACCAGTACCAGGATTTCCCGAGAAAACAAGGTGCAGAGACATACTTGGAGTCTTGAGTCCAAGCTTCTCTCTCATGCCTCTTATCTTTACAAGATTGATCAGGTTGGTAAGATTCTTCTTAACCGTCTCAAGGCCAATAAGGGAATCTAGCTCAGCCAGCAGCTGATCAAGGGTCTCCTGCTTAGGCGGAAGGGATATCTTCACATTTACAGGTGGTTCATCCTCAGAATCATTTCCCTTTCCACCCGCAGCACCAAAGCCGCCAATGCTGCCGCCGCCTGGTGTATTCTTGTAGATATCAAAGCCGCTGATGTAGTTATTCATCATATTGATATAGTCTGAAAGCCTGTCTGCCTCACGGTCGCTGATGCCACCGTAAGCGATGAAGTTACAGCCCATATCGTTAAATGTACTCACCAGGTACCTAGAAATCGAGGTACCATAACCAGTACGCTGGCTCATAGGCGATGTATCATCCATGACAAAATACTGCAGACTTCTTGGCACATAGCTGGCAAGATCCACATTTTTGCAGCGATCATTTATAAATCTTTTAAAATTATACTCGCTGATTACAATCTCAAGATTCTCATTTAAAAACTTAATCTGATTCGAAATATCAGCGCTGTTCTCATCAAATATATACCCCAAATACACCAGCATATCATCCTTCAGCTGGTTTTTAAGCGTAACACGTGCATCGGCTGGATAAGGGCTCGCAGCCTTGAACTGCACGTTGTCCGCATACTGAAAACAGTAATTGATCATCTGTTTGATATTCTTTGTAATCATTTTGCAACCCCATTTGGTGCAGTGGGGACGGACCCCAGTGCACGGTTTTATTTATGCTTCACACTTTGTGAGTAACTCTTCCCAACGTCTGTCAACCTCTGCCTGGAACTCCTCGAGAAGATTCTCGTTACCTGGCTTGAAGAGATGCTTGAAGCGTCCCTGTGGCTTTAAGAAGTCTTCGATCGGCAGCTTGTTCTTTGGCTTGTAGCTGAGAATCCATTTGCCATCTACTACTTCGAAAAGTGGCCAATAGCAAGTATCTACTGCTAGTTTACAGATCTTTGCCATATCAGCGGCAT
Organism: Lachnospiraceae bacterium NE2001; assembly: GCA_900110635.1. Classification (GTDB taxonomy): domain Bacteria; phylum Bacillota; class Clostridia; order Lachnospirales; family Lachnospiraceae; genus Eubacterium_Q. The sequence continues at coordinate 39,302 of FOEK01000019.1, forward strand.
CAAATCTCCAGCCTCTTGGGCAAGGTGACATTACATTTAAGAACGCAGGACCTGGTGTGTAGATAGCCTTCTCTGACTTCTCGTACAGATCCTTCATACCAGAGGTAAATGTAGACTGTCCAACGTATGGAATATTGTGAGCAGCCATAATAGCTGCCAGATCCTTACGGGACTGTACTTTACCGTTACTTACTGAACCAACTGGTGTTGTGGTTGTATCTGCAAATCTTGGTGTTGCAGATGAACGCTGGATACCTGTGTTCATATAAGCGCCGTTGTCGTAGCAGACATAAACCATATCATGGCCACGCTCCATAGCACCTGAAAGTGACTGGAATCCGATATCGTAAGTACCACCATCACCACCAAATGTTATAAACTTGTAGGTTGTATCTTCATCGATACGACCTCTCTTCTTAAGTGCATTGTAAGCTGTCTCAACGCCTGAAAGTGTAGCGCCGGCACAAGCAAATGCATTGTGAATGTAGCTGTCTGTATAAGCTGTAAATGGATAGAGGAAAGTTGAAACCTCAAGGCAGCCAGTAGCATTTCCTATTACTGCCTTATCCTCTTCTTTAAGGGCTCTAAGTACCGTTCTAACTGTGATGGCAGCCCCGCAGCCAGCACAGAGTCTATGTCCTGGAGTAAGCCTGTCCGGCTTGCTCATAACTTCTTTAAGATTATATGCCATTTCTATATCTCCTGATATTTGCACTATTTATCACTAAGTTTAACGCCATCACCTGACTGACGGATATCCATCTGATCATCGCCGCCGAAATCGCGGAACTCATTTGAGTAATCAGCATCACGGTCACGAAGACCTACATACTTGAACTGCTCTGGCTCCTTGCCACGACGAACTATCTCACGGATATCTCTGAATACGTCTCTTGCTTCTGTAACTGTGTAGTCACGACCACCCAGTCCGTAGAAGTAGTTAACTGTTGGAATATCAAGTCCTGCATCATACATAGCAGCCTTAAGCTCTGAGCCAAGAGGACCGCCCATACCTGAGAAACTCTCTGCCCTGTCAAGTATAGCCACTGACTGACATTTTGAAAGAGCCTTAGCCAGCTCTTCGCCAGGGAATGGTCTGAAGACACGAACCTTGATCATACCAACGTGAATACCGTACTCACGAAGCTTATCTACTGCATCCTTTGTCTGGCCTGCAGCAGAACCCATAATAACGATAGCGTACTTAGCATCCTCCATACGATACTCCTCGAAGAGACCGTATTTACGTCCGGAGATCTGCTCGTACTCTGCACAAACATCAAGGATAACCTTCTTGGCATTCTTCATACCTGCACGCTGGTTAAACTTAGTCTCCATATAATAAGGAGAGTTAGCATAAGGACCAGCGGCCATAGGCATATCCTTGTTAAGAAGGAAGTTCTCTGGATGATACTCTCCAACGAAGTTCCTTACTGACTCTGTATCAATTGTTTCTATATTCATAACAGCATGGCTTGTGATGAAACCATCGTAGCAGACCATCATTGGCAGCATAACATCTGGATGCTCTGTTACTCTGTAAGCCATAATGAAGTTATCATATGCTTCCTCGTTTGTCTCTGCATAAACCTGAAGCCATCCACTGTCTCTTGCACCCATAGCATCCGAGTGGTCGCAGTTGATGTTAAGAGGTCCTGTCAGAGTTCTATTTACAAGACAAAGAACAACAGGAAGTCTGTCGGAAGCTGCAATATAAAGTTCTTCCCACATAAATGCAAGTCCTGCTGATGATGTTGCTGTAAGAGCTCTTGCTCCAGCAGCAGATGCACCAATAACAGCACTCATTGAGCTGTGTTCTGACTCTACAGGGATAAACTCTGTATCGATCTCACCATTTGAAATGTATGTTGAAACCATCTGTGGCAGCTCAGTTGATGGAGTGATAGGAAATGCTGGCATAACGTCTGGGTTAACCTGCTTGATAGCAAGGGCAACTGCTTCATTTCCAGACATACGGTCACGCTTCTTCAACGCTGTACCTTGTACTTTGTTCTCAGCCTTAGCCTTTTCACTCTCGTTATATTCTGTATCATAAGGACTTTCAACAGTCTGTGTCTGATTAGGATTAACAGCTGCTATTGCAGACTTTGCTGTATCCGCAGGACTAACTGCTTTAGCGCCCTTAAGCTTAGTATTCTTATCCTTTAACATTTACAGGCCCTCCTTCATAGTAATTGCACCGAAGGAGCAGCAGCCTGCACAGATTCCGCAGCCCTTACAATGATCATAATCAAAATCAAGTCTCTTTCCATCTTCAACTGGAATAGATGAATCTGGACACATAGGTGCACAGAGAAGACACTGCTTACATTTATCCCAATCGATCACAGGTGTCATAGTTCTCCACTCACCTGTTAAGAAGCTGGCAGCTCCGCCACCGCCATATACTACATTTCCCGGAGTAATATCCTGGTATGGAGACTTCTCAGTAATCTTAGTTATATCTGTTCTTACTTTATTAGCCATTACTGCACCTCCTCGAAAGCTCTCTCAAGAGCTGCCATATTTCCATCAATTACTTCAGGCTTCTTGGCAAACTTGTGCTGGTAAGAGCCTCTCATCTGCTCAAGGAAATCCTGCTTGGACATAATTCCAGACACCTTAACTATAGCTGCAAGCATAGGTGAGTTAGGGAAATATTTTCCAAGTGTTTCCATAGATATAGTATGAGCATCAACAGTATAAACTGCGCCCTCATAACCCTTAAGGAGAGGAATGATCTCTTCCTTAGGTCTTGCGGTGTTAATGACTATACCGCCATCCTTGTTGAGACCCGAGGTTACGTCTACGCTATGAAGCAGAGTCTCATCAACCACTACAACATAATCGGGGTTGTAAATGTTGGAGTGATTTCTTATCTCCTTTTCACTGATACGATTGTAGGCTGTGATTGGAGCGCCCATTCTTTCTGGACCATACTCTGGAAAGCCCTGCACGTACATACCAGTATTAAATGCAACGTCTGCCAGGAGCAGCGCTGCAGTTTTGGCACCCTGACCACCACGGCCGTGCCATCTGATTTCTACTGCTTTACTCATTTCTTCCTCCTAAATAATGCATGTTTTGTTCATGCAATCGCTGAACCCGTTTGACTTCGTCAAACTCCTGTTCAGCGATAATGAGGCTGCGCCTCATATAGATTTAATTGGTTAAACACCTTAGAAAGTAAACTTTCACGGTGTTTAATCAATTAAATCTGCATGAACAGAAAGCCACAGTACATTATAGCAAAACACCACTTAATAATAAACCAAAAATTTATTCAAAGATTATACAAAAAAAGTGCCGCTATCCAAACGAATAGCGACACATTTTACAAATGAATTATTAGCGTTTGTCAATTGGAATGTACTCCCGCTCCTGCATGATACTCTTGTAAGCAGGACGGATAATCTTGTCCACATTGATCAGCTCCTCGATACGATGTGCTGACCAGCCTACTATACGGGCTACCGCAAAGAGTGGTGTATACAGCTCCATCGGGATACCCAGCATACTGTAAACAAAACCGCTGTAGAAATCCACATTTGCGCTGACGCCCTTGTAAATACGGCGTTTCTCAGCAATAACCTCTGGAGCCAGCTCCTCGATATTCTTATAAAGCTGAAGTTCTCTCTCCATATGCTTATCCACAGCCAGTTTCTCAACAAACTTCTTGAAGGCCCTTGCTCTTGGATCAGAGATAGCGTAGATAGCGTGACCCATACCATAGATGAGACCGCGTCTGTCAAATGCTTTCTTATCCACTATGTCTGCGAGATAGTCACGAAGAGTCGCCTTATCATTGTAATCAGGTACATGCTGACGAATATCCTCCATCATCTGCATAACCTTAATGTTGGCGCCACCGTGCTTTGGTCCCTTAAGTGATGAAAGGGCCGCTGCAATAACTGAATACGTATCTGAACCTGCACTGGATACAACACGGGTTGTAAATGTGGAATTGTTACCACCGCCGTGCTCCATATGCAGTACAAGTGCCGCATCAAGAACCTGTGCCTCAAGCTCTGAATACTGCTTGTCAGGACGAAGCATTCTGAGGAAGTTCTCAGCTGTGCTAAGCTTCGGATTCGGACGATGAATATACATACTTTCATCCTTCTCGTAGTGATTATATGCACAGTAGCCATACACAGCCAGCATAGGGAATTCACTTATCAGGCCCATACACTGACGAAGTACATTTGATATAGAAAGATCAGAAACTTCGTAATCATCATAGGAAGCCAGTGTTAGAACCGACTTCGTCATGGAGTTCATGATATCGTGGCTTGGAGCCTTCATGATTACATCTCTCGTGAAATTCGTTGGAAGGTGATTCAGACTTCCCAGAGTTTCTCTAAAATCATTTAACTGGTGCTCGTTAGGGAGCTCACCAAAGAGAAGAAGATATGCCATTTCTTCAAATCCAAATCTCTTGAACCCAAAGTCCTTCACCATATCGATAACATTATAACCGCGATACCAGAGTTCGCCATCGCAGAACACTTCCTGGCCATCGATCATTTTTGATGATACGACCTTTGAAATGTTAGTGACACCTGTAAGGACTCCGTGTCCATTCAGATCTCTTAGTCCGCGCTTTACGCCGTACTCATCGTAAAGTTTGGGATCTACTACATCGACGCCGCGACATAGTACTTCGCCGTTCAGCATGTACTGAAGTAGTTCTCTCTCTGTCATAATACTTCTCCCCTTCATATTTTATGTTAACTAACTATGATTCCGCCGCCAAGACAATAGTCTCCATCATAGACCACGAGACTCTGCCCAGGTGTTACTGCTCTGACTGGTTCGTCAAAGAGCATTGTCACTGTGTTATCGCCATGTAAGGTAAGCACCCCCGGTGTGTCTTTTGCCCTGTATCTTACTTTAGCAGTAACACGCATCTGTTTTTCATCTATATCCTTAATTATTTTATCCGCGTCAGGCAAACTGATCAGATTAAAATCAATCGCTTTAACCTCTCTTGTAAAGAGATCTTCATTTGCCCCCAGAATCACCTGGTTGGTTTCTGGAATTATGTCAACTACGTAGATTCGGTCACCTGCCGGAATACCCAGTCCTCTTCGCTGACCAATCGTATAGTGGTAGTACCCCTTATGGGTGCCAATTATGTTGCCTTCCATATCCAGGAACTTGCCTATTTTCTCTTTGTCCTGGAATCCACGGGACTTTTTAGATCCTTCGCTCAGATTATCGCTATTCTGATTTTCGTTATTCAGATTTTCATCAAGTGATGCCGCAAGGGCAGTCCGTACACGTTCTGGTGCTTCACGTTCAATATAACCCGCATAGTCCCCATCTGGCACAAAGCATATATCCTGACTGTCGTGTTTCCTGGCTACAATGAGTCCCTGAGCCTCCGCTATATCCCGGGCTTCTGACTTCTCGTACCTTCCAAGCGGAAAATACAGTCTTGCCAACTGTTCCTGACTCAGAAAATATAGAACGTATGTCTGATCCTTTGTCAGATCAACGGCACGTCTGAGCCTGTAACGGCCTGTCTCCTCATCATATTCAACATTTGCATAATGCCCAGTTACTACCTTCTCACAGCCCTCTGCGTCTGCCATTTCAAAAAGCTTTCCAAACTTCATATATCTGTTGCAGTCTATACAAGGGTTAGGAGTCTGTCCCTTCAGGTAGGTTTCTACGAAATTGTTGATGATCTTCTCGCGAAAGCCATCCATGAAATTAACCACGTGAAATGGTATACCTAACGTCGAGCATACAACACGGGCATCCTCAATATCGTCAGGCGTACAGCAGAGATGGGTTCCCGCTGTGCAGGCAAGATCCTGATCATGCAGCATCATTGTCACGCCTAAAGGAAAATAGCCCTCCTCCCGCACAAGATATGCGGCAACAGAGCTATCTACGCCTCCGCTCATAGCAACGAGCATTTTCTTCTCTTTATCAGCCATGCTGATTCCTCACATCTTTTCCGGTGTTCCGGAATATTATTCTTCATTTTTCTTTTTCATTATAGTTTCTATTGACTTAATGCAGGCATTTCTAAATCCATTTTCCTCAAGAGTCGCCACGCCTCTGATGGTTGTTCCGCCAGGGGTGCATACTCTATCCTTAAGGACGGCTGGTGCCTCCTCAGTCTCAAGCTGGAGCTTTGCAGCACCCAGCATCATCTGAGCAGAAAGTCTGTAAGCCTGTTCTCTAGGAACGCCGTACATAACAGCTGCGTCAGCATAAGCCTCCATCATCATATCAGCAAATGCAGGACCACATCCTGAAATAACACCACCAATACCCATAAGACTTGATGGCAGTTCTTCAACTACACCAACAGATTCAAAGAGTTTTTTTATCTCCTCGCGTTCATCCTTGTTAAGAGAATTAGCTTTCTCAAAGAGGATCATTCCCTCGCCCACAAGTGCAGGAGTATTTGGCATAACAAACTGGAACCTAACACTTCTGTCAAGGATTCTGCCGTACTCCATAAAGTCCCAACCAGCCGCTATAGATACAAGAGCCTTGCCGCGGATCTCCTCAGCTATCTCTTCAAGAACCTCCAGAACCTGAACTGGTTTGCAGGCCATGATCAGAGTATCGCATTCATTTGCGACCTGTTTCAGAGTGTAAAGGGGAGTAAAGCCTATCTCCTTGGCATTCTTTTTAAGCTTTGCTCTGTGTGGTGCGTAAGCATATACATTTTCCTTCTTAATGCTGCCTGAATTGATAAATCCAGCACAGAGGGCTTTGCCCATATTCCCCATTCCGATAAATCCCAGTTTTTCCATAGTCCTTCTCCTTTATTGATAATACATTAGATGTGTCGCAGTTCAGCGAGGCACTGCTTCATACGCGCGTCAAACTGTTCGTAGAAGTCTGCTTCCGTGTTGTACCCCTCCATATAGAAGATCCGAAGTACAGTCTTCATTATCTCCTTTACACGAAGCTCAGCTTCCTCCGCCAGTTCCTCCAGTTTATCTCTGCGATAATCATCCGCGCCCTTTTCCTCATAGATTTCAGCCTCTCCAGTTGCTATAGCGTGCCCTAGCAGGTCCTTCTCTTCCAGACCCTCAATACGCTTTATCTCGAAACCAGCCATCTCTTTTATCTCCGTGACTCGTTTAGTCTCATACTTTAAAAACTTATGCCACTTGGAGATATTAGCTGTATTCTTATCAAGATCCTCGATCCCCAGCCAGTCACTGATCTTAACCGGTGTCCTGGAGGTCTTCACGCATTCATTTATCTGAAGAAAATATTTAAATGCATCTCCTTCATACAGTCTTCCTAGAGGGAACAATCTGCATATTCCTGGCCGAAACTCATGAATAGTGCAGCGGCCATCCTTGAGAAATTTGCATCCCGTATCCATTTTAAGATGAGGCAGTATCACTTCATCTATCATACTTAGTTCTAAAACGAAACTAACTAACAGCTCATCGAAACTTTTGCCAGTGCCCTTTTTCAGCTGATACATATCGTAGGGAGTCAGAACGATCGAGTGTCCCATATCTGACTCACAACAGTGACTGCAGCCCTTACAGCCATTTGTTCCAAGAAGAGCCTTGTCCTCTGCCCCATATAATCTGCCATCTGATATTTCACTTATATCCTCGTACCTGAGCACTGTTCACTCCCAAAATCTGTTACATTTTACCTAATTACGCACACATTTTATTGTAAAGGAAAGACGTAAACTCCGCAACAATAAAAGCCCCTTTTCCTTGTTTTTTTCAAAAAATCGTGTTAACCTAGTGCGTGACTGATGTCAAAACTATGGCAAAACTATGACATCTTACTGTATCATTTTATCACTATATAGAAACTCATCGTTTCCGTATAGCTACAACAAAACATAGAGAGGGATAATTTATGAGTATTAAAAGAATATTCAGACTACTTATCGCTGCCTCCATACTTGCGCTGACATTTGCCTTTACCCCTATAACTGCAAATGCTGAAGGCTGGTGGGGAGATGACAACGGTAAATGGTACTACGACAGAGGCGACGGCTCCAGACTAACTAACGCCTGGCATTATGACGGCGCGTGGTACTACTTCGGCTCCGACACTTATATGGTTACAGGCCTTCAGACCATCGGGGAGCACACCTACTACTTCTGTGAATCTGACCACGGTAACTGGACAATCGGTCGTATGATGACTGGATGGCAGTATATCAATGGCGACTATATGTATTTTGATTCAAATGGTTACTATCACGCGGAATGCAAGGGCGACGAGAATACCATCAAGGGTATCGACGTATCGCAGTACCAGGGCAATATGGACTGGACCAAGGTGAAGAACCAGGGCATATCATTTGCATTTATCAGAGTTGGTCACGGAACCCACGAACTGGATCCTACATTTGTAAAAAATATAGACAACGCCAATGCAGTTGGCATAAAGGTTGGAGTATATTTCTACAGCACAGCTCAGTCTGTTGAGGAATCAAGATCAGATGCCCTCTGGGTTATTGATCAGCTGAAGGGACACACAGTCAGCTATCCTGTAGCTATCGACCTGGAGAGCAACAGCCAGGTTGATCTTGGATGGGAGACCATCACAGCTATGGCTAAGGCCTTCTGCGACGAGATCAAGGCAGCTGGCTACACACCAATGATCTACTGCAATGAGAACTGGGCTAAGAAATATATCGACTGGACTCAGCTTGATGGCATTTACAAATGGATTGCTAGATACAACGGCACCTATAACACAGACTACACCCGTGATATATGGCAGGCCGGAAGCACCACTCTTCTTGATGGTATAACAGTTAATTCAGTTGATATTGATTTTGCTTTTACAGATTTTAGTACTATCGTAACTCCTAGAACAGAGCGTATTCCAGTGGCAGAAAATACTGACACAGGCAACACGGATAACACAACAAAAACCGGCCAGTGGATGAATAGTTCTGGCAGATGGTGGTACAAATGGAGCGACGGCTCTTATGCAAAGAGCGAATGGCTGGAGCTTGGAGGAATCAAATATTACTTTGACGCTTCAGGATATCTGCACAGCGGCTGGCTCGGACTTGGTGAAGACTGGTATTACATATCAAGTAACGGTGCTTATGCAAGCAGATGGATTAAATCAGGCGGACTCTGGTATTACCTGAATGATGATGGCAGAATGGCCAAGGGCGAGTGGCGCGATGGATGCTACCTCAGCTCAAATGGTGCCTGGACATATACAGCTTCTGGAAACTGGTATCACAACAACACCGGCTGGTGGTTCGAAGATTCAAAGGGCTGGTACCCAGTAGCACAGTGGGCTAAGATTGATGGAAAATGGTACTACTTCGGTGCCAACGGATATATGATGGCAGACACAACCGTTGACGGCTGCAAGCTGGGCTCCGACGGAGCGTGGATCCCAGAAACAACCCCAACAACCCAGCAGTAAAGAGACAACAAAAATACAGGGAACGGTTTAAACCGTCCCCTGTATTTTTTATATGCTATATTTATATTTAGTGGTGGAAAAGTCTAATGCCTGTGAAGCTCATTACGATTCCATACTTGTTGCAGGTCTCGATTACATTGTCGTCTCTGATAGAGCCACCTGGCTGAGCTATGTACTCTACACCGCTTCTGTGAGCTCTCTCAACATTATCACCAAATGGGAAGAATGCGTCTGAACCAACGGATACGCCAGTGTTCTTCTTCAGCCATTCCTTACGCTCTTCTCTTGTGAAGACTGCAGGCTGCTCTGTGAAATATTTCTGCCACTCTCCCTCGCCGATTACATCCTCATAGTCGTCGCTGATATAAACATCGATTGTGTTATCTCTGTCTGCACGTCTGATGTCAGCCTTAAATGGCAGGTTAAGAACCTGTGGAGACTGGCGAAGGAACCATTTATCTGCCTTATCACCAGCAAGTCTTGTACAGTGAATTCTTGACTGCTGTCCAGCTCCGATACCGATGGCAGCACCGTTCTTTACGTAGCAAACTGAGTTAGACTGTGTATATTTAAGTGTGATCATTGCGATAGCAAGATCGATCTTTGCTGAATCAGGAAGCTCCCTCGCCTCTGTAACAATATTTCCAAAGAAGTTGTCATCGATAACGAGTTCATTTCTACCCTGTTCAAATGTTACGCCATATACGTCCTTTGTCTCAAGAGGAGCTGGAGTATAGTCAGGATCGATCTGAATAACGCAGTAGTTACCATTTTTCTTTGACTTAAGAATCTCAAGAGCCTCGTCAGAATAGCCAGGTGCAACGATTCCGTCTGAAACCTCTCTCTTAACAAGTCTTGCTGTGTCAGCATCGCACTCATCAGAAAGTGAGATGAAATCTCCGAAGGAAGACATACGGTCAGCGCCTCTTGCTCTTGCATAAGCGCAAGCCAGTGGGCTGAGCTCACCCATATCGTCTACCCAGTAAATCTTCTTCTCAATATCTGTAAGTGGAAGACCAACAGCTGCTCCAGCAGGTGATACATGCTTGAAGGATGTTGCTGCAGGAAGACCAGTAGCCTTCTTAAGCTCCTTTACAAGCTGATAACCGTTGAAGGCATCCAGGAGGTTAATATATCCAGGCTTACCTGAAAGTACTGTAAAAGGCAGGTCACTGCCGTCCTTCATAAAAACACGTGAAGGCTTCTGATTTGGATTGCATCCATACTTTAACTCTAATTCGTTCATATTCTTTCTCCTTTTGGTGCAATGGGGTCCGTCCCCGCTGCACTTTTTTTACTGATTTTTATTTACGATACGGGTGTCAACTTTGCCTGTCTCAACATCGATAAAACGTGTGAAGAGTGAAACCTTGTTGTCCTCGTTAAGTGCGTTCCATACTGTCTCTGTGAACTCGTCAAGATTATCTGTACCAATCTCAACAAGTGTAGGCTCTCCCTCATAGCTTGGAAGTGGATTTCCATCGCCCATATATGTGTGGATGAAATGTCCCTCACCAGCCTTTGGATTGTCATAGCTGAATGTAAATCTCAGGCACTCATCTGGGTCACCGTTGTTAGACTTGAGAATTGACATTTCATAGGTATAACCCATATCTACGTGAAGAACACCTGATATTCTAGGTGTGTAGTTTGGAGCGTCCGGCTCAAACTCACGGTTGCGAAGGCTCTCCTCAAATGTATCGCCCTGCTCCATATTATCGAAGATAGTATCTGTCTGATCACCATTTGTTACGATAGTATCTGTACCACGTACTCTTACAGGTGCATAAATGATAAGACTTGGATCCTCCATCTTTGATGGATCGAAAGCTTCAGTTCTGATTCCGTCACCCTCTGTTACGAATACTCTGTTACGGCTGTTTTCTGAACGGCCCATAATAAAGTAAGCGATGGCTGCTTTTCTTCCGTCAGGTGTGAGACCAATTACGATACCACGTCCTGGATAGCTGGTTGCACCAACCTCTGCTGCTAAATTGACACTCTTCATTTTCCATTCCTCCTAATTAAAATGTGTTCTATTCTTTACGCGCTTTGCGCGCCGAGACTCTGATAACATACTGCTTGCAGTATGCCCTGCGCGAGGCGCGTGTTGCCGCAAGGCAACTACTTTCCTTACGCGCCGAGACGCACAAAAGGCCGCCTGGGCTTTCTCTCACCCAGACGGCCGGCTAATCACCACAAATGAAGTCAATATGCTGACTTCAGCCCGTGCTCCCTGTGGTAAACTCCACTTTAATCCGTCAGTCACACGGTAACTACACTATACATATCCAGCCCTTCAAAGTCAACCAGCATTTTTCACAAAATCCACTATTTATGCGGCTTTACAGCGTTATGTAAACACAAAAATAGCCACTTGGGATTTAGCTTGATTGCAGCACAGCAATTCATATGGCACATTTCACCTAAATGAATTATAATACAAAATGTAGCTGCTGAGTTCAGCTGCATATAAAGCAGAAAGCGAGGACAAACAAATGGCTAATCCAATCGTAACTATCACTATGGAGGATGGCGGCGTGATAAAGGCTGAGCTTTATCCTGACATTGCTCCAAATACAGTTAACAACTTTATCTCACTTATAAAGAAGGGGTTCTATGATGGACTCATCTTCCACAGAGTCATTCCTGGTTTTATGATTCAGGGCGGCGATCCAGACGGAAGAGGTTCAGGCGGACCTGGCTACTCCATCAAGGGCGAGTTCTCTTCAAATGGTTTCGAGAACAACCTGAAGCATACAGTAGGCGTTCTCTCTATGGCTCGCTCTATGATGCCAGACAGCGCCGGATCACAGTTCTTCATCATGCACGCTGATTCACCACACCTCGACGGACAGTACGCTTCATTTGGCAAGGTTATCGAAGGACAGGATGTTGTAGATAGAATAGCTACCACAAAGACCGGTTGGGCTGATAAGCCAGTAACACCACAGGTTATGAAGACAGTTACTGTCGACACACTTGGTACAGAGTATCCAGAACCAGAGACACTGCCACGCTAATATTACCGCAAGGACGGTTCTCCAAGACAGGGGGACGGTTCTCTAAGATAGAGAACCGTCCCCCTGTCTTGGAGAACCGTGACAACATTAGTCGTTGTAGAGGCGTGCTCCACGGAGCAGTATATCGAACTCGGTGTGTGGCATTGGACGGTCGTACAGATAGCCCTGCGCCATATCACAGTGCGCGTTCTTCAGGAACTCTGCAGCCTTTCCTGACTCAACACCCTCAGCGATGATCTTCATGTTGAGCTCGTCAACCATGTTGATTATATTTTTAATAACAACCTTATCGTTGTTTGCTCTCTCTTCGTCATCTGACTCGATACCGTGAATAAAGGACTGATCCAGCTTAATCACATCCACCATCAGATCTTTGAGAAGACTTAGGGATGAGTAGCCTGTTCCGAAATCATCGATGGATACAATTATACCACGTTCTCTCATAGCTGAAAGAAATCTTGTAAGCTTGTCAGCATCCTCGTAGCAGGCTGCCTCTGTAAGCTCCACTTCTATATACTGAGGATCAACGTTATACCTGTCGACAATCGTCAGTATCTTGGCAGCAAAATCTTCATCCTTGATGTGGAACCTGGAGAAATTAGTAGAAACCTTCACCGGCTCAACTCCAGCATCAAGCCACGCTCTGATATCGCGGCATACAGTCTCAAAAACATACATATCCAGCTCGCAGATATTTCCGTCGTGCTCTAAAGCAGGTATAAATGTCATAGGTGGAATAACCTTTCCATCCTGAACCCATCTTACCAGAGCCTCGCATCCACAAAGCTTTCCATCATCCAGGCTTACCTTCGGCTGATAGTAAACCACGAACTCTCTCTCCTGAAGAGCTCTGTTAAACATAAACATAGACTTCTTCGTATTCATCTCATGATCGAGAAGATCATCCGTGAACCAGACAACATCTGGATTTCCTTCTTTTCTGGTTTCACGCAGAGCAGTATTGGCCTTAGTTACGCCAGCTCCCGCATCCTCGTCAGGCTGCATTTTATATAGACCCACTCTAAATGATATCTCAATCTTGTGGGTGTTTGAGGACTCGTCCACCGGCTCCTCCTCTGTTACAGCAGTCAGATGAGTCATTGTTGAATTACCAGCACTCTCAGGCACGTCATCCGGTCTTCTGTTAAAGCCTGTATTTACACCTCCTGTAATCTCAAATGTCATAGGATTGATGTAATCCAGGAAGATATCAACTCTTTCATTTCTTATAAGTGCGACGAAATTATCACCGCCAAGTCTCGCTATCTGCTCGTCAGGAATAAAGAAGCCAATTATCTTATCAACCAGCCCACGAAGGACCATATTCCCCCTATCTATTCCATATCTTCCATTTAAGAACTTGAAGTTCTTTATATTAAAGAAGGCAACCGTGTAATCAGTTAACACACCCCTCTTCATCATTTCCATGCCAGTACGGATGATACCATTTATATTTAGTGCTCCAGTCATGCTCTCTGTAAATGCCGCGTTATTGAGAATAGTTCTCATCCTTGCTCTCTCAAGCAAAGCAAAAAAGTTGGCACAGATAAACTGAAGGTCATCCTTATCGTCCTCATCCCATTCGTATCCCTTTGCAGGATAAGCATTCATAACTATCGTAACACCACCACCTGTGTGGAATTCCATAGTATGAAGATTAGGATCATAGCCCTCCTTGGCCTGATACAGAACCTCGCGACCGTTAAAACCAACTCTTTCAACTGGATTCGGCTTAGCCGTAACAATAGACTCAAGCCTTCCTATATGAAGTTCCTCCGCGATGGGGCCCATAGACTCCTTCGCGTAAGATAAAATATCTTTGAAATTGTTATCTTTGTATCCAATCCCCTTAATAAAATTCTTATAATTCTTGCTAAATAATTTATTCCCCATGACATTTCTCCAAAAAACACTAAGTCATAAATCGTATTGTTCTTTTACCAAACTCTCCTTTAGGATTCCTGATCGGACTTAGTAGCATTTTGCTCCTTAGTCGAGGCCTTGGAATATAGCAGTTTTAGGATTATCGGCGTGAGTATCGAGCTGACTATGATCAGAAGAATAACAGAGGTAAAATATTTGCTATCCAGCATACCGACCTCAAGTCCCTTCTTGGATACTATCAAAGCAACCTCACCTCTAGTCATCATTCCAACACCAATCTTCAGAGCATCTGACCCCTTAAAGCCACACATGCGAGAGGCCAAACCGCAGCCGATGATCTTGGACAAAAGTCCCACCAGCACGAAGCCAGCCGAGAAAATAAGTATAGTCATATCCAGCGACTTTAGATCCGTCTGAAGTCCAATACTCACAAAGAAGATCGGGCCGAATATCATATAGGAATTAACGTCCATCTTCCTATCTATGTACTTCGAATCATCCAGCGAGCTGAGGATAATACCAGCCACAAAGGCACCAGTAATATCAGCAACACTGAAATATTTCTCAGCGATAAAGGAAAGGGCCAGTGCCAACGCCAGTCCAATGATGGGTATTCTCTGTGTGTGAGGATGCCTGGTGTCGAGCCATTTCATCACTTTATATAAAATGATACCGACAACAACAGATAGTATAAAGAAGCCAACCGTTCTAAGCAGCACATCTGTTATCTTACTGCTTGGATCACGGAAGCTAATAACGAGAGTGAGCACCAGGATGCCAATCACATCGTCGATTATGGCTGCACTAAGAATAGTGGTACCAACCTCCTCAGTCAGTTTCCCCAGTTCCTTAAGCGCCTGAACTGTTATACTTACAGATGTGGCAGTTAGTATCGTTCCGATAAAAAGTGCGTGGAAGAATTCGTTGCTTCCCACCTCCGCAAAGCCATAGAAACATAGATACAAAAGGGTTCCACAAACAAGCGGAATAAAGACACCTGAACAGGCAATAAGTGTAGCCTTCACTCCCGTCTTCTTCAACTGTCCAAGATTCGTCTCAAGACCCGCACTGAACATAAGCAGGATAACGCCTATCTCTGCCATTCCTGACAGGAAGTCGCTGGGTTCAACCCACCCAAGAAGGCTCGGTCCCAGCAGGAGTCCGGCAATTATCTCACCCACAACCTGAGGCGCCTTCAGTTTTCTCGCAACAAGACCAAAAAACTTGGCAAATAATATTACTATCGCTATATTCTTTAGTATCTCGAGTTTATCCATATCACACTTTGTCCTTATATGTATTTCCCCCTATCTGCCAGAACCCACTCCAACAGACCGAGACACATTCTAGCACACCCATTACACATGTGCAATGGGGACTGACTTCCTTCGCTCACGCTCAGGCGCTAAAAGCTTGTCTGCCACTGGCAGACAACGCGCCCATTGCACATAGGTCCGTCCCCAACTGCACATTATGTAGTTTCGCGTTCCACCAGTTCATAGCCAAGCTTTACCATACGAACCTGGACATCTTCTCCATCCGCTTTCAGATTATCCACCAGCATCTCGACTGCATTTTTTCCGCTCTCTTCGTAGTAGTATCTCACTGTGGTAAGCTCTGGAGTCAGTACTCGCGCCAGCTGCGAATCTCCCTGTCCAACCACCATCACATCATCCGGAATCTTAATTCCCAGCTTGTGCAGATACCTGATTGCCCCGGAAGCTATGGTGTCCGTAGCTGCAACCACCGCGTCCACATCATCATACTTCTCCATAAGCTCCCTCATACAGTTAAAGCCACTCTTCGCGTCGAAACCTGAAATGACACGCCTTTCGGCCAGTTCATCGAAGCCAGCATCGTGAACAGCATCCCTGAAGCCTCTATATCTGGCCTGTCCCACTGCCTTATCCTCGTGAGTAACACCGATATACACAAGATTCCTGCGTCCTCTGTCCAGAAGAAGCTTGGTGATATCATATTCAGCGTGATAGTCATCGTGATACACAGAGTTGTAGCCCTCGAGCTTCTGGCCAACGATCACCACCGGCACCTTCATGCTCTTAAGCAGCTCCATATGATCATCAGATAAAAATGTTCCTAAAAGGATCACCCCATCCACCTGCTTGTCGTGAAATATAGAAAGATACTCCAGCTCTCTATTTACCTCATTCATAGTAAGTGCAAGAAGAACCTGATACCCCTCTGCCTCAGCTGCCTCCATAATTCCTTCCACAACCCTTGCTATAGAGGATGAATCAATTCTGGGTATGACCACACCGATCATATTGGTCTTTCTGGTCCTCAGAGTCTGGGCCTGCATTGATGGATGATAGTCATACTTCTCCACCACCTTCCTGATGGCCTCTTTTTTCTTTTCAGACACATATCCATTGTTAAAATATCTTGATACCGCTGCAGTTGAAACCCCGGCTTTTTCAGCTATGTCCTTAATATTCATCTAATTCAATCCTTTGCTATGATCATTTGCCACTTTATCATTATGGTTTTAACATTTTTTAAACTAACCTTGTCAAACAATATGAAATCGTTTTCACTTTTTCCATTATAGCACACAAACTAAAATGTGACAAATCATAGCTCGAATCTAGAACCCGAGTTTGATCTGTCACATACTTAGTCTATAATTTATTGTTATATTCTATCAGCCTATATACTCCTGATTTTCATTTTACTAGAAAACCATAATCTATAAACAACTCTCCTTAGAAGCCAAGATCATCGTTAACAAGGATAACACTGATTCTTCCCGGATGTCTGGAGAATCTTGTGATCAGGAACTGACAGCAAATGGTATCCGGAGACTTACAGTCAAAGCAAGCGCCTGTCTTTGCACAAGGTGTATCCAGGCCAAATCTCTGGGCATTGATCGGAGCAGCCACATTTCTCGCTCTCTTCATAGCACTGTCAAGATCAGAACCACAAACCTTGTTCATACCAACGATAAAGAGTACGTGCTTAGGACCCTGTGCGATAGCGGAAACCCTGTTAGAATTACCGTCAATATTTACAATAATTCCGTCGTTGGTCATAGCATTTGCACTGGCAAGGAAGAAATCTGCATCGTAGGCCATCAGCATTGCCGCACGCTTATCCTCATAGTTATCTCTATCTATAAAGTTATAATTACCTTCCTTCAGGGCATCCACGAGACCAATCTCACGAGCACTCATAGCTCCACCCATTGTTACGCTACTTCCCTCTGGGATAAGCTCCAGTGCCTTGGCAAGAGCCTCCTCCCTAGTCGCAGCATAGTAGCCAGTCATATTTCTGGACTCCAGGCCCTTGATGACCTTCTGAGCCAGCAATTCGTTTCTTTTTACGATATTTGCATCCATAATAAACCCCTTTCATATCTGGATTATTTTCAAAGTGTTTTGGCATCAGATAATATATCACATTACCTAGTAATCGATGATCATTGAACGAAGAACGCCTGGAACCTCGTGTTCACGCTTGCCTGCTCCAAGTCCGACTTTCTGTACTGTCATCACTTCAGGCAGTTCCTTCGATGTCATAACAGCCGCAACAAAGGCCGCTCCAGTTGGTGTCACATACTCGCCCTTCCTATCTGTAAGCGAAAGTGGAAGGGCATACTTTGCACAGATATTGATCACAGCAGGTACAGGTACTGGAATAATTCCGTGCTGGCAGCGAACATTTCCGTGTCCTTCGCAAAGCCTTCTCACAACCACATCAGTGATGCCAAGATTATCGAAGCACACTGCCGCAGAGACAATATCCACTATAGAATCAATGGCTCCCACTTCGTGGAAATGCACCTCATTTATCTCTTTCTTGTGAGCCTTCGCCTCAGCCTCTGCTAGTATATGGAAAACCTTCTTTGCTAGAGATCTGGCACCATCGGTCATCTCCAGACTGTCGATTATCTTCTCAATATCCTCAAGATTTCGAGCATCGTGGTGGTGGTGATGTTCATCGTGATGATGATGCTCGTCGTGGTGGTGATGTCCGTCGTGATGATGATGCTCATCGTGATGATGATGCTCACCCGACTCACCATAGAGGTAATTCATATCGTGATCGTGATTCTCATGTTCTGCATCCAATACCACATCAAAGTCACAGCAGTCTATACCACTCTTCATCACTCGGCTGATTTTTATCTCAAAGCCTTGATCCTTGATTCCAGAAAGAACACTTCTAAGCACCTCTTCATCTGCTCCAAGATCAAGGAGTGACGCAACTATCATATCGCCACTTATTCCAGTTTCACATTCCAGATATAATGATTTCATACTTTCTTATCTCCTATCCATACTGCTTATAGGATTATTCGTCTTTACTTAAGCGCAAGACGGTTTATCTGGGTTGCTATGTAACCCGCCCCATAACCGTTATCTATATTTACCACCGAGATTCCATTTGCACAGGAATTAATCATGGTCAGCAGAGCCGACAATCCTTCGAAGCTGGCACCGTAACCCACCGAGGTTGGCACTGCGATAATGGGACTGGACACAAGCCCGCCAATTACACTGGCAAGTGCTCCTTCCATACCGGCAACCGCTATGATACAGTTTGCCTTCTGCAAAATCTCTGTCTTTGAGAGAAGCCGATGTATACCACTTACTCCTACGTCATAGACTCGTTCCACGTATGTTCCAAAGTATTCTGCCGTCTGCGCCGCTTCTTCGGCTACTGGGATATCAGCCGTTCCAGCGCAGCATACCGCTACATAACCCAACTTCTCTATCTCACCAGGGATCACCCTCAGAATTCGTGAAATAGGATCATACTCAGCATCAGGGATACGCGCCTTTACCATTTTATACTGCTCACCAGAGGCCCGTGTACCAAAAGCTCGCCCATCTGTTTCCAACAGTTTCTCATATATAGAAACCAGATACTCATTGGGTTTCCCCTCGCAGAAAACAACCTCCGGAAAGCCTGTTCTCTCTTCTCTATTGGTGTCTAGTTTTGCATAGCCCAGTTCTTTATATGTATCAAAATGAAATAGCTTCTCAGCTTCCTCGATAGTTAGCTCTCCACTCTTTACCTGTTCAAGAATCTCCTTTATCAGCATGCTTCAATACCTCATTCATACTACCCGTGCGGTATCCAATCATATCCATCGTCACATAGGCAAAGCCTATATCTTTCAGCTTACTATGCACCGACTCTCTATTATCTATAAGTACTGAGAAATCCTCCGATGCAACTTCAATCCTTGCAAGATTATCACCGTGCATCCTGACTCTTACCTGTCTGATTCCAAATGACTTTATATACTCTTCAGCGCTATCTATCATCCGAAGTTTCTCAACGGTAATCTTCTCTCCATATGGAATTCTGGAGCTAAGACACGCAGCAGAAGGAGTGTCCCAGGTTGGAAGTCCTAGTTCCTTCGACAGTTCTCGAATCTCCTGCTTTGTGAGCCCAGCTTCTTTAAGTGGACTCACAACACCAAGCTCCTTTAGTGCTTTCATCCCAGGTCGATAATCACCGTCATCATCGATATTTGATCCATCCATCAATGTATGATCACCAAGCTTCTTCACCTCTTCCAGCATACGTCCGAAGAGGACATTCTTACAGATATAGCATCTGTCAGGAGGATTATCCACGAAGCCAGGTATATCCAGCTCATTCACCTTGACTGTGATTAACTCGATGCCTTCCTTTTTGCAGAAATCACTGGTCGCATCTCTATCTTTCTCAGGCATAGAATTAATCTCAGCTGTTACAGCCAGAAGCGAGCCCGAGTCGCCCAATGCTTCCTTCGCCGCTTTCAGAAGAAATGTAGAATCAACACCACCCGAATATGCCACTGCCACACGATTCATTTTCCTGATACTGCTAAGTAATGATTCATATTTAGAAGATTTATCCATACAACTAAACCCTTATCCCCCCAAAAAAACTCAAAGATGATATCTCCAAGACTAAGCTTCATTGATCAATTCTTCGGTGAACTCGTAGAGTCTATTGGCCAGTGCCTTATCCTTGGAACGTCTTGAGGACTTTGCTATCTTGCACTTATAGAAGTAACCGCCTGTAATATTCTTTACGGAATCGTCCATAGCAAGAAAGATGGCCGTCTCTGCGCCTTCCTTAGGTGTCTGGAAAAATGGCTTAAGCAGGCTTGTAATAGTTTTGCCAAAGCCAGTGTCTCTGTCGATTCCAATATTGGTTGCCACCGCTCCGGGGTGACAGCAGTTAACGGATATCCGACGACTCTTGAGGCGCCTTGCCAATTCCCTCGTGAAAAGCACATTTGCAAGCTTGCTCTGAGAATAGGCCGTTATGACATTAAAGCCCTTTGATAGGTTTATATCATCAAAATGTATCTTGCCAATCTTATGCGCACCGGAAGCAACATTTACGATACGGGAACCCTTCCCCATCATATCCATCAGAAGTGTTGTCAGCAGGAAATGGCCCACGTGGTTGATTCCAAACTGTCTTTCGATTCCTTCGTTGGTAAACTGCCTGTCCAGTGAGATAAATCCGGCGTTGTTTACCAGTATATCGATTCGGTCATATTTCTCTTTTACAGCACGGGCAAATGCCCTGATGGATTCGTAATCTCCCAAGTCTGCCAGGATCAGATCCAGCTTGCGGTCCTTCTTTGCCTGAAGCTTTTCCAAGGCTTCCTGGCCTCGCTCTTCACTTCGGCAAAGCATTATCACTGTGGCGCCCGCATCGCTCAGGGCCTCCACAGTAGCAAGTCCCATACCGGAATTAGCTCCAGTTACTATAGCAACCTTATTATCTGATTTTTTCATAATACTACCCAATATCCGTTCTTCTTAGCGCCCACTCTATCAATAATCTTCTGTTCCTTAAGCAACATTTAAAGTATCAAATAAAATATCATTTTCTAGATTTAAAGTATCATTTTGAAGAAATCCTTGTAAGTAAGGCGACAGTTTCGCAGTGCATAGTGCGGCTGAACTGGTCGTAAACCGCAAACCTCTCGAGTTTAAACCCGTTCGCGAGAAGATACTTCAGGTCACGGGACAGTGTAGCCGGGTCGCAGGATACATAGACCATACGCTTCGGCGACATAGTTACTATAGTCTCCAGCAGTTTCTCATCGCAGCCCTTGCGCGGCGGATCCACCACCACTACGTCTACACCCCTGTGGAGCTTCGAGCTGTGGGAATCATACACACCGATATGGTTTTCCATCCATACAGGAACCACCTCTTCGGCCTTTCCTACGAAGAACTCCACGTTGGTTATATCATTTATCTCTGCATTTATCTTTGCATCTTCAATTGCCTGGGAAACCACCTCGACACCGTAAACCTTCTTAGCCTTCTGTGCCAGGAAGAGTGAAATGGTGCCGATTCCGGAATACATATCCCAGACTATCTCTTCACCTGTAAGGTCCGCATACTCGAGAGCCTTGCTGTAAAGCTTCTCAGTCTGCACAGGATTTACCTGATAGAAGGACTGGGCCGATATCTGGAACTTCACGTCCCCTATATAGTCGGTGATGTAATCGCGGCCATTTATCAGGATTGTCTTATCCCCAAGGATACGGTTAGTCCTCTCTTTGTTAACGTTCATAACCACAGACTTCAGCTTCACGTTATTACCGCCAGCCCTGTACTTTTCAACCTCGCGGGACAGCTCTGCCACAAGCTTGTCAGTCTCTGGTACATTTTTAGTATTTACTACTATGCAGACCATCAGCTGGCCTGTTGCAAATCCCACTCTTGTGAGCACATGGCGAAGTATGCCCTCACCAGTCTCCTCGTTATATACGCTGATCTTGCACTTGTCTGCCCATTTCGTCACCGCAGAGATAACAGCCTTATTAACTCCATGACCTATCTTGCAGTTTGTGATTGGGATCAGGCTGTGAGTTCTGCCGGCATAGAAACCGAGTACGGTTTTAGTCTGACAGCTAAATGCTGAAAATGAGTCTTTGTACTTCTTCTCAGCGTCTGATTCCGCCTTAGATTCCTTCGACGAATCGCCTCTCACTCCAACTGGAAACTGCATCTTGTTGCGATAATGATACGGGCTCTTCATTCCGTATACATCCTCAAGGTACTGCTCAGGATCCTCGATCCCGCCAATCCTGGAGAGACAGTTCAGCACTCTGTTTTTCTTTATATCCAGCTCCTTCTCATAGCTTATATGCTGCAGCGTACAGCCGCCGCATTTTCTCGCCATCGGACAGAAGGGCTCCACACGAAAAGACGAGGGGGTGATGATCCTCTCCAGCCTGCCGAAGCAGAAGTTCTTCTTCACCTTGACTATACGCACCTCAGCCTCATCTCCAGGAGCTGTATCCTTTACAAATACAGCCATTCCGTCGATGTGACCGATGCCCAGTCCCTCGTCTGACATATCTTCGATATTGACGATATAGAGCTTGTTCTTCTCTATATCCACTTTTTTGTTCCCCTTATAAAAACCTTCTTTTACGACGCCCATAGTATTCCCCGAATAATTAACACCTCTAATTCTGTCCTGATTTCAGAACATAGTAATTGTATCATAAATAACGTGAAATGTGGATGCTTCTTTTCAAAAACTTGAAGAGAAACATCCACATTTCACGTCGTGAGTCCGCCTGTCAATTATTCGAATTTTCATTTAGTCTTCGGCGCTGTCATATGTCTAAATCACCATCCCATATCCAGCCCGTTCAAATGTCGAAAACCGTCTTAGAATTCTACTCTTTCCCTTAGGAAATCCTTTACACCGTCCTTATCCATATCCAGTGAAATAGCCAGCTCGCCATACAGGCTGTCCTCTGCGATATGATAATACTTTGCGTCCGAAGCTGTAACCTTCTTACCCTCTGCAATCCTTTCATCCATACGGCCGCGGATGGTCTTCATAAGCTCCACCAGCACCTTTGGATCGCAGGTAAGAACTGCCGCCTTATATTCCAGGTCGCGCTTCTTCTCCTCGATAATCTCGAGCTCGTCGATATCAGGCATTTCATCAATAAAATCCTCTGCCTCATCCTTCGACATAACTCTTCTCATAACAACTCTTTCGTTGTCAACGGGTGTAAATATCTCGCTGTCCCTGATGTAACACGGAACCATCGTATAGTACAGCTTATCCTTCGATACTCCGGGCATTTTCATCGGCCCGACATTTGTAATCTTGCAGACTCCATTACTTCCGTAGATAATGTAATCGCCTACGTTAAACATCACAAACACTCCCTATTCTCTTACCAAACAAAACTTGTTACTTCTTTTTTCTATCCTCTAAAGTTTCTAAAGGACGCGTCTCGATGGCGACTCGAGAAGCGTCCTTTTATATAGTAACACAGTAATTCACTTATGGTAAGGAGCAAAATAATTTTCGTGAAATTGCCTTATTTTGCCCCCTATGAGTTGGGCATATTTACAATAGGGGAAGGCTTTATGGTTTAGTCACATTCATCTACAAGCTTGTAGTTGTTGGTGTCGTAGGACTTAACTCCTTCACCTGGTATAACAACGTAGATGTAATCGCCTATTACAATACCTCTTGTATTTGCGTATGTGCTGTAATCGCCCGAATAGTAGTAATCTTCGGAACTGGAATCTGACAGAGCCTCGTCCATAAGAATCTGGAAGCCGTCGTCTTCATCGTAGTCCCAAACCATATAGTATGGGCCTAACTTATTTTCATCAACCTGATCTACTATAACGTCATACACGTCCTCGTAGTCTTCCTTGAACCAATCCTCTTCCAGATAGTAGTATCCTTCAGCGTAGGTTGAGAAGCCAAATGTACCGTCTTCGCTGTTATACATAAGAGCACGTCTGTCATTCAATACTCCAGCTTGCTGATAGTTGTAGAGAATCTCAGTGTCCTCTTCTACTATATCATAAGGATCCGTTACATCAAACATTGTGAGCTTGATACAGTTGATCCAGCCCGTTTCGTCAGTATCATAACCTATTCCTAGAAGCTTGTTCTCTCCATATGGATGAAGGTAAGCTGAGAAACCAGGAATCTTCAGGTAATCTGTAATCTCAGGATTCTCTGGATCAGACAGGTCAACCGCAAAGAGTGGATCTGTATTTCTAAATGTTACAAAGTACGCTGTCTTTCCCATAAACCTTGCGGAACGAATTGTCTCGCCCTCTGCAAGATTCTTTATAACACTTACCTTGTTCAGGTCGCTGTCATATACGTAGAGTGCGTTGTACTGTGTATAGTTTGAATCACGGTATGTAGTAACAAGTCTAAGGTATCCATCGTATTCGTCGATGCTGTAGTCATCATTTAAGTAACCAGGGAAGGTACCCTTTGTCTCATACTCCAGCTCGCCATCATCGTAGGATATCTTGAGAACCTTGGTTTCTTCTCCGTATGAGAAGCTTGACCAGCTATAGGTATAATCTGTCAGGAAGATACTGTCTGAACTTACATACATAGTATCACTACCTGCGAGAATAGCCATCTTGTCGATGTATTTGCCCTTCTTTATATCCAGTGAAGTGATAACCTCAAAGCAGGTTGTAAAGATGTCCTTCTGAACATAGAGATCATCATTATCTATAAACTCGCCATCTACATCAGGAATATATGTATCATAGTCCTTCTTCTTCAGCTTATCCAGGTCGAAGCTCTTCTTGGAAAATGTATAAAGCACTCCATCTACCATTCTGGAGCTGTCGTAGGAACCGCTCTGCTCATATTCATCTATAAGCTCAGGCTCGCCCTTGTCGCTGATATCATAGATAGCCACATAAGTCTTTGCATTCTGATAATCATAGTAGCTGTTATACCAATATGAATAATAATAGTTTTCCATATTAGTACCCAGGAGTACCAGCTTATTATCTACGATATACATCTCTTTGAAATAGTAATCGTCCTGAAGGACATTTACTCTTCCCTCTTTCTGTATGGAGCCATCATTTACGCTATAGAAGTTGAGATGCTCTGTATTTGTATCATATTCGTAGATATACTTGCCATCAGTCTTTACGATATCTGCCTCGGCAACGCCCTCGGTTCTTACATTTGTATCTGTATAACTCTCTGACTTTTCAGAACCGCCTGTTGCAGATGCAGTTGCCGCTGATGACGCTCCCACAGTTGGACCAGCATTATACTGATTGGTACCCCCATCAGCATCTGCCGATTCCTCCACCATATCATAATCAACATAATCATCATAGTCTTTATACTGATCATCAAGATAGTCCTTATATGACTTGAAATACTCGTATGCCATTTCATAATTGTCAGTCTTCTCCTTCTTCGAGAAGAGACTATTCTTAGTAGTTGTACCAGCCGTGTCATCCTTATCAGTTAACTGACTAGACTCTATCGCTGGATCCGAATCTACCAGATATCTGTTCTTGCTGAGCCCTACTCCAAGTCCTACACCTGCTGCAAGAAGAACTCCAGCTGCAAGAATGATAGGGATTATGTACTTGCCCTTTCCTCCTGACCTGTCTACCTTTATATCCTCCATAGGGATATCCTCGCTTCTGCTCCTTGAATATTTCTCAGGAACAGTCATAGAAGCAAGTTTTCCTTCTATGTTTTCTGGTCTTAGAGAATCAGGCAGTTGTTCAACGCTTGACTTAAGCTGTTCTTCAAAAATGTTGTCAATATCTGCCATAACTAACCTCCTTAATTACTCTGGGCGAGCGCCATTCCACCAAGGCATTCCCGCATCTTCGCAAGCGCCCTGGCATATTTTGATCTCACCGTGTTTCGATTCAGATTCATCAGTCCAGCAACCTCACCGCTGTTATATTCCCCATAAATAGTGAGCGTTACGATCTTCTTCTCTTCGTCAGTGAGAACCGAAAATGCTTTCTGAACCAGTGTCTTGTTCTCGGCCTGTTCCATAGCATTTCCCTTCGCCGCTAGAGTTTCTGCCATGTCGTCAATGGACTGCTCCGCCTCTCTCTCCCTCTTCTTTACATACTCACGAATCTTGCGATTACATTTGTTTGAAAGAATACGGAAGATCCACGCGCGGAATTTCTTCTCGTCATAGAGTCTCGAGATTCCCGCATAGGCATCTAAAACAGTGTCACTAACCACGTTTTCAGCATCATCAGCATTTCCCAGAGTATATAGTGCTGTCCTATATAGGTCCTGATACACATCGGTGTATAGCTCGGCGAAGCTATGGGCATCACCCAGTTTTGCCTGGCGCACCAGGACCACCATCCTTTCATTATTAATCATACTTCTTCTCCTTCTGATATCACTCGGATTTGCTGTATATCCATATAGTGCAGCATCTTCCGCCAACTGTTGCATATAAATACGAAGTTAATTCTAACATAATTTCCAAACTAAAAAAATCACCAATTGGGGACGGTTTTCAATTGTTGATTGAGAACTGTCCTCAACTGGTGTGTGGGGATAGATAATATATAAAGAGTGAGTTAGAAATCGATATCTACATCTCCGGCATCAGCATCGATCTTTATCTTCTTATCTTTTCCTTCGTTGGAGATGTACTTGTTGCCTACATTTGCACCGTCTACATGAATGTCACCTGCATCTACCTTTACGTTAAACTCGTAATCAGCCTTTTCGCCGATGAGCTTAACATCTACGTCACCATAGTCCACGTTGATTTCAAGATTGTTAACCTTTGACATATCTATATCCAGGTCTCCAGCATCAAGATCAGCACTTAGGTCTTCTATCTCAGAATCATTAACATTTATATCGCCATAGTCTGTATTAATATTTGCTTTCTTTGCTGTAAGATTGTCAAATGTCACGCTTCCTGCATTATCCTCGATAGTAAGCTCATTAAGGGAACAGTCTGAAAGATTTATCTCGCCTGCATCCACATTTAATGAGAGATTATTCATATCAAGGTCACTCAGGATAACACTTCCAGCGTCTGAATTAATCTTTCCGTCCTTTATCTCAGCATCCTCTGGAATAGTGATCTGAATATAAGGCTCCACATTATCCATAAAGAAACCGAAATTGAAATTATTCTTCTCTGCCTTTCTCTTGATGATCAGCTTTCCACTCTCGACACTAATATCAACCTTTGACTGCTCATAAAGCTTGTATGTTACATTGTAGGAATCGCCCTTAACGATTGTAACCTTGGCAGCATCCACGTCTATATCAAACTCAGTAAATGCATCCACATCTTCATTGCCAGATATAAGCTCAGCATTTTTAGATGAAGTTATCTTGTGGTTCTTATAATCTATATTGAACATCATTGCGCCGCCATTCACTACACCGATAGCTATAAGTACACCGCCGATCACAAAAAGTATGGCGCATATGATGATTGTTATCGCTAAGCCCTTCTTCATTATACTTCACCTCCCTGCTGGTATAACTCTTCCTCTGAAGTTGCACCAGGCATATCTGTTCTTACGCTGTTAACTGTCTCAGCCTTTTTAGCCTTTGACTCATTTTTCTTATTTGAGATACCTCTGAAGATCTTGATAAGCAACTTAACAACCAGCTCACCTATCTTGTAAAATGCTATGCACATCAGGGTTCCCAAAGCAACTGCGACACACGCGATACCCAGGAGGATCATAGCCTGTGAACCTGTCTCAGCCCAGAAGATTGCTGGGATTGCACAGAAACCGGCAAAGACGATACCAACTGATGCAGCAATAAGTGAAACAATAACAGCGAATACTACTACAAAGAGTACAAAGATCAGAATAACTGCAGTAAGAGCAAGTGGAAATGCTACTGGAGCAGCGAAGATTCCGAGGATCACGTACCAGATGGCTCTGGTGTTATTCTTTACACCGCCCTCCTTTTCGACCTTTTCAAACTGCTTGTCTGAGCACTCGCTGAGAATCTTCTCAGCTACGTCATCTACATTTCCAACAAGTGGGGTAACATCGGCGAGTTCATCAACTCCTGCATCCTGAAAGAATTCAACATAGTAATTCATTGCGTCATCATAGTCAGCTTTAGGAAGTCCTCTAAGCTTTCTTGATAGCTCACTAATAAATGTATTCTTATTCATTACCCTGTTCCTCCTTTCCTTCTGCATTTTCTGTATCTGTCGTCGCTTCAACCTGTTTATTCTCTTCAGCAAGCAGTTTATCTATATTTTCTTTATATTTCTCCCATTCATCCTTGTAGAAATCAAGTCTTCGTCGTCCATAATCTGTAATGGCGTAATACCTTCTGTTTCTACCCTGATATGGGGCATCGTAGGTTATCAGACACTCATCCTTCTGAAGTCTCCGAAGAACGGGATAAAGGGTTGACTCTGAAATATCTACTAACTCTCTGACCTTTTGCGTCAGCGTATAACCATATGCGTCTTCCTTCTCAACTATGCCCAGAACACAGGCATCAAGCAGAGGCGCTGTAAGCTGATATGTCATATTATCTCCTTCCTATAATATTATCGAAACATCTAATATTATTTTGTCACACATATTATTTTATTTTTCATATTATATGTCGTATAATATTATAACTTCATATAAATGTCAACTCCCTTTTTCAAAAAAAAGACAGGGGACGGTTCTCTGTCTTTTGGAGAACCGTCCCCTGTCTTTGTTACAGCATATTAGTCGAGAGCGGATACGTGGTTTGTTATGATTAGTTTTGCTTTGCCTTCAGAGGTGGAGCCTGTTGAGAAGTAGCCCATATAGTTTCCTTTGAAGACGAAGAACTGTATAAGGCTGATCTTTACGGTCTGACCGCCCTCTGTGTAATCACAGCTGATTATATATCCGTCACAGGTCTTACCTGCAATTGTCATTTTATCCTGCTTGATACTATTGACAGAGTAGCCAATACCCTCAAGCTGCTTAACATATTGATTCTTATATTGATCCATCAGATCTGAGATATCCGTACCGGTTTCCTTAATATTGTAAGGAGTCTGGTAAACGGTAAAGTCCATTATCTCAATACTGAGCTCATTCTTCGCATAAAGCTCAGAAACGGTCTGCTTAGCATCCAGCTGTCTCTTCTCATCCTCTGCTGTTCCAGGGCAACCCTGAAGATCCCAGCCGCTTCCGGAGAAGTCAGCCTTAAATCCAAAATACTCATTTGTGTACACACCTTCAGATACGGTACCCGGTATATACTCCGACTTTCCAAACACCTTCTTAAACTGTGACGCAAAGAAGATTATCACTATAAGCAGTATTGGAAGTATTATAAACAGTGGATTGATTCCCTTCTTATGAATAACAGGCTCATCATACTGCGAAGGTGAACGGTACACTGAACCGCCTGGCTGTCTCTGTCCAGGCATACCAGGTCGTGCCTGTCCTGGCATTCCGGCACCTGGTTGTCCCATCCCCTGAGGGCTCTGGCTGTAATAATCACCGCCCAGTCCCTGATTCTGTGGCCCACCAGTCTGGCCAGACATTGAGGATGCGCCAAATGGAGACGCTGACCCTGCATTATTCGAAGAACCCTGACCATAAGGGCTCCCTTGATCATAAGGTCCACTCTGGCCGTAAGGTCCATTTGCTCCAAAGTTTACAGCACGCTCATTTATGGAGCTGCCACCCTGAAGAGCCTCATTGTTATCATTTGAATCATTATTACTTTTTAACTGCATTATTTTCCCTCTTACTCTTTTATAAAATATCCTTCACTTATCGGACACCTCATCAGTCAGCTTCTCTGACAGCTTTCTCTCAATGAGAAGCCTTTTGTATCTATATAATCTACAACATTAAACAAGAGGATAACAGAAATACAAAGGTTTTTCAACAAACAAAAAGATTCTCCAGATAAAACAAAAAGATTCTTCGGCCAGAAACCGAAGAATCTTTGAAAACATTTTATATCGATATTACAAGCAGTTCGTTAGTATATATTTGCTACTAACTACTTACGAACCAGGAGTGACTGACCTGTCATCTCAGCTGGCTGCTCCATACCCATTACCTCAAGAAGTGTAGGTACGATATCGCAGAGCTTTCCGCCCTCTTTAAGTGTATAGTTCTCATCATAGTTGAAGAGTATAAATGGAACAGGATTTGTTGTATGAGCTGTGTGTGGCTCGCCTGTCTCATAGTTCTTCATCTGCTCAGCATTTCCGTGATCAGCACAGATAAAGAGAACACCATCAACCTCTTTGATAGCCTCTACTGCATCTCCAACACATTTATCTACTGTCTCAACAGCAGCGATTGCAGCATCAAGAACTCCTGTATGACCAACCATATCAGGGTTAGCAAAGTTGATGATTATTACATCATACTCGCCAGACTTAATTGCAGCCACAAGCTTCTCTCCAACTTCTGGAGCGCTCATTTCAGGCTGAAGATCATATGTAGCAACAGCTGGTGAATTAACAAGGATTCTGTCCTCGTCTTTATTTGGCTCCTCAATACCGCCATTGAAGAAGAAAGTTACGTGAGCATACTTCTCTGTTTCTGCAAGTCTAAGCTGCTTAAGACCATTGTTAGCAAGATACTCGCCAAATGTATTTGTAATCTCCTGCTTCTTGAAAGCAACAAACTTGTTAGGGATTGTCTCGTCATAATCCTTGAAGCAAACATAGGTAAGTGGCATATAGCCATTTGCTCTCTTAAGAGACTTGATGCACTTAGAATCTGATGCATCACCATCCTGAGCAGCGATATCTTCATCTGTAAAGCAGAATGCCTTAGTGATCTCACGTGCTCTGTCTGGACGGAAGTTGAAGAAGATAACTGAATCGCCTTCCTTAACAACTGAAAGCGGAGCACCTGCTTCGTCAGTGATAACAGTTGGGATGACGAACTCGTCAGTTACACCGTCATCATAAGACTTCTGCATAGCTTCAACTGGATCAGTAGCCTTAACGCCCTCACCAAGCACAAGTGAGTCATAAGCCTTCTGGATACGATCCCAGTTATTATCTCTATCCATAGCGTAGTAACGACCACTGAGAGAAGCAACCTTACCAACGCCGATTTCTACTGTCTTATCAACAAGCTCCTGGAGGTAATCCTTACCTGATGCAGGAGGTGTATCTCTTCCGTCGAAGAATGGATGGATGTAAACATTTTCCAGACCCTCTCTCTTGCACATCTCAAGTATTGCATAGAGGTGAGTATTGTGGCTGTGAACACCACCGTCTGAAAGAAGTCCCCAGAGATGAAGGTCGCTGTTATTCTCCTTGCAGTTATTGATTGCACGAAGAAGCTCCTCATTCTTGAAGAAATCTCCATCCTGAATAAACTTTGTAATAAGTGTCAGATCCTGGTAAATGATACGACCAGAACCAATATTCATATGACCAACCTCGGAGTTACCCATCTGGCCATCTGGAAGACCTACTGCCATACCTGAAGCGAAGCCTCTCTGATATGGGCACTCAGCCTTTAACTTATCCATTACAGGGGTTTTTGCAAGTGCAATAGCATTTGAATCCTGGATGTCTGACTCGCCGTATCCATCCAGTACCATAAGAACTACAGGTTTCTTACTCATAATCTTTCTCCTTCTATTTTATTATGTGACAGTTGGTGACAACCAAACCAGGCTGAGGCCAAGTTCAGTGTCACGTTTAGTTAATTGTATCTAATTCAAAGTCCACAACGTACTATATATGATTTTGCTGGTTAACGCAAGGACTTTTATACCATTTCACAAGGAATCCCCCTCTTGATATACAGCAAAAAGGCTTCAATATTAATCTTCAATTAATATATCTGGAAGCAATTCCTTAAAAGACTTTCCAGAAACAAAGACTTTGGTCAATAATTCGATATAATTATCGCTACTAATAATCCGCTTAAATGAACCACTCTCAACGATTACAAACATATGTCCCAACTTAGTAATCATATAACTTGTATTGTTGTACCAAAAAACCGTCTCAACAGTTAACGGAGGATTATCAGCTTTCTCTGGAAACTCATCCCAACGCTGATATGCTACAAACTCATCCCAATTCATTTTAGTTACGTATCTACCACCTGGGCCAAGCATTATTCTTCTCCTTCCATATCTGATCTTATCATACCAACTAGAATCTTTTCTTTTGATGATAAACCCATTAGTATCTTTAGATGTATAATTTTCATAATGTTCATATACTTGATACATATGAGGCTTCATCTATTATTTATGTACGTGTTACAAATCTATCAGTTTCTTTTTTCAAAATCATAAAAGAATACTTAGGATTCCCCATCTTGTCCAAAGTATCATATACCTTCTTTATTTTCGTTGTAATCGGATGGAGTTAAATCTCTTCCTGACACCAGATCAAACACTTCTTTAAGTCGAATCCATCGCCACGATTCAGGTATTTCAAAAGGTAAATCATCATCTATATTATTAATCGTTCCATCAGACAACTTCTCATAATAAGAGTTAGTTAAAGATAAAGTTGCACAAATTAATTCTCAGGTAGATAAATCACCTTAAGTATCAACCACATAGCAGTCAGATCCTGATCTAGCGAATATAGCGGCTTAGTATATTCTGGCAAAGGAGAAAAACCGTTTGTCTTGTAAAATGATTCAGCAGTAGGAACAGCGTGAAGGAATAGCCCTTGAAATGATATATGTTTTTAACAAATCATGTTCGCATAAGCAATTATAAACTGTATGCACCAAGCAGATATAGGCAAGGACATATCAGAATTATTGTAAAATACATCCTGGTACACTGATGATACAGCAAACATATTGATTTCCATCACAGAAATACTGGGAAAATTAGATAGTTCCCAAAACTATCATTTTCTATTCCATCATCATAAGGTACAACATTTCCTGATAATGTAAAATAAGCTACTATTTCTCTTGAACCATCATCTTTATAATTCCAAATAAGGTGAGTGGTTCCCTTACCATTTTCAGCATCATCCATCGCGTCTGATTTATTTGTCTTAGGATTTATCTGGATATAGTCGTTAAATGGCTCAAATCCTTTTCCTGCATCAAAAAGACTCAACTCAGCAGATGTAGCCGAATTGAGCCCTTCTATTTTTGGATTAAATTCTTCGAGATATTGTCTATTCTTTGATTCCAACTAGTGTACCAGCTTTCTTGCATTGTTCCATGAATTCATTAGAGGGTCTACATTTATTGACTTCCTCAATGAACTTCTTTTTGTCTGTAACTTTAAGAATTAATGTTTGATTATTTTTTGGTGTTTGTGCAAAACCAGCCATAGTATCCCTCCTTTCTTTCTGTGTTCTTTGTTTGCATCCTTCTAATTATATTATAAGAAATCGTGTTAAATATATCAATCAATTTTCAAAGTAAAACACAAAAAACACATCACTTATTTGGTAATGTAATATAATGCATATCCATCGATAAATCAAGTTGCTTTTTGATAAACTTTGTGTGACTTTTATACCATTAGCTTCAGAAAATCCTTTTCTGGCATCAAAAAACTCAGTTCAGCATTTTAGCTGAATTGAGTCCTTCTTTTTTGAACCTCTTATACTATCACCTTTGACCACTTCACCGTTGAACGGTTATTCCATAGTTTCTGGGGTACGCAGCTGATCACACTGAGATCGGGACACCTTGAAAGATCATAGCCGTAAAAAACATCTTTAAGCGTTTTGACATCAAGATTATACTCTGTATCCTTTTTCTCAATATACTCTTTGTTTCCGATAAAATATTCTGTCCCAAGATATCTGAACAGGGATTTTACCCACTGGCCAAAGAGCTTTTTCCCGCCATAGGTTCCAATATAACGGATCTCAACTGCTGATCTGACAGTGATATCATTTTTAAGGAAGAGTTCCTTTGCCACAAAAGCATTAGCACCCAGAACATACAGAACGTCCACATTCCATCTATGCTCTTTGCCAAACTTCTTAGAGTATACAGATATGTTCATAAGAAATGCAGAGCCATAATTATCCGAAATGTTTATATCGGACTCATTGTCAAACATATTCTTAGAGTCTGTACCGACCACATTATTGAACCTTGCGACTGTATTAACCCTGATATCTGTATATTCATCATTATATATCTTTCGGATACTGCCCCAGTTATCAGTGTTAAGCTTAGGAAGGTCAGACTCAACCTTTTCATTTTTTGTGTAATCAAACGGTTTATTTGCCATAATATCCGTAAATACGAACAGATCCGGAATCACCCTGTCCTCTTCTGGATACTCATCCCAGAAATGCTGGGAATAATCACTGTACGACACCTCCGACAAGAAAAGAAGTGGTCTGAAATCACCACCTGCAGACAAATACCAGCAGATATTATTATATTTTTTTATTGTGTCAACTAATCTCGCGTTCAAGTAAAAAATCCTTTCAAAAATTAAGACAACGTAATAAACTTTATTCCTTAAAATCAAATATTGACATCTGACTATCTTTTATCACAATCGACTTCATATCCGAAGCATCTTTTACCACTTCATCCGGACCAATAACATCACATAGAATAGGAGAATTAGGATCATACTTGGAAATATTATCCATTAATTTTTTTTCACTATCATTCGCATAACAATATACACATCCGTTTTTACACGTATTTCTAGTACCAGTCTCCTTACTAATTACGCACCTACATGCTTCACGTTGTCCAGTATGCTCTAAATATTTTTTTAACTCTTTAATCTTTCCGCCTGTTAGTTTTTCTATCAACTCTTTATCTATACAAGCGTTATGACCAATTCCCAATTCATCTAAATCTATCCCTTCAGCACAAGTTGCAACAACCATTCCATTATCTTTTGCTATATCTCTGATCTTAATGGAAATATCTCTCATTACTTCATCAGATATTTCTTTCACTCCCAGTTTTCGCATTGATTCATTTATCCAATAATATTTATCAATGAAACTGAAGACACATTTTTTAGTATAACCATTTAATCTTTCAGCAATTTGAGAAAAAGCTTCAAAATGATATTCTACACTATATTTATCACTGATAAGAATGGGATCATATCGCCAAATAACCCTATCTGGACCAATCTTACTGGACAACTCCTGAAAGGCTGGGATTATTACAGTTGGTTTATCTGGAATATTATGTTCTATATCTCTTCCATATCCAGTAAGTGTAAATTGAAAATAATACATATAGTCTTTAAGCTCATCTAACCGAGGAAGCATAGGAATTGGATTCTTGGTCCAAAAAGCTATGCAATCAACAATATCCGGTGTAAGTAAGACTTTATACAGATTATTGCTCATATAAGAACCATTTCTGGATATCAAGTACCCCTCTTTTATTCTGTTCATAAACCACTCAGAATAAAAAGCCGGAATGTCAGTTCTTCTGCTAGCACTTATAATCATCTATAGTCTCCTGTTTCTATGAATAATACACAAGACATACCAAAACATTTTATCTTAACCATTATTCTTGTTCGTCACTTCTTTTCTTGATAAGGCAGGTTTCATTATCTGAGCAATCTTTGTTTTTCCGACTCCAGCAGCACCAATCAATAAGGCATTAACCCTTTAGTTGAAGATTCAGTAATACTGCTTTTTTAAAAACTTATTGTTTTCCTCATCGTACTTGTAACCTATCGATTCCATTTTACCAACAAGCTCCTCCTCACTAACACCGTAGGTTTTTGCCAGCTCAGTGAGCGAGCTGTAGTTGTCACGAAGCTGGGTGTTAAGAAAGCTCATCAGCATTATCGGATCCTTTGGCATATCCATATCATTTATCCTCCAAAATTAAACCTATAATATATGTCAAGCATTTTTGATTATGTCCCGAAATGATTAAAACATTTGCCCTGGATTTTCCAGGGCTTTTGTTATGCTTGGGGCTCCGCCCCAAACCCCGTCCTTCGCCAGGAAGGCGAGGGAACAGCTATTGCTGTTCCGGGGACATTAGGATTATCCGTGTCACTTCGTCAAGGGCTGCCCGGATGCTTTGCATCCAGCGTGCTGTCCCTTGACTCCGTTCCCGCACCATCTACATACAAGCTTCGAGATTATCAAAAAGATGATGTTGTTGAGATAATACAAATCTCATAAATGTCTGGCTTCTCCAAGGATGATT
>FOEK01000032.1 GCA_900110635.1 Lachnospiraceae bacterium NE2001
AAACGTAGCTGTGGTTTACAGTCCACAAGAAGATGTATATGATCCGGCATTATCTCCATTGCAATAGGTACCATATCTAAAGATTTAAGTGTTTCAAGAAGATAATTTCTGACATCCTTCTCTATTTCACCTACAAATATGGGTTTTCTATACTTTGTAACCCATACGATATGATACTGCAAAGAGTATATATATCCTCGACCATGCGTAACATCTTTAGGCATTGAGAAATACACTGTTTTATCCATGTTTTAATTATACCATATGATTATGCTTTTTACAAAAAAATGCCGCCTAACTCACGACTAAAGTCACAAGTGTGCGGCGGCTAGTTATCAAAAATGTGCAATAGGGACTGTCCCCATTGCACATAGGTCCGTCCCTTTCTGCACATTTTATCTTAAAATGTTTTCTTTATAGAGTTGTCATAGAAGTTTAGGAAATCTGCGAACAGATCTTTATCCAGACGGTCACTCCATCTGGCGTGGTCAAGATTCTCGGTGATGTACTGGGCCTTATCCTCTTTAAAGCGAGCCTTATTTTCATCAGCTTCGTAGTCATAGTCCAGAGTCTTAAGCCATTCATCAAAATCCGCGTTAAACTCGTCTGTATAGGTGTTGTCCTGATCATTAAATATCTCGTTATGTCCCCGATTTTCGAACCTGACAAATGTAAATCGAGAATCATCTTTATACTTTTCGTAGTATTTGTCGTAGCCGTACTCTATTCCAATCACTCCATCATCCTCGCTATGCACTATCATAACAGATGCATCCGAAGATTCAAAGCCCTTCATTGCAGTATTTGTTGCATATTCACCGAACTTGAAATACTCATGGATTTTTATAAATGGTGTCATTGCATATATTACGCTTCCAGCCTGATCTTTTCCACCAGATTCAAACATATCCGATGAGCTGTTAAAGCCAGAGCATTCGATGACAGCCTTAACCTCTGGGTGAAATGTCAGCACGTTGCACACAGCGTATCCACCCCAACTGTGTCCAAACAGAACGATCGGAAGATTCGCACATTCCTCTTTACCCTCAATAAATGATATAGCGTGATCAAGATCTATAACACCCTGTGGAACACCACCAACGCCATCACCCTCACTTTTATCTGTTCCTGTAGCGTCGTAAGCAAAAACATAGTAACCATTTTGCGCAAAATAGTTTGCTACATCCATATAGGAATTATGACCGCCACCACCAAAGCCATGGGCTATAACAACTACTCCACGCTGGTTATCGCCAGCGCTGTATAGGTACCCCGCTAACATTTGACCCTTGTCAGAAGCAAACTTATATTCAGTACATTCAAGGCCCTCAAAGTCCTCCACGCGAAGCATCAGGGGTTCATAGCTGTCACCACGAACATTAATATTATCGTTGTATAATTTCACGCAGAACGCCCACCATAACCCAGTCAGCAGTATTATAACGCATAAAATGATCAGTATGACTTTACGTATTAACCCTGTCTTTTTCATAGTCTTTTCTCCTGTACAAAAACCTATATTTTATTTCTTTTGACAGGTCAAACATATCACATAGGTTATTAAGAAGTCCTTAAGAAGAAAAAACCTCGGTGTAAAACCGAGGTCATTCTTTCAAACCGCTGTTAATCCGTATTTTCTTAACTTGTATAAGTATTATAAAGGACTCTATTTAATAGAAACCAGCATTGATACAAGAATGCCCATAGATAAACCCTCGGTAATCAGCGGCACCATCGCAGCATAAAACGCGTTTCTATCTTCCATCCGATAGTATGCCACATAAAGTAACATACTGATAACAAAAGCAAATGCAATCACCAGTGTCATGCATATAAGCTTCGTTCCCGCAAGGATTCCCGATCCCACAAGGCGGTTCAATATGGATGCTTCCAACGTTGTCCAACCCACGATTAAGAATAATTCGGTTGTTACAAACCTGTCAAAACCATACTTTGTGATAAGCATTAGAATAATGTATGCCGCTATTCCACCAATTATTATATATATTTGACTAAAGACGGTCTTTTTAGTTAACTCCGTAATTTTAAGACTGAGGGTAATTCCCGCTATTCCTGATATCACTATCATTAAAAGAAAAAAGCCAGTTATCCCCTGGCCACGATTAACGCTGGTACCAGGACGATAACCGAGGTACCAGAAGAAAAGGTAAAATATGCATGTTAAGATTAGAAGGCATTGGCCTATGATCAATTGCTTCATATGTTTCCCTCTAAATCACTTCCTTGTAAAAGTTGTTTTATTAAGCTATAAAGGTTGTTTTTTGTTAAAATTCGCCGAATAAAGCAATTTCTTTATTTAAATAAGTCATCTAATGTAATAACATTTGAAAATATACCACTATGTTTATTCTCTTTTAATCCAAAGGTTGTAATAAGCGTATTATGAATAGCGGTTTTGGGAGATATAAGCTTTGTAAGTGCTTCTTGTTTTTTTAACACATCCTTATAACAGCTTAAATCGACTTCAAAATCATCTCCTGAAAATTTTATTTCGCACAAATTAATCACATTATCATCACGATCTATAAGCATATCTATTTGAGCACCAGGCTCACCTTTCTCACTATATGACCAAGCTGACTCTGATGAAAGCACACCACCAATCTCCAAGGCCGACTTTATCTGTTTTATATGAGAAAAACACAATCTTTCAAACGCAAACCCTCGCCACACTACAACATTCTGTGCGGATAAGCTACGACTCCAAAAGTTTTCTTTTTTACCGCCTATAGCATCTTTAAAATGTGAATAGAATAGACAAAATGGATCAACAAGCTTATAGTATTCTGTTCTTCTACCCAAACCAAAAGGATAATATCTAACAACATAATCACTTTCTATTAGAGCGTCTAGATTAGAAGTAAGAGTTCCTCCATCAGATACATTTATACCTTTACATATTTCAGCCCTCGTATATCCCATATTCTTTTTTGAAAGAAAACCAACTATTTTTTTCATAGATTCCGGATTACTAAACGCAGAAATGAATAGTCTATCATATTCACTCCTTAAAACTGCTCCTTTAGAGAACAATAGTTGGTCTACTATTTGAGAAAGGCTTTTTCCTTTTTCAAAATAACCCAAATAATACGGAATTCCACCAAATATCATATAACTTTGCACAATATCGTATCTCGTAAGATTAACATCTATGCTCTCAAAAAACTCTTCGCATTCAGATAAAGTAAATGGAGATAGTTTAATCTCATGCGTTACTCTATTATATAATCCACCATGATTATTAATCAGGTTATCAAGTATCCACGAACTTGCACTACCAGAAACAATAACCATGATATTCTTTCTATGACACGCCCAGTTATTCCAAAATGATTCAAACGCAGTAATAAAACCAGACCTTTGTGTATCCAACCACGGAAGTTCATCTAGAAAAACAACTTGTCTACTTCCATCATCTCTTTCCTTTAAGAACTGTTCAAGCATAAAAAAAGCATCGAGCCAATCACTAGGAATTTTACTTTTTTTCATGCCTTGATCTAATAAAGAATTATAGAAATTCTTTAGCTGTGCCTTCAATAATCCTGTCTTTATCTCTATTGGAGATAAACCAGCATGCCTAAAAGTAATTTTACCTTCAAATGTCTCATCTACAAGAAACGTTTTCCCAACACGCCGACGTCCGTAAATAGCTACTAATTCCGCCTTTTTACTGTTATATAACCTATTAAGTTGTTCTATTTCTTTTTTTCTTCCTATCATAATCAAAATAATATACCCGTTTTATTCAGCGGTCAAGCATATTTTTTTATCAAATCCGCTGAATAAACAGTTCTTTTGCTATTTTCACTAAGACATATACTTCTCTGCCACTGTAATACTTTTTTCCATTTTATATACTATAAAGCGCATAATACCCCCATATCATTTTCAATTAAAAATATACCTGCAAAAGCGCAAAAAAAGGTCTTAGTGATTTCACTAAGACCTTGAGCTGGGGTACTAGGATTCGAACCTAGAAATGACGGAGTCAGAGTCCGTTGCCTTACCATTTGGCGATACCCCAATATGTAATTAATCTTGCGCCGTTTCTCACAGCGCAAGATGTATTATATACAACCATATTACAAAATGCAAGCACTTTTTAATGTTTTTCAGTATTTTTCTAATTACTGAACTTCAATCTGGCACATTTTCATGGTGTTAAGTGCGGCGTTATGACTGTCAGGGGTTACGCCTGCACAGCAGGAGCTATCCACGCTGACCTTGATTTCTGGGAAAAGTGCCTTGATGATAAGCGCATTTGATACTACACAGATATCTGTGCAAAGGCCGATAAGTTCAACCTCTTCGAAGCTATAATCTGCCCATCCAGTATAGCCGAAGGATGGCTTGTTGATTATATCAGCACCTTCTACGTACAGTCCTTCGCGGATTTCCCACCCTGAAGTTCCTTCTATACAATGAACAACAGGAAGATGCTTTCCTTCGTTGGTTTCGAGGTAGTTCTCCTGATGGGTATCTCGGGTGAAGATTATTTCGTCGCCGCGACTCTTGTACTCCTGAATCTTGTTCTTTACATTTTCTACTATAGCTACTGCCTCTGCAGTACCAAGACTTCCATCAATAAAGTCGTTCTGCATATCAATTACGATCAGTGTTTTCTTCATACTTATTTACCTCGACTTTTAGATTCCATATTTTGATAGGTCGACCTTTCCGTCCACCGCCTCAACTCCTTCTTCCTTCAGGAAGACCTCCTGCATATTTCGCCCGCCGAAAACAAAGGCTTCTGCCAGCCCACCCTTGCCGTTTACAACGCGGTAACACGGAATGTTATCGGGATCAGGATTCTTGTGAAGGGCATTTCCCACTGCCCGGCACATCCTGGGGTTTCCCGCCATCTCAGCCACCTTGCCATAGGTTGCAACTCTGCCATATGGGATACGCTTTACAGCCTCGTAGATTCTCTTGGTGGGACTGTCAGTAACGAGGTTATAGCTCTCATCTATCATGGTCTTCACATCCTCGTCCGGGATGGAGCCATCAAGGATTATGGTATTCCAATGCTCCTTGTTCTGGTGCCAGCCTGGGATGACAGACTCGTATATACGGCGCCAGAAATCCCTGGTTTCAGGATCTACCTTTACATTCAGGTTGATAAATCCGTCCCGCTCGTAGGTCCAGAGAAATGCCTTCCTGCTGCCCTTCACTCGGACCAGCTGCCAGTTATCATCGTGAAATGGAGCCTCCTGATAAGTGTCTGGGAAGCTGAGTCCATATTCAAGAGCTTCCTCGCGTGTTTTCATATATATCTCCAGTATTAAATATTATTAGTCTGTCTTACGAATGTAGGATTCAAACATCTTATTGTATGGAAGCCATACCTCTCCTGTGGTGTCACCCTCGATGGCCTCAGTGAATGCCTGAAGCTTTGCGTCCATATCATCTGCAAATGAAAGGGCCTGAGCTTCGATGATCTTAGGCTTCTCAGGAGATCCAAACTCAAGCTTGCCGTGATGTGCAAGGACGCAGTGGATCAGCTCGTTCAGAAGTGTTATAGGCATACCCTCAACGTGGGCCGCCTTTGAACGCACCATCATAGCACCCATCACTATATGTCCCATAAGATTGCCTACGTCAGTGTAATCATTTTCAGGGAACTCTGAAAGCTCATTCACCTTGCCGATATCGTGGCAGATAGCCGCAGTTATTAGGAGATCACGGTTGATAAGCGCATAATGTCCTGCGATAAAATCAGATATCTTCGCAACTGACAATGTGTGCTGAAGGAGACCTCCGATAAATGCGTGATGCATGAACTTCGCAGCACTAGTCTTCTTGAACTCCTTGATGAAAGCCGTATCCTTCACAAAGAACTCTTCGAGAAG
The DNA here is from genome assembly GCA_900110635.1 of Lachnospiraceae bacterium NE2001. Classification (GTDB taxonomy): domain Bacteria; phylum Bacillota; class Clostridia; order Lachnospirales; family Lachnospiraceae; genus Eubacterium_Q. Next base: position 5,871 of record FOEK01000032.1, read on the forward strand.
TGCCTTAAGGTGTGGCTCGTTTATAGTATCTATCAGCTGAAGAAGCTCAGCATACATATCCTCAATATTGTATGGAGAAACAGGCATATAGTCGGACACCTCATAAGTACCCTCCGCTGCCCTTCTGGCCTGCTTAACATTTAACTGTAGAGCATTATTAAACGATGTAACCTGGCCCGTTATACGGATGAAGTCCTTTGGCTCGAAATGCTCTATAGCATTGGTTAAGTCCCACACCTTGGCATCGATAACTCCAGTCTTGTCCTGAAGCTTCAGGCTGTAATAGGTCTTGCCCGCCTTGGACTGTGCAACAGTCTTATCCTTACAGAAGTATGTCTCAGTTATTGTATCTCCCTCGTGGAGAGTATTCAGATATATCATTGGTTTGTCCTTTCCATATGATCACTAGTTTTTGATTCTATAATACGTCTAGATTGATGCATCTCACACCTTTCTAGGTTAACACGTATCTATGTGTTTATCAAGGAAACTCTTAACTTTTTTACTCTAGGAAAGCCACACTTTTTCTTCCATTTTCGTGCCATTTAAGGTATATTAAAGGGAGGTATGTCTGGAGGAATTATGAATAAACGATCAATACGTGTACTTGAATATGGAAAGATACTTGAACAGCTGGAATCACACGCTGTAACCCTGGGGGCAAAGCGTATGGTTCAGAGGCTGAAACCCCTGAGAGACAGGGCTGAGATAGAGGCACTGCAGCAGAACACACGAGATGCCTTCCTTAGACTGGAAAGGCACGGCTCAGTGTCATTTTCTGGTGTGACAAATGTTACAGAGAGCCTCCGCCTTCTCGAGATAGACTCAGCGCTCTCCGCGGCAGAGCTGCTTGATATTGCCAGTCTGCTGGAGGCCGCTGCTGAGGTAAAAAGTTATGGCGACAGTGCAGGAGCAGATAATGAAAAGAGCTTTGATTCTCTCACCACTCTCTTTGAGATGCTTATTCCTCTCGAGGATATATCCAGCGAGATAAGAAGATGTATCATATCTTCGGATGAAATAGCTGATGATGCTTCTGGAAATCTTAAGTCTATCAGGCGCAAGATTACTGAATCAGAGGCAAATCTTCACAACACTCTGAATAAGATAATAAAGAGCAGTGCCAACCGCGATATGCTGATGGACGCACTGGTTACAACCCGTAACGGACGGTACTGTATTCCTGTTAAGATAGAATATAAGAATGCATTTCCAGGAATGGTCCACGACCGTTCCCAGACTGGATCAACTGTTTTCATAGAACCTATGCAGGTTGTGGAACTCAATAACACGATTCAGGATCTTCATTCTGAAGAGCTTATGGAGATAGAGAAGATCCTGTCAGACCTGAGCCGTATGGCCGCTCCAGTGAGAGAAGATATCAGAGACGACTATAGGACTCTTGTCAACCTAGATTTCATCTTCGCCAAGGCCAAGTATGCTAAGGCGTTAAATGCATCTGAGCCAGTTTTTAATGACGAGGGAATCGTGGAGTTAAAGGCCGCCATTCATCCTCTCCTGGATCAGAAAACTGCGGTACCTATAGATCTTGCCCTGGGCAAGGACTACACACTGCTTATTGTGACTGGTCCTAACACAGGCGGTAAGACCGTATCTCTGAAGACCCTTGGACTACTTACTCTTATGGGACAGTCAGGACTTCATATACCTGCACTTGCTGGCAGCCGTCTTGCCATCTTTGACGACGTATTTGCAGATATCGGCGACGAGCAGAGTATTGAGCTCAGTCTCTCCACCTTCTCGTCACATATGAGCAATATTATATTTATTGTTAAGCACGCAAATGAGAAATCTCTGGTTCTTTTTGATGAGCCAGGTGGTGGAACGGATCCTGCCGAGGGAGCCGCTCTGGCAATTTCCATACTAAATGATCTGAAGGCTAAGGGCGCCCGTGTTATGGCCACAACCCACTACACCGAGCTTAAGACCTACGCCATAGGAACTGAAGGCGTTGAAAATGCTTCCTGCGAGTTTGATATTAAGAGCCTCGCGCCAACCTACAAGCTGATGATCGGTATACCAGGCTCATCAAATGCATTTGCCATTGCAAAGAGGCTGGGAATGCCTGATGAGATAACCAATGCCGCAAGGGACGGAATGGACGAAAACCAGCTGAATATGGAGCGTATCATCTCCCAGCTGGAGGAAAATGAAAAGGAAATGTCACGTCTTAAGGAGGAGCTTGAGATTCAGACTAATTCCGCTGCTCAGATCAGAGCAAGACTTGCAGATAAAGAAAAGACTCTTGATGAAAAGAAGGCTGAGATTCTTGATAAAGCTCGTATTGAAGCCAGGGAGATTGTGGAGGATGCAAAGGATACAGCCGATGCTGCTATCCGCGACTACAATAAATGGCTGAAGAATCCTCACGCCGCAGATGCCCGTGTTATGGAGCAGACCCGTTCTGAGCTTAGAAAGAAGAAGGATTCTTATAACGTCAAGGAAGAGAAAAAGAAGAAAAAGTATTCTGGACACAAGCTTACAGACTTCCATATCGGAGATAAGGTTCTGGTACTGAGTCTGGATACAGAGGGCCACATCATAGGACTTCCTGATTCTAAGGGACTTCTGGAGGTGGAAATGGGAATACTCACCTCCCGCCATCCTGCTGATGACCTTCTGATTATTGATGAGGATAAGATAAAGACAAAGAATGCGGCTGAGCAGTTTAGAATGGCCTCGGTGGGACCTGGCGTAGCTTATACATTTAGACCAGAGATTAATCTCTTAGGAAAGACTGTAGATGATGCTGTGCAGGCCCTGGATAAATACCTGGACGAAGCGCTGCTAGCTCACGCTGAACAGGTAACGATCATACACGGTAAGGGTACTGGTGTTCTGAGAAGAGGAATCACAGAGTATCTGAAAAAGAAGAAGTTTGTAAAAGAGTTCCGAAGTGGTGAGTTCGGTGAGGGAGACGCCGGAGTCACTATAGTTAAACTATAAATGTTATGAAATGAGAGCTATGAAAATCTATTATTAGTGAGGTGAAAAGATGTTAAAGCAGAAAATACTTATTGTCGATGATGATGAAAACATTGCTGAGCTTATCTCGCTTTATCTTGAGAAGGAACAGTACGATACTGAGACCGCCCACGATGGAGAGGAGGCACTGAAGCTGATTGAAGTCTATAATCCAGACCTTATTCTTCTGGATCTTATGCTTCCTGGAATCGATGGCTATGAGGTATGTCAGCAGGTCAGAAAGACCCGTGATATTCCTATCATTATGCTGTCCGCCAAGGGCGAGGTCTTCGATAAGGTGCTGGGGCTTAAAATGGGAGCTGATGACTATATGGTTAAGCCATTTGATGCAAACGAGCTTATTGCCAGAGTCAGTGCGGTTCTGAGACGTTCTGGTCCATCCAAGTCCGAGGAGCCAGCTGTCAGCGATGTGAAGGACTTCGAGCATACAGGCGAGTTCATCGAATATGAGGGACTCATCGTAAACATTTCAAATTACACCGTATCCTTTGACGGAAGCAATATTGAAATGCCACCGAAGGAGCTGGAGCTCTTGTACTTCCTTGCTTCCCATCCAAATCAGGTATTCACCAGAGATCAGCTGCTGAATCAGCTGTGGGGCTATGATTTCGTAGGTGATACCCGTACAGTCGATGTTCATATCAAGCGACTCCGTGAGAAGCTGACTGGCGACCACAACTGGTCCATCCAGACTGTTTATCGTATTGGTTACAAATTCGAAGTAAAGTAGAGGAATATATATGCAACGTTCTGTTCTAGATAGGATATATATAGCATTTCTGTTGATACTTATTGTATCCTTCGGATTTCTTATATTCTTTATCTCCTATTTCACCAGAAGATCACTTATTGAAGAGAAGCAGAGTACCCTCACAAATGAGGCTACTCTCATATCCTCTCAGGCTATCACCTCCTATATGACAGGTGATATCACAACTCAGGGGCTGGCTTCTCTCTTTAATTACTACGCAAGAACACTGAAGTCCGATATCTGGTATGTAAATGATAATGGTGTGCTGGTTGCTACATCCGGTTATTTCGATGGTACTAAAAGTGGTGATGATGACGATACATCTGCAACCAGTGATAAACCTTCTGTCGCTGTAATGAAAAGTCTTCCTCACTCCATATATGAGCTGGACAAGGAATATGATATTCACAGTAATTCCTATGTGGTTTCAGACTTCTATGGTCTATACAGCGACAAGGTGATAACTGTTAACACCCCTGTTATCCTGACTTATCAGGAGGATGAAAATACCAGCCCAAAGAACGTTAACTGCGGCACTCTGATCATTCATTCCACAACTGAAGATATCAACACTATGATGAAGAGTATCTACAGCATCACCTTCATCCCCTGTCTTGTAATTATTGTTATATCATTTGCTCTGCTTCAGATCGTATCCCATAAGGTCCTGAGACCTATCAAGAAGCTGGCGGAGGTTGCACAGGATTACTCCAAGGGAGACTTTGACGTTGAGACTGGGATCAAATCCTCAGATGAGATCGGACAGCTGGCAGACTCTATGGAGTATATGGCGTCAGAGCTGTCAAAGCTGGAAGAGTACAGACATGATTTTATCTCAAATATTTCACACGATTTCCGAAGCCCGCTCACCTCTATCAGAGGCTACGTTACTGCTATTCAGGATGGTACTATCCCGCCTGAGAAACAGGACCGCTATCTGGGCATTGTTCTGGACGAGACAAACCGTCTGACCAAACTGACTCAGGGACTTCTAGACCTGAACCGTCTGGAAATCTACGGACCATACCTGAACCTGACGAGCTTCGATTTTATTGATATAGTAAAGACAACTCTTAATACATTTGAGATAAAATGTATCGACAAGAAGGTAGCCATATACCTGAATAACCACGCTGAGGCAACCAACGTCACAGCGGACAAGACCAAGATTCAGCAGGTGCTCTACAACCTTATTGATAACGCGCTGAAGTTCACGCCTTCCAACAAGAACATCTACATCAATATCGTGGAGAAGGCAGACAAGCTTCACATTTCCGTTAAGGATGAGGGTATCGGAATGAGCGAGGATACCCAGAAGAAGATCTGGACCAGATTCTATAAAAATGATACCAGCCGCGGTAAGGATAAGGGCGGCACCGGTCTGGGACTTGCCATTACCAAGCAGATAATCAAGGCCCACAACGAAACAATCGATGTATACAGCAAAGAGGGCGAGGGTTCCGAGTTTGTCTTCACACTGACCAAGGCCAGCGATGACGCAACCCACTCAGGCGAAACCCAGATCCTCATCAACCCAAACAACACTCTTTAAAATAAGACAGGGGACGGTTCTCTGTCTTAAAATGCGAAAGGATAGATTATGAGAAAAGAAATACTTACACTACTCGAAAAGAACAGCCGACTTACTCCCGCTGAAATAGCCGCTATGATCGGCTCTGACGAGGAGACAGTTGCAAATGAGATAAAGGCTATGGAATCCGAGAACATAATCTGTGGATACCATGCTCTTGTAGACTGGGACAAGATTGAACATGAAAGAGTCACAGCTCTTATCGGTCTTAAGATATCACCAGTTCGCGGCGAAGGCTTTGACCGCATCTCTGCCAGGATCAGTAAGTTTGAAGAAGTAAAGTCCGTCTTTCTTATGTCAGGTGCCAGTCACGACCTGATACTGACTATAGAAGGAGACTCCCTGAAGGATATATCACATTTTGTTTACGAGAAGATAGCTCCTATGGATACCGTAGTCTCCACAGCCACCTTCTTTGTTCTGAAAAAATACAAGGATCACTACATCGATCTCACCGAAGGACACGGCGAGGACAACCGTATCCAGATTATGCCATAATATGCGACACAAAGTGACTCTTGAAACCTAATTAAACCAGGTTCGGCTGTCACGTTTTATCACATTTTACAAAAAAAGGAAAGAGCATGAAATCAGTTAATAAAGTAGTACAGGATATGAAACCTTCGGGAATCCGAAAGTTTTTTGACATAGTAAGTGAGATGCCAGATGCCATCTCCCTGGGAGTTGGCGAGCCCGATTTCGATACCCCCTGGCACGTAGTAGATGAAGGTATCTATTCCCTTGAAAGAGGTAAAACCTATTACACTTCAAATTCAGGCTTGATAGAACTGAGAACCGAAATATGCAACTGGTATGAGAGGAAGTATAATGTCTCCTACGATGCAGCCAGCGAGGCCCTTATAACCGTAGGAGGTTCTGAAGGAATTGACCTGGCTCTTCGTGCTATGATCAATCCTGGTGACGAGGTTATAATCCCTGAACCCAGCTATGTTTCCTACGTTCCATGCGTCAGCCTCGCAGGTGGAAAGCCTGTAATCATTGATCTGAAAAATGAAAACCAGTTCAGGCTGACAGAGGAGGAGCTTTCTAGTCACATTTCAGATAGAACCAAGGTCCTGATACTCTCCTATCCAAATAACCCTACAGGCGCTATTATGACAAAGGAGGACCTGGAGCCCATTGCCAGACTCGCAGTGAAGCACGACCTCTATGTCATTTCAGATGAAATATATTCGGAGCTGACATATACCGAGGAACCCCACTGCAGTATCGCATCGCTTCCTGGTATGAATGAGAGGACCATCGTAATAAATGGTTTCTCAAAGGCCTACGCTATGACTGGATGGCGACTCGGCTATGCCCTTGCACCTAAAAAAATAGCTGGACTTATGACAAAGATTCACCAGTTCTGTATAATGTGTGCCCCAACCACCAGCCAGTACGCTGCTATTGAGGCACTTAAAAATGGCGACAAGGATATAGCAAATATGCGCAAATCCTACGATGAACGACGCCGCTATCTTATAAAGAGACTTAACGATATAGGAATGCCTGCCTTCGAGCCGCTGGGAGCCTTCTATATCTTCCCAAGCATTCAGAGCTTTGGCATGACCTCTGACGAGTTCGCCACCAAGCTGCTGGAAAGTCAGAAGCTTGCTGTAGTACCTGGAAATGCATTTGGCAACTCAGGTGAAGGCTTCATTCGTATATCCTACGCATATTCCATCGACCAGCTCCGGGAAGCTCTGGACCGAATTGCAATCTTCACCCACTTCCAAGACTAACAATAAAAAGACAGGGGACGGTTCTCTGTCCGTTTTTTAAGACAGAGAACCGTCCCCTGTCTTTTATGTTGAGACGTGGATGGTGTCACCCCAGGGCTTTGCTTCCTCCAGGTCGTTGTCGATCAGAACCCAGACGACGGGAATTCCCATTGCTTCCTCCTCGTCCACATCCGGAGCGTATCCATCTGTCAGTATTACGATGGCCCTTGGAGGCTGGTCCATCATATGTTCCTGCATATAGGTAAAGACACAGTCAAAGCTAGTCCCGCCTCCACCGTAAGGCTTCGTCATCTCAAGGTCTTCTTCCCTGCTAAATGGAATCGGCTCCGTCACCTCTGTGTCGAAGAAGGACAGACAGCCCTTCGAACCCGGACACTCTTCTATTACGTTCTTCACCTCAAACATTAGCCTGGTAAGCTCATCCTGAGATACCGATCCCGACGTATCCACGCAGAACCATATATTACTTAGCTCATCCGCGTAGTAAGTATTATCTCCAGGCAGAATATACTGACTATCAGTAAAGCGTCTATCTGGTGGAGCAAATGAATAGTCTGATATTTCCAGAGTCTGCTCAACAAAACGTCTCAGAGCATCCTTCCACCTGATCTGTGCTTCCAGCATCAGCTCCTCGGCTATGTCACGAGCAGCCTGAGGGAGGCCAAAGGTACTAAAACCTTTGCTTGTTCCATTTTCCCCATTCTCCCTTGAAGCCTTTTCACTACGCTCCCTGATGTAATCCTCAATCTGCTTGTCCCACATATCCTCGCTATCTTCGGAGAAAACCACAAGACTCCATTCATCGTGGCTATCCAGCGGTAATAGCTCACCAATACTTATAACCTGATCCTGACCATCCTCATCCTTCACTGTGAGTGTACCCTGCTTCATCAACTCGTAATAAACAGCATCGGCAGTATACAGCCTCCCCTCTTTACCAGAAGGGGTGAAATGCATCACAAACTCGCCATCCACCTTAAAATCTGCACATTGCATACACACAAGAATGTTGGAATTGACGACTATATCGCAGGCTATGTTGTAAATGTACTGTATCTTGTCCCTGCCTCTGGTGCAGTGCTTCAGAACACAGTGAAGCAGCTCGTGCATCAGAAGAAAGTCCAGTTCCTTATCAGACAGCCTCCCCACGAACTCCGGATCCACAACAATATGCTTCATATCCGTATAGGCGGTTCCACAATCACTTATACCAAACTGCAGCCTCATAAGAAGAGTTCCGAAGAAGGGATACTTCCTCAGAATTCTCGACCTGGCGGTCACGAGGCGGCTGGCCAGTGCTCTCTTATCAACCATATAAACCTCCTGTTTTACTTACACCTCATCATCACACCAATCTTTGTAGGCTGCAACCTTCATAAGCTTCAGGTTAAGCCCCTCAATATCCCTGAGATTCTTTACAAACAGTGCAATGAAGTCACTAGGAAAACTAAGAATATACTCAAATACATTTTCCAGTTCAGAGATTGAAATGTCCTCGGAATGCTGACTGATATAGGCTGTAACTGATGCAACTATCGCGTGAAGCACATCAGGACTCCTAGGAATATCAGACTCTTCACCCTGAATAATCAGATCAACATCAGGAAGCTGGTCCGAAATCTTACACCAGCCACAAAACTCAAGAGCAGCCCCTGTTCCGATATCACTGCTGATCTCATAGTGAAGGGCGTCTATAGCTATATCGGCGTCCTCATACGCTGTTATCAGATCACTGACACTCTTCCAGCTACGTGGTGTTGGAAACGCAGTCTCCTCCGTCTCTTTTTCGGCATAAAGCTTACTCTGATCGAAGGCAAGATAGCCGAGAACCAGCGGATGAAGCCTGTTGCTGAGCCCCCAGGCCCTAAAGCTATCAAAATCCGGCTGTACATTAAACTGCCTGAATCGATTTAGAAGCTCCGGTGCCATTCGCGTCTCGTAGCGTCTTGTGCCCCTGGCAGGGTTTGCTGCTGCAACAACCAGAGTATTCTTTGGAAATGTATGCACCCAGGCCCTTCTATCGAGAATAAGCTGAAGTGCAGCCGCCTGAACCGCTGGGGATGCCTTATCTAGCTCATCAAAGAAATAGATGAATATGGTATCATCCTCCTTTGACTTATCGAAATTATAAATCTCAGGTCTCAGCCATACCGTCTCAGTCCTGTCTTCATTTGCAGTAGGAATACCGATAAGATCGGTGATGGTACAGCTGGTAAGACGTATATCTACAACCTCCACATTCTTACCAAACTCAGCTCGAAGATTATCTGCAATCTGATTCACAGCAGCTGACTTACCAACACCAGTCGGACCAAATAGGATCATGGGGCGGATGTCCTTACAAGGGACACCAGCCTCCATCATCTTTATGAAGTAATTAGAATTAACCCTGATAACGTCGCCTGTGGAAATTGCAGGTAGATTAATTAGTGCCATATCTATTTCTCCTTCCTTTTATCGTCAACATTTAACTCATCATCTATCTCCTGAAGACGCTCCTCAAGAGCCAGCACCTCGCCAGTATATGGATTACCCTTAGCCAGCTCATCCTTAGCAATATCCAGCTTCCTGGTCATCTCCAGAAGGCCCTTCTCAAGCTTCTCTCTGCGGCGGGTAAAGCCCCTGAGGACGCCGTCAATACTACGGGTAATACTGACAGGAGACTTATCCTGCACGTCAACCCTGTAGAACTCACCACCCTTACGTCTTACAAGAATATGGCGGTCTGTGCTGTGCATATCCTTAGGAAGATGGATTTCAAAGCCCATATACAAGGTATGAAGCTTTGTTTTGGTCTTCATATTATTTGTAACCAGAGCGTTCAGTATACCCTGACCAACATGCTCTCTAAATGTCTCATCTAGTGATATCTTGTGTGAGTCATAAAACTCAATATCCTGCTCAACACCTGCTATCTTAGCCTGCTGCCTTTGAATATCCTTTGTCAGATTTGGAACATCACTAGTAAGCTCAGCCAGCTGCTTCTCCCTCTGGCGACGACTGATCTTCGTCCTTTCCAGAGTATTGGCTGTCTCAATCCTCTCCTTGATAAGTGGATTACCTATAGCGAGAGCCTTCACCTCTGAATAGTCCAGCATAACCATGTCTACATCTGTCTCATCTCTGTGGAACTGTGACATAGAACCAGCGAGAAATGAGCCAATAAAATGCTGCTTATTCTCGAGAATCTGCCATACGTATGAGTCAAAACTGCCTGCAGTCATATATCTATAGATAAAAACCTCAGGATTCAGATTGCCCTGACGGATAAGTCTGCCCTCACGCTGCGAAAGGTCTGACGGTCTCCAAGGCGCATCAATATGGTGAAGTGCAAGAAGATTCTTCTGTACATTTACACCAACGCCAAGCATCTGGGTGGAACCGATCATAACTCGGATGTTGCCCTCCTCAAATTCCCTGAGAAGCTTATTCTTCTTGGTATCTGACTTAGCACTCTGAATATATGCAATCTCCTTAGCCGGTATACCCCTCTTCACCAGATAACGCTTTATCTCATCATAGACATTCCACTCCTTTTTAGGAGTTGAGAGGTCGCAGAAGATGATCTGGGTTGTACCTGGATGAGCATAGTACAGCTCCGCCACCTCGCGTGCACAGACACCGGCCTTGCATTCATTCTCAGATACAAATGCATCCGGAATGACCATCCTGATATCCAGGGCGCTCTTGCGGCCGTCCATAACAATATTTAGGATATTGTCATCCTTTGGTGAAACCCTGCCTTTCCTGCAAAGGTCTGTTCTGGCCACAATCTCCTTATTATAGTCATCATGATATGCAGTCTTGTTCACCACGATATCCTTATACCCATTAAACTTCGGAAGCTGCATATCGCCATCGTTGATGTGATAAAAATCGCACACTCCTGAAAAAAGCGCCATAAGCTCAGGAAGATTATGAAAATGGGACAGTCTGGTCATATACCTAAAGTCCTGGCTGGTCACATCCACCTCAAAGGATGAAGTAATACTGCCAAAGGTATTAGCCCACTCACCAAAGGTACTAACCGAACAGTCATCCATGGTATGAGGCTGCAGAAAACGCTGAAACACGTAGAGGTCTGAAATGGAATTGGTAAGCAGAGTGCCTGTAGCAAAAACTATGCGGCCTCCAGTCTTCTGAACCTGACGCACCTTGTCCAGAAGGCTGTCAGCCCTGTGGCTGCCACTCTTGTGCATACCAACCACATTTTCCAGACTAGTCTCTATGCTAACATTCTTGTAGTTGTGAACCTCGTCGATAACAAGAGTTGTGATTCCCAGCTTGTCAAAGCAGTCGCGGTCATCCTCCTCGTATTCCTCAACCAGCTTATCGTTCTTCTTGGATATCTTCTGCTGCTTCTTCTTAAGCTGTGTCTCAGCCCAGCGGCTGTCGGCCTGATTACGCTTGTCAGAGAGCTCGTCATACTCATCGCTGAGAGCCTCAATCTGGTAATCCAGAGACATTCCCAACATATCGAACTTGCTCGCTGCTATATAGATAGCGGTGTAATCGCCATCGCGCATCTTGTTGATGGTTGCCAGGCGATCCTCAGGCTTAAAGTCATCAGGTGAAATGGTAAGCAGGTTGTCCTGCGGATAGAGGAACCTGTGGGACCTTACCGCATCATTAAACACGTTGTTAGGAACAACGATCATATTCTTCTTGGAAATACCCATACGGTAAAGCTCGTGTACAGCTGCTGCGTAGCAGTAAGTCTTACCGCTGCCCACGTCGTGACAGAGGACAGTATTCCTCGTAAGGATAATCCTTGCGATAGCATTTAACTGATGTGCATACAGAGTAACGGCAGGATTCTTGTCCTTCAGTCTTAGGTAAGAGCCATCATAATTCTTGGTGATATACGAATAGGTCTCGTAATAATCCTTGGCAAGGCTTGCCTGAATCTCAGGATGCGTCTCAATCCACTGGGAAAACTTGCGCATAATAAGCTGCTGCTTAGACTGGGCAATATAAGTAAGCTCCTTGTTAGTCACCTTCTTGTAGCCAGACTTAGTGTCAGCTGGCACCTCATCCATAATCTTGATGGTTGCAGCATTCAGAGTGTGCTCGATAATCCTGATAGCTGACATACGCTCGGTACCATAGGTATAGTTATTTGTAACGTAAACCGGCATATAAGCCAGCTTGATCTTCCACTGACCATCACACCTGAGAACCTTAGGTCTAAAAGACAGATCAAAAAGGTCCTGAATAAATGCCTCGACATACTTCGCGTCGATCCAGCTGGAACCCAGCTGAGCGTGAACGTCAGTAATATCTGGACGCTCGGGCATAGCCTGCTTTATAACTCTGATATTTGCATCAAAACGGCCTGGGAAGATCATATTTAGCTTGCTTGCTCTCTTCATAAGTCGGTAAAGATTTCCCCTCAGGTAATCAACAATAAGTACCCAGTTATCATACTCAAGTCGGTCCTTGTAGTACTTCTCTGGGCGCTGAACGATGGTCCTGCCATTATGAACATTGATGATCTCCTTCTCGTCAGAGGCAGAAAGCCACGCCATATAGTGGATATCTACCTTTCCAAGTGTGTCGAGACAGAGTGCAAGCGAATCCTCGATATCGCAGATTCCGTGATCCTCCACCTTATAGTTACTGATGGACGCTGAAGTACCGGTGGAGGTAAGCTCCTCAACGTCAAATAGTTCGACCGCGCCAAGCTTCTTGGCATTATTTCCTTTGATATACTCCATAATTCATTCCTCCATGTAACCTAATACATCTCTTGTTGCTCCAATACATCCACAAGCTACTACATCTAACAGCTACTACATCTAACAGCTACTACATCTAACAGTTACTACATCCAACTACTAATTCATCTAACAACTAACAATGTTTAAATCAGGCTTGTCACCCACTCTAATTATGACATGTTTGGTGTCCAAAAAAGTTCCCTTCGAGCTATTCCATATTCAATTTTCAAAGAACAAACCCAAAGGGTTACTTCCTAGTATTACACACATAACCCCGCTATGCATTTAACCGCTGGTTGAAAAAGAACATAAAAACAAAAGCGAGTGGCCTAAACCACTCGCTTGGATTATTCTATGAATGACAGTAGCTGTCACATATTATTCATTTCCAAGGTTGAACTTGTCGTGAATTGCATTCATCGCACGCTCAGTATTCTTCTCATTGATAAGAACAGTAACTCTGATCTCAGAGGTTGAGATCATACGGATATTGATGTTTGCATCATAGAGAGCCTCGAACATTTTAGCAGCAACGCCTGCATTTGTCTGCATTCCGGCGCCAACTATTGAAACCTTGGACACGCCCTTATCTACGTCGATTTCCTCAAACTCCATCTGATCCTCGATGATCTGCTTAGCAAGATCTGCGTCCTCATCTGTACAGGTGAAGGAGATATCCTTCTTTCCATGACGTCCGATTGACTGAAGTATCATATCTATGTTTATGTTCTGCTTAGCAAGAGCATTAAAGAGCTTAAATGCTACTCCTGGCTCATCCTTAAGACCTATAACTGCAACTCTTGCTGCATCTGTATCGGCTGCAACACCGCTTACTATCATCTTTTCCATCTTAGTTCCCTCCCTTACAACGGTTCCTTCGTTATTATTCAGACTGCTGCGTACAACAAGACGTACGCCATATTTCTTTGCCAGCTCAACCGAACGGTTGTGAAGAACTCCCGCTCCAAGAGTAGCCAGCTCAAGCATCTCATCGTAGGTTACCTGATCCAGCTTACGAGCTCCAGGTACTTTTCTTGGATCCGCTGTATAAACACCGTCAACGTCGGTGTAGATTTCACATTTATCTGCGTGAAGTGCTGCAGCGATTGCAACTGCTGTTGTATCACTTCCACCACGTCCAAGGGTTGTATAGTCATCAAACTTGTTAACGCCCTGGAAACCTGTTACGATAACAATCTTGTGTTGCTCCAGCTCATTTCTGATTCGCTCTGTGTCAATTCTCTTGATCCTTGCGTTGCTGTAAACACTTGTTGTATGCATAGCAACCTGATAAGCATTCAGAGAAACTGCTGGGACTCCCAGAGATGCCATTGCCATAGACATAAGCGCAACAGACTGCTGCTCACCTGTAGTCAGAATCATGTCCATCTCTCTCTTTGGAGGATTAGGGTTGATTTCCTTCGCCATATCGATAAGCACATCTGTGTACTTACCCATAGCTGAAAGAACTACCACTACATCATTTCCATTTTTGTAATCCTCGATGCATCGGTTGGCCACGTTGAATATACGGTCGCGGTTTCCCACCGAAGTACCACCGAACTTCTTAACTATTAGCATTTTTAATGCCTCCTATATATTTCTCCCCCAAAATTACTTACTTACTCGGATGCGGCTGACTACGTCAAAGCCCTCTGCCGCCTGTTCAAACTCTGAACCAGATAGAACTTTTGTGATAAATGCTATCTCGTCCTGTTTGCTGTCTAAAGAGATGTATTCTACACTACCGAAGATATTCTCTACTCTTGCCTTAAGAGCGTCCATATCTTCGTCAGCATTTGGCTTAACCCTTACAAAATATGGAGTAGTAAATGCATCAACTCCACCGAGAATTCTCTTCTCATCATTCCAATATATCTTAGCTGTGTAGCCCTGTCTCTTTACAGCGTCTACCACATCAGATACAACCGCACTGGCTGTTGGAAGACTTCCTGCGCCCTTGCCATAGAACATAACATCTCCCAGCATATCGCCCTTTACAAGGATAGCGTTAAATACGTCCTTAACATTATAGAGCGGATTGTCACTGTATACTACAAATGGAGCAACCATAGAATATGTGATGCCCACATCCTTACGTGCAATACCAAGAAGCTTGATAGATGCACCAATCTTCTTCATATAATCGAAGTCATCAGTTGTAATCTTTGTGATGCCTTCTGTATAGATATCTTCAAAATCAACCTGCTTCTCATAAGCAAGGGATGTAAGGATAGCAATCTTACGGCATGCATCATAACCCTCGATATCTGCCTCGGGATTTCTCTCAGCATAGCCCTTATCCTGAGCATCCTTAAGAACAGTATCGAAATCAGCACCCTCATCCTCCATCTTTGTAAGAATGTAGTTGGTTGTACCGTTCATGATACCCTGAATCTCTTCTATATGATCAACTGTCAGGCACTCAATAAGCGGACGAATGATAGGAATACCACCGCCAACTGATGCTTCAAAGAAGAAATTAACATTGTTCTCTCTGGCAATCTGAAGAAGCTCTGCTCCGTGCTTTGCAACCAGCTCCTTGTTAGAGGTACAAGCACTCTTGCCTCTGTCGAGAGCTCTCTTTACAAATGTATATGCAGGCTCAACTCCGCCCATTACTTCAACAACAACATCTACCTCGTCGTCTTCCATAATGATATCTACGTCGTGAACCAGTACTTCCTCTACTGGATCCCCAGGGAAATCTCTAAGATCAAGAACATATTTTACCTTTACTTCATCACCTGCACGGCGAGAGATATGAGTATTGTTCTCATTTATGATCTTGTATACACCTGATCCAACTGTTCCATATCCAAGAATTGCTACATTTATCATATCTGTATCCTCATTTTTGTCCTAACACTAAGACATTATATAACTTAACTTATTCCTCAGGTCCTGCCGCCTTCCATACCAGGTATGCGTTGATGAAGGAATCTATATCTCCATCCAGCACACGGTAGGCATCTCCGTTTTCACAGCTTGTTCGTGAATCCTTAACCAGCGTATATGGCTGCAGGAAGTAAGACCTGATGTGGCTTCCAAATCCATTCTCAAAGGCCTCGCCCTTTATATCTGACATCTTCTCAGCATTTTCCTGTTCCTTCAGAAGGAAGAGCTTGGACTTCAGCATTTTCATAGCCTGGTCCTTGTTCTGATGCTGACTTCTCTCGTTCTGGCACTGTACCACTATTCCAGTAGGAATATGAGTGATACGTATAGCCGACGAAGTCTTATTGATATGCTGTCCGCCTGCACCGCTGGCTCTGTAAGTATCTATTCTTATATCGTCATCCGGAATCTCAATCTCTATTGTATCATCAATAACCGGAAGAACCTCTACTGCACAAAATGATGTCTGACGCTTTCCATTTGCGTTAAATGGAGAAATCCTGACAAGACGGTGAACACCGTGCTCAGACTTCATATAACCATACGCGTGGTAACCACTCACTTGAAATGTTACTGTTTTGATTCCAGCCTCATCACCATCCAGAAGGTCAAGAACCGTAATCGTAAACCCATGACGTTCAGCCCAGCGGGAATACATACGGTATACCATACTGGTCCAATCACAGGCCTCAGTTCCGCCCGTTCCTGCATTTATCTTAACTGTGCAGTCATTGGCATCGAACTCTCCCGAAAGGAGTGTCTCGATTCTGAAATCCTCGAAACGCTTGGTGAAGCTTCGTAACATTTCACCAGTTTCAGCAATAAGCTCCTCGTCTGAATCCTCCTCGGCCATCTCTATCATAGTTTCCAGATCCTCAAAGTCCTGACGGATGCTTTCATACATCTCGAGAGTACCCTTAAGACCTTTGATTTCCTTCATTATCTGGCCAGAACGTTCTACATCATCCCAGAACCCCGGCTCTGCCATGGCAGCGTCCAGCTCTGCTATTCTTTTTTCTTTTCCTTCTATATCAAGTGAAGCCTTTACTTCTTCAAGAGGTTTTCTGTACTTCTGAAGCTCCAGCTTGTACTCGTCTAATTCCAGCACGTCAGCAACCTTTCAAATCTAAGATTCTTAGCGTTACTCAAAACAACTACGAATAATTATTATGATACTGGTCCATCCCATCCACCAAGTGGCAGGTGGCAGTTCTTATATTTCTTACCAGAACCGCAAGGACAGAGATCATTACGGTTTATCTTCTTCTGCTTGTTAACCTTAGGTCCCTGCTTTACGCTGTCATCCTTGTTAGTTCCTGTCTCCTTAGCAACCTGTTCTCTGACAGCCTCTTCCTTTGGCTTAGGTATATAGTGAGTCATGTTAAATGCTACTCTCTCACGGATAGAAGCGATCATATCATTGAACATATCGAAACCAGCAAGCTTGTACTCAACTACTGGATCTCTGTTACCGTAGCCCTGTAATCCGATACCCTGACGGAGCTGCTCCATGTCGTCGATCTGCTCCATCCATCTTTCGTCTACAGCCTGAAGGATCATCTTACGCTCAAACTCCTGGAGCTGTTCATCACTTTCATAAACCTCATCGCAGAAGGTTTCAAATGCTTCTAATACAGCATTTAATATTCTTTCCTTATATCCAGCGGCATCGCCCTTATTCAGCTCTGCCTCTGTAGGTGTAAAGTCTATTCTGTTATCTGTCTTCTGAGGTGGCATAGCAGACTGGGAAAGCTCCTTCAGCATGCTCTTAACATCCCACTCCTCAGGCTCTATCTCTGATGAAATGTGATTCTCGATTACCTTTCCAACGGTCTCGCTAAGCATTTCACGAACAGTTTCGTGCATATCCTCGCCATCGAGAACTCGCCGTCTCTCTTCGTAAATGATCTCTCTCTGCTCGTTGTTTACCTGGTCGAACTCGAGAAGGCTCTTTCTGATACCATAGTGGTTTGACTCAATTCTCTTCTGTGCAGTCTCAATACCCTTAGAAACCATACGGTTCTCAACTATCTCACCGCCATCATTTCCACTAAGTCTCTTAAGGGCTTCCATAGTTCTCTCAGCACCGAAGAGTCTTAAGAGGTCATCCTCAAGTGAAAGGTAGAACTTAGATTCACCTGGGTCTCCCTGACGTCCTGAACGTCCACGGAGCTGGTTATCTATACGTCTTGACTCATGTCTTTCAGAACCGATAACCTTAAGACCACCTATTTCCTTAACCTCAGCAGCTTCTGCTGCAGAAATCTCCTTTGCTTTCTTAAGAGCATTCTTTCTTTCCTCATCAGTAGCAAACTCAAACTCGATGCCTTCTTCCTTAAGGATATGCTCTGCCATCTTCTCTGGGTTACCACCAAGAACGATATCAGTACCACGGCCGGCCATGTTAGTAGCAATAGTAACTGCTCCAAGACGTCCTGCCTCAGCAACTATCTCAGCTTCCTTGTCGTGGAACTTAGCATTTAAGACATTGTGCTTGATACCCTTCTTCTTCAGCATCTTGCTGAGAATCTCAGATACCTCGATATTAGCTGTACCAACCAGAACTGGCTGTTTCTTCTCATGTGCTGCAATAGTAGCAGCTACAATAGCATTGTACTTATCCTCCTTTGTTGCATAGAGGCTGTCCTCCATATCATTTCTTGCAACTGGTCTGTTAGGAGGAATAACAACAACGTCCATTCCGTAAATCTCACGGAACTCTGTCTCCTCTGTCTGAGCTGTACCGGTCATACCAGCCTTCTTCTCATACTTGTTGAAGAAGTTCTGGAAGGTAATAGTTGCAAGAGTCTTATTCTCTCTATTAACCTTAACACCTTCCTTTGCCTCAAGTGCCTGATGAAGACCATCACTGAATCTTCTACCTGGCATTACACGGCCGGTAAACTCATCAACGATAAGAACCTCGTTATCTTTAACGATGTAGTCCTTATCTCTATGCATAAGTGCATGTGCACGTACAGCCTGCAGCATGCAGTGATATTCATCAATATGCTCTGGATCTGTAAGATTGGTTATATCCAGATAATTTTCTATCTGCTTAACACCCTGCTCGGTAAATACGATAAAGTTATCTTTCTCATTTACCAGATAATCTCCATCCTCCTGTACCTGCTCGCCCATAATAGCCTGAGCCTTGGTAATCTCAGTAGATGCAGTACCTCTCTGCATACGCTTAGCAAGATTGTCGCAGATCTTGTAGAGCTCTGTAGGCTTTCCGCCTCTACCTGAAATGATAAGGGGAGTTCTAGCCTCATCTATAAGGATTGAATCAATCTCATCGATGATAGCATAGTGAAGGCCACGCTGAACCAGCTGCTCCTTATATGTAACCATGTTATCTCTCAGGTAATCAAATCCAAGCTCGTTATTTGTAATATAAGTAATGTCGGCCTTATAAGCCTCCTGACGTTCCTCTTTCTTGAAGCTCTGAAGAATATATGCAACCTTCAGTCCAAGGAACTCATGCACACGACCCATCCACTCCGAGTCACGCTGTGCCAGGTAATCATTTACTGTTACGATATGAACGCCCTTGCCCTCGAGAGCATTTAAGTATGCAGGCATTGTTGATACAAGTGTCTTACCTTCACCAGTTTTCATCTCGGCAAGACGTCCCTGATGGAGAATGAGACCACCAATAACCTGTACTCTGTATGGACGCATGCCAAGAACTCTCCAGGCAGCCTCTCTTACAACAGCAAATGCATCAACCAGTATGTCATCTAAGGTCTTTCCGTCTGCAAGAGCAGCCTTAAACTCCTCTGTCTTAGCTCTAAGCTGTTCATCGGTATAGTTCTCCTGACTGTACTTATCCTCAAGAGCCATAACCGCATCGACAGTCTTATCTATCTTTTTTAATTCCCGGTCACTGTATGTTCCGAAAATCTTATCAGTTAGAAACATGTTTTTCCTCCAAATATTAGATGTGAGTAGGCGGTTAGCCATCTCACTACTATACCACTAAAGCCCTATTCTAGCAACGTTTTTTCAAAAAATAATAAGACAGGGGACGGTTCTCTGTCTTAAATGTAAAAAAAGTGCCACGAGTTATACACTCGTGACACTTTAACTTTATTGCTATTTAGTTTACCAAGGGAATATATACCATCTGCCACCAACCTTGTAAGCTGTCGTCTCCATATCGTCGTCGTGCCACTTCTTCTCGCCCTTTTCGCGATATTCGTACTCGATTTCCAGGTTGTAGGCTTCCTTTACCTTGATGTCACAACCCATCTCATCTTTGCACTCATCCTCGATTTCTGCTATCTCATCGCTGGAGAGTTTATCTTTATCAGTTATCTCGACGTTCTGGAACTGAATCTCTTCAGTCAGCTCAGATTCATACATATCTGCTATGAAGTCCTGCATACTATCGTAGCCCAGATAATCAAGCTCGCCACTCTGGAGTTCTTTATCAGCTGCCTTCTCAAGCTCAGCCGGCATCATAATCTGCACGGTCTTTTTTGAATTACCAGCAGAAAGTGCAGTAAAGAACTTCTCAACTGCTCCCTTGTAACTGCCTGCGCCTCTTCGGCCCGAAAGAGCAATTACGATTCCAATAACTATAAGAAGTGCCGCTGCTGCTCCAATAATGATAAAAAGAATCTTTTTATCAAGAGGCTTTTTAGGTGCCTGTGGACCTGCTCCCATAGGTGGTGGGGTAGGCTGACCAAACTGTGGCTGTTGCTGTGGCTGGCCAGACTGTGGCTGTTGCTGTGGCTGGCCAAACTGTGGCTGTTGCTGCGGCTGGCCGAACTGTGGCTGTTGCTGTGGCTGGCCGAACTGCGGTTGCGGTGGAACTGCTGCCTGTTGTGGTTGCGGTGCTGCCTGTTGTGGCTGCGGTGCTGCCTGTTGTGGCTGCGGTGGGACTGCCGCCTGTTGTGGCTGCGGTGCTGCCTGTTGTGGCTGCGGTGCTGCCTGCTGTGGCTGCGGTGCTGCCTGCTGTGGCTGCGGTGCTGCCTGCTGTGGCTGCGGTGCCGCCTGTTGTGGCTGCGGTGC
This sequence comes from Lachnospiraceae bacterium NE2001, assembly GCA_900110635.1. GTDB lineage: Bacteria > Bacillota > Clostridia > Lachnospirales > Lachnospiraceae > Eubacterium_Q. Next base: position 26,601 of record FOEK01000032.1, read on the forward strand.
TGCCTGTTGTGGCTGCGGTGCTGCACCCTGCGGTGCTCCACAATAAGGACAGAAAGGCAAATTATCTTCTATCTGCTGCCCACACTTCTTACAAAACTTCATAATCAATTCCCCCTGATA
>FOEK01000045.1 GCA_900110635.1 Lachnospiraceae bacterium NE2001
CACAACCTCAAGCGGTGCAACCACAACCTCAGCCTGCCCAGCCTAGTAAACCACTCAACATCCCTTGGAAGCTGGTGGGTATTATCGGTGGTATAGCTGCGGCTGTTATCATTGCGGTTGTTGTAGTTGTTTCAATAATAAGTAACCGCAAGGTACCAGTAACATTTGACGAGTATGTTACTTTCGAATGCGAGGGCTATGATGGCTTCGGAACTGCGACTGCTTTCTTCGATAAGGAGAGCTTTATCGAGGACTATTCGGATAAGATAAAGGTGTCTCGCGAGGGTAATAAGTATATCAAGGAAATGTATGGCGACAGATATAAGGAAGTCGTTGAAAACATGAATCCTGCGGAGGAGTTTGCCCGCGCTCTGTATGGCGAGATTGATAAGACTGACCAGATAAGTAATGGCGACACCATAACCTGGGTTTGGAAGATTGACGATGAAGAGGATCTACGTGCATACTTCAAAGTGGAGTTTGAGTTAAATGATGTCGAACACAAGGTTAGTGAGTTGGACGAGATTGGCACATTTGATGCTTTTGAAGGGTTAGAGCTGACATTTGAAGGTACTGCTCCAAACGGTACTGCAAGAATTGAAAATCAGAAGAGCGACGGAATATTTGATTATCTGAGCTACAACATTCTTAATAGAGAAGGTCTGAAAAATGGTGACGAGGTTACGGTGGAGGTAACGAACACATGGACCAGTGACAGGGATGAACTTTCTAATTCGCTGGCTCAGAAGTTTGGTGAGGTTCCAGCAGAGTGGGAGAAGACATTTACTGTTGAAGGACTGCCATATTATATTGAGACAGTTGCTGAGATTCCTGAAGACACTATGACGGCTATGCAGAAGCAGATGTCTGACTATATGGATTCAAAGGTTGCCCGCGATTGGGATTCCGAGGTTAGTACTCTTGAAGGTATGACATATATTGGATCATATCTGCTTATCCCTAAAGAAAGCGGTGACAAGAATTATCTGTATCTTGTATACAAAATGGATGCGTGGAACGATTCGGATGGTTATGTGAGCTATTATATCTATATCGAGTTCAACAATCTGAGAATGGTAGATGGTCTCTGTGATGTTGATTTAAATGATTATTCTATAACAAGCAATTATATAGAGTTTGGTGGAGACTATTATTACTATGGTTTCAAGAATCTGGATGAAGTATTCTCCAAATGCGTAACTGAAAATCTGGAATACTACACCTATGATTCTACTGTAGAGGATGTTGAAACTTCATCTGCTACCCCAACCGAGGCTGAGGAAGAAGAATAATATAAACCTATTTGTTTTTGGAGGTTAGAAGAATTATGAATAAGAAAACTGGATTGATCGCAGGTATACTTGCTGGCGTGTTTGTTGTAGGGGGCGGCATTACAGCATTTGCGATTGCAAACCATAACAATGTGAAAGTCACTGATGTTAGTACAAATGAATCAGTGATGGATCTGGATGCAGATACAACTGGAAGCAACACTGAAATAGCAAGTATAACAGATTCAGCTAGTATGACTGAGGCCGAAGAAGTGGTGGATGAGGAGGCAAATCTCTCACCTCTTATGAAAACGTTAAAGGGCATCGTGAATGAGAAGGGCGCGGCGGCAACTGGCGTGTTTGAAGGCAGTACAGTAAATGCTACGACTTACTGGCAGTATGTTGATTTTGGCTACACATCTACAGGTGTTTTAGAGGCGGAGATTCTGGAACAGGACCCAAGCTTGATGCTTGTTTACTACCTTGGAACAGATTCATATATAAATGTAGCACTTTACAAAGAGAGTGGAGGAGAGGTGGCGGAGATATCAAATATGCCACTTAGCCATAAGGACCTCTTTGATATGGATGTTAATTTCCTTGCTTCAAATGACATAATAAATGCATTTGGCACCGAAGGTATAATGAGCGCGAAAACCATATCTAAGGATGGTGAGACATATCTTGTTGCACTAAATAATGATTGGTTTGTATCAAGTGATAATTATTATAGTGACTCCCAGCGCGGTTACACTGCCGAATCAACGAATCACAGTCAGCTTGACATATACAAGGTAAATGCTGACGGAATCCAGGGGCTTTATCAGGTGAAATATTCCGCCTACGGAATGGATGGTGCCGGTCAGATATTTGTTTCGGATTTCGCTAATAACATACTTGAAGAATATCATTATGGTGATTTAGAGGAAAATCCTCACACCCTGGAGAACTTCATGGGTGAATATAACCAGGCTATGGCTAATATCGGTTTCCCTGAACTGACTAACACCGATAATTTTACGCTGACACAGCAGGGTTGTCTTGGTGATGGTGTGTCATGGCAGCTTCACTGGGATTGTAATACACATCTTGATGAGGGCGATAATGTTGTAACTCTTGAGTTAAATGAGAATAGTGCGGTAGAAGAAAGCTGGCGCGACTGGGCACCAGAGGTACCAGTGGCTGAGGAGAGTACCTCAACAGATGCGGCGGCAGCAGGTACATTTGACGCTCCTTCACAGAGCTTTGAAGATGATGAAGCAAGATATGCTGATTTCTTTGTAAATGAATATGCTGAGTTTGATGACAGCATGTATCTATCTATGAATGGCATCGCAGCAAAATATGCTTACGCAGACCTTGATAAGGACGGCCTTGATGAAATGCTGATTGGCGATGATTATGGAGTTTATGCTGTAATCTCAGAATCAGGTGGCGCCTATAACAGATCCGAGGTTTGCGGCTGGAGGATCCAGTATGGTGCAACACCTTGTGAGTATCTGGGAAGTGGATGCTTTAAGAATTCTGTAAGCAATGGCAATAATTACGGCGGCGAGTTTATGATTGAAATTGTCTGGAAATATAATAATGCCCTTCAGAACTGCGGAATTCTTGCGCGACTTTCATCCTCCTGGGATCCGAATAATTTAAATGAAAATCTTAACAACTGGGAGCTTTATGTTGCAAATGATGAGACAAATCTTGTAGGTTCTGATAATTCAGACACTTGGCTCACCCCAGATAATCTTGACTATACCTATTCATATATTGACTATGGAAATAATTACAACTTCACCGATGATGGCGAGCTCGAAAGCAACGACCTGATCGACAGCTTCAACTCGGTAGTATCTTCCCATACAGCGGATGGTGCTATGAACGCCCTCACCTGGTATCCCGTTCCGTAAATGCTGTCATGGGGGTGTCACGTTCACGTGACCCCCCCGTGACAACTTTGTGACTTCCTCCTGTCTTGCGGTTAGATACGATAAGTGTTAAAATGTTACCAATATTTTTTTGGAGGGGTGTACATGAAGGATAAACTGCAAAATTGGATCAACTGGATTCTTTACGATGAATTAATAGACGGCAAGATCAACGCACCGAAGCACCTGCTCGGTAATCACGACTATGGCGATGGCCAGGTGATTACCTGCTACAAGCCACACAGCCAGAGCGTTTCTATCAAGTCTCCGAAGGGTAAAACCCTAGTTCCTATGGAAAAAATCAGTGAGGAAGGTTTCTACGGAGCATATTTCCCAAAGAAGAAATTTAAAGGTTCGTCCTACCGATTTGTGACAGAGTACTATGATGGTACCACTGTAGAGTCGGCAGATCCGTATGCATTTGAAGGACTCTTCACGGACTTCGATGCATACCTGTTTGCTGAAGGCAAGAACTACGATGTTTATAATAAAATGGGTGCGCACCCTATGACTATCGATGGAGTACAGGGTACGTACTTCGCTGTATGGGCACCTGATGCACGCCGTGTATCTGTCGTGGGTGACTTCAATATGTGGGATGGCGCGCTGAATCCTATGCAGATTCACAACGTATCAGGCGTTTATGAGCTCTTTATTCCAGATGTACTGCCGGGTGCTGTATACAAATATCAGATACTGACACGTTATGGCGACATCCTTTATAAGGCAGATCCTTATGGCAATCAGGATCAGGTTCGTCCAGACAACGCAAATATAGTAGTTGACATTTCAAATCTCAAGTGGACAGATAAGTCTTGGATGGACAATCGTGCAAAGCAGGACCGTGTTGCTCGTATGAAGCAGCCTATGTCCATATATGAGTGCCATATCGGTTCCTGGAAGAAGAAAATCGAAGACTCAGATTTTGGTTTCTATACATATAGAGAGTATGCTGAGGAGATTGGCGAGTATCTGATTGAAATGGGATACACCCATATCGAGCTTATGGGTATTGCAGAGTATCCATTTGATGGTTCCTGGGGCTATCAGGTTACTAATTACTATGCTCCGACCTCCCGTTACGGTACACCTGAGGACTTTGCTTATTTTGTAGATCATATGCATTCGCTGGGAATTGGCGTAATACTCGACTGGGTTCCAGCACATTTCCCAAGAGATGCACATGGACTGGGACGTTTTGATGGCATGCCTCTTTATGAAAATGCTGATCCTCGTAAGGGTGAGCATCCTGACTGGGGCACCTATATCTTTGATTATGGTAGAAATGAGGTTGCTAACTTCCTCACCTCTAATGCTCTTTTCTGGGTAGAGAAGTACCACATCGATGGACTTCGTGTGGATGCAGTTGCATCTATGCTTTACCTCGATTATGGCAAGCGCGACGGCGAGTGGGTTGCTAACAAAGATGGCGGCAAGGAGAATCTTGAAGCCATTGCTCTTCTTCAGAATATAAATAAGGTTATGGAGGAGAGAAATCCTGGCGCTTACCTTATCGCCGAGGAGTCAACTGCTTGGCCTGGAGTTACAGCTCCGGCTGATATGAAGGGACTTGGATTCCTCTTTAAATGGAATATGGGCTGGATGAATGATTTCCTTGAGTATATGAAGCTTGATCCATATTTCCGTAAGTTCAATCACAATAGATTAACATTTTCTCTGTCATATACATATGCAGAGAATTACATCCTGGTTATCTCACACGACGAGGTAGTTCATCTTAAGTGTTCTATGCTGAATAAGATGCCAGGACTTGAGTTCGATAAGTTTGCAAATCTTCGTACAGCATACGGATTTATGATGGGTCACCCTGGCAAGAAGCTGCTCTTTATGGGACAGGAGTTTGGTCAGCTTCGTGAGTGGAGCGAGGCTCGCAGTCTTGACTGGTTCCTTCTTGATAATCCTATGCATCAGGGCATTCAGAGTTTCGTAAAGGATCTTAATCATCTCTATACTAATTATGATGCGCTGTATTACAATGATAACGAGGTAATGGGCTTCGAGTGGACTAAGGTTGATGATGCTGATAGCGGAATCGTGGCATTTGTCCGTCGCGGTAAGACTGCTAAGGACCAGATAATGTTTATCTGCAACTTCGTACCAGTTGAGCGTAAGAGTTATAAGATTGGTGTTCCTTGTATGACAACCTATAAGGAAATCCTGTCTTCTGATGATAAGAAGTACGGAGGACTTGGGCGAAATGTGGGACCTAAGAAGGCTATCAAAGCAATCGATGAGCCTTGCGACAGAATGAAGCATTCTATCGAGATTGATGTTCCGCCACTTTCTGTTACAGTCCTGAAGTATGATTATAAATAAGTATCCAATATATCATTATCTAAGGAGGTTAAAAGTATAATGGTAGCTAAAGTATTAAATGATTTTGCCATTTTTGGCGGCAATCCATACGGGGGATATGGAGGCTATGGACGCAGCGGTGGCGGAGGACTATGGCAGTTAATAGTTGGTGTAATTGTAGGACTTGTCCTCACAATCCTTCTTTATGTTCTGGTTTTCC
>FOEK01000036.1 GCA_900110635.1 Lachnospiraceae bacterium NE2001
ACCTATGAATCATCCTTGGAGAAGCCAGACATTTATGAGATTTGTATTATCTCAACAACATCATCTTTTTGATAATCTCGAAGCTTGTATGTAGATGGTGCGGGAACGGAGTCAAGGGACAGCACGCTGGATGCAAAGCATCCGGGCAGCCCTTGACGAAGTGACACGGATAATCCTAATGTCCCCAGAACAGCAATAGCTGTTCCCTCGCCTTCCTGGCGAAGGACGGGGTTTGGGGCGGAGCCCCAAGCATAACAAAAGCCCTGGAAAATCCAGGGCAAATGTTTTAATCATTTCGGGACATAATCAAAAATGCTTGACACAACTTTTTGAAAAAATTTTTAATTGATTTTTTGAAAAAATTTTGATTTTTTATTTTTGTTAGTTGTATTATTATCACCTATTTTTGTTAGTTGTATTATTATCACCTCAACATACTTTATAACCTCAATAAGCTTTTTTAACTTCAAGTATCTTTGAAGTTTTTTATGCCAGGAAACATTATATCACCGCTTTCTTTCGAGAATACTTGTATCAATCCTGCATCGACATACTAATCTTCTTGTATGCATCTGCCGACTCTTCCATCATTTCTCCATTTTCAGATAAAATCGGTGTATCAATTACACTCTTGATAGTTACAGCAACAGAAGCCGCTCTCGCTACAATCTTTTTACTTTCTGGCGAAAATGTTGAATAATCATAGCCTTCATTTTTTACTATATCTTTCATATCAAATACTAGCGGAAGCAAAAATGAATCAAGTCTGGCTAAAAGACAGTAGAACATATATGTTCTTCGACGTATTCCGATACATTGGATATTAGCTATTTCTATTTGCTCAATAGCCTCATCGACTTCAGCTGAACTCGCTAGAGCTGTCTCTAAAGATTTTCCAGCCTTATTTCCAGAAATGATACCCATAACAAGTAATGCCGGACCAGCAACTAAGCCACCTAATACTGCAGTTCCACCAGCAACGCCAAGTCCTCCTGCAGCAAGTGAACCACCACCGAAAAAAGCTAGCGTCGCATTAGAGGCTGCTGCCCCACTTAATGATGCAATCGCAGTACCAGTTGAGGCTGATGCAAATGATGCCGCAGCGCTATATGCTCCAAAAGCAGCTAATGCTCCACCAGTCACCCCCGAAAGTGCTCCTGTAGTCAGAGTCTTTACAAACCCATCTATCTTCTCCATTTCTCCAAATGACTTTTGGTCAATATGGAACTTACTTAACTCCTGAAGACCAATTGAATCTGTAAAATCAACATTTTTTATATTCGAAAAAACATCAACAAAATCTTTAAGTGAACCATTAAGAACTGCAAGTTTCTCTCCTCCAAGCGATTCCAGAGAATCACCACACTGCTTTCTTAATACATTTAGTCTCTCACCTGCTTGCTCCAATCTTTCTTCAGAATTAAGATTAAGCTTTTTTGCTCGAGACTGATCAACACCCGCTTTAACGGATGTACCTGCTCCAACAGCTCCCGTAACGGCTGCTATTCCAATAAAGACTAATGGTATAGGCATATATCCACCTCCGAAATCTATGAACGGAACTTATTCTTCTTTGTCATGATATTTACAAATAATTTCTTAGTCTGGTCATTTATATTTGATGCTATAGGAGTTACTGTATTCTTAATAGGCGAAACAGCATTTGCAACATTTGAGGCCGCTTTACTAACAGCATCCTTTGTTTCTTCTAGCATCTTATTCTTTGGTATTTCCATCTTGTTAACTGGAATATACAGTTCATCCTCGATGAGATTTCTGGCTGATGTTACTATAACCTCACGTCTCTTCTCAATCTCTTCTACCATAGGACGTATTTCATTGTATGGCCTATCACTTCTCTCGATATCTTCGAGTTCTTTGCCAACAGCTACATTTGCCTTCATCAGCTGTTCCATTTCAAGAAATACATCAGTATCAATATCTAAGAACCTAACGATATGCTTTACTAGCCTTCTCTCCTCATTTGAATATGAGCCATCGCAGAAGGCAACAACCAATATATTCCATAGAAGGAATCGTGATGATACGCCCTCTTCATCATCTGATAACTCCTCTGATAAAGCTATATCGACACCCTCAAGGATCACATCATAAAAATCTTCTTCATCGATAAGCTTATCAATCTGCCTCTTGTATGCGTCACTAATTGAAGATTTATACTGATCATATCCTTCAGGATCTATTTCTCTTGCAATACTCTCATAAGTATCCAGTTCTTCATCAGATACTTCCTTATCGACTGCAATCAGATAGTAAAATGTCATTATTGCACTTTTCTTTTTTATATACATAGGCTTCACCTTCTATAATTTAAAATCACCGTCTGAAGACATGAGTACATCAAAATCATCCATAGATGAAAACTGAGAATCCTTCCCCAGCTTACTTTGTATCGCATTATTGGCTTCAATAAATGAATCTGTATCTCCACTTTGTAATGCAGCATCCATTTGATCAAGCGCTCCACCAAAGATGGTTAACCGGTCAATCATATACTCAGATACAACCAACTCCATCTCTTCTTGATACGTCTCCAGGAGCTCTATAGCATTTGCACATTCCGTTTCTATCCTAATACGTTCTTCCTTCGCAACCTTATACTCCTCGACTGACGTTGATATTTCCTTATATACTCCGATAGCAGCTGTAATGAAGCCAATTGGAGTTCCGATAGCGGCAATGGTGGTGACTGTAGTTACGCTCCTCTCTGTAAGTTCTCTTGTATCATCAGATATCGGAACTGCTTCCTTTATATTTTGTGATACTATATCCACTTCATGAGATAATCGCTCAGCTACAGGTCTATAATCTTCGAATGATTTATCAAACTTTATTCCTGTTTCTCCAGCACCTGCAATAATCAGTCTTCCCACTCCAAAATAATTAACACGCTTTGCAAATCCTATGGTGAACTTTGATTTATCACCATCACATTCACTATAAGCTAAAACTGCTGCTGAAGACATATCTACAGCAGAAAATGAAATAGCAGAAATAGTTCTCAGCCTAGTTAGTTTAGGATTATTCTTAGGAATAATGTTCTTAAAATCTATTTTTTTTATATCATTTAGACTATGAGCATTACATTTTTTCATCTCATCAAATAAACGTCTGACTGAATAAAATGCACACACAATACCTTCGCATAATAAAACAGATATCGCTTGATTAATCGCAATATTTACAAGTCCAAGTTCTGTTCTAAAATCAAACTTAGCCTCAGTAAAAGAACCATCAAACAAATCCTCACATAATTCAGATAGTTTATTAGTTTTATCATCTTGGTTAAATATAGGTAAAGACGATAATTCTTTTATGGTTGCAAGCAAAGGACCTGGAATACCTGCGCCTTCATTTGTACTACCTCTAGAACCTGCAACATCACTTGCTAAATGCATAGCCCATTTAAATGCGCCTTTAAAAACAATCTCAGGAAACTTATCTTTTTCAAAATTAGGAATAATCTCTTTTGAAAATGAACCATCATTTCTCGTTCCATATGCCGTCCCTGTAAACTCAGTACATATAGAACACAATAATCCTACAAGTGTAGGATGATGCGAAAACTCCTGCAAATGATGATGTATAGAACCACCAAACTTATCACTATCCTCAAATAATTTGAAATTATCACTTTTATTTTTATATTTTCTTTCTAAGGATCCAATGGAACTCTTTAATTCTTCTTTTTTAGCAAGCTTCTTTACTAATTCTTCCACTTGTTTGTCACCAATATCAAAAGCGGTTTTTATTCCGAATTCAGTATTAAGCATTAAATCTAAAGAAGAAGCTAAAACGCCACTAGAGCATGAGAAAATAATATCAGTTTTATCGAGTTTATTATCTTGCATTTTTATCCTTTTAATAACTATTCTTAAAACTAATATCCAACTATATCAATAGGAATATTAGGGTATATTTCACTTAATCCATCCTGAATACTCAATTTAACTGCATTCGCTCTTTCAAATGCTATATCCCTACCTGTAACATCTAGTACAATTCTTTGTGTTGAACCACTAGGAAGATTTTCTATTCTATCAGCCACTTGCCGTTTTAATGTGTACTTTAAACTATCAACACATTGTTTACTATTCAAATCATATGACTTCACTTCTATAGCCTCAAGAAGTTTTCCATTATGAACAACAACATCCGGACGTGTTGCACCAGTTGTTCCATACTCAACTACTTTACCATTTAAATATGTTACTTGACCTTCGCCACCATACGTTGCAACCGCTCTTTCTTCAGCCTCAGAAGCCAACTTATAAACTGAGTTTGTAGATTCAGCAGCCGAATTAGAAGTAATAGTATAAGCCTCTGATACACCACCTAAAATAGCTCCAGATATAGCTCCCCATTTAAATGCTTCACTTCCCGCTAAAGCTGCCTCAGCAATTGATTCATCAACGTCACCAGAGGACACACCTTTAACTATTCCAGTAATGATTGCACTAATCGCACCGTTTGATATAGCCATAGTTGTCACTGATTTTGCAGACGCTGCAAAAACTACGCTAACAGGTTCTGCTCCAACAGCAGCAGATACTGCAGAAACAGTTACACATATTAGTATTACCCCTGTACCAATAGCTACATTTTTCAACACCTTCTCATATGTATCATCATAACCTTCTAAAGGTTTTACAATAGTTTCTCCATCATCACTTAATGAAAAGACATATGGCGTATCTTTAAACTTTTCCGCTAATTCCGAAAGGGTATATCCAAACCATACATTTTCTTTGGAATTAAACTCAACTTCATCTATATATTCTTTAGAAATATATTTCATTTCTAATTCTTTTATAATGTAATTATCATCACCGAAATCTTCTTCAAGACCGGCCATTATTGAATCTTCTAAATATTCTGTCAATCTCCCATCACTTAAGTTTATCTCACTAAAGTCTGGTTCACCTGTAGGCAAATATTGAGAATAATCTTCAGTTTCTTCTTCTATTTCAGCATCCGTAGAGGACTCTATCAAAGCCTCAACCGTATTCGCTTCGACAGAATTATTTAATTCATTTGATTCGTTTGATTCATTAGTTATTCCATATGTACATCCCGAAAAAACTAAAAGACATATGCATATAGCAGCTATTATTTTTTTCATAAAAGCACCCCCAACAATATTGTATTATGGTACACTTAATCCGCCATCTTCTGATATTACATATCCCTGTTTAAGTTTGACTTCCAACTCACTCGCTGATAAATTATTCTTCGATAATGCTTTTAATACATTATCTGAACCAACATATATTATTTTTTTATTTTCCTCTCCTGTATATGTATTTTTCACAGTTATTGTATATTCACCATCATCTATATACACTTCTCCATCTTTTGCAGGTGCATCATATCTTACATCTTCTTTAATGGTTTTGCCGCTTCGTATAATGGCAGTTCTTTTTACATTTATCTTCAAGTATTTTGATTTTGCTAGATCAATTTTAAATCCATTTTCTGTAATATCTTTATTTCTTAACTCACTCTCCGTTTTAACATCAAATGGAAACACCATACTGTTACCATTTCTTACAGAAAACTTAAAAAATATTTGGTAATCCGAATATGAATTAACACCTTTATCGTCTTTAATTTCATAATCTAAAGCAACTTCATAATCACCTTCCTCAAATAATTCGACACGAGTTTCAGCAGTTGTACTTGCACAAGCAGCTAAATAATCGGTATATATAATTGGATCATGCTTTTTTCCTTCAAAATCAGTAAAACGAATAATCAAAGTGCCTCTCTTAAAGTTTGTCACTGCTGTTTCAAAATATTTATCAAACGCATTTTTATCCGATGCTATACTAAGGTTATCTTTTTCATTTAATTTTTTAATATCCTGCTTAAGAGAAAACCATAAAGTCACTTTATCTCCAACTTTCTTAAGGAATACAGGATCATTTTCATCATTCTTCATTTCCTGCGTATAACCATTTACAAAAAATGTTCCTATATCCCACCCATAATGAGGATCTTTACTATCTATTGTTTCCGACCCAGAAAACCCATTATCCTTTTTCTTTTTAGTTTTACTACCTAATTCTTTTTTAGGTGTATCATCAGGGGATACAGCATTTGATTTGTTTTCAGACGAATTGATCAAATAAAACTCATATAATTCAATAACTCTCTTGTATTCGTAATTATCAACATTAACAAATAAAACTTTTTTATCAGCTAATTGTTTTTGTAATTTATAGGCTATTATAATTCTAAAATAACATCCATTAACCTGCTGAATATCCTTTGTAGTGTATAATTCATTGTTCAAATCTATATTTACTAAATCAGTTTTTTTATCGATTGTAGTCCAGTTTGTTCCATCTAAAGAAGATTGAATTATCAAACCTCCCTTACCAATTTTATCTCCCATATCAATTCCATCGACTTTTTTCTCTTTATCAGATGTGATATACCAAGAACCATTTGAAATATTAGTATAGTTATTTTGTAATTTATACATAAAGTCAATATTATCTTCCTTGATTTCATATGAAGGAAAACCATTAACATCATCTATTTTCTTGAAACTGCCACTTATAGAAATATCTCCTAATTGTTTTCCATCCAAAAAAGTATCACGCGTATCATTTTTCTCAGTACTATAATCACTTTTCTCAGATAATTCGATGTAATAGCCTTCTATGGCTTCATTGTCTTTAGACTCACCCTCCTTAGCTTCTCCATTAATATCAATTGAAAATAAGATTACAATTGCTAATACTAATTGAATAATTTTATAAAATATCATTCTATTTTTCTTCATAACGTAGCCTTTCTTCTTAAAATTATAATCGTTTTGTTATATAAACTATGTTCAAAAAAGAGTGAATAACATATTTATTGAATCTTTCATATTAGTAAAGAATATTGAATACTATTACAGACAATAACCCTATACAACCAAATAAAAGGAAAACCTTATTAGCTGTCTTTCCAGCATAAAACCAATTTAAGCAAAAACCTTTATCTGAAGGAAATAAAAACATAACAGGCTTTTTATTCATTATATCTAGTAAAATATGCGATATATATCCTATCAAGAAAGGAATAACTAACGGAATACTAATACATAATAGAGCCCCTACATAAAGAGCAAGAGCTAACAAGGAATGCGAAAAAGATCTATGTTCAGAAAAGATAGCAAAAATGCTTGTAATTATAAATATCACCAATCCAACTAGAATAAGCTTAACATTATGCTGAAACAAAGAATTAAACACTTTACCTCTAACTATAAGATCAATAACAATTGAAACTACGAATAATGATAAAGCTACTATTCTTCCATAAAGCGCATCCTTCATTTCATCAGTTGATCTACAATCAAAATCACATATTATACTTCCAATGGCTGCACCTGCTATTACAGGTAAATAATCTTGAAACTTATCTGGTCTAGTAATAGCAAGAGTTGTAGCTAAACCAATTGAAATATGAGTCATACTCATCATAATGGTATCTCCTATACTCAATCTAAATAATTAGTACTATAGTTATTTTCCTAATTGTCCGCTTTTTATGAAGTTTTGCGGATGTTTAGTCAAATGATTTAACTAAATTATTCAAGAATACAATTGATATTACATATAAATACTTAATACAACCCAAACTCTGCACACAGAGCATCGTATCTCTTCTGCTCTCTTTCTTTTATTGGCTTAGTTGGATCATTTAACGTATGCGATATTACATCAGCATCTTTGAGCAGTTCGTCAAATGGACTATCTACTGTTAGCTTATCGCCATGATGGTATATGGCTGAGCATATCATTTCTGTTTCATCAGGATTTGTAAGCTGGAGTTCTTCGAGTATCTGGCGAGCTAGCTCTGAACCTTTATGCTCATGCTCTTCGTATGAACCAGTCTTGTATGCGTGCAGGTCGTGAAGCACACCTGCCATCGCAGCAACTTCAGGACCAAAGCCACGCTTCTTAGCTAGAATTGTAGTAGCTAGAGCGACACCATTTAGATGTGTTATTGCGGCGGTACGCTCATCGATGTCTTCCATCTTATATAGCTCTTCGTTGATGTAATTTCTAAGTTCCTTTAATCTGCTCATGATATCCTCCCTGTTTTTGAAGATGAGTCACCTGTTACGTCCGACGTGCAAGGTGACTCATTTTATATGATTATACTCCAGGTATGGATAACAAAAGCGCAACAAAATGGCAACAATGAAGCCCTTTAAAGCAACAAAAAAGAGCTTTACTCAGTTTTGAATAAAGCTCTTTTCAACTATTTGATATTATTTACTCGAGAATATTTATTTGAGATTGTTTATTCGGTATTTTATTTCTCGATGATTGGGGTAACAATTGGCTTTCCCTCTCTATCTAGCAGTGGAGTTAGGCCGCCTGAATATCCGTCCTCATGATATAGATAATTTACACCAGTTTCCTTGTCAACCCAGATCTGAGTTGAATTAACTGTGCCCTGTGAATAAACCTTCTTAAAACGATCATTTTTGCCCATTTCATGTCTCCTTTCGCGTGTCACGTATCAATAAAAACAGTTAATTAGAAATGAAGCTAATTTATCGCATGCAGCTAACCAACGCACGCTAATAAGTTATCATCAACGAAATGATATCAAAAATGTGCATCAAAAAAAAACGCTGAATCTATAAATCTTGTTCGCTTTAATTGTCTAAATGAGAAAAATAGAAAATCTATGTTAGTGTCATACCTTGACCGTATATATGGTTTACATGACTTTCCGTCCTCAAATGATATATAAAATTTCATAGTTCATTTAGGACCCAGGCGAATCCTTTTGCCATTCGAACGTCGGGATCCTTGAAATGATTTCCTTCATTCCACTCCAACGTCACTTTGATCTCGGATTCAAGCTCGTCGCGCACTCGCTGGATTATGTCCGCCACCTGGGACATCATCTCATTTCGGGTCGCCGCTTCTTTCTTGCCGAGGCTGAGGTACACCCGCGACGCCATTATGTCATTTGATGAAATGTAATCTTCGAACTTTGGATACCAAACTGAGGGAGATACCGCCGCAACACCTTCGAACCTATATGTCTGGTACGACGCCCACAGCGCAAAGAGCCCCGCCAACGAGTACCCTCCCAGATGCAAATGCGGATAATACTCCTCTCGCTCCCCGTAGATCTCATTTTCTATATAATCCAGCAGCGACTTAAGCGTCGTCCAACCCTGGCCGCCAAAATCCTCATCGCCAAATGCAGCTGGAGCAACCCAAGGCGACAGTTCGCGGTTCCAATCGTCCACCTTCACCGCGTGCAGCTGGAAATCCTCCGTGCCACTATACTCCCGAATTAGCTTAACCTCATTTTCGAGAAATGGAATCTCATGCATTCCAATCATCTGAATAAGGATATTCTCTGATTTCTCATTTCCGTAGCGAATTACCTTCATATTTATCCCCAAAACTTATCATCGTAAACTGTACTGGAACATCTCGTAAGCAAGCTTTGTGCCTTCTGAGATTTCTTCTGGGAGAAGCGCTCTTGCGACACATTTTAATCTATTCTCCTATCGTTCTGGTAATTTCATAATTAATGGTGTTAACTTACGAAATATTTCATCGATAATATCAGTATCATTTGAACAAATCACATTTACATCAAAATGCTTTAGCCTAGTTCAGGATAGCATTCTCATACACATCTATGTCGAGTTCAAGTAGCTTAACTATTTCTAATTCATCTATAGCGTCAAAATATGCATTATGTGTCTCCCGATATCTAGGTTTCAGCATCCCCAGTATATTTTCCACTCCATAGCCCCTCTTCAGTCTCCCCGACAGGCAACACTCCATATCATCGGTGATAGCGCGGTTGTACTGCTTATAGGCAGCTATCTTCATGATGTCCACCCACGTGTAGGATGCAAGTTCAGGCAAATGACGATAATCAAATGAGGCATTATAAGCAAATATAGTACTAACCGCCTCTTCATCCAACAAGCTCTCTATACCCTCTATCGCTTCCTCACGCGACAGCACCTTAGTCTTCTTCTTCGGTGTATCGAAGAGGGTATTCGAAAACATTCCACCACTCTCATATTCAGGTGAAATGATATAATACTCCGATCTAATCTCTCTCTTAGTCTCCACGTCTGCAATGACGATACCGATAGACATCACCTGGTCAGTCCACGTAGTCTCTGTATCTAAAACAGCTATTTTACTTATATCGTGAAACTTATATATTTTATTCTTTTCAATCTTATTATTTGTATTCCTATTCAATTGTTTACTATTTTTATCCATTTTTGAAGATGAATTACTTTTTATAGAATTTGATTTAGACAAAGTCTTTTTGGATTTTTTCTTTAACCTATCTAACTCTTCCTTAGTATATTTTATATTTCCAACAAAAATATCATTTGAGTCGTTATTCCAAGCTTTAATTTCTTCTTCAGTAGGATCCTTTTGCCATTTACCTGACAACATATTAATAATCGCTTTACTTGCCATATAGTTATCCTTAAATATAATGATTTAGCCATACATCTTTTTTCTTTGGCTTATAATATTTTACTATTTGATGCTTCGTTATGGTTTTGACAACATAATCTAAACTTTTTTATTAGGAATACATTAAAATATTGATCACATCTTTTTTCTTGTGTATTTGAGTGGTCATTTCGAATACTTTTATATGGTTAATCTCTGCTTCCCGATGATTACTCCATATCGCCTACACTATGGAAAAAAGAGTCACACAAACATTTAGTTTCACATTTATGTAATACCATAAATATACAGAATTGCATGTGTCATAACAATACCCACTATTCCATTTCTGGACAGATATCTATATACGGATATCTTCCTATGTTTTCTTCTATCACACTTCTAACAAGATTGAACCATTTATCACATGCATCCAGAATTATGGCATCGCCGGAAGCTATCAGTGGTTTCTGCTTCAGGATGTAATCCACTGCATCTTCTATTTCTACTTCAACTTCTATATCAACATCTTCAGCATACTCATTTATCTTTTGCTTCAGTCTTCCGGAGTTTGATACCGGTTTATCCAGGTATATTACAGCCTTTCCAACCTTTAGCTTTTCCAGTGTCTTAAGTAATGCCTTAACTGCCAGGTCCGTCTCCGGAATCAGTCTGTATGTTCCCCTGAGTCCAGCCAGATCTCTGATAGTTCCATCCATACAGGTAAAGAGCATTGATTCTGAAAATGCTATCTCTAGTCCAATGATCACATTGAAGCCATCTATATAAATTGTTTCACCTTCTATATTCTTTACTTCTCTGCTCAGTCTTGAAACTATCTGCTCCTCGGGTGAAACTGTTCTAGCAAGAGCCAAGCGCTGACGTTCTGAAAACATATAGTGGTCGCCTACGAATCTGGTTGCTCCTTTGACCGGATATCCATGATTCAGCAGAAATAATACCTCTTCAGCAGCCTGACGGAGTTTCGGGATAGCCTTATCTCCGAACTCTCTTTCATCTGAAGGAACAAAGCCTCTCTTTGCATCTTTCATAACATTATTACTCCTACAGATCCCTACTCAGCGAATCCGGTATTCCTCTCGGACCTCTTATCGCATATATCCCATATTCTTCCTTCAAGATGTCAAATGTGAATAGCTCTCTATCGTATCTCTTCTCGAGTTTTATCTTCATCAGAGCTGTTATAGTCAGATTCTTATCCTGGTAAGCATAAGGAATATTTGTTTCCAGAACAGTGCATTTATACATTATCGCCGACACCGGAGCTGCTACATACATAAAGACTGTATCACCGACTTTGATACCATTTCCCTGTTTCCAGTTGATTTCCTTTTCATTATCAAAAGCGTGTTCTACATCGTAATACTTGGGATTAGCAGGTATGATCCACTCTTTAGGTTGTCTCGTTTTCTCTTTTTTCTTTTTAGAAGCAGTCGATGCAAAGCTGAAATCTATAACAGAATAAATATCATTTAATGCAGCTTTTCCATCCAGGAGAACCGAAATCCAGTTATCCTTATTCATATGATAAGCAGGAAGATAACCCTTCTGATGAAGTAGCATGTCCATAAATACAGGATCATCCATCTTAACATTTATCACATCAACATCGTCTGTTCCGGACAGACCAAGTTTATCCTTGGATACTGTCATAACTAGAGCAAACCATTTCTTATTATCTTCATGTCGAAATACAGCATTTTCCGGATATTTCCCCCATGGATAATCAGGTTCAACACCATATTCTTTTTTAATATATTTGAACACTTTTTCTTTAAAGTCTTTACTCAAATCTTCACACTTTCTTAACCAAAATATTGTATCTGTTTTTCTTTGTATCTTCGCTTTCTTACTGTTGGATGTGCTGCATTAATCCTCTTATAACATGGACAGTCAGAGCCGTGATCATTTATCATTCCGCACGCCTGCAAATGCGAATACACCGTTACAGTCCCAAGATACTTAAAACCACGTTTTTTCAGATTCTTACTAATCTCATCTGAGAGGCCATTACTGACCGGAATATAGCCATCCTCATGCTTGTTATATAGAATGGTCTTACCATCCGAATAAGCCCAAAGATATGAATCAAATGAACCAAACTCCTCTTGGATCTTCTGGAAGCATTTTGCATTATTGATGATAGCTTCTATCTTCCTGCGAGACTTAATCATTCCCGGAACTTCAAGAATTCTCTCAACGTCTTCCTCTGTATACTTAGCAATCTTATCATATTCAAAATTGTCAAAGCAGGAACGGAATATCTCACGCTTTTTCATCATCATAGTCCAGTTAAGTCCGCACTGCATCACTTCCATCATTAGGAACTCAAATTGTCCACGGTCATCATGCAACGGTACGCCCCACTCTGTATCATGATATGCGATTAATATATCTAGATCTGTTCCCCAGTTACAATATGCCATACCTTACCTTCGTTTCCTCTTAATCTTTCTATCTCATCAAGCAGCTTTGGTATATCCTGCCGAACATTTGCATTTCAGTATCAACTTTATATATCATCCAATCCATCCATTTTCTGGATAGACTTATCTGATAAAGGCTTTGGTAACTGTGCCATATAAATCCCCCTTTGTAACAAAATACATTTAAACGATACTTAAATAAACATCTCTGCTACCTTCTTAAACTCATCTTCAGAGCTTACCCCATTTAACATAGCTCCTTCTCTAATATGTGCTCCTGGTGCACTCTCTTCAAGATCCTCAACTGAGCTTCCAAGACCAGTACTTCCTGAAGTAGCAAAGAGAACTATCTCTTTTCCTGACAGATCATAATTTTCAAGAAAAAGAAGATTGCTTATTATCAGCTGTAACTATAAACACCTTTCTTCTTGCTCTGGTTAACGCCACATAAAATAATCGTCTTTCCTCAGAATCCGGATAATAATCCATTCGTTCAAGAAGGAGTTCTTTAGCGACATCTATATATAGTATCTGTCACTTCTATTTGTCAGCATATATGGTATATATTTTCCATATATTCCAGTTATTATTTTGTGTTTTCGGACTTTTTAGCGACATTTTAGCGACATCACCCTTCAGAAATCTCCCAGTGTCCACTGTATCCACTTCCAATATAATTGACATTTGACATAGCTGCTATATGGCGTTTTACCGTTCTGTCAGATACATCCAGTTTTTCTGCCATTGCTTTTGTGGTAATCTTAGAATCCGATCTTATCAATTCTAAAAATCTTTCATCCAAGGATTTTTTATCTTCGGTGACATCTTGAGTGACATCCGGTGACATGGCACTCAACTTTGTCCCCCATGATTCTCTAAGATTACGATAAAAAGCCACTACAAAATCATCCTTCTCCGTCCGGAACTCAACATTACAGCCTGCCTCATCACAAAGATCCTTGATTCTTTTAAGTCCGGTTGCAAAGGTTTCCATATCCTTTGAAAAATACAATACGCCAGTAATTTTTCTATTACGGCGGATAGGCTTTTTATTACCATCAAGATATTCTTCCGGTGCATGACCTTTAGGGAATCCACCTGTAGTATGTATCTCTATTCTGTCCTTAAATACATCTTAAGGACGGTAAGGGCGCGTTTATGTACAAATGATTCAAACAATGTATCTGTTTTAATTTTCACTTCCTCTTAGGCCTTTTATATTTACACTCTGGATAATTACTACATCCATAGAATTCTCCGTATGGACCTTTGACTTTTCTTAACGCGCCACCACACAAAGGACAGGTCCAGGCCTCTTTCTTCATCTCTTCACCATATTTACTTATCATTTCACTGGCAAATGAGGATTGCTTATTATCAGCTGTAACTATAAACACTTTTCTTCTTGCTCTAGTTAAAGCCACATAAAATAATCGTCTTTCCTCAGAATCCGGATAATCGTCCATTCGTTCAAGAAGGAGTTCTACAGTTGATACTATATTTAGTATCTGTATGTTCTCCACACTTCTTTATATGGTGAATAATTCCATATATTCCATACATTTTTTTGTGTTTTTGAACTTTTTAGCGACATTTTATAGACATTGGCCCCATAAATAATTACTCAACACTTTCATTTCCAAATATTCTATCTAATTCTTGCTCAAGAGTGCCTTCCTTAGCATATGGCAAACTATCTACTTGACGGAAATTATGATCCGAAATCTCCATATCTTCATCAAATCCAAGAAGAAAACTAATAGCGATATTATAAATAATTTTGGTAGGTGCTAATCCATATACCTGATTTTTAAAAATGTGTTTCAGCCTTTCCTTTCCGTCAGGAAAGAGCTCTTTCATTCTCTCACTACGATAAAGCCTTTTAACAATTTCTGCGATATAAAGACCTGACTTCATGTATAGATCAATGAATGTCTTATCTGGCATATCAAAGCATCCCGGATTCTCTTCTTCAAGCATATCCACCATATGTGACACAACACTTTTTGGAGTATATATTTGGTTAGTCTTCTGCGGAGGGATATAGTTAAATATGTCGTCTATACTCTTTTCATCGAAATAATCAGCAAGTCGTCTCTTTAATGCCAAAAATTCTTTAACTGAGTCATCAAACACTACAGGATCAAATAGTGATCCATCAAAATGCTTTGTTTCTCCGGTTTCTTCATCTTTATAGTCCCCACCATCTCGCAGGAATTTGAACTGTTCCAAAGTAATGCTCGTTACTTCAAGAAATACATCTCCTGGTATTGTGGTATCAAAAGTAGCAAGAGTAACGCTATCATCACCGAACGCCATAAGGAATGACGGTATTGTTCTTGAAAAGCCTCGTAAATGATCTCTGATCCCATCTTCAATCTCTGTTTTAAGCCTTTGTTTCTTCTTGGTTTCTACTGTTTTAACAGTAGTATGGGCAGAATCATCTATGAGTTCCTGCACCGCCGTCATTATCTGTTGCTCATAATTCTGAGCAATTTCTTTCTTCTTCTCATCAAACTCTTGGTCTATCTCTTCACTTGTACGGCCTGTATTAAGCCGATTCTGTTGCTCTTCTATTCTCTGCTGTTCAAGCACATTATTTTCAATCTGATAATTGCCGTGCAATTTATCAAGTATGCGATCGGTGTTACTGTTTAGCTGACGCTCTATCTGTTTCTTGTCAGACGCTCTCATATCATCGCCATACTTAGCCTGGGCTGATTCTACAACATCTTTAATGACATTATCCTTAACCAGTTTCTTCAAATTAGACAAGGCTTCATCTGGTTTATCATCTATATCAGTAAAGATATCCTCTACCTTTTTTGTCATTACTTCATCGTATATTTTTTCACCAAACAGATCGACAACCCTCTCAAGGACCTCCTCTTCAGGAATTTCCACCTCTCCTTCAGCATTTAGAGACAGTTCTTTTTTGGTCTCCTCTGTAAGATTAATCTTACTCTTTGGCTCTTCATAAGAAGTAAATGATGTGATTATATCAATAACTTCTTTCGGAGCAGAGAATACATTGCTTATATTTTGGAAAAGGAAATTACTCATAAATCCCCTCTTAACCACTTCCACAGACCTTATCTTTCTCGGAATCGTAAGAACCTCTCTTGCATCAAGTTCCTTTAGTTCGCCATTCTCATCCTCACCGATGACTGGGAAGAAGTTAAGGAGTTCTCTTATATTCTTTTCTCTTTCATCTGCTGTTCCACCACCTGTTGCAGTGGCTGGGATTAAGTTATTAGCAAACTGTTCAAATATATTAAGGGTACGTGCCGGATCAAAGTCAAATACATAGGCGTTTTCCTTTCTTAGGCTGCCATTACCTTCGTTAAAAAGACATGGATTCTGGGCACGAAAAGCGGCCTGCATATAGAGAGCAGGTGATTTAACATTACTTAGAACAAGTACCGCCGTCCATTCCGGTATAGTTATACCCGTTGTAAGCTGCCCTACAGATAAAGTAATAGTCTTTTCGTGTGTAGCAATAGCTTCTACTACTTTGTCATACGACTTCATGGCTTCTTCATTATCATCTATTTTTCCATCTCCAGCGGCGAGAACAACCTCATAGTCCTTAAAAACAGGATGCTCATTAAGCTTTTTAGCCAAAACCCTGGCACTTTCAACTCTATTCAAAAGCCAGAATGTATGTTTCAGTTCATTTCTTAGTTCTGGAGTAGAAAATGGGTATTTTTCAAGTTTGGTAAGTGCATCAAGAAACTTATCTACTGAAGAATTGTACTTAAATCTTCCATTTTCAGCCGCAAAGAACTCATTAAGATCAAATGCGTATTCCTCTGTTTCGCCGTTTATCTCTATACCCTGCTTGATTTCATCTTTGATGATTTCAGACATCTGATATGTATAGAGATTTAGTTTAGGAAGATTTTCGTAAGGATTCTCTACAAGGGAATTCTCATCCCATTCTTCTTTTGCCCTCTGTTCATCCGCGTAAGTCCAGTTATAGATTGCCCTGTCCTCAAATTTACTATTAGCAAGTGCTTTGAATGGTGTTCCCGAAAGATGCAGAGTGAATTTTCTTTTGATTTGGTCAAATGCTATATCTGTCTTATATGTATCTACACCTTCATGAGCCTCATCAATAACAAGAACATCCCAAGTCAGCGAACTTACTTCCTTTAGTTTATCTATTGCATTTTTGTTATCACTGAAATAAATTGACCCTTTCAGATCCTGTAACGAAACAAATTCAATGAGCCCCATCTTGAGAGCCTCTACTGACTTAGTTCTTTTATCTGCATCCTGCTTATATGCTGTATAGTTTATAACAAGCGGTTTATCCTTAATCCCATCGACGTTGCTTACAAAAAAATAACCAGATTTTCTTCCAAGGTACTTTTCATAATCTGAATACCACGAATTAGCAATAGCAGGACGGTTTGTTACGATAAGAACCTTTTCCGCCTTAATTCTTTGGATAAAGTCATATACTGAAAGTGTTTTTCCAAAACGAGGCTTTGCGTTCCATAAGAACTCACCACCCTTTTTTTCGTTCTTGTATTCTATAGTCTTATTTATGGCTTCTTCTTGCTCTTTTCTTAGTTTATAGAGCATTACTTCGTAAGAATTCTCAATTATTCCACGATTTGAACGGAAATCAAAGAAATCTTTTTTTGATTCTTCTGGGCTAATATGAAACCACTCATTTCTGTCATCCTTATCAAAATATTCATTTCCTTCATCCTGTGGTTGCTTGACACCCTTTTTGCGTAAATATGCATGAAAATGCCTATCAGTAAATGTCTCACCAGATCCATCATCAAACATTGCGACTCCGGTCCATTCTTTCTTTGAATAAACACCTGGAGTATGTACTTGTTCTTTTATCCTCTTATCAACATCCTTCTCTGTATATCCGATTTTGGTATACCCTTCATGATATGTAATGCCAGGAGTGGTATAAGCATAGATCATTGGAACTATTTTCTTTGTAGAATTAATACTCGGTTTTTTCATCTTATTCCATCTCCTTTACATTAGTTTCAATAAATTCTATTTCCTCTTTTGATAAACCATATTTCTTATATAACTGTTGATCTATTTCACGAATTGATTTCGACCAATTTATATCAGATTTTAGTGAAAAATCTTGAAGAGGAATCATTTTCCAAACTATCTGTGGGCAGTGTTGTGTTACTTTTCTCGCTCCAAGTAAAGTTCTAAAAAATTTGGTTTTAAAATACTTTAACAAGTTTAAAGGCTTTTCAATAGAGTCAAATTGTCCTGCACTTAAAAATGTATCCGAAGCACCTTCTCCAGGAAGCCCAACCGTAGGCTCCGTCAATGTCTCACCAAACTGCCCACTATTATTTGCTTCAGGAAAAAACAAATTAAATGAATCAATATAATTATTTTCCTCCAAATAGTCTCGATTTATATATCTGTATTCCCTTTTCCCCTTAATTCTCCCAAGCATCTTTACTGATATGACTGAACTCTGAGGATTCTCGCAGAATACATCAGGCATTTTCTCCATAAAACTAGATACAATTTTATTTCCCGTACCTTTACCCGATATATCCTTAATTTCTGGATGCTCAACAAAAAACCTTGAGGAGAATCGATATAATCCTTGTGATGCAATGATAGAATCAAGTCGTGGTGAATCTCCAACAATATCAGATACACGTCTAATTATCCCATTCAGTTCGTTATATACTGTAAAAACCCCTATTGCACCATATAATTTGTTTTTATCTCTTATAGTAATTGCCACTCCACCCTTTATATCCGTGGTAGAGAACACCTTGGATGCATCAGCTTCATATGACAAAACACGTAAATGCTCATCCGAAAGCATTTTTTCATTCCACGCTTTAGGTGTTTGACCTGCATTGAATAAAAAACGAGCCGGTGTAATCAATTCAACAGTATCAGCAATTGAATACGCAGCATCCATAAAATTATTATATATTGGATTAGGTCTATCTCCGCTATTCTTTGTTTCTTCTTGGTATGGTGGATTTCCTATCACAAAATCAAACTTCATAATGCTCTTACTTCTCCTTTAAACTTCTATAGGTTAAAGACTCATTAGATTTCCAATCGAATATTTTACAATCAACTACTTCCTCATCTATATCATTTATGCCCTGCATATAATCAAAGAATGTAATTTGATGATACTCTTCTTTTGGCTTTCCAAATGGTACCGTTCCAGTTATCCCATCCATCTGCCAAAGATTCCAAACTATAATATCCACTACCTTCCTCAATTCATTATCTGTCGCTTTTCTTCTCCATCTATCTTCCAAATATTCGGTGAATGTAACGATTAAATTAATACGGGCTATGAGAAGATTATCACCTTGAAACTCATAACCATAAATACTCTGATAAGCTCTATAAACCCATTTGAGCCATTCTTTTTCTGTATCAGTGTTTTCGTTAATAACTCTGAGTTTTCTGTCAAGAATACCGATGCGCCTTTCAATTGGAATAATCTCAGCCGTAGTGGTATCATATCTTGATACAAGATAGGGAGCTTCTCCACAGGTGATTTCAAGCCTTTTTGAGTCAACATACTCCTGCCATCCCTTTTCCTTTTCGAAAACTATCTTTTCCATCGTTGGTTCCCATGATTTGTCATTTTCAATATTAAAGATATTTTCTCTTCCGAACCATTCTGTATCACAATGATTATTCATCTTGTTACATATCCAAGACGGAGTAAATACTTCGGCCTTTTTTCTTGTTCTTTCCGCTTGCTGTTCAAAGGATTTAGCCACTCTCGGTTGAAGAACATCTTCATTAAAACCACTAAGAACCTCTACAGTTATAGGAGTAAGCTCCGTTATCGGCGGTATCCTATCCTTGTAAGCATTTGTAGCAAATATGATATTCTTCCCTGTTGTCTTATCTTGCAGCAGGTACTTTAATACATTAGATACAGGATATTCATATATATTTATAAGTTTTTCCATTATTTTCCTTTCGACTTGCTGACCTCGCCCTTGCAAGGGTAGCTTTACTAATTCCAGTCATTTCTGTTACTTGTCTATATGTCTTTGTTTCAAGAAGTTGTAAAGCATGTTCAATCTGTTTCTTTCCGTACTTTTTTGGTCTTCCTTCTCTATAATTTGGATCTTGTCTTGCTATTCTTTTACCTTCTTGGGTACGTTGAACAATCATATCCCTTTCAAACTCTGCAAACGAAAGCATTACATTCCTAATTAGCTTTCCAGTTGGAGTGTTGTCTATAATACCCATATTTAGAATGTTTACTTTTACTCCCTTATCATTTAACTCTTCTATTAATTCAACGCCCTGTATGACGCTTCTAGCCACTCTGTCGAGCTTAGTAACAACAATGGTATCACCTGCACAAACAACTTCCATCAGTTTTTCTAATTCAGGTCGTTCTGTCACTGTTCCTGAATATATATCCTTAAATATCACTTCAGCACCAGCAGCACGAAGTTCTTTCTCTTGAGCTTCAAGAGAATTACCGTCCTTTGCCTGGCCTTTTGTACTTACTCTTTCATAGCCATAAATCATAAAAATACGCTCCTATTTTTGAAACCTAGTTATGAGACAGCTCTATGCCCCAATTTTACTACACCAGCAAATCGGTATCAATACTGTTAAGATATTTTCCAGTTATCAAAAATGCATTCATTTAGTTTATATATAATCCTCAATACTTGTTTGTACATACTGATTTGGATTCTGTAGTTTTACCCTTCTAATTACTTGCTTATAATCTTTAGTGTACAGCTGCCAGCATTCAGCTGATTACTACCACATTCCAGGTCCTGGACCACCATCATCGAATATAAGTCCCAGCAGGATAAGTGGAATCCATAATATTGCCTTTAAAAACCATCCCATGATTCTGAACGGTAATATGAATAACTCTACGAATAATTTGAACATAAACTCATCTCCCCTCCGAAAGTTTTAACTTTCTCATCTCCAAATATTGCTTTGCATATAACAGATCATTTCTACATTCCTTATAATGCTTGCATGTCACACAGCAGCATTTACAATATTTCTTCTTTTGTATCCAGAATAAAAATCGTTCAAACATTTATGACCACCCTCCGATTTTTCTATATTTCAGTTTTATAAAAACTTTTCTTCTTCACTATCTGATTTTAGTGTACATCAACACCTGGTCATTAAAAATGCCACCCCGTGGACCCTTGTAAACACTGGATTTCTTTGATATAATCACATAAGAATACTTTTAAGGAAAAAACGGGATACCGCAGCTACACCACTCTGGTGTTAGCCACGATATCCCGTTAATTACGTATTATCCTTCAATAGCTATATACTGTTTCTCTGGAAGTTTCTCTGCTTCATTCTTAGGAATTGACAACTTCAAAACGCCATCCTCGAACTTAGCCTTTACATCTTCCTGCTTAACTGCATCTCCTACATAAAAACTTCTCTGCATAGCACCTGCATAACGTTCCTGACGAATAAGTTTACCCTTCTTATCCTTTTCTTCCTTATCAAGTCCCTTAGCAGCGCTTACTGACAAGTAACCATTTTCAAGTGATAACTTAATCTCGTCCTTCTTAAATCCAGGAAGATCAATATCAAGCTCATACTTGTCATCATGCTCATGCACATCAGTCTTCATAACCTGTGCAGCTCTCTTTCCATAGAGTTTTCGGTCGATATCTCCGAAATCCATCCTTGGAAAATCCATCCAGTCATCCAACAAATTCTCTCCAAAAATACTAGGTAGTAACATAAGTCATTCCTCCTTCTCAAGAAAAATATAATTAAATAAGTTTCATGAGCAAGGGAAGGAGCGTTTGGATTCTTACC
>FOEK01000038.1 GCA_900110635.1 Lachnospiraceae bacterium NE2001
GTTTTGTTTCGTTCAGTTCCGAAAATTATTTTTAAAAGAATTTTCGGGGTTGTCATCATTATTCTGTTGTTAAAGTACATATTTCTGTTTCTATTTTAAAGGAACAAAAAACTGTCGTCTGTGTTGTCCGTATGTTTGTATCTCTGTGCGACAGCTTGTTTATAATACATCTAAAAAAACTTAAAGTCAATATAAAAATTATACTTTTTTTTTCAAAAAACTGACATAATTTTGTGACATTTTTTTTACTTCAAATTCTTAAGTTCACTTATTGCAAATGGTATCGTAAGGAAAACCGTTAGAATATCTGAGCATGTCTGAGTTATCTGTACCCCAAACAAGCCAAAGAAAATTGGGAGTATAATTATTAACGGAATAAAGAATAATCCATTTCTTGCTGATGATAATATGCTGGCCTTTACGCCCTTACCCATTGATTGCAGCATCATATTTGTCATAATAGTAGGTGCAGACAGAGCAATAACAGATGCCTGGAATCTTAAAGCAACTGCTCCTACTTCTACTACAGCCGGATCTCCTCTAAACCACCAAACAATATCAGGTGCAAATATAAAGCATACCGCACCTATGGCAAGAAGGAATATAAATCCCCATCTGACACAGAAGAAATAAGCTTCCTTTACACGAGACCTAAGCCCTGCTCCATAGTTAAATGAACATACAGGCTGGAACCCCTGGCCAAATCCGATAAGTGCAGCAAGCATCATCATCATTACTCTGGTAACAATAGACATTCCGGCAATAGCAGGACTTCCGCCCAGCTTTCCAGCATAGTTATTTAATAGAAGTGTCGAAAGGGCAGCCATACCCTGTCTGAGCAGGGACGGAGCTCCTCCATTTATCACCTCTACTATATAGTGCCAGTTTATATGTACATTCTTTATACTTAAATGTATATTTTCACCCTTTGAGCTTCCTATAAGAAGCACGATAAAGCTAGTAATCTGTCCCATTACTGTTGCGATAGCAGCACCGCGAACTCCCATCCCAAAGTATAGTATCAGCAGAGGATCAAGGATAACATTTATCACTGCTCCACACATTAATCCTATCATGGCGTAGACTGCACTGCCCTGGAACCTAAGCTGGTTGTTGATCACAAATTGCCCCATCATAAATGGCGCGCCAAGAAGTATTATCCTCATATAGGATACCGTCAGTTCCATACTGTCAGCATCAGCGCCGATCCATACCGCTATTCTATTGATAAAGATATTGCCAAGCAGAGCTACTATTATTCCCAGAATTAGAGATATAGCAAAACCTGTAGAGGCCATTTCATTTGCCTCTTTTTTATTATCTGCCCCCAGCATTCTGGACAGATAATTACCCGAGCCGTGGCCGCACATAAAGCCGAAGGCCTGGATTATAGCCATTACAGAGAACACCAGCCCTACTGCTGCTGTGGCCTCTGTAGATATCCTTCCAACAAAGTATGTATCAGCAGAATTATAAAATGCTGTCACCATCATACTTAGTATAGTAGGAATGGACAATTTGATTATCAATTCAGGAATCGGTGTTTCAGTTAGCATCTCTCGACGAGACATAGTACTTAGTTTCATTTTGCTACCAACTATTTATTCCTTACTTATTATTCTTTTACTACTTACTTCTTATAACGAAACAGACCTATTCTACCACAACCGAATAAAGAAAGGTAGATATAAGCCATAAAAACTATATAAAACAATGATTTACGGTTTACCACCCAACGCCAAATCATTTATAATTAAATGTGCGAGACAGGGGACATTTTCCCTGTATTTATAAAGGAGAAGGCCTATGAAAACAGATGAATTAATTGTGTATATTGAAGACGGAAAAATGGACGAACGTCTAACCGATATCTATCTTGACAAGGAAAAGCTTAGTTATCAAAGGAGCCGCTATATCGATGCTGTAAAGAAGTACAAGGAACTCTTTGGCAGCAGTGATGAGTACAGCGACGATGTGTGTATAATAAGTGCTCCAGGGCGTACAGAGGTATGTGGAAATCATACCGATCATCAGCACGGACAGGTGCTCGCCGCATCAATCAACGATGATGCCATCGCTATCGTCGGAATAACAGACAGCCCTTTGGATATGGTTAACATAAAATCAGAAGGCTACGATATGATATCCTTCTCGTTAAATGACATCGAGAAGCAGGACAACGAGGAAGGCACCACACTTGCCCTGATAAAAGGTGTTATAGCAGGCTGCAAAAACAGAGGCTATGCTATCGGTGGTTTTAGTGCCTACGTAACAAGCGATGTGCTTGGAGGTTCGGGACTTTCATCCTCTGCTGCTTTCGAGACTCTCGTGGGAAATATCATTTCACATCTATATAATAATGGCAGTATCGATGCTGTTACCATCGCGATCATCGGCCAATACGCAGAGAATTATTACTTTGGCAAGCCTTGCGGCCTTATGGACCAGATGGCCTGCTCTGTTGGAAGCCTTTGCTACATCAACTTTGGTGCTAACGCTTCTGATGACGAGAATTCTAATACTGTGACTTCTGATATCAACAAATCTGGTATCCAAGATTCTCGTCCATTGATACGAAGAATAGAACTCGACCTGGACAGCGTTGGTTACTCTCTTTGCATTACTGATACAAAGGGAAGTCACGCAGATCTGACACCAGACTACGCTGCGGTTCCCGCTGAAATGAAATCCGTCGCCGGTTTTTTCGGCGAGGAATACCTAAATGACGTTCCAGAAAACAAGGTGCTGAACAGCATCCCGGAGCTACGGGAAAAACTAGGTGACAGAGCTGTTCTCAGGGCACTGCATTTTTACGAAGAAAACAACCGCGTGCTTAGTATTGCCGACGTGCTTATGAGCGGGGAATCTCATTTCACAGAATTTCTAAAACTGGTTAAAGCATCCGGAGATTCTTCCTTTAAGTTTCTGCAGAATGTATACACCAGCCACGACATCCAGCACCAGAACGTTTCCATAGCACTCTGTCTCAGCGAGAAGGTACTTGCATCAAATACCGACCATAGCTACGGCGTGTGCCGCGTTCACGGAGGTGGTTTCGCTGGTACTATACAGGCATTTGTTAAAAATGAACGTGTCGCCGACTACAAAGAGGCACTTGACCAGGTATTTGGCGAAGGCTCCTGTGCCGTCCTCAAGATCCGCAAATACGGCGGACTTCGCGTCATCTAATGTGCAGCGGGGTCTGTCCCCATTGCACATAGGTCTGTCCCCTTTTGCACAATATTATGTAAACTGATTGTGAGGTATGTTATATGAAGGATATATGTGTATTGATCGATGAGTTAATTAGATATGGAAAAAGAACTGGGTTGATCGACGAGGCGGATGTGGTCTACTGCACCAATCGTCTGCTGGAGTTTTTTAAGATTGAAGAATACTCCCTCTCCAAGGAATCAAAAAGCAATGCTGAAGATGTACCTTTTGAAGGCAGTAAAGATAGTGAAGGTAATGAAGGCCGTGAGCTTCACCTGATCCTCAAGGATATGGTTGATTATGGTATAGAAAATGGACTTCTGCAAAATGATACTATCACCTATCGTGATCTTTTTGATACTGCTATTATGGGGCTCATCACTCCGCCCCCTTCTGTTGTTCGCAGTAGGTTCTTTTCATTATATGGCGATACAAAGAATTCAGCCAAAGCTGCAACCGACTTCTATTACAATTTCAGCAAGGCCACAAATTACATCAGGACTGACCGTATTGCAAAGGATGAGAAATGGGTAACCTCAACGGAGTTTGGCGATCTGGATATCACCATCAATTTGTCGAAGCCCGAAAAGGATCCGCGTGATATTGCTGCCGCCGGTCAGGCAAAGAAGTCTGGATATCCAGCTTGCCTGCTCTGCCTCGAAAATGAAGGGTACGCAGGACATTTCACTCATCCTGCAAGGCAGAATCATAGAGTTATTCCTGTCACGCTGGACGGCGAGCAGTACTATCTGCAATACAGCCCTTACGTATACTACAACGAGCATTGCATTATCTTCAACGAGAAGCACACACCTATGAAGATCGACCGTTCAACTATGAAGAAGCTTCTTTCCTTTGTTGAAATGTTTCCGCACTACACTGCAGGTTCCAATGCGGACCTGCCAATTGTTGGCGGTTCCATACTGTCCCACGACCATTTCCAGGGCGGAGGATACGAGTTCCCAATGGTACGTGCACCATATGAAAAAGAGTTCCAGGTACCGGGCTACGAGGATATTCACGCAGGCATAATCAAATGGCCGCTCTCCACTATCCGTCTTCAAGGTAGGGACGTCAACCGAATTGTAGAGCTTGCTGATTTCATTTTACAAAAATGGAGAAGTTACACCGATAAGGCAGCCTTCATTTTTGCCGAGACAAACGGCGAGCCTCACAACACCATTACTCCTATTGCTCGCATGAGGCATCTGGGTAATACTGAAACCGTATTTGAGCTTGACCTTGTTTTACGCAATAATATCACTACGGACGAGCACCCACTGGGAGTTTACCACCCTCACGCTGAGTATCATCACATAAAAAAAGAAAACATTGGACTTATAGAGGTTATGGGACTGGCAGTTCTGCCTGCCCGTCTTAAAAAAGAAATGTCAGCGATGGCTGATATTATTCTAAGCGGAGGCAATCTTTTTAACGGACAGTTAGGTACAGAGATCAATTTCAACGATGATTCTGGCGTCAATTCTGGATTTAAGGCAGATGTAGTTGACATAAGTTCTCACGCAAAATGGGCTGCTTCCTTCCTGCCAAAATATGGAATCGAAGTAGATTCTGAGGGTAATGTTCAAATAGCAAAAAGCTCTGGTCCTCTCAATATTGCCGAAAATGACAAAATCGAAGGGGCCAGCCATATAGACAATTTAGAAACCAGCAATATAGATAATACGGATAAAGCCAGGATGGACTGGATTATGGAGATAATCCATAAAGAAATCGGCTATGTATTCGCCGGAGTTCTAGAGGATGCCGGCGTATTCAAACGAGACGAAGCTGGATTCGAAGCATTCACCCGCTTCATCGAAACATTGTAAACAAAAAATCACCAATTGAGAACCGTCCCCAATTGGTGATTTTATTTTTTAGTAATCGGATAAAGAGCTTAAGATTGCTGCGCCTGTTATAGCTGAAATAATACCTATAATTATACCAATTATGATGCTTATCAGAATTGTAAGCAGGAAGAATCTCGCATAGTTCTTAAGGTTCTTATTAGTGCCTGATCCAAAGCCCCAAACAAACATGAAGATAAGACCAACCAGCGGTATATTGAAGAGGAGTGTATAACCAAGATATCCCCAAGGAGAAATAGGCTTATACTCTTCTGATGGCTCGTTAGACTGCATTTGATTAATAACAGTTATGCCCTGTCCTGCTCCTGCCTGTGGGTATGGATTAAAGCCACCTGCCTGCTGTGCTGCATAGCCGCCAGCCTGAACATTCTGCTGTGCTTGAGGTACAGGTGCTGGTGCCGGAGCCGGTACTGGAGCCGGTGCTGGCTGCGCCTGAGCCGTAGGAGCAACTGGCGCTACACTTGAATCAGAAAGAATAGATGAACCTGTAACTGGAGCAGGTGTAACAACCTTGCCCTCAGGTGCCTGTGGCTGATGCTCACGAATCTCGCCCATTATATAATCATTAGATGCCTGAGCAGAAGGAGCTGGCTCTGGTGCTGCCTGAGCTGGAGCTTCTGGTGCTGCTGGCTCTGGTGCAGTTGGAGCTACCGGCTCTGATGCTACTGGAGCTGCTGGCTCTGGTGTTACTGGAGCTGCTGGTTCTGGTGCAACTGGTTCTGGCTCCGGTGCTGCAAATGGATCAGAAGATATAGCATCATCAACGAATCCATTTGAAGGAATATCTGATGCAAGCGGACCAGACATATCCATTGTTAAAACTGTAGTACCACTCTCAGGATCCATATCATCAGGTGCATCCGCAAGAGGCATATCCATCATAGGTGTAGTTGAAGCTGAGCTTATCTGCTGTGGCATACTCTCAGCAGCTGCTGCCTGAGCTGCCGCATCCTTAACTTCATCAATCTGTGCTGCCATTTCCTCCTGAACTTGGGCTGCTGCATCTGCTGCTGCCTGCTCTGGCTGAACTGACTGCTGCTCTGGCTGTTTGAACTGACGAAGATCAGCTCCACAATTCGGACAGAAGTCTACTCCATCAGGAATATTCGCTCCACACATATTACAAAACATCTTATAACCCTCCCTAAAAAATCAAACGTAAATAGTGATGTGGAAAACCCACAAAACCATTATATTACGCGGTCCAATTATTTACAACATAAAATGTGACAACTTGAACCTGGTTCAAACAAGGTTCAGCTGTCACATATAATCATCATTTTTATAAATATATTCTTTACTCTTCTTCACTCATTTTAGCGAGCTTAGCAGCCTGATCTGCTGCAGTCAGAGCATCGATAAACTCATCAAGATCACCGTTAAGAACTTCATTTAACCTATAAGAAGTCAGCTTGATTCTGTGATCAGTTACACGGCTCTGTGGGAAGTTGTAGGTACGAACCTTCTCTGAACGGTCTCCTGAACCAATCTGGCTACGACGCGCCTCAGACTCTGCATCATGGGCCTTCTGCATTTCAAGATCATACAGCTTGGTACGCAGGAGGGCAAATGCCTTCGCCTTGTTCTGGATCTGTGACTTCTCAGTCTGGCTATAAATAACGATACCTGTTGGATAGTGAGTAAGACGTACAGCGGAGTCAGTTGTGTTGACACACTGGCCACCATTTCCAGATGCACGCATAACATCGATACGGATATCCTTATCATTTATCTCAACATCAACCTCCTCAGCCTCTGGCATTATCGCAACAGATGCAGCTGATGTGTGAATACGTCCACCAGACTCAGTCTCTGGAACACGCTGTACACGATGAACGCCGCTTTCATACTTCAGCTTGGAGTAAGCGCCACGTCCTTTGATCAGGAAGTTCACGTCCTTGATACCACCGATTCCTGTATCATCAATGGAGATAAGTTCTATCTGCCATCTCTTCTTCTCTGCAAAATGCTGATACATACGATAAAGCTCTCCAGCAAACAGAGCAGCCTCCTCGCCACCGACACCAGCCCTGATCTCGACTACAACGTTTTTGTCATCATTTGCATCCTTTGGAAGAAGAAGGATCTTCAGTTCCTGCTCGCAGCGCTCTATAGCCTTCTTTGCCTCTGCCAGTTCCTCCTTTGCCATCTCCTTCATATCCTCATCAGATTCCTCATCCAGAATAAGAAGGCTGTCCTCCTCATCCTGCTGGGCTTTCTTGTACTCTTTGTATTTTTCAACGACAGGAGTCAGTTCGCTCTGCTCCTTCATCAGCTTACGGAACTTATTCTGATCATTAACAACATCAGGCTCCGAAAGTTCCTTCATTACCTCTTCCAGTCTTTCAACCAATTCTTCTAACTTATCAAACATTTCTTCTCTCCTTTATTTAAAGCCATAAGACAGGCTTAAAATCTTGCAGATACCACGCGGTCGAGACCGCTCATATCCTTCTGCTTTTTTATGTGTTTAAAACCATTTTCGCGTAGCATTTCAGCCACATCCATATACTGATCGTATCCAATCTCCAACACTATGAAACCGCCTGGATTAAGGAACTCTGTTGCCTTACTAATAATAATCCGATAAAATGCCAGTCCATCTGATGCGCCGTCGAGGGCAAGTCTGGGCTCGTAATCCCTTACATCCTTCAGCAGATTATATATATCCTTGGTGCGGATGTACGGTGGGTTACTTAGTATCATATCGAAACCAAGTCTAGGCGTTCCATCCTCCTTCGTAAACTCATCGAAGAGATCACTCTGGATAATTCGCACGCGGGAACCAAGAGCTTTTGCATTATCCTGTGCAAGCTTTATCGCATCATCAGAAATATCCGAAAGATAAACCTCGTCGTCGTAGCCTTCTTCCTCGCGCATAAGCTGGTATGAAATGCCAATGCAGCCCGAACCTGTGCACATATCCAGCACCCTGATGTTTCTGTCAGGAGAAAGCTCCATAGCCTTCAGCACAAGGTTCTCAGTATCAAAACGGGGAATCAATACATTTTCACGGCATATAAACTCATACTCCATAAAATAAGTGAACCCGGTGATATACTGAAGAGGATAATGTGTAGCACGCTTCTTTATCGCTTTCATATAGCGCATAGCTGTCACGTCATCCAGTTCCTCGTTCAGCATAGCATATATGCTGGCCAGGTCCTTATCCATATAGAGCATCATCAGGTGCCGAGCTTCGGCCACATTATTCTCGATAAATGCATCTCCCAATATCTTAGTGCCCTTGTTGATCAGCGCACCAACCTTCTTCTCATCCTTCGTCATACCTTCAACCCTCTAAACCGCCTTAAGACAGAGAACCGTCCACTGTCTTATAGTTCAAATGAATTGTTACGGACGTGATCAACGTATTCGTGCCAGTCAATTACGCCTTCCACAGACTTGATGGCAACCTCTATCATGGAGTCATCTGGTTCTCTGGTGGTAAGTCGCTGCACCCAGAGACCTGGAGCACTAAGTACATTTGAACATACATTGTTATGCTTACCTGCGTATCTGATGAACTCGTAGGAAATACCTGCGATCACCGGGATCAGAACTACTCTTGATACAAGACGCATCCACATCACGTCAGTCTTTACAAACATAAATACTACTATACTAATAAACATTACGATAAATACAAAGCTGGTGCCGCACCTCTTATGGAACCTGGTGTGCTTTTTAACATTTTCCACAGTCAGCTCATCTCCGGCTTCCATACAATTGATGGTTTTATGCTCAGCCCCGTGATACATATAAGTCCTCTTTATATCTTCCATAAATGAAATGGCAATTACATAGCCCAGGAATATAAGAAGACGAAGAATACCCTCGGCAAGATTTACCAGAAGATCATTCTCTGTAACCTTGTATAAGAAGTTAGCTAAAAATGCAGGAAGAAGCATGAATACTCCAACAGCGATAACCAGTGAAACTATCAGCGTTCCAACAAGGTAGGCCGTGTTGCTTGCACCAGATTCTTTGACAGATACATCCTGTTTGCCAGATACAGTATTCTCCTCTTCATCTAGCATTTCAGAAGAATCCATCAAAGTCTTCATTCCAATGTATAGCGACTCCAGAAAATTCGCTATTCCACGGATGATTGGGATCTGCAGCGCCTTGTATCTCTCGCCCAGTGACAAATAATTCGTCACTTTGACCTCAATTTCTTTATTCGGTTTTCTAACAGCCAGAGCGTAGGACTTAGGGCCCTTCATCATTACGCCCTCAAGCACCGCCTGACCACCTATATTTACTCTTTTCATATTTTCTATATCATTTAATCGGTTTACATAAAATGCAACCATTGAGTTCTGCTTTCTAATTGTCACGTTCAAAAAATAAGGACGGCTCTCGTTGTCACCTTTTTAAAATAGCCCTGCACCTTCTGGTACGCTTTGCAATCTCAAAAAGGTGACAACGAGAACCGTCCCCATTGTCACCTTATTTTCAGTTAATCTAATTCTCTGTGCCTACGCCATACTTCTTGTTGAACTTATCTATACGACCGCGAGCCTTGATAGCCTTCTGCTGTCCTGTATAGAAAGAATGGCACTTTGAGCAGATTTCTACGTGGATATCTTCCTTAGTTGAACCTGTAACGAACTCATTTCCGCAGTTACATACAACCTTAGCCTGATAATAATCCGGATGTATTCCCTCTCTCATAATTATTCTCCTTTTCTATGTAACGTATGTGCAACACCATCTGGCGCTCCAAGAGCCCAAACCTAGATTGCACACCAGCAACGTTTCGATATTATCACACGCTCCCACAGAAATCAAGCACTTTTTTTACATCAGAGGAGCGATCTATTTTTACATCAGAGGAGCGATCAGTTTCACGAGAGGTGCCATAAGCTTATAATAGATCTTTTCGTGCTTAATAGTGTCAAATGTAACCTCTCGGCATTTAGCCAGGGTTTCCTGAAAGTCCCTCTCAACATCTGCTACACAATCGGTCTTATACATATATGTAGCGCATTCAAAATGATGATACAGACTTCGATAATCAAGATTAATGGTACCCACTATTGCCTTCTCATCATCACTCACAAAGTTCTTGGTATGCACAAAGCCCGGCGTATACTCGTAGAGATGAACCCCTGACCTGATCAGATCTCTGTAGTGCGATTTAGCCAGTGCATACGCCATCTTCTTATCGGCAATACCTGGCAGGATTATGGATATCTCAACGCCACGGCTTGCCGCATATTTAATAGACGTTCTCAGCTCGTCATCAAGAACAAGGTACGGCGTCATTATATGCACATAGTTGTGAGCCCGACTCAGTACATCCATATATATATTCTCGCCAACCTTCTCATCATCGAGAGGTATGTCACTATACGGCATAACATATCCCGAAGGCCCGAACTTTCCATCCTCTTCCAGATGATCATTATCATCATTTCCGGCAGACAGATCCAGAGATCTATCCTTAGTAATCTGGCACGGTGATGAATCAGCCTCAAGGTATTTGCCCAGTTCCACTACACCTGTATCCTCCGCCCACATCTGAAGGAACATAAGTGTATAGGCCTTAACAGCATCGCCCTTCACCATTACAGCGGAATCCTTCCAATGACCAAAACGCTCATAACGATTGATATATTCATCTGCCAGATTTACACCGCCATTAAATGCAACCTTGCCATCAATCACCAGCACCTTGCGGTGATCGCGGTAATTATAATACGTAGAAACAAAGGGGTGAATCTTAGAAAATGTCTTTGCATTTATGCCAAATGTCTGAAGCCGCTCTGCGTAATTGTGTGGGAGCAGGGACATTTCACACATCCCATCATAGAGCACACGGACTTCAACCCCCTGCTTCACCTTATCAATCAGAATCTTCAGAATACGGCCCCACATATAGCCTTCTGTTATTATGAAATACTCCAGGAAGATAAACTTCTCAGCCTTCTCCAGTTCTTCGAGAAGAGCCTCAAACTTCTGTTCGCCACTGGAAAAATACGTCACCTCAGTATTGTTGTAAATAGGAAAATCTCCAGTCTTGCTGAGGTACTGCGACATCTCGGTAATACCAGACTCGTCAT
This sequence comes from Lachnospiraceae bacterium NE2001, assembly GCA_900110635.1. GTDB lineage: Bacteria > Bacillota > Clostridia > Lachnospirales > Lachnospiraceae > Eubacterium_Q. The sequence goes on from FOEK01000038.1 coordinate 11,153, forward strand.
TCTCCAGCTCTTTCAACACGTCATTCTGTGGCGGAAGCGCATCCCTGGTGTCATCTATTATGCGAAGCATACGGCGCTTCATAGCGATATGCCCTATCTCAATCCTGGTAAATGCAAAGAATATGGATCCAGGTAGTGGGAACATGGAGATAATGAACATCCAGGTCAGCTTCGCGGAAGAATCCATTTCACAATTAAACAAATAAATGATCATTATCGTTGTGAAAACAACTTTCACCGTGGAGTAATACGGCACGTAGCTTTCAAACCAGGTAAAGAGTGAAAATACCAAACTTACCTGCAAATAAAGAAGCAGGATTATCCCACCCAAACGGCTGAAAATAATCCTGAGAAGTCCCTTCTTTCGATATTTAGTTAGACGCACGATGCTAGAGTCTGTGCTGTAGTTTCTAACCTTCATACCTGCTCCTTATAAACAAATTATAAACACCTCATCAGTCAGCTTCGCTGACAATTTTCCCTGAAGCCCAATTATACAATAAGGCCAACCTTCTTCTTTACTTTGTTCAGTGTCTTGTTTGCCACACAGGAAGCTGTCTCGGCACCCTTCTTGTAGCAGGACTCAAGATAAGCCTTATCCTTAGTGAGTCTCTCAAACTCTTCTCTAACAGGTGTAAGTCCATCGACAACAACAGTACCAACTGCCTTCTTGAAGTCGCCGTAGCCCTTGCCTTCGAACTCTTTCTCTATCTCCTCAAAGGTCTTGCCTGTAAATACAGAGTAAATGGTCATAAGATTGTTGATACCATCCTTACCCTCTCTATATACAACCTCTGCCTCGCTGTCTGTGACAGCAGCCTTAAATCTAGCCATAATAACGTCCGGCTGATCAAGAATTGAAACTGTCGCCTTCGGATTCTCGTCAGACTTTGACATCTTCTTGGTAGGATTCTGAAGAGACATTATCTTAGCACCTGCCTTAGCAATATATGGTTCAGGCACCTTGAAGACATCACCATAGATACCGTTGAATCTGTTTGCGATAGTTCTTGTCAGCTCAACATGCTGCTTCTGATCAGCACCTGTTGGAACCAGGTCAGGCTGATATAATAAAATATCAGCGGCCATAAGTGCAGGGTAATCAAAAAGGCCAGCATTTATATTGTCTTTATGCTGCTGAGACTTATCCTTGAACTGAGTCATACGTGACAGCTCACCAAACTGTGTATAGCAGGAAAGAATCCATCCAAGCTCAGCATGAGCAGGAACATGGCTCTGAATAAATGCCAGACTCTTCTCTGGATCTATACCGCAGGCAAGAAGCAGTGCATACGCATCCTTGCTTCTCTTTCTAAGCTCTACAGGATCCTGTCGAACAGTCAGACTATGCAGATCCGCAATAAAGTAAGCGCAGTCATAATCCTCCTGCATCTGCTTCCAGTTCCTGATAGCTCCTATATAATTTCCTAGTGTAAATACTCCTGTTGGCTGAATGCCGCTTAGCAGCACCTTCTTCTTTGAATCGCTCATAATTCTTTCCTCTCCAAACTACGAAATCAGTGGAGCAAACGCTCCACCCACTGACTTCATATAGTACCACAATTCTGCCCTTGAAACAAGTCACATAAAACCTTCACGTAAAATAAAATAAAACCGCAAGAGAAATACCCAATATCAAAAATATAATAAATAACTAATTGTTTGATATCAAGAAAATAAGGCACCCGGCCATAAACCAGGTGCCTTATATTTCATTTTAGTACTCGTAGCGCATTCTTCTCTTCTTAATTATCAGAACAATAATTCCGATCAGTGCAAGAATCATAACTACGATGATTGGAACTACATTCATGCTATCACCTGTATTAACCACTGTTGAATCCTTCTGTGGTGTAGATGGTGCATTTGGTGTAGTTGTTGTTGAAGGCTGTTTAACCTCCGTTGTAGGCTGCTTCTCTGTTGTAGGCTGTTCGGTCTTTGTCTCTGTATTATCATCCTTTGTTGCTGTACCGATAAGAGCTAAATGCTCTGCAACTTCGCCCTTCTTAACAGTAACAGTCTTTGTCTGACCAGTTGTTACCTTATAGCCATCTGGAACCTTAGTTACGGTTACCTTGTAATCTCCAGGTGTGAGACCTGTTGTCAGGTCGATTACCTTGCCGTCCTTGTCCTTATAGCTTGTGATCTGGCCATTCTCATCAGTTGTAACTGTAATCTTTGATGAACCATCTGGGAATGAGGTTCCGCTTGGTGCCTCAATCTCAACTGTTGCATTTGGCACATTTCTACCAGTACCTTCTTCCTGAACAGTAACCTTCATACCACCAGTCTCAGTCTCAACCTTGATTGGATCATCGTCGAATTCAATTCTGTCTTCGGCTTCATTGTACTCGCCAGGTCCTGCAAGTGTTGTAATCTTAGCATTTCCCTTATCGTCAAAGCTAAGTCTGAACTTGTAAAGGTCCTCACGCTTCTGGTATCCCTCTGGAGCAACGAGCTCTTTGATAGCGTAGTCACCAGCTGTAAGCTTAAATGTATAAACCTTTGAATCTGATGATGTCCACTCTTCAAATACGCCGCCGTTTGCCTTAGATACCTGATTGCCATTTGCATCGATTGTGAAGAGCTGAAGCTGACATCCAGCAAGCTCCTTCTTATTGGTTGCATCAACCTTTGATATCTTAACTTCCTTATCGTACTTCTTCTCAACCTTTGTGTAAGCATCTGTAAGCTCTACATATACGGTTCCGCCTGCTGTAACAGTAGCATCGCCATAAGTCTTACTATTTGCTGTATCAAGTGTATAAGTTGAAGTATGTCCGTCAAGTGTTTCTGTTACAACACACTTTGTATTAGCTGCAATATCAGTAATAGTATATGTATACTTACCATTTCCTGCATCTGTCCAAGTGCCTGCTGTAACATTTGCTGTTGTAAGATCAGGTATTGAAACTGTCTTACCATTTGCATCTACTACTGCCTTGCCATCACCGTCTGTAATTGTGAAGCTGATTGTCTCAAGTTCATTCAGTGATGTGTTGCTGATTGTCTTTGATACTACGAGAGTACCCTCAGTAGGAACATATGTATAAGCATCTGTAAGTGTAACATTTACTGTATCACCATCGATGATTGCACCAGATGTTACAGGATACGATGTACTATTAGCTGTATCCAGCACATAGTTTGCTGTATGTCCATCAAGTATCTCTGTTATTGTATAAGTAACGTCTGCCGGAAGACCTGTAAATGTATATGTATAAGTCTCATTACCAGCATCCTTCCACTGGCCAACACCATCACCTACATTTGATAGCTTTAATTCAGGAACATCAAGTTCACTTCCATCGCTACAAACAGCCTTAAACTTAATAGTCTCAAGCTTATTAAGTGCAGTATTACTAATCGACTTTGTAAGTACAAGTGTACCCTTTCTCTCTGTATATGTATCTGAAAGTGATACATCAACATTGTCATTTGGTGTAATGCTAACGTTATCTACATTTACAATACTCTTAGAACTATCAAGCTTATACTTAGTATTTCCTGTAGATCCAGTTGTACCGTCATATATTTCAGCTACTGAATATGTTTCATTTGCAGGAAGATCAGATACTGTATAAGTATAAGACTCATTTCCATTATCGGTCCAAATATTCTGACGAACATTGTCTAATGAAAGATCTGGTATCTCAATCTTATTATTCTTACTATCTGTAACCTCAAACTTAAGACACTCAAACTCATTCAATGCAGATTCATAAATAGTCTTTGTAAGTACTATGTTACCCTTCTTTGGCTCATAGTTATTAGTAAGATCAACTGTAACATTTCCATCTGCAACAATTGTACCACTTCCTGATGTTGTACTAGCCTTTGTACCAGTTGTAATCAGGCTATACTTACAAGCTGCTGAATCATTATAAACTTCAGTTACTGTATAAGTTGTATCCTTTGGAAGACTAGTAATTGTATAAGTAAATACACCATTACCAGCACTTATCCATTTACCATCGTTAACATTTGTTGTTGTAAGATCAGGTACTACTACAGTATTTCCGTTTACATCAACAGCATCATTACCTTGACTATCCTTGATTGTAAAGCCAATTGTCTCAAGTTCATTGAGTGGCGCATCACTGATTGTCTTGCTGATTGTAAGACTTCCATTTGCTTGCGGTTCAGTATACTTATTAGTTGCAGTAACTGTTATATCTGTTGTGCCAATCGTTCCAGTACTATTAGTTATACCATTAAGCTGAACACCTGTTGGCATATTGGTATCATCCTCTTCAACTGTATATGTTGCATTAAGAGGAAGACCCTCAGCTGTTTTTGACTGACCATCAGTTAACTTAAATGTTGCTACACCATTAGCAAACTCGAAATCACCCTTTGTACCATTTACTGAAGTATCACCAAGTGTAAGAGTAAATGTATACTCAAAGTTCTTTGCAGTATCTGGAATAGTTACACCACTTTCAGCAGTTACCT
>FOEK01000039.1 GCA_900110635.1 Lachnospiraceae bacterium NE2001
AAGATAATTTCTGACATCCTTCTCTATTTCACCTACAAATATGGGGTTTCTATACTTTGTAACCCATACGATATGATACTGCAAAGAGTATATATATCCTCGACCATGCGTAACATCTTTAGGCATTGAGAAATACACTGTTTTATCCATGTTTTGATTATACCATATGATTATACTTTTTACAAGAAAAATGCCGCCTAACTCACGACTAAAGTCACAAGTGTGCGGCGACTAGTTATCAAAATGTGCAATGGGGGACAGACCTAGGTGCAATGGGCGCGTTGTCTGCCAGTGGCAGACACGTTTTTAGCGCCTGAGCGTAAGCGAAGGAAGTCAGTCCCCATTGCACCTGATATTTTATCATTACAGGAGCAATAGTGCTATTTCTTTTTCTGTTATTTGGTGTGAATCTAAGGTATATTTATGTTTATAGAACTTAAGAATTGAGGCTTAAATATTGTATGAATCTAGGTATATATTTTCTTGACAATTTTGTAATGATATTTGAGCTTATCGGACTTGAACGAGCTGAAATATATAAATGATAATATGGGGGCACCAGGCGGGCGACACTGCCATTAAGACGGTGTCTGGGATTATGAGAAATTACTGCGGTAAGAACGGCTGACCAGAAGATGTACGAAAACAAAGCCATCTATCGAAAGAACAAGGAGAAAAATTAGTACTCTATGCTTTCCAGATCTTCCTTCACTATTTGGGCAAACGCATCTGGATCATCATTATGTACGTAATGGCCACAGCCTTCTATAATATCGTATTTGCCAGATACCATTTCAGCATAATCTGTCATATCAGTTACAGCACAGTTCCAGTCGCAGCTTCCTGAAATAAAGAATACCGGGACCGCGTAAGATTCTTGCGTTTCTCTTAAATTAACCTCTAACAGATAATCTATCAGATTCTCATTATATTTCATAAACTGCTCATAATTCAGAACCTTTGTATACCACAGCACGTCATCCGTTTCAAAGGTCGGCGACACAAGTGCAGTTAAAATGGTATTCTTACTTCTTGGAGCTTTGTGGTACTTAGCTGCATACTTTGTAATCTCAGAAGCTGCATCAAGAGTTTTTTCTCTGACATAATTCTCATACGCGTTTGATAGCTCTGTTGTGTCATCCCCAGCTGCCTGAGCCTTTTCAAGAGCATCCAGGTACTCACATTCAGCAGATGTCTCGAAACTGACAAACTGACCAACTCCAATAAATGCTGCTGTCTTTTCTGGATGCTCATAAGCATACCTGCTCCCGATTACAGAACCATATGAATGGCCAATGATAACAATCTTCTCCTGATTAAATCTATTTGATAGATAGTCAACTAAAGCATCGATATCTTCTATCGCCTGATCGGCGGTAACTGTCTCATTCTCTTTATCATCATTTTTAAGATATGTTCTTCCACAGCCACGCTGATCCCAGCATACAACTGTATACTCATCGATCAGTTTATTAGTGAAATTATAAGTCATCATACTATCAGGAGAACCAGGGCCGCCATGAAGATAAAGGATTACTGGGTTATCCTTCTTTCGGCCCCTTATAGTGATATATTGCTGCTGCCCATTTAATTCCACATAGGTAGCTTCATCAACGCCCTCTCTTGTATCTATGATTGAAGTAAAGAAGTTTATGTTACGGATGCCAATCAGGACTATGCATATGGCAACGTAAAGAACAATAGGAACAAGAACGATAATTTTTATAATCTTCAAGATTTTCTTCTTCTTGCTATTCTTTACTTTATTCTCATATGTCTTCTCACTGTTTTTTTCCGTCTCTTCGCCCATCGCTTCTTTTCTATGATTCAAATGAATCCCTATATGTCCAATTCCAAGAATGATCGAAGCTAAAATGATAAATATATTACAAGCGTATATTCCCAGAAATAGAACTGCTATTACCGGGAGACTTGCCCCCGCCACGGGAAACCCAGCGAATGAAGAATACATATCAGCCATGGTTTTCTCGCTTTTAAAATATTTTACCCAATAGCATTCATAAAGAATCATTAAGATAAATGCTATAACCAGCCATCCAATCCATAATGAATGAATTCTCACATTACAGTCTGCGAAAATCAGCACAAGTGTCGAAACAAGAACCTCTCCGATTCTTTCAAAGATCAGAAGAACTTTATTCTCATTCTTGCTGAATTCCTCATAGTCCTTTGGAGGATTCTTCGCCCAGATTCCATTTGGAATAAAAAGCATTAACAAAAATATTAAACCAACATACGAAAAGCCAAAATGCATTTTACTATCCTTCCACTGTTTTGTTTTTATTTGTCAAAATGTAATGGTTCGAACTTCACGTTGTCGAGATGATTCATATCGTTGAACAACTCGAGACGAGGGATAACCTTCCCATCTATTTTAGCATCGAACTCGAGAATAGACACAGAGCATACACCATAAGGTAATGCAGTCAGAACATACGGAAATGAAAGGTTCAGCAGGTGCGAAAACATTACGGCTCCTGAGCCTCCGTGAGCAAATAAAGCTATAGTCTGCTCGGAATGATTGGTCTGCTCATACAAACTTCCATTTCGCACCAAGCCAAAGTTTTCAAGAAATCTATCAAACTCCTGAGCTATCATATCGTAATATTTTAAACAAATATCACCACGAAAATAGTCGCTATCACGCCAGCCATCTCCCACCATCATTTCAGGCTTCTCAGTCAGCAGCCTGAAAGCCGTGGTCCAGGGATGGCTGTCCCAATCTATCTCATGCATAAAATCAAGAGGCTCTACAGTTAGTCCCAGAAGCTCAGCCGTAAAAAAAGCAGTCTTCATGGCTCTTCCCATAGGCGACGAATAGACGGCAGATATCCCTTCATTCTTTAGGCGCTCCGCCGTCTTCCTTGCCTGCTCGACTCCATTTTCTGTTAATGAATCATTTTCATAATCAGGCTCACCGTGCCTGACAAACACTAGTTTCATATCTAACCTCACAAAATGTGCGAGTGGGGGACAGACCTAGGTGCAATGGGGGACAGACCTAGGTGCAATGGGGACTGACCCCATTGCACAAATCTATTCCGCACGAATAAACAGATAAAGCATTCCGAACTCATTCAATGTGGAATTATTACTTGAGAACATATCTTCCTTATAGCCTTTTCCGAAGGATTCCTTCAATTTGTTCAGATCAGTTCCTGCATCGATTCCGGATTCTGAAATAAATGCAGGTGAGTTAATATCTGCTGACTTGGAATCATAAGTTATATCAGTAATAACCTCAATTTCCTTTTCGCCATTCATATCAAACTTTGTAGTGTAGCTGCCTTTTTTACCATCAAATTCGATAGAATGCGTTCCTGTTATGACTCTTTCCTGTTTCAGTCCTGATATCGTGATATTAAAGTCACCTGTCAGATCTTTTTCATTCCCGTTGATTTCTCCTTCTTCATTAATTGTCATGTGATTTTTATTAGTATTAAAATCTGTGTAGCATTTATAATTCTTTCCGCCGGTATTAATAACGGTTTCAGTATAATCAATCTTGTTTTCCTCTGTACCATCATCGTAACTGATTTCAAGATTCTTTTCTTCATCTTTTTTATAATCGATCAGTCTGATGACTACAGTTTTTTCATCACCTTCAACCTTCAGTTCAACTCCGACAGCCTCTTTCTTATAAGCATAAACCTTCATGGTCAGCTTCATTTCATCGTTATCTGCTTTGAACTCTTCAATCTTTTCATTAATATTATCCAAGTACTTATCATAACCTGCGCTATCAAATGCCATATCTGTATATGTACTGAGCATCTCTGATGCTTCTTCACCTTCAAGCCTTATTGAATAAGTATCACACTTCTGTCTTTTTCCGAGTATCTCGACCTCCTCCTCTTCCTTCTCGAAGTCATCCTTTTTTTTATCACTCAGGAGATTTTCTAAATCCACCTGAGCTTTGTCCCAATCATAATCAACTGCTTCAGTTCTCCCGGAAATCATATAAGCAAATCTGTCAACTGCACTGACCTTACTCAGCTTATCAGAAGTATTCGAACTCATCTCATATCTGATCATAGGCTTACTGGTTGAAAACGAATTATAGATAATCTCATTTCCAGAAAAATACACTCCGGCGGTACCTAAACTCTCTCCATCAGTTGAGAGACCAACCTCGTAACAGGCATCACCGGATTCATCATAAGCATATTTCTGTTCAAGAACAATTTCCTTTGCTTCTGCACTATCACTTGATTTAATATAGGTTTCCTTAGTAAGTGTATGAGTCTTAGTATCATAATCATTCGATAAATGAATCAATACTTCAGTCAAATGTTCACCGAATCCGCCTATTTCACCGTTTATGTCCTTTGAAGTCTTCATCGCATACGTAATAAAAGCCTCCTTGGGATCAGAATAAGTTAATAAGAAGATAACCAAAAATGTAACAACAACCGCTGCCAGAGAACCGGCTATAATTCCGATGAGCAGCTTCTTATTACTCTTTTTTATCGGTTGAACTGTATATCCCTGAGCCTGATACTGCATCTGTTGAAACGGTTGTTGTTGTACCTGCTGCATCGATTGCTGTGGTACCGGCTGCTGCACTTGCTGCTGCATCGATGCCTCTTCCGCTCCTGTGCTTTTGCCACATCTTAAGCAAAATAATGCATCGTCATTAAGCATTGTTCCGCAATATCTGCAATATTTAGACATATAATACCTCCTAAATCTAAAAAGCTTCTACCAACATATACTTCATTTAAAATGCGCTTTTACGTCTGTATCGAAAAACAATATTCTGTATACAAACACTTATAAGAACCCACGCCAGCGAAACAATAATGCCTATAAGCATATGCGACTTAAATGTTACAGCTTCATTGAACCAGTGCCCTGGAAATATAACTGAAACTCTGTTCCACAGATCCGCCCAGTCAGGCACTCCGGCAAATAATCCCGAGACAGTTGATACAACAAGTCCCATAACAGGGGCAACCATAAGAAGTGTACTGAATCTTCTGCAAATGACACAAACAACATATGCCATCCCGGTTATACCGATAAGATAAATAACGAATGCAGGGATCAGTTTCATCCCCTCACTGCCACCACTGTATAAAGCTGTAAATATAAATCCTATAACAGAAATGATCAGTCCGGGAAGACTCTGCCAGAGAAAAACAAGCCACACAGGATATCCATTTTGCTTTATTCTTTCTACAAGACCTTTTCTTCCATACTCCATCATCCATGTACCGCTAAGAAGCAGGTACAAAAAAACAAGTGCCGCATACCATCTGAGTCCCGGATTATCATGTCTTATTTCAATCTTCTCTTTTCCATCGGAATACGGATGATCAACTACATCCAGTATGATATCTCCCTTCCATATTTCCTCAGCCTCCACGTAGAAGCTTTCCATCTCTGCCTCTGTATAGTCCGCGACATTTTTCAGGTCATCCGAGGCAAGTTCTTCTATCCAGACCTTTATTACACTGTTTATTATTATCTCCCTTACAGAGTCTAATTCGACGGTATCCTTCATTACCATTTCACTTATAAGATCATCGAACCTTCTGTTCTTAATCTTCTCCGTAAAGTCTTCGGATATCTCAAACATGCTGTGTGCCTCTGACACAGCTGTCATTCTTAGAGCTTCCTTCTTCGAAACAAAGCAAAACCTGTACGTATCATCAAGGCTCAGAATATTCTCCAGTTTCTTTCCACATTCTCCCGTGTCATGATTAACTATTGCAACAGTCATAGGAGCCTTCTCGGAATTTTTGGAAATCCACGCTGCCATAACAGATATAATAACAATCATAATAAGAATTGAGAGAGACCAGAAATCACTTATCAAAGCTTTAAATCTGCTGAAAAACAGAGTGCGTCCATTCATATGCCACACCCCCTTTTTCTGAAAACTATAAATGCGGGAATGACAAATATGACAAATGATATGGCCACTATACCTATATCATACAGATATCTATGAAGTTCAAGTTCAAATAGTCCATTTGAAAACAGGCTGATCGCAGCCCTGACGGGCATAAGATTTCCGAGTTTTTGTAAAGCCCCCGGAAGCATTCCTTCTCTCGAAGCCAGTACAGAAAGCCCTGCCATAATCAGTCCTGCATAGAATTCAACCCAAAAAGCATTTTTCTTATCCCTGCATATAGATCCTACAAGGATACTAAGTGACGAAAAGAAAAATGCTATGATGATCATTGCTGGAAATGTAACAAGAACCGCATTTAATTCCAGATCTTTAACAAGCTCACTCACTGGCAGCAATACTGCAAAGGTGAGAAGAATAAGAAGTGTCTGAGAAAGCAGTCTTGAAAAAAAGAACCTGACACTATCTCCCCTTGATAGTTTTCTGGAGCTGTAAATCTCATTAGCATCTCCGGACGTAAGATAAACTCCCGAAAATGTTGCGATCAATCCACAGAGCACGCATATAAGGCCAAGATAGTATTCCCCCGGAAAATCTCCACCGGGTGAAAAAACAGTCTCATATCCCATTATCTTGCCTCTGCTTGTATTCAGTCTGATAACATCAGACATTCCTTCATCCCATTTTACATTTACAGTATCACTGTCTATCCCCTTCTCTACTGCCATATCGGCACTGACTCTCACTATCTTGAGTCCCTGGCCGTAAACAGATGCAGCACTTCGGAGTGCTCTGGAAAAAGCAAGTGCATCCATGGCATGAACACTGTTATAATAGAAATCCATATCTACTGCATCTCCATCCATCAACCTATCATAGGTTTTAGGATGAACATGAAGAAATATAGTAACCTTTCCCTCTTTTAAAAGCTTCATACCGGTCTCTTCATCCTTTACGGGATAAACAGTAGCTGTTTGTCTTTTTTCAATCCCCGCAAGAAGTGTATCAATAAGTCTGACAAAATCCTCATTATCATCTTCCAGCAGAAGGGCACAGGAATTATATGTTTTTTTATCCTCCGTCAGCATCGGCATGAGAAAAATAAAGAATACAAAAAGAGCCACAAGGGGACAAAGCACCGCAATTAAAACAGTTCGTACATTTCCTATCAGCCTTTTTATATCATATTTGAGTATGGACAAAAATCTCATATAATACTTTCCCCTACAGATTGATAGTCCTGTCAGCCAGCTGAGATATTATCTCCTTATTATGCTCAGCGATAATGATGCCTTTCCCATTTTTCTTTTCAGACAAAATAAGATTCTTGATTAGTTCCTCTCCGGCACTGTCAATCCCGGCGAACGGCTCATCCAAAAGCAGATATTCATAATCCGACATTAGTGTAACAGCAAGATTCACTCTTCTCTTCTGACCACCGGAAAGCTTATCAATTCTTTTACGTCTGAAATCACTCATTCCCAGTTCTTCAATAAGACTTTGGGCTTTTTCCTTCGAACGTTTTCTTGAATCGCTTCCTTTAAACGAAGACCAGGCCAGCAGATTATCTGTAACAGATAATTCTTCAAAAAGCGTAACAGCCTGAGGTGCATAAGCTATAAGCTTTTTTGAAGCCTTCATATCCATTTCATCCACACTTACCTTCCCGCTGTCAGGCTTAAGCGAAAATGCCATAATTGAAAGTAACGTACTTTTACCACTTCCGTTAGGTCCAATAAGAACAACTATTTCGCCTTTACTTAATTCAAGTGAAATAGAGTCCAGTACCATTTTATCCTTATATGATTTAGAAACACTTTCAACCTTTAACATATAACCCTCTTTTCATGTGCAATGGGGGACAGACCTAGGTGCAATGGGGACAGACCCCACTCACACATGTTAGTTGGTGGTTGTGAATGGGGTGCCCGGGGCTGTCAGTTTGTCGTAGATGAGGTAGCTGTCTGGTGTGGTGCTGGTATTTTTGTCGACCTTCAGCGCGGTAACCTCGTCCGGGGTCAATGTGCACGCATCGACAAAATCAGCATCCTCGCACGGTTTGTAGCCAACGCCCTTCTCGTAGTAGGTTGTGTTGGTGTAAACATCCGCGATCCAGTTGCCACTTGTTTCATCGTATCTAAATGTTGTATAGCCCTTCCACAGTCCTGTGGACGCATTGTATTTATCATCAGTCAGAGTGCTATAGTTGTATTTGTAGGTATTTCCATCATCAGGAAGCTTTGCGGTGAAATCTTTTATTACGATGCTGGCCTTGCCTGAATCAGTGCCATCTGCAGCCTCGTCGCCGAACTTTAGATCCTGCTCGATGATCTCATGTCTGTTGTAGTACCTGCCCTCAAACCAGGCATTGCTGAAATATCCAATGCTGACAAAGCCATTGGAACCTTCGCTAGTGCTGCCGTTATCGTAAAGATATGTGTAGCCCTCGTCCGAGGAGCCATATATGTTGTAAATAGCAATGAGTTTAACGTACTTTCCAGTACCCACATCCGCTTTAACCTGCTTCCAGGTCAGCTTGTCTTCTGTAGGAACATCATCAGGCACACTGAGGGATCCATAGTATTTGAGTTGAGTTGAAATGCTATCTAAAGACGCTGTTGTATAAGCATCACCCTCTGAACCGTCGAACTTGTACCAATAGTTGACCATATCCTGAAGTATCTGCTGTCCGCCGCCGTGGCCCTGTCCGCCGTAGCCCTTTGTCTCACCATTATATGTAAATAAAATCACCGAATGGTTTGTTTTACTCCACTCGTAGGTTGCATCAGGCTGAATCCTCTCAGAAACTGCACGCATTTTACTAGGAAAACCAATTGAATCATATCTATATGGATAGAGGTATGAAACCAGAAGCTTCTTTCCATCCTTTCTGGAATAAGGACTCTGTATATAGAAGTTTTGATCCACGTGAGGCGAATTGGACAGTCCGTAGTACGGATAGGTCGTGCTCTTCACCAGGTTGCCACGTATGGACGCGCCGGTATAGAGGCAAATGCTATAGAAACCTGACTGTATCGCTGACATTTTACCAAAATAATCAGTAGCGTCGCCGCCATAGGTCTGGATAAGGTAATCCGTGTCGTCCACCAGGTCAGCAATAGTAATCTTGACGTCTGTCTCTACATCCTCGTAATTCTTGCTCTCGTAGGTTTCGCCTGTTGAAATGTTATAACCAGTGGATGTGCTGGTCACGGTTCTGGCACGAAGCGTAAGCTCGCCGCCATCGGTGTTGGAACCATAAGCAATATAGCCGCCCTTCACACGCCTTGTTGCGACGTCCTCGTACTGAACATCAGAAAAGATGGTGTAGGTCACAGAGATGGACCCGCCATTTTCGCTGTACTTTGTGGAGCTATCTATGAAGCTAAATGAATCTGGGTCTGGATTGTCGGTCTGAATGTAGAAATACTCGTTGAACGGAGGCAGCATTGGCGTGATCTTGTAGGAATAATCGCCGTAGGTAACCTGCTGGCTCTCGTCGCCATTTCCATTCTCACCATTGCCATTTTCACCAGTACCACTGCCATTACCAGTTGCGCTTCCTGAGTTCGCAGAGGATGAAGACCTGCCGGCCTCACCAGAAGCCTTCTTAGCAGCAGATGCTGCAGGATCCCAGTAGCCATCAGCGCCGAACCAATAATACTCGCCATTGATCCACAGACCCATATTTACAGGGAACCAGCCGGAAGCATCCTCGAACCACCAGCCGCTGTCATTTCCCTTCCATGCACCGCCATAGTAGGACGAATCCCATGCACCGTCAGAGCCAAGCCAATAGCCGTCACGATAGCAGTCGTGCTCCATATAACCCGTTTCATCAAAATGATAGCAGTTGCCGTTGATCCACAGCCACTGATCATTTGCGTACCAGCCATTGTCGTCGAACCACCAGCCCGTGCTGTTGGCACACCAATGACCGTTGGAATAAGCAGTGTTCCACACACCGTCAGAACCAAGCCAGCAGCCATCGCGATACTCGGAATAATCCATATAGCCGCTGGAGGTGAAATAGTACCAGTTGCCGCTGATCTCAGCCCACTGGCCTGCGTAATAAGATCCGCCGTTCTGATAGTACCAGCCGTTTGAATCGTGCCCCCATTTGCCCGCAGCGTAACTAAGAGTGCCAGGTGCAATAAGCGAAACAAACAGACTCAGACTAACCATAACGGATATAAGACTTCTCTTCTTTCCCATAAGTATACCTCTCGTAAAGACATGGGACGGTCCCCTGTCTTTTATAGTGTAATTAGTTCGTAGTCCCGGGTGCCGATGCCGATCTTTTCGGCGTGTTCAAGGGTTTCGGCCCAGGAGACATTTGGATTGCTGTTATGCCATACATCACCGTGATCGTGGAAATGCTCGCTGGCCATATTGTCGCCCAGCTGGCTGTTCCTGATTGGCTCAGCATTCTGGCAGAGGTCAACACAGGCCTGGTCCAGAGCAACAGGGTCAAATGAAGCAAGCATTCCAATATCTGGAAGAATAGGCGCATCATTTTCGCCGTGACAATCACAGTTTGGAGACACGTCAGTTATGAGGCTGATATGGAAGTTCGGTCTTCCGCTGATTACAGCAGCCGTGTACTCTGCCATTCTTCTGCCCAGCATCTGAGGAGCATCCCAGTTATCATTACTGATGGCATCAAAGGCGCAGGCACCGATACAACGACCGCAGCCTTTACATTTGGCTGGATCAATCCAGGCCTTGCCTCCATCATAAGAGATAGCATTTGAGCCGCATTCCTTGGCACAGCGTTTGCAATTCTTACAGAGATCCTCATCCACGTGCGGATGACCACTCTGGTGCTGTTGCATTTTACCAGCACGACTACCGCAGCCCATTCCAATATTCTTGATGGTTCCACCGAAACCAGCCTGCTCGTGACCTTTGAAATGTGTCAGGGACACAAATATATCAGCGTCCATCACCGCGCGGCCGATGTAAGCCTCCTTGCAATACTCGCCATTTGGCACCGGAACTATGATGTCGTCAGTACCCCGAAGGCCATCGCCAATGATTATCTGACAACCCGTAGTAATGGTATTGAAGCCATTGATATTCGCACAGTCGAGGTGCTCCAGCGCGTTCTTCCGACTGCCTGGATAAAGGGTGTTGCAATCAGTGAGAAATGGAAGTCCCCCGCCCTCCTTTATCACATCAGCAACTGCCTTTGCGTAGTTCGGCCTGAGATACGCCAGGTTCCCCAGCTCGCCAAAATGCATCTTGATTGCCACAAACTTTCCGTCCATATCTATGGACTGAATGCCCGCTCTGCGAATAAGCTTCTGCAGCTTTGCAGGAAGGCTGACCCCTAAGCCTGTTCTGAAATCAGTAAAATAAACCTGTGATTTCGCCATCTTAAATACCTCCTTTAATGGAAATATAGGCCCCTTGAGAATATCCCCAAGGGGCCTATCATTATTCTGATACGGATGAGCTGTTAACCGGGAAGTTGAAGTAAGTGTTCGGATAAGGCTCATTTGATAAGGTGAAATGCCACCACTCGGTTGTTATTGCTTTAAACCCGTGCCGGGTCATGGCATCGCGAAGAAGCATACGATTCGCGTACTGCTCATCAGTGATATTTGTGTAATCCGGATGGGACAGCTCGCCGAAATAATCGAAGGTGCCGCCCATATCTACTTCCTTTTCAGTGGACATATCGAAGAGCGTCAGATCAACTGTGCTTCCCCTGCTGTGACCTGAATGTCCAGCAATATAACCCTGATCAAAGAGAACTGATTTGTCGAGCTCCGGATAGAAATATGCCTTCATACGCGTATCGCTTGTATCCTCGGCCCACTCGACAAAGTTGTCAACCGCCGACTGCGGTCTGTATGCGTCATATATTTTTAGTCTGTAACCCTTTTCGACTAGTTCGTCGCTAACCTCTTTCAGTGCAGTTGCAGCTTCTTTGGTGAGAAGCGCAACGGGCTCCTCGTAACCGTCTATCCTGTCACCCACAAAGTTGTAGGTTGAGTAATATCTGATCTCCAATATTGCATCTGGAACCGCCTCGCTGACAAGGACAAAATCAGAAACTTCCTCTGGAGGTGCGGACTCTGTTGTTTCGGACTCTGTTGTTTCAGACTCTGTCGTATCGGATTCTGTTGTTTCGGATTCTGTTGTTTCGGATTCTGTTGTTTCGGATTCTGTTGTTTTGGACTCTGTTGTCTTGGATTCCTTTGTTTCTGATTCTTCTGTTTCAGATTTTTCTTTCTTAGCTGTTGCTGTTTCTGATTCTTCTGTCTTAGACTCCGTTATTTGTGATTCTTCAGTTTGAGTTTCCGTCGTTAACTCCGCTGTATCAGTCGGAACATTAAATATTGCATCCTCCGAACTATCCTTGGAACTGCAGCCACCGAGCACAAGA
>FOEK01000006.1 GCA_900110635.1 Lachnospiraceae bacterium NE2001
AGTTTAGTTAGTTGATCTGTGACCTTCTTTACATATGAGGCTATATCATTTGGATTTTCTGCAAACTCTGCTGATAATTCTAAAAAATTTTTGATGCAAACCTCATTAAAATACTTTACACTATTGACCATAGGGAACGTTCCTCCTTGTTTGTGTTGGTTTGGTCGCTAAACACTTTATCACAAGGTGGGTGTTCCCTTCTATATTTCTTTTATTTAATTTTCCGAATAAAACTTTACGCTAGCCCACCAGTAAAACAGGTACTAAGTGGATGTTCCTGAGAGAAAACCAATGTTCCGCCAGGATTTAACAGATTATATATGTTCTTAATGACTCCATCAAAGTCCTCAACATAATGAAATGCCAGCGAGCTGACCACCAGATCAAACTTCTCTTCAAAGCCTCCAATATCCTCCATTGGCAGGTTAAGATAGGTTATCTTAGGATCACTGTTTTCCTCTTTTGCAACTTCCAGCATCTTCTCTGATATATCTATTCCAACCACCTTGGCTGCCCCTTTTTCGACAAAGCCCTTGCAATGCTCTCCAAATCCACAGCCCAGATCAAGAACAGTCTTGCCTTTTAGTTCTGGAAGAAGCGAGAATAGCGCAGGTATCTCAAACACATTGTTGGCATTTGCCTCGTTCTCTCTTATTTTCTTGTAGCCTTCAAAAAAGATTTCATTATCATAAATATTCTGCTTAGCCATATTACCTTTAACCCTCCTGACATTTTACGCAAAAAGAGAGTGGCCATACAAATGTATAACCTGCTCTCCCTTAATCCTCACACCATATAACACTTTAGCCTTTGGTACTGGATTTATCTGAAATACAAAAGTATAAAAACTGCACCAGCAGCAAAAAATCCTAAAGCATATAAAAAGTCCTTATAAGATCCTTCAATATCAACGTACTTTGTATTAGATGGAACAAATATTATATTTACCGTGTCACCAGGATGATACTTAAATGAGCTAGGATCCTTTACAGGAACTGCACCAGTAATGTTATACTCCTGTCCCTGATAATTGAAGTTGAAAACAGGATAATAAGTATCATTCTCGTTTGAAAAAGAAGTAAGACGTGATGGGATGTGTTCACCCTTTACACGTGCATAGATTCCCTTTACTATCAGGTAAAAGCCTGCAAAGACAAGAATGCCTCCAAATATTAGATTCCACATGTTAAAAACCCTCCTTTGATATATGGAATATTATTTATCGCAGAAAGCAAATATTTTGTCGTAAAAATCCTTTGCTTCCTCAAACGCTCCGTGTCCAAGTCCAGCGAATATATATTGTTCACTACCAGATATTCCCGCCTTTAATTCCTTTACGGCATCATTACCCACTGTCTTGTCATCCTCTCCCGCTATGATCAATGTGGGGACTGATATTTCTGACAATCTGTCCCGTACATCGAACTCCAATATAGCCTTAGCATTTCTATCAAATCTTTCATAGCTGGACGGCTTTGTAAATCTCGCCATTATCGGAAAAAGCTTCCTGTTTTTTGCCAGATATTTTTCTGAATACATCTTTTCTGCTGTATCCACCATGAGTCTTACGTGATCATCTCTCGCTGTCATTTCTAACCAGCCTAATACATTATCCTGAACAATGTCGTTCGCAGCAGGCGCGGTAACAGCCAGAACAAGCTTTTCTACTACTTCAGGATGATTTAAAACTAAACACTGTGCTATCATCCCCCCTTGAGATACTCCACAAAGGAAAGCCTTTTCTATTCCAAGCTTCTTCATCACCCGGACCTGATCATCTGCCATATCACTGATGCTATATCCCACCGGCATCTTGTTCTTCCTGCTGAACATATATACTGTATAATCGCTTAGATACTTCTTGTAGGGTGAAACAATAAACCGGCCTTTACCCTTTACGGTTGTCAGGCCATCTGAAAGTCCGGGAAGCATAACTATCTTTTTCTTTCCTGTTCCAAATGATACGTAATACATATCAGTATCGTCTATATTAACACATCCATTTTTTATATTAAAGCCCATTTTGCATATCCTTTCCGAGATATATTCTTTTCTATCAATCCAATACTATCAATTCTATGTTATGAATCCTACAGCCCATTCCTTAGTACATCCAGATGCTTCTTAAGCTGTTTTATATAGTCCTTCTGGAGTTTTTTGATGTCGTCATAGTTTTTATCAGCCTCCTGAAGAAAACTACTATTGAAGCCCTGCAAAACCCACCGCAATATATCAGTAATCTCCTTACGGGAATGATGAAGCTCTGACAAGTCTACGCCCTTTAATAGCTCCTCATACATATCTGTACTCTTCCCGCCATATCTTTCTATTATTATCTTTCCAATATCCGAGCTACCTTCAGCCGCAACACCAATTAAGAACTTACCCTTAACCGGATTACTGGCATACCAGGATATCTCCGTAACCGAATACTGCACTACCCTTTCAAATAAATCCTTTGGAAGCTTTTCAACATCAACACTTGTTTCTGCTGCCATCTGAAATGATACCGTATCGATAAGATAAAAGTATAATTCCTCTTTATTTTCAAAGTACTTGAAGAGACTTCCTTTACTTATCCCGCATTCCTTCACTATCCTGTTAGTTGACGCAGCTTCATACCCGTACTCAGCAAACTCATTTATAGACGCATCAATGATCCGTTCCTTCTTTTCCTCACTTAATTCATCGAAAACTTTTTGTGGCATATCTACTCCTTTTAGTTTTGTGACCACCTGGTCACTATTTAAGCAAAATTACAGTGACCACGCGGTCACTGTAATTAAGATAACACTATTTTAAACTTCCTGTCAACAATAATTTTTATCAGGAATCAATATTTTTACTGTAATCAATCTTCTATCAGTTCAGCAAGACTCACATACTCTTCAGGTGTATTGCATCCCCTGATGATCAGCTCATCACCCGTATAAGGCACCTGAACACTGCCTGTTTTTTCAATAAGTGCCCTGGGAGTCGCATTATCTCCCATAAGAAGATTCTCACACACAGAAACCAGACTTTTATCATATATTCCCAGAAGTGGCTGCATTCTTCCTCCACAGGAAGCAATAGTAATTGACAGATCACTTTCCATATGTTTATTCATAAGCTGTCTGATAAAATCCAGCGGAATAAGCGGTGCATCCTCTGTGACAACAAGAATTGATTTATTAGCAGCCTCTCTAAGTCCAGCATGAATACCTGCAAGTGGTCCCTTATCAGGATATTTATCCTTTACCGAGAGAAGGCTGTCGCTCTTATATTCGTATCCGGATATTATTATATCTTCAATACCAAGTTCTCTCAGTTTTTCAATTATGATATCAATGAAAGTCCTTCCACGAATTAGCAGTTCAGCCTTCTTCTGTCCCATCCGGCTGCTTTTTCCACCAGCCAGGATTATTGCAGAGTACTGTGTCATTTAACCTCAATCCTCACAACATTCTTTACATTTCTCTTTGAATCAGAATCACCAAGGACTATAAGTCTTGCCGTTCCTTCTTCTATCTGAAGCCAGGCATTATCCATGTCCTCTTTTTTTACTGTTGCAGAATATGCATCTTCAGCAATTACCGAAACCTCTGAAAAATCCGAAGTACTAATCACATCAGCAAGCTTTATTCCTTCACCTGACACATCCTTCTCTTCTCCTTTGCCATTCACTGTCTTGCCACTAAATGAAGTGAGACTGAGCTTCGAGATATCTACTAATTCTTCCTTCTCGTTTTTCACAAGAGTTATAGCATTTTCAGGTGTTTCAGAACGACTGCCCAGATACCACCATACTGATCCCGCAAGAACCACAAGTAAAACTATTATCACGATCAGTATTATCTTCTTATCCTTCTTCACTGCCTTTATCCTCTCCTAGTTTATTAATAAGATCAGTTGACGCTCCTGCTAAACCACCACATATTGCTCCACTTACAGTAGCTAGAAGCAGATATACTGTTAATGGCTTTATAGGCAGATGAAATACCACAAGATCAGCAAAGAGTGCCGCTGATACAGAACTAAGAATACCAGCAATAAATGCTTTGAAATAATCAGAAAAAAGTCCTTTCTCAGGGATAAGCATTACCAGATCCACAGCTATACCAGGTATGATATACGCAAGAGGCATAAGTATCCCCATACTTCCCACCATACCAATAGCAAGAGCTGTAAGGGCCTGCATAGAACCCATAACTGTGGCACACCATTTTCTTTTAGTCACTAATGAAGCTATAACAAGAAACATTAGAGAAAATGCTGTGGATATACCACCGGGAACATGAAGCGCATCCGTCACCATATTTGCAAAAGGATTGATCAGCCTTTTAAGGGCCACTCCTGCAAAACAGCAAAGGATCATAATAGCTATATCTCTTAATAAACTATTCTTTTTAAACCATAAGGCTACTCTACGAGTTTTATTATCAATCGAACGATCATTATCTAACGCTTTTTTTTCCACCGTTAATACCTGCCTTTTAACATACTTCTATTTGATCCGGATAAGCCTTCACGATGAGGGTAACTCCGTATTCCTTTGCCAGCCTTACCGAATCTATTGTAGGAACCGCCTTTGATACGATAACAGGAATTCTGGAATATATCACCTTCTCCATCATATCTACTGGCACTCGTCCCGATATATAAAGAATACACTCTGATAAGCTGATGCTATTCATCAATGCATATCCAACAGCCTTATCAACCGTGTTGTGTCTTCCTATATCCTCACACTTAAAGAGCACCTCTTGCTTCATCGACAGAATACAGCTATGAGTCCCCTGTGTTTTTGAGTGAACAGGCATTCCTTCTGAAAACTCCCTGGCTAGGCAAAAGATATCTTCATAGCTCCAGTCTGGCTTTGAAACCTTCTCCAGATCACGCTTCACCAGACGACCATCTGGATATCCTGTTATATGGACATTCACATTTGAATTAGTATCATCAAAGCTTATCTCTGATATATCCTCTAGTCCATTAATTAAGCCTGTAGTAAGAAGTCTTCCAACAACAAGCTCTTTTAACAGCTGATCAGAGCATATCAGACTAAACTTAAGACTACCATTTATATTTACAGTCAGACTATGTTCTTTTACCAGAGTTCTGGCTTTTATATCCTTAGTACCGTCAGACCTTATTACTGTATGAAAAGTCTCATCATATATATCATTCATCTTGTTCACCCACATATACTGATTACAGCTTACTGATCTGAACTGCACATACCTTATACTCTGGTATTCTTGCTATTCCATCCAATGCAGCATTTGTAAGCACATTTACAGGTGAATCTTCAAAATGAAATGGCATCCAGGTTTCTCCCTCTGACACCTTCCTGCCTACTCTTGCAGTGGCGGTGATCTCACCTCTGCGACTGCATATCCTAATTCGTTCTCCATTCTGTATTCCAAGCCGGTCTGCATCTCGGTAGTTTATCTCAATAAAGCCTTCTCCCGCCAGATCCACAAGACCCTCAGAACGTGCGGTCATAGCCGCAGCATTATAATGATAGAGTATTCTTCCAGTAGTCAGGATAAATGGATACTCGTCATCAGGAAGCTCCTGAGAAGGTTTATACTCTGCCGGGTATAGAAGAACCTTTCCTCTGACAGGCTTTCCAACATGCATTATTGGTGTTCCCGGATGATCCTTTTCCGGACAAGGCCACTGAAGACCACCCTCTCTATCCAGTCTCTCATGACTGATACCATGGAAGCTTGGAGTAACCTCGGCAATCTCGTCCATAATCTGAGCCGGTGTCAGAAATGGCTGCTTATAACCCATTGCATTCATCAGATCTATGATAATATCAGTATCTGGCCTCATATCTCCACGAAGAGTCACAGCCTTGCGTATACGCTGAACTCGTCTCTCAGTATTGGTAAATGTACCTTCTTTTTCGGCATAACTGATTCCAGGAAGAACAACATCCGCATACTGCGCTGTCTTGGTAAGGAAGAGATCCTGAACAACAAAGAATTCAAGACTTTCCAAGGCTTTTTCTATATGGTGTGTGTCTGGATCAGATACTATAGGATCCTCACCACAGATATAAAGCCCCTTTATCTTCCCTTCTATAGCGGCCGGAAATACATCCGTTGCCTTAAGACCGGGGGTTGGACTTAGTTCTACTCCCCAAGCCTCTTCAAACTTCTTTTGAACCTCTGGGTTATCCACCTTCTGGTAGCCAGGATAATCAGTAGGCAGGGCCCCCATATCGCAAGCTCCCTGAACATTGTTCTGACCACGAATAGGATTAACACCACATCCGCTCTTTCCTATCTTGCCACATATAGCCGCCATATCCGCGAGGCACATAACACCTTCTGTTCCACTGGAATGCTCTGTAACTCCAAGACAATATATGATAGGCGCTTTCTCAGCAGTAGCATACATACGTGCAGCTTCTATCAGCTGATCAGGATCGATATGACATATCTCAGCAACTTTTTCAGGAGAATAATCAGCAACTACCTTCTTTAATTCCTCATAGTTCTCAGTAAACTCATTTATGTAATTATGATCAACCAGATCCTCATTTATTATTACATTCATCATTCCATTAATGAATGCAACGTTTGTTCCTGGTCTTAGCTTCAGATGTATATCTGCATTCTTTGTCAGTCCTATATCGCGCGGATCAACAACTATAAGACGGGTTCCGTTCTTTACAGCTTTACGGATACGCATTCCAATAACTGGATGCGCTTCCTCAGGATTTGAACCTATGAGAAAGATACAATCAACATCCTTAGTTATATCAGATATAGGATTAGTCATGGCACCAGAACCAAGAGTTTTAGCAAGTCCTGCAACTGTAGCAGAGTGACATACTCTGGCACAGTTATCAGTATTGTTGGTTCCAAAGCAGGTACGTACCATCTTCTGAACCATATAGATATCCTCATTTGCAGACCTGGAGCAGGCAAAACCAGCCAGCGAATCTGCGCCATACTTTTCTTTAATCTCCATAAAACGTCTTGCTGTATAGGATATCGCCTCATACCAGGAGGCCTCTCTAAACTCTCCTGTTTCCTTATCACGTATAAGAGGCTTCGTAAGTCTGTCCTTGGAATAGACAAAATCAAAGCTTCCAGAACGTCCCTTAACACAGAGCCTTCTGTGATTTGCAGGACCATCAACCGTCTCTATATCTACTATCTTGTCATCCTTAAGAATAAAGTTAAACTGACAGCCTGTTGCACAGTGAGGACAGGTGGTAAGGACACGCCTTGCCTCCCAGCTTCTATATTCCTTCTTTCTCTTTAAGTAGAGAGCTCCTGTCGGACATACACTTGTACAGTTACCGCAGGACTCACATCCATTGGTCTTATAATCCTTGCCAAACACAGGAAGAATAGTGGTCTTGTTTCCACATCTCTCCTGTGCAAGCACACCATTGACTGATATATTATGACATACATTTACACAGCGCTGACACTGGATACACTTTTCTGAGTCAAATGCTATATAAGGATTATCATCTGACACAGATATGGCAGGGTCTCCGGTTATTATCCGAGAGCCCTGGTATGTAGACTTATCCGCCTTATACTGATTAGAGAACTTCTGCAGCTTGCAGGTACCATTTGCAGGACAGTTCATACAGTTCAGGTTATGATTAGCAAGTATAAGATTCAGTATCTCTCTTCGATAATCAGTAAGAGTTTCGCTTTCTGTGGTGATCACCATACCTTCTAAGCATTTAGAACGGCAGGCAGGAAGAAAGCTGTCATAGCCCTCAACCTCCACCATACAGAGACGGCACATTCCAACATCAGATACTCCCACCAGATAGCAGAGAGTTGGAATCTCTATTCCATTATCTGTAGCTGCATCCAGGATGGTTGTTCCTTTATCTACTTCAATAGGAATATCATTTATGATGACATTTATCTTATCACTCATCTCCACGACCTCCCTTCAATACACCACAACCATGGTGATCACATCTGAGGCAGCGTCCAGATTCCCTCATTGCCTCTTCATAGGTCATTGGAAGCTCCACTGCATCAAAGCTCATCTTTCGCTCATACGGATCCTTCTCTTCTATCTCTGCTCTTCCAGTTGGAATACAAGGATTAGGCATAGCAACAGGAATCTCAACATCTGTGTTAACCTTATGATGATAACCTAGGTATTCATCTATATTAAATGCAGCAACCTGTCCTGCCGCTATGGCATTTATTGCTGTTGAAGGTCCTGTAACGCAGTCTCCACCAGAAAATACTCCATCCATATCTTTGACCATGCATTCTTCGCTGGCCAGGATCCTTCCTCTTTCAGTAGGAACCCCTGCCGCCTCGAAGGAAGCAGTATCACTTCTCTGTCCAACTGCAAGTATCAGATAATCACAGACAAAACGATATGGGTAGTTTGATGAATGCTCCGTTGTCATCATTCCAAACTGGTCATATTCACCAACTATCTCAGGCTGAAGCCATATGGCAGATACATCATTTGTTTCCTTATCCGCCTCTATATTTAAGAAGCTGAGGAGCGTACGGAACCTTACCCCCTCCTGCATAGCATCAACTATTTCTTCTTGAAGAGCAGTATAATCATCTCTTTTTCTGGTAAAGACGTGAACTGTTTTGGCATTTAATCTGACGGCTGTTCTGGCAGCATCCATAGCAACATTTCCACCACCTATAATAGCCACTTTTTTATCAGATAAATCCGGGGATTCTCCTTTTGATACAAGCTGCAGGAAATCAGCGGCTGGGATAACATTTCCAGAATCCGCTCCATCAACAGGCATACGATTACCTATCTGTGCACCAAGCCCCAGATATACTGCATCATTATTCTTTCTTATCTCTTCAAAGAAGATATCCTTTCCGACTTTGGTACCTCCCCTAAACTCAATATCGCCTGCAGACATAATCGCACTGATATCTCTATCCAGTTCAACTTTAGGAAGACGATACTCTGGAATACCGTATCTAAGCATTCCTCCTGCCGCATCATGCTCATCATATATTGTTACAGTGTGTCCCATAAGCGCAAGAAAATAAGCAGCCGTCATACCTGATGGCCCTGCACCTATTACCGCTATCTTCTTTCCAGTTTTAACATTTTTCTTGGGATTTTCTACCGTATCAGCCTTCACAGTATCCACGGCATATTTCTTTAAGCCTCGAATATTGATAGGATCATCTATGATAGCACGACGGCATCTCTTTTCACAGGGATGCTCACATACATATGCGCAAGCTGTTGGAAATGGATTACGGTCACGGATGAGACGAACAGCACCAGCACAATCTCCCTCTTTTATTAGTGCTATATAACCCGGTACATTTACATGTGCCGGACACTTAGTGATACACGGAATAGTCTGCTTAACATCAGATACGCAGTGATGCTCCTTCACGTGACTTTCATATTCATCAGCAAACTGCTCAAGACTATCTAAAATCAACTGTGCCGCTGATATTCCAACGGCACAGTCAGAGGTTCTGGCAATCATCTGACACATATCAGTCAGCTTCCCTACAACACTCTCATCAGCAGAGCCTGCCATAATGCTTTGAAGCATCCTGTCCACCTCAACCAGACCATCTCTACAAGGAATACATTTTCCACAGGACTGATTCATGGATATTTGAAGAAGAGAACGATATAGGGATATGGGACACATTCCAGGTGGATATGACCTCATCCTCGAACGGAACTTATATAACACCGTATCTATTCTATCATTCATACTTCCTTTAGGTGATAGTTTCTTCACGGACTAATCTCCTCCATAATTAACTTAATACAACCAATATCTACGATTCATATTCTGAAAATCAGAATTATACCCAGAGGTCCCATAATGATTTCTATATTTCCAGCTTATCTACAACCTGCAGAAGCTCATCTATATGTTCCCTGGTATGTGCTATACGTTTTTCACCAAGCTCCCCTTCCTTAAGATCTGTAATCTCAAGAAGATATAGAAACCTTAATGCTGCTGCAAGCTTTACTCTGGCTATGCAGGCCTGTTTTTCCTCTTCAGTTCGATCTGCGAAGTAATACTCCACTATGAGACGCCATATCTCATTCACCATCTCATTTGTCATACCAAAAAATGACATGGCATTATCA
Source organism: Lachnospiraceae bacterium NE2001 (assembly GCA_900110635.1). Taxonomy (GTDB): domain Bacteria; phylum Bacillota; class Clostridia; order Lachnospirales; family Lachnospiraceae; genus Eubacterium_Q. Next base: position 10,093 of record FOEK01000006.1, read on the forward strand.
GGATCATCCTCTTCAAAGGACTGATAGGACACATATAATGCTCCCAGCTCAAATACCGGATTGCCAAGTCCCAGAGTTTCCATATCGATGAGCATAGGTTCATCTCCACAGTTCATCACATTCTTCATCTGTATATCGCCGTGAACAACAGTAGTCTGATCCTCCACAGCATCAAGAAGCTTATAAACTCCGTCGTACTCTTCCTTTGAAAGATGCTTTCCTATCACATCCATATACTCAAGGAATCTATCCTTGTATGATGGAAAATCACCCTTATTCATCTTCGTACTATGAACCAGCTTAAGCAGATCCACATATCTCTTAACCAGTTCCTCTAATGGTTCATCCCCATCCTGTGCTATCTCGTGAAATGTTTTCGCATCCAGAAGCTCGAATACTGAACCATAGTTTTCTCCAACCTTAACTATGTCGTAGGAGATAGCTGTCGGAATACCAGCAAGAAAAGCCTTCTGTGCCATCTCTTTTTCATTTTCAATAATCGGAATGGTATCCTCGCCACTATATACTTTAACGATGGTCTCTCTATCCAGACGATAAACTGTACCATAGAATCCCGTTCCTATCACTTCAAGTCCATCTACACTTATCTCACGAGCAGCCCTCTCAACCTCAAGTATCTGAGTAAAGCCCGTAATATCGAAGATATCATATACATCTCTGGATACATTTAGCGCCTTAACCTCCTTACCAGAAGTTTTCCTGGTTTTAAGAAGAACGCGAAGACCTGCACTGGATATGTATTCCAGTTTTTCCAGATCAAATATAACGTCACAGCCTTTATTTGCAGCTAAAGCATCCATTATTTCCTTTTCAGCTTCAGGTGCATTCCTGGTCTCAAGACTACCCTCTATTGCGATGATCAGCTTCTCTCCATCTCTTGTAATATTCATACATCTTCTCCTTTACAAATAACCCGTATCACAATTCCATCTATATCTGAATAGTCAGAACATTGAGGCCCAGCAGATTCTGGTATTCAACCTCTCTAGCTATCTTATATACCAGCTTGATCCCTATATTCTTACCATCCTCAGTTGACTCCATAACCTCTGCTCTCTTTGAAGGATCAAACTCAGAACAGTTATCTCTCATACGCAGGATCAGCTTCTCATCCTTGGATATAACTCTGATATCCACCGAATGATTCTTATTATCCTGTGCGAAACCGTGAGTCACTATATTTCCTGCCATTTCCTCCATACATAGACCTGCATAGAAGGCTTTCTTTTTATCTATACCATTTTTCTTACAGAAATCCACTATCTGTTCGGAGACTGTAAGCACCTCATCCATGCTCTTTACTGATACATCTATCCTTTCATCATCAGATGCACCAAAACCTTGTGGCATGGCCATAAAGTCCTCCAGATTTTTGGGGAGTCTCCTTAAAACAATAGCTGCACCTATGCTGACAAGTAGGAAGCATAGACATCCATTCAGAATATTGGCAACATATAATCCATTTAATCCTATTGATGGTATCAGAAGAAAACTGAAGAGAACAACTCCCACCATACCATCAATTATTGGCAGCAGCACGGACATTTTCTTCTTCTCAATAGTCTGGGCGTAAACTGAATAATGACCACTTATTATAGATAGAGGCATACACAGAGGAAGAATCCTAAAGCCCATAACTGTCATATGATATACATCAAGAGATGGATCCTGATAGAAAAGCCTTGTTAACGGTACTGCAAAAACCACAAGCGCTATCACTATCACCACCATAATAAGCATACATTTTGTAAAAATGATCTTCATAATATTTACAAGAGATCTTCTATCCTGCTCACCCACACTTATACTGAACAGCATTCTCGCAACCGCTATCATTCCAAATGGAACAGCCCATACAATCGCCAGAAGTGAATTAACAGCAGCAAATGCAGAGATACCATCGGTGCCAACATAAGTAAGAATAAGGAAGTTCACTATAAAGCAGCGGAACATCTCCAGGAATCTGGATATTGCTCCAGGATATCCCAGCGATATAATCCTGGCTATATCGCCCATATCAATACTTTTAAGGGAAAATCTCCACTCGCTCTTTCCCGTGATATAGTACATTGCCATAACCAGAAGGAATCCCCAGGAAGAGATAGAAGTACTAAGTCCCAGACCGAATGTACCCATATGTAATATTACGACAAAGATGTGATTTAATATTGCATTGAATATAAAACATATTATACTTGCTGTCGTAGTAAGCTTCGTCTGATTTTCCAGAGACAAAAATGCAAACAGCTGCTGACCCACAATAAGAGCTGGAATACCCGCAACCTGTCCAAGTATATATGAATTAAGCATGGCCAGGCTGTCTGGTTCAGATACAAATAACGTTGTGGCATTTGTAAACACACATATAACCAGAATGATGGAGCTCACAACTGAAAGGCCTAGTGACGTGATTATATTTATTGTAAAGAGTCCGTTGATATGCTTTCTATCCACGGTAAGAAAACGGCCATAGAGTATCTGTGAGCCTCCAACAAACATAATACTGGCTGCGTACAGAAAATGATTCAGTGGACCATAAAGTCCTATGGCACTCATTGCTGTTGTTCCTATGGCATTACTTGCATAAAGACTGTCCACTATACCATTTATGGCACTGATAACCACCATAAGTATCTGAAACGGAAGCAATCTAAAGAACAGACCAGAAAGCAGTTTATATTCTGAAGTTTTTTGATTCATAGGCTCGCCTCCTGTTTATTCTACACCCTTTAGAGCCTCTACCATATCGATGCTCTTAACCTTTGATGATATGATAATATTTATAAGCACTGATACTAAAAATGTCCCCAACACAGCACTTACATAAGGGACAAATGTTATGCTGTAGGTAATATCTGTATCAGTACCTGCGAAGAGATCCACTATAAGTCCCAATATCACTCTTCCCAGAGGAATACCAAGAAGTGCTCCAATACCAGTCACTACCAGATTCTGCTGAAGCAGGATATATCTAATATTGATTGACTGAAAGCCAAGAACCTTAAGGGTTGCTATCTCTCTAACCTTTTCAATATATGATAGAACTCCAAGGTTATAGAGAACAACAGATCCCATAGCAACACCCATAAGAATGAGTATCGCTGTTATTGCATAACCCGTGCTGTTAACATTGTCCTGTGCCTCCCTAAGAAGAGCTTTTGTATCAACACTATTTACATCTACTTTTTTCTTAAGATCATCCGGAACTGTCTTCCTTGTATAAACCTCTGTTGGCAAAAAGGTTCCGCCAAGCTTCTCAAAGCCTTCCCGGCTGAGAATTATACCCTGGCAGGATGCCTGTCTGCATATTCCTGCTATATAAGTCGTATATATCTTAGTATCTCCAGCAACACGGAAGCTTATGGTATCGCCCTTCTCCACTTCGAGTACATCCATTATTCTGGAGGTTATCAGAACCCCATTCGAAGGAGCCTCGATAGCATTTAGGTTTTCATCCTGAAGAGTATATAGATTACCCTCGTCTAAGACAAATATATCTCTTACAGATTCAGCTGTATCTGAATAGATTGTTACCGCTCTATACTCCACCAGTTGCCCCGAATACTCCCTTGCGTAATCATAAGCTGCCTCATAGGTTATATCATCCTCCAGAGTTATTCTATAATCAGCCCTGACTAGTTCTCCATACATCCATCCAGATACAGCATGAAGACACTCCGAGAAGCCTACTGCAGAGAAAAGAAGCATACTGCAGATAAGTATGCCAAACACACTTACAATTGTTCTGAGGCGATTGATCTTTACATCTCTAATATTCCATCTGGACGCAAACCTGAGCTTATTCCAGAACCATAGTCTTTCAAGAAGCCCTTTACCAATAGACTTTGGTGCCTCCTGTCTAAGAATCTCAGATGCATGAAGATTTAAAATATTTTTAGTTGATGTATAGGTTACAAATGCACATATACATACTGCAATAAGAATCATCCATACACATTTCATGGTAGGCTGAAGCCTGAGAAGAGGATTCTGATAATAATAGTCTGTAATAGAGTTAAGATAGCTTCCCATACCAAAGATTCCTATCACAACTCCTACTAAAGCGCCAAAGAAAGTCACGCTTACAGAATACGATAGATAATGATTTATTATTTTCCTTCTGGAAAACCCCAGAGCCTTCATGGTTCCAATCTGAATACGCTGATTAGATGTAAGCCTTGTCATAGTTGTAATGATTCCGAGAGAAGCTGCCGCCATAAAGATAACTAAAAATACAGAGGAAATAACTGAATTGGAATCCATGGTATGAATATATCCAGTATATATATCATCTTCTGTTTTCGTCTTAATAAGAAGTCTTGAATTATCAAATCTTTGGGTGATAACAGACTTCATATCCAGCATAGTTTTCTCTTCCTCAGCTGTGATTCGTTTTCCCTGATGCTTTACATCCTTAAGATCCACTATAAGCTGATCATAAACCTTACCAGTCACTGGCGCTTCACCAATATCCAGGATAACAAACCCATGCTCCCCATATTCTGGCTCGGTATACTGATTATTAGGGAGATAATACATATACTCTGAATAATAGATGGTACCAGCCACCTTCTTCTGATAGGAGATATCACCTATAGTATAATTAAATGTATCTCCTGGATGTATGTTCATAGCATCCGCAAATCTATACTCCAGCCACACATCATGGCTTCCCTCTGTGAACCCCTCTCCTTCCATTACAAAAAACTTTGAAACCTTATTACTGCTGATAAAGCTGATAAGCAGCGGCCTCTCCTTATCCTGCATAGTCTTTCCCTGATAAGTAAGCAGACCATCCACAGCGTCTATCTCATCAAGAAGCTCAAGACTATCAATATCTTTATCAGTAAACTCAGCCCCAGTGATATTTATATCCTTATAATTTGTTTTTTCAAAATATTCAGCCGAGGACTCTATCGTGCCACGCTCGCTGGCATCAAAGCCACCTACAACTATCATAGCAAGACAGGTCATGATGAATATTGACAGAAACTGAACAGCGTTATTCTTCAGGTCCCTTATCATCTTTCTGTAGAGCATAGGCCATCACGTCTCCTATGATTATTATTCTTCTGATACTTTATCCCCTATATTTTCATCTGAAACAGCTGAGGTTATAACCTTGTCAGACTCCGAGAGTCCCTCAACTACCTCAGTAAAACCGCCTCCATTTATTCCCTTTGTGATATATTTCTTATCTACCTTTCTTCCAGAGATTATATATACATAGTCTCCTCCGTCATCGGTATATACAGATGAGCTATCAACGCTGAGAACAGAATCCTTCTCATCTGCTATAATGGATACCTCTGCCTCAATACCTATCACTGGCTTTACGTCATTATCGTCAAATGTTATCTCGACCTTTGCTCTAGGCTTGCCAGTAGAGTCCTCTTCTGCAATTGGAGAAACAAAAGAAACCTTACCACTATATTCAGTACCACCTATCTTTACTACAGCAGCGTTACCAATAGCAACATTATCCATATCATATCTGGATACCATGACTTTAACCTTATATCCGCTTTCAGGCTGTAGAACAAAGAGTGGAGTTCCCTCCTCAACGTATGCTCCATCGTCCACAAGTCGTTCAACGATTATTCCATCGACACCTGCCACAACACCCTTCTTGCCCTTTTCAAGCATTTCCAGCTTCTGAGCCTCTTCAGCCTCAGCCAGAAGATAGGCATCCTCATATTGATTGATCTGATCCTGATTAATGATACTGGCCTCAGCAGTATTCTTCTTCTCAACAACCTCAGACCACTCCTTATTGATAAGCTCTATCTGAGTAGATAATGAATTGTACTTTTCTGATTCTGAATCTGTCATTCCCTCTGTTGGAAGAGCTGACAGCTGATCCTGATAAGATGACAGGTTATTACTTATAGTATTTACCTCTGCCTCTGCAGTATCCCTTTCTGTTTTTGCAGTCTGAAGTGCTGTCTCATATGTACTCTTTTTAGACTGTATAGCAGATTTTTCTGACTCAGCCTCGGTAAGCGCAGTATTCTCTGCATCTATCTTTGCAGAAAGTGTTCCATACTCCTCTGATGCAGGATCCAATGCTTCCAGCTGGCCCTTGTAGGTATCAAGTCTGGTCTGGATATCAGAGATAGTAGTATCAGATGCAGAAAGCTCGGCATCAGCAGAAGTGATAAGCGTTTCCAGTTCAGTCACCTTGGACTGCTTTGTCTCATAATCACCCTTTGCTATATCCATATCAGTTGTAGCCTTACTTATATTTGTCTCAAGATCAGTCTTTGTAGATGCTATGCCCTGTTCTCTATTGTTAACAGAATTGGATATGCTGTTACTTTCATTTGATGCATTTGTATATAGATCCTTGTAGCTGGAATCACTCTCAGCGTAGGTATTCGCTTTTGAAGTATTCTTGGCATTTTCAGTATTTGCAGCCTTATATCCATCCTCCTGATAATTAGTGTTGATCGATGCAATATTATATTCCTGTTCAAGTGAAGTGATATCATAATCAGCAAGCACATCATTCTTAGATACGCTGGAATTCTTTGCAAAATTAACAGTACCTATCGTTCCAGAAACCGGGGCATAGTAGGTTACCTGGTCGTCAGCTTCAACAACTCCTATCTCGCTGATTGTGAGACTTATGTTTCTTTTTTCTGCCTTTTCAGTACTCACGGTATCTGGCAGAGTCAGGTAGAAAACACATCCTGCTGCAATAACCACCAGAGCTACCAAAGCTATTATTATCTTAACAATTTTTTTCATACTGCCTCCTACATAATAATATCATTTGCATCCTTAGGTTCTGCATTCGTAACTATATCCTGTACAGTACCATTCTTAACATATATTACCTTATCCGCTATCTCAGCAAATGCGTTGTTATGCGTAACCATTACAACCGTTCTATGTTGTTCCTTACTCTGGGACTGAAGCAGTTTCAGGATTTCCCTTCCTGTATTTGTATCCAGAGCCCCCGTAGGCTCGTCACATAGAAGAAGTCTTGGACGTTTGGCTATAGCCCTTGCTATGGATACTCTCTGCTGCTGTCCGCCGGACATCTGAGATGGAAAGTTATCCTGTCTCTCTTCCAGTCCTACCATACGAAGTGCCTCCACAGGATCCATAATATCCAGTCCAAGTTCAGCCATAAGGCTCACATTTTCCTTTGCTGTAAGGGTGGGTATCAGGTTATAAAACTGAAAGATGATCCCCACATCTACAGCACGGAAATCTCCCAGTTCCTTATCGGATAGATTTGTTATCTCCTTATCTCCAAAAAGGATTCGGCCACTGGTTGCTGCATCCAGTCCTCCTACCATATTAAGAAGGGTAGACTTACCCGATCCCGAAGGACCGAGTATGACTACCATTTCACCCTCATCTATTGTGAGATTAACATCATGCAAAGCCTCATATACAATATCGCCTGTATGATATATCTTGCCCACATCCTCTAATGTAATAAGTGTTGACATGCAGTTTTCCTCTACTTTCAAAACTAAGCATCAACATTTCCTTTATATTCCAGACAGAGCATTGTAAGATCATCGAACTGCTCTGCTTCTTTTACGAAGTCATCTACGGCCTCTCTCATTCCAACCAGAACTCCTTCAGGATTTTTCTCAGTAAGCTTATTTATTGCTTCCGTCATTCGTTCTACACCATATAGTACTGTCTCACTATTTGTGGCCTCTGGCACACCATCTGTATAAACAAATATCTTTGAACCCGGATAAAGCTGAACCTCATAGTCCTTATACTTAACACCTTCCATACCGCCAACAACTATGCCGTGCTTATCCTTATAAAGCTCGAACTTGCCATCTGGCTGCATGATAACTGGATATTCGTGTCCTGCATTTGCGGCAGTAAGCTTACCCGTGGATATCTCAAGAATACCGATCCAGACTGTTACAAACATCTCATTCTCATTATTTGAGCTGATCAGGTTATTAGCATCCTCCAGTACCTTGGCTGGAGATTTGCCCATCAGAGCCTGATTGCCAATAATAATCTTTGAAGCCATCATAAAGAGTGCCGCCGGAACTCCCTTTCCAGATACATCGGCTATTTCAATACATAGATGATCGTCATCTACAAGGAAGAAATCATAGAAATCTCCACCAACCTCTTTAGCCGGATTCATAGATGCATATATATCAAACTCCTTACGTTCTGGAAATGCAGGGAAGGTGCTTGGGAGCATGCTGTTCTGAATACTTGAAGCCATATCCAATTCCACATTTATACGCTGCTTTTCTGCAGTTACGACTTTGAGCTTCTGTATATAATCCCTGACCTCTGTATCCATCTGATTAAATGATGCTGCCAGCTCCTCTATCTCATCTCCTGTCTTTATTTCAATCCTGGACTGCTCTTCAGATTCCAGATTATCAACCATGTCCTTTGCAGCATTATTGATGCTATCAATAGGATTGATAATCTTCTTACGAATAAACCAGAACATTCCAGCTGCTCCAACAAAGCTGACGAAAAATGCTATAAGCAAAGTTATCGCAAGAAAGATAAGCAGATTCTTAACAACGCCCTCCATAGCTATATCTACTGCCACCAGAGCAACAGGATTGCCATTACTATCATATATCGGATAACAGCCTGAAGCGATAAAGCCATAATCGGGATCACGATTTATAACCATCTCTTCTTCAGCGTCAACAGTAAAGGCTGCCTTTGCATTCTCTCTACTCTCCTCGCTCATATAATCTTCATGCTCACCCAGTTCACAATAGCCAGCATTATTATCAGCATCCCATATATATACAACCTCGTCTTCAAGAGGAACAAAAACATAAAAATACTTTACATCAGCACCTATCTGGGCAGAACGAAGATACTTAAGCACCTCATCATAATAGGCATCCTTTTCATTTGTTTCAAAGTAACCATTAATGGTATCGCCATCAATAAACTCTGAAGCCGTTCGAAGTAAAGAGAAGACCTCTTTATGATATTTTGCAATAGTATCCTGTGTATAACGTATGGTAAATCCTATACAAATAAATACAACTATAAATGCAACCAGAACATCAACTATCTTAATTACCTTATACGACAGATTGCGTCTTTTTTTCATTTAACTCTCTCCTGCTTCGCTTAAAACTTTTATAGAAATGAGCCAGTATCAAGGATACTGTTAATATGCATAAAGCAAGTATTATTATCTGAATATCTGTAAGCTCAGATGTTCCTCTCGATATATAGAGAATGAGATCTGCTATAACCACAATGAGAACCCATTGTATAGAATATACCGATGTAACATTCGAAGCAGCCTCCTTGCCAAATCTCTTTATAATATCTGGTACAAACAGAGACAGAACATAAAAGACTCCCATTCGAGCCACACCAGCTGCAAGTGCTCCCAGTATATCAATAGTGGTTATGTGATAATAACAAAGCTGACCTTCTCCAAACACTCCTGCCCTTGCAGTCATTCTGGTTGAAAGGAATATGATAGTCAGAATGAGGGCCGGTATATCAAAGACCAGATGAAAACGCGTTTTATCCTTGACCCTGGTATAATAATGACCATACACATAACCAAATGCTACGATCACAAACCAGTTAAAAAGTGTAAAGTAAGAGCATACATTTCCTGCAGCATCCTCCGTACCGATGAAACATCCAAATATAATATTGAGAACATCGTTTCCAAAATCTATCCCATTTAATAGTGTTGCCGCTATGGACATAGCAAAACCTATTGCAAGAATAACTAATGGTTTCAGATCAAAATGTCTAAGCAGCGCCATAAGAAGAAATGAAAGCGATGCAAACATCAGGATATCATTTTCAAAGGTCATATATACAAGACAAGACAGATATTTCTCCGAATCACCGGTAATAAGATAACCTATCAGATACGGAATCGTAAATCTGCAGAGATTGAGAACAAGTGACAACACGCCAAGAATAACACCACGCTTTGCAAAATCCTTCGGTGTATTATGCCTTGTATATATCATGCCAATTCCCATTGCTATCATAAAGCCTGGCGCACCTAAAGGACCTCCTATTACAGAATCCATCAGATATGGTATTCCGCTCAGAAGCCTCTCATCACTACTGCATAATATAAAAGCATGGCAAAGAACGAGCTCCAGCAGCATACCGGTCTTTGAGAGATCTATCTCCAGCTGACGTCCAGTATTACAAGGTTCTTTGTCAAATATCTTATCAAACATCTATCTTACTCTCTTTTCTAAGGGGGGCTTCATATGATGAAATACATCAATTACAACACAAATAGTCGGACAATAGTGTATATTGCCCGACCTGAAGTCATTTAATTATACATCATCTGTCTCATCATATCACGTCAACCCCATATAATCTGTTTACTTCCATTCCACTTCAGTATTGTACTTGGTAACACCGAACTCCTTACATTTCTTATTTTTACACTTGTAAACGCCCGTATTGCCACCAGAAACCCTATCCTGTTTATAATAGTCAACCTCAGTATGACACTTCATACAATGCGGCTTCTTTCCTGGTGTTGTCAGCTTAACCTCACCTTTAGCAGCAAGTCCTCCACCAGCAACATCCCCAAGATCATTTAGATCTAATTCCATATTAATATTATCAGTCTCATTATTCATAACTCTTCTCCTTTCAAACAGTTATTTTCATAACCTCATTTCTTAAGAAGATTATAAACAATAAGGCGCAACAAAAGAGCAACAAAGGGAGTTATTTATTCGTCAGATTATAGAATATACTCATCACCACATGATTGCCCTTTACACCAACCTGAACATCATCAGCAAGCTTTGACACAACAGACTTTTCCAGTTCATCCCATTTTTCCTTCTGCTCCTGGGTTTCTCCCTCTTCCTCAACTCTGCTTCGATAGCCTGCCAGCGTCCAATATGTCACATCCATAAGCTGGCCGGAATACATATCTGTTGGTATTCCCATAGCCAGTGCAGGATTCACATAATCATTAAACTCTGCTCCATCTGGCAGCATAAATGCTGTCTCAAAGATATCCCGGATTTTCTCCATAACTCCAGTTACCGCTGCATTCTTACCCGAGGTTGACGCCGACAGAATATTCTCTTTCTTCATCGGACTCAGCAGTGTATCAGTTTCCACCTTAATTATACAGGCATCAGCCTGACTAATAAATGAAAGTGTAAGCTCCAGTTCTCCGGTAAGGGCACGAACCATGGACATGGTTTCCTCAGTAAGCAGTCTTACCCGAAGCGAATCCTTCTCCGATAGTTTCATAGTCTCTGAAAAAGCTTCGGCTTCATTTAAGACCTCATTCATATCATCACCACTACTAACCAACCTGATTTCCTGATATTTTTTCATAGCTACTCCTTTTTATTTCTTAACTCTTTTTTATATAAGCCCTATCCAGATCATTGTCCCCTTTCTCCTATAAGGATCAAGGATGAACGCGGACAGAGCAGTACTTCTCTCTCATTTTCCAGTTTCATTTCTTTCCCAGGTTCAGCTGAATAACCTATAAACATTTCCTATCCTGAACTCATCAGGAAATGTATCTATCTGCCTCATGCCACTTCTCCTCAAATAAACCATTTCTTACAAACCTAGGCTCTATCCTGCGTTATCCAGTCTCTGCCTTTCCACTAACTCAGCAAAATACCCCTTCTTATCTATCAATTCTTCGTAGGTGCCATCCTCAATTATGCTTCCTCCATCCAGTACCACTATCCTGTCACAGTGACGTATAGTAGACAGCCGGTGAGCAACCACTATTCTTGTACAGCCCATGGCATCAAGTGCTTCTGAAACCTGTCTCTGTGTCTTATTATCCAGAGCAGAGGTTGCCTCATCAAAGATGAGAAGCTTCGGCTTTGGAGCAATAGCTCTGGCTATCATAAGCCTCTGCCTCTGACCACCAGAGATTCCTCCCTGTCCTTCAGATATCAATGTATACATTCCCATAGGCATATCTCTGATATCATCTGCTATACAGGCCTTTTCTGCCGCTTCCCAGGCATCGTCAACAGTTAGATAAGGAGCTGTGATTGTTATATTGGAATATATATCTCCCTGGAACAGTCCTCCATCCTGGGTTACCGTACCAATATTTCTTCTTAACGAACCTGCGTCAAGCGTATTAATATCTCTACTGTCATAATAAACTGCTCCCTTTTCAGGTTTCTCAAAACCAAGAAGCAGACGTATAAGAGTAGACTTTCCACAACCGGTCCTGCCTACTATAGCAACATATTCTCCAGATTTAATCTTAAGCGACAGGTCATTTAATATATAAGGTCCATTCTCACTATATTTAAATGATACGTGATCCAGTTCTACTCTTCCCGATATATTCGTTACTATCTCCTTATTTTCAGCTGTCTCTGGAGCAGTCCTTAGGAATGGGCGAGCCATTTCAAGTATTGGCTTTATCTGTGCCACTGATATTGCAATTCCTGAAAGTGACATAAAGGCACCCATCACAGTTCCGTATGCAGCAGTAAATGCAAAGTAGGACGACTGGTCCACTCCACTCTGAATTGCCATATAATATAAAACAATAGTTGAGAACAGATTGATCCCAATCGTAATTACGCCGCTGATTTTAAGATATATCGGCGGATTGTAGGTAAGCTCAGCAACCTCCGAATATACATTAAGCCACCTTGCGAACATTCTCTTCTCCGCTCCCGCAAGCTTGATCTTCTGTATTCCGGAAATCATAGAATAGCTGACGCCTGATTCCTTTGCACTTGTTTCTCTAAGTCTTCTGCTGACCCCCATCTGAAGAACCGTGGTCAGCAAAGAAAATCCCATAGTAATGATTATTATAATAATCGACGGAACTACCAGTGACGGAGCAAATGCAAATATCTGTGTAATATAAAGAAGCGAGCTAAGGGATGTTAGTCCTGTAGTAAAGATCATCCCCTGTAATATATTGCAGAGATCACCCACAGACATGGATCTGTTCTTCAGCTCACCTGGGCTATATTCTCTAAAGAAGCTGACAGGAAGCGACATAATCCTCATCATCATGGATGATTCAACAGACAGGGATATCTTTATCTCCAGACGATGAGATAATAAACCATTCACTGTAGTAATAAGCTGCGATGATAAGGAGATACAAAGAATGAATATCGCCGCTCCTATAAGAGCCGTTGTCTTTCCACTGCTTAACACAGGACCCGTAATTGCCGCTGTAATCCTTGGAATAAGCAGTCCTACTAACGATATAGCAAAAGCCGATATAAGAATTAAGACTATATCATTCATCGATATACAGGACTTCATATATATCAAAAGATCTGTAATACTAAGAGTCCTCTGAGGCATTGGCTTATAAAAGCAGATTGCCTCCAGCTCGAACAAATCCGATATCTTCTTGTTAACAGAAACTCTCTCTCTGGTCTCAGGATCAATATAATGATAACCATATATGGCGTTTGGAAGAAGCGCCACAGGGGTACCGCCTTTTCTCTTAAATCCGATGAAAGGTCCATAACTATCCTTATACCAGCCTTCTGTAAGCTCAACATTTCGACGCATCATACCATAGTGTCTTAAGCAGTAATCCATCTGGTCATCCACTGATCTAACATTGTCAGGAACCTCTACAGGTTTTAAATGATAATACTTCAGAACCTCGTCCAACGCCTGCTTGGTAACAATCCGGGCATCACCAAGACGCTGAGCCATCTTCTGTCCCAGTACCACGCCAGCAAGCTTCTGAAAAGATTCTTCAAGAGCTTTGGTGTCAGCTTCACGTCGTTCATCTAATTGTTCTTCAAACCAACCCAATTCATGTCCTCCGGTTATTACAAACAAAGCTTCGTTATTCGCTGGCTACCAGCTCCGCATAGGAGCCCCCAAGCTTCATCAGTTCGTCGTGAGTACCACATTCTACGACATCACCGTGATCAAGCACTATAATCTTGTCACAGTCTCTTACTGTAGATAATCTATGAGCTATGACGATACAGGTTATTCCTCTATCTTTTATGGATCTGACTACGTCATACTCTGTTCTGGCATCAAGAGCACTTGTTGCTTCATCCAGAATAATGATCGTAGGATCCTGTGCCAGAACTCTTGCAATCTCCATACGCTGTCTCTGACCACCCGAGAGATCCTTTCCTCCAGATGTAATCTTATGCTTATAACCGCCCTGCATACAAAGGATATCGTCGTGAAGCTGTGCATCCCTGGCTGCCATTATCACTTCAAAGTCCTTTATGGACTCATCCCACATACGTATATTTTCTTCTATAGTATCCTCGAATAATATAATATCCTGATCCACTACTGCAACGGAACCAGTTACCACATCTCTAGGAAATGAACTTCTTGGTCGTCCATCAAAGAGAACCTGACCACTCCAAGGCTGATAGAGGCCGGATATTATTTTAGATAGTGTTGATTTACCACATCCGGAAGCACCTACTACAGCCACTCTGTCACCACTCTTTATTGAAAGTGAAAAATCCTTAATTAGTGGTTCTTCCAGTCTGGAGTAACCAAATGTAATATTCTGTAATTCAATATTTCCTCTAAGCTTAGAGATAGATTCATCACCTGAAGAGGTATTATCAGAGGTTCCATTCTCATAATCAAATACCTCGTCATCTGGATAGCCCATTACGTCCTCAACTCTTTCCATCTGAGTACGCATTTCCTGAATTGTCTGTCCCGCGCTGATAAGTGTGGATGCAGGGGCCATAAATGCAGCAAGAAAGCCCTGGAACATAAGAACTGAACCAAGAGTAAACTGTCCCTGCATAGTCATATATACTCCAAGAACAAGAACTGCGTAATCAGCAATGATCGTGAAGAATTCAGGTATCACTCCCCAGTACAGATCAGTCTTTGCTGTCTTAATCTCCTGGCTATTTACAGAGGCCTGATATCCAGCCCACTTTTCAAAGAAACCATTCTCAGCACCACTGGCCTTAATTGTTTCGATCATCTCTATTCCAGTTACTGTTGCAGCCTCCAGCTTTCCGGAATCTCTCATATACACCCTGGCAATATTTACACGTTTATTTGATATAATTCGGGACATAAAGATATTTAGAACAAGCGTAACAAGTCCTACCAGAGTAAGAAACGAGCTCTGCCTAAGCATAATAACAAGATAGAATATCATCATTACGGAATTAAGAAGAAGAGGTGCAAATGTATTCACCAGAGTTCCTGCAATTGATGAATTTAGAGCAAGTCTTCCCTGAATATCTCCGGCAAGTCTCTGAGAATAAAACTCCATTGGAAGACGAAGCACCTTCCACATATACGAACTGCTTCCAACCGCAGCCATCTTTCCATTTATCTTAAGAGAATAGATTGTCTGAACCCAGGCAACAATAACCTGAATAGATGCCAGCAATACAAGAATTGATATAAATGGATATAACCATTCCCTGTTCCTTCCAGTAAGAAGTCTATCCATGAAGATTCGTGAGGTTACAGAATCAATAATGCCAAAAAGATAGCTGAGCGCTGTTGTGATCATTACAAAAGCCACTGCCGCTCCAGCTCCAATAAGTCTTTTCTTAGCAAAATCAATAGTACTCCTCTGTTTTCCTTCTGGCTTAAAACTGTCATTTGGAACAGGAATGATAACCACCCCTGTGAAGGCTTTGTCAAACTCCTCCCAGCTGACAGTAACATTTCCACGAGCAGGGTCATTAATATATACCTTATTCCCACGGAACCCATCCAGAACAACAAAATGATTCATATTCCAGTGAATGATACAAGGAAACTTTCCTTCCTTTTTAAGATTCTCAGGAGACATTCTAAAGGCCTTTACATCAAAGCCATAATTTTCCGCTGCTATATATATATTCTTTGCCTTTGACCCGTCACGAGAGACGCCGCAATCCTTTCTAACCTGCTCCAGCGGAATCCATTTTCCGTAATATGCCAGAACCATAGCAAGAGATGCAGCCCCGCACTCCAGTGCTTCAAGCTGCATTACTACCGGAACCTTAGCCACTCCCTTTGTAATTGTCTGCGGAATCTTCTTATTCACTTAAAAACTACCTGCTTTCAAATAGGAAGCTAATAGGATGAATCTCTTCTGTTACAACCACTGCTTCGTAGGTTCCATCCGGAAGAGTAACATCAGAATAAGCTACACTTCTACCATATTCATCGTTTTCAACCTCTGAAATGATATAGTCATCTGATACGACCCGAAGCTTCATACCCGTTTTTATCTCCACCGAATCAGTTCCTGTTATTACAATCTCAGCCCTGCCCCCCTGGACTATGGCCTTTGCAGCAGTCTTTGTCTCAAGAACGCCAACAGAAGCCCAGACAAAAATACCAGCCAGAAGCAGAATAATCGCTGTAAGAATAGCCCATATTCCAGGATTCGTTACCCTGAGATAATCTGAAAGCTGTTCTGGAGAAGCAATTCTTTCCATTGTCTTCTTTCGAAATATCTGGTTTCCTTTATTATCGTCCATCCATATACCTCTTATAGTATAGTCTTGTTATCTGATGTAAATCTTATTACGTAACAGTTGTCCTGCCTATTCATAACCTTGGCATATAAGAAATCCTCGCCGATCTTAAACATGATATTTTCTTTTTCCTGCAATAAGGTGTCCGTTTCTAATATTGAATATTTTTTATCCCCGGATATCTTTATCAGCTTTCCTGAATACTTTTCCTCTTCCACAGTCTTCCCTTCAAGTTTAAAGAAAGGATAATCCCTTTTATCTTCTCTATCTTTCCAGTCTATATCCTTATCAGTCCGGTTACTCAGTTCGGTTTCACCTATTCCTTCAACCTCAAAAACCTTAAGGGTACTTGTTGCTCCTTTAGGAAGAATACTGGTTTCTCCGGATATAATAAGTTCTTCAGGCACCAGCTTCTGAACATTTTCAGTGATATAAACCTGACCTCCAACAGTCAGCGCCTCAACTCGTCCAGTCAGATTGACGGTTGCTCCCATACATCCGTATTTCATCTTCTTTTCTGAACCGATATTTCCAACAACAGCCTGTCCAGAGTTTATTCCTATACCCATTTCAAGCTCAGGATAATCATTATCCCTGTTCCACCTATTAACCTCTTCCATAGCATTTTCCATCTCTATGGCACATTTCACTGCCAGGGAAGCATGGTCCGGAATATCCTTGGGAGCTCCAAATACAACAAATATTCCATCTCCCAGAAACTCTATGATGGTACCCTTGTTCTTTCCAATTATGTCAGACATTATTTCAAAATAATGATTGAGTATAACTATAAGATCCTCGGCAGGAAGCCTCGTGCTGATAGATGTGAATCCTCGAAGATCGCTCATAAGGATGGACACCTCTCTGCTGGACCCCCCCTGCTTCTCTCCCTCTGGAGACTGGAGAACATACTCTGCTATATCAGGAGATGTATACCTGGCAAAGGCCGAATTAACCTTAAGGAGCTCCGTCAGGTCGGTGATAACCACAAGAAACTCTGTCTTCTCCTCAGTCTTCTCTTCGTCATCCTCAGTCCTTCTGCACATAATCCTTACGTGAAGATTATGAAGCTCTCCTTCATTTGTCCGGTAATTTACTATTGCCTCCTGAGAATTCATCTTGTTGCCAACCGCATCTATAAACAGCTGGATAAGATCATCATTCTCTTCTACAAACTCAATAGCATTCCATATCTTGATATCACCATAGGCTTCTAACCCCAGAAGCTTCTCCATGGATGGATTTGCATATTCTATATATCCCAGGGATGATACTATACCTACAGCATCGTCTGTGTTGTTAATGATAAAGCTGCTCTGTGCAGGATTTATCTCCTGAAGCATATCTATATCCTCCTTCTATATTGACAAAACGCCTGCCCTTCTAATAGAGCAGGCGCATAAATGTCAAAAAATATTAGCTGATTTCTGAAATCTTCTTACATACATTGAGGAAATCTTCAGTAAGTCTTCTAAGTCTATGAGATACAAAGCGAAGAATCATATCAACCTCAACTGGATTCTCCTTAAACAGGTCCTCCAGCTTATCAGTAGTTATTATCTCAACATAGGTGTTGTCTTCCTCAGCCACAGCTGTTGCACTGCGGTCTTCCTTTGCAAGCATTCCCATCTCGCCAAAGAAATCACCAGGTAACAGCTCAGTAAGCTTAGTCTGCTCTGCCGAACCATAATTGCTATAGATAACAACCTTACCACCATGAAGCGCATACATACATTCTCCAGATTCACCCTGCTTAAAGATGATGGTTCCCTTCTTGTATGTCTCCATAACAGTCGATGAATTATCTTTAATGTCCTCTACTCTTACAGCCTCTGCACTTGGCTTATCAAGAACAGCCTTTCCTGTATTATAGAATGCTATAAACTTCTTTATCTTACTGAGAACGCTTTCGCTTGATTTATCAACTTCAGAACCCTCAAGTTCTTTAAGTAATGCCTTTGCATCTCCGTAGTCAACAGAAAGCTCTTTTATTCTTTTGCCCAGATGATTAATAATAGCTATTATCTTGTCTGGTGCCTCAGCAAAATAATCATTCAGCTTATCAGCAGGAATCTCAAATACCTTAACTGCATCCTCAGCAACAACAGTTGAACTTCTTGGGAATGACTCTATAACAGCCATCTCTCCAAAATAGTCTCCAGGTCCAAGATCTGTAAGCTTAAGCTGATTCTCCTTATTGTAGTCTGTGTATACACCAACAGTACCCTTCTCAATATAGAAGAATGAATCACCGTAATCACCCTCATTAAAAATAACTTCTCCACTACTGTAAATAACTTCTTTCATTTAATTACCCCTTTCGTATGAAATATTATGAATCCATCCAACCAGTTATTCTTTCTCACCTACAACAGGGCCTTTTTCAGGACCCCTATACTCAAGACATAGCATTGTCAGATCATCAAACTGAGGAGCTTCCCTCACAAAATCTGCTACTGATGCATCAACAACACTTAAAATATCTTTAGGAGAATCATTCTCCATAATCCGAAGAGCCTCCACCATTCTGTCCGTTCCAAAGAGTTCATTTTCTGCATTTGTGGCCTCAGGAACTCCATCCGTATAGAGGAACAGTTTTGCTCCAGGATCCATCTGAAGCTCATACTGCGAATACCTCACTCCATCCATACCACCAATGACCAGCCCGTGCTTGTCTTTAACTAGTTCAAAACTTCCTCCTGGTTTCTTAAGTACAGGATATTCGTGGCCAGCATTTGCAGCCACCAACTTACCACTGGATAGGTCCAGACTGCCGAACCAGACTGTAACAAACATTTCTTCCGGATTGTTAGCACATATCTGGCGGTTAACAGACTCAAGAACCTCCTTAGGGCTCTTTCCCATCATGGCATAGTTCTGTACCAGAATCTTAGATACCATCATAAAGAGAGCAGCCGGAACGCCCTTTCCAGAAACATCAGCCATAACTATTCCAAGATGATCATTATCTATCAGGAAGAAATCATAGAAATCTCCACCTACCTCCTTCGCAGGATTCATAGAAGCATAAATATTGAAATCATCTCTTTCAGGAAATGCCGGAAAGATATTCGGCAATGTCTCAGCCTGAATTCTAGTAGCCATTGTCAGTTCTGTATCAAGTCTGGTGGTTTCCTTCTGCTGATCCTCATATCTTTCTGTCTGTATCCTTATTATTTCAAAGTACAGATATGCCGCAGCTATAACTGTAGCTATAATAATAAACTGAATTCCCTGAAAAGCCATCTGTATAAAGATTGCTGCAAGTGGTGCAAGCATATAGAACCACAGTGCAGAAGCCAGTCTTCGATTGAACTTATCTCTATAACGGACAAGAAGAAATATATTCTGACACAGCATCAGGATATGCATAACATTTGACATAGCATACCCTGGGCCGCGGTGATATACATTCATCTCATCAAAGTAATAATAAAATCCAGTGAACTGAGCTATCAGCAATGCGAGTGTATGTATTAACAGAATGATCAAAAATACTATATTTATTGTCTTTCCATACTTACCAGGATTCGCAACAAAAAGAATCAGAAGAGATAGCAGATAAATCATAAAGCCTGATACAAGAAACTCGATAAATGTAACCACTCGAATTCCAGTAGCCACTCCAGGCTCCAGATGATTCTCCATCATCATCCTTGTAAGATGCATGGTTATATATATGATGATCAATCCAAAAAATACCTGAAAATACTTCTTCACTTCCACGCGAATATGCATTCCCGAGTTGACATGAAGTATGCTCATACCACAGATACCGATACCTGCTGCTATAAACATAACATTTATCAAATTGGACATATCAAGTGAGAAACTCATTAAGCCTACCTCTTCTTTTTTAGTCCTACTCTACTGTAAGAATATCTGAAAAACCAGTAACCTCAAATATCTCAAGGATTTCAGCTGAACAGTTCTTAACAACCATGCTTCCCTGCTTATTCATGATCTTCTGTGATGAAAGAAGCACTCTAAGACCTGCTGATGAGATATAATCAAGTCCTGTAAAGTCGAATATAAGGCTTTCAACACCTTCGATATTACCCTTTACCTCAGCCTCAAGTTCAGGAGCTGTAGTAGTATCAAGTCTTCCTGATAATCCAAGTGTCAATGTGTTTCCCTCTGCCTTCTTGTCAATGTTTAACATAGTAAAACCTCCTTAAGTTAATTGATATAATAGTTTAAAGTTTTTTAACGATAGTCAGAATATTCTGTCCATCCTTATATTCATAGAACATGTCATCCATGCTCTTTTTTACCATAAAGATACCTAGTCCTCCAATCTCTCTTTCATCGGCGGACAATGTAACATCCGGATCCTGCTTTTTAAGAGGATCATATGGAACACCCTGATCTATAAAGATAATCTTCACCTGAGGTTCATCTGTATCTGACACAATCTTAATTGTTGCCTTTCCCGTATCAGGTGCATAAGCATAACTTGCAATATTAACAAAGATTTCCTCTACAGCAATATCTATCTGCATCTGAACCTTAAATGGGCAGTCCATTTTTTCCAGTTCTGAATCAATATATTCCAAAACATTCGGCAAATTGTCCGTTAACGCTTCTATCTCAAAGATAATCTCAGACATATCTATCCACCTCTCCAATCGCGGGTAAATCAAGGTATATAGTTACAAAAAAAACACAAAAAGCCGGGCAAGAACTAATCAAATCATTTCTTGTCCGACTCCTGAATATTAATAGTCTTCTCTATAAAAATCTTCTGCCACATAATATTGCTAACCCCTTAAGAATATTCCCCAATTCATTCTTAAATACTCACATATATTATTATACTATAAAAGGGCAACAAAAGCGCAACAAATTTTCTAAAGATCACATTTTTTTATTGGCTTTGCTTCTTTTTAGCAGTGATATTACCTTATCATAATTATCCGGATTATGTGGAAACACGCAGTCTATACAGCTTTTTATCTCATTTTCACCCTTTTTTACCATCTTATAGTTTCCAGGGCACTCTGTATTATACAGCGGGCAGTAACAAAACAGGCAGTTAATGTCGCCACTCATCTTGTGACAAGGATAATATTCACATTCCTTATTTGCAAAGAATCTACTGGAATTCTCCATTCTTCACCTCTTTCATTCTCTTTATAAACCTCTGTATGAACTTAGGGTTCGAATTGTAGTAAAGATGCGGAAAGCCCCATATACCGTTACTTTGGGTAATAAATGCATTCCAAACTTTATCCTTATTAGGTTTACATACTATAAAGGACTCGCCACTTGTCGAACTATCATAGTAATGAAACTCGTGTCCCTTCATTCCTACAAGACTATCCGATAGTATATCCTTCTTCTGAGAGTCCTCTGTATCTGGATTTACTGACTCAACCCTCATATATCCAAATCTGACAAGATGACCTTCGTTATAGCACTGACCATCTACACTCCCTACCATCTCGTAAGCGTTCCCATCCATATCTATAATGCTCTTATGCAGATACATAAAACCACCACATTCTGCAAGACTGGGTACTCCTTTATCTATCGCCTCTCTTATGGAGGCAAGCATAGTTTTATTCACGCTTAGCTGACTCAGATAGTTTTCCGGATATCCCCCGCCAAGCAATATCCCATCGCACTCAGGCAGCTGTTTATCTGATAATGGAGAGAAAAACTTGAGGTTCACCCCAGATTTTTCGAAAAGCTCCAGATTTTCCTTATAATAAAAGCAAAATGCATCATCATAGGCAACCGACAGAGTCAGATCACTATTTTCATCTGGATTGATAGCCAATGAAGAGGTATATGAAACATCAGTTGATTCTACATCTTCCATAATAGAGATAACGTCTGGTATATCAACATTCTTTTCCAGAAGATCAGCGGCCAAGGTTATTTTTTCTCTTATACCCTCTATTTCATCTGGAAGCTTAAGACCTAAATGTCTGCTCTCTATTCCAAGCCCCTTAGTCTTTGGGAAGAAACCCAGAACCTTTATATCACTTCTTATCTGAGCCAATTCCTGTTCCATCACAGGTCTTAATTTTTCAAAAAAAGATGCCGTAATCTTATTCAGAATAACGCCCTTTATAAGATTGTCAGTATCATCCAGCAGTATTCCTTTTATCACTGAGATAATAGTTCTTCCAACTCCTGAGGCGTCTACAGCCAGTATTATGGGGGTCCTGGTTAACTTCGCTACTTCGTAGCTGGAACCGCGTGTCCCACTGACGTCTATGCCGTCATACAAACCCATAACCCCTTCAATAACATTATATCTGTCTCCTGCCTCAGAAATAGACTCCTTTATTCCAGTATCACCTGAAAAATAAGTATCCAGATTTCTGCTATCTATGCCCAGCACTCTTTTATGAAACATAGGATCGATATAATCCGGGCCGACCTTATAGGATAGTGGATTAAGTCCTCTATTCTTTAAGACCTCAAGCAGAGCACAAGTAACTGTAGTCTTTCCACTCTGACTTCCAGGAGCCGCTATCATAATTCTTTTTGAGTTTATATATCTCATTTTTTATTCCTATCTCAGTTCTATCTCAGCTTTTCTCAAATCCTTTTCAGTTCTATCTCAGTTTTTCTCAAATTCTTTTCAGTTCTTTCTCAAATAGTAAACGATGTAATCCATATAGGATTCTGTCCCTGAAGCATATGATATGAGCCGATCTTCTCTACACAGCTCACAGATATCATCACAGTTTCTTCATCATCAGGCTCATACTTCTTGATTATTTCTCTAACTTCTTCTATGGTTTCCAGACTGACAGCATTTATCACATATCGAATGCCTTCGCCCTTTGTATGAAGAATGTCCACAATCTCCTGGAGTTTTCCGCCGCTTCCACCTATGAATACACAGTCTGGCCTTTGCATATCTCCCAGAAGTTCAGCCGCATTCCCCTCTAACACTGTAACATTCGGAGCATCTGATTCCTTAATGTTTTTCTTAATAAGCTCCACCGCTTCCCTTTTCATTTCCAGCGTATAAACTTGAAGACTGAGGCTTAACGAAGCAGCCTCTATGGCAACAGAACCAGTCCCTCCTCCTATATCATAGAATACATCACCTTCTCTAAGACCCAATCTGATTATGCTTTCGTGGCGAACACATTCCTTTGTCATAGGAACCTTATCTCTTATAAAATCACTATCCCTCTTTACAGGAATAAGCGGTCTTCTAAGAGGATTCATATTCTCTATAAATGCAGTAGCTATGCCTTTCTCATCAAATGAAGCTGCCTCCTCCAGGGAAAGATCGATAATCCTCTCATTTTCATAAGAAAGATTCAGCCCTACAACTATTCTGCCACTAACACCTAAATCCAAAAGTCTTTTTGCAGCCACCGATACATCTTCTGCCCCGGACAAAAGAACAAACGCCTTTCGGTTATAAAGCACCTTGTCAGCAAGTATTCTGTAGTCCTTCTCAGTATTCTTTCCGTGAAGACTAAAGAGACAGGCATCTTCATAGCTTTCCCCAAGTATTGCAGACAGATAAGAAAAAGAGGATATCCCCGGAATAACCTGAATATCAAGTTCACTACGCCACTCCTTTAATGCTTCTAACATCTTCTTTGAACCACTATAAAAAGATGTATCCCCAGAAAAGACTATGGAAGCACTATGTATATTTTCCTTTTCTAATACCGGGATTATATCCCTCGAGAGATACATAGGATATTTCTTAGAACAGGAAAGGCTTTTAATTAATCTGTCAGCTCCAAAAATCGCTTCAGATTGTTGAATAGCTTCTTTCGCTTCCTGGGTCATAGAAGCTGCCGTTCCCATACCGATTCCTATAAGAAAAATTGAAGCAGGCGTCTTATCCGGATTATCCATAGCTTTCTTTCCGGTTATGAGCATAAAAGCTGATTCAACACTCACTCCATCCTCGCTATATGGTCTTTCTATAACATGAAGCTTTATACCAGCGCTTACTGCTGCCGCCTTCTTCTCTAAGAAGCCTCCTGCCACACCGCTTTCTTTAGTTATCAAATGCTTTATATCATACTCAGCGATCAGTGCCTCATTTAACTCCTTACTAAAAGGCCCTTGCATTGCTAGAATATGGTCTGACTCTATGTTCTCTGACTCACATATCTTAATACTGTCAACAGAAGGAAGCACCCTCACATAGGTTCTATCAAGCGTTTCTTTTGAAGCTACCCTGCAGTATTGACTGAGTTCCTTACTACCTGTGGTAAGAAGGATATTACCTTCTGTTTCGTTTATAGCCCTGGCACAATCATTTATATCAGAATACTTTACCGCATCATCCGGCAGTTCTCTATCCTCTTCTCGGATAATACGGAGCAAACTCACACCAAGAAAGTCTGCCGCTTCTTTAATATTGGCCGTAACCTGAGTCGCAAAAGGATGAGTTGCATCTACAACAATATCCTCCTGAGCCAGTTCCTGTTCCTTGAAAAAATCTATCATTTCATCAGCATTCATTCGTCCAACTTGAATTTCAGCGAAGGGATTCCTTCTCATCACATCCCTGCCATATTCACTGGCAACGCAGACTGTATGGCGAATCTCTTCTGCCGTCAGCATATCTGAAAGCTGTCTTCCTTCAGTTGTTCCAGAAAAAACAATTATCTTTTTCATAAAATGTATCCTCTAGGGGTTATAAGTACGTCACCAGATATATAAGTCTGGGAATTACCTATGAAAACCGTTACGAACATATCAACTGATTCCTTGGATAACTCCCCAAGTGTACACAGCTTCTTCTCACAACCATCCCTGCCTATATTTCTCACATAACCACAGGCTGTTTCTTTTGGAAGCGTCTCCAGCAATATATCACAGGCTCTTTTCAGGTAGTCAGCACGCTTCTTACTGGACGGATTATATATCGCTATACAAAAATCTCCCTCTGCTGCAGCACGAAGTCTTTTCTCTATTATATCCCAGGGAGTAAGCAGATCACTCAGACTAATAACGGCGAAATCATGACTAAGCGGAGCACCTAAGAGAGCTGCCCCACCCAGTGCAGCGGTTACTCCCGGAATAATCTCAACTTCTTTAAAGCCTTCTTTTTCAGCAACCTCTAAAAGCGGCGAGGCCATACCATATACTCCAGCATCGCCACTGCATATAAGCGCCACCGTCTTCCCATCCCTGGCATATTCTACACATTTCTCACAGCGTTCAATCTCTCCGCGCATACCATTTTCAAAGAAATCCTTATCAGAATAATCTGCTCTAATGAGATCAATATATGTTTTGTAACCAACTATTACATCAGCGCTGTCCAGTGCATTCTTTGCCTGAACAGTCATCATACTGCTGTCACCAGGACCTATACCTACCACGAAAATCTTGCCCATTTATTTCTCCATTTATTTATATAACACCACTATTCTGACTTCTCTTTGCTATAGCAATAGTCATACCATCTCTGGCCTGTTTCTTTAATATAAGCTGTGCTCCAGCCCCCGCGCCCAAAGCCGCCGACCTTTCACACACATTATCAACACCAACGGTACTCTTCACAAAGTCCGAAGCATCAAAATCACCCTCAGCCTTTTCCAGTAGATCCTTATCAAATGCCAGCACCGGAATCCTGTATTTATCTCTAAGGCTTATAATGGCTGTCTCGTCCTCTTTAACATCAATAGTGCATAGCGCATATATATCACTGACATCTATATCACACTTTTTAAGTGTATCGAGAAAGAACTGTTCAACAGCTTCTCTTTCCTTATCCTTTTTCATTCCCAGACCCACTGTATATTTCTTGGGTTTAAGAAGCAGTGAATACTCAGCATCAGTTTCATCAGCCACTATTACATCCACCATTTCCTTTGGTGGATAATCCTTTATGGACAAAGTTATCTTCTTATTCTCTACAGCCTTTGCGGAAACTTTTTTTATCCCATCACGGTTCACAATGTTCAGTCTCTTTTCAGCCGCAAATGTATCTACTGAGAATGAATCATTTACGTCAGTAGAGGTTGTAATAACCGGAATAGCTCCCAGACATTCCGACAATATAAATGCAAGCTTATTTGCCCCACCTGCATGTCCAGAGAGTATTGGTATTACAAACTGACCATTATCATCTATAACGATAACAGGACAATCGCTCAGTTTATCCTTTGGAAGTCCAGAGATAGCTCTGACTGCAATGCCAGCAGCTCCCACAAAGATAAGTGCATTTTCGGGCTGAAAAACAGACGCTGTCCAATCAGCTATGGATAGTGTAATTCTGACAAAGCCTTTATTAATCACTTCGGCATCCCTTAACACATATGCCTCTGCCGGTTCCAGGCCTTTCTCAATTAGTTCAGTATTTAGTTTTTCTATAATATCTTCTCCATAATGAGTAAAACATACTGCAATCTTTTTCATTACTTGTTCTTCTCTCTGAATCCAGTTGAAAACTCCGGATCATATAACTTCGATCTATCATAATCACCGTGAGCTATAGCATCACCTATCAGTACCACTGCGGTTTTAGTTATATCTTGTTCTCTGGCTTTTTCAGCCATATCACGGATAGTACATACTATCTTTTTTTCGTCAGGCCAGGTTGCTTTATATACAATGGCCGCAGGTGTATCCTCTGAATATCCGCCACTGATCAGTTCCTGACTTAATTCATCCAGCATCCCAGCGCTGAGATATATAGCCATGGAAGAGCCGTGCTGTGCCAAAAGCTCCATCTTTTCTTTTGAAGGAACCTTTGTTTTTCCCTCCAGTCTCGTGATGATCAAAGTCTGAGATATACGTGGCAGAGTATACTCAAGATTCAGGCTGGAAGCAGCTCCGAAACAGGCAGTAACCCCAGGACATGAAGCATATTCTATCCCCTCCTCATCCAAAGCATCCATCTGTTCCCGAACAGCCCCATAGATACTGGGTTCTCCCGTATGAAGTCTCACTACTTCTTTTCCTTCTTTACAGGCACTTATCATCACATCCAGCACTTCTTCCAAAGTCATAACTGCACTGTTATATATCTCTGCCGTATTCTTCGCATACTGAAGCAGTTCAGGATTAACAAGACTGCCTGCATATATGATCACATCAGCTTTCTTCAGAAGCTCCATCCCCCTTACTGTAATAAGGTCAACTGCTCCCGGTCCAGCACCTACAAAATTAACCATTATATAAAATCCTTTGTTATTATTTTAAAGCTATTCCCAAAAACTCCTCTGCACCATCTGTCTTACCCAGAAGCCCAAACTTATTTGAATAAACTATACACTGAATCTCTATCTCTCCAGCTCCACGTTTATTTAAATAGTAATCTATCCGCTCCATAATATATTCAAAGCACGTCTTCTCTATACCGTATCTTTGATATATCTCTACCACCTCTTCTGTGGAAACCGCATTTAATATATCTTCCAATACTTCTCCGGTTGCACCACTCCTTATTGCTGCTGCAGCCATAAGCTCCATTCTGCAGTCAGCTTCTTTTGAGTGAGTATTCATTATGCCACCAGAAACCTTTATGAGTTTTCCAATATGTCCGCAGAGAAGCATCTTTTTAAAGCCCAGCTCCTTTGCCATATCGATAGTATCTCCAATATAGTTGGAGCATTTTACTGCCTTATCAAGATCGTAGCTGTAGCTTGTCTTCATAAACTCCAGACCATAGTTACCAGGAGATATAACAGCCACCTCCAGTCCTTCGGCCTTTGCCTGACGCAGTTCAACCTTAATGGTATCAAGAAGTGCCCTGGTGCTCATGGGTTCAACTATTCCGGTAGTTCCAATAATAGATATGCCACCTTCAATACCTAGTCTCGGATTAAAGGTTTTCTTTGCCAGCTCCTCACCATCAGGAACCGAGATCTCTACAAGCAGATCACCTTCAAAATCAAAAAGGTCCATCACCTGTTTTACTTCAGACTCTATCATCTGCCTAGGCACACTGTTGATTGCTGCATTTCCAACAGGCTGATCAAGACCTGGTCTTGTTACTCTGCCGACGCCTTTTCCACCTTCTATTTCAACTCTTTTGTTGGTGGTACTATTTCCATTCTTAACTATAGAAACCTTTGAAAAAACATAAGTCCCGTTGGTTATATCTGGATCATCTCCTGACTCTTTTCTAACTGCACAACTGACATAGTTTTCCATAATCTCGATTTCTTCAATGCTTGGACTGTATTTTATTCCTGCGGGCGTATCTATCTCTATATTCAGTTTTTTCTTTCCTGAAAGAAGCATGTACGCTGCTGCCTTGCTGGCTGCTGCCGCACAGCTTCCGGTTGTGAAGCCACTCTTCATATTACACCTCATCCGCCCTTCGGGCACCTTCCCCTCAAGGGGAAGGCTTATTGTTACATTGAATAGAGAACAGCGTTGCAGATAGCAGCCGCTATATTACTTCCACCTTTCCTGCCTCTGTTGATGATGTATGGTACATCAGACGATATAAAAAGCTCCTTTGCAGAAACCACATTTACAAATCCAACTGGTACACCTATCACAAACCTTGGAGTATATACTCCATTCTCCATTAATTCGTGAAGCTTTATAAGAGCAGTTGGCGCATTTCCAACTGCAAATATTATATCTTTATCTAGCTTTGCCGCCTTCTCCATAGACACTGCGGCTCTGGTAATCCCTCTTTCCTTTGCTTCTCTCGCCACATCTTCGTCATCCATAAATGAGAGTGCTTCTCCACCAAAGGATGACAGTTTTTTCTTATTGATTCCTGCCAGAGCCATATTTGTATCTGTTACAATAGAAGCCCCATTTCTAATAAGATCTCTCATAATATCTATTGCCCCATCTGAAAAAGTCAGCGTTGAAGCATATTCAAAATCAGCAGAGGTATGTATACATCTCTTTGTCACAAAGGCGGTCTTTTCATCGAGGATAATCCCAGCTTCTTCCAGTTCCCGGGTGATTATCTCGAAGCTTCTCTTCTCTATATCTTCTGGTCTGATATTTTCAAAAATCATTTATTACCCTCAATCTCATTTAATATCCGAACAAACTCCTCATTCTCTTCGTGACTCTTTACTGCTATTCTATATAAACCCCTTCTTAGTCCCACAAAACCACTGCAATCTCTGATAAGTACGCCTCTCTCAAGAAGTTTATTATATAAATCTACATCACTTTCAAACAGAAGAAATGAGGTATCACTATCAAATACCTTTATTCCCATTTCACGTAAGCTTCTACTTAGGAACTCCCTCTCTGTTCGAATTACATCCAGAGTTTTCCCGACAAATGTACCTTCTCTTATCAGACTGACACCAGCCCTTATTGCTGCTTCACTTGTGACCGAAAGATTCCACTCTGGAAGCTGTCTCTTTATTTTTCTAATATTATCTGGATCAGATAGTACATAGCCCACTCTGATTCCTGGCACAGCCAGAAGCTTGGTCAGCGAACGTATTATGATAAGATTATCATAATTCTTTATGAGCTCTGCACGACCTATAATACCCTTCTTAATCCCATATTGATCATTTACACTGTCTGCCTTTTCAGACATAAATAGAAAACTCTCATCAAGAAGTACATATGTTCGAATCTTCTTTGTTTTTTCCAAAATACTGATCAGAACATTCTCATCTATATTTTGACCAATAGGATTCATAGGATCGGCGATACATAAAAAATCCACATTTTCCTGCACTGCATCAATTGCTTCTTCAGATAACTTAAACCCGTTTTCTTCGCTAAGCAGATATCTGATCATCTCTATAGATTTAGTCGTTTTTTTCTCGTGATCTGCTAAATTAAGAGCATTAAGAGCAAACTCATATCCTGAAAATGCAGGCTCATATATAAGTGCCTTTTTAGGACTTAGTGCCCTCACTACAGCCAGTATGAGCTCTGACGCACCATTTCCAGCATAAACAAAGCTACTGTCCAGTCCTTCCATTTCAGCCAGCTTATTTCTTATATCCTCCTGATTTATATCAGGATAATGAGAAGCCAGCTTTAAAGAAGCTTTCACCTCATTCAGGACGTCTTCAGGTTGTCCAAGAGGATTCAGATTGACTGAGTAATCCATATTCACTTTATTTCTATAAATATCTCCACCGTGTGACATAAATCCTCTCGAATACGCCATATGAATAATCTATATCATCGTTATCAGGATCAGCACTGTCAGAAGTATAACAGCCAGCAGCCCCTCAGTAATGAACATTAAATTATTTGCTCTTTTTATATCCTTCGTCTCAGGCTTCCTTATCTCATCTCCAATAGTTGGTTTTTCTACTATAACACCTTTATAGAGATGCGTTCCTCCCAGTTTGAGTCCCAGTGCTCCCGCACATACACTTTCCGTCTGGGCTGAATTTGGAGATTTATGGTTAAGCCTGTCTCTAAGCCATATCTCCCTGGCACGTTTCCCGTTATATTCATTTGAAAATAAACTTAGTATTCTACTTCCCAATATCATCAGGACTGCACTGAGTCTTGAAGGCAGAAAGTTGAATACATCATCTGCCTTAGCTGCGAACCATCCATAATTCTCATATCTTAAGTTCCTGTATCCCAGCATAGAATCCTGAGTATTAACTGCTTTATATATAAATCCAAGAACAGGCCCACCAATAGCAGTATAAAATAAAGGAGCTATTACTCCATCCGAGGTATTTTCAGCCACAGTTTCCACTGCCGCCTTAACTACATCTTCAGCATCAAGTTTGTCCGTATCTCTTCCAACTATCATGGATAGAGCGAATCTTGCCGTATTTAAGTCCTGCCTCTCAAGCTCCTTATAAACCGCCATACTTTCCCGATAGAGACTTCTGGCTGCCAGAATATAGCAGGTAAGAATAGCTTCCACCAGGACACCAATGTAGATATTGATCCAGTAGCATATTCCAAGAAGAGCAAGCGTAACCAGTGCCACGATCAGTACCAATATAAACCAGGTTAACACGCCTCTTCTTTTCTCTTTTTTTCCATTTCTTGTTCGACCAGCCTCCAGCTGAGCACCAAGGAATCTATTCTCTAAAAGGGAGATTAAATATCCAATTGCACGTATGGGATGGGGCATAGAATGCGGATCACCAATTATCTGATCAAGAATTATCCCCAGCCCCAAGCTTATGGTATGATATAACATGAGTTCCTTCATCATCAGTCTCCAATTCGAGGATATATCCGCCAAGAGTTTCCGTCATAAAGTCATAATAATCTTCACCAGTCAGTCTGCTCATGACTGACATGATATTTCCACCGTGACAAACTATAGCAATAGTCTCATCTATGCTTCTATCGCCGAGGGCATCGAGAAAACCTTCATAGGATCTTTTTATAAACGCATCTCTTCCTTCACCCTCTGGTATATCCATAGTACCATTACTATCTATCCAGCTCTGATATATCTCATTGCCATTTAGTTCTTCATAATTCTTTCCTTCGAACACTCCAAAGTCTATCTCCTTTAAAGCTTCGACTATCTGGATGTCAGGATCATCAAAAAGAAGCTCCGCAGTCTGGATTGCACGTCTCATGGGACTGGTGCATATTCTATCCACATCGTCAGGTGTTAGTAGCATTTTACTACTAAGTTTATCCTGAATCTCTTTAATGCAGTCCAGGGATAGTTCTTCATCAGTACGACTTCCGATATACCTTTTTTCTATGTTTCCAGGAGTTTTCCCGTGTCTTATCATATATACTTTTTTGTGTGCCATGGAATACCTCTTTTCCTCATATATATGGCAATACACCTCATCCGTCAGCTGATAAATCAGCTGACACCTTCTCCTCAAGGAGAAGGCTTTATGAAGAATTATCTTTACTAGTATAAATAGAGGGTTAGTGCGAGAACAATAGTGGAAAACACTTCAACGGTGATGAGGAAGAAGCCTGCTGTATCTCCTGTCACTCCACCAAACTCTTTATATACCTTATTACGATAATAAGCTGTATATAAAAGGGCTGCCGCTATCATCGCTACACCAGCCACCAGGTTCATACAGATAGCTGCTATGCAGGCTATGATCAGCTGGATCACGAGAGCGATTACCGTCCCACGTTCTCTATTCTTCGTTTCCTCGAACAGCATTCCTGTCTTTTTTGCTTTTTCTAAAAGAAGGGATGTGAGACCGCTGAGACTTCTTGAGATAGCAAAGGTCAGTCCCAAGACAGTGCACACCCTTAGATCACATTTTTCATTTAATAATATTGCGGCTACTGCTGCTGTATATGCAAGCAGCCATTTCACCAACGCAATAACTGCAAACGCTCCAATGTGGGAATCCTTCAGTATCTCCAGTTTTTTCTCTATAGGAGCATAGGAATTCATAGCGTCCTCTGTGTCCATAAACCCATCTACGTGAAATCCTCCAGTTATAATAAGCGGTATTAAAACGGTTACCAGGATTCTCACCAGGGCAGGAAGTGTACAAAAAGGTGAAATGCTATTTAATACACACACAAGTGCTCCTATCACTGCACCAACTAAAGGAAAGAAGGTAAGACTATGAGACATGTCATCATCCTTCCATTCAAATCTTGGCATAGGAATCTTGCTATACATTGAAAATGTTACAGCCAGCCATCTAAATATCTTCAACTTTATCTCTCTTTCCGTAAATCGTGTATCTCATCTGAAAGCTCAGCTATCTTCTCATTCACCCTGTGAAGAAGCTCCACGTAAAGTCTGGTCTCAGAGTCATAGCCCTCAGCTTCAGACTCATATTCATTTGTTACTATAACAAGGTTTTTAACACCTGCCGACAGCTGCTTTATCTCATCTGTTATATACTCCGAAAACCTTTGTTTTCTTTTTTCTATATCGTCACTCTTTATATAGTCTAATAACGATTCTTTCCATACAGGATTTTCATATAACTCATTTCCCACAAGATTGGATACACACTCAAGAAGGATCGTTGATTCCTTCGGGTTTTGTATCCTGCTTAAAATCTCCGGAATATTATATTCCTGTTCTATGGTGATAAAGCCTTTTCCTGCACGCTGTTTTCTATGTTTTTCAACTCTTTCGCTGCCGGCTTCGTCATATATCTTCATAGTGGCGAGATAGTATCTGTCACTGTCACCAGATTCCATCGCAAGCTTTTCAGCCTGCTCTGACTTCCCACTATTCTTAGTTCCAATAATCAAATATATCATATAACAAACCTTTTATTTCAAACCCTTCTATGATTCATCCGTAAATCTCTCATACTGATCTATCTCTGTATCTCCAAATGATACTGCATTTTTATAAAGTGACATAGCCATATCCAGCATTGGTAAAAGAAGGATTGCTCCCGTACCTTCTCCCAGCGCCAGGTCACCGTGGATTACCGGTTTTAATGAAAGTTCCTTTAATATGGTTTCCATACTTTTTTCCCGTCCCATATGAGATGCCAGCATATAATCCCTGCAGCCCGGAATAAGCATTTCACTAACCAGTCCAGCTATAGCACTTATTACACCATCAATCACTATCGGAATATGATATATGGCACCACCGATAAAGACTCCTGTAAGTCCAGCTATATCAAGACCTCCTAAGCATCTGAGCACCTCCAGCACATCTTCTCTTGAAGTGATCTCCTGACGTTTCTTATCACCTCTATGAAGAGTCAGGCCTCTCTCAATAACCTGAATCTTGTTCATTAGTCCGCTGTCAGAAAGCCCCGCACCCTTTCCTGTATAATCTTTGGGATCAAGCCCCTTTAGAGCTGAGAAAACCGCTGTACTTGTTGTGGTATTTCCTATTCCCATTTCACCAGTGGCAATTATGTTATAGCCCCGGTTCCTCATATCTTCCACAATCTCTATTCCAGTCTGAATGGCCCTTAGGCATTCCTCCTCTTCCATAGCCGGTTTCTTAACAAAGTTCTCTGTTCCACGCCTGACCTTAACGTCTATGACTCCCATGGGAGTATCCTCTGAGTTAATGCCTATATCATAAACAAATATATCCAAAGGATAATTGCGAGACATGATTCCAACAGAGCTATGTCTATCTCCCATAAGTTCTGCCACATCTCTTGTAACCTTCTGGCTAGTCTGTGAAACTCCTTCTTCAAACACGCCATTATCAGCGCACATAATAACAAGAGCCTTACGATCAATAACCGGACTCACATTTCCCTGCACTTCAGCTATTCGACTTATTATCTCTTCAAACTCTCCAAGGCCATCGATGGGCTTAGCTATATGGTCCCACCTGGACTTGGACTGTTTTTGAATCTCGTATTCTGGTTCTGTTATTGATATAGAAAATAGCTCATCTCTTGTCATACTTTATTACCTGTTACTATCTATCCCCATCATCTGGTAGATATAATCCATATCCAGACTTTCCTTAAGTTCCTTTGCAAGAATATCATACTGGCTATCTTTAAATAAAGAGTAGTCCTTAACCGCCTGAGTTGATATATTCTTCCCTTGATTTTTTGATATATCTGATATTACTGTTGAGACAATTTCCTTCTTATCGAAGAAGCCATGAATATATGTTCCGTACACATTGCCGACGCAGTAGCCAGTTTGCTCCGAGGTAAACAGTGTCGCCTCCTCATACGGCACTGTTTTTCCCATATGTATCTCATATCCCTGAACCGGCTTTTCTGTAAGGTTCTTTAGAACTCCTGTTGCAGACATTACCTTACCAGAAAAAACTGTACGCACCTTTTCATTTTCCAAAGTTGTATCTACTGGAATCAGACCCAGACCTGTCTCAGTTCCACCATCCTCAACGCCAAAAGGATCCTCCACCCTGCGTCCCAGCATCTGGTAGCCGCCACATATTCCGAAGATGCAGGTGCCTGACTGAGCCTTTTTGATCACAGCGTCAGCAATACCATTTTCCTTTATTTCTCTCAGGTCCGCCAGTGTATTCTTGGAACCAGGTATTATTATCATATCCGGAGCTCCCAGCTCTTCCGGTGATGTAATATATCGCAGAGATACATCTTCCAGCTGTTCAAATGTATCAAAATCTGTAAAGTTTGAAATATGTTTTAATCTGATAACCGCTATATCAAACTCTTTTACTTCACGTTTTTCAAATCGTTCCGACAGAGAATCTTCATCATCCAGCTTTACCTGCATATATGGAACCACTCCAACAACCTTGGTTTTCCCCCGTTCCTCCAGGATTCTTACTCCGTCTTCAAAAAGCCGACTATCTCCCCGGAACTTATTTACAATAAGTCCCTTCACTCTGTCTCGCTCTTCCTGTTCAAAAAGATCCAGCGTTCCAAGGAGCTGAGGGAACACCCCGCCTCTATCTATATCTCCCACCAGAAGAACCGGAGCATCCAGCATCTGGGCCAGTCCCATATTTACTATATCATCTTTTTTCAGATTCATTTCAACCGGAGAGCCTGCGCCTTCCACGACTATGATATCTACCATATTAGAGAGCTTGTCATAGGCATCCAGTATATCTCTTATATAGTCCTTTTTATGCTGGAAATATTCCATAGCCTTCATATTTCCAACAACTTTTCCATTTACAATAACCTGAGAACCCACATCACTGGTTGGCTTAAGAAGTATAGGATTCATAATAGCCTGAGGTTCTATGCGAGCACATTCAGCCTGCATAACCTGGGCTCTTCCCATCTCCAGGCCATCCTTTGTGATATAGGAATTAAGAGCCATATTCTGAGATTTGAATGGAGCCACCTTAAATCCCTCATCAGAGAATATCCTGCATAGACCGGCTGCTATAACACTCTTGCCAGCGTTGGACATGGTCCCCTGAATCATTATCACCTTGGCCTTATGATTCGATCTGTTATATGAAATGTTATCGACCATTTCAGGCATATCTTTAGCAGCATTCTTATTAATGGTCACATCCTTATTTTCTAGGTTATCCATCCAAGGCATAGCCCCCAGAAGCTGTGTATCAATATTCTCTATATGATAGAGTTTTCTTATAAAGCCTTCTGTAAAAACCTCTTCGGGAGAACCGATCATCTGTATCGCTCCTTCACCCAAAGCCACCACGGTATCAGACAGATTTCTTGCAATCTCCAGCTCGTGAAGCGACATAAGCACTGCCACATTCTTTTCTCTCGCAAACGCTCGAATCTTAGTTAATATATCTAACTTGTGCCTGATATCAAGAAATGAGGTTGGTTCATCTAATATAAGTATCTCTGGTTCCTGACATATAGCCCTTGCCAGGAGAACCCTCTGCTTCTGGCCATCACTGATATTTGAGAAAAGCTCACTCCCCAGATCAGCAACATCTGTCCACTCCATAGCTTCCCTGACCTTTTCTTTATCAGCATCAGAGAGGATACCCAGATTTCCCGTATAGGGATATCTGCCTATCTCAACCACCTCTCTAATGGTCATAAGCTCCGGTTTGATCTTGTAGGTCATTACAAGAGAAACCTTCTTTGCTATCTCAGATGCTTTAAGAGAATTCCTGTCTTCACCATCTATATATACCACTCCACCCCGAGACTTAAGCTCACCTGTAAGAGTCTTAAGAAGCGTGGTCTTACCACAGCCATTGGGGCCGATAAGGATGACTATTTTTCCAGGGCGAACAGAAAGACCGATATCCTTGATCAGGTCTGATCTGTAGCCGATACTTAGTTGTTCTGTTTTTATACTTATTTGATCTGTCATTTATATTCTTTTTACACCTCATCAGTCAGCTTCGCTGACAGCTTGGTCTCAAGGGGAAGCCTTTAATCCTTTCGTTTTAGCATCATGAATATGACCACTGGAACAAGGAAGACAGCCGTAACTGAGCTGATGCTCACCTCAGTTGGAGCAAATACTGTTCTGGCAATAAGATCACAGAAGAGAGTCACAGCCGCTCCACCCAGGAAGCTGGCTGGCACACCAACATATGAGCTGTCTGACCTGAGGCACATTCTTACCAGATGCGGAACTGCTATACCAACAAATGATATAGGTCCTGCAAAGGCCGTAACTGAAGCTGCCAGAAGACTTGAGATAAAGATCAGCATAACTCGAAGCAGTACGATATTTACGCCCACGCTTCTTGCATAGGCCTCTCCTAGTCTGTATGCATTCATAGGTTTAAGTATACTTAGTATTAAAATGCTACTAACTACCACTATAAACGTTATAACTTTTATTTCATCCCAGTTTATTCCTGACAGACTGCCCATGGACCAGTTGTGAAGATTTATGATGTTGGAATCATCTGCAAATGTCACAACAAAATCTGTGATTGCTGAGCAGATGTAACCGATCATTATTCCGCATACCACCAAAATGCTCATACTCTTTACTTTAACAGAGACAGCAAGGACAAAAAGCATTGCAAAACTGGCGCCAATAAATGCTGCCATCACCATCATATTCAGTCCCATTTCCCTGCCCAGAGATAAAAAGAATATCATGAATATTGCCACTGAAAGCTTTGCACCAGAGGAAATACCCAAAACAAATGGACCCACTATAGGATTACCAAAGAAGGTCTGCAGCATATAGCCAGAAAGAGCCAGGGCACCACCAAGAAGTATTGCGGCAACAGCCCTTGGTAGTCTTATACTCAGGATAATACTTGTCTGCATAGTATCAGACCTATCTCCCGAAAGAATCCTCAGTATGTCTGCCGTTGATACGTCAGTACTTCCAAAGATAATATTTATCCATAATAGTCCTGCTATAAGTAAGATTATTAAAATGAAAAATATAATACTTCGTTGCTTACTCATATTACTTAATCCAGTTTGTTTATATAAGTGTAGTCTCTATCTACGTCATTTAATACATCATTCAGGTCCTTCATAAACTCGGCAACCCCTGTTGTCTGCTGAAACAGGTCCCGCTCTGTACAGTAGACTCTCCCCTCTTTCACGGCTTTAAAATCCTTGAAGAGTTCATTCTTATCTATCAGTTCATCGATAGAGGTTATCTCTCCGCCTATGGTGCTGTTATAGATTATTATATCAGCCTGAGATGCTTCTTTATAGAAGTCTTCCATCTGCATATTCATAGTAGAGAGGGCATTTTCCTCTTCATCCATGGAAGTAAGCGCATAGGTTCCACCAGATAGCTCGATCATCTTAGTGATATAATCTCCAGGCTTACGCACATTGATCATACCATTTGCTGTTACATGAAAGAATGCTACGGTCTTACCAGTACTTTTATTGTCAGACATAATAGGCTCTATAGCACTGAGCTGTTCATCATAGTATCTCTTTGCTTCTTCCTCTTTATCATATAAAACTCCGTAAAGCTTGATCCACTCAAGTCTTCCAAGAGGATGACTTTCATAGCTTGAAGTTTCTACAAGAACTGGGATTCCAAGTTCCTCCAGCTTTGCTTTTGCAGCTGGCTCATGATAGATCATGGTATTTTCTATAGCAAGGTTACATCCACTTCCAAGAATCAGTTCATAATCTGGAGCCCTATATTTTCCTGCATATTGAATACTTCCGTCCTGCATAGCCTTCTTGGCATCATCAATAAACCAGTCGCTTTCTTTGGTTCCAGAAAGCTTTATCATATCAAGGGCGCCGCAGGTATTAATAAGATCCATAGCAGCTGTTGATACTAGATATGTATTATCCAGAGGCTTCTGAAGAACCACAACCTCCTCAGGAAGTCCTTCAGGTACAGCTCCATCCTCAGGAACCACAAGATAATCGCATGAATTATCAATAGTGATATAGCTATAATCGCCGTATTTATCTATAGTAAAACACTGGGCATACTTTAGGGGCACTATTTCTGTTAATGATAGCCCAGCATCAGCCAGAGCCTTTTCTACAGCCTCTCTATCAGCAGCCACACTCGTTATAGTTTCTGTTTCAGAGTTTTCCTTCTCGCCCCAGGTAATCACATATTCAATCTCATGAGGCGTGCTCATTGCAACTGTATCACCTATAACCGTGAGGGGTTCTTCTATGTTATCTATATCAACAGTGAAGGTCGATTCTCCACCATCATTTTCGTTCTCATACTTTATTCCATTGACTATCATATAGTCATAATTCTTACTGCTCCATACGAACTTCGCAGTCATCTCTCCATCAACACTAGTCACTTCCACAGGGGACTTAATATACGCCTTTCCAGTGCCCCCTTCAAATGTAATATCTATCAGATAGGTTTCCTTAGTGATCTCTGCATTTTGCTGACTATATGAAGCAACCCCCTGCGAAGCGCAGGAGGTTACACATATCAGCATTAAAACAACGCATATAAAAAATATATAATTTTTAAATACAATATTTTTACTCATCTTCTACTTTACTCTTCAGGTGATTCAACAACTACCTTATGATCATACCATTTTCCCTTTGATCCGATAAGAGCCAGATCAAACTCCTTATCAAGATATGGAACTGGAACATCGAAACCATTTACTGTCTCTGTAGTTCCATCATCATACTTCACTTCATCCTTAGTTGGTTCAAGAAGTGTAGCTCCGTCCTTCTGCGCATCCTCAGCAAGACCTGGGAAAAGATTAACAATATTCTCTGATACAAGTGTGATATGAATAGTCATCTTGCCATCCTTTACAGTAAGTGTACCCATATCATCTAAAGACTCATTGATCTTGAACATTGAGCTGTCAGTTGTGAACTTAACCTGATACTCACCATCCTCAAGAACAGCTGCCTCTTCAGGTGCTTCAACAGATGCATCAGTGTTTGATGCCTTTATATTCTCAAGAGCCGCTGCTGTGTGAGCAACAAAAAGATCCTTTACTGCATCAATTCTTCCAAGGCCCTCAATCTGGCATTCAACTGAATCAAATGCATTTGTTGCTTCAAACATGCTCTTCCATGAATCCTCATCGTCACCAGCCATATCGTTGTTTGCATGATCACCAGCAACAACCATAAGTGGACGAAGAATAACCTTCTTATAACCAGCAGCCTTAACGTCCTCGATCACATTTTCACATGCAGTCTCTTCTGGCTCGCCTTCAACAGTTCCGATAAATACATTCTCATAGCCAAGCTCTTTCATCTGTGTTGCCATCTGGCTATAGCTTACCTTTGCTGTATGAGCTGTTCCGTGACCCATGAATACAAATGCTGTCTCATCATCAGCTGCAGCTTCTAAGCTATCAAATCCTGCAGACTCTACAGCAGCAGCTACAACTGCCTCAGCAACAGCCTTCTTATCTTCATTGATAACAGAAGCGTCACTGCCTACCTCACCAAGAAGAGGCTCAGCAACTGTTACGCTGTCAAACTTGTCAGCATACTTATCAAGAGTTTCTGTAAGCTCATCATACTCAGCACCATGCATAAGGTGTGTAGGCTGAACTACAAGGTTCTTTACTCCATTGTCTACGGCTCTATCTAATGCCTGCTCAACATTATCTATCTTTTCTTCATCTCTAGCCTGAACATGATTGATAATGATCTGTGCAGTAAATGCTCTTCTTACAGACCAATCTGGGTTTGCATCAGCAATAGCCTTCTCTATACCACTTATATCCTCAACACGGCTATCATTAAAAGATGTACCGAAGCTGACAACAAGGATTTCATTCTCACCGATTCCATCATCATTTAATGGATCATCCTTAGAAGCATCTCCTGTATCTCTTCCGAAATAATCAGGATCAGCATTTTCTCCCTCTACCAGTTCCTTCTGTTCATCTGAAAGTGCATCCCATAAAGTCTTTGCCTTTGCACAAAGCTCATCTGTTTCATCAGTTCTTTCCTGAACATAGATTGCATCAATAAGATCTGCAACCTCCTGAGCCCTCTCAGCATCGGTAAGAGCTGGCTCTTCATCAATGGATGCCTCTGTAGTTTCAGTCTCCGTAGCTTCTGTAACCTGTTCTGTGGTTGGGGTTTCTTCTGAGGTTCCACAGGCTGTAAGTGAAGAAGCAAGAACTGCTGCAGCAAGTACTGTAGTTAATAGTTTCTTTCTCATCTTTTTTTCCTCCTTTATTCAGCACAAAAAATACTCATTTCCAAATCTGAAAATGAGTACTGAACACACGAAAAGAGCAGGGTCTGTTGCCCTGTCATTTCAGTACGACCAATTACTCGTGATCTGGAAAGCTTATTTCCTGTACCAGCTATATGGCAGGTTTCCTGGCTCATATATCAATGCACTGCTATCTGCCTTCCCAGAACTTAGGTCCCAGTGGTCATAACCCAGTGGTTTTCTATAACACCTCAGCAGTTATAGCATTTCACCGGTTATGCGATAGCAGCACTCCATATTTACAGTGACGAGTTCGCTCAGGTTTTTCACCTGCTTCCCTTTTAACCTCTGCTGATCACTTTGCCTTTCAATCAACAGCGGCACCATACAACTATATATTTAGTTCAAGAAATTATATCACATATATAAAACCCACTCAAGTGATAGTATTTACTGAGTGCTGACCGTGATGTTTATTACTGAGTGCAGACTTCAAGCCGATGGATCTTCTTCATAAACAGAATACTTATGGATATTATAGCGAGGCATATTCCAGCTGTGATAATAACCACCGCAGAACCACCTTTAACTCCGGAACCAGTTACCTTTCCAATTCCATCTGCAAGCACTCCTGAAAGCGCATAAGCAACCACGTAACCCATCTGAGATATGAAGCCTATAAATCCCCAGGCTCTGCCCTGAAGCTCGTCAGGTATATTTGTTCTGGCAAGGTAATCTATACAATTGTTGGCTATTGGGAGAGTAGCAAAGAATAAGAAACCAAAACTGCAGACCAGCACTATGTTGCTGGTCACAGCGAAGCCTGCAATAAAGATGCCAGAACACATAAGGGCTATACTCATTTTACGCGCAAAGCTTTTCTTTATTCCACGGATACCTAAGGCAAGTCCTGATACAAGCATACCAGAGGCACAGATTGTCTCTGCTATACCAAGAGTTTTTTCATTTGCAAAGGATAGGATAAATGGTTCTGCCAGAATCTGGAATACACCGAGAAACAGTTCTACGGCAGCTGAAATTAAAATGTGCTAGTGGTGTGCAATGGGGACTGACCCCACTAGCACATAGGTCCGTCCCCAATTGCACATTTTGTAGATTCTTAGCCTTGGCGCAGTAGTATGAAGCAGAGGATTGCCATACCAACGAAGAAGGCGCCGAGAACACATAGGCCTGCTGAGTTTTTCTTATCTCTGATTGGCTCGTAGTAGCCGTCCAGATCCTCTGGATCGATGAAGATTTCTCTCACTTCACCGGCTGCAGGGTTATGCTTTGATGTATATGTGCTTCTGAATACTCTTCTTGTCTCGCCGTTATAGTAGAACTCATATACGGGCGAAAGCTTAACCGGAACACCTGATCCATTTCTTGGGGTTTTTAGCTCGATGCAGGTTGCCTGCACTGGTACAGTGTACTTGTTCTTCGACTTGCTGCTGGATACAAGACTGCCAATGATCATTCCTAAACCAACTATGATAAATGTAATAATGAGAAACAGATCATTATGGGAGTCAAATGCTGCTTTTGCATCCGCGCTTCCGAGAAGATTAAAGAGCCCCCAGGCAGTAAGCACGATACCACAAAGGGTTGAAATTATGGAATAGGCTGAGTGGCCTTTGCCAATCTGATTTTCCCGAATGAATAAACGGATACCAATATAGCCAAACAAAACTCCTGACAGAATACCCAGAAGCCAAGGCAGATTCATTTTAGCTGCAACCACTATGGCAACACCAATTACTAATACAGCAACCATTTCAGGCCCTTTCAGGATACCCTGGGGCTCACCGATCCTTGGATACTTATTATTTACTGGTTGCGTGCTTACGGGCTGTCCGTTCACAGTGTACTGCTGATTATATAACTGCTGACCGTTCATCTGGGGATTGGGCATACCATACTGTGGCTGATTCGACTGTTCTGGCATACCACCATATGGAATACCGTTCATCTGTGCCATCTTCATATCATATTCCCTTAGACGCTCCTCTTTGAGCTGAGGAGTAATGCGCCCCTGTCTAACCTGAAGATCAAGCAGCTTCTCCACGTCGTCTCTTGTCATTTGTAAATTAAACATACTTTTTTCCTCCATTCACAATACGTGCATTATATAACAATTCTTGTGAATAAGTCCTTAAAACTTTATTAAATAATTGTAAAATAAAAAAAACGGTTTTCTCAGAAAACCGTCTCGATCTTATTAGCGATTGAAGTCTTTTCCCAGGATGTCGGAAAGGTTATTCATTATGGCCTTGGCAACATCCGGTTTATTCATAGAATATACGTGAACATTGGTAATACCGTTGGCATACAGATCAATGATCTGGTCGGTAGCATAAGCGATTCCCGCCTGCTTCATAGCATCAGGATCATTTCCAAAATAATCCACAAGGCTCTTAAATCGCTGTGGCATAAAGGAGCCCGACAGCTTTATAGCACGAGCCACCTGGTTTGCATTAGTGATCGGCATAATTCCAGGAATGATCGGAACCGTCACACCTATCTCTCTGATCTTATACATGAAATTAAAGAATAAATTATTGTCAAATACCATCTGAGTCGTAAGGAAATCAGCACCAGCATCAACCTTTTCTTTGATATGTGTAAGATCGTCCTTCTGATTCACACTGTCTGGATGAACCTCTGGATAACAGGCTGCACCAACGC
Source organism: Lachnospiraceae bacterium NE2001 (assembly GCA_900110635.1). Taxonomy (GTDB): domain Bacteria; phylum Bacillota; class Clostridia; order Lachnospirales; family Lachnospiraceae; genus Eubacterium_Q. Next base: position 54,039 of record FOEK01000006.1, read on the forward strand.
AGAAATCTCCTGACTCCTTTAGCTCGCGAACCAGCTCCGTAGCATGCTTATAATCCCAGGTTGAAGGATCGGTTTTCTCAAGCTCCGGTGTCAGATCACCACGGAGAGCCATAACATTTACGATACCCATCTCCTTCATCTCTTTAATCTTCTGCTGAACCATCTCTCTACTGGAGGAAACACAGGTGAGATGCGCAAGGGTTGGCACACCATACTTTTCTCTGATATTCTTAGCAATCTCCATGGTGTACTTGCTTGTACCACCACCAGCACCATAGGTTACGCTCATAAATGCAGGATGAGTTGCTGCTATCTCTTCGGTTGCCTCTACCACACTCTCAAAGGTGCTCTCCTTCTTTGGAGGAAATACCTCAAAGGAAAGAGACATGTTTCTTGTATCCAGTATATCAATAATCTTCATTTGAAAATAAAACTCCTTTTACTACTTCATCTGATGCATCACGCATCAATTTCCTCATATTCACTCAGCTCTATAATATCGTCTTTGCTCTCTTTATAGCCTCTCTTCAGATAGTAGTTACCACCTTCAATCCAAATGCTTCCGCAGGAGCACTTTACCGTCTGAATCCTCTTCTTAGATTCTAAAATATCGCCACATTTCTTGCACTGAGCCCTATTTACCTTAATCTTTTTCACTATAACCCCTCCATTCCAATACGTGTAATATATATTAGCTATAATATGTTATAGCTTGCACCCCAGGTACATTTTACCATATTTTCAGAACGGATAAAATAGCAAGGACAGCTAGATCAATGCTTTAATCTCAGGGATCTCAAATGTATAGTCAGAGTTGCAGAAATCACAATGCATAGTAATAGGTTCTCCGTCATCGATGATTGACTGAAGCTCCTTTCTTCCAAGACTGATCAGCGCCTTGGTTACCCTCTCTCTGCTGCAATTACAGTGATACTGTACTGGAAGTGGTTCTTCGATGTTTATATCATCGCCAAAAACCTTCTCTCCAATAATCTCACGCATCATTTCTTCCACAGTCATTCCCTTATTAAAATAGTCCGTAACTGATTTAACATTTGCCAGACTATTCTCAAGAGCGGCTATGGTTTCCTCCTTAGCAAATGGCAGCAGCTGTATGATAAAACCGCCGGCGTGCTTTATAGATAAATCCCTGTCAACCAGAACTCCAACACCAACTGATGTGGGAATCTGTTCGCTTTCAGCAAAATAATATGTCAGATCCTCGCCTATCTCACCACTTACGAGAGATGTCTGTCCTACGTATGGCTCTGCCAGCCCTTCGTCCTGGATCACAGTCAGCGTACCTCTGCCCACTGCTCCTCCAACATCAAGATGACCATTAGCCTTTAGCGGAAGATCAACTGCATTATTATAGATAATGCCCTTAACATTTGAAAATGCATCAGCTGTTACTGTTATAGAATGAATAGGGCCATCTCCCGAAACCTTAAGAGTCAGCACATCGGTTTCATTTTTACACATAGCTCCCATCAGAGCTCCGCCTGTAAGAAGTCTTCCCATTGCAGCACTGCAGACTGGGCTGGTGTTATGAATCTCCCTGGCCTTTTCAACCGTTTCTCTTGTATATGCGGCCACGAATCTTATCTCATTTCCGGCAGCCATTCCTCTGATCACATAATCTTTCATATATCTAAACTCCATTCAATTTATAATTATCCACTAATCACAGGATTATACCACACACGCCTGTAATCTTCTATATATTAGGTAACAAAACGGGAGCATCAAACAGGTTAACTCCTTTTGGCATCTCGATCCCGGCGGGAATAAACACAGCCGCAGTAATCCTGACGGTAGAGACCGTATTCTTCAGAGAGCTCAATGGACCGTTTATAACCGTCTTTCTTCTTAAAGTCACTAAAAAGAAAAGTTGAAGCTTGAAGCTCTGCCTCGAGACGCATTCCAATCTCATTTATCCATCTAGCCACCTTGTAGGGACTGATAGAAAGTGTTGTAGAGAAGTAATCGAAGCCCTGGTCGCGGGCATACTCAGCAGTCTTCCTTAGACGCAGCTCATAGCAGTCGTAGCATCTCTCGCCTCTTTCTGGCAGATCCTCACGCCCCTTCGCCATCTCGTAGAAAACCTCTGGCTCATAAGGTCCTTCCACAACCTTTACATCCAGAGCAAAGTCTGCCTCCCTGGTAAAACGGTACAGCTCATCAAGACGTTTCTTAAATTCCTCCAGCTCATCTATATTAGGATTATAGAAAAATACTGTAACATCAAAATGTGATGTGAGAACCTCAAGGCAGTGAGAACTGCAGGGACAGCAGCAGGCCTGGAGCAAAAGCGTAGGCTTCCTTTGGGTTTCAGCAGTTATCCCATCAACTGTTACCAGCTGTTTTTCAAACTCCTGATAATAGTTCAGGCTTTGATTCGTATTATTTGTTTTCTGATTTTCTTTTTCCATTTCTTACTATTTTTTGTTTGATTTTTTTGATTTAAATCGTTATTTTTCTGTTTATTTTATCCAAAATTGTGAATTATTAACAGTTGACTTTGTGGAAGTTATACAATATACTTAAGTTATCCAAAAACATCTAAGCATAATTTTCGGTGAAGGAGGTTTTGACATGACTGTTGAGCAAGCAATTAAAAAGTATAAGTTAGAGCCTGTAAATGTATATACTGCAAAGGTCAAAGCCAAAGAGCTTAACGTAGAAGAAGTATTATACATGAATGTTCAGAAGAACAAGTATGCATACATCATCCGTGATGGTTCAAGGGGAACCATGCTTTACAAGGATGAGAAGAGTATGTATACAAAGATGTATAAAGGACTTAAGATGATACCTCTTGATCCGTGATTTATTATAACTAAGTAATATATAAGCAGCCGCGAAAACGGCTGCTTTTTTGTTTCAAAGCTTTATATTATTGGTCAGAGACTTTATAGTTTGATTTCAGACTTGGAACGAACTACTGAATTAAGATGATCTATGCACTTGGCATCCAGATCCAGAAGAAACAGCTGCTGGCTGTCACCTTCGCCTGTAAATACAGCAACTCTGTACTCTCCCTCATCTTTATTTGGTTCGTTCTTTCCAACGTACTTCTTCACCTTGTACTTACCGATGCTGATATCATTTGCCACTCTCTCATCAGTCGCAAGAGCAAGTCTGTTGATCTGGCCAGACTCAATCATCACCAGATTCTTTCTACGTTTCTTAGCCAGAACACGGGCCACCTCGATATCACCGTTGGTAATTATGTACTCGTACTCATTGCTGAGGCCGTCCTTTACATAGGTTATCATAAATATTCCACCAACCATTATAAGAAAACCAATAGCTGGAACAAGAAAGAAAAATGGTATCGATATTACCACAAGCAGTATAGCAACGGCAAAAAGTGCTATGGATGAACCTGGCGCCTTTGCTTCTATTAGTCTTTCGTTGTACTTATCCATTGTTTCTACTCCTGTTCTCTTTTATCTTTTCTACCTGTTCCCTCTCACGGGATACATCTGTGAGGCCTCGTCCTTCAACCTCATCCACAATTCCTGTGGTAACATTTCTGTATAGATAATTATCTACCGTTTCCAGCAGAGCGATGGACTGACAAGATATTCCAAGACCTTCGCCTGTAAAGCCAAGTCCCTCTTCTGTTGTTGCCTTAATATTGATGCGGTCCAGTTCAAGCTCCAAGGTATCAGCTATCTTCTGTCTCATTTCAGGGATATGTGGTGCCATCTTTGGTTTCTGGGCAATTATGGTTGCATCAATGTTACCAATGATATATGCCCTGTCGTCCAACAGCTTCTTTACCTCAGCAAGAAGCTTCAGGCTGTCAGCACCTTCGTACTTTGGATCTGTATCCGGAAAATGTTTTCCGATGTCTCCCAGCGCTGCTGCACCAAGAAGGCTGTCCATTATTGCGTGGACAAGACAATCAGCATCTGAATGTCCCAGAAGGCCCTTCTCATATGGTATTGTTACGCCGCCCAGAATAAGGGGACGGTCTTCAACCAGCTTGTGGACATCGTAGCCCATTCCTATTCTCATATTTCCTCCTACTTACACACCTCATCCGACCTCACTTCGTTCGGTCACCTTCTACTCAAGGAGAAGCCTATTATTCTTCCCATACCACGTCACTGCCGTCATCGATGAAACGGCCATCACGATATACTCGGATCACGGTGATGATGTTCGATATACCCAGGATGATCATAATAACACCAATTATCATAACCAGTGTGCTTGCGATATCCAGAGGGATAGCTACAAGTACAATACCAAGGATCAGTGTGATTATGTCATTTATTATATACATTACAAAATGATCACTGCGCCCCTTTACCATATAGGCGTCGTGAATTCTTATGGCCGAGTTGACCAGCACCATAACACCTATGGCCTTTACTATAAACGCTGCTATAAGACCTGGAAATGCTATACATACTATTCCAAATATTATCAGCAGTATTGCTATAGACATAGTAATAGGTGAATAGGCAGCTATCAATGTACAGGCCATAATTGCACCGATTATTACAAAGGCAATACCTACCACCTTAACAGTTATACTTATTGCACTTCCTGGGAAGAATACAAAGAAGAGACCCACAATGATCATAATAAGTGGGACTATAAAGGATACTGTATTCTTCTGAAAGAAGTCTTTGACAGATTTATTATTCATAATTATCTCCAATAATGACACCTTATCTGTCGCCTTACGGCGATACCTTCCCCCCAAGGGGAAGGCTAAGGGAAGGCTGCATAGGTTACAAGTATAGCACTAATCAGGGGATTATGCTAGTCTTATCAATTATATCCATAATGGCGGTTGCTACAGAGTTTTCCCAGCAGGGGCCGATCACTATGTCAGCAGCGTCCAGTGCTACCTGGGAGGAATTGGCAACTGCGTAGCCTGCCCCCGCTATTCTTATCATTTCAGCGTCATTGTCAGCATTTCCAAAGGCTGCCACCTGCTCCAGCGGAATACTTAGGTATTTACACATGCGTCTAAGCCCTGGTCCCTTACCACTTTCTTTAAATGATATCTCTATCAGCTCTGGTATAGAGGAGGTGAAGTAGATATCCTCCACTTCGCTGGAAAGACGGGAGGTCAATTCATCAAAGAGACTGGTATCAAAGACATTGTAGTTTATACAATCCAGCTCTGTTCTATGTTCTCTTATAAATGACCGGATGTCATCCTCTGCACGCCGAGTCTTCCTAAGGTACTTCTTTCTATGCTCAGATATTTTATCATTTGCCAGAAGAGTATCCAGCAGACGTCTGTCGCTGTGTGGTATTCCTCTTGTAAATGCATCCAGATACATCGTATCGAGGTAGTCATCTGCCAGCTTTACTATCTGATCTACAGATTCCGGCTCAAGAAAGAATGCTTCAAGACACTCTTTTGTTTTCACATTAAACAGATTAGCACCATTTGAGCAGATGGCATAGTTCACGCCAGGGATATCCAGAAGGTCCTCAGGAAGTGAATAGAAGGAACGGCCACTCGCTATGACCGGTTCTATACCAGCTTCTGCTGCTGCAATAAATGCCTCTCTTGTTTCAGGAGCCAGCCTTCCCTGTCCGTCCAGTGCAGTATCATCCAGGTCAAATGCCAGCATTCGTATATTCTTTTTCATAATCTTTCAACCTCTTGCAGGAGTCGCTTTGTGGATTTTCCATCGCAGCATCCCATATAGGTCTGGTAGAAATTATACAGTTCCTCTTCCCTGCACATATCCAGGTAAAGCTTGTATTCTACACATTTTACCATTTCAATCTTTTCCTTAAAGAATGGAGCTGGGAAGCTTCTCGGATCCGCATAGAAGCCCCTTGATCTCTCATACTCATCTATATCAGGGCAGAACATAATAAATGGCTTCTTGAATATACAGTAATCAAATAGTATCGATGAGTAGTCAGTAATGAGAACATCTACAACTGGAAGGAGTTTTTCCGTGGACAGCGCTTTCACTCTCTTATCAAAGTACTGAGGATAATCTCTCTTCATCAGGGGATGTGGTCTTACAATCAGATAAACATCCTTTAGTCTGGCAAATGCTTCCTCCAGCCCCATATCAAGACCTGGAGCCTTAGGAGACGCAGCATTTCCGGAGAAGGACGGCGCATACAGAACCACTCTCTTTCCCCTTGCCTCAGGATAAACCTGTTCAAATCTGGCTTTACACTTTTCCTGCCATTCCTTATCAAAATATATATCAGTGCGAGGAAGTCCCAGGGGTTTTGTAATCCCCGCCGGAAGCCTCAGCGCCTTCTTCCAGTAATTAACACATATAGGAGCACTCACCGTAACAAGGTCATAGTTAGCAGTAACATTTCCCTTATAGGATTTAGGTATATCATCCAGCGTATCATAACCCATCTTCTTCAGAAGACCTCCAGAATGCCACAGCTGGATAACCTTGGTCTCGTCTCGCTTCTTACAGGAGGACACAGGAAGAAAATAGCTGCAGATATATACATAACCTGCAGCCGCATAATCCTTCATAAAGGATTTCATAAACCTTATACTCTGAGGCCAGGACATATCCTTTATATCTCTTACATAAAGTGTTATATCCTTTCCTGAAGCCTTAAGGGAGTCATATACCGCCTGCATACTGCTGGGAAGATTGTTACTATGCATCTCCGCAAAGATCACCTTATTTCTATCCACCTCAGTGGAAGAAACCGCCTTCTTATAAACCTTTGGCAGCATCCTGTTCTGGACATATGACTTAATATGCTGTTTTATAACAAATCCTAAGCTTTTCATATATTACTCACGAATCTTTATATCGAGAGGTCTGATATCACTCATTACTTATGATATCTTCAATAGAAGTACCACTGATTCCTATAACATTTTCATTGTTACGCTGAGCGGCCTGATTCACCTCAGTAACGGTGACCTGTGTGGCATTTGTCACAGATGCTGTGTCTGTTGTAACACTGGACGGAATTGTCATTCCTCCATTCTCAACAGTTCTTTTCAGCGTCTCAACCTCAGACGCCAGATTATCAATTGTGGTCTGCATTGTAACCTGTGAATCCTGATACTCAGAATTCTTAGTGCTAAGGGAATCCTTCTCCAGTTTCAGATTCTCTATCTCATTATTCTTAGTAGAAATAGTCTGATTGTAGGAAGTCTCCATCTCACGAAGCTTCTCCTGATAATCCTGTTTTATTTCAGGCATTACAAGAAAATAGAAAACCGCCACACCTATCAGCATACCAGCCAGCATATAAATGTTGGAAAATCTGGCAAGACTCTGTTCCTTGTACCTCTTAAGTCTGAGGCTTCTGGCCTTGGGGCCTTCATCTGGAACTATCTTCCTGGCTGGACGACGGATGGTTTCCTCTTCGATACCATAGTACTCCTGAGTTTCACGTTCCTCCTCGAATGTGAAATCGTCGTCTATTCTGTTTTCATTATCAATATCTGACATTTATAACCTCTCATTGCCAAAGACAGGGGACGGTTCTCCGTCTTGCTTTTAAGACAGGGGACGGTTCTCTGTCTTTTTTTTAAGACAGAGAACCGTCCCCTGTCTTACGTTTAATTTCTCCTACCATGTAGAGCGAGCCCACTACCAGTAGTAATGTATCATCTGTTAGTTCGCCATTTGCCAGCTCCCAGGCTCTATCTATGTTCTTTGTGCCAACCACATCAAATTGTTTCTCTGCTGGCAGATACTTCTGGAAGAGACTGACCACCACCGACGAATCCTCTCGTCTGTCTGAATCAAGTTCGCTGACATACACATCTTCGATGGCTATACCATCTGAGTTAAGTCTCTTTGACAATGTTCTTATAATTGACTCATAATCCTTGTCGCTGGATACAGCAAAGAGAATACTCACCTTCTTAAAGCCTTTTTCCTGACATATATGCTTTACTGATTCTATACATCTCAGAATAGCATCCTCGTTATGAGCACCGTCTATTATAACATTTTCCTTAACAAATTCCATCCTGCCTGGCCAGTAAAATGAATCAAATGTATCAGCAAGATGTCTGTTGACATTATAATCTATCTCATCAGCTCTTTTGGAACCAAGTCCAAGCATTATAGTCGCTTCAATAAATGTATAAGCGTTATCTCTCTGATAAAGCGCCGGAAAGGAATCTATTCTGTCTCGGACTGCTTTTGTGAGACTCCTTCTGATGTCATCCACACATTCTACAACATTTACCGGGCATGCGTAAAGTTCATTTGCTCTTTTTACAATAATCTCATCTGCGACTAAATTTCCTGTGTTATAGATAACCGGCACAAAGGGTCTTATAATCCCTGCCTTTTCCCAGGCTATTTCCTCTATAGTATCCCCAAGATACTGCATATGATCCATACCAATAGAGGTAATAATGGTCATCGAAGGCTCCACCACACTGGTGGCATCAAGTCTGCCTCCCAGACCAGTCTCATATACAACATAGTCGCATTCCTGTTCCCTAAAATAGACTGCTGCCATCAGAAACAGAAACTCAAAATATGCTGGGTGCTGTATCCCTTCGCCTGTCCCATCTCCTGATTCCTGTTCAGACAACATTTCATCAACGGTGTTCTTGATGATACTAAATATATGCACCATTTCGTCATCACTGATATCTGTGCCATTTATGGAGATTCGCTCGTTCATTTTTACAAGATGCGGAGAGATAAAAAGTCCCGTCTTATATCCCATATCCGCAAGATACAGTGACATCATCTTAGCCACAGAGCCTTTGCCGTTGGTTCCTGCTATATGTATAGCCTGAGGTATCTTTGTGGGGTCCCCCAGCCGGGCCAGTATCTTCTCAGTGTTGGCCAGTTCAGTTTTCTTCGTAAAGCGGGGTATACTGGATATATACTCCACCACCTCTTCATAATTCATAATCTTTCCTCAAAAGTGACAATATTAAGCAGAGTAAATATGTCACATTATTTCCTCGCGGTCAAGTCGGTTCACGGCAAAAACATAGGTTGCTGCAAAGATCAGCAGATTGAAAATAAGGGGCGCTACTGTCTCGCCATAATCTGACCTGTAATCATAAACAAATGTCAGCAAAAATGTCGGCATATATTTTCCTATTGGCAGGAAGTTCATTATATCAGGAACAAAAAGCACTGTACCGATCATAGATATGGCCGCCACAACTCCGCTCTTAAACCAGGCTGCAAAAAGGAAGGTGTAGTCCAGAATGAAGAATATATTCAGGCCGTGAAGGATAGCCAGGAATAATGCATTGCCAAATGTCATATCACGTTCAAACATTGTGCAGGCAGTAAAATAATACAGCATATAGCTGACAAAAACTGACAGTCCGGCCAGCCCTCCATATACGATACATTTACTGGTAAGGAAATCCCTTCCCCTGTAACCCATTTCACGGGGAAGGATCCATTTTCCATTCTTCTGCTCCTTTGGAATGATATTGTTGCATACAAGTATGGTGATCAGACTATAGAAGAAGCCTATATAATATGAAAATACTCCACAGCTTCCACCAACCCGTCTTGGATAAAGGGTGATCATCATATCCTCAAGGGACTGAATATCAAAGCCGGGAAGCTCTAGGGCAAGGGCGTCTGGAATATCGGTAAACAGGAGTGTAAATCCCATTATCATCACTCCGATACCCAGAGCAAGCGAAGCAAAGAGAATAAGCTTTCCTGTTCTCAGAACCTCCTTTATATCCTTCTTTATACAACATTTTATCCCTGTCATAATTCCCTGATTCATCATAAGCACACCTCCTGAAAGATATTATCAAGAGATAGTGCCGCACTGGAAATGGAGGTTATCTCCTGGGGCAGCTGCGACAGCCCCTGAAGCGCCTTCTGCTGACTGGTTATTATATCAGACTTATCCAGCACAATCTTTATGGTGCATTTATCCATAATATAGATCTCTGGTGCATATTTATGAAGTGTTGGAAGGTCAGGCTCCGATGCAAAGCTTATAGTCATAATAGATGCACTCTCGCGACTTTCAGCAATATTAACCTCACGGGCAATAACGCCCTTCGCCAGGAAGCCTGCCTTATCGCATATACTATCCATATCGGCCAGTATATGAGTAGATAAGATAATTGTCTTTCCCTCTGACTTCAGCTTCATAAGTATACTTCTCACATCAGCGCGGCCAGCAGGATCAAGTGCACTGGTAGGCTCATCGAGGAGTATTATCTTCGGATCATTTACAAGAACCGCTGCTATCCCGAGACGCTGCTTCATACCACGGGACATGGTCTTTATCCTCAGACCTTTTCCAAGCCCAACCGTCTCAAGCAGTGCATCACGTCTGACAGGGTTACTTTCCATCAAAAGAAAGTCCAGATACTCATCTGTTGTAAGATAATCATAAAAGTTTGGAAGATCTGGAAGATAACCAACCTGAGTCTTTCCAGAGCCTTTACCAGTCCCCATGTCAAATGTACCGCTATCCGCCTTGAGAAGCCCCGACATAATATTCATAAGCGTGGTCTTACCAGCTCCATTTCGCCCGATCAGACCATATATCGTCCCCTCCTCTATCTCGAAGGAGACACCCTTCAGGACCTCATTTGCCCCAAAGGTTTTTCTTATACCATTAACCTTAACCACTTACCTAACCTCCAAAAGACAGAGAACCGTCCCCTGTCTTTACTTTCTTTAATCAACTGATTTGAGGGATTCTATCATGTTTATTCTAAAGAGACGAATAAATGTTACCAGCATCATCACCAGAGTAAAAATAAATGATAGAGATGCTGCGATCACAAAACTTCTGATATTAATGTCCCTGAGGAAAACCAGATTATCAACGGCGATAACGTCCAGAACTCTGCCAAGAAGATACGGTGACACCAGAAGCCCCGCGGCAATTCCCAGCACTGAACTGATAATTGTTTCCCTATATATGTAATCATTTGTCTCAAATGGTGTAAAGCCCAGCACCTTAAGAGTTGCGATCTCCCTTGTTCTCTCACTGATACTGATAGCAGTCAGATTGTACAAAACTGTAAATGCCAGCAGTGACGAGATTACAGTGAGTAGAACAACTACTGCATCGAGGCCTTTCACCGCTTCATTTGCCTTTGTTCTTACAGTCTCAGTTATCGTAACATTTGCCACATCATCTGAATCATACAGTCTGGAGGTAAGTGTATCCTTATCCTCCCAGCCAGCCTTCGCGAGTATCGTGTTGAACATTACGCCGTGCTTAAATGTCTTAACATACGTCTCTCTGGACATATAGATATAATTCGATACGTAATTCTCTGTTACCCCACCAACCGTTATGGTATATTCCTCATCATCCTCATCAACGATCGTAAGGCTGTCGCCCTGACCAACACCGATCAGATTTGCGATTCTTGGTGTGATAATGACCTCATTTTCCTGAACACTAAGAGGCGTACCAGCTTCTATCACTCTGCCTGCATCCAGATCTGCCTTTACATCTCTGGCATCCGCATATTGAAGAGAAAAATATTCCTCAAACTGGTCATAACTCTGGGAATCCGGAACTAATAGATATATATCTAGGCTGTGATCCTCACTATTTACAGCCTTAAAAGACTCCATTCTAACCATCAGCGGATCAACAAGAAGCCCCTCATCCACCAGCTTCTTTCCATTTCGAGTTCCCTGGATGTCTTCAATAGATTTCTGATCATCCATAAGATTTATCATTATATCATAATGAACGATCTCACTAAACTGCTTATCGCCAACCTGACTGATGCAGTCCCTTAGAGCAAAGCCTACAAACATCAGGAATGTACAGCCCCCCACTCCGATGATTGTCATGATAACTCTTCTCTTATACCTCGCAAAGTTTCTGAGAGTAATCTTCCAGGAGAAGGAAAATGTATTCCATAGTGCCGTTATCCTCTCCAGAAGAAGCCTCTTTCCAGTCTTTGGAGGCACAGGTCTCATAAGATATGCCGGTCTATTCCGCAGCTCCTTCATACAGCTGAAAATAGTCACTCCCGACATGAGCACAAAGCTTGCAAGAACTGAACCCACAAACATATATGGATTAAATGTCACATACATATCCGGTACAGACAGCGGAAAACAGGTGAAAACAAAGCCCGGAAGTGTATATATACCAATAAAATATCCTGCGACAACGCCAATCAGAGTTGCAACTATTACATATATCATATACGAACCGATGATAGCTGCATTTGAATATCCCAGGGAGGTAAGAGTTCCCATTTCACCTCTCTCCTCGGCTATCATACGGGACATGGTGTTGGAGGTCATAAGTACAACGATCACAATAAAGAAAAATGGAATAATATCCGCTATGCTTTCAACCTCTTTGTACTGATCGGAAAGAATCTTATAGTTTGATATCACATCATTTCGATTCTGTATGATCCATTTACATTCTGGAATATCAATCTTTTCATAGGCTTCTTCCCTTGCCTCTTTCATGGCTGTGGACATGGCATCATCCATCTGTTCATCCACCAGCTCATCCACCTGGGCATCAGTAATGGGGGAAAGGGCCTCGGTCACTGAGTCAGACAGAGTAGCTACAAACTGTTCAAATGTCATGCCAAACATAGATGCTTTCTCGCGAAGGCTTTCCTTGGTCTCCTCCTGCTTGGACTCTATTTCTTCTCTAACCTCTTTTTCTATCTCTTCTCTTACTTCTTCCTCAATCTCAGATCGTTTCTCTTCGATCTTAGCATTTGCCTTATCCTTTGCTTCCTGGTAGAGTTCAGCCACTCTTGCAGTCTCTCTCGTAGACTTTATCTTCTCCACATCATTTGTCAGGATATCAAGCTTTTCCTTATAACTGTCTGAATAGGGAATATCCTCATCAGTTTTTGCCGTTGTAACGTAGACATCTGTGTAAGCCTCCATATCAAATACATCCTTCTTCACCAGGATGTAAGAATATAGCTCACCATTTCCAATATTGGCACTGCCAAAGTCGGTTCCCATATAGATCGGACTGGTAATTGTACCTACCACAGTAAAGACGTGTTCAGTCAGATCGTCTTTATCTTCATCTTCATCTTCGTCATCATCTTTATCGTCTTCGTCGTCTGAATCGTCTTCGTCATCTTCGTCAACTGGTTCTCTGATGGTGATCGTATCTCCAACATTAAAATGACGAGAATCTGCAAGGCACTGGTTATCCTTTACGGGATATTTTCCATCCCATTTATAAAACTTATTGATATCATTATCAATTGATAGAACTCTTATAACATTATCACCTGAGTAGACATACTTAGAATATCCGGCAGTCACCATTTCAACAGAAGACAGCTTCTCCAGCCTCTCCACATCCGTATCCGTAAGGCCAAGGGTGCTGACTATATGAAGGTCCATCATATTCGTGCTGGCAGCAAAACGATTTTCTGCATCACGAATAGCAGGCGTCGACTGTCTGATGCCTGCATAAAAACCAACTCCGATAAGAATGATCGCTACAAGCGATGCAAACCTACCGAAGCTGTGACCTATTTTCTTGAACATATTTTTAACCAGCATTCTTTATTACCACTCGATTTCATCCGGCGAAAGCGGGTTTTCGTTTATCTTTATCTTATCCACCGAGCCATTCTTAATTCTGATTATCTTATCACAGACCTTTGCTATCTCAGAATTATGGGTAACTATAATAGTGGTCATACTGCGGGACTTACAGGTCTCAATAAGCAGCTCCACTATCTTCTTTCCTGTCTCTGAATCAAGAGCACCAGTAGGTTCGTCGCAGAGAAGAATCTTTGGATTCTTTGCAATGGCACGAGCTATAGCAACTCTCTGCTGCTCACCACCTGAAAGCTGACTTGGAAAGCTTGCCATTCTCTCACCCAGGCCCACATCCCGCATAACCTCAGCAGGATCCAGAGCATCCTTGCATAGCTGACAGGCCAGTTCCACATTTTCTAATGCAGTAAGATTAGCCACCAGATTATAGAACTGAAATACAAAGCCTATATCATTTCGCCTGTACCGTATAAGCTCTCGGGATTTATACTCAGCTATGTTATTCCCATCCACAAAGATTGCTCCACCTGTGGGACTGTCCATTCCGCCAAGCATATTAAGAATAGTTGTTTTTCCTGCACCACTCTGGCCCAGGATCGCAACCATTTCACCCTTATCCACTGTGAAGGAGCAGTCACGTACTGCTAAAACCTTCACCTCACCACGGTATTCCTTATCTACATCTCTGAATTCAATATAAGACATTTAATTCCTCGAACGCTTCTCATTTAACGATTGTCAACTTTTTCGGGATACATATCGTGCTCTGCCAGTCTCTTCCAGGCCATTTCCTCAAACTTAGTTCCAGGACGACCGTAATTGGTATATGGATCTATGGATATGCCTCCACGCGGAGTAAACTTGCCCCAGACCTCAATATACTTAGGATCCATAAGGGCCACCAGATCCTTCATTATCTTGTTCACACAGTCCTCATGGAAATCACCATGATTCCTGAAGCTGAACAGATACAGTTTGAGAGACTTACTCTCCACCATCTTCACATCCGGAATATATGATATATAAATCGTAGCGAAATCCGGCTGCCCGGTTATGGGACAAAGACTGGTAAACTCAGGACAGTTGAACTTTACAAAATAATCAGTATCCTGATGCTTATTCTCAAAGGTCTCTAAAACTCCTGGATTATAATCAGTCGGATACTTTACCCCCTGATTTCCCAGCAGCGTAAGACCTTCCTTTTCTCTATCACTCATCTTCATTCTCCTTAAATACGGCTCTGTTAGATTGCTTCGTCGATAGCCTTGGCAAACTGGTCGGCACAGGATGTGCCTCTCATACCACACTGATTACCTCGAAGAATATCTGCTATCTCTGCAGCATCCTTTCCCTCAACCAGCTTTCCAATTGCCTTCAGGTTTCCATTACAGCCACCTACAAACTTCACATTGTGAAGCTTCTTCTCCTCATCGATATCAAAATCAATCTTCATAGAGCATACGCCCTGCGGACTAAATGTTATATGTGACATATTTTTCCTCCTAGTATTATCTAATAGTTAATTAGTTTCTTCCCACTCAAGTCCTTTTGCCTTGGTGAAAGCCTTTGTTTCTTCCATAGGCATTGGCTTGCCAAAGTAGTATCCTTGAGCCTTCTCACGCATCTTCTGACACTCCTCTTTGATACGTCCCGAGTTATTCTTCAGTATACTCTCTGTTATCTCAAGATCCAACAGGAATATGTCCATCAAGATATTTCACCAAACTTTTCTTAAGATACTCATAGCGAAGTCTTTTTTCTTCTTTTTCAAAATGTATCTCTCTGGTCTGCTCCGGATTATCCTCGTAATCCAGTACCTCATCCCCAAACTGCTCACTGGTAAGATCAAACACGTGTCCACCTATATCGTTATAGCAGTGGTAGTTTCCGCCAGGTCTAAGAATTCCATACACCTTGCCTCCAAAAATATCCTGTACAAGAAATGCTGTAATAGAGCACTGTCCAAGAGTAATATTCTCTTTGCTCCACTCATTTCTCAGTCTTGGCGCACAGGTGTATTCACACCACACATTCTTAAGCGCATCATACAGATCCTTTGGAGTTGTAATCCCCTTATATTTATCTGTAATTGCAGGGACCGTCGCCTTTTCCCAGCCATAAAAATTATACCCCATCTAAAAACCTCCACACACTAATCCAAACGCTTTATAAATCTATATTGTTCCTTATCTTGTCCATATTCCAGGTGTCTATAGAACTTATGAGCATCTGACCTTTTTTTGCCTGAATTAAGTCTCATAAGTGATATATCTTTTTCCATTGCCCACTGCTCAGCCCTTTCAAGAAGCGCTCTTCCAATTCCTTTTTTGCGGTATTTACTACTTACAGCGAGTCCCAGGATATTAGCCATCATTTCGAAATAAAGAGTATTATACTTCTCAACATGAACAAAACCTGCAACCGCTCCATCAATCTCAGCAACAAAAACAGCCTCTCTTTCCAACTCAAGCTGGTTAATCCTTTCAGTAACAAGGATCTTATCACATTGATAACCAAGATCCTCACAGCATATCTGACAGATCTCGGCAGCATCATCAACAGTCACAGGTCTGACTTCAACCTGACTTTGTACTTTCATCTTTTAAACACCCCCTTCTCCCTTGTAGAATAATACAAAAAGCTTATCTTTTATTATATCAAAATAAACCTTCTTATGCTATTCTTCAGATGTAATTTCTCCAATCAGGATAGTGTACCTCTCCAAGCCTTGTTGAATAGAGAATACAGTCTGCGACAGTCTTTCCAGTCAGCTTCTCAAGGGTCAGCGCGTAGAGATACATCTGTGCAGCATATCTATCCAAAAGCTCCTGTCCTGTCTTTATATTGTCAGTCTTATAATCCACAAGAATTATCTCATCCCCCTCATAGAAGAAGGCATCCATAATACCCTGGATAACTACAAAATCAGAAGCTTCAGATATCACATCTGCTCCAAGGCTGCGAATCTCCTCAGCTGTACCAGGAAGCTCTTCCATAGGGAGCCCCGCAATAAACTGCTGTTCCCTTCTTAGTACATCTTTCTTAAACGCCTCTCGCATTCTCTGGAAGAGCGAATCACCTTCATCACTATAGAAACTTAGTAGCGATCTGATACTAACTAATTCTCTGTCTTCATCCGAGAAGAAGGAATCTCCCAGCACTCTTTCTATTTCAATCCCCAGGCTTTCTTTTGAAGCAACGCGACTATAATCTAGCCTTTCAAATATGGCGTGAATAACTGTTCCTCGTCTTGCCGCCCTGACGCGTGCTGTTTCTTTTTCTATATCATCAAGGCACTCCGTAACTATCAGATCCGAGTCATCCTGAATCTCAGTACTTTCCTTCATTTCAGCATGCTTTATCTCAGATACAGAAAGCTTAGATTTTTTCGATGTAAAATATCTATATGGATATATATAGTCATAGGGATTGTCTGCTTTCTCATCACCAGCTCTGATATCAGTCAGATTATCTCTAACACTATCCATCAGGATATTCAGGCTCTCAGTATAATCAAGTTCCTTCTTCTTATATATCTTTCTGAAGTCTGAAATGATATCAGAAGCCGTCTTATCCTCTGCAATAAGCGGCAGTTCTGAAAGCTTATTTTCTGAAAGGCCTGCCATTTCCTTGGAAAGAGCGTAGTTTACATAATCTATATAACTCTTACACTCTCCCAGCATAAGTGGAGCCTCACCATCTGACACTCCAACAAGATAAAGCTTCTCCTTAGCTCTTGTCATTGCTACGTAAAGAAGTCTTGCTTCCTCAGTCTTTATCTCTCTCTCAGTTAAAAGCTTTGTGACGGCCTCCTTCACACTCTTCCTCTTAACCTTGACCTTTCCACCTGCAAGCTTCATACGATTAACTACCAGATGATAATCAGGATATACTGCCACATCCCCCTTCTTCTCCGAGAGGCGAAAGCCTTTACCCATAAGAGCAACAAAAACAATAGGGTACTCCAGTCCCTTGCTCTTATGTATAGATGTGATACGAACTACGCCCTTATCACCACCGCCATCAGCTCCTCCTGTGGAGTCATCCAGATTCTTCTCCATGCTCATACATTTATCTATATATTTAAGGAAATCCAGAAGGCCTGCATTCCTCACGCTTTCAAAGCTTTCTGCGTGGAATAGAAGTTTCTTTATATTTTCTATTCTACGCCTTCCATCAGGCATAGCTGCCACAAAGGTTTCATAACCAGTATCAAGCAGCACCTGATTCAGCAGATCGTGTGTACTAAGAAATGGTCGAAGTCTCGCCCATCTGTCCCTAAGTCTCCTTACCATATCAAGTTTTTCAGCCACAGCACTTAGTTTCGAATTGCTACTATCTTTAAATGTTTCAACAAAACTATTACATTTATCAGCAAGACTGGCCTGAGGCATAGAGCTCTTTCCTACCACCCACACCAGCTCCTCATCTGTAAGCCCTCCGATATGTGACAGAAGCACAGATGCATAAGGAATATCCTGCTGAACATTATCTATTATTCTAAGCACTGAAATAAGGGTACTTATTTCAAGCTCCTCAAAATAAGCACCCGAATCCTCAATGGAAACAGGGATACCCATCTGTTCATATATACGAACCATATCCATATGACCACGAATGCTTCTCTGAAGTATAACTATATCTCCAAATCTGGCTTTTCTATATCTGGCATTATCCTCTGTTTCCGGCATATCAGGAATGAAGCTTTCATTTAACACATAGAAACTATCCACAAGACTTAGAATAGTCCGACCTATTTCTATAGCCTCAACCTCCTCCTTGGAGTATTCGAGTCCATCACTCAGGTCATCATCTTCTTCGTCATCATCTGCCGCATCTCCAGCATTTCCCCATCCAGAGATTCTTTCCAGCTGAACTATGCCACCCACATTCAGGTCAGTATCTGGATAATGCTGCTTATAATCATCTGGCTCAGGTGTATTAAGACGAGTAAGCTCATCATACAGTACTCCGCCAAAGTCAGGAGTCATAACCGACTTAAACACAAGATTTGTGCCCTCCAGCACCTCACTTCTGGAACGGTAATTCATATTTAAGCTGATGAGACGGCCGCCGTCCTTTTCCTGGTATCTCCCGGCCTTCTCTATAAAAAGCTCTGGTCTCGCCATACGGAATCGGTATATGCTCTGCTTCACATCACCAACCATAAAGATATTATTAGGTCGTCCCAAAGAGTCACGACGGGCAACAGCTGAAAGCAGTTCTTCCTGAAGATCACTGCTGTCCTGATATTCATCGATATAGATATATTTATATTCATTTGCCTTGGCAAGACCTATCTTTGTAGCAGCCTTACTCTTTACATCATAGAGAATATTAAAAGCTGCATGAGCTATATCACTAAACTCATACTTCTTCTGTCTCTTTTTCTCCTTCATAAGGGTCTCGTCAAAGTCCACTACTATATCTATCAGACAGTTGTTTATTACATTCTGAGAAAGGGCTTCACTAACTATATCATTCTCTGACACAATACCAGTAAAATTATCCTTAAGCGTCTTTCTAAGCTTTCTCACCTGGTCCAGCTCTTCATCAGAAAATGCATCAAATGCCTTGCTCCTTCTAAGCTGAGACCAGGAACTCTTAAAGGCTGCCGCCTTGCCCGACAGAGTTTCAGAGTTCCTGATAGCTGTTATTATCTCTCTGTCGTTCTCATATATTTCCCGAAGCTTATCATTTCCCTTGGCTCTATCAGGATCAGTGTCTCTTCCCAGTTCCTGTATCTGCCTGTCTAATATCTGAAGAGTCGCCTCTGCAGTCTGAGTAAGGTAATCCTTGTAATCCTTTACCCACTTCTCATTTATTACCTCACGGTTCTCCTCAGTAGTATTCTCACGGGCCGCCTCAAGCCACGCATCTTTATCTGCAAATGTATCTGCCACCCTGTGAATAGCAAGAATTATATCCTTTACCGTTCCATCATCTATATTCTTCTTAAAGAGAAACGAAGTAAGACCGGCCATTACCTTGTCGTCCTGATAATGTCTGCCCAGTACCTCATCCAGCACCTCATCCTTAAGAAGCGCTATCTCATTTGTATCATATATTTCAAAGGCAGGATCTATTCCAGCTATGTTGAAGTTTTCTCTTACCACCTTGTTGCAGAAGCTGTCGATTGTCATAATATCTGCATTTTCTGCCAGTGACAATTGTCTGAGATATCTGGTACTTCTGGCTGGATCATTTGTCTCATTTGCAGCAAGCTTCTCCAGTGCCGAAAGTATCTTAGACCTCATCTGAGCAGCAGCATCATTTGTAAATGTCACAACAAGTATCTCGTCGATATCTGCCAGCCCCTCAGAAACCGTCTGGATGATCCTCTCAACCAGAACAGCAGTCTTTCCGGAACCAGCCGCCGCCGAGACCAGGATATTCTGTGGATCTAAGATCCCGTCCTTCAGACTATCCAGCACCTCCTGCTGTCTATCGTTCCATCTAGTCATTTTTTCCTCCTACAAACTTAGCGCCACTTATCTGTGCAGACTTCTTCTGCTTCTTATTCTCCTCAGCCTTACTCACAAGCTCACACAGCTTATCGTTATTTGTTGCCGCATCATTCTTCACAACACGTCTCTTTCCGCCGTACTCTGAGAACCTGCACGCCATTTTATACTCACAATAGGTACAGGAACTAGTTCTTCCCATCTTTATCGGAGACTTATCAAACTTTCCAGCCAGTATCTTTTCAGCCGACTCCTTCATCTTATCAAGAGAATAATCTGTAAGACTATCCAGCTGTTCACCTGACAGCATCATAGAATCCGCAGTATACGGCGTGCCCCGTCCCTTTCTCATGGTAATGACATCACTATTCTTAAGGAGACTTCCAGCATCATCAACAAGAGTCTTATCATGAAGATTCAGCAGCTGAAGAGGTTCACCATTTGACACTCCCTTCATAACCATGGTCTTGCGGAGCTCCTGCTCCAGACCAGCCACATCATCCTGATCTGCCATATCCTTCTGTCCATTTGTGGTGAGTGTAAGAACCGGATCTGATACAGTATAGTAATACATACCTGCAGGCACAATTGACTGTTCCCCATCCTTGGAAGCCTGACTCTTATCCTTAGCACACCTCAGTATCTCTGTAACTATCTTTGTATACACCAAAAGCTGGACATCTGTTCCCTCCTGAATTGCCAATGGATCAAATGTCTTTGAACCCGTCTTATAGTCCACGACTCTAAGATAGAGCTTCCCATCCTTCTCAGCCTTATCCAGACGGTCTATAATACCCCGAAGCTTTACAACATAAGGTGTTCCATCCGGTTTAATGGCTGTAAACTCAGCCTCAAAGTTCTGCTCAACCTTGTCCGGTAAAAACTCACCTTTAACAATCTGTGAGCGCAGGGTGGTAATGGTTCTTGAAGCAAGCTCGTGCAGGTTTTCCTTCACCCGGGCAGTCTTAGGATCCATATCAATATCTGCATCCTCCTGGTACTCCTCAGTCATTTCCTCAGCCCATGCAGTTTCCAGATATCCCTCGACAATATCAACCAGTTCACTGTCATTTACACCCTTCCAGTCATTATTCATGGAATCAACTATTTCAGTAAATGTGTTTTCCAGCGCCCTGTGCATTACATTTCCAATATCATAGTACTGGAGTTTCTTTTCAGGACGGTCCTTAAGACCCAGAACATACTTCATAAAATAGGAATAAGGACAGCCGGCATACTTTTCCATCTTCGAAACAGAAAGCCTCAGACTTATGGTATCCATAGCTTCTGAACTGATTCTCTCAGGACTGTTAGTAAAGAGCAGCCCCGGAATCACCTGGTTCTTATCCGGAAGATCATCTCCCTGACCCACATACCATATGTAGCGTGAAATGTTATCTATGGTTTCCCTGTCAACAAAAACAGGCCCCTCGCCAGACTGAATGGACTCAAGTGCATCTCTAACCCAGCCGAGAAACTCCTTCCTGTCACTAAGTGCTGTACCACCAAAGCATTTTAATTCTCTATAATCATCTGTCAGTGCCGGATAGAGCCTCATAACTCTTCCAACAAGAAAAGACGGACTGAGTTTCCCTCTGGCATTTCCACTTGTATGATAACTAATAGTCAGCTTATCCGTAGCCTTAGAAAGCAGCTGATAAATCATAAATAGCGAGTCCTGGCTCTGCTCCACTCCAAAGCTGGCCAGATACTTACCATTTCCCATCTCAGTCAGTGCTGCAGACAACCTCTCCTTATCCTTATCCGAAAGAATTCTTCCTATACCTTTTTTGGCAGGAATCACGCCATCGTTTGCACCGATTATATGCACTATCTTTGCATCAACTATTCTGGATCTTTCTACATCCAGGGCCGAAAGGGCATCGATGGTTGGTGGAATAACACCAACCTTTATTTCATTTATTCCAGCTGACAAAATCTCCGAAAAGCTGTGAATATCCATTTCCTCATTTCCCAGCAGACTGTCAGTCTGCTCCAGGATACCTGACAGAACTCCGTAGAGGCTCCTCATAACCTGGGCCTCCGTCATCATTCCCTCAGCTTCAAGGATGTCAGCATCCTTCTCCATCCTCTGTTCAAAGAGAAGTGACTCCATTATCTGTACCAGGGCTGCTATAAACTCGTGGACAGGATGTTTCTTTGAATCCAGAGCCAGAGCTGGCTCTATACTGACAAGAATCTCCTTTCTCACCTCATTCATCCTTCTATATGCTTCCTTTTTCTCTTCTGGTACATCCTTCCCATAGGTTCGGATAGGACGATTCCACATACTTCTTCCCCTCATACCTGTTCTGAGGCAGAAGTTCTCCAGCTCATCCAGACTATGGGTGTCCTCTATCATCGGAACACCCGTCTTAACATAGCCGAATATGCCATTGTATTCAAAATCACGGTCAATTATATCCAGAATTCTCAGAAGGGCTTCGGTATAAGGATTCTTTCTCAGCTTTCTGCTGAAGTCCGAGAAAACAGGAATATCATACTCTGCAAATATACGGTCAGCACATCTGTCAAACTCTTCTATATCTCCTGTAACTACTGCTATATCCCTATATCTTGCGCCAGCCTTTACCTCATCCCGGATCATTTCAGCCGTAAGCCTTATTTCCTTCTCGAAGCTGTCAGTATGATATACATTTAACTTATCTAAGCTGCCTTTATATTCTTTTATCGGATACCTGAAGATATGCTGAGTAAGATGAATCAGCTCCGAGCTCGACTTAAAATGCTTTCTAAGGTACTGAACCTCAGGCTTAAAGCCTAAAGCCTCAGCCAGATGACGATAGGTCATATAGCTCTGATGAAAGATATCAGTTTCCTGTACCTCACCCTTTCCATCAAGGAAATCCTTCAGTGTATTTGCATCTATACAGAGCGAAAATCTGAGAACCTCTGCTCTATCCTTAAGAGCACCTATTACGCTAAGCTGATCAGGTGTGTATCCTCTATATTCATCAAATACAAATACTGCTCCATCAGTGATCGAGCAGCTCCTATCAGTTTTTAGAAGCCTGGTAAGGAGCTTCAGTCTCTCCTCGGATATGGTCATGGTCTGATTGAGAATATCAGCAGCATCCAGGTCAAGACCATTCACAGTAGTTCTGCGATTATCCAGAATGTCCATAAAACCGGAGTAAATCTTAGAAACATCACGAAGCTTAGCCGCGAGTCCTTCCCTGTCTCTCGATATATCCTCTGCAGCCTTTTCCAGTTCCTCAGGGGATACGTTATACTGGATCATTTCAGAGATAAGCGACTTTATCTCCTGCGTAAATCCTGTTCTATCTACACTTCCTCCATAAATCTCCAGCTCATTACGTAGTCTTCCCGAAGCAACCCTTACCAGCATATTCTTCTCATACTCCTCAAGGACACTGGTTTCCTTCACACCAAACTCCTCAAAGATCCTATGAGACAGACGGTTAAAGCCCAGGATATCAATATTCATAAAGCCTGGAGCACCAAAAAGAGCCTGATTCATCTGAATAAGCTTCTTCTCGTAAGCATTTCCAGACTGCTCAGGCACTATAATAAAATATTTCTTATCAGGATTCGCGTGAGCCTCCTCCAGAACCTGCTTTGAAAGACAGTAAGTCTTCCCAGTCATAGAGGCTCCCGCCAGCATCTCAAATCTCGCACTCATATCATCTCTCCTAAAATGTGCTACTATATGATTATAACATATTTGCGGTGAAATATTATCAAACAGCAGTTGAAAAACCAGTAGTAATCATTATAATAAGTATTGTAATCTTTTATGATTACTTAACTGATATATGATTCACTAATAAAGGGGGAACTTAATATGCAAACATTTAAAATTGATTCTCAATATAGCACTCTGATCAGTCTCAGAGTATCTCAGGGACATTTTGCAACCATTTCATCACATATCAATCATTATATTGATCTTACCACTTTGAAAGCCAGAGCCAGCGAGGCTAAGGCTGTTGCAAAGGCTATGAGCCACGATTATATCGCCTCTACTATCGTTGATACGATCGTGTGTCTGGATGGAACCGAGGTAATCGGTGCATATCTTGCTGATGCCCTGACAGAATCAGGTATTATGTGTCTCAATCAGCATAAAACTATATATATTACCACACCTGAAGTGAATTCTATGGGACAGCTAACCTTTAAGGATAATGTAATCCCAATGATCAACAATAAGCATGTGCTTCTGCTTCTTCCAACCGCTACAACAGGTCTTACCACCGAGAAGGTACTGGACTGCATCAGATACTACGGTGGAAGCATAGCTGGTATATCTGCTATCTTCTCTGCTGCAGATCAGGTTGAAGGAATCGAGGTCAATTCAATATTCCACGTAAATGATATCGAAGGTTACGCTTCCTATTCATCTCACGAATGTCCATTCTGTAAGGCTGGCGTAAAGCTGGACGGACTTGTATCCGCAGGCGGACTTTCAAAACTCAACTAAACAATAAGGGACGGTTCTCAGTTGGTGATTCGAGAACCGTCCTATTTTTTATTTCTGTAGTTTTATATCTGTGTTTTATTTCTGTGTTTTATTTCTGTGTTTTATTTCTGTAGTTTTTTAAGAGCTGATTTTTCCAGGAGAACCAAGAGCTCATCGCTTTCTTCCAGCGGACGATTTGGATCTACGAAGGAATGCATTCCACTTTCATCTTTGATCGCAACAACATTAGCGTGGTACTTTTCACGAAGGTTCAGCTCAATCAGATTCTTTCCCAGCCAATCTGCCTTCGGATGCATTTCCAGCATACACAGATTCTTATCTATATCAAAGTAATCCATAAAGCTGTCTGACATCAGCGTTCTGGCTGTACGCACTCCTGTTTCTTCCTCAGGATAGATAACTCTGTCAGCTCCAACCTTCTCAAGGATTGCTCCCATTCTCTCATCTGCCGCCTTTGCCATAACGAAAGGAACGCCCTGCTCCTTGGCAGCCATTACAGATGTGATGCTTGCTGTTAAGTCTGAACCCATGGCAACCACCACCACATCCATATTTTCGATTCCTGTACTGCCGATGGATTCGGCATTTTTAAGATCCGCCTCTATGGCAAATGTTACTTTATCTGAAATCTTTTCGAGAACTGCTGGATTGGCATCCACTGCCATTACATCAGCTCCCATATCTGAAAGGGAAAGGGCTATACTCTTTCCGAATCGTCCCATACCTAATACTGCAATCTGTTTACTCATTTGTATCCTCCAATAAATTAACCTGCGAAGAAATTACCCTTCGTATATTTTACTTTGTTTCGTTCTGCGCCACGGTAGTTAAAGAACAGCGCCATGGATATCGGACCAATACGGCCGAGATACATACATATAATTACCAGGATCTTACCCACAGAATTAAGCGTTGGTGTAAGTCCACGAGATAGTCCAACTGTAGCTGTGGCACTAAATATCTCATAGGCGGCATCTACTGAATTAACATCATTTGTCAGCATAAGCAGCAGAAGAAAGACAAATGTTACAGAAAAGCTGACACATATAATAGCTGATGCTTTCTTTACAAGCCCTTCATCGAGTCGCCTTCCGAATACAACGGTCTCATTTCTGGAACGGATAAATGCTACTGCATTTGCGATCACTGCAAAGACTGTTACAGTCTTAACACCACCTGCTGTACCTACTGGCGAACCACCGATAAACATATAGAAGTTACCGAAGGTTGCTGTCACCTCGCGAAGATTTTGCTGTGGAACTGCCGCAAAACCTGCTGTTCTAAATGTAATAGACTGGAAGTAAGCATTCATAAGCTTATCACCAAAGCTCATAGGTCCCAACGTATCAGGATTAGTATACTCCATTAGTATTACAGCAATAGCACCTGTCACAATAAGGAATAGTGTGAGTGAAAGAACCAGCTTGGTATGCTCGCTCAGCTTCTTGATCACTGTCCACGCCGAGTACTTCTTTACTATTCCAGTTCTTATACCATTTAATATATCAAACCAAACCACATATCCAAGACCACCCAGAATGATAAGCATCATGGTGTTGATCAGCATAAGTGGATTAGAGTTATATTTTACCAGACTATCAGGCCCCATTATATCGATACCAGCATTACAGAAGGCCGATATTGCTGTGAAAACTGAAACCCATATTCCCTTTCCGACGCCAAACTGTGGGATGAAAACTGGCAGATAGAATATAGCTCCCACTCCTTCAACTATAAAGGTTCCCGAAAAGACTCCAACAAGAAACTTACGAAGACCAGATGGCGAGTTTAGGTTAAATGCATCATGCAAAAGAACCGTCTGACTTAGAGACATCTTCTTACTTACCATCAACATAAGTATTGATGTAACTGCAATAATACCAAGACCTCCAAGCTGTATCATCAGAAGAATTACTATATGCCCGAAGGTGCTCCAGTAGGAAAATGTATCTACTACCACAAGTCCTGTAACGCAGGTGGAGGTTGTGGCTGTAAAAAGAGCCGTTAAGGCATCGGCCCCCTCTCCACTTGCGGTAGATATAGGCAGCATCAGAAGCAACGTTCCCACCACTATCGCTCCCAAAAAGCTGATGGGGATAAGCTGTGCTGACTTCATCTTCCGGCGAACCATCTCTTTTGTCGGTTTTTCAACTACTGTTTTCACTATTTTCTTCTCCAAGTCTTAATCGAAAGCATTATAAGTACAGGGAATATCTCAAGTCTTCCTGCGATCATATCAAATATAAATACCCATTTGGATAGTAAACTGAAATCGGCAAAGTTGCCCGTCGGTCCTACCATTCCAAGACCAGGACCTATGTTGTTGATGGTAGCTGTAACAGCGGTAAATGATGTTACCAGATCAAAACCATCGAAGCATATTATAATAAGAGAACCAACAAAGATAAAGATATATGCCATAAGGAATACATTTGTAGTTCTTATAGTATCCTTGCTGACAGCCTTTCCATCCAGTCTGATGCTCTTAACAGATGAAGGATGGATGTAGCTCTGAAGTTCACGTACAACTTCCTTGAAATAGATGATTATACGAGACACCTTGATACCACCACCGGTACTTCCAGCGCAGGCACCAACGAACATAACAAGCACCATAACAGCTTTAGGCATGGTAGCCCAAAGATTAAAATTCTTGGTTGCAAATCCAGTAGTAGTCATTACTGACGCAACCTGGAAGAAGGAATGATGAATGGCTTTACCAACTGAATCAAAGCCGGCATAGTAGGTTCCGCTGTGAAGGAAGCCATTAACTGTTCCAATTGTAACCAGAATGCTTGCAATAAAATAGATAGCAAAATATGTGATAACCTCTTCTGAATGAAGTAAATCCTTAAACTTCTTCATGAATATCAGATAATAAACACTGAAGTTAACACCAAACATCATCATGCCTATAGTAATGATGGTCTGACAGGCAGTATTGTAGCTGGCAATACTGTCTCCTCTTACGCCAAAGCCACCAGTTCCAGCAGTTCCGAATGCGTGACAAACACTGTCGAAAACTGGCATCCCCGCTATGATCAGCGCAAGGATAAGGATCACAGTCATTACTGTATAAATAGCATACAGCATTATGGCCGTCTCTTTAACCTTTGGAACCATCTTTTCTACCGAAGGTCCTGGGGACTCAGCCCTCATGATATTCATTTCATCAGCGCTGGAAGAAGCAAATGCCAGCATAAACACCAGGATACCCATACCACCAATCCAGTGGGTAAAGCTCCTCCAGAATAAGAGACATTTAGGGAGTGCCTCCACATCTGTCAGTATACTTGCTCCTGTTGTGGTAAAGCCCGATGCTGTCTCAAAGATAGCATCTGTCAGGCTCTTGATATTTCCAGAAGCATAAAATGGTATCGCACCGATTATACTAAAAATAAGCCAAACAAGGGCTGTGATAACAAAACCCTCTTTGGCTCTAATCTGTGTCTTCTTTGGTTTAATCTGTATTAAAAGAGTTCCAGCTATAACAGACGCTCCAGCGGTTATAGCAAGAACAAGGAATTCCTTCTCATGCAAGAAGACTCCTATAAGTGTTGGAAGGAGCAGAAATACACCCTCCAGCTGAATTAGTTTACCAATAGTACTAATAACGACCTTATGATTCATATTAATCTACTAGCCTTTAACAATATCTTTTATACCATTTATGTCCTTATTGGTGGTAACAACTACAACACTGTCACCCTTCTCAAGGGTATCGCGTCCACCTGGACGAATGATCTTACCATGCCTGTTAATTCGGCAGATAAGTGTATTATCTATAAGTTTAAGATCTTTAAGCTCTATTCCTGTCCAGCCAAAATCATCTCCAACAGAAAGCTCAAGAGCCTCAACTCTGCCATCCATTATTCTATAAAGAGACTCCACCTCACTACCAAAGGAGTTCTGCATAGAACGAACATATCTGGCTATATAATCAGCGGTTATTTCCTTGGTGCTTATCTTATTTCCAACAGGAAGCTCATTTACGATATCCTCGTAAGAGTTTCTATGCACCTTTGTAATAACCTTAATATCTGGATTTATCTTATTAAGATATAGGGACAGAAGGATATTTGCTTCATCACTATGAAGAAGACCGCATACAGCATCCATATCTTCAACAGACTCCTGAACCAGAAGTCTTTTTTCTGTGGCATCTCCGCAAATGATCATGGCCTTAGGAAGAAGCTCTGACAGTTCCTCACAGCGCCTCTCATCTTTCTCGATGATCTTAACATTTATCCTCATATCAAGCAGCTTCTTGGCAAGATAAAAGCCTATGGTTCCGCCACCCGCTATCATTACATCCTTTATCTTCTTTGCCTTGATTCCTATCTTATTCA
Organism: Lachnospiraceae bacterium NE2001; assembly: GCA_900110635.1. Classification (GTDB taxonomy): domain Bacteria; phylum Bacillota; class Clostridia; order Lachnospirales; family Lachnospiraceae; genus Eubacterium_Q. The sequence continues at coordinate 82,789 of FOEK01000006.1, forward strand.
GGAACTGATTTATCTCACCCATAGAGAGTGTGACAGATATCATATCACCACTGTGAAGCAGATGATCACCATTAGGTATAGTAACATCACCATCGTGCTCAGCAACACAGATAAGAGCTCCCGCTCCAACCTTATTGTTCAGATCCTTAACCCTGAGGTTATCCAGCACAGAACCATCAGGAATCTTGATTCCAATAAGACTTATCTTTCCTTTGGCAAATGTATCTACCTCAAGAGCTGACGGAATCTGGATATGGCGTACCATTTCATCAGCGGCAACCATCTCAGGATTAATGGACATGGACAGGCCCAGTTCTTCCTTGAGATAACCGATCTCGTCAGTATACTGTGGACTTCTGATACGAGCAATAGTATGACAGCTACCTGTCTTCTTAGCTATAAGGCAGGCAAGCATGTTGATTTCATCATTATCCGTAACAGCGATCAGAAGATCAGCATCCTTGATCCCAGCTTCCTTCTGAGAATAGATACTGGTACAGTCACCCTGATAGCCCATAACATCTACACTATTTGTTACAGACGTAATGGCTTCATATCTCTTATCTATTACTGTTACCTCGTGTCCGGTATTAGTGAGTCTCTCTGCCAGAGACTGACCAACCTTTCCACAGCCGGCAATAATTATATTCATAATTTCTCCTAGCGTAAAGCGTCATAGAGATGACGCATATATAGTCTTTGAAAATCATCGTACTCGGCAAGACCAGCAAAGAGGCTTTCTACCGTGTAGCCCTCTCCCTCCAGCCGAAGAACAAGGTCAGTATACTCCTGTGAGACCTCATTTTCAACATTTTCTCCAGCAATGAACTCCATAGGAATCAAAACTATACGTCCTGTGTCTATTCCTGCCGCCTTCAGCTCCTTTATGACCTTATAAGGCTTCTTCTCTCCACTGAGGGTAGCCACATAACTTCCAGGGAAATATTTCAGAAGCGCTGACTCAAAGCCTTTAAGCTCTTCTACACCGTCAGTTTTATGACCTTCAGAAAGAACCAGCAGTATATCATTTCCCACTATTTCACCAAAAGCACCTAGAAAAGCGCGTGCAGTTATCTCATAGTCCATCTCAGAATAAAGCAGAGGAACCGAGATATTTACCTTCTTAAAGAGTCCTGCGAGACCTACGGTCTCTTCCTTAAGCTGCTGATACTGCGGACCATTATGAATATCCGTAGATACCACCACCAGATCCGTCACACCATTTTCCTTCATTGAAAGGATAGATGCCTTAAGGTTCTGTACTTTCTCCCCTGTCTGTTCTCTAAGTCCACGTCTTATATTACTGTCGGTAAAGACCGATGTTATCTCAGCCTCCTCCAGACGGTCGCCAATAGACAGCACAAAATCATCAATTGCTCTTGCTCTGACTTCCTGGTCCAGAGTTCCCTTATTTACAACTATTATTCCCTGCTTCATAACCCCTGATATCCTTCTCTTTTAATTCTCCATATACATTTCACACTGTTATATCGATAAACTATTCTACCCATTTACCTGACTTATCGACATAGTATTTCCCAATATATTCTCCCGCAGCCATAGCTCCACTGGACTTTAGATAGTACCAGTTTCCGCCGTCCTGTATCCAGCCTGTAGCCATGGCACCGCTGGACTTAAGATAATACCAGACACTGCCGGACTTAACCCATCCAGTCTGCATAGCTCCACTGGAATCCATATAGTACCAGTCACCGTCCTTCACCCATCCAGTGGCCATATAACCGCTGGATTTAAAATAGTACCATATATTATCTATCTTCACCCATTTCGAAGCCGGATATGAGCCGTCGGAGTATTCATACCACCAGCCCTTTCCATCCTTCTTCCAGGTACCGTTCTTAGTATCTGTGTCATATCCTGGAGGAACTGTTCCAAAGAGATCCTTAAGAACCTCAACTGCTGTCATATTCTGATAGCCCTCTGGATCAGAAAAGTTCGAGGATTCGCTGGTGAACCATCTGAACTGATTGTAACCAGAGAGATAGGATATACCCTTGGAGCTGTCCGGATATCTCTCATACCAGGAACTGTAATAGGTTTTCTTATAATATGTAGCGATAGTCACTGCCTCAGAATTAGTCTTTCCTGAAGGTGTAGGTGTTCCGGAGAACTGAACTCCAGGAGGAGATGAATGCATCAAAACCACGCTTCCATCTGAGCAAGGTCCAACAACTATCCACATATGATCTGGGGTCTTCATGATATCGCCAGGCTTATAGTCCTTTACATTCTTTGCCATAGTGAGGGTACCATAGCCCTGCTTCTCCAGTTTTTCAAGGACCTTATTGTCGTAATCCACATAGCCCTCTTTGTTATTCTCAGTTTCAAGGGTATTGTAGAGTGCCCATCCAACATAGCCGGAACAGTCCAGGCCAAGATGAATAACGTCACTATTTGTCTTATAATCATAATTCTTATAGTTGTAACTGCTGGTCTGCTGGGATGCAAACTCAGCCCATCTTGAGGAAAGACCTATGGTTCTTGTCTCAATCCCAGCACCTGTATCCTCTTCATTCCAGCCACCGCCATAGGTGTACATTGTGGTACCCATTGGCTCCAGAGCTGTACTAAGAAAACCCTTGATAGTCTTTGTACCAGCTGCCTTAACATCATTTTTCCCAAACGGACTAACCACAGCTGTTAATGCAAGTGCCGTACACATTACAACAGCCACAATCTTCTTCATTTTTCTCATATTCTCTCCAATCAATGTGCGAGTGGGGACAGTCCCTTCTGCACATTACTTCTTTGTGTAGTAGGGTTTTGCTTTATCGAAAACAAAATGCATCTGGTTCTGGTTCCGGATGCCCTTTACGATATTTACGTATTTAACAACGTAGCCGTTCATCTTCTCGATGTAGTCATTTTCAGGAATTTCGCCATCGGCAACTCCCTGAAGGCCGTACTCCCAGCTGGCAGTCAGTTCTGCGCTGAGAAGGCCGTTTATAGAGTAAAGCACCACATCGTAGATGATCTCCCCAAGGAAGGTTGGTGTAAGTATCTGTGTCTTCTTGTTTAGTGATATATATTTGTTATTTACAAGCTTAGTGATGATCGCATCTCGGGTAGCAGAGGTTCCAATACCACTACCTTTTATCTGCTCACGCAGCTCTTCGTCCTCAATCAGCTTTCCTGCATTTTCCATAGCAAGGATCATAGAACCAGAATTATATCTCTGCGGTGGATTGGTCTTACCTTCTTTGATTTCAAAACCAGATACAGGAAGCACCGAACCCTTTTTAAGACTTGAGATATATTCCATCAGATCAGCTGTTATAGCCTGATCCTCAGACTTATCCGAGTCCTTCTTGTCAGCCGTATCATCCTCAGAAGCCTTCTCCCCCTCTTTACCTGCACTTTTATTTTCACCAGATGGAGCAAGAACCGCAGGATTTGCTATCTTAAGATATCCAGGTTTTACCAGCATCTTAAAGGATGCACTGAACTCCTCGCCGTTTCTCACCAGCGTTATGGCCAGCTTCTGATACTCTGCCGGCGCATAGAAGATAGACAGAAATCTTCTCGCTATAAGATCATAAACCTTCTGCTGTATATCTGGAAGCTTGGACAGCTGTCCCAAGCCCTGTCCGGTTGGTATTATGGCATAGTGATCTGTGATCAGCTTATCATTTACATACTTTGACTTTGCTATTCCGGCATAGCCCTGATTTGCTATTATATTCTGAGCAAAGCCTGCAAGGGGACCATAACTGATAAGCCCTTTGATATTCTTATCTATCTCTTTCGCAATAGCTGTAGAGAGAACTCTGGCATCCGTTCTTGGATAAGTCACCAGTTTCTTCTCGTATAGCTCCTGAACTATATTCAGAGTGTCCGTAGGGCTGATCTTAAAACGCTTGGAACAATCATTCTGAAGCTCAGCCAGATTGTAAAGCATTGGCGGATTCTTCTTCTCCGTCTTCTTGGAGATACTCTTTATAGTCATCTCCACAGGCTCTGGAGTTTTGAGATACTCAATCAGTTCCTCAGCATCTTTTCGCTCTTTGAAACCATTTTCTTTATAAAGCTTAGGACTCTCAAAATATTTACTTCCCTTGACAGCCTTCCATTCTGCCTCAAATAGCTTCCGTCTCTCTTCGCCCTCTTCAGCTGGTTTCTCAATTCCAGCAATAACACGGTAAAATGGAGTCGATACAAATTCCCTTATCTCACGTTCCCTTTTTACAACCATTCCAAGAACGCAGGTCATAACACGGCCAACCGCAATGACACATTTATCTACTCCCAGATATTGCTTTATTGGATAGGAATATTTGAGAGTAAGTGCCCTGGAGAAATTAATACCCATGAGGTAATCCTCTTTGGCACGAAGGTAAGCCGCAGAACTGAGATTATCATATTCTGACAGAGGCTTTGCCTCATTGATTCCTCTTAATATCTCCTCCTCGGTCTGTGAATCAATCCACACACGGCGTCGGTCCTTCTTAGGATCCACCTCAGCCATTTGATCAACCAGACGATAGATATATTCTCCCTCTCGTCCCGAGTCGGTACAGACATATATTGTCTCCACGTCATCCCTTGTAAGCAGTCCCTTTACTATATTAAACTGCTTAGCTACAGCAGGAATTATCTCATATTTATAATCCTCCGGGATAAATGGTATAGTATCAGGAGACCATTTCTTCAGTTCAGGATTATAGGCATCCGGATAACTCATGGTAACAAGATGTCCCACACACCAGGTCACTATATAATTTTCATCTTCTATATATCCATCCTTGCGGGAGCCCTTCACCTTTAGTGCATCGGCGAACTGCTGGGCTACCGAAGGTTTTTCTGCAATAAATAGTTTTTTCAAGTATTCACCTCAAGGCTTTTAGTTTAGTTCCAGGGCTTTACTCGCCCCTGCAGCTCGGCGTGCAAGAAGCTTCCTCACTGCACCAACAATTCCCTCTGGCATATAAAGAATTATCACTATAGCAATAACTCCCAGGATAATGTTGGACCATCCTGGATAATGCGCCAGGAACTCCTGGAGAAATACATAGATAACCGAACCAACAATCGGTCCCTCTATGGTTCCAGAACCACCTATTATTACAATGAACACCATAGATATGGTCCAACTGATACTGAAACCACTCTCTGGATAGATAGTACCCTTATTAATAAACAGAATAGAGCCAGCCAGTCCTGTGAAAATGGCTGCAATAAGATAAACAACAAACTTGGACCTGCCAATATTTACTCCCATACAGGACGCTGCAGAGATATTATCTCGCATAGCGGTGAGACCAAGTCCCAGCCTGCTGTTCAATAAGAGATAAACCACCAGCAAAGTCACAAAGCATAGGATAAGCGACATAGCATAGATAGCATCAATCCTTGGATATGGGGATATGGATATGGTCATACCAGCGCCCTTTCCAACATAGCCCCAGCTAAGGAAAAAGGTTCCCAGCGCCTCTGCAATAACCCAGGTAGTTATAGAGAAATACATTCCCTCCATCTTAAGGAGAAGAAATGCAAGGAAACTGGAGGTAACTATACATATCGCTACTCCAATAAGGATTCCTGTACCATAGTTCATCTTATAGACGGTTGTCGCCATAGCAACTGTATATCCTGCGATTCCGATAAATGTCTGCTGTCCGAGGCTTGTCATACCAGCAAAACCACTCAGCAGATTCCACATTTCACCAAGAGTAATATAGATAAATATCTGCAGAAGATATCTCATAGCATTATTGGAAAAAACACCTGTTTCTCCTAGTGCAAATAGAAGAACTCCCAAGACAATAAATACTATCAGGAGGGTAAGATGCTTCTTATTCATCAGCCTTCACCTCCCTCTTTGAAAGGTTCGCAGTTCTTCTATCCCGAAGAAATCTTCCAACTAATTCCCTAGGATTAAATACAAGGATCACTATAAGGAATATATAGCTGATAAGTCGTCCATAGCTGGCACCGCCGATTACCTGCATCAGACCAAACAGAACTCCAGCCAGCAGGGTTCCACGAATATCGCCAAGACCACTTATAACTACAACAACAAAAGCTATCAGCAGATATTCACCACCTGAGGTTGGGTAAAATGTCCACTTCATACTTACGCAAGTTCCAGCTACCGCTGAAGCAGCTGTGGCAATACCCATAGCCACCGCAAAGGTATGGGCTACATTTATGCCCGAAAGCTGTGCTGCCTCAGTATCATCAGCAGTCGCTCTGATGGCACGTCCTATATCAGTTTTTTCAAGAAATGTTCTAAGAACAAAGATAAATACTGCGCAAACAACAAGCAGTATTATATTCAGAAGTGATATATCGATTCCGGCTATGCTGACAACGCTGTTGCTATAAGATGTAGCAACATGTCGTGCATCCGGTGTAAAGAGCATAAGCATACCATCTTTAAGTATGATGGATATACCAAATGTTACAAGCAGAGCTGGCTCTGCGCCACGCCTCATGCCGTGATTTATCAGAAGTCTCTGAAGTGCATAACCAAAGAAAAACATGGCTGGTGCTGATATTACAAGAGTTAGTAGTGGATCGATACCAAGTGCCATATTTAAAATAGAGGACAGAAAAGCACCTATGATGATGAACTCACCATGAGACAGATTTGTCAGCTTCACTATACCCAGTATCAAAGACATTCCAAGTCCGATACCAGCGTAGATACCGCCAAGGAGTATTCCATTGACTAAAACTTGTACTAAATACATAAACACACCTCATTAGTCTGCTCCGCAGACGGCTTCCCATAAATAGGAAGCCTTTTTAGATCCCAAAATAGGCTTTTTTTACCTCTTCAGGATCCAGACTATCCGAATCACCCTCGAGAGCAACCCTGCCCTTCAGCATTATATAAGCATAATCTGTCATGCTAAGGACTCTGTTCGTATCCTGTTCTATCAGAATAATAGTTGTTCTCTCAGTTTCATTTATCTTTCTTATTGTTGCATAGATATCCTTTACCACAACAGGAGCAAGTCCAAGAGACAGTTCATCAAAAAGGATGATCTTAGGATTAGACATAAGCGCGCGGCCTATTGCCACCATCTGCCTCTGACCTCCTGAAAGGCTTCCTGCTGGAACATCTGCTTTTTCCTTTAATATCGGGAAGAGGTCATAGACTTTCTCAAGAGAATCTGCTCTTGCTGAGCGAGCCTCTTTGGGAGACTTTGCCTTAGTGCTGATACCACCTACCAGGAGGTTATCCTGCACGGACATTCTGTTAAAACAGTGACCACCCTGAGGAACCAGACACATACCATAATCCAGTTTCTTCTCAACTGGAACCTTAGTGACGTCCTCACCAGCTATGCTTACCTTGCCACTACTAATAGGCGTAAGCCCCATAGCCGCATTCATTAGCGATGTTTTTCCTGCTCCATTAGTACCAATAAGCCCTATGATAGAACCCTCAAAAAAGCTCATTGTGACATCCGATACAGCTGTAAAATCACCATATTTAACTGTTACATTATCAAACTCAAGTAATGTACTACTCATATTTTAAACCAATCCCATATACTATCTAAAACCGTTTCAATCAAAATCTTTCGAAATTCGGAATGATTCTTTCTAGGTTTCTATCTCGTCATCCTCACGAACACCCAGGTAGAGTTCTTCAACTATCTTCGAGTCAATTACTGCCTTCGGTTCACCGATTATAGCCGACTTTCCTTCAGCCATACACATAAGCCTGTCAGCCGACTTAAGCATGGTTTCCAGTATATGTTCAATCCAGACTATAGTGAGCTTTTCCTTCTTCAACTCCTCCACCAGGTTCATAACCTCTTTCACCTCAAGCTCGGTAAGGCCTGCTGCCACCTCATCAAGAAGCAGGAGCTTTGGTGCAGATCCAAGCGCACGGGCAATCTCCAGTCTCTTCCTGTCAAGAAGAGTAAGCTCTCCAGCCCTTACTGCGTACTGTTCCTTCATTCCAACACGCTCAAGAACCTCCATGGCCTTCTTCTCGCCCTCACGTTTGCTAAGTCCTGCTCCGTGGACTGTAGCAACGAGAACATTTTCCATAACAGACATCTTCTCAAATGGGCGAGGCACCTGGAAGGTTCTGCCTATTCCCAGAGCACATCTTACAAATGGCGGAAGCTTGGATATATCCTTTCCGTCAAATATAACTCGTCCGTCACTACATTTGATAAGACCAGCCAGCGTATTCAGCATAGTTGTCTTACCACAGCCATTTGGACCTATAACGCCAAAAACCTCTCCCTCGACTACGTCGAAGGAAAGGTTATCAAGTACACGAATATTGGTATAGCCTGAGCTAACATTTTCGAAACTTAGTATGTTACTCATAATTTTTCCTTATATACTTCCTCGCTGCGCGGGGAAACAGCCAAATGCCAAACTAAAAGGCTTAGTTGGTTGTTGCGTTTCCTGGCTGGTAGCTTCCTGTAAGAGGAATCTCTGGATGGATTGAGTTATCAATAATGATAAGCTTCAGATCACCATTCTCATCTCTCTGCCACTGACCGCCACACAGAACAGTTCTCGCAAATGGAAGTCCGTTCATCTCCTGATCATATTTGATGTGGCCAACAATTGTATCTACATCCAGACCAGCAAGAGAAGCCCTTATATCTTCCTTATCCATTGACTTTGTATTATTAAATGTATGAACAGCAAGCTCCAGTGCTTCGTATGCATAAGCTGTAGGCTGTGGCATAACACGGCCGTCATTATCTGCAGCATACTGCTCTGCCAGCTTCTCGCTGGACATACCTGTAAGTTCTGAGGTAAATGGATTTGTTGGAGCCCACCATACCTGAGTCATGATTCCGTCTGACAGATCACCAAGGGCATTTACATCACTCTCCAGGAGACAGCATTTACCCATAGTTACTGCATCAACCTCAACACCAGCACTTATACAAGCATTGTATGAATTCATGAAATCAGGAGGAATATTAGTTCCAGCGATCACATCAATATCTTCTGTCTTAAATGTGTTTGCAAGACTTGTAAAATCTGTAGTACCTGATGGATACTGACCTGGATCAACTACTGTGTAGCCATCCTCTGCAAGTCTGTCAACAAATATATCATGCCATGCTGTACCATCCGCATCATTCGCAAAAAGAAGTCCAACCTTAGCACCCGAATCGATGCCGTGTCCAGCAACTGTCCACATAGCTCTCTGTGACTCATATACATCGTCAAGAGTATAGAATGACAGATAAGTCCAGTTAAACTCATCTCTTGAATGAGCAACCGGGTCAATTGGTGCCTGAGAAGCGATACAAGGAACTCCATATCTCTCAGCAACCTCAACTACAGGAATAACTGTATTAGGTGTCTGAATGGCGATGATCATATCTACATCATCTTCTTCAATAAGCTTCTGAGTCATCTCAGAACACTTATTAGCATCCGACTCTGAGTCATACACGATGACCTCAAAATCCATTTCCTTGCCATCTACTGTAATAGGATGCTGATCCACATAATCGGTAATTTGCTTTACAGCCCAGTCACAGCCCTCACCGTTACCAGCAAGAGGACCCGTCGTTGGATTAATATAACCAATCCTTATGGTATCCTTCTTGGCAGATCCGCCCTGACCACAAGCTGTAAGTCCGAATACCAAGCTAGCAGTGATCAAACCTACTACTACGCGCTTAAAACCTCTTTTGAAAAACATAGCTTTACTCCTTATAAAACAACAAAAAACAACAAAAGGATTATAAAAACTATGTTATATTCAGTCAAGTCAAATTGCCATTTTAGGCAACTAATTGTCAAGAATAGGAAAGAACATTTGCCTAAGTGTCAACTTACCTGGCAATTGTTTCCAGCATATCCTCCAGATTCTGTCTCATCACTGGATGTCTTACTATAAAATGTATCGCTGGAGATTTGTTCTTTGAGATCATCACCCATTCATTTTCGTGAATAAATATCTGTATATTTCTATAATCCAGATCATTTCTTATAAGAAGCGAATACCTCTCGTTCTTCTCCTGGAAATCTCTTGCCTGCTTCAGATGTTCTATGTACTCCTCATAGGTATAAAATATATCCTTATCATAGAAAAGTCCCGACAGAGACAGGAACACAGGTTTCTTATCATATTCCTCCCTGGAAACCTCAGGAATATGATCCTCCACCTGAGAGTGTTCCAAAACCTCCATCACTCTCTTTCTTTCATTATGAATATACTTCAGGATCATCTTTGAATCTTCTGGAGCTATATCATTTCTCTTAAGTATCTTTTTAAGCAGAGAATCAGATATGGTATATATCGGAGGCGTTGACAGGATGTTGGTCCTCTTTCCACCAGTCTCCTTATCCTTCATCAGAAACTCACGACGGTCTTCATTATTATCTCTTCCTATTACGTCGATCATTCTGTCAGACAGTTCGATGAGTCCCTCAAACTTACGTTTGAAATAATCTATCTCACCCTGATCAGAAGTAATATAGGAACGGTATATATCCTTATTATCAGACAGGCCCTCAGAGGTAAGAGCTGCCACATCCGATACCATAAGTGAGCTGATAAATACATCGCTGTCCGCCCTGTCCAGATAATAGGATTCAATCTGGCCAGTCATATTGAGTGGAAGCCAGGCCTCCAGCCAGTCAATCATTTCATTCATTGGATTACTGTTAATATTGATAATCCTGATCCGTATTCCCTTCTCCAGCACCTCTGCCAGAGAACGAAGCAGTTTATCCGACGAGATATAAGTCTTATTCAGTTCACTGCTGGACATATTCCAGCATATATCCAGGGATGAGCCCTGCCCCTCTGTAATAGTCTTATCCAAAAGGGTTCTCTGAAGCATCAGCACATCCTCCAGATTGTAGCTGAGACACTTCTTCTCTATATCCACCAGTTCATCCTTAATACTTGTCTCGCCTTTGTGAGAAGACAAATATTCATTTAGATTGAACCTATCCAGCTTATGGACAAAGCCATCAACATATTTTTTGGAATTCTCTTCATCAGAAAACAGCCAATTATACAGAAGACGCTGTCGGGCATTATCATCAGATACTTCAGCCAGTCGATGATCCAAAAGCTCTGCCACAACCTCAAGCTGATATCTCTTGGTATATTTTCTGGAAACATACTCAGCTATCAATGACGCAAGCTTACCAGGATCAGCCGGATGTCTGGTTCCAGCCTTTATCCTTGAGATGTAGGATACATCCTTCCCAACTGCATCAGCAATATCCTTCAGAGTTATGTGAAGACGGTCCATCATAAGGGACAGATTCGTTCTAAACCCATAAAAGTTAAATGTATCTGTATCAGTAGAATAAACCGAGGACAGATCATCTATTATTTCCTGCTCAGTTACCTCACCCTTCTCTGCTGCCAGTTCAGTCAGACCTCTAATGAGTGCCTGATAGTGGACGCTGTCCTTAGCTGGTATTCTCTCCCCAGATTTATATCTGCTTATGGTCGCCGGAGTAAGGCCTGTAGCATCAGATATTTCCCTATAACTGACTCCAAGTCTTTTCTTATATTCTGTTATAAAACCAGAAAAAGTCATATAAAACCTCTAAAAAGCGGCATCTCTCTCGAAATACCGCTTTTTACTAATTCTTAAAGTATTGATTTTAGTTAGCATCTTCTGGAAGAAGAGTCTTCTTTGCCTCTCCGCCAGCTTCTCTCTTATCGCACTTCTCAATTACTTCATCGATACGGGCAACGAATCTATCGATATTACCTTCCTCCATTGCCTTAAGGGAAGCCTTAAGCTTATCATAAACAGCCTTATCAGCCTTGTATCCTCTCTCCTTAACATATCCACGAGCGAAATGCATCATACCACGCTCTTTAATCTTATGAATATCGATCAGATAGATGAACTCATCTACGATATCATCATTCTCATCGAAGAAGTTAGCCAGGGAATCAATCTCACCTGTAAGGATAACTACATAATCGTTGTTCTCTGGAGAGGAATCCTTGATAACCTCAACCAGCTTATTAAATGACACAAGACCTGCATTCTCTATAATAAGACATCCGCCCTTAAGAGCCTTCAGCTTCTCAAGTCCCATCTTATTCAGCTGCTTAGCCTTGGTCTTAGCTATCTTATCAGACTTTACTATTCCTAACTCATAGAAACTTCTTGCAAAGTCCTCGCCCACCTTAACGGTACCGAATCCATTTCTACCAAGTACTACTACGTTCTTAGGCATATCTGGATGCTTCAGAATAGAATTGATAGCTACAAGTACATCATCAGATGTTGTCTGTATACGCATATATTTCTTAAGGAATGTTGCTTCTGCTGGAAGCTGTCCAAGTGGTACCTCTTCACCTGTAACAGGATCAGTAACCATCTTGACTTTTTCATCCTTAGCACTAGCGGCCTCTTCGGCTTCTTTCTTTCGGTCCTCAGCCTCACGCTTTGCTTTACGCTGAGCTCTCTTTCGAACCTCTTCCTCATATTTCTTCTGCTCTTCTAGTTCGCCACGGCTGACCTTTTCTTCTTTTATGCCTTCTTCATCAGCAATGCTGGCAAGAACATCTTCAATCGCTTTATCAGACTCTTTAGCTTTTGGCTCCGGAGCCGGTTCTTGTGCCGCTTCTTCTGTGGCTGCTTCAGCTGTTTCAGCTGTTTCCTCAGCCGCGGTCTCTACCTGTTCATTTGGTTCCTTCTTTCCAAACATTTTCCTGAAAAGCTTTTTAATAGCATCATATGCATTTGAAAATGGCTTCATCTATTCTAGTCCTCCTACACATCCCAAGTTAGTCTGTAAAAGTTAAACCCCTACGTCATATTAGTTTACCACAATACGCGAGATTTTACAAAGATAAAGTTTAACAAATTACCAACATTTTCTTGATTTTTTTGCACAAAGAGACTATGCTATAAACCTATTTGATATATTACTATTATATATATGTAGCATTATGAAACCTAAAATGATTTATTATATGTAAAATGGAGGACGAAAATGAAGCCGATTAAAGAAGGAAAAGTAAGAGAAATCTACGATAATGGTGACAGTCTGATAATGGTTGCTACTGACCGAATCAGCTGCTACGATGTGATCTTAAAGAACAAGATCAGCAAAAAGGGTGCTGTTCTTACTCAGATGTCAAAGTTCTGGTTTGACTATACCTCAGATATACTTCCAAACCATATGATAAGTGTTGATGTAAAGGATATGCCTGAGTTCTTCCAGAATCCTGATTATGACGGCAACAGTATGATGTGCAAGAAGCTCACTATGCTTCCAGTTGAATGTATCGTTCGTGGATATATTACAGGTAGCGGCTGGGCAAGCTACAAAGAAAATGGTACTGTTTGTGGTATCAAGCTTCCTGAGGGACTGGTTGAGAGCGATAAGCTTCCAGAAGCAATTTACACCCCTTCAACAAAGGCTGAGATCGGCGACCACGATGAGAATGTATCCTTCGAGAAGACAGTAGAGATACTTGAGAAGGATTTCCCAGGAAAGGGACAGGAATACGCTGAAAAGCTTCGCGACTACACTCTCGCTCTTTACAACAAATGTGCTGACTATGCACTTACAAAGGGAATCATCATTGCAGATACAAAGTTCGAGTTCGGACTTGATGAGGATGGAAATATAGTTGTTGGTGATGAAATGCTTACACCTGACTCTTCAAGATTCTGGCCAGCTGATGGCTATGAGCCAGGACACGGTCAGCCATCTTTTGACAAGCAGTTTGCTCGTGACTGGCTGAAGTCTGATGCTAATACCGCTGAACCTGAGGACTGGGAGCTTCCACAAGAGATCGTTGATAAAACTATCGATAAGTATCTATCAGCTTACAAGATGCTGACAGGTAAAGATCTGTAATTCCAACTTACGATTGACTATATGTGATCAAACAAAATGTGACAGTTGAGACTGATTCAACTGTCACATTTTTATTACTCTATTATATCATTTTATTATTCATATTTTGAGATGATTTCAGAGTTTGCCTTAAGTGCAGCCTCTTCCATTGCTTTTCTTTCTGCAAGGAGCATCTCGCGAAGCTCTGGGTGCTTTACAGCCATTATCTCAAGCGCAAGCCAGGCAGCATTCTTTGCACCGTTGATAGCCACTGTTGCTACAGGGATTCCTGGTGGCATCTGAACTATAGAATACAGAGCATCCTGTCCGTCAAGAACTGAACCTGAAAGAGGAACTCCGATTACAGGAAGAACAGTCTGAGCAGCAACCACGCCTGGAAGCGCTGCAGCCATACCTGCTGCTGTAATAACAACCTCGGTACCGTCAGCATTTATCTCTCCTATAAACTCAGAGAGCTGCTTCGAAGCTCTGTGAGCTGACAAGCATCTTACCTTTACATCTATTCCCTTTCCCTTTAATATCTCAATTGCTGGCTCAACTTTTGAAAGATCGCTGGTTGAACCCATAATAATTGCAGCCTTCATATCTATATCCACCTTTCTTTTTGTTGTTTCTTTACCAAATAATCATCTAACAAAGCAGCGAAGTTATTATAACACTTTCTTTTCCTTATAGATACCACTTTTTATGCTCTCATCACATCCCATTTTTGTCGTATTCTTGTTCTTTATTTGTACATTATTTGTTTCATCTGTGACCACACTGTGAAACCTTTATTCGTCTCATCTTTATAATCATATTTGCAAAAAAAACGTTCGATTTTTGAAAAAAAACTTTTCTGTGATACATATAATCCGAATTAGCTGTAGTTAGTTAAATGGTAAAAAGGATACTACCCTTCAGGGCGTCAGCCTCAATCCACTAAAATGTTCAGATTATAAGTAAAATGTCATAGAAACTCTCTCTTCCCCAAAATGCGGCAGATGATGCAAGTAGCACCAACTGCCGCATTTTTAATTCTTTATTCTGAGAGTTCTTGTTGCATTTAACACTGCTATAACCATAACTCCTACATCCGCAAAAATTGCGAGCCACATATTGGCAATACCCAGAGCTCCCAGAAGGAGACACAGCACCTTTACTGCAATAGCAAATGTTATATTCTGCTTTACTATCGAAAGGGTTTTTCTTGATATTCTCATTGCAAGAGATATCTTGGCTGGATCATCATCCATAAGCACTATATCTGCTGCTTCGATGGCCGCATCACTGCCCATAGCACCCATAGCTATTCCTATATCAGCTCTCGCAAGAACTGGGGCATCATTTATACCATCACCAACAAATGCAAGACGTCTTCTCTTTGCATCATCTTCATTTCCAAGACTAGATAGAAGCTTCTCTACTTCATCAACCTTATCCCCTGGAAGAAGCTCTGATTTATACTCAGATACTCCCACAGTCTCTGCAACTCTCTTAGCAGCCTTTTCCGAATCGCCTGTAAGCATTATAGTCTTAATGCCCTGCTTGGAGAGTCCTGACATAGCTTCACGAGTTGTTGGTTTTAATTCATCTGCAATTACTATACAGCCCAGATAGTTAGTAGCATTTTGCTCATAACTTTCAGCAACATATACTACCGTTCCTTCATCGTGAGTTTCAGATACATTTATACCAATCTTCTTCATCAGACGGAGATTACCTGCGTAGAGCTTAACGTGTGTAGCCCTGCCATCAATCTCCTCAGCATCTATGGTTTCGATCACGCCATCAGGCAGTTCCTTATAACAAACCTTCACTCCGTGACCAGCAATCTCTTCAACTTCGTGAACCAGATTGTGATTAACCTCTTTATTTTGTTCTTTCTTATATGCTCTAAGTATGGACTCTGCTATAGGATGGCTGGACGCACTTTCCGCATTTGCTGCCCTATCAAGAAGATAATCTCTGGACACACCCTCTTCGGTGAATATTTCCTGAACCTCAAACACTCCCTTTGTGAGTGTACCAGTCTTATCAAATACTATAGTATCTGTATCGGCCAAAGCCTCCAGATAGTTGGAACCCTTAACAAGTATTCCCTTTGATGACGCGCATCCAATTCCGCCAAAGAAGCTAAGCGGAACCGATATCACAACAGCACACGGACACGATATTACGAGAAATGTCAGCGCACGCATCAGCCAGTCGATCCAGTCAGCCGGCATACCGATAATCAGTCTTATCACCGGAGGGATAACAAAAAGTGCAAGAGCCGAAAAACAAACAATAGGAGTATAGTACTTTGCAAACTTGGAGATAAAGTTCTCCGCCTTGGCCTTCCTCATACTTGAGTTTTCAACCAGTTCAAGTATCTTGGAAACTGTTGAATCTTCAAATGCTTTGGTTGTCTTAACCCTTATCATTCCCGACAGAGTTATACATCCACTTATTATTTCATCTCCAGGATGAGCCGCCCTTGGAACTGATTCACCCGTAAGGGCGCTTGTATCAAGACTTGTATCTCCATCCACTATGATTCCATCAATAGGCACCCTCTCCCCTGGGTTTACTACTATAATAGAACCAATCTCCACATCATCCGGGTCTTCCTCGGTAACAGAACCGTCCTCGTGCATAACATTTGCAATCTCAGGGCATATATCCATAAGATCTGCAATATTCTTTCGACTCTTTCCGACAGCAATACTCTGAAACAGCTCTCCAATCTGATAAAACAGCATTACCGCAACGCCTTCACGATACTCGCCGGTTGCAATAGCTCCAACCGTGGCAATGGTCATCAGGAAACACTCATCAAACACCTGCCCGTTTCGAATATTCTTCGCAGCCCTAAGCAGTACATCGTAGCCCACCACAAAGTATGGTACAAGGAAAGCCGGCAGCTCTATCCACCACGGCACGTCTATAAAGTGAAATGTTACCGATAACGCCACAACAAGCACCAGGCTCACTATGCATCTCACCAAATTGTTCTTCTGTTTCTTAGTCATTTCTCCACTTCTTTTCTATTACATTTTACAAAGCTATTAATCAATGAAGATTTCAAACTCATCCTCAATCTTCTTACAATTCTCACGTGCCTGTCTGATAACAGTGTCAGCATCAACACCATCCTCAAACTCCACCTTGCACTTAAGTGTCATAAAGCTAAGAGTTGCATCCTTAACGCCCTCAGTCTTCTTAATAGCCTCCTGCATCTTCTCAGCACAAGCTGCACAATCCACATCTACCTTGTAAGTCTTCTTCATTTTTCTTAATCCTTTCTATATTATGTGCAAAGCGCACATTGTTTACTCTTCCAGGTGTTCCATACCCAGGTTCAGGATGGAACGAACATGGTCATCATCCAGAGAATAGAAAATACTTTTTCCATCTCGTCTGAACTTAACCAGTTTTGAATCCTTGAGTATTCTAAGCTGATGGCTGACAGAGGACTGGGTCAGTCCAAGAACTGTAGATATATCATTTACACACAGCTCTCCATCAAACAGAGAATATAGAATTCTGATTCTTGTAGTATCACCAAAGATTCTGAAGAGATCTGCCAGATCATACAGATATTCATCCTCTGGCATATTCTCCATAACACTGCTCTTCTTTTCTTCCATAATAAACTCCTTTGAAAACCCCTTTATTAAACATATGCTCGTTTGTTCATATGTTCAATATACGCCCATCTTTCACATTTGTCAATCACTTTTTCCATAAAATGTGCAATTAGGGACAGACCTATGTGCAATGGGGACTGTCCCCATTGCACATAATTGTTACGTTAGCCCGTAACACTTTCGAAATAATTGTTTGTGTACTTTACATAATATTCCTGGGTGATTTACATAATATCCGTAGTTTATTTGTGCATTTTGTACAATACATCTAAAAATTTTCCGTTATTATGAACATATTCACGAAATGTTACAAAAATGTTGCATTTGTATTAATATTGATGTAAAACTTATCTATGCAAAGGAGATTTATATGAAGAAACTTAAACCAATTTTAGTGGCATCAGTATTCTCGCTACTCGCAATAACAGGTTTAAAGGTTCCTGCACAGGATCTTACTGCTGAGGAAACCTCTCCTATCAACATCACAGCCAAGGAGCTTCTTGAGGATCACAAAGCTGAGGTTGAGGCTGAAAAAGCTGCACAGGACGAGAAGTGCCGTGAGATGTATGAAAATAGAATTGAAGATTACAAGATTCAGGCAGAAACAAGCCTGGACCGTGTTGCAAAAAACAGCCAGAACGCACCTAAGGGCAAGTTCATAGGCGGATACGAGCTTACAGCTTATATAGCAACAGGAAACAGATGTGCATCCGGCGTTTATCCTTCAGTCAATCACACAGTTGCCTGCAACTCTATCCCACTTGGTACTAAGATATATATCGAAGGCTACGGCGAATACGTAGTTGAAGATACAGGCGGAATGGCAGGAAATGTTATAGATATATTCGTAGCTGACTACGGTTCAGCAATCCAGTTCGGACGTAGAACTGCTAACGTATACGTAATTGAAGACTAAAAAAATCACCAATTGGGGACAGTCCCCAATTGGTGATTTTTATATTTGGGCATCTTGGTGCCCTGCTTTGTACCGCTTGGTAGTGAAAGTATTGTGCTATTCCTGACACTTCTGTATGATGTGAAAAAATCAAGAAAACAGGAGGATCTGATATGGATACTATTAAACTTAAGGAATGTATAATGAGACTTGATGAACTGAAGAAGGATGCGCAGGAAGTACAGAAAAAGGGACTTCCATTTATGATGGCATCTGTGGTTATATGGACAATGATATTAGCGGTGCAGTTTCTAAATATGAAAATGATCAGCATCAATTTTTATACATTTATGTGCTCAAGTTTTCTACTGCCGCTAGCATTTGGCTTTTCAAAAGTGATAAAGGCTGATATATTTAAAAAGACGGACAATCCTATCAACAAACTTGGCTTTATATGCACACTGAACCAGATGCTGTATCTGGTGATCGTTATGTGGGCTTTCAGCAAGAGTCCAGAAGCTATGCTCTTACTCTACGCTATGGTATTCGGAGCGCATCTACTTCCATATGGCTGGGTTTATGATAGCAAAGCATATACAGCTGCAGCTATAATCGAGACCATAGGAGCAATGCTCATCTTTACTTTCGTCGGAAGATACGCAACAGTTCTCTTTATGATCGTCGTTCAGATAGTTGTATGCATTTGTCTCGCAACTGAGATAAGAAAGGCCAAAACAAAAATTGAGAGTAGATATTAAAAATGATACTGAAGAAGCGTTATATGTAGAAATCCACTGCAAGGATGTGACAGGCGAAGTTTCCAAGCTGGAACGACACATAAAAAGATTCAGGTCATTCATCCCTGCAACAGATAATGGCGAGCTTCTAAATGTCGCAATTGACGCGATACTTTATATAGAATCTGTGGACAAGAAAACATTTATCTATACAGAAAAAAGAGTACTTATGACGGATAAAAGGCTCTATGAGCTGGAAGAGCTTCTGAACAAGAAAGACTTTTTCAGATGCTCTAAATCGACTATTATTCACCTGAATAAGGTGACGAAGCTAAAGCCTGAGATAAACAGAAATATAATCGCCACACTAACAAATGGTGAAAATGTAGTTATATCAAGACGATATGCGAGCGAACTTAAAGCGCTACTAAAAATAGAGGGATAAATAATGGATAAGATTAAAGGATTTTTAAAAGGATTAAGGGACGCAGTGGCATTCAGCTTCTCATGGCTTACGATATGCGTGATCATCGTATCACTTCTATCAGGAAATAAAATAGTTACAGTCAGTTTTCTCACAAAGCTCTTTCTTCTATGCCTATGGGGATCGATATCATTTACCCTTTGTTTTAGAAATCAAAGGTTTGCAAAAAAAGGCTTCATGTTTTCACTGACTGCCTTCTACATACTTTTTATTCCTGTCGAAATTGTGATGTTCTATCTTATGGGCATCTTCAGTCAGGCCGGAAGTCCCGGCCTGTGGATGATGTTCGGCGGGATAGTTGTAATAATGTACCTTGTTTCGGCTATTATCGATAAAGTAATAATGCGTCGCAGATCAGAACTTTATACCGAAAAATTAACAGCCTACAATAAGCTTAAAGATTAGAACATTTCTATCTTACAGCTGGTCTTACGATTCCAACACTCTTTCTCTTTATAAGCTCCAGGCCCTTCAGTCTCTTCATGATCATCGCGTAAGCAAATATCAGGAAAATATCTGCAAGCACCCAGGCAAGAGGGCTGGCAAGACAGGCTGCTTTGTAACCGTAAGTCGGAACAAGGACAAAACCAGCAAATGTTCTGGCTATCATTTCAAACACACCAGCAAGTATAGCCAGCATAGAATATCCCATTCCCTGAATTGTAAAACGAACTATGTTTACAAGCGCGAGAAATGCGTAGAACAAAGAATTATACTTAAGATACATAGATGTATTCTTAAGAAGAAGTGCACTTGGTTCCTTGATGAACAACCTTGCCAGATCCTGACCAAAGAAGCTTAGGATAGAAAATGCAACTACTGAATATACACAGCCAATGATAATACACCATTTGAGTCCCTGATTGATTCTACCAAGTTCCTTTGCGCCCATATTCTGTCCTGAATAGGTTGCAGCCGTAGATCCAAGAGCATCAAAAGGACAACAGAAAAACATACTTATCTTAAGAGCCGTTGCCGAAGATGCAACGTATGTACTTCCGAGTATATTTACAGCTGACTGAAGCACCACACTACCGATAGCAGTAATCGAATACTGAAGCCCCATTGGAACGCCAATATACAGAAGCTTTCCAACATAGTTCATATCCAGTGGAAGATCCGACTTAGTCAGTCTGAGTATTTCAAACTTACGTCCCATATAGAAGATACATAAGAATCCAGATACAAGCTGAGATATAACTGTAGCCCAGGCAGGTCCAGCTATTCCCATATACTGAACCATCACAATATCAAGCAGGATATTAAGAGCCGATGAGATAAGCAGGAAATACACAGGGGTTCTGCTATCTCCCAGACTTCTCATAATACCCGACGCCATATTATACATTATCGTCACAGGAATGCCTAAGAATAATATGGAAATGTATATATACGCATCGTTAATTATATTCGATGGTGTATGTAACAGCTTAAGAATATTCATACATAACAGATATACTACTACTGTTATTATTGTTCCGAATGCAGCAGCTGTCCAGATGGCATTTGCCACAAACTTTCTCATAGACACGAAATCCTTTGCTCCGAACTTCTGGGCAATAGGAATAGCAAATCCTGTACAAAGACCCATACAGAATCCAATGATCATAAAGTTTATAGCACCTGTAGAGCCAACAGCAGCAAGGCTGTCTTCTCCAAGATATCTTCCAATGATCACAGTATCTACAAGACTGTAAAACTGCTGGAATAGATATCCAATAAGCGTTGGCAGCATAAAGCCCAATATATGTTTAAACGGTGAACCCGTAGTCATATCAACTGTTTTCTTATTTGTCACTTTCGTCCCTCCTAATTAACCATTCGAAGGAATGTTATACTACTTTCGACAGGGAACTGCAATAATGAATATCTGCAAAAAGTATAAAAAATCACCAATTGGGGACAGTCCCCAATTGGTGATCTTTGTTTAGTCGATTCGTTTTTTACCCTTGAAGAAGAGGGCTACTGTACCAGGTCCTGTGTGGCTGACAATTGTACAGCCGATATCGAAACGGTGTACTCTTCCCTTAAGCTGTGGGAAGGTTTCTTCGATAAGCGCCTGAACCTGATCTCCGAGTTCTTGGTCGGAATCAGATATAAATACCTTGCCAGTATAGTTGATGCCGCTATCAGCATCCTCAACCATTTTCTCGACGATACGCTTTACAACCTTCTTCTTGGTTCTGATCTTCTCTCTTGGAATAAGTCTTCCCTCAAAGTCTACATTTAACAGAGGACATATGCTGAGGGCCTGGCCAATGGTACCAGCTGTCTTAGAGATACGGCCGCCCTTGATATAATATTTTAAATCAGTTGAGAAGAACCAATGATTGATGAGCAGCTTGTTTTTCTCTATCCAATCTGCCAGTTCATCCATCGAAAGTCCTTCGTCTCGCTTGTCAGCAGCATAATCCATCAGAAGTCCATATCCAGAAGATGCAGCCATTGAATCAATAACGATGATCTTTCTGTCTGGATATTCCTCCATCATCATTTTGGCCGCAGTGCAGGCAGCATTATATGTTCCTGATATACCCGAAGAAAGAGTAACGTGCAGTACGTCTTTTCCTTCTTTTAGAAACTCCTCAAAATATGTCTGATACTCACCAAGGCTGACCTGTGATGTCTTAGTATCGGCACCTTCCTCCATTCTCTTAATAAGCTCTCTTGGAGAAAATGATAATCCCATATCATCCTTTACGCTGAGGCCATCCAGTGTAACATTGAAAAATGCATACGGCAGATCTCTGCGTTTCATCCACTCTGGATTAAGATCACAGGATGCGCAACAGCTTAGTACATATTCGCTCATAATTAAAAACTCTCTTTCATTTCTTACTTTTTATAACGTAATATTATAGTGTATCTATATAGATTACAAGAACCTTTCTTTGGAAAGAAATCAGTTACTGTGTACGTTGATTCTTGTAATGAATGTTCTCAAGTATCTCGTTGGTAACTGTTCTATCGATTATAGCCTTGAGAAGCGCATCCAGCTCGCTTCCTTCTCTGTAATCTGCAGGGGCGAAATATTTGATACGGTCATCCCTCATCATCTTCTTTACCTTAGTCATATCCCTGGATTCACAGTCATATACGCCAATGGAATGACCACCGTAGGAGTTAACCAGCTTCATGCAAGGGATATCAGTATCGCTGTCGCCGATATAAACCATATTTCTAAATGGCACTCTCATCTCATCAGGATCGAAGTGATCATTTACACCATTATCATTTACATCAAGCACACCCTTTGAGATTCTAAAGAGAAACTGAGTCTTGTTGGTATAGTTGACAGCCTGAGCAGGCCATACAGCAACGCCTCTTTCATTATATAAAAATGAGCTGGCGAATATCTTGTCAAATGCACCATTCTGTGCCAGGACTGTACCCTCGATCATCTCTTTAAGACCAGAGGAGATAATGTAATGTTCAACAATTACCCCCTTCTCTTTTCCGTATGCCCTCATACGGTCAAACCAGTCGATGGCACCAGGGAAAACCTTAACCTTGGAACCATACTCATTTAAGGTCTTACGATTAAATACAAGATTACCCTCCGCCTCACGGATCATCATATACATATAGGCAAGATTTGGGTCCATATCATTTGCGAAGCCCATCTCATTTGTTTTCTTCCAGAATTCATCTACGTCATAGCCTACAGACTGTATATAACCCTGAGCCTGCATATCGTCAGGTGTAAGTGTCTTATCAAAATCGTAGCAGATTGCGAGAACCGGTTGGTCCTCCTTTTTCTTTCTTTCAAACTCCATAGTAACCCCCGTCCTCTTATTCGACACCAGCAGCTGACTTAGCCAGCTGGTCGGCACGTTCATTTCCCATATCGCCTGAATGGCCCTTAACCTTATGGAAATTTACCTCGAGCCTGTCCTTTATCGAGTCATAAAAGGCTTTGTATGCTCTGGTTCCTTCCTTGTTTGTTTTCCAGAGCCCAAGAGCCCATTTTTCAATTCCCTCATAGTCATAAAAAATATCTATACTTGCGATGCCGTGATCAAGACAATACTGCATTGCGTGTCTCGAACCCTCGACCTCTCCAGCCACATTTCTCATTGCAGCCATCTCTTCGTCTGAATATGCCTCGCACTGTTCCACCAGGTCGTCGCCTGCAAGGAGAACCATACCGTAAGCATAGACCTTCGTTGATATATTGTAGCTTCCGTCTACAAAAGCCACAGCTTCGCTCTCTCTGAGAGACTCCATATAATACTTTATATCATCAGAGTCAAATAGTACCGATGACTTAACCTGCGTCACCTGTTTTTGTGCACGTACTTTGACCTGCCTGGATGACGTACTATCTTTATTACTATCTATAACACCACCCATAAACTCCTCAGCCTCAGCCAGAGTCTTAAAACCTTTAAAGATTGCGCCTGAAAAACCGTGTACATTTGCCTGGCACTCGGCCCAGGTCTCATATATTCCAGGATTAACTCCCTTTTTTACCGCGTAATAATTTTTCTTATCTGCCATAATTCCTTATTCTAAACTATCAACAACTGAGAACCGTCCCCATTTGGTGATTACAGCATTCCAAGGAAATGCTTTGTTCTTACTTTTTTAGGATTTTCAAATACTTCTTTTGGAGTACCCTTCTCCAGCACTATGCCTTTATCCATAAAGATCACCTGATCCGATACATCCTTGGCGAAGGACATCTCGTGAGTCACGATGATCATAGTCATCTTCTTCTCAGCCAGTTCCTTTATAACCTTGAGAACTTCGCCTGTGAGCTCTGGATCCAGAGCCGAGGTTGGTTCATCGAAGCAAAGTATATCCGGTTTCATTGCAAGAGCCCGGGCTATAGCCACTCTCTGCTGCTGACCACCCGAGAGCTGATGTGGATAATTGTCCATTCTCTCAGACAGCCCCATCTGGTTAAGAAGCTCTTCAGCCTCCTTACGGATCGACTCATTTATTTCTTTCTTGTTAGACTTGTAATCATCCTGTCTCTTTGCCTGAAGCTGTCTTGGAAGCATAACATTTCCAAGGGCAGTATACTGCGGAAAGAGATTAAATGACTGAAATACCAGACCAAAATGAAGTATATTCTTTCTCTTCACAGACTCCTTCAGGTACTGTGGATCCTCTGCATCGAAGACAGTCTCTCCATTTACACGTATTACTCCCTTACCAGGCTGCTCCAGAAAATTAAGACAACGAAGAAGGGTTGTCTTGCCGCTTCCAGAGGAACCAATGATCGAGAGAACCTGGCTCTTCTCCAATGTAAAGCATATATCCTTCAGAACCTCAGTCTTGCCAAAGGATTTACTTATATGTTCAACCTCTAATATACTCATACATCTCTCCTGTAAAGATTTCCCATTCTATTAATTAGGCTACCTAAAGAAATTCAGCTTCTTCTCCAATCCTCCAAGAAGCAGTGTAAGAAGACCGTTACATATCAGGTAATAAATCGCCGTAAAGAATAGTGGCCAGATTGCGCCAGAGATACCCTGGGAGCCCTTCATAAACGCCTGACCTGCCCAGATTACCTCCTGAAGTGCTATGATCCTTGCAAGGGATGTGTCCTTAACCAGGGTAAGTATCTCGTTGGACATAGGTGGAAGTATACGCTTCACCATCTGAAGAAGCTTTACTTTAAAGAACACCTCTGACTTAGTCATTCCCAGCACATAGCCAGCCTCGTCCTGTCCAACCGGGATGCTGATGATTCCACCTCTGAAAATCTCTGAGAAATAGCAGGCATAATTGATGATAAATGCCACTGACGACGCAACGAAACGGCCTGTCTCATCTCCGCCCCAGATAGCGTTATGCATAACAAGTCCAGGGAAATAATAGATAATAAGAAGCTGGATCATAAGTGGAGTACCTCTTATGATCCAGATAAGTATCTTAAAGAAGCCCTTTACTGGAAGTATCTTCGACATAGAGCCAAATGATATAAGCAGTCCCAAAGGTACTGCACCAAGCAATGTCACAAAGAACAGCTTTAATGTCTGAAGAAAACCTATATTAAGGGCGTGTATTACTATTGGTAATTGTTCTAAAAATAGTTCCATACGAAACCTCTATTTCAAAACTTCGTTTCGTTTATTTCTGATTCTGATTACTGTGCAATGATTGCAGCCTGTACACCGTACTGCTCTGCAGTCTTTGTCATAGTACCATCATCATAGCTTGTCTTGAAGAAGTTGTTAAGCTCCTCAACAAGATCAGAACCCTGACGGAAACCAACACCATACTCTTCACTATTAAGACCAACAGTATATGTAAGCTTGTCGTAGCTTGTTCCTTCACCAACCATAGCTGCAGCCATAAGTGAATCGATGATAGCTGCATCTGAAGTGCCTGCAGCAACCTCCATAAGTGCACTAGCCTGGTTTGTTACAGATGTATACTTAAGACTGTGTTCCTTTGCCTGCTCCTCACCTGCTGAACCAACTTCAACTGCAAAGTTAAGGTCTGCAAGGCTTTCTACTGACTGATACTGATCAGCCTTATCTGATGGAACGATAACGATCTGAGCATTGTTGCAGTATGGGTTTGAGCAATCCATTGAGCTCTTAACTTCATCTGTAAGAGTCATGCCATTCCATACGCAGTCGATGCTTCCTGAGCTAAGCTCAAGTGCTTTGTTGTCCCACTCAATCTCTACAAACTTTGCCTTAACACCAAGGCTCTCAGCAAATGCATTTGCCATATCAGCATCAAAACCAATCCAGTTGCCATCTGCATCCTTATAATCCATTGGTTCAAAATCTGTGATACCTATTACAAGCTCGCCCTTATCCTTTACAGCTTTAAGGTCCTCAACTGTAGCAGCAGATGCAGAATCCTCTACATTGTCTGCGCTTGTACCATTGTTTGAGTTACTTGTGTCGGCACTGCCAGAACCACAACCTACCAGTGAAAGGCAGAGTGCTGCGGTACAAATTAATGTAAGTGCTTTCTTGAACATAATATTTCCTCCTATATGCAAACAAGATATCTATTTAAACGACGCGTAGAGTATACCAATAAAATAGGAATAAATCAACTACACCAAGAGTTTATGGCAGTAATTTATCATAATAGCTTACAATATGTTATTTGACGGATGCAAATATGCCATTGGAGGCATTAGATATAGTAGATTAATTAAATGAAATATGGAGACTCACTATCTCGCTCTTTGCCGGGAACTTGTAATGAAAGCCCCAGGCCGATACGCCCGAGGTGGTAATGGCCGTCATATTGCCATATTTCTTTCGTCCATAGTACATATCATAGGCGATATTCCGGCCCATAAACTGGGGAATATTGAAACCGTGAGTATGCCCCGCCAGGGCTATGTCACAGCCAGTCTCTGATATCTCTTTAAACTCCACAGGTCTGTGAGTGAGCATGATAGTTGGCTGGCTGTCATCCTTATTCACCTTATTCATCAGCTCGTCTAGAGGCAGCTGATCGTCCACAGGATCCAGTCTTCCTATCAGCTGTACCCCATCTATCGATACCATTTCATCCTCAAGCACATTTATCCCCATTTCCCTTAGGATTCGGGCAGAATAGTCATCCCGATTATCATCGTGATTTCCATATATATAGTAGATTCCCAGGGGAGCATCTAATGATTCAATTAACTCTCTGAAGCATTCAATATCATCGTCGGATGTGGTCTCGTCAAAGACATCACCGCCGATCAGGATAATATCAGGATTCTCATCACGTATCTCCTGCCCTATTCTGTCATAGGTTACAGACCAGGTTCCCGCTCCACAGTGAGTGTCCGCGAAAAATACCACGTTCAGTGAATCCCGTGAACAGGACTTATTTACCTCCACATCATAGTGAGTAACTACTACATTTCCTATATTAAAACTGCCATAGAAGGCTATGCCAAATGCTATCAAAAGGAAAACCACAGAATGGACTCTTTTATCAAGCAGGTGTCTGATCTGCCTAGCTGTAAACCGTTTATGCCGGGCACCCATCACTCCAATGTAGAAAAATCTCGCCACCAGTCTAAGACCGAATAGTATGGCGAGATAAAGTATTACAACATAATATATGGAGCCCCATCTGGAGATGATCCATTTCAACCAGTCATAAGGAATCCTTTTATATATAACAAATATTCCAGCCAGGCACAGGGTTCCTACCGCGTGAAAGATAGTTATTATCACGCGAAAGGATATCTTACTGCGCCACTGTTTAGGATAATTAATATAAATGAAGCCTGTCAGGAGAATAAGTCCCAGCAATGCAAAGACAAAGGCTACACTATTCATAACTGTTTACCATTTATAATTATATTTTCCGTTTCTTTAACCTTTCTTATATTTTCTTCAGGTGCATTTGTCTGCTTACCTGAATCTGAATCCAGCGTAACGTGAATATCGACATCGTTAATATCAACTGTAGTCTTATCACTTACTCCACCATATACAAAAGCCTGACGTCCGACGCCCTTGTACTTAAGGGCTGCCTGTTCAACCTTAATATTGCTGCTTCCTGAGAGACTGCCCATGGATGTAGCATACTCTGCACGAATATTGGTAATAAAAGACATATCGTGGATATAGATATCCGAACGCTCACCATCAACCGTTCCAAGCATACTGAGTCTCTTACCACTTCCGGTCAGTCTGATAAGGCTTCTCCATATATTGACGCCAGAGTTATTCTCCAGATTACCAATACATACTCCCTTGTAGAAGCCATTATCCATCATAAGATCACAGTCATGAACCTCCAGATACTGATTACCTCTGAGAGAACCTATTCCAACGCCCTCATCACCGTTAAGGTGAAATGTATACTTACCCTTGCAAATTCTGGTAGTCCCACCCAGGCCCGAACCAATACCAATAGTGGTCTGTCCATTGGACTCGAGAGTTATCTCTCCATCCTGGTAAAACTCCAGGGTACCGTGTCCCTTGTCTATTCCATTTCCAATTCCATATATCTCAGCACCGGAAAGAATAAGCTTGAGATTGCCGTCACCCTCCACCGTCAGTTTCGACGTTTCAGGAACCGCAATGCCGCCGCCTTCAAATCTATTCTCACCCTCCAGTCTGAGTGTGAGCTTTGAGTTTTCTGCTATGTTGATGCAAGGTCTGTTCTTAATATTCGAAAGAGATACATTTTCCAGAGTTACTCTTCCATCATAGTCTTCCAGAATCTCAATATGAATATCAGACTTTCTGTTTGGAGTTCCTACGATGGTAATATCACGGAACGTACTCTCTTTATCTCCAATGATTATAGTATTCTTGTTTTCTCTCTCAAGATTGCTGATGGATACTCTGCTGGTTCTGCCAGCTTTATAGAGCATCTCACTGGCGCCATCCTCACGCTCCCTGTGGAAACGTGCGATTTCCATCTTAACATTTCCATCAACTGACGGAATCACCTCTGCAGCAGGACGAGCCACATAATACCCCTGTATCAGATCTGCGCCCAGCCTGATGACAGTTCTCAGTTCCTCTGAGGTTTCAACACCTTCAGCCAGAGCAAGTATATTATTAGAATGACAGAAGTCAATTATCTCTCTAACAAAATGCTGTTTCTGAGTACTATTCTGAATCTCCGAAAGAAGCGACCTGTCTATCTTGACATAGTTTGGCATATACCTGAGCAGGTTGCTGACATTTGAATAACCAGTACCATAATCATCAACTGCCATCTCTATGCCCAGTCGATTATACTGCTCCTTCAGCTGGTCAAAATCCTCATCCAGAAGCTCAGCCTGTTCTGTAAGCTCCACAACCGTCTTCTCGTGATTCTTTTTGAGAAGTTTTTCTATCTGTACGAAATCATTGTATTCCAGCTTGCTTCCAGGGATACTATTGATAAAAACCTTCTTTCCTTCAAACTCTGAAGCCCTGTCCTCTACTATATTAAGAACATTTATAAAAGTTGCTCTCTCTATATCACTAAGTCTGCCAAGAATATCTGCATCTTTAATTATCTGAAGCGGAGGTATCTTCCACTCAGAATTCGATCTCATAAGCGCTTCGTAGGAATATATCTCCCCATCCACAGAGTTTACAATAGGCTGGAAATGATATGTCAGCAGATTTTCATCGAGAATCTTCTCAACCTCTTTTATCTCGCGAGCTTCTTCTTCTGTGATATCCTGATTCTTAATTGCTGCCTTCTTTGATTCATCAGTAGGGAACTTCACCTGCAGCTTATTAGACGTACGTTTTTCCAGAAGTCTTATAGCATATGAACGTCTCAGGCTCTCAAGGCCCTTAGCCACCATATTTAACCAGAGACGCGTCACTTCTTCAAAGCTCTTAAGCTCCGAATCATATCTTATCATAGCGTAACCAAATGATTTATTCTCAACATAAAGAGGCGAGAATATAAGACATACAGGTTCATCGTCATCATTTATATATGGCAGCAGCTTACTTGTTTCAAATAAATTCTGGGTATTGATTCCTGAATACTCAGGATGCTTATGGTTGTAGGACAGGATATTGATCATAGTATGAGAATAACCCTTCTCCGGAAAATCATTATCCACCAGCACATTCTCATTTATCCAACCTGAATTAAGACATATTTCCAGACGTTTTACACCTCTAAGATAAAATATATTCTCATAAACAGTACGGAAATATTCCTCCAGATCAGAGACAGCCAGAAGATCCTCAAGCATATAGTTGTGTATAGAATAATAGCCTTCCTCAGAATCCGCAGTCATCCACTTCTGTCTCTTAGAAAAATATTTCTCTTCAGGCTTTCCATCACAGCCACAGCTTTCCCCAAGGAAAAGCTTTGCTTCAGGATTTAACTCAGGAACCTTTTCGCCCTTTTTGATATAATCCAGAGCATCAACAGCAAAGGTTCCATAATACTCTGTAGGTAAATAACTGGATGTGAGTGATTTAGGAGAAAGCTGACCTTCCTCACAGGTTCCAAATCCTGCAAGAAGTACATCATCAGGAATCTTCACACCTCTACGTTCCAGTTCTTCAGCAACACCAATAGCCATATTATCATTTGCACATACGATAGCCTCCGGCAGAGTTTCTCCACTATGGAAGAACTTCTCAGCAAAGCCGGTACCACTGGTGTACCAGAAGTCGCCATAATGCATACGTCCGGGCTGAATCTCAAGGCCGTGATCTCTCATGGCATCCTTGAAAGCCTCAAGTCTTCTTATACTATGAACGTGCTGTTTACGACCTGTGAGATATGCTATATCCTTCGCACCGTGCTCCTCAATAATATGAGAAACAGTTGCATAAACCATAGGATATCCATCAGTCCAGAAGCTATAGAAATACTTGCTTTCTGTATCAATACAGACAACAGGACCATTAAACTCTCTATATATACGTTCCTCCAGCCTCTTCTCAACCTCAGGTGTCTGGATAGTATCTGATAGGATTATCACAGCATCAAATAACGAAAAGTTTATAAGGTTGAATATATTAGAATCGCCCACCTCTCGTTCTTTGGTATTCTGATATTTTATATACATTGAAAAAACAAGGACATCATACCCCTGCTCAAATGCCCGTTTTTTCACTCCTCTAATAAACTCCTGCTGATAGGATTCATCAGCCTGTCCCAGCAGTAGTGCTAATCTCTTTTTTGCCATCTCTAGCCCCCAGATTATCCCCCAAAAATAACTACAAAAAATACTACCCCTTATTATAACACAATTCATAACAAAAATAAAAGACAGGGGACGGTTCTGTGTCTTAAAAATAAGACACAGAACCGTCCCCTGTCTTTTCTATCTTTTTATGATTTTGCTAACTGAGCTGTAAACAGATTGTAGTATATACCCTTTCGGTCCAGAAGCTCCTGGTGTGTACCAATTTCAGCTATATTATGTCCATCTATAACCATTATCCTGTCAGCATTTTTCAAAGTTGATAGTCTGTGAGCTATGGCAAATGTAGTCTTTCCACTGGTGAGTCTCTCCAGTGCCTTCTGTATCATAAACTCACTCTCTGTATCCAGGCTGGCTGTCGCCTCATCCAGAATAAGAATACGTGGATCAGGAAGGATAGCTCTTGCAATAGCGATTCGCTGTCTCTCACCACCCGACAGAGTATGTCCCTTCTCACCAACATAGGTATTATATCCATCAGGAAGCCTGCATATGAAATCATGGGCATTTGCCAGCTTCGCTGCCCTGATTATCTCCTCGATGGTGGCATCAGGCTTTGAGAACCTAATATTATCAATAACTGTTCCCGCAAAGAGGAAGGTCTCCTGAAGCACTACTCCTATCTGGGAATGATAGGACCTGTTTTCCACCTCACAGAGATCAGTTCCATCTATCAGAAGTCGTCCATCATCTATCTTGTAAAGTCCCATCAGAAGATTGATCAGCGTTGATTTTCCAGTACCCGAAGCACCAACTATACCTATCATTTCTCCTAGCTTAATAGTCGCATTTATATCCTCCAGCACGGGCTGGTATGACTTATAGCCAAAGGTGGCGTGTTCAAATGTAACCTCTCCATCTATATCTATAGGATGAGCGGTCTCAGATTCCTCAGGTACCTCCTGTGCCAGAACATCGTAGATACGTTCAAGACAGCTGGTAAGTCTGGATATCTCTCTTGGAAGTCTTCCTAGCCATCCAACATACTGGAATAACAGCAGGGTGTAGCTGATGAACTGATACAGCTCACCTGCGGACATGGTTCCAGCAAATACATCTCTACCGCCGAAATACACAACAATTACCACGCCCATTCCCATAAGAAAAGACATAACAAAGTCAAACATAGCCCAGAAGCGCTCATTTCTCATCTGGATCACAGCATAATCCGCTGAAACCTCTTTGAAACGCTGGGATTCCTCCTGCTCCTTGCCGTAACTCTTCACCTCGCGCATACCAGATACCACATCCTGTAGTTCACTGGATACGTCATCATTTTTCTTAAACTGCAAATGGAATATCCTGTTGATGGTCTTCCTGAGGGACAGCATGAAAAATGAAACTATAGGTACCAGTATGAAGATCAACAGTGCCAGCTTTACATCCAGGATCAGCATAAAGATGATATCCCAGATAAAGATAAAAAATACCGCAAACAGATTGCAGAACACGTCTGCCATAAAGTCACTTATAAATCGTGTATCCTGGGTTATCCTGTTAAGGAGCTCGCCTGGTCTTCTGTCGTTAATAAACTCCAGTGGCAGCTTCTGAACCTTTCTGAAGAGTTCTTCTCTAAGATCAGCTGCTATTCGTGAACCAAGACTTGCAGAAGCATTACTCTTTAGAATATTGATAATAACGATAGCCACGCTCAGCGTAAACATGAGTGCAAGGTACATAAGTGCCTCTCTCATACCACCCTGTTTCTTAAGCACATCATTTATCAAATGCTTCTGAACCTCTGGGCTTCCCAGTGTTGTTACCGCAACAAGAACCATCAGCATAAAGACACCAAAGAACCCCTTCTTATAAGGCTTTGCCATCCGAATAAATACGCTGAGGAAGCCTCCCTCCTTGGAGCATTTCGGGCAGCGCTTTGTACCAGGGATCGCACGGCCGCATATCGGACAGACCTTTTCATATTCAGGGCTCTCCACCTCTTCCAGTCGGCCAGATATCAGAATATTGATACCTCTTGCGATATAGGCATACCTGGCAAGATGCTTTGAGGAGTAATGAGCCAAAACTCTTTCAACGCCCTGATGCTTAACAGTCAGCAGACCTCCACCAACTCCAGGCTCGGCCTTCGCTGATTTAAGTTCCTTAATCTCGTAAACCTTTACGTCCGAATCGCGCAGTATATATACCTTCTTCGTCGTAACAACAAAGAAGGAGTTTTCAGTCCACCGTCCATTTTCATCTATATCTATAGGCACAGTGTAATATATTCGTTCATCCCCCGAAAGACTGATCTGACTTTCCAGACTCTTCGGGAGCATATACTTTAGTATCATATTTTAAACCTCTAGAAATCACCATTTGAGAACCGTCCCCAGTTGGTGATTTTTTTTCTATAAGAACATGTCCAGCATACGGCGTTCCTTCTGGGAAAGCGCCTCCACGTCTCGAATCTCAAAACGATTTTCATCCACATCCATAATGATGAGTCTCGTATCAGAGAGCTTTGCGACTGCATTTGACCCCATATTTATAGTGAACTTACACTCACCTCTGTCAGTCATAACATGGAAATATGCATAGCCATATTCATCCTTAATGCTCATTATCTTCTCGATCACAGGTGTAAAATAACAAAGATCCAGCTGACGCTTCAGTATAGTCTGGGTTTCCTCCGTCATCTCTGACAGATCCTCGATTATCCCAATCTCCCTGTCTCCATTTCCGTGTTCTCTTATAGATATGAACTTGTCCGGATCAGTGAAGGGGAAAAGTCTTACTACCTTGATACGATCGTAGTGAACTCCATCATAATCAAAGCTCACGAAACCACCTTCAGTCTCAGCAAACTTATCCTTCTTTGATATTATATGTATCGCCGTCATTTCCTCGGCTTTTTTCTCATATATATTAATTGTATCTTCCATGGTATTATTCCTTTTTAGTTTATATAACACCTCATCAGTCAGCTTCGCTGACAGCTTCCTCTCGTCTGCCGACTCGGTCAATCGGCCTAAACCGTGTGCCACTGGCACACAGGCCGTCCTCAAGGAGAAGCCTTTTTCGCCTTCAGCTATATATTTAAAATGAGGATTCCAAGGCCAGAGATTTGGTCTGGAGCTCCAGCAGGTTGTGGTAGATGCCGTTCTCCAGCTTTCCAAGCTCTTCCTCTGTTCCTTCTTCAACTATACGTCCGCCATCAATAACTATCAGTCTGTCAGCATCTGAAAGTGTGGATAGTCTATGGGCGATGGAAAGGGTTGTTCTACCCTTTACCAGAAGCTTAAGTGAGTTCTGGATAGCCTTCTCTGTTTCTGTATCCACGCTGGCTGTTGCCTCATCCAGAATAAGAATCTTTGGATCTGCGAGAATTGCTCTGGCAATTGATAGTCTCTGCTTTTCTCCACCTGACAGGTTCTTTCCTGAAGCTCCGATTATTGTGTCATAGCCGTCAGGAAGTCTAGATATGAAATCGTGGGCGCTGGCCAGCTTTGCCGCTCTTATAATATCCGCTCTGGAAGCATTTTCATTTCCATAGGCAATATTCTTGGCAACTGAACCCATAAAGATATAGGTATCCTGCGAAACCATGGACACGCTCTTTCTAAGGTCAGCCAGGGCCAGATCCTTAACGCTTATTCCATCAATCTTAATCGTACCTTCATTTACGTCATAAAGACGTGATATCAGGTTGACCAATGTGGACTTTCCCGCTCCAGAACGACCAACTATGCCTAGCATTTCACCTTCCTTAACCTTAAGGTTAATGTCCTTAAGAACAGGGCGTCCAACCTGATAGCCAAATGTAACCCCTGAAAGCTCTATCTCTCCACGGGGATCAGTTAGCCTTACCGGATTTTCGATTTCCTGAATATCAGGTATGGCATCAATAATCTCAAATAATCTTTCAGCAGAATTGATACTGTCTGCCCACATACGGAAAACCCAGGCGAAGAAATTCATAGGGCCGTTAAGCTGCATTACATAGCCGACAAAAGTGATCAGAACACCCAGATCGATCTTGTCGGTTTTCAGAACAAAGAACACACCGATGAGCCATATCCAGATGCTGGAAATCTCCTGCACCATATTGTAGAGTATAGCTATACGATTTCTTAGTCTGACCATATTGATCTCAGCATCTCTCAGATGGTGATTTGGCGATTCAAATCTTTCTATCTCTGATGCTTCCTGGCCAAATGCCTTTACAACTCGTGAACCAGTTAAGTTATCATTTGCTCTTCCGGAAACAGACTTTTCTGCACGATGTCTCTTTCCAGAAAGTGTCCAGAGTCCCGGACGAAGCTTAACTGTAAGAAATACAAGTAAAGGTAGCAATATGCAGGCGATCAGCGCCATCTGCCAGTTAAGCCTGTACATTACTATAAATGTCACGATTATGGTTATGCCATGAACGAAGATCATGGGCAGACCATCGATAAAGAAATCTCTGACCTTTTCGGAATCACTAAGTACTCTTGTCATAAGTCCGCCAGTCTGTTTATTCACAAAGAAATCCAGCGACAGACGACTCATGGCATCAAACACATCAGTCTTTATATCACGTACGGCCTCACTGGCTACCCGTGCCATAACAAATACCTGCAGGTAATTGGATATGGCAGCAATAAGTCTGCATCCTATCATCACCAAGGCTACCAAAAGCAGCGCCAGCATATACTCTCCTGCCAGGCCATATTGCGCCAGATAAGTATCATCCTTTTCCAACACATGGTCAAAGAGAACCTTACCTATAAGATAAGGCCAGGCTATACTAATGACCGCAGCTACTCCATAGGTAAGCATCAACACTGTTACCTGGAACTTATATTTCAGGAAGTATTTCAGAGTTCTGCCAAAGATGGAACGTTTATTCTTCTTTGGTTCCTCTGCTACCTCTTCCTCCTCATCCTCTTCAGCAGCAGTAATCTCCTGCCCCTTCAGGTATCCTCTGAGCTGACGGACGAACACATTCATTTCACCCTGATATCTATTAGTGAAAGCAGCTATTCTCAGCTCCTTTCCATCATACTCAGCTGAAACTATATTTGTTCCTATATAGTGATCCAAATGTACATGCGCCAGTTTTTCCAGATCATAGAAGGTGATCTCGTATTCACCTGGCTCATCCATATTCAGGCCATCCTTTATTCCATTAAATGTGACCACGTAATCCGAGGGGAGTTCCATGGTACATACGCCCAGCTTCTTCTTTGTAAGAAAGATATATCCTTTGATATAACCACCACCAGAGGAGCCATCAAAAGAAAGATCTATCGGGCTAAATGCTAATATATCCTTTTTACGAATATCGAAGGCCCAGATACTGCTAAGGGCCTTCGATGTCATTTTACTAACTTCTTTTTTCACTTTTTATTCTACTAACTCCGCGTGTCCGAACATTGCCGGATTCATATAACATGTTCCAGTGTCATCTGCCCAGCTCATAGTACCGATTCTTTCGCCACTACCGCCGGCATCATTTATCTGAAGCTCAAGACCGATTTCGGTTCCTGCTTCAGGAGTTATCTCACTCCACTTGATCGCACAGACGATGATGTATCCTCCGTCTGTTACTTCTGCGTAAGACTTGATATATTCATCAAGACATTTCTCACCATTGAAGCTCTTCTTGTTATTGAAGCTCACACGATACTGCTTGTCGCCATCATCATAGCCGCCTGCACGAGAATTGGTCTCATCAATAAAGACTTCAATACTATCCTGCTGATAGTCATCCTCGCTGTCATCATTAAGAACCTCATCCTTTACATCAAAGTAAACATAGAGATTCTCCTCATCCCAGAGAAGCTTTGCATCTGCAGTAGCCTTAGCGTTCTGAACCTTGATCTCAAGTGGAACAGCCTCAACATCGTCCCAGGCAGGATCAATAGTTTCTCCAACACTAACTGTTCCCTTCTTGATTTCGATAGTAGGTCTCTCAACTACGAGAACTGACTCATCTACTGATGAAGGATCAGTAAAGGCATAAAATGCTGGCTTTGCCTTGTAGCTTCCATCGAAGAGAAGTGGGCACTGAAGGATAGTACCTGTTGCACCACCACCTACGTTACTCTGCTGCTGAAGCCAGGAATATGTATCGATTACACCCCAGATAGTGATGCCTGATACAGTGATGCCATCTTCAGCATTTAACTTCTTCATTAACTCATATATCTGGCCGTAATATGCAGCCTGTCTTGCGTACTCATCTGCAAGGCCTGCCTCTGTTCCGTCGAACATTGCACTGACCTTTACATCAAGCTCTGTGAGCATTATCTTATCAACTATCTCTGCATAGCCTCTTGCAGCTGCTTCAATCTGATCAACTGATGGAGCACTTACTGTATAGTGTGCCTGCATACCGAAGCCATCAATACGGGTTCCCTCTGCTGACTTAACATCTGTAAGAAGCTGCTTGATTCCCTCAGCCTTCTTAGAATCACATTCATTGTAATCATTGTAGTAAAGCTCGAGAGATTCAGGAGCATAGGTATTGGCAAACTTAAATGCATTTATAATAAACTCGTTTGAGCCATAGACCTTCCACCAGCTGGATTTGCTGCCGTGAGTTGAATCAGAAAGCTGATCGCTGCCTGGCTCTTCATCTGTTCTATAGGTTGCTGTGCTGTCGCTGATTGCTTCATTAACAACATCCCAACCATAGAAGAGATCCTTATACTTGCTGTCATCAGCTGTGAAATGCTCCAGCACTGACTTGATATACCATTCAAGTCTCTGGTTCATCACTTCTTTGGAAACGTAATCATTTTTCTTATCATAATCCTCGTGGAAGAACCACTCAGGTGTCTGTGAGTGCCATACAAGAACGTGTCCACGAACCTTGATAAGCTTATCAGGATTCGCGTCATTCCACTCAATTATCTTATCAAGAATAGCTTCTGCTCTGGAGAAGTCCAGGGTTGGAACCTCTATGGTCTCACCGTTCAGTTCCTCCTCGTGAATACTGCCAGATGCAGGTGCATCGTTGTTGTATCCAAACATTGAATCTGGCTTTAGCTCATTTTCCAGAGTCACAGCATTAAAATGCTTTTCAACCAGCTTCATCAGATTAGAGTCATTTATTCCAACAGATCCGAGACAACATCCGATGATCGCGTCATCGCCCAGACCATCAGAAGAAGCAACAACACTTCTAAGATCCACAATATCCTCTTCAACTCCTATAGCTGTTGCAGCGCCGCCATCCTGTGGAACAAGCTTTGCTCCTGCTATATAGAAATCACCCTTTACACAGGTGCCATTTCCATAGTCAGTACCCTGCTCGATAATACGGATAACTGCCTTTTCAGCCTTTCCGCTGAAGCTTGGAGTAAAAGTACCCGAGAACTTCTTCCACTCGCCCGGTGTAAGCGTCTCACTTGGGTTACCTGTAATCTCAGCTGAGTAAGAACCAAGATAAGTTGTATTTCCATCTACTGTAATATAAGGAGCAAAATCTACTATTCGCTGATCAGCAGGTGCGCCCTCATACTCATCTCCCAGCATTGCATAGAACTCATAATCATAGGTTACACCGCCCTCCAGACTGTCTGTAACATCCTGTGCAAAACAGTCATATGGAGATGATGATCCAGGATCTCTGTTTAGCTTTCCATAGGTCGGGAAGCCTTCAGGTCCATTTCCATCACTTACAACCTCGATGCCAAGAGAACCGCACTCTATGGACCAGGCTGATACATCATCACTGCTGAAATATCCATTGGTAAGGATATTTCCCTCTACCTCTTCTACCGCAGCAACCTCCACTGCTTCTGTAGCCGCCTCAGAAGCTGCCTCGGTGCTCTCAGAACTGCCGCTATCCTGTGTATCATTATCACTTTGACCACAGGCACCTAGTCCAGCTATCATTGCCATAGCCAGGACTGTACTTGTAAATACTTTAAACCCTCTTTTCATTTTATCCTCCACTTATTTCTTTCACGTGACAAATAGTCACGTATTAGATTCTATTCATCCAGACCCTTGCCAGCTCAGGCCAGAGGCCAATATCCTCACTCCAGGTCTTATCTATTTGCGGAACAAAGAATTGATCACTCTCCATTTCATCCACTAACTCAGCAATCTCTTCCCTGTCAATAGGTTCTCTATCAGGGAACTGCATTTCCAGTTCCTTCTTACGCTGATCCGATACATTTATTCCCTTCCCAGCCTTTACAGCCGCCACTGCCATTTCAACCTGTTTCATAACATATTCGCCGCCAGCATTAATGGAGAAGAACTTTTCTGATGGATAGCTCAGTCCATGGAAACCCGATGGGAATACATAGTGAGCATACATCACGCCCTTCTTTCTAAGAGCCTCAGCCATCAGATAGCTGTTCTCAACCGGAACCAGATCATCCGTTACCGTCTGCCACACAAAGCAAGGCGGTGTATCCTCTGTCACCTGCTTCTCAAGTGAGAAGTATTCCAGTTCTTCAGCCGTAGGTTCCTTGCCTAGTAATGTCTGAATCGAATATTCGTGCGTATATTCGCCAGTTGTAATAACCGGATACGATAGGATGGCGCCATCTGGTCTATTACTTACGTCCTTATAACCATCCGACTTATCCTGTATATCAGCAAAATGCACCGCAAGACTGCCAGCCACGTGAGCACCAGCTGAGAAGCCGCACACTATCAGATTCTTTCCTTCTATGTTGTAATCCGTCTCTCTTTTTCTAATATATCTTACCGCTCTGGATATATCTTCGAGAGGCTGCTTCTTTAGGGGAACCGACATAGTAATATCAGTTGTATAGGTGAGGACAAATACATTCATCCCCTGCTTGTAGAAGACCTCTCCCACAAGCTCACCCTCGTGCGGAGTGCACATACAGTAGCCGCCCCCCGGCACCACCAGCATACAGTCTCTCTGGATCTTCTCACCATCAGAGGTTATTTCGTCCTCATCATGAATATAACCATGAATATTTGGAATAAATCCGTAGGCCGCCTCGTAGGTATACTCACCCTCCTGCCAGATAGTCTCTTCAAATACTCTCATACAAACTCCCAAAAAGACAAAGAACCGTCCCCTGTCTTTTTTCTTCTTTATTAGCGTTTGACGCGGGCGCCTGCCGCATTCATTATTGCTTCAACCTCACTGAGGCGTGCCATGGATGTATCTCCCGGTGTTGTCATAGCGAGAGCACCGTGTGCCGCTCCATAATTAACTGCCACCTCTGGATCCTCACTTGTCATAAGACCATATATAAATCCTGCCGCAAATGAATCTCCTATGCCTACTCTGTCCAGAACCTCAAGTCCATCATATTCTCTGGACATACATATCTCGTTATCGGCGAGACACAGAACCTTCCAGTCATTGACACTGGCAGTCCTTACTGTGTGAAGCATGTTGGCCAGAATCTTGATGTTAGGGAAATCTGCTGCCACCTGAGAAAGCATCTTTTTAAATGCATCAACATTTAACTCTTTAAAGCCTTCATCTGCTCCCTCGACCTCATATCCGAGACAGGCCACATAATCCTCCTCGCTTCCAATAACCACATCTGCGTACTTTGCAATCTCGCGGTTAACCTTTACACATTCGTCTATACCACCAGCCAGGTCCCACAGGGATGCACGGTAATTAAGATCATAGGAAACTATGGTTCCATACTTCTTTGCAGTCTTGCAGGCTTCAATCACAACCTTCTGGGATTCAGGAGAAAGTGCAGCGTAGATTCCACCAGTGTGGAGCCATCTTACCCCCAGGGTACCAAATATGTACTCAAAATCAAAATCATCCAGGGTAGCCTGAGATATGGCTGTATTGGCTCTGTCTGAGCAGCTTAGTGCTCCTCTTATACCAAAACCTCTCTCGGTGAAATTGATTCCATTTCGACATAGCTTACCGATTCCATCTGTGGCCTTCCAGGAGATCAGGGATGTATCAACTCCGCCCTGTTCGATAAGATCCTTAATAAGAAGTCCCACCTCGTTGTCTGCAATGGCTGTCATAACTCCGGTCTTCATATCGAAGCACTTGTGAAGGGCACGGGCCACATTGTATTCACCGCCGCCTTCCCATACACGGAAGCTTCTGGCAGTCCGAATCCTGCCCTCACCCGGGTCCATGCGAAGCATTACCTCGCCCAGACTCAGCATATCAAACCTGCAATCTTCTTTAGATTTTAGCACTAACCTATTTACCATTTCTATATCCTCGTAGTTTAATTATGTGCAAGCGGGGACTGTCCCCACTTGCACATTTTATTACTCATTTATCTCTGAACCAATGCTGCTGCTTCACAAACCAGTGTTTCGATTTCTTCAAAGCTTCCAGAGTTTATCAGGTCCTTCTTTACCATCCAGCTGCCGCCGCACGCAACTATACGGTCATATGCCAGGTAATCTGAAACATTCTTTGCATTAATTCCACCAGTTGGCATAAAGGACAGCTTAGTATAGGCTGCCGCAACCGCTTTGATCATAGCCAGACCTCCTGATGGTTCAGCCGGAAAGAACTTCACAAAGTCCAGTCCCAGAGCCATAGCCTGTTCCATTTCACTAGGAGTCTGTGTACCAGGTGTAAATGGTATGCCCCGTTCCATAGCATACTTCACTGTGTCTGGATTAAATCCCGGACTCACCAGAAATTCAGCCCCTGCATCCACAGCTCTGTCCACCTGTTCTCTGGTAAGGACCGTTCCCGCTCCCACAAGAAGCTCCGGGTATTTATCCTTCATTCTGCGAATTGCACCAGCCGCTGCATCTGTTCTAAATGTAACTTCAGCTGCTGGAAGACCACCGCGAAGCAGTGCCTCGGCCAGTGGCTCAGCCTGCTCCTCATCATCCAGCACTACTACTGGAATGATGCCTATCCTTCTAAACTCTTCTTTTATTTCATCTATTGTTTTCATAGCACCTAATCTCTTAATCAAAGTCAAAGTAATCCTTGGCGTTGTTGTAGCAGATATTCTCCACCATTTCGCCCAGATATATCATATCGTATGGATACTCTCCATTCTCCACTAATGTTCCAAGACGGTCGCAAAGGATTCGTCTGAAATACTCATGTCTTGGGAAGGACAGGAAGCTTCTCGAATCGGTAAGCATTCCGATAAATGTTGAAAGCAGTCCTGTATCTGAAAGTATCTGCAGCTGCTGCTCTATGCCAAACTTGTGATCATTGAACCACCAGGCACTTCCCAGCTGAACCTTTCCTCTGATTCCCTTGCTGTTACCCTGGAAGCATCCTGCCAGAGTTGACAGAGCCATAGCATCCTTTGGATTCAGATAATACAGAATAGTGCGTGGCAGCTCATCTTCAGCATCCATAACACTAAGAAGCTTTGCCAGCTGAGGAATATAGTTAAAATCTCCTATACTGTCATATCCTGAATCTGCGCCAAGAATCTTGAACATTCTTTCGGAGTTGTTACGAAGAGCACCTATATGAAGCTGCATAACCATTTCACGCTCTGCATACATTTTACCAAGACAGATAAGTACATATCCTCTAAATGCTGCTGCTTCATCTAAAGTAATCGAACAAGACTCTTCTGATAGTCTCTTCTTAAATATCTTATCAACAGCACTAAGAGTTGTTTCTCTAAAGAAATCCTTCTCCAGACTGTGATCTGTCACACGACAGCCAACACTTACAAAATAGTCGAGCCTCTTACCAAGTGCTGCAAGAAGTGTCTCAATATCTGTAATCTCTATTCCAGCCGCTTCCCCCAGCTCGCTCATATAGGAGACAAACCCATCATCTTCAATCTCCAGAACCCTGCCAGGTCTAAAGGAAGGTCTTACGCTTATCTCGAAATCATCAGCCGCTATCTTCTTATGCCACTCCAGGGTATCCGCCGGATCATCAGTGGTACATATAGTCTCGGCCTTCTGTTTTCTAAGAAGATTCCGAACTGAGTAATCCCCCTTCTTAAGAAGTGCATTACATTTTTCCCATATATAATCTGCAGTATCAGGAGTGAGAGCCTCATCGATATCGAAGTACCTCTTCAGTTCCAGATGAGTCCAATGATACAAAGGACTTCCTACCAGGCTTTGAACCGTATCAGCATAGGCCAGGAACCTTCTATAATCCAGCTCCTCTTCCTCAATAAAGCTGTCAACAGAGGTGACATTTTTACGACCAGTCACCAGTTCCTCAGGATATCCCATAGCCCTGATGGCACGCCACTTGTAGTGATCGCCCCCCAGCCAGAGCTCGGTCATATTCTCATATACCTTGTCTTCAGCAATCTCCTGTGGGTTTAGATGGTTGTGATAATCAATAATTGGCATCTTTGCAGCATGCTCATAATAAAGCTTTACCGCCGGTTTACTCTTTAGTAAGAAAAATTCATCTATTATACTTCTCATACACCCCATACCCCTTTCAAGTTTTTTACTATAACCCAAATCCTGCATCCACTTAGTAGCCTTTTGCTACTAAC
This sequence comes from Lachnospiraceae bacterium NE2001, assembly GCA_900110635.1. GTDB lineage: Bacteria > Bacillota > Clostridia > Lachnospirales > Lachnospiraceae > Eubacterium_Q. The sequence continues at coordinate 126,307 of FOEK01000006.1, forward strand.
TAATTTAGTCTTCTTTAAGTCTGAACACATTCTGTTTCTCAGCATCATAGCTTTCCCACTTTTGCATCTCGGTTCCATCAGCATCCAGTCCATTAGGATCCCCAGTCTTAACAAAGTTAGCAAAATAATTGCACATAACTCTTGCCAGATCAAAATGCTTGCCCTTAAATGGTCTCCAGCATTTCTGGATAGATTCGAACCAGAACCAGAGATCAACAGAGTGAAATGTACCTGGATTATCCTCACCTGGTATAGATGGATTGAAGCAATAGCAATAGAAGTTTGCTGTCTTTCCTAAAGCTTTCTCACTTTCGATAGCCTTTGCGACAGAAGTCTTTACACTCTTTTCAACTATATTAACCCCGCCGAATGTAAACTCATCGCTGGTGTATCCAGTTATCACTGGAACATCCGGATACTTTCCTTCCTCAAGAAGTGTAAGTGGATTTCCCATGTAGTTCTTTCCATCTGTTATAGGGAACATCTTCTTATCGATTTGAGGAGGTGAATCTGGATCAAATGTCATTGGAGAGAATTCTCCATAGAGATCACGAACCTTAGCAGCGTCCATAGCCCTGGCCTCTTCAAGACTCTTAACTCCCATAAACTTAAAGAACTCTTCACCCTTCTTCTCAGCCTCTTCTAGTGTAAGAGGATTGAAGATATCTCCTGGCATTCCGTCCATGTTTATCATTCCACTGAAGATGACTGCGCCCTTAACGATGTCTTTATTTGCCTCACAGGTTAACTGCTGAAGTGTACTTCCGCCACCTGCCGACTGACCAGCGATAGTAATCCTCTCTGGATCACCACCAAAGGCAGCAATATTTCTATATACCCAGTGAAGTCCAGCCTGCTGATCCAGAAGGCCAAAGTTTGCTGGTGCATCAGGGTTCTCCTTTGTTATCTCTGGATGCGCAAGGAAGCCCATTACCGCAAGTCTGTAGTTTACACTTACAACTATGATGCCTCTTCTTGCAAGACGCTCACCATCGAATTCCATTTCAGCTGTATATCCCCACTGAAATGCGCCGCCAAAGTACCACACAAGAACTGGAAGCTTCTCATCTGCACTCTTTGCTGGTGTCCAGACATTAAGATAGAGGCAGTCCTCATCCATTGGAATATCTGGATCAACGTGCCACTCCTTGCAATATACGTCTTCACCAACGCCTGGCTGATCCTGCATAGAGATAGGAGCAAACTCCTGAGCCAGCAGCACGCCGTCCCAGTCAGGACAAGGCTGTGGTGCTCTCCAGCGATTCTTTCCAACTGGTGGTGCAGCATAAGGGATACCCTTAAATGCTGTTACACGAGGGTCCGCGGATGCGACACCTCTTACTATTCCATTTTCAACTTTTACTTCTCTAATCATATTTCTCAAATCCTCTTTTATATTTATTAGAACACCTCATCCGCCTGCTTCGCAGGCACCTTCCTCTCGTCTGCCGACTCGGTCAATCGGCCTAACCCGTGTGCCACCGGCACACAGGCCGTCCTCAAGGGGAAGGCTTTAGTTCAAAACGGAAAGGAACTACTGGAAGGCGGTCCTCACTGTAAAGGTTTGCATCCAGCGGGCTGTCACTCCAGGCATAGCTAAGAACCTCTGCCCCCTTTGGATATGTGACACGCACCTTATTTGCTTCAACAAGCTTTGCCTCTGCCGGATAAGCCTTACCATCAATCCAGTAGTCGAAGCCAATAACGTCCTTTTCATTTCTATCCTCATCAATCAGCATTCCGATACCATGACTTAGTATCAGTTTAATACTATCTTCAAATATAACCTCTGCCTCATCTACATTTTCATCCAGATTTGAGAACAGCACCTCAACCTTTTCAGGACCTGGTATATACTTATCCTTGCCATATACAAGATCTTCTGCCGCCAGAGCAGCGCGTCTTCCAACCTCCTTCTTGTTGGTCGGATGAAGATCATTAAACTCTCCCAGGTCATAGGCCTGAATCATAGCCGTCTTCGGAAGTTCACAGCATTTCCTCTGTTCCTCGGTAAGATAGCTTCTTCTGCCGAAATAACCTGCTCTGTTGCCATCATTAAAGGCTGCAAGTTGTACAAACATAAATGGCAGGCTCTCATCTCCCCAGAGTTTTCTCCAGTCCTTGATTACAGCCTCAAACTCCTCTTTATAGGTAGCGTAATCATCTACATTTGACTCACCCTGATAGAAGAAAAATCCCTTACACTTCTGACGCTTGAGGGGATATACCATACAGTTATAAACGCCCGTTGCCTTGTAGGAGAAGAATGTCATATTTTCAATAAATGGCATATCCTTTGCCACCGTGTACTCCCACTCACCAGCAAGAGATACAGTCTCCCCATCAGGACGCTTTATCATATAATACTTGCCAAGACCAGGCATAAAGCCGCCCTCACGTCTAAAGACAAGAAGCCTAATCTCGATAACATTTTTACCCTCTTTAAGAAGTCCCTTAGGAACCTTATATATTCTTGGAGGATAGAGATATCCTGTCTCACCGACATACTGTCCGTTTACATAGACCTTGTCAGAATCAATGATAGCGCCAAGATACAGCTTTGTATCAGTGTCACTCCAGCCCTCTCCCAGCTCTATCTCTTTCTTAAAATGTACCGCAAGACATTTACCTCCCAGAGGAGTACCCTCAAAGAAGCCTGGCACATTAAAGGTTCCACTGAGATTACCCGAAAGATCCTGTTCAAATGACTTATCAGCATCCTCTCTCCAGGCTATATCCTCTGCCTGCTCTCTGGAAATAGTTTCCTGAACCCACTCATCATTCTGACACTCTTCATACTCAGCAACGTGAAGTCCAAGTTCTCTCATAGTCTCTTCACTAACCCAGGCCTTTATCGGAGTACCACCAATGGCAGTGTTGTATATACCAACAGTAACTCCTTCTCTTTCACTTATTTCCTTTGCAGTGAAGAATGGAACCGCGCCAAAATCAAGAATCTCAGGCATCTTTGCATATTTCCAGCTTCCACCTTCGATCATATCCTCAGTATGATGGAAATTGTACTTCTCAGGAACTCTGAAGAATCGAATATTCTTATTATCAGTGGATGTGATCTCATCAGCATAGCGCTCCATGGTACGAGCCAGAGGAAGCTCCATATTGGACTGGCCTCCGCATACAAAGACATCACCATAGGTTATATACTGAATATCGATTTTCTCGGCCGAGTCCTCTTCCCACACTGTGAGAGTAAACTCACCACCTGCTGGATAGTTAGGAAGCTTTCCACTGAAGAAACCGTTTTCATCTATACTTAGTGCTGTCTTAAAGACCTCATCTCTCTTCTCAGGATCATCGTTTTGAAACTGAACCAAAACCTTTTTATCGGCATAACCCCAAAGAAGGTTATCATCTGTGTCCCTCTGAAGAACCATATAATCGCTAAATATACTTGATAGCTTTATCATATCTATTACCCCCTATTATGAAGGGCACTTTGTCACTTCACATTATCTAAAAGCCCCTTCATCACTATAATCTTTCTCTATTCATTTACCAGATTTGAGAGTGCTCTTCGAACCGCTCCCGGACCCGCTAGCATTTCAGAGAGATGCTTCTTAATCTTGACATTCATATCATCTGTTTCAAATATGTTGATGCCAAAAAGCTCCTCTTTACTGAGTATCCAGTTGACCCCTGACATATCGTTATCAGTATTCCCAAGGGTTATGCCATCCATTGCATCCTTCACCACTTCCAGCATAGGATCAGGGCTGAGCTCCATAGGATTTCCCTCATCATCTACACCCACAAGATATCTAAGCCATGCTGCCAGAACAAATGGAATAATACGCATATTATCCTCTATACCCTTCTGAACATAACCATTTATTGTTTCGCCGAATCTGATGGCCAGTTTCTGACTGGTGTCTGTGGCAATCCTCTGTGGTGTATCAGGAAGATAAGGATTTGGAAGTCGCTCCTCAAGAACCTCCTTGATAAAGCTTTCCGGACTGATGATCCCCGGACTCACCACAACTGGCATGCATTCCTCACCCAGCTTGTAAACCAGCTTACGAAGGTCTTCGTCCTGCATTTCATCTGATATCTTCTTATATCCAAGGAGACAGCCTGTTATCGCAAGCGCTGTATGAAGCGGATTGAGACAGGTCATAACCTTCATTTTCTCTGCTTTATTTACCGTATCACGGTCAGTCATATAAACTCCCGCATCCTCGAGAGGTGGTCTTCCATTTGGAAATGAATCTTCTATCACCAGATATTCAGGAATCTCCGCATTGACAAAAGGTGCAATATATGTGTGCCTGCTGGTGATGATCGGATCCATATCTTCTACGCCAAGATTCTTAAGCTCCTGGGCAATAGAATCATCCGGTCTAGGAGTGATCTTATCGATCATACTCCAAGGAAATGCTACAACTGACTCATCTGAAATATAATCAACAAAGTCTTCTGTTACAAAGCCTCTCTTCTGCCATTTTCTTGCAACAAAGAGAACTCCGTCCCGAAGCTTCTTTCCGTTCTGGCTGCAGTTATCCATACTGACCAAAGCTATCTTTGCAGCTCCAGCCTTATACCTTGCCAGAAGCATTGAAGTTACAACACCCATTGCAGTAGTAGGAGCCTCTGGTCCTCTGGCTATATCTGTCTCCACAAAAGGAATGGTATTTCCAGAGATATCCGTGCAGGCGTAACCCTTTTCTGTGATGGTAAATGATATCATCTTGAGGGAGTCCTTCGATGCGATCCGATGCAGTTCCGCCAGATGCTCGTTATCTGCTTTTATTGCAGCCGCTATCCCAGCCGTCACTCTTTTCACGCTGTTGCCGTCGGGCTTAAGCCCCACAGAAAGAGTCAGGTTATCGAAGGGTTCATATATCTTATCAATTATCTCACCATCAAATGTATCAGCTGCGATAATTCCTGTGGAGAGTTCACCCTTTCCAATCAGGGTATCAGCTATACCACCGATAAAACCTCTGAAGATATTTCCTGCACCAAAATGAATCCATTCTGGAGTCTCCTTAGTCTTCTCTCTGACTGCTTCTATATTATAGCCCGGGAGACTTACCCCCACCGCCTCCCAGGCCTGTCCAGCTTTAATTCCTTCTACTGTAAGCTTCACTATCTTCTACCTCTGTCTTGTCCAGCATATCCCAGGCACCCAGGATATACATTATTCCCAATGCTCTGTCGTATAGGCCATAGCCTGGACGACATTTTTCTCCCCAGATATGGCGGCCGTGATCTGGTCTGATGTAGCCATCAAAACCAGCATCGTGATAAGCCTTGATAATATCCAGGATACCTACATCTCCATCACAATCGCGGTGAGATGCCTCACTAAAGTCCCCATTTGGAAAATGCTTAACATTTCTTATATGGGCAAATGCTATACGGTCTGCGTGCTTCCTTACTATCTCTGCCACATTGTTCTTTGGATTCGAACCAAGAGATCCACTGCAAAGAGTGAGACAATTGTACGGATCATCAACCATAGTTACAAATCTATCCACTGACTCAGCATCCACAAGAAGTCTTGGCAGGCCAAATATATCCCAAGGTGGATCATCCGGATGGATTGCCATCTTAATTCCTGTCTCGTGACAGGTTGGCATCAGTGCCTCCAGGAAATACTTAAGATTCTCCCAAAGGGTCTCCTTATCCACATCCTTATACATTTCAAAGAGCTCCTCCAGCGCTGCAAGCCTTTCAGGTTCCCAGCCCGGCATGGTATAGCCCTCACACTCCTTCAGGATATAATCCGCCATCTCCTTTGGATCCTGCTTTATTTTTTCCTTCTCATAGTAAAGAGCAGTGGAACCATCTGGAAGGGGATGGAACAGATCCGTTCTGGTCCAGTCAAAAATAGGCATAAAGTTGTAGCACACAACCTTTACTCCAAACTCCGCCAGATTCCTGAGGGTCTCCTTGTAATTCTCAATATAGAGATCACGGTTTGGCCCCGCAGTCTTTATATCATCGTGAACATTTACCGATTCAACTACAGCCATACCGAAGCCGTATTCATCCAGCTCATCCTTAACCTTCTGGATTTCTTCCTTTGTCCAGATTTCCCCCGGCTGCTTCTCATGAAGAGCCCAGACGATCTCCTCAACTCCGGGTATCTGTTTTATATCTGATAATGAAACCGAATCATTGCCGGTTCCATACCAGCGAAATGACATCTTCATACTCTCCTCCTACCCGTATATTCGTTTTGGTATTCCGGTGTCCGGAATGTATTTCTCAATTATTAGCTTCTCGAGTACATTTTCACGGGAAGCGGCATAGAATCTTACTTTGTTGTTTCCCTGGTTCAGGTGGATCAAAACTTCCGGGCGCCTTATATGAGTCAGAACTCCGTCACCCCACTCCTCGGAGATACCAGCCTGATAATCATCCGGAAGGAGCCTTATCTCTTCCACATCCTTCACATCTTCGGAATTAACCGAATATCTGATGAAGATATTATGGCCAAATGTAAATGGGTTAGCTGGAAGCACCTGGAAGATAAGTCTGTAGTCTCCAGCCTCTTCTACATTAAACTCGTACTCAAGATAAGGAGTATCATCACTTAGTAGTGAATCACTAATAACTGGGAAGAGTTTAACTCCACTGTCCCAGCTTCCAACATCTTCAAGGGTAACAAATCTCTTTCCATCCTGAGAATCACTGTCATCCGAATCCGCTTCATCCTTTTTAGTCGTATAATCCTCAGCAGCTATTTCTATCAGATCTTTTCTGAAACCAAGAAGCCTGATATCCACCTTTCCATTTGCATAGGATATATATAAATGAATATCCGTCTTATCAGAAAGTTTTTCCAGCGTATCCCGAGACGCCTTAATGGTTATATATTCGATCAGATTATCCGGTCCAACTGTACCGCTGGTCTTGTCTATCTCTATATCCCAATTACCTAGCTTCTTTATCAAGGAATCACTAATATCCAGATCATCATTAGCTGCAATGTAATTACGTTCTGGTTCCTTCTCATCAGCTCCGTCAGATAGTAGCGCTTCGAAACTAACTGCTGTATCACCAGTTGATGCAACAAAAACTCTTGTTTCAAATGTATCATTATCAGAAGTACGCCAATTATTTACAGTAAGCACCTTCTTAGACCACTCCATACCACTGTTTGAATCAGTGGTACCTGTAAGTCCAGCCATAAGAGTCGGACCCTTTACAGGAATGATAGTCTCAAGTATAGGTCTTGCAGACAGCTCACTGTTCCAGTTTCTGAAGCCTATATGTTCAGCCAGCTGGAAGCCGTCCCATTTGCCATCTGCCACAGTTCCAAGCTTATCAGCAAGCTCTGCATCCTTATCCAGACATTCTTTAATCTTATCAGCATAGGTATTTGCAACGACAGCTCCAATAGATGCAAAAAAGTGATTGTATGCCTTATAAATCCACATCTCTATAAGATTCATACCAGCAAGAGCATTATAGGAAATAAGCTCTGTAAAAGCTGCTTTACTATCTTCCGGACATCTGTTTTCCAGTTCCAGAATAATCCTCTTTATATCCTCAGTCTCACGCAGAACTGATTCAGCTTTGTAGCCCTCCAGAGGATAGGCCATCTCATTCATATGTTCTGGTCTTCTATTATGAACAAGTCTTGTATATCTATTATATGTATCCGTAAGCAGATCAATATCCTCAGAACTAAAGGCAGCTCCAAACGCTTTCTCCATCCAGTCTCTGAGATACTTCTTAGTCTCATTCGGAGAAGTTATTCCATACTTATCATAATCGTAGGCAAGACTAAGGAAGTAACTGAGAGGCATCTCATTTAACCCAAGATCACCTACGTTTACTATCCAGAGATCCCTGATCCCGTGCTCATAGGCCGTGGTCATCTGCTCCCAAACCTCTGGAAGATATGTACTATTGATCCACTCATAAGAGACAGGCTCGCCGTGATAATCAAAATGATAATACATTCCAAAACCGCCCTTATGGCGTCTCATCTCCTCTGTCGGAAGACTTCTCACATAGCCGTGATTGTCATCACAAAGCATGAGGATCACATCATCCAGATCATCACTACTGATCAGACCTTCGGTGGTCTCATCGCCATAGTAGAAAGGTTCCACCTCTTTATATAGAGCCAGCATACGAGGCACCTTGGTTATATCACTATTTACTTCTTCTTTAATCAATTGATTCTGTGTACGAAGAACATCACGAAGAAGATCTATATTTTCCTTCAGAGTAGCGTCCTTGCCCATTATCTTGGAGTCTCTCTCTCCACGCATGCCAACTGTGATAACATTTTCCAGATGTCCATTACGCTTCAGACCATCTCTCCAGAAACGGGTTATGCCATCAGGATTCGTTCTAAAGTTCCACGCGTCACCATAGATTGAATCCTTGCCTCTCACATGGCTGTATTCCTCACCGTGCCTGAGACAAGGCTCGTGATGCGAGAGTCCCATAACAACTCCCATTTCATCGGCCAGCTCCGCACTGGCAAGACCTGGACCATCCTCTGCAAAGCAGGATGACCACATCGCAGGCCAGAGATAATTACCCTTCATACGAAGCAGCATCTCGAAGATTCCTTCATATGCTCCCACGGTGAAACCACCAAAATGTTTATTGCACCAGGTGCCAAAGCAAGGCCACTCATCATTTATAAAGAAGCCTCTGTATCTTACTGATGGTTCCTTTGAAATGAATCTATCAGCCTCTGTGATGTGAAGAGACTTTTTTGCAGGAACTGCCAGCGACCAGTTAACCTGAGGAGATACCCCCAGAAGATCCGATATATGGAACAGGCCATAGATGGTTCCGCGCTTATCGCTGCCCACGATCACTATACGATTATCAAGAGGAAAGAAGCCATAAACTTCTCTCTTTCCTTCTATCCCGTCAAATGTAATCTCACCCTTCTCAACTAACAAGTCGAGCATAGGGCTGTTACCAATTGTTCCAAAGATTATATCAACAGAGTTAGTAGCATTTTGATACGAAGTATCCTCTGACTTAGTAGCACTTGAATACGAAGTTTCTTCCCACGTAGCACTAACAGGATGCGAATCTGTTACCATCTCCACATCCTTCATTACAAGTTCAGAAATCTTCTTTACACCGCTCAGGGTTGAGTTTTCATATATAAAGCGAATGCTTGAATCCTTATTTATTATCATACTTTTCATGTATTTCTTTTTTTCACCTCATCAGTCAACTTCGCTGACAGCTTGGTCTCGTCTCCGACTCGGGCAAACGGCCTAAGATGTGTGCCACCGGCACACAGGCCGTCCCTCGAGGGGAAGCCTTATTTTGTGAACTTAAGGTAGTTCCAGGAACCACCTGTGAGTGTAACCTTGTCTGTAATCTCTTTTGTTACTGGTGTTACGTTATCTGGGGCTGTAATAGAGTTACCTGCCTTCAGATCATCACCCTCCATAGAGATATGTGACTGGAGTCTGTAGCCATCGAAACCTGAAAGCTCCAGCTCTGCATCCTCTCCCAGCTTTCTGTTTACTGCAAAGAGAGAAACTGTATTCCCATCCTCAGAGATAACTGCCACTGCGTCAACAATTGACACATTCTCAGCCTTACCCTCAGAGAAGCTTTCGCTCTCAACCACTGTATCAAGTGCGGTTCCACGTCCATTAACAGATGTATACATGAATGGATAGAAGATTGTCTGCTTCCATATTCCGCCACCTGTCTCGGTCATTATCGGAGCAATTACATTTACCAGCTGTGCAAGACAGGCTATCTTAACCCTGTCACTGTGCTTTAGAAGTGTGATCATCAGGTCTCCGACTACGATTGAATCCTCAAGGTTATACATATCCTCAAGAAGTGGAGGAGCTATCTGCCAAGGCTCCTGCTTCTTATCCTGCTCATTGCTGTGGAACCATACGTTCCACTCATCGAAGGACAGGTTGATATCCTTATCAGACTTCTTCTCGGCTTTAACCTTGTCACAGATTTCAATAACATCACGGATAAACTTATCCATAATGGCTGCAGATCCAAGATACTCCTGAGAGTTATCATCTGGATTTCCATAGTAGCTGTGAAGTGAGATATAATCGAGATGCTCATAAGCCTCACGAAGTACTGTTTCCTCCCACTCGCCAAAGGTCTCCACAAAAGGTCCAGAACTTCCGCATGCAACCAGCTCGATAGATGGATCCACCATCTTCATCAGCTTAGCAGTCTCGCAGGCAAGTCTTGCATACTCAACCGGCCTCTTTGTACCTATCTGCCAGTTACCATCCATTTCATTTCCCAGGCACCATACCTTGATACAAAATGGATCCTCAAATCCGTTAGCACGGCGCTTGTTTGCGTAGTATGTATCAGTTTTTGAGTTGCAGTATTCAACTATATTTCTTGCATCGTCAGCACCTCTTGTTCCCAGGTTTACAGCCATCATAACGTCTGACTCCGCACGCTTAGCCCACTCCTGAAACTCATCGATACCTACTTCATTTGTCTCAATAGAGTTCCAAGCAAGTTCCATTTTCTTAGGACGAAGAGCCTTATCGCCAGTTCCATCCTCCCAGTTATAGCCAGAGACAAAGTTTCCTCCTGGATATCTCACCATAGGAACCTTCAGTTCCTTGATAAGGGACATAACGTCCTGACGGAAGCCCATATCATCCGCTGTCTCGTGGCCCGGCTCATAGATTCCACCATAAACCGCTCTGCCGAGGTGCTCAATAAATGAGCTGTATATACGATCATCAATCTTACTTATCGCTTTATTTGTATCTATACTTATCTTTGCTTTCATTTACTACTCCTACTTGTTTTACGCTAAAGTGAAGCTGCGTAGCTGCAGGCTGCTGGCGCGTCCCACAAAGGTGAAATAGAACGCATATACTCCGTCTGGAAGATCTATATCGGCTGTAAGTGGTGTCCAGATGTTTCGGTTTTCAACAGGAAGTGTTGCAAGCACCTCTCCGTCTAATGAGGTTCTTACCTCAAAGACTCCGTCACCATAGCCGCGCTGCTCAAGTGTGATGCTCTTTATTCCTTCGCATTTATAATATTTGAAACCAAGGGTTGCCCCATCCACGATATGTGTGATAAATGCTTCCGGATGCTCCATTCCTTCGTCCAGTCTTTCCTTCACAGTTGGAAGTCCAGGCTTTCCAATATAGAGTTCTGGCTCCTTGGTAAACATATTGCAGACTGTATATGCCATATGCTCGCCTTCTCCTGTAAGCGGCGCCGCATTTAATCCCTGTGATGTAAGCTCAACCTGAGGAATACTTCCATCTTCAGCAAAATGTATTATCTCGGCGCATTCCTGTCTGGAATACCAGGTACCATTTGTGTGGCGATGGTAGAATATATACCACTGGCCTGCTATCTCCACGATGCTTCCGTGATTGTTAGCTCCGTACATACCAGGTGTATCAGCTTCTTTATAGCTGTCTATTCCCTTATCGGCATTACTGATGATCACTCCACCATAGGTAAATGGTCCCTTTGGCGAATCAGAGGTGGCATAGCACAGCTCGTGCATCCAGATAGATGAGTATATGAAATAATACTTATCTCCTCTTTTTCTTATAGATGATGCCTCAAAGAACTCGTGACCCTCAAAGCTTCCCTTTTCAGGGTTCTCAATGCCTGGAGCTATAAGAAACGGCTCTTCTTCTATTGTCAGCATATCTGGACCAAGTACTGAAAGAAGTGAACCACTTCTTGATCTGTCTCCGTGAGGAGCAAAACCCAGATAGAGATATGTTAGATCACCCTCTGTTATTACTCCTGGATCAAATGAAGGCTCATCCCCTTTTCTATCCCCAAGACGGGTTCCATCTTTATAGTGAACATATCCGTAAAACTCGTATTTTCCAGCTGGTGTGTCACATACGGCAACGGAAGTAACACCAACCTTATCCAGTACATAATAGAGATAATAACGACCATCAGGTCCAACAGTAACATCTGGCGCATATAGACACATAGAACCGTCCGGGTTAAGCGGATCGGCTGTCTTTGGATATATAACCCCTTCATATCTCCAGTTACCAAGATCATCTACTGGTGCTGAATAGCATATATAATCTCCCAGACAGAATACATGGCCATCAAAGATATCGTGAGAACCATAGATATATACCCTGTCTCCAAAAACGTATGGCTCACCATCAGGGATATATTCCCAGGATGGAAGGTATGGATTAACTGCTTCTTTTTTAACTACTTCACTCATAATAAGAACCCTTTCATTAAAATCTATTAGGTTAAATGTCTCATACTATCTAAAAATCAAAGGGGCGTATCCTGGATGAGATACGCCCGTCAAAAAAACTTTAAAGGAGGTTTTATGTCTAGAGCCCTGGTGTTGTCATTTCTTTAGAATATAATGAAGCATATCAAGCCCAGCATCATATTCCTTTTCCTTCCCAGAAATGACAAAGTATACATTATCCCCTGAATTAATATATTCCTTTGCAAAGGCTGTATCAGAAATATCAATAGCCGCAGCTATTTCAGCACCTGACTCCTTTAGCTTTCTATAGATTTTTTTATCCGATACCTGACCAGAAGTTTCTGCGTCTAAAACGCCATCCAGATCTGCAAGACATTCTAGCTCAACTATAAACTCCAGTCCCTTCTCATCAGTGATCAGATAGTTATATGAATTTGTGGCAAGCTCTGCCTGAAATACGGTATAAGACTGTGGATCATCATCATCCAGAAAAATATCTGGAGCAAGATAAACCTTGTTAGTCAGCTTGCTGAGTTCCAGTGATTTCAGATAATCATCACCCAGGAACATCTGACCCTCATCAGTGAGAGTAGTGTTGACAACACCTCCAGTCACCACACTATGTCTCATATTCAGGCCAATATCCACAAGCAGCCATATAAGAAGGATAAGCACAATTCCTGCAAAGATGCAGAGTTTCAGATAGTACTCCTTGAAGTAATCTATCTTCTCCTCCTTATTCATCTCGCCGAGTTTTGTCTTCTCTTCTTCAATATATTCCTTCAGAGTTAAACCATGAATCAATTCTCTTCTGTCTCCTCACTACTGTCTTCTGATTCCTCATCAGGCTCTGCCCCTGATTCATTTTCAGACTCATTATCTGCTATATCATCTGTTTCAGTCTCTGTATCTTTCTTAGCTTTATCATCTGATTCAGCCTCAGTCTCATCCTCAGGAAGAACATAATCAGGATCTTCCTCAGGCTCCTCCTTAGGTCCGAAGGTTCTCTCCTCCAGCTTATCAAAGGTCTTGATAAAGAACTTAGAATTATAGTAGAGAGCTACACTGGCAACAAACAGCCATATAAGCCATGCCCATTTGTAATACCAGATACTTATGACAAATGGTATAACAGCCATAAGGATACCGAGAATAACTCTCGGTAAATGTATGATACCGAAAACCAGTGCATTCCTGAAAGAATCAAAGGTTTTCATCTCAAATCTTGAAATCATGGGGAAGATGCAAAAACCCATTACGAGTACCATTGCGGTAAACATAGCGAGCATACCGATAACTATAGGATTCGGTGAACCCGCACCGGGTCTTATGATGACATACCAATCGACTGCAAAAAAACCAATTATTAGAAGCAGGATAAATGTTATCTTTAGATCCTGAACAAAATTATCCTTAAAGGCACGGAAAAAGGTTTTAGTAACACCAGGCGCCTGTCCTCGTTCAAGCTTCATAGCAACATAGTACTTCGCTGAAATAGCTGCACCAGCCGTGAAGATTGGAATACTGCAAATAGCACAAAGTATGTTAAGCCATGCGAGATCAGCCGCTCTGCCGATTGCCTGCATCAGATCACTATCGTATCTGAAAACGTCCATTAGAACTCTTGTCCCCCGTTTCTACCAAACCTTGTAATTTCCACTGAGAAGCAAGTATGAGAAGAAATAAAGGCAATTGTCGTAATATCTTCTATCTCCAAGTCTAAGAGGAGTTTCGATAAATCTCTTCAGCCATTTATTTGATTTCTCATTATCAATAATCGCAGCAGTTGTTGCATTTGTTGCAATTATAGCTATTGGATGGAGAGCCTTCTCAGGTAGCTTTGTTCCATCCAGCTCGAAAATGTGATCCCAGTCATCAGCATTTTCAGGTCTTTCAAAGAAGGATATATACTTGTCAGCCTCTTCCTTAGCCCAGTCAGAGACTCCGCACCACACAGCATCAGTAGCTATGTTAAGTATGGTTCTGTACGCATCACTATAAAACCAATCATGACGACCATTGTACTTCTTATGATCACCAGTATGTGGTGTACCATCATACTCAGCGTATTCTGCTGACAGACCTGTTACAGGATGACAAGCCTTCTTCCAATAATCTCTACTTGCTACTGCTGCTCGCTTGCAGAACTCGGCATCAGCCTCATCTGCAACCTGGGCATAGAGCTCATAGAAATGTGGCAGATGATATGAAGGATCAGAGAAGTCTTCCTCAGCTATAAATCTTATATAACTGGTCTCTCTATCAAACATCGCCCTGCCACGAGAACCATCATAACCCTTGTTAATACAAGTGTGGAGCAACGAACGAGCCTCTTTATGATAATCATATATCCCGTCTTTGTTGCCCCATCGGTTACCCGCGAAAATGAGATCCATAATGAAGAACTCTTCTCCATCAGGAGCAGCGCCCCAGGAGTTCTTCTTACCATTTGTCTGACAAGACCAGGCGAAGTAGCCTTCGTTTGGTCCCTTAGTCATAAACATATTGGTTTTGGCCCATTTCCACAGCCTATCAAATTCTTCCTGACGGTCCATCTGCACGCACATCATCATGCCATATGACATACCTTCAGTGCGCGCGTCGTGATTTCCCGTATCCTCGATATATCCGAGGTCGTCTCCAACAGGTGTATAGAAACGTTCTTCATCACTACCATAAAAAATAGTGTTAAATATCTCTTTACATCTTGCCTTAGCGGCCTCGTCTGATATACCGAATCTTGATAAATAATTCATACAAACTATCTATTCTTTCTTAAATATTACTAAATGAAATTACTCCTTAACACCACCGATTGTAAGACCTGCTACGAAGTACTTCTGCAGGAAAGGATACAGACAAACGATAGGTGCCATAGTAACGATTGTTGCAGCCGAACGAACTGATATAGGCTGCAGGTTAGCTCCCTCACCTGAGTTAGGATCAGACTTACTTGACTGACTTGATACAGATGAAAGCAGCTTCATAAGCTCATACTGAAGTGTTGTATACTGAGATGAAAGTCTGTTATACAGCATAGTATCGAACCAAGAGTTCCACTGTCCTACAGCTATGAAAAGTGCGATTGTAGCATACATAGGCTTGCAGAGTGGAGAAATGATCTTAAGGAAAATTGTTGAATAGCTAGCGCCATCCATCTGAGCAGCCTCTTCAAGAGAATCAGGAATTCCCTCCATGAAGGTTCTCATAACCAGCATATTGAATGCTGAAATAAGTCCTGGGATAACATATACCCAGAATGTACTTGTAAGATGAAGTGTCTTATAAAGGAGCAGTACAGGGATCATACCACCATTTACGTACATGGTTACAACCCAGAAAGCTGTAAGCTGCTTCTTAAGAAGGAATCTCTTTCTAGATACGATAAATGCAAGTATAGCATTTACTGCAAGTCCGAGAAGAGTTCCAAGAACTGTTCTTGCAACAGAGATGAAAAGACCTGTTGTAAGGTTTTTCATCGCAAATACGGATCTGTAGTTATTAAGCGAGAACTTTCTCGGTATGATATGAATACCACCTCTTACTGCATCAATACCATCATTAAATGATAATGCAAGTGTATTGAGGATAGGATATATCGTAATAACTACGAAAAGTATCATAAAGATAATATTACAAACTGAAAAGATATGGTCACCAGCTGATCTCTTGTACTTCGTTGGCTTTGGAACTGGAAGATATTCATTTCTTCCGCCCTCTGGAACCGGAGTACGTTTTTTACCTGATGAAGCCTGTTCTAATTCAGTTTCATTTTTGAATTCGTTCATCTTTAAAACCTCCTTAGAATAGTTTGTCTTCACCGGTTCTACGAGCAACATAGTTTGAAATCAGGATAAGTGCAATGGAAACAGCACTTCTGAATATACCGGCGGCAGTACCAAGGGAGTAGTCGTTCTGACTAATACCCCATGTCAGTGTGTAGATATCTATTGTTTCTGAAACACGCTTTACAAGACCATTTCCGAGGATATACTGTACCTCGAAACCTGCGTTGAGGATCCAACCAATGTTCATCAGAAGAAGAATCATGATTGTAGGTCTAAGTGAAGGCAGTGTGATATGTCGAATCTGACCCCATCTTCCGGCTCCATCTATTTTAGCTGCCTCATAGAGGTTAGGATCTATAGATGTAATAGCTGCAAGATAGATGATTGCATTCCAACCTGTTTCCTTCCAGACATTTGCAAATGCAACAATGCCCCAGAAGTACTTTGGCTCTGCAAAGAAGTTGATTGGGCTCTGGCCAAGATGACCAAGAAGCTCATTTACGATACCTGATGCTGAAAGTGCATCATGAAGGATACCTGTAACGATAATCCATGAAAGGAAGTGTGGAAGATATGAAATAGTCTGTACGACTCTCTTTCCACCACGAGACTTTAACTCATTTAAGAGAATGGCAAAAAGGATTGCCATAACGAAGGTTGATACCAGGTTTAAGATACCCATTGCCAGAGTATTTCTGATATCAAGCAAGAAATTAGCATCCGAGAACAGGAACTTGAACTTGTCGAGTCCGATCCACTTTGAATGGAAAAGCCCTGTCTTTGGCTTGTAATTCTGGAAAGCCATTACCCAGCCTGCCAGCGGAATATAATTAAATATAATACCATAAGCGAAGAAAACTATTGACCATACAAGAAGTGGCCACTGTCTCTTAACTTCTTTTTTCGAAAATCTGATCTTAGGCGGCTTAATAAGCTTGTTTTTATTAGCACTCATAACTATCTCTCCCAACTTTTAAAAGGATAGCAGCCATATTTCTATGGCTGCATAACCCTTTAAAGACTTAGATTAATCTTTTTAATCTTATTTACCAGCTCTTCTCTCGAGCTCTTCCTGCATCTCATCGAGGAAGTCCTGAGGATTACATGCACTGTATGCATCCATATAATCGCTCCATGTTGACTCGAAGTCTGAAGCCATAACTACCTTTGGAAGCCACTCGTGCTTTGTCTCACCCATCTTAACCCAAGCAACACCACCTGGTGTATCTGTTGTCATATTGTTTGAATATGAATACATTGGGAACCAAGGACCATTTGACTCAACTACAGAACCAATAAGCTCTGGATATGTTGTAGCGCCATAAGCGTTAAATACGTCGATAACTGGCTGTGGAAGTGTATCGAAGAACTCAGATGTCTGCTCTTCTGGCTTGTTAGCGTTCTTGCCATCTGTTGATGTACCATGATACTGAGGCATGTAGCTGTATGCACACTCGTGTGATGCCTGATACTCAGGATCTGACCACTGTGTTCTCTGCTCTTCTGTTCTGTAGAAAAGACCATTCTCATCTACTTCATAGTCCTCACCTTCAACTCCCCAGAATCTGAGATCTCTGATCTCCTGTGAGCAAAGATCATCAAGGAACTGAAATGCAGCTTCGATATCATCGCAGTCCTTAGTAATAGCAACACCTGATGACATGTTAAGTGTATCATCATATGTATGCCATCTGTTCTCCATACCCTTCTCTGCTGTAAGTCCAAGAGGGATATAGCTGCAGCCTTCTTCATCAAGACCAGACTGCTTGAATACGTCAGAAATAGTATAGTTGAAATCCCAGTTCTGATCGCACATACCAAGTACTCTACCTGTTGAAAGCTTTGAAATGTACTCATCATATGTCTGAGTACCAAACTCTACATCAACGATACCCTTGTTGTACTCTTCGTTGAGCTTCTTGAAGTACATCTTAGCTGTATCTGTTGTGTTGTAGTCAACAATCTTAAGGTTCTCTTTATCAACGATTACAGAACCATCATTTGGATATCCATCAAGGAACTCAGGTGCGTTCTCAAGACAGAAGTATCTCCAGTCCTCACAAAGGATTGTGTAAGGAATGATCTCTGTTCCATCTTCCATTGTAGGATGCTCAGCATAGTATCTCTCAAGAAGATCGAAGTACTCATCAAGAGTCTCAATCTTTGGATAGTTATCCCACTCAAGAACCTTAGCCTGAATCCAGAAAGCCTCATCATTGTGAGTTGTTGCCTTAGACTCACCAAGAGTATTTCCGAAAACGTTCATCCAATAGATGTGTCCATCATCCATACGGAACTTATCCCACTCTTCATCTGTGTAGAATGCCTTGAGGTTTGGATAATCATCAAGATAATCATCCCAAGCTACAAGTACATCATTGTCATAGAGCTGCATCATAGCATCTCCACCATTGATGAAGTCTGGATAGTCACCACCAGCGATGATTGTACCGATTGCCTCAGCGTCTGTCTGACCTGTCAGCCAAGTTTCCTTAACCTTAACGCCAGTCTTGTCAGCGATGATCTGCTGAATCTCATTGTCATCGTTGATTTCTGTTCCAGGCATGGCAATGAACATATCAAATTCCTTAACCTCACCTGAACCAGATGATGCCTCTTCTGTAGCCGCTTCAGTTGCACCATTTGAATCATCTGTTGCTGTAGTAGTATCCTCATTTGAAGAAGAACCACCACAACCTGCGAGCATAGTAAGCATCATTGTGCCTGCAAGCGCGTATGCCCCCAGCTTCTTAGCCTTAATTCTCATACTTTACCTCCTTAAAATTGTTTTTTGTATGATAGCCTTCACTCGGCAATTAAGTAACCTTATTATATCCCTATAAAAAATCTATTTCCCCCCACAAACTCCAAAAAAAAGCCCTACAAATTCTTAAAATTTGTAGGGTATATGCTTTATGTAAACTAATTTGGCATATTTTTAATATAAATCACTACATTTTACTCTTTTTTTGACGTCTGTACTGAGATGGAGTCATCCCTTTTATCTCGATAAACCTTCTGATGAAGTAGTCGCTGTTCTTGTAGCCTACAGCTGCCGAGATATCAACTATCCTGTCGTCGGTATTGATCAGCATCTTTGCAGCTTCATTTATCCTGTAATCTGTAAGATAATCCTTAAATGATACTCCATACTTCTTTGTAAAGAGGGAACCAAGATAGCTGCAGTTAATGAAATATTTCTCGCTGAGCTTCTTAAGGCTCAGGTTCTCGCTATAATTCTCCCTGATTTCTTTTTCAACATCCTTCAGGATTCCACCGGATACATTTTTCCGAAGCTGATTCAGATACTGGGCATACTCGCAGGCGAACTTATACATATGTATAGAGCTGCCTCTCTTTATTCCTTCATCGAAGGAGCTCTCACTGATCCTGTGAAGGATTTCCTCCTGATCCAGTTCGTCATCCAGTTCTGTGGCAACGTGGATCAGTTGGAACAGAAGATAGTTCATGTTAAGACTAACAGAATCGCCTAGTCCCGCCTTGGATATATCATCATAGAAAGCATTTACACATTTATGTATCTCAGCCTCATCACTCTGTTCTATAGCCTTTACCAGATTATCAAGACTCTTCTTGAAAAGTGTTGCCTTTCCAGGATTAATGCTCATTTCCCTCTCATAGGTAACAACTGGACGGGCCTCGTGGAACACCTCCTGAGACTTCAGGATACAGGCGGAGCTATAGGACTTGGATACCTGAGTTATGTCAGAAACCTTCTTTCCTGAAATGATCCTCACCTTACGCTTAAGGGAAAGCTCCAGCCTGTTCTGAAGAGACGTCAGGAACTCCACATCATCCTCGCCGCGGTCGTCTGCCATATAATCACAGTAAATAAAGCCTGTATCGTTGGTGCTGTGGTTCAGCGATACATCGTATATCAAATGATTACTATCCTCACCTATTATAAGCTTGGCAGCCTCATTCATTTCTCTCCTGTACTGCATCACACTGCCCTCGTGTGTATCCAGTTCATCTGTATCAGGAAGCTCGATTATCACATACCTGACCCCATTGGAGAGTCGCATGTTTTTCTTAAGATAATCAAGATTTGCGTCATCATATCGGCCAACTATAAGAGCAACCATATGCTGCTCAAGATACGCAGTCTCAGCCTCCTCATGATGGGCCTTCAATTCAGTATTTTCTTTATTAAGAGCATTTATCTTGCGAAGGATCTTCAGAAGCTCGTCCTTCTTGATAGGCTTGAGAAGATAATCCAGGCATCCAAGGCGCATAGCATCTCTGGCATACTGGAAATCATTGAAGCCACTAAGCACCACGAAATAGGCATCAGAAATCTGCTGTTCCTTAACCGCCTGCAGAAGCTCGATTCCAGTCATCACTGGCATCCTTATGTCAGCGATAACAAGATTCACCTCATTATCACGCAGAAAATCCAGCGCCTCCTGCCCATTTTCTGCCACATTTACTATCTCAAAGCCTTCGCTTTTCCAATCGATGAGCACCTTAAGTCCTTCTACTATATAGGGCTCGTCGTCGACAAACATAACCTTTAACATATTTATTTCCCTTTATAAAATACAATAAGTCAATAATTATCATATATATCAATGAAAATGTATTAAAGCGGAATGGTGATCAGAACTGTTGTACCAACTCCCTGCTCTGTCTCCAGATCAAATCTTGCCTTGTTGTCTGTCATCATCTTAAGTCTGAGGCAGGCATTTGTCATACCAACTCCCCTGCCGGTCTTGATCAGCTCAAGGCTCGCGTTATTCATCTTAAAGAGAAGATTCTCTCTCATCTCCTCATCCATTCCAATACCTGTATCCTCTATCTCGAAGACCATTTCCGTATCCGTCTTATAGATTCTGACAAATATCCAGCCTGGTTCTGTCTTGCTTTCAATACCATGCACGCAGGCATTTTCCACAAATGTTACTATGGACAGCTTCGGCAGCATAGCCTTGTAGCAGTCCGGGGATACATCCAGATTATAGTTGAGTCTCTCACCAAATCTGTACTTCTGCAGTTCCAGGTAGGCCTGTATGAACTTCAGTTCTTCTTCAACAGAAACTGAGTCCGAGTGCCAGTCAACATTTACTCTCTGCATTACAGCCAGATGCTCAACCATTTCAGAGGTTTCTTTCTCGTTCTTCAGAAGGCTGTGCATTCTGATACTTTCCAGCGCATTAAAGAGAAAATGTGGATTGATCTGGCTATGGAGTGCGAGCAGCTCTGCATTCTGTCTAGCGATATCCATCTCCTGCTGCTTCAGCTTGTCGACATAGGCAGTCTGGATCAGCTGGTTCATCCTGTCTGACATTTTATTATAATTCTTCATCAGAGATGCGATCTCATCATCGCCCTCAATATGACTGATCTTGGTGAGCTGTTCATCATCGGTCTTTTCAAATATCTTACTTAGAACGCCTATCCTCTGTGCAACGGAGTAGTCCAGCTGTCTTATCATATAGATAGGAAGCAGGATACTGAGTGCCAGAAGACAGAATACTATAATAGTAGATTTGAGGTCCAGCACCCAGATTCCCATACCTCTGTTTCTCAGATATATGGTATAGGTCTCGCCATACAGATATATGTCATACTTGTAGTCATACTTTAGATTTTTGTCTATAAACTTATAGGACTCCTTATAGTGGGTGCCGCCAACATTAGTCATAAGCAGCTTATCACCAAGACAGATATATGCGTCAGATTCGATACCCTCATTAAGAATGGAATCCTGAAATGTTCTATAATTGATGGTCATTCGTACTATCTTCTCGACACGGCTTCTTCTTGCCATATCCATTTTTCTCATAAGAACCACATCTCTTTTTGAAGACGCATCCGAATATTCCTTGTTAAACTCGAAGTTTAGAACAACTCCGTCACTTTCACTTACCTTTTTGTACCAGGCTTCATTCTTCACTGGTTCCAGCTTATAGAACATACCACCGTTCAGGATGGTGTCATTATCAGCGTATATCTGGAGAGTTTCATTTCCAATCCCCAGAAGACTATCGTAGATGGACTCCTTCTTGAAGCCCATATATGCCGAGTAATAATCCAATGGCGTATAGTATTCCCTGTTAAGCAGATCTTCTATCTCATCGTTCTTATATACATTCTGGATGATCTTCGCCGGATAATCCAAACCATCGATAAAGCTGTATTTTATGGCCTCAGCATCACTTCGAAGCTCCTGCTCCTTTGTAATCTTGTTCACCCGATACAAATTGTAGAACACAACCCCGTTGGTAATAATGAGTGGAATCAGAACACAGAAAACAAAAAGCAGCATCAGCTTCTTCTTCAGACTGATGCTAATCAGATATTTCTTTAGCCTTGTACGCAGAATAAACATCTCTCCACCTCGTATAATTATATTATATCCTATATGTCAAACAGACTTTGTTGATAAATATTTTCATGGAATTATTTGAGGGTTGTTGTTATAATAACATTTGGATGGTTTTTTGTTAAAGCTACGGGTTACTAAGTATGAAGAAAAAAATCGCTATATTTTCAACAGGATGGTGCAGTGAGATTCTATCCCAGTTCCTTACCGGTATGCAGAATGCACTGGCAGATACAAGAGCGGATCTCTTTCTTTTCTTATGCTATCCAATATATATTGATTCACATGCAATGAAGCACGGGGAGATGAATATATTCACTCTCCCTGATTTAAGTGAGTTCGATGGCACTGTTATCTTCGGCAGTGGTCTCAATTTCCCTGGTATAATTAATAATATAATCGATCGAAGCCACTCGGCGGGAATACCTGTCATAATGCAGGGCGGCCGTCACGAGGGGGCATATTATATTGGTTCAGATAATTACCTGGCTACTATGGAGATGTGTGCGCATCTTGAAGAAGAGCATAACGCTAAGAAAATCATCTTCTTTGCTGGCACTGTTGATTCCCACGATTCAGAGGTAAGACTTCGCGCCGTTAAGGAATACCTGTCAAAACAGGGCAGGCAGAGCGATCTGCTGGAGGTTCATTATACCAATTGGGAAAATGCAGCTGTCACAAGATACATCAACGACTTTGTTGCCAAAGGACTGGAGCTCCCCGATGCATTTATCTGTGCTAATGATGGTCTTGCTATGGAGTGCTGCATATCACTCAACAATCACGGATATAAGGTTCCTGATGATGTACTTGTTACCGGATATGACTTTATAGATGACAGTCAGATATTCGATCCAGCTATTGCCTCTGTGGATCAGTGTTTTACTGAAATGGGCGAAGCAGCTGCCAGACTTTGGTCTGAAGCAGATAATGGTACTGATAAGAACGAGCAGGTTATTATCCCTTGTAAGTTCATACCTGGCGAAAGCTGCAACTGTTACTCATATCGTGACAGTGATAAGATAAGAAGACGTGTAGGCAGGGAGAACTTCTCAAAGCGCTCCATGACCACTTACTTTAACAGAAAGCTTAATCAGATAGACAGCACCGTACTCTCCTGTCTTACATTTCAGGAGTTTTTACAGAGTCTCAGAAATCTGCTTATAGAGAATCATGATTACGAAGGAGATTCATTTCACCTGCTCCTTGAACCTAACTTTGGTCTATCAATATATGATCAGAATATCAAGCTCAAGCGTACTGGATACAGCAAATATCTGGATGTGCTCTATTCAACTGAGGATGGAATAACCTACGAGGATGAACAGTTTGCTTCCAAGGATCTGGTTCCGGGATATAACAGCGAAGGAAAGAATCATCTCTATGTTTTCCTTCCTCTTCACGAGGCAGATGAGGCTTACGGATATCTGATATTCCGTGACTGTATGGAGAAGGTGGAGAATCATTTCCTTCAGACCTACCAGAGCCGTATGGGACTTGTATTTGATAAGTTCCGCCACGCCCTCAGTCTTGATCTCATCAATAAGCGACTTATCGAGGTTATGAGAAGGGATCCTCTGACAAATGTTAACAATCGTATTGCCTACGATGACAAGGAGAAATACTTCCAGTCTGAGATCAATATGGGAACCAATCCAGACTTTGCCATTGCAATGTTTGATGTAAATAATCTAAAGCTGATCAATGACTCAAAGGGACACGACGCTGGTGATTCTTATCTCATCAGAGCCTGCCGACTTATATGCGACGTGTTCAAGCATAGTCCGGTCTACCGTATAGGCGGCGACGAGTTTGTTGCATTCCTTACAGGTGATGATTACGAAAATCGTGATATCCTTATGGGGGAGATAAAGGACAGAATGAATCCATATTCCACGGAGCTTCCACTTCCTCCAAACTATGTATCAATCGCCTGCGGTATGGCTTCATTTGACTCTTCAACTGACAGCTCAATTCAGGATGTTTATAAGAGAGCTGATGAAGATATGTATCAGAATAAAGCAAAAATGAAGGGGCATTCGTAAAGCTCCTTCATTTTTTGTTCTATATAGTTATAAAGTGAAATGTTATATATAACGGAAATTACTGAAGCAAGCCTCTCCACCGGTTTTCTTTTCCGAGCTTATGAATAATCCGAACCTGCAGCCTGTAAAATGATCCAGCCTGAAGGTAAGCTTATGAGGCTTGCCAATAGTTTCGAATCCAGCTCCTGTATCTATCTCACAGAAAGCCGTATCCTCTATCCCTTCACCCTCAAAGATGGCTGTCAGTCTTAGTAGTAATTTACTACTATCTATCTCTCGTTTCTCGATCAATTCTCCGTGTTCATCACTTAGATTCCATACATCGCCACTTTTATTTGTAAAGGAATACATAACAGCATAAAGCTTTCCAGCTTCTTTTTCCACACCAACCCAGGCATAGTTTCCCTGGAAAGCAGCAAGTCCTGCTTTATCCCCATCATTTAACCTGGAGGCATCTATTGTCACCTCTGCCGTACAGGCTGGAAATCTCATCCTTGTAGTTAGTATATTCTGAGCGTGATATATATTTCCTGACAGCTTATCAGTCTTTATCCAGAGGCATCCCTCATCAGCATCAACATTTACAAGACTCAGATTCGGCTCATGATTAAACTGCCACATACTCCTTAAGCCAAAGCAGCCATATTCCTGCTTATTCTTTTCGAACATTTCATCTGGATCATACTTAAAATCATCGTCACTCACAAGTGGAAGATACTGATAGTCGGGTCTGAAGCTCTCCTGTTTCAGTATACTCTCAGCCTTCCCATCTTTTCCAAAGACAGGCAGCTTAACATCAGGATCAGCACCATCCTCTTTCCAGGTTACCGGCACAACAACAGGTATCCTTCCTATGGCACCACTATCCTGGAAAAGTACCGCATTCCAGGTGCCAGCAGGGCCTTCAACTATGCCCCCCTGGGCGATACCTGATTCTCTAAAGCCCATATCGTCATCGAATACATTTCCACCCACAAATTCTCCTTCAAGGGAGTCGCAGGAGTAGCAGGCCTCAACACGGCGCCATCTCTCATTTAACGAATGGATCAAAAAGAGATAATATCTTCCATCTATCTTATAGAGATGGGAGCCCTCGTAGCCCAGCCTCTTGCAGCCCTTATCGCTGACGATCAGTCTATGGAGGCCGCCCTCCTTAGGAGCCGTGAGAGTATCATTTAACTCAGTCAGGAAGATATCCGTATTTCCATATACAATAAACACCCTGTCATCTGAATCAAACAAAAGAGACGCATCGTGGTAGAAGCCGTCCACATACGACTTGCTCCACGGTCCCTCTATATTATCTGAACGATAGAGATAAGTCTTCTGGGTATCATTACAAACAAACAGCACATAGAAGGTACCCTTGTGGTAACGGAGGGTCGCAGCCCACATTCCTTTACCATAGATTTCTTCGACTCCTTCGAGGCACTGTCCCGGTGTACTGTCCAGTCTGTCATATACGTAGGTCAGATGCTCCCAGTTGATCAGGTCATAAGACCGAAGAATTTCGGCACCTGGCATAAAATGCATGGTGGTGCTGATCATATAAAATGTATCATCCACACATATTACGTCTGGATCTGGAAAATCCATTCCAAGTATCGGATTATTCTTTTTAATTTCCCTGGTCTCACTCATAGTCAAAACTTCCCTTCACTTTTTTACACCAAAATCACCAACTGAGAAACGTCCCCAGTTGGTGATTTCTATTAGAACATTTTTACATCCTGTCTCTTGATGGCTTCTGCTTCGAAGAAGTCCTTCTTTACAGCTCCAATGTTGTTTGCTACTACACTGCTTGGAAATGCTACGATCATGTTGTTGTATGATGTAACATTTGCATTGTATAGTCTTCTGGCTGCCTGAAGATGCTCTTCAACATCCATCACGCTTTTCTGAAGCTCAGCAAAGTTTGCACTGGATCGAAGCTCTGGATAGTTCTCTGCAAGGAGACGGATATCTGAAGATACCTTATCCATATTTCTGCTTGCTTCATTTCGCTCTTTCATTGACATACCTGAGCGAAGACTGATGATCTGCATCAATGTCTCCCTCTCATAGTTCTGATAATTCTTTACAATGTCCAGCATCTTTGTCAGAACATCATATCTTTTTGTAAGAGCAACATCAATTCCTGAAAGTGCTTCAGCAACCTTGATGTCAGTTCTCTTTATATTGTTGGAGGTTGTGATATACCATACAAAGAAGCCTCCAACTATAACAAGTAATACTACTATTACAACTAATACTCTCATCTTATTTCCTCCTTTAAGGTTCATTCGAGTCTTTTTTCTTCGACCCTTTTTTTCATACGTCATTTGACACTATCTCGCAACTATGCGAATAAACCCTTACTCTGTGATGAAGAACATCTCGATCACGCTCTTGATGTCATCGATGTCCCTCTGGATCTTTTCCATTTCATCTGGATAAACTGTTTCATTTAACCAGTCCTTCTTATCAAACACATCTTTTTCAGGTTCATTTATACCTATCAGCAGCTTATTGCCGTTAAAATGAATACTGAGCTCTGGATATTTCCGAAGCATGGTCTCCATATATTCCATATACTGAGGTGTCAGAAGATAGAACACGTCGTGGGGATTGTTTGAATAGATATCAAACTCCTCGTTGAAGCGAACGCTTTCCATCTCCACCTTCTGATCCTTTTGTGTATTATTTCTTCCACGATAGTGAAAACGCCTTGAATAGATTCTGGTTGAGCTGTATAGATTTGCCGGGCAGTCAAATGCAAACATCCTCCCTCTAAAATATGTAACCGTGCTGGAGGATTTGCCATTTGAACTATGATACTGAACCGTTACATCTGACATCTCAAAGTTAATCCCTTTGTAGGTTGCCCTCAGATAATCCTCAGACTTAAAACGGTTACCCATTTCACAAAGCTGAAAGCTTTTTACTGTTGGCTCATCAAAACCCGTCCTCCAGGCATAGAATACATTTTCAAAGTTTGCCCTGAGCGGTTCCTCAGCAAACAACTCTTTGTAAAGCTTCTGATAAGCTTCCTTGGTTCCTTTAGCGTAGATCACGCCGAAAGCTATCATTCCAATTCCCAGAAAGCCAAAGATCATTTTCGGCCAAAAGATAGGTATAAGGAAAACCAGGACTCCGAGAACGCCTACTGATATTCCGATTTCCGCTCTTTTTCTGACCGCTTCCAGTCTTTCCATCTTTTCAGAAAGTCCCATTCCTGCCACCTCCTTTCACCGGGCTCTTCGTACTAGTACACAGTTTCCGTATTATATGTGTACTTTTTACACGAATGCAAATATGATACTACATTTCATCACAGATGATAATACAAATCGAGGTGATTTATTAAAATCTATTTTTCCATTCCAGCGAAATATAACGATAGAGCATTTTTCTGTCATAGTAGTATCTTGCTGGCAGCTTATCCGAGAGGGAGTATAAGGGTTACCTCGGTGGTATCCTCAGATTCCCACGCTTTCATAAAGAGATCGCCACCAAGACTCTCCGCCATCTTCTTAGAGACATAGAGCCCAATGCCCTGGCCTTCCACATTTCCAGCATTTGAGCCACGCCAGAAACTTTTAAAGACGTAAGCTGTCTCTTCTTCTGAAAGGACATTTCCCTTATTTTTTACTGAAATGATCACATCCTCATCCTGCCGACCGAGGAATACAGTTATTCCCTGACCCGAACCGTATTTGATAGCATTTTCCATTAGCTGGGAAATGATGGTAAAGATTCCGTCCTTGTCGCTGGTAATTAGGGGATTGTTTTCCAATTGTACCGTGAACGGAATATGCAGCAGACTGGTTCTCCCTTCATATTCTTTTCGTACCAGCTTCGCCAGTTCTTCTAAGTAAAATGGAGCCATTCTCGTCTGGTAATCGATATCAACACGGGAGCTCTTATCCATTATTTCCTTTACAAGAGCTTCAACCTTTTCCACATTCTGCCCTATCTTTGCGGCGGACTGGGCATCCCTGGGATTGGGAGCCTTATCCTCGTGATAAATGCCCCGCTCAATAGCTTCAGCGTATAGCTTTATGTTGGAAAGTGGTGTCTTGATACCATGAGCTATTGAGATAATAAGTGTCTGCTTTTCTCTCTCCAGCTGACTTAGATTTGTATCCTTATGCTGAATTTCATCCTTCAGCATATTCATTCCCCAGATGTAATTGCCAAATAGTCTTGACTTTGACTCAGGGATTCCTTCCTGCATCCTTCCCTTCGCCAGCTTCTCAGGATATTCGGACAGATCATTAAATGGTTTCAGGACCTTGTTATATCCAATTACAAGTATTGCCATAATACCAAAATAAGAGATGATGAGAATCATCTCAACCATCCCTATAGTAAAGCGCTTATCGCCAGATTCGTATGAATATTTTAAAAATCCAATCAATGTCCCGTCATTGTAAAGCGGTTTTACATACTCATTGCTATACTCAATGCTATATACATTTTCAGGTAAAGCTTCATTTGATTCAAAAGCATTAACACTGATAAATGATATTTCAGCTGGAATCACTCTGGCCGGATACTCTCCTTCATAATCTGCACCGATATCCACCAAAGATATATTGTCAGGAGAATCATCCGCAAGTTTTTCTTCAATGTCCTGAGTGATGCGATTCATCACCACATATCGCATTCCATTTTCAGACTTGTACCTTTGGGATATTAGAAGATACCCTCCAACTGATAAAACAATAAATATTACTGTTACAAGACAGAACGTTTTTTTAAGCTTATTCAATTATCACCACCAAATATATAGCCTTTTCGCCAAACGGTTTTTATGAGTGTTGGCGAATTAGGATCATCCTCGAGTCTCTCGCGGAGCCACCTTACATGAACATTCAGCGTCGATGGCTCAACAAAGGCATCTGCCCAGACCGCGTTATATAATTCATCCTTATCCAAAAGTCTGCCTGAGTTCTCCATCATATATAGGAGCAGGTCATACATTTTACCACGAATATCACACTGCAGTGAGTTTTTATACACTGCCCTCTTGCTTCTATCGATGGTTATATTACCAACAGTCAGCTTTTCTTCCTGTGCAGTGATCGTCTCGCTTCGTCGCATAAGTGCTCTGATCTTCGCCGTGAGGATCGGAATCGAAAGCGGTTTTTCCACATAATCATCCGCTCCCAGCTTGTAGCCCAGAAGCTTACTCTCTTCATCGTCTCTGGCGCTCATCATAATAACTGGGATATTGCCCTGTTCCCTTATCACCTTGCAAGCCGCAAATCCATCGATACCAGGAAGCATGATATCCAACAGCACAAGCCGCGGCACTTCCTTCTCAAGGCTGGCTATCCCCTCCTCGGCAGAACCTGCCGCTTGAATCGAAAAACCCTCCGCCTCCATAAAGTCCGAAACAAGCTTGCGAAGCTCCTCATCATCCTCAATTATCAAAACATCTATCATAGGTCTGACTTCCTTCGCTCACGCTCAGGCGCTAAAAACGTGTCTGCCACTGGCAGACAACGCGCCTTTTTGCACATTTACTGGGTTATTCGGACGAAGGATGGATGGTCCTCTACGCCTTCTGTCCCAGTAAATACTACATCTATGTTACCTGTACTATAATCATAAATAATTGTCTGAAATACGTTCTCTGAATGAATCTTCTGAAATCGGCTCATGTGCTCCGTCGACTCACGGGTTACTATTCCCTTCACATCAGCCACAGAAAGTTTCTCCTTCTCCCCAACCCAGGTATTAAACTTTGTAAAGCGAACAAAGTTATTACCAACGGACGTAAGATTATCTATATTATCCTTTGTCACAAAGGTATTAACTACACAAAGGCTGTCTGGGTTATCCCAGGTAATGCCGTCCATCAGTGGAGTATCAGCATCTCTAAGAATTGAAAAGCCCATATCGTCTTCATCTATTTCACCTGTCGCTGCATACTTTTCCAACACCTTATCCGGATCGTCCACCCAGTCCTCAGCCACAAAAGCATCCGACTTATCAGTGATTATAATATTATGGGAGTAGGTGAAATCCTTACTTTCATCAACCATATATTCGCCAACTGAACGTGCGTCCGACATATGCTCTACCGCATATCTCAGTTCATAAGTATAACACTTTTTACCCTCAGAATAATAGTCAAATCCTGTTCCAGCGTCCAATATTCCAGCCATAACTCCATCATCATTTATCGTAGTCAAAACGTCCAGCATACCAAGAACTGAAAATGTCACATAACTGTTCCTATCTTCTGGCATCTTAAAATGTGTCACTGCGTGCGCGAGACACATTTGATTTTTACTACCCATGGACCACTCAAGTGTTCTGCTGGTAATCCTCTCTCCCGTCTCTGTCTTCTCTCCCCAGACAGAAAGCGCATTGCAGCTGGTTCCTCTCAAGGTGTCAGGCACAATACTAACAAGCAGAGCCTCCTCATAGCTTACCTTTTCATTTTCTGTAAAACCTGTTTCCCCCTGGGATAAAGCTTCAGCGAACGCGCACAGCTCCACCCTATATTCATCAGGAAGATTAACTAATAGATCATCTATTCTATCCTGAACTGGAGAATAATCACCATTTAAGCTTGGAAATGCCATATTGATATTTTCATATAAATAAGGCTCCATTATCTCTCCAAACTTAAAATCCATTTCGAGAATTGTCTGGGCATAGGCACGACCTACAGCTTCGTAATCTCCCTTCGTATAATCCAGATATACCTCGTAATACGAAGGCTTCTTCTCGATAGTGCACAGTCCATCCTCCGAGGAATAGGTATGAATAAACTCCTCAGTCGCTGCCTCCTCGCCCTCGTAGCTTTCATCACACAGAGTCGTGCCAACAGGTTCTATACTACTCTCGGCAGAAACATCCGGCGTAAAGCCATCATAGGTTGCCGTGTTTGTACCACAACCAGAGAGTCCCAAAAGCAAACAAGCACCTGACAACAAACTAATTATTCTATTTATCCTTATATTATATTTCATTCCTATATCTCTTCTTTATTCATCCATAATGTGCAATGGGGTCTGTCCCCATTGCACATTAATAGCCTTGTTCCATGAGCCATTTGTTGATGGTTCGTTCACGCTGTGTCAGGTCTGCCTCATCCACAAGTTTTCCCAGTGCAATCTCACCTTCCAGATGGCCATCCATCAGGTATATTACCCGGTCGCTGGCAGCGGCCACCCGTGCACTATGAGTTACCATCATTATAGCTGTTCCGTCTTTATTAACATTTACCAGTTCATTTATAACGGCGCTGGCTGACTTGGAGTTCAGGGCTCCCGTGGGCTCGTCTGCAAAGAGTACCTTGGGATGATTGATAAGAGCCCGGCATAGGCAGGCACGCTGAAGCTGTCCGCCTGACACCTCGGTAATTGCATTGTCGGCAATCTCCATGATTCCCAGGCGCCTCATTAGCATTTCAGCTTCCTCACGAATCTCGGCTCTGTTTTTAAGCCCTGCGTGAAAGCCAGGAAGTAAAATGTTATCCAGAATGCAAAGCTTATGAACCATATACATCTGCTGGAAGATGAATCCCATGCTCACCAGCCGTTCCCTCGCCATCTCTTTATCCTTCATATCAGCGTATTTTTTCCCCAGAAATGTTATATCTCCTGAGGTTGCCTTATCCATACCACTCACCGTATAGAGCATGGTGGACTTTCCACTTCCAGAAGGCCCCATAATGGTTACAAACTCGCCTTCCGCTAAAGCAAAATCAATATTGCGCAGCACATTATTGCTATATTTATTCACTATATAGGTCTTGCAAAGACCCTTAACATCAATCACATTTTCCATAATATTTATTCCTCACGGATGTTCCAGATATTTATTGTTTTGATTCGACGGAGACAGAGACGGAACATTACGATTACTACGCCGAAGATAATTCCTGGTATTAACAAAAGTTTATCCAGCATATTGGGCACAAATCTGAAGCCTGTGATGCTAAATGTCTCGAATACCTTTTCTGCAAAGAGATTACCTGCCGTCACCTCAACAATGTTCGCCAAAATATATGCAATGATAAGAATAATTCCCATTCGGATCATATGCCACTTTCTTATATCCTTCAGTGAAAACCCTACACATTTCAGCATTGCCACCTGCGGAGTTTCAAACTCCAGATCTACAGTCGTATAAAGAAGTGTATTGAGAGATAGGATAAACGCCACCATTATTCCGAGTACTATCTTAAGCGCCTGTATAGGTCTCAGGATATATGCGAAATTACTTTCACGAACCTCTTTATACGTTCTAATATGCTCGTCACCAAAGTATTCCTTAAGTTTTTTTATATATTCCTTATGTTCTCTCTTCGGAGCATCTATCCAGGTATCAGTAACAAAGTAATTATCCTCCACCGCACCTGTGTATTCTTCTCCCAGGATAACTGTAGGGTTCCCTTCCTCCATAATGTCATAAAAACCAGTTATTATAAAATCTTTAGTTACTTCATGATAACCGATATGATCATCATCATATTCGTTAAACTTAAGAGTCATTTTGTCGCCAATCTTCATTCCCTCTTTCTTTGCGGTAAAGTAACTCATGATCAGCTCATTTTCACGGATTGGAAGCTTGCCGCCTTTTCGTAGAGGGTATCTCTCGTTATTTGTATCACCGAAAAGAATCCTGATTGATAGATCATCACGTCCTTCTCTAAGCGCCTCGCCATTTGTGCTGCACACATATCTATATTTTACAGGAACTCCGATATCATTTGACTCCTTAACAATAATATCCATGGCACCTATATAATTGCCGCCCTTCTGATAGTAATAATTAGCCATATCACCATATACTCTATAGGTAAAATCCATCCTGACCTGAAGGAAGTTCTTTATATATTCGTGGCTAAAAAGTGTGCTTTGAAGATCAAATACCACCATTATTACCACCATGGCCATCATATAGGTGATGATCAAAAACACATACTTTCCAAAGCTATTCACTATATTTCCAACCGCAAGGAAGGAGGGGACCTTCAGCTTCTTTGAGTCATATAGATTCATCAGACTAAGCCTGCCAAATCGTTCTCCTTCACCACTTCCGTGAATAGTTTCAATAACCGAAATCCTACTGATACGTCTCATCATTATCACAGAGAATATAAGTATGACTGCAACTATCATAACTGAAACAAGAACGGCTATTGTATATACCCTGGTGTGACTGGTCTGGATCATATTCTTACAGAACTGTCTGATTACGATTCGTGAGATAGCAGAACCAGCTGTAATTCCAGCTATTCCACCTATGATTGAAAATGTGAGATAGGTTGCTGCAAACATCCAGCGATACCTCATAGAGTCTACGCCGATGGCACGCATCATTCCCAGTTCTTTTTCCTCCTGCTTTATGGCAGCTATCATCATAAATCGTACAGTTATCAGCATTATGAAAATGATCACAACACTTAGTACAACCAGAAAGTAAGATATAGCAACCACTATGGTATAATTCATGTCAATTTCCGGAGTATATTCCCAGGTAGAAAGCCCCATAACCAGATCAGCATCTGTAAGCTCTTTCTCCAGCTTTCCAGAATATGTAATACTCTTCGCATCCAGCAAAAGCTTATAAAGTCTAAATGGCATTTCACCCTTAAGCTTTTCAAAATCAGCATCTGAAATAACCAGTTCTTCGCAATTAGCAATGCTTGGATTCTTATAGATTTCTGAAACTGTAAATTCATATATATCACCAAGCTGTGTAGAAACTCTTATCTTGTCTCCCCTCTTCACTCCAGCAAGATCTGCTATATCCAGAGTTATAGCCACCTCTCCAGTATTTACTGAAAAAGGTTCGTCTTTATCATTAAAAAGAAGATTATAATTCTTGGACTGAGTAGTAAGATGAAATATATCGTGTTCCGGAAAACTATCATCTGAAGTATATATTCCATTTATGCACACCTCAGAATCTGAAAGCTGAACATATTCCTTAATCTCTCCCCCGCGGAGCATATCATTGAAATCTATCCATTCTTTCAGTTTATCGCCCTTTTCTTCAAAGTCTCCCATTCCAACAATACAGTTCATTGTAATATTGGCAACATTGGTTACCTTATCCGTAGTCTTCCTTCCTGTCAGCTCCATATACATAAGATTTGTCGCCACGACCGTAATAACAGTTGAACAGACGATGAAGATAAAAAGTATGATATTCAGACCCTTATGTGCTTTCAGGTCATTTTTCAACATAGTAAAAAACATGCTACAACCTCGGCTTTAATTATGACGAGA
Organism: Lachnospiraceae bacterium NE2001; assembly: GCA_900110635.1. GTDB lineage: Bacteria > Bacillota > Clostridia > Lachnospirales > Lachnospiraceae > Eubacterium_Q. Next base: position 160,905 of record FOEK01000006.1, read on the forward strand.
TTGTAGCACGTTCACTTTTTCAAATCTTTAAGAAACTCTTAAAATGTGCAGTGGGGTCTGTCCCCGCTGCACCTTATTCCTGAATAAGGCGGTAAGCAGAAACCTTTTTCATACGGCCGGACATGATATAGCTGAATACGAATACGAGTATTGATACCACCAGTATAGAGAATACGATAAGAACCGGTTGCATGATCAGGTCGGACTCACGCACACCAAAGCTGGTAAAGATAAGGGCAAACAGTGGATTGATAAGGAGATGCCCCATAACCGCTCCTGTGAGAGATGCAATAAGGCAGGTTGGAAGCAGTGATATAGCAAGCTGAAGTCTCAGCTGACTGCTGGTAAACCCGACCGCTTTCTTTATGCCAAACTCCTTTTCCCTCTTTACGAAGATTGACTTGAGCAGGAGTCTTATAACCACCATTACTACCACTATATTGAGCAGGGCAATAACCATCACTACGATGCTTACTGTATAAACAGGAACGTTGTCCTTGCTTCTTGTATCCTTGAAATGATTCTCTGTCTTTGTACATTTTGAGCCAAGCTTTGCCTCCACCTTCTCATTAAATTCATCAACCTTCTCCACATCTGGATCTTCTATTCTAACTCTGAGGTAAGAGAAGTTTGGATCCAGTCCAAGTCTCTTTAATCCACCACTTGTTATATATATTCTTTCTCCCAGACCGTATACGGCCTGCTGTAGACCAACAACCAGGAATCTTTCTGACTTATCGCCAATCTTAACTTCTACCTCGTCGCCAACTCCGACTCCAGCTTTCTCAGCGGTAATACTTCCAAGGACAGCCTCGTTATCCTCCTTTACCATTTCACCCTCATATACTCCACAATATACAAACTGTGGCTTATCCGAATAAATCAGGGTAGATTCATTATCATTCACGTACGCTGGAATATCAGTTCCACCAAGACCATAAACCTCAGTTACGCCATCGATTTCGCTTATCTCGTCCATCACGTCATACACTTCATCTTCTGACATTTCAGCAAGATCAACATAGGAATCTGGCGAATCCCCCTGAAGAAGACGCTGGAAGTTGTTCATATCGATCTTCGTATTATAGAAAAGTACTCCGGAAAAAATAGTGAGAAATGCAACCGCGAGTATGATTCCAAATATGATAACATTTTGCCCCATGCTCTGAAGCGAACTCTTTAACGCAAGCAGAACGTTAAGGCTGCCCTTTGCATCTCCCAGTGGCAAATAATTCTTTTTAAATGAGTTGGACGCCAGTCCAAATCTTAGAGCTGTTGCTGGGTGCAGATTACGTATCTTTCTAGTAGACATATAAACTACGATCATAATAACTACAATGAAGCCCAGGAGGATTCCCAAAGTATAATCCGGGTAAAATCTCTTCTCCCAGATAAGTCCTGATATCTGTCTTAAAACATATTCATCTATGTATGGAAATGCTATATAAGAAAGACCTATTCCGATAACAGCTCCGATAGTTCCCATAATCAGAAACTCCGCACATAGAGCCATTCGTACCTGTGCCACCGTATGACCAACTGCCCGAAGCGCGCCGATATTCACGATGTCTCGATCAATATTGTTGTTGATAGTGAAGATGATCATTATAAAACAGATTGCCATAATGATAACTGAGAAAGACTCCATAAATGCAGCCATAATATTGACTACACTGATATAGCCTGTTTTTACAAGTGTGGTTGTATAACCAGAAGACTCAATGCCTGCTTCATTTAACGCATCATTAACTATCTTAAGACCGTCATCCCTCGAAACTCCGTTCTTAAGATTATCGGTTACAAATAGCCTGCTAGAATAATCCTGTCCTGAAAATGTAAGTTCATCAGACTTTTCCTTTATTGTCTTATAGGTTTCATCATCCAGGATCCAGGACTCTCCAGTATATGGATTACCCACCAGATAATCCTCATATAATCCAGCCACCTTAAGATCATAGTTACCAAGATTCTCTGAGTTTATATGAATAGTATCACCAATTGATATACCGTTATAATACGCAGTATATAGATTAAGATATACATAATCACTGGTTATACTTTCATCTTTTTTGATAAAGTTATCCTCATCAAGAGTGGTATAGGAATCCCCGTCCATGATAACCGTATATTCCATCTTCTTCTCTTTTTCTGAATCATTTATGGTATATACAAAATCCGATGGCATTATGATCTTCTGAATGGTATAATCCTCAACCTCAGCTATATCATCCATGGTTTCTTTAACCTCATCTTCATCAGCAACAAGTATAAAGACCCCATCTCCAAGGTGCTGTGTCACTATCTTTTCATCATATCTCTTCTCGTAGCCCTTAAGGAAAAGACCAGTCTGGAGGACGAAGGCTGACAGTATTATGATCATAAGAAATGCTGTAAGAATACCTCGGTCTTTATGTATATTTGACTTAATTAATCTACTCATTTGATTTTCCTCTACCAACCCATTTCTTCCAGGAATCGTCTGATCTTCTCGTGACGTTCCTTATCTCCGCTTACATACTTACCCAGCTTTAACTCACCCATAATTCCACCGTCCTGGAGATAAATGATTCTATTAGCACGTCTTGCAGACTTGATATCATGGGTAACCATCAGCACTGTCTGACCGCTCTCGTTGATATCTGTCAGCACATCCAGAACTGCCTTTACGCCTGCAGAGTTAAGTGCTCCAGTTGGCTCGTCAGCAAAGACAACATCAGGATCATTTATCAGTGCTCTTACAAAGGCTCCTCGTTGAGCCTCACCACCCGAAAGCTGGGAAGGAAACTTCTTTGCCAGATCCTCACTTATCCCAACTCTTTCGAAAAGCCCCAGCGCCTTCTTCTTTAGGTCTCTAGGCTTCTGACCAACCAGCATACCAGTTGAGATAGCATTATCCATAACACTCATGCTATCTACAAGATGTATCTGCTGGAAGATAAAACCGCAATGCTTTCTTCTAAAAACTGCCAGCTTGTCGTCATTCATTTTGGTAATCTCCTGGCCCGCATATTCGATGGAACCAAGAGTTGGCTTATCCATTCCAGACAGTGCATATAGAAGCGTAGACTTGCCCGCTCCTGAAGAACCCATGATTACCGTGAAGTCGCCCTTATAGATTTCCATATCCAGATTCTTTATTATATGCTGCTGCTTACCGCCTACCGAAAAACTCTTCGACAACTTATCAGTCTTTATTACCACTTCACTCATTTATCTTCTCTCCTTTTATATACGGGACTCTTCTTCTGTGTTCGCTGGTTTAGCATTTTTACTGTTCAGCTTTTTATAAATAATCATCTGAATCACTGTGATAATAATCCAAAAGCTTGTGGCTTCAACTCCTGATACTATCTGTTTTACAAGATATACCTTCTCAGGCTTTTGGGGATTATAAGCAACCTTTATTTCATCGCCCTCATTCACATGCTTCTTTCCGCTCAGCTTAACAGTCTTGTCGTACTCCTTATCATTTACATAGTACCTAAAGCTTATCTTTGTGATATTACTGCTGGTGCTTCCGCCCTTAGTTTTCTTGTACCTAATCTTCTTTTGCTGCACCTCAGTGACTACCGCCTTGGTCTGCACCCCAGTGCTATACCGAACCGCCGTATACACCGTAGCCAGCAGATTTCCAGCCGCAATTAAGATAAAAACCAGAAAATATGTCTTTATGCTAATTTCCTTTTTTTCCATATCAATCCTCCATAAAAAATGGACCATACACCTCTGTATGATCCAAGTATATCCGACAAGACATTTTAATTCTTTGTCTATTCTTTAATTATATTTTAAACTTTTTACATCTGAATGCGAAGCGAAACTGTGAGACCTTCGCCATTGTTGCGGCAGGCCAGACTTCCGCCCATTTTATTCATCAGGTAGTTGGAGATATAAAGACCGAGACCGGAGCCATCCTTCCCCTCCGCATTGGAGCCTCGCTTAAACTTCTGGGTTATCAGTTCAAGCTCGCTTTCAGGAACACCGCCGCCCTTATCGCTGAACTCAACCACCAGGAACTTTCGACTATTCTTTGCAATATTTCCCATTTCATCTTGCGAATTATCATTTCTTTCCAAAGCCATCACGTTATCATTTTCAATATGGCTGATAGCCTTTATATCCGTTCCGGCGTACTTATAGGAATTTGAAATGATATTGGTCACAATCTGGTTCAGTCGAAGCCTGTCCCCTACTATGAAGACCTCCTTTATATCTATCTCGGTTACACGATTCAAATAGTCTGCTTCATTTATCATCTGAACCAGATCAACAGAAGAAAGATCTTCAACATTTACCTCAAGCTGCTCCAGCTCCTCTAAAGTAGCGTGGAACAGGTTTGATATCAGGTTATCAATCTGGTCAGCCTTTCCATTTATCGAAGCTATAACCTTGCGCTGGTCATCATCCGTAGCAGTAAGACTCATTACGTCAGCCATAGCTTTAATGGATGCAACAGGAGTTTTGATATCGTGGGAAAGTTCAGCCACCAGTTCCTTACGACTTCTTACAGCCGCCTCCTCGCGTTCTCTGGAAGACTTCAGTTCCTCCCTCATAATATCAAAGGCTTCGGTAAACTCACCAAATACATGTCCCTTATCCATCTCAAGCGGTGAATCAAGATCACCTGACGCTATCCTGGTTGCAAACTTCTTTAATCTGGCAAAGGGACTGATGACTCTCCTCTCAATATAAAACGAATAGATAACCAGCATAGCAAGTATAACTGCAAACATCATTGCTGCAAGAAGGGCATAATGCTTGTTTCTAGCCTGCTGCTGTTCTCCAGAAGGATTATGAATTATCAGTTTACCAACTATCTCTCCGTCCACTTCCACATCTCGGATGATGTCATAGTGAGTCGTTGCCGCAGATACAGTCGTAGATATGTCATCCCGCGTAAACTCAAGAACCTTTGAATCACTATCAATAACTGAATAATCCAGGCTATCTACCGTTTCAGTAAGCTCAGCATCTTTAGCACTTACGCGGTCCCAATCCTCTTCTATGCTGATAAGAAGGCGATTTATCTCAGTGGTCTTTGCCTGATTTACGCCTGCACCATCACCACGCGCTATCCTGATACATATAACAGTGCCAAGAAGAATAAATATTAAAATGTATATGATTAGATATCTTAGTTTCATGTATTCTCATTTACTATATTTCTTATGTATGCTACTTCTTGAAAATAAAGCCTACTCCCCATACAGTCTTTATATGCTGAGGGTTTCCTGGATCTTCCTCCAGCTTTTCTCTTAGGTGACGGATGTGAACATTCAGAGTTACATCACCAACAAACTGAGTGTCCCATATCTTTTCAAAGAACTCGTCCTTTGAAATTACTCTGTCAGGATTATTCAGCATATACACAAGAAGCTTATACTCCATAGCCTTAAGGGGCAGTTCCTCACCATCCCTTTCTATGGATGCTGACTGGAGATTCACTACTACATTTCCAACCTTCACCTTGCCCTTCGACGCAGACTCATTTGTTCCTGATTCATTGTCACCATTCTCTATAGCATTTCCTTTACCTGCCTGGCTGTCCTCGTAACGCTTAAGCTCTGCCTTCACCTTTGCAAGTAGCACGCCAAGAGAATAAGGCTTACATATATAATCGTCACCACCAATTGAAAGAGCTAAAAGCATATCATCCTCAGCAGATCTGGCACTGATAAAAAATATCGGGATATTCATAGTACGCCTAATGGTCTGGCATAGTTCAAAGCCTGAATCCTCTCCCAGATTTATATCCAGAAGAACCAATGAACAGGTATTCTCTTCAAAGAACTCCAGGGCTGACTTTGCATCCAAAACATATGTTGCACTGACCCCCGACATATTGAAGTATTTCGCAGTATATTCTGATAACTCTTCCTCGTCATCAACAACTAAAACCTTGTAATCCATATAACCCCCATAAAAAAAATGTGACAAAAGCTATCCTAGTCATCTTTTGTCACATTTTATCATATTACTTCCAAAAATCTAAGACTTTTCCTTTTTTGTCTAATTAAGCATCATACTTTTGTAAGCATAACATCCTTGGCAGCTTCGTAATCACTTAATTCATATCCAAGTATTTCACAAGCCTCAGAAGCAGTAAGATTTTTATTCTTCATAAGATTTTCAACACACTTGATAAGAGTGCGAGCCTCGCCTTGTGATATACCTTGTGATATGCCTTGTGATATACCTTGTTCTACAAAACCATTTACAATATCACACATAGTTACCACTCCTTTCTCTCGTGGAATCTTTAAACTGATAAATCTGTCATCTCCAGAAATTGCAGCTAAAAACTTTAAAACCTCATCAACATATTTCAAAGTTCTTTTTGAAGGGGTATAATTCCCATTTGTTCTTTTCTGAACAAAATAATCAGCCACCTCTCTAAAATCACTTTTAAAAAGTGCAACTTGCTCTGGCTTTAAAAAAGCAATCTCAAACAAGTTTATCTTATAGTCATTAAAATACGGTTTCAGCTTGTCAGAAATTATCATTTCTTCAGATAAAGACAACGGATTATTCCAATGCTTCATACCAAAATACAAAACCAAAGTAATAACAGGATACAGCTCATAAGGACTATCTCCTAAAATTTGACTTCTGTAAGAAGCGCCATCATATCCAATGACTCTGTGAGGCATATAAGAGATTGATTTAATTTGGTTTTCCAATCCAATCAGTGATATTCTTACGCGGCCCTTTTGCCAATATTTTGCAACATCTCTATCTTCTTGATGTATTGAACCATCATCTGCTTTGTACTGGCTTGTTCTTCCTGTTTCCAATAATTGTTCAGGCAAAACAATCTGCTCTCCGTTAAACATCAATACATTACAGATATCTGCAAATATATCAGCTTTTTCTTCGAGTCTTCCTTGGGTTATATCAATCTCTCCCATACATACTTCTCCTTCCATTATTATCTGATTTTATAGTTTCATCTAAATAAAACAGACGCAAAGAAAGGAATTGTATCTCCGTTCTTATGCGTCCATAATTTTCTCGGGCACACACCCACGGAGTATTGTCACTTTTTCTACCTTGAAAGGTACATTTCTCTGCTTCATCCAGATAATAACGAAGCTTTTTCCTAACCCTCTTAAGACTAGACATATATTTTTAGTATACCTCAAATCAAGATAGAATCAAGCGCAATCACTCGTTTTTTAGTAGATATTTATTACTTACAACTTTCATAGAAAGAGCTCCGCTGATTAGTTGAGAAAACACTGGTTCAGTTGGTCTAATAACTATTCCCTCTTTACGACCACCACTAGAGTAATTTCCTTCTGCTCTTGCAAGTAAAGAATCTACTGTCGGGTACTTCTCCGGAAGGTTCATTCCCCTCTCCTCTATAGGTACCATATTAAATCCAAGTTCATTACAAATCTCAGTCATACGATCAAGACTTACTCTCTTGCCATCTTCCCTGATTGTAAAGACATACCACTCGGGTTTTGCAAGCTTCAGCGGGTTCTTCTGTATTCCTGGAGCGCATAGCTCTCCCTGTATTGTAAGAGTCTTTAATCCATATTTATCAAAGAAAGCATACAACTTTTCCTTGTATCCTCTCTCTTTAATGAGCTTGTAGAAGCTGCTTGAATCATCATCCTTGTATTCGTAATTATGGCCAGTCACGTGAAAACCATTTTCATCAATTCCCATAGAATGTGAAGACCCATCCATCTTGGTACTGATGTAATACTCCAATCCTTCAAATTCTTTTATTAGATCTGGCTCTGCCTGAACTCTTGTCTCATCAGTGTGCGGTATATCATATGGAAGTGTACCGATAACAGTTCCGCTAGTAGTAGCTCGCTCTTCAATCTCCCATTTCTTTACACCTAGAAGCTCAGTCACATCAGTTCCAACCACTTCATCTCCCTTAATATTTATATCCTTCAGTTCTTTAAATGTCTCAATTGGCTGAAGCAGGCCCTGAGAAATCTGTCCTCTGAACTTCATTGTTCTAAGCCTGAAACCTTCACCCATAATATCTGTGTTTCTGTAACTAGAAGCTCTCATGAACTCAAATTCTTCTCTAATTGGCAGAAAACTGTCCACTTCAAAGTATATCGCAAGATCCATAGGCTTAAACTGTCCCTTATTAACAACGCACTGCCAACCTAACACATGTGCAAGCTCGATTCTGTCTGCTCCTTCAATTGGTTCTATATTCCATATTCTCTGTATACTTGCTAGTTTCCTCATTTAAAAATCCTCCTTGTATAATTTCTTCAGCACCAAATACTATAGATACTATCAAAGTGTTTTAAAAAATGCATTCTACCCTTAGTATAATTTCAAAGCTCATAAGCGTACAATTATTCGTTTTTTCGAATCGCGTATGAAATAATAAAACAGGTTTTTAACCTGCTTTATCATAAATCCACTCTGTTCTTCAATTTTTCTTCTTTAATATTTCTGTTTTATTACCCTTAGAGAATTCCAACATAGCTTCCAAATAACCTATGAGTCGTTCTTTCTTTTTCTCATCTAATTCTCGATAACCAGAAACTAATCTAAATTCACTTCCTTCTTTATCAATTATAATGTGTTCTGGAATCACATAATTATCATCACCCACTCCAGTCAAAAGCGCACTTGGACTTATTTCCAAAACCTCGCAGATAATCATTATTTTATCTGAAGCAGGATTAACATTTTTTCTTTTCCAATCGCTTATCGTACTTTGAGGAATACCCGTTCTTTCAGAAAACTCTTTTTGAGACATCCCCTTTTCTTTTAATAATGCAAAAACTCTATCACTAATAACCATGTACTTATCCTCAAGTGAAATGAATAAGATATAAAATACTTATTTTCGTATTTATTTTCACTATTTCGAATTATAATCTATTTAGCAGTATAAGTCAACGAAAAAGAGTTGATTTAGATTCTCTCTAAATCAACTCTTATAATTCTATGATATTATTATTATCCCTTGATTATTCTTTTGCTGGTAAAGTAGGTTACCAGGAAGTAGCCACCGTATATCACAACGATGATCAGGGCTGTGATGAAGATTGCAAATCCCATACCGTCGGATACGAAGATCTGAAGTATCTTGCTGGAGGCCTTTAGTCCAAAGATCGAGTGGATTACTGCCAGCAGCATTGGGAAGAAGAAAAACATTCCAATCTGCTTAAAGAGTGCCCAGTCGATCATCTTCTCATCAGTACCGATGCGGCGAAGAACCTCGAAGCGTTCGATATTATCTGCAGATTCTGATAGCTCCTTCAGTGAAAGAACGGCAGCACTTGCAATAAGGAAGATGATTCCAACATAAAGGCTTATAAATGTTGCCATAGCTCCAAGTCCTATGGAACCAGCTTTCATTATATCCTTTGATGTATAGAAGATATACCATTCATCCCACGAGGTATCTTTCTTTTGAAAATTATTCTCTACAAAGCTTGCAACGTAGGCTTCCATATCTTCTCGGGCTTCAGGAGTATCTGCCACATAATCAGCAATAATGTAGTTTTTAAGTACTTTAGCCCCTTCTACAGCACTATCTGGAACTATGATCACGCCTTCATTACTCTTATTTATATTAAGCTGCACCTCTCCTATCTTACACTCTGGATAAGCCGGCTTCAGTTCATTTCCCCTGTAAGTAATTTTCATTCCGGCTGATAAAGCATCATTCCTTGCTTTTACTACTGGATCCAGCGAGCATACTATCGCATACTCATCATCTGCAAGTTCAATAGTTTCATTTCCAAAATCTTTAGCAAAATCATTATACTCAGAAAGTGCCATAATGGTTTCGTCTGTATCTTCAGTAACAAAGGTATACATATTGAGGGCAGACTCTATATACTCTCCCATAGTGTCGCCCATTGTAAGTCCTTCAGCATCATAACTATTATAGCTCACTATATCCTTCAGCCTATCGGTTTCAAATCCATTTTCTTTGAGTGCTGTCATTACATCCTTATCAGAAATATACAACTCAGAGACCATTTGAAGGTCCTTCGGAAGCAGTTTTTTGATATTCTGATTCATAGAGCGGGTTAAACTGATCGCACTACCTAAAAGAACAATTGTCAGGAACAGCATCAGACATATAACTGTCATAGAAAGAACCATAGTGTTGGCCTTGCTGCTGAACTGTCTGAGTGTGAAGCTGTTAAGCTTCTTAAGATAGAAGCCCTTCATCTTTGTAACAATAGTTAGGATACTTCCTGACACTGACCAGAAGATGAAAAATGTTGATACAGCGCCCATAATGATGACCTTCACCAGGTCCTTTGGTGTGAATATCTGATCCACATTAAACCCAACTGTTACAAGGTAATATGCTCTTCCGAGAATTACACAGGATATGGTAAATAGCACAAGACAGAGAATCGGATTACGCACCTTAAGCTGTTCATTCTTCTTCTCTCCATAGAGCAGATCGATAAGCTTGCATCTTCCAACTGCTATAGTATTGAAGATCATAACTACTATATACATAATTCCGAAGAATATAATAGTCTTAACAGCTGCCTTGGCCGAGAAGACAAATGCAAACTTGCTCATATCAGCTTCGAACATATGGGCTACTGCTACACTCATAAACTGTGAAAGTGCCACTCCAAGTATAAGTCCGATAGCCAGAGATATAGTACCTATAAGAAATGTCTCTGTAAGGAGGATCGTAGACATACGACGCTTGCTCATACCAAGAGTCAGATATACTCCGAACTCCTTCTTACGTCTCTTGATAAGAAAGTTGCTGGCGTAGATAATAAGTGCGCCAAGTACTATGGCAACGAATACACTTACTCCGCTGAGGAACGTATTCATAAGTATCAGGATATCCCTCGTGGATTCGGATACATTTAACATAGCTGTCTGGGAATCCAGCGCATTAAATATATAGAAGATAATAACGCCGATTACCAGTGTGAAGAAATAGATTGAATAATCCTTCACGCTTTTTTTGATATTCTTAAGTGCAAGTTTAAAGAGCATCGCTAGCGTCACCTCCTAACAGCGAGATAACATCTATGATCTCATTAAAGAATTCTTTTCTAGATCTGCCGCCACGGATTATCTCATTAAAAATCTTTCCATCCTTGATGAAGATTACTCGCTTAGCGTATGACGCAGTAAATGCATCGTGGGTTACCATTAGTATGGTAGCAGGGATGGACTCGTTCAGATACTTGAAGCTTTCCAGAAGCATTTTACTTGACTTGGAATCCAGGGCTCCAGTTGGCTCGTCCGCAAGCACAAGCTTTGGCTCAGTGATGATGGCACGGGCTGCCGCAACTCTCTGCTTCTGACCTCCGCTCATCTGATACGGATACTTGGCTAACACATCCTCAATTCCCAGTGCCGCTGAAATGTCACGGATACGGCCATCGATCTTGGTTGCTCCCATTCCCTGAATTGAAAGCGCCAGAGCTATATTCTCATAGGCGGTCATAGTGTCCAACAGGTTAAAATCCTGAAATACAAAGCCCAGCTCTTCACGCCTGAACTTATTCAGCGCATTTCCCTTAAGCTTTGTTATGTCCTTGCCAGCTACATAGATATGGCCTGAGGTTACCTTATCGATGGTTGAGATACAGTTGAGAAGGGTAGTCTTTCCACTGCCGCTGGCTCCCATAATTGCAACATACTCGCCCTCGTCCACCTCGAAGCTGATGCCATCGATTGCTTTTGTAAGTGACGACTTGCTGCCGTAGTATTTTTCAATTGAATCAATCTTAAGTATTCCTTCCATAATTCCTCTTTCCTCTCTTTTACGATTATCTAAGTATAGCGTTTCTTAAATAACTAGACCAATAACGCAGAATGTTTTTTCGATAGTGCAGTATCAAAAACGTAGCTGTAGTGGGCTACAGCGAGGCTTTTGATGCTGTGCTATTCGGAAAAACAGGCAAGTTATTGGGGCTAGTTATTTAGAAATCGGTATACTACGTTCTGGGTATATGATACGACGTATGAGAGAGGATGTCGTTTTTCTAACATTACTTAATATTACAATACTGTAATATTGGGGAAGCCTTATAGGACGTTGTAATAGTCGTTGTTGTTTATCAGGAGATTTACGCGGGTGTATTCATTTTGGGTAGATTCAATGGTTACTTCATGGCCCAGTTTTTTGCAAAGCTCCTTTACGATATAGAGACCCATACCTGTTGACTTCGTTCGGGTTTCACCGTTGTATCCCGTAAAGGATTTCTCAAAGACTCTCTTCAAATCCTGTTCTGGGATACCGATTCCGTTATCTTCTACAGATATAATTACATTATCAGAGTCACTGCTAACTGATATCTTTACGAAAGACTGAACTCCGTCACTCTTATATTTGATGCTGTTGGAGATCAGCTGTCCCATAATGAAGACCAGCCACTTCTGATCAGTATCTACGGTCAGGTCTTTTATATTCAGGTCTCCTGTCTCAGTAAGGAAGTCGATATTATTATCCTGAAGGTTCTCGCGATAGGTCATCGCTGTCTCGTGGATTATATCTGCTACGCTGACCTTAGCGATATGATAATCCTTCTCTATGCTTCCAGATCTTACATAGTAGAGAACCTGATTTACGAGATTCTCTAGTCTTCTGGTTTCTGTGAGCATTCTCTTGTACTCTTTAATCCTAGAAGCCTTCTCTAAATCTTCTGTTCCATCCTCCTCGTATTCCTGATTTATCAGGTTGTGGAGTTTGAGACTGATTGCCGACAGCGGCAGCTTTACCTCATGGAGCCACATCTCGATATATTCAGCAAAGTCGCTGCTCTGTTTCTGGTAGAGCGCCACATTTTCTGCCATGGATTTGTCGATTTCATAAAGCGCTTCCGTAATCAGCTGCCCTTCCAGAAACTCAGGTGCCTCCAATGTTTCCAACACAAGATACGCTTTATCAAGCTTTGTTACACTATCTGAAAGGCGATTATAGAAGTCCTTCTTTCTGTTATAGTCATAGATAAAGACAGCCAGCCAGGACAGAATAAAAAGACCTGTTATCAGCGTGCACGCCACCAGGTTGACCTTAAAAACAAACAGCAGCCAGAGGATTATCAGCCCCACGACTGCTGCTATTATCATTTCTACTATTTTATCTTTTATATATGTCCTTATGTTCATTATAGTCTGACCGTTATTTCTTAATTGATTTTTATAATCTTTTAAACTTTTATAGTTTTGTCCTCTTCATAGGATGGCCAAAAACCTTAAACAAGGATATATCCCTGTCCCTTACGGGTTTCGATGGCATTTGCCACTCCGGCACTCTCAAGCTTAGTGCGCAGTCTGCTTATATTCACCGTCAGTGCATTATCGTTCAGATATTCGCTGTTGTTCCAGAGGTCGGTCATAAGGTCGTCGCGACTTACAATCTGTCCCTTATGGTTAAAGAGAAATGACAAGATCAGCATTTCATTCTTGGAGAGAACTGTCTCAGTTCCATCTCTGCCGATAATCATGCTCCGTCTGAAATCCAGTCTGACATCACGATATTCTGCAACCTCAGCGCTGCCTCCCAGGCGTTTAAATATGTTGCCGATCCTAAGCAGCAGCAGGGTTGGATTGTATGGCTTTGTGATATAGTCATCTGCGCCATAGCCCATGGATATAAGCTCATCCCGCTCCGCGTCACTGCTGGTGACCATTATGATCGGTACATCCGATACCTGTCTCACCTCACGCAAGATATCCTTGCCATTCTTAATCGGCAGATTTATATCAAGAAGTACCATATCAGGTGCAGCCGTAAGAATATCATCAACCGAGTTGTCAAATGCTGAAATGGTATCTGCCGCATATCCCGAGGTATTTAGCAGTATAACCATTTCATCCCTGATACTTTCATCATCTTCAAGTACTAATATCTTCTTCATCTATGTCTATCCTTATATGTCTATCATTCTATGACCATCATTATATTTTTATCATTCTGAGTTATATGAGGGCTACCGGTGGAGTGTATACTTCTCTCCTCAGCTATGATCAGTCTGACATATCCACGTCAAGTGTCGCACATACTTTATACTGAGGATATAGCTTACTTAATTCCGAAACTACCTTATCATATATGCTTTGCCTGTCTTTAATATCGAAATCTATTATAACATCAAATCTATAGTTCTTCTCTTCCTTATCAAAGAAGAATCCGTGAACCTCCAGAATCTCTTTATATTTCCCGCACACCTCTCTGACTTTCTTTTCTATCTGAACAGATTCCTCATCTCCTGTGTTTACTGCATATACCGAAACTCCTGTAATGATAACTCCTGTCTCTTTATAAACAGCTTCACCTATTTTTCTCTCAAGTTTATCTAGTTCTTTAACCGTCATAGAAGCAGGAACCTCAGCATGAAGAGAACCTACAAGTCTGTCAGGTCCGTAGTTATGGATAACCAGATCATATACTCCTGTCACTTCTTCAAAAGAATCTACTACAGTAGACTTCACCTTCTTGGAAAGATCTGAATCTATACGTTTTCCCAGAAGTTCGCTTATGGTATCCATCAGGATATCATATCCAGCCTTCAGAATGATCACAGAGATAATCACACCCAGATAACTCTCCAGGCTGATGCCCGTAATAATAAAGAATATAGCTGCTACCAAGGTTGAAGTGGAGATGATTGCATCGAAAAATGCATCCGTTCCTGAAGCTATCAAAGAATCAGACTTTACCTTCTCACCAGTTTTTTTTACATAGGTTCCAAGGATCAGTTTTACAAAGATAGCTACTACCACTATTACGATGGTTACTGCAGAATAGTCTGGTGTCTGGGGATGTATTATCTTCTTTACTGACTCTATCAGTGCAGCAAGACCTGCATAGAGGACGATTACTGCTATCACCATGGCTGTAAGATACTCATATCTTCCGTGTCCCAGTGGGTGGTCCTTATCTGGTGCTCTGGAAGCAAGCTTTGTTCCAACGATTGTAATAATAGATGACAAAGCATCACTCAGATTGTTTACCGCATCAAGAACTATGGCTACTGAATGGGCTAAGAGTCCCACTCCCGCCTTAAAGGAAGCTAAGAATATATTTGCTATTATTCCTATGATACTGGTTTGGATTATCTTTTTTTCTCTGTCCATTAATACACCTCATCCGTCCTCACTTCGTTCAGACACCTTCTTCTCAAGGAGAAGGCTTATATAAACCACCCCATCCCTGAAAAAGGATGGGGTGGAAAAAGTTTAATATGTTATTGGAGTATTCTTCTCAATTGCGCCTGCATTTACAAGACTCTTAACCCAGTCAGCCTCACTTACATTTCCAGAAACATAAAGTGCTCCATCCTGGTTTGATCCTTTGTATGACGTTCCGTTAACATCAAATGATATGCCATTTTCTGACTTAACGTTGGTAAATGTTACATCACCAATCTTTACATAATTGATATACTTTGATACATCTGTCAGACTGATTCCAGCAAGAAGCTCCGTTGTCTTAAGGTTAAAGTTGAAGCTTACATTTGCATCCTTGGATACAGCATCTGTTACATAAGCATTCAGAGTCTTGTCATCCACATAGATAACTCCATCCTTGTTGGATATAGTTCTCTTAGTGCCATTGATGGTCAATTCTTTGAAGATACCCTTCTCAATGGTTGCACTGAAGAGTGCATTCATTTCATTGACAGCTGTTGCCTTCTGATCAGCAGAAATTGTTACAGATACTGTTGCCTGAGCTGTACTTGAAGGAACAAGAATTGTATACTCCTTCAGGTATCCTCTATCATCAAACCAATATACCTTTCCATCAATCTTTACAGCGCCGCCCTTCTCATAGTAGCCTGAGGAATCCATGTAGTACCAGCCTTCACTGTCCTTGTACCACTGAGCCTGTGGCTTATATGTCCAGTAACCATCTGCGCTAAGCCAGTATCCATCAACCCACTCGTTTGCAGCGTATGAACCGTCCTCATACTGATACCACCAGCCACCAGTTCCGTTAATCCAACCCTTCTCATAGATGTAGCCTTTGCTGTTGAACCAGTACCAGACTCCATCTATCTTGTAGGATGTATTTTTTGCATACCAGCCTGTAGTATCACCATACCACCAGCCTGTTGAATCCTTTTTCCAGGATGCCTGTGCTGAGTAAGACTGAATACCGTCTTCCCCAATCCACCAGCCATCGATGTACTCATTTGAAGCATATACTCCGTCTGATACTTTATACATCCAGCCACGGTCGGTATTCTCCCAGGACCCAGCTGCATTTACCCCTCCAGGCAGACACGCTCCTGCTACGATAAGGGTAGTTGCCAGTGCTGCACTTAGAAACTTTTTAAACATAAGTAACGCCTCCTTCTCATAAAAATACAATAACTACACTTCTAATTCTATCATGCTCAAATGAAAAATCAATCACAAGAACACGGATATCCCTATTTATTTCTTTGTGTAAGGAGCCAGGCCATTACGTGCATTGCCTGCTTGAAATTGCCTGAAGCAATCATCTGTTCTATCTCTTCAGCTGTATATTTCTCCACATTAAGAAATTCCATTTCATCCAGGTTCTGGCCTGACTTCTTCTTGCAATTTCTTGCCAGATATATGTGTGCCAGGTTGTCTGCAATCGTGGCATTGGAAGGTATGGTTATAAGGTGTGTCCACTCATCTGATTCATAGCCTGTCTCTTCACTCAGTTCTCTCTTTGCAGCAGCAAGAGCGTCCTCCGAAGAAGTCATAGCTCTTTCGCCATACTGCTTACCATCTGCCCTTTCTATACCACCAGCCGGGAACTCCGTGGTCACCTCTCTTATCCCCTGACGGAACTGTCTGACACAGAGGTAATTCCCCTCCTCATCAGAAGCAACTATTACAACATAGTCACGTCTCGAATATGTGTAAAATGGTTCAAATATATTTCCATCTGGAAATCTAAAGGCGGTCTTTCTAAAATCAATCCACTCATCCTGCACTATATGCTCTGTACTTACTTCTTCCCATATCAGGTCTTTATCGTCTGTCATGATCATCCTCCAAAAAAATGCTACTCAGAACTGATACCTATTGTATCACATTCTGAGCAGCAGCTGTTAATTTCTTATTTATTTGTGAACTCACCAGACAGATGGCCGATAGCTACTATATTACCTGTATTACCATCCACATCTGTATCTGTAGAATCTATGAAGTCCTGCATATTCAGGGTCTGGGTATTTACACCACCCTTCAGTCTGTCAATTGGATTCTTAAGGGCTATAACATACACATCATATGTATGAGTTCCGCCCTCTGGAGGATACGGTCCGACATAATCAGAATCCGGTGCCCAGCCCTCAGCCAGGGAGGTCTCTGTAATACCATTTGAGTTCCAATGCAGGAAGTAATGCATGCTTATATCTACCATATAGATAGCATAAACTGTAGCGCCCTCTACTGGTTCCCAGGTAAGTTCAGGAGATGCATTTGACCCCTCATCAGTCTTTGAGATCACATCATTCCACACACCGTCCTGAAGACTGCTGGAGGTCACCTCAAAACTTTCATACTTGCTGACTAGATCGTCTCCATCATAGGGAAGGATGGCACTGTCCGACTTCTCCTCATTATCTTCAGTGGCAGCCTCTGTTTCTTCTTCTGTTTCTTCCTCTGTCATTTCCACCGTAGTTGCCTCAGTAGTTGTAAGTGACGTGGTTTCTTCTTCTGTAACATTTGCCTCACTGGTTCCGCAGCCTGCCAGTGACAGGACAAGCAGAGAGCATATTACAGAAGCTATTCGTTTTCTATGTTTCATAACCTTCACCTTTCTATATACTTTTTCACTATGGGCGTATGATACAACGTAAATGTACACAAAATGTATCCATATGCCTTCCGGACATTAAATCTTTTGTAGAAGTAAAGACTAGCAGATGTTATAATGGCCTTTGTATCTATATCAGGGGAGATTATTAGATAGTTTGGAGTTTTTATGAACGAATCAGATGAGCGCTACAGCACAGTGGAGGAGGCGATATTCGATGCCTTCTTCCTCTTAATAAAGGATAAAGACCTGGAGAAGATTACTGTATCCGATGTGATCAAGAAAGCAGGAATAGTTCGAAGTACATTTTATAATCATTATGAAAATATCCCCGCACTGCTTACAGCAGCCGAGGATAAGACCATAAATGATATTTTCAAAATTATGGAGAGCTTTCACCCAAAGAATGACCACGATATGTGTCACTCTTATTATCTGGCAATCTGCAACTATACGAAGAAGAATCCATTTCTGGCAAATCTTCTGGAAACACCGAGAGGCGATGCCTTTTTTGAGAAGGCAATCACCATGTTTCATAAGTATGTAACAGATGTTACGTCTGCTTCTATGTCTCAACCAAAGGAGAGAACAGAGTTTTCGTATATGATAGCCGGGGCTATCGGAAGCACCCTGGGTGTTCTGCACAAATGGACCGCAGAAGGTTTTTCGACCCCTGCGGAAGAGGTTGCGGATGTTCTGGCGAAGATATTCCTGTCAGGGATACTGCCTTATATATCCGGCAACCATTAGTTTTTTTAGTCGAGGGTGGCGTCGGCACGAACGATCTTGCCAGTTGCATTTCTGTGAAATGGATTCTGACGGATCACCAATGATATAATCTGACGATAGGTTGGCTGCTTCTGGTTGTACTCTTTGATGAGTGCATCCAGGGCAGTTTTTATATTGTCATCATCAAGCCCCTTTGCCCTTACCACATCCTGATCTGGATAAATGCGGGCTGTGAGTCCGTTATTCTCACCTGTTACTACAACCTCACCTACAAGCGGGTTTAACCCCAGCTTGTTCTCAATTTCCTCAGGGGATATGTTTTCTCCATTTGACAAAATTATAAGATTCTTTACTCGTCCGTTGATAAACAGGAAGCCATCCTCATCTATATAACCCTTGTCGCCTGTATGGAGCCAGCCATCTGCCAGAGTCTCTGCTGTTTCAGCATGCATCTTGTAATAGCCCTTCATTACACTGGAGCCCTGAACCTGTATCTCGCCATCTACGAAGCGGACTTTTACATTTGACAGAGGTTTTCCTATGGAACCTATCTTGTAATCCTCTGGATCATTGGAGCTGATAACTGGTGAGCATTCTGACATACCATAGCCCTCCAGAACCTGAACTCCATACTCTGCCAGTTTTTCTATATAAAATGGATCAAGATGTGCTCCGCCTGTAAAGATGATTCTCAGATTTCCGCCAAAAACATTTGCTGCCACCGCCGCCTTGGGGAGAGAAGGATCGACGGCTGACAGTCTTTTATATATGGTCTCTATCATAAGAGGCACCATGAGCATAACCTCTGGCTTAAAGATTCCCATATTTCGAACCATATGCATAAATGAGTCGTTGATGCAGACTGTTGCTCCAAGGGAGAAGCCCTTCAGCCAGTCCATTACGAGGCAAAATGCATGATGAATAGGAAGGACACTGAGCAGTGTGCAGCCCGGTTCAGCTGAGTATGGAACTGACACCACATTCTGAGCCAGATTCAGCTGAGTCAGCATAACACCCTTGCTCTTCCCTGTGGTACCAGATGTATAGATTAGTGTTGCCACTTCTTCTGAGGAGCGGCCAGACACATCCTGTACGCCTTCTGCTTTTGCCTTAAGATCTGCAACAGTATCAAAGCCTTCTTCTGTCTCTTCCTGAAGAAGCCATATCTTCCTTATTTTCGGACATTCAGCCTTTACTATGTCGATCAAGGCTTTGCCCTTCGGTGCCAGAAAAAGTGCCTCTGCATCGCTGTCATTTAACAGTGCTACCAGGTCCTCAGCCGGAAGACCAGCGTCGAGGGGTACTGCCACATTATTTCCTGTGGTAATTCCAAGATAAGCCCCTATCCAGCTGACGGAAGCTGTGCCTATCAGAGAGATATGAGCATTCTCAAAGCCCTCAGCCTTAAGGCCCTTTCTGATACTGACAATATCATCATTCAACTCACTATATGTACGGCTCTCTATATCCTTTTTTACGAGCCATTTTACCGCAGGAATCTCAGCATACTTTGTATACGCACTATCCCAGATCTCACGAATATTATTCATCTCTTTCTCCGTCCCCTGTCTTTTATTAGGCTTCCACAAGTTCTTCAAGCATGTCCAGGGCTTCACCGATGGTGCGTACCTGCACTGCTCTGTCAAGGTCAAGCTCTACGTCAAAGGTGTCTTCTATCTCACCAAGAAATGTCATAAAGTCCAGTGAGCTGAGGCCAAGGTCCTCACGAAGGCTCATATCGTCTGTCATTTCCGCTGCTGGGACACTTGAATACTGTGCTACTAATTCTTTAAAATCTTCTGCTCTATTCATAATCTTTCTCCTTTTGTATTTATTACACTGCAGCGATAATGTCGCTGATCTTCATATCGGGGTTTGAGATGCCCATAAAGAGTATGCGCATCATATAGTAGTATAGGAGCTCCATATCCTTCTCAGTGAGACTTGCTGTCTGGTAGTGATATGAGAAGTTCATTCCTCCGTTCTCGGTGTGTGAAACCGTCAGGTACATCTTCTTGGTAGCGGCTCCATTGGCAAACCATTTGGAATGCATTGGGATATTCTTAAGGAATGGGTTATCCATATGTACAGGCATAGGCTGATATGTGAGGTAACAGCTTTCGTAGGTGGTGTCGTCTGGTGTCTTGTAACGACGCTTCATTTCCTCGCGGATAAGTGCCGGATCGTAGTTGCTGTGCATATAGATGCGGTTCTGAACATTCTGTATCTCATAAGCCGCCGACATAAAGTCCATATCACCAGGTATCACGGTTCTGCAAGGGAACATTATGGTTCTGCTTCCACCTGAAGTCCATTCATCGTGAGTAGAACGACGGGAAATGAAGTTCTCTATGGTGATATCCTCCTGTCCGTCATTTACCTTTGACAGATATGTTCTGATTCCAAGCAGCAGCAGGTTTGTCATTGACAGCTGATGATTCATACAGAAATCTATCAGTCCCTTTGTAGGCTCCGGCTCCAGGATATAGTCCTTAACCGCAACGAACAGCTTCTTTCTTTCTATGTCTGCAGCCCTGAGGTTCTTTTTCTTATGCTTCTTTCTGGCTGCCTCCAGAACTCCAGGCCCCTGAATATCTGAATATAGGGGTTCTCCCAGAGCATCCAGCTGGTCATCCCAGAACTTCTTATCCTTAGCGAAACGCTTCTCATTTCCAGACTTTGCAAGATCCGACTCAAGCACCTTTTCAAAGTCCGCCAGATCCTGTGGATATTCTGCACCAAAACGATAATGTGTATAAAGCTGCATCAGGTCATTTACCATTACCACAAGTCCGCAGGAATCTATGAGACGGTGATCCATATGTACAAAGAAGCCATTATAGCCCTCTGGCAGCTTCACCATTGTCACCTCGCACATAGGGCGGTTATCTCCATCAAGAGTTTCGTATGCCCACTGCTGCATAGTGTTATCAGCCTCTTCCAGCGTCATTCCTGTCATATCCTTAAGCGGTATGTCACGGGAATCGTGCTTTATAAGATACTGCTTTACCTCGCCCTTCTCATCAGGTTTTGTAAAGCGAAGCCTCATACATCCGTAACGCTCCATCTCCAGCTGTATACATTTTTTTAACAGCCCGAAATCAAGCTCAGCCTTAAGTGATGCAACGATACTCACACCAGAAACCTGCTGAGTATTGTATTCACGGATCCACTGATAATGCATATTCTGCGCTGCTGTAAGTGGGTACTCTTTTCTCATACGTTCTCTCCCTCTTTTCTTTGATGATGGAGAGATTACTACAAAGCCTTGTAAAATGCTATACCCCCGGAGAGTTAATGAACACTTCACCATAAATTGACCGAAACATATCGAACACATCTAAAACATGTGTTTGATAACTGCCACGTTCCCACCAAAAGCCTAAGCAAAAACCATAATAAAAACCGCCAGTGTATCACTGACGGTCTCCACTAAGTATTTCACAAAACTATAAACTAAGCGTCGCACCTTCCAAAAAAGTCTGTAAGCTTCTTCTTATAAAGCTCAGGTGCCACATAAGAACTGCAGAGATGCCTTGCTCCAGGAACCATCACCAGTTCCTTCGGTGCTCTGCATATCTTATAATTCATTTTAGATGCATAGGGCAGAACAAAGGTATCCTCTTCACCGTGAAAGAAAAGCACAGGACGGGTATTTTCAAGCAGTGCCTTTGTGGTATCTGCGTCCTTCATCCTGTAGCCCGCAAACAGCCTGCATATAAGATCAATTCGAAGAAGGATCAGACTATTAAAATGTATATGGAACCACCCCGAAGCCATATCTCTGAACTGCTGTCTCATTGAGTGAAAACTACAGTCTGCTATAATGCCCTTCACCTCGTCCGGCATCCTGTGGCCTGACGCCATAATTACAGAAGCTGCTCCCATGGACTGTCCATACAGATATATAGGAAGCCTCTCCTTATTTTTCTTATGAAGCAGGCGTAACCATCTCAGTATATCGTACTGCTCCTTCGCTCCAAAGGTTATATATCTTCCCCCACTTTCTCCGCAGCATCTCTGATCAATAAACAGAATACTGCAGCCATTTTCGTGCAGGAACTCAGCCATATGAGCTATGCTTCCGAACCGGGAGCCCTTATAGCCATGACTCAGAAGTACAATACGCTTCGGTTCTTCAGCAGGAAGATATGTAGCATGAAGTCTCAGTCCATCGAAGGACTTTATGTACCAGTCCGCCATAGGCTGGGCCTCACACCACTCTGTCACAGCCAGAAACTCCTTTTCGTAGCCATTTCTGGGATGGTTTATCTTTATAGGTTTTAACGGGATTATTCTATTCCTCTTTTTCATTTAATATATCACCTAAAGCATCCGCCAGAGCTTTATATTCCTTCATTACCTCATCGTGATGCTCCTTAACATAGTCCAGCTTTCCATCAGCTGCGGCGAACTCAAGATCCTTTGCCAATTCAAACAGCTTACTGCTTCCGATAGTTTTGGATGAACTCTTTACAGAGTGTACGATTACCTTGTAATCTTTCATATTCTCATCTGCCAGATAGCCTGCCAGCTCTTCTATCTTATCCGGAGTAGCGGCAACGTAATCGTGTAATATCTCTATATAGAACTCCTCATCCTCGCCGCAGTAGGTGAGTCCATCATCAGTATTCAGTCCAAGCTTCTTCAGACTGAGCAGAATCGGTGTTGATTCTGGTTCAACTGATTCAACGCTCTCTGCTGACAGATATTTTACAAGCATCTTCTCCATGGAGGACAGCTCTATCGGCTTAGAGAGATAGTCATCAAAGCCTGCAGCAAGGTACTGTTCACGAGCACCGACTACTGCATTTGCAGTAAGTGCCACAACCACAGTATCCCCCACAAGATTTTTCTCCTGAAGGAGCTTAAGAGTTTCTATACCATCCATTTCAGGCATCATATGATCCAGGAACAGCATATCATAATGGTTCTTTTCCATTATATCTATAGTCTCACGTCCCGACTGACAGAGATCCGGCTTGATACCAAAAAGCTTCATCAGGTTAGACACAACCTTCCGATTCATCTCGTTATCGTCTGTAACAAGAATATGGGCATCCTTCACATTGATCAGCACGTCGCTGGCTGCACTCTTCTTAGGTGCCTTGCTTTCCAGATCATACTTTCCGATAGGCTTCTCGTTAACAACCTCTATTGGCAGTTCAAAATAAAACTCTGAGCCCACTCCGTACTCACTCTTTATCTTAAGCTCTGAGCCCATCATTTGAAGGAGCTTTGTCACTATTGAGATACCTAAACCAGTACCCTCTATGTGACGGTTCTTTTTCTCATCAACTCTCTCAAAGGAGATGGCCAGCTTATCTATATCCTCCTGCTTGATACCGATTCCTGTATCCTTAACGGAAACCAGCAGACGGCAGAAGCCCTTTGTGGTGCCAAGATTATACATCTTGAATATGATATAACCCTTCTCGGTATATTTCACTGCATTTGTAAGTATATTTGAGATAACCTGACTAATCCTTACATCATCACCAAGAAGCACTGATGGTATGGTCTCGTCAATATCAAGTCTGAGCTCAAGATTCTTTGCTCTTGCTCTTTCATCTACACTATGGACAAGTCCATTTATCATATTTGATAGTTCAAATGAAACTGGCACAAGGCTCATCTTTCCATCCTCAATCTTTGAAAAATCGAGAATAGAATTAATGATTGAAAGCAGTGTATGACCAGCGTTTTTTATATTGGATGCATACTCCAGAGTCTCTTTTTCCTTTGACTTCTGAAGTATCATTTCATTCATTCCCAGGATTGCGTTGATCGGCGTTCTGATCTCGTGGCTCATATCTGCCAGGAAATCACTCTTTGCCTTGTTGGCACTGTCTGCCGCAGACTTCTCCAGCTTAAGCACCTTAGCCTCATAGTCCTTCTTTCGCTCGTTTTCCTTTGCTTCCTCAAGTATCTGATAGGACTTTCTCTGACTCCTATAACCCAGAGTATAGAACACAGTTAGAAGCGCAAATACTATAAGCGTTATTACTATACTTGAGATCAAAAGCCATGTAGGACCCTTGTAAAGCTCTGCATTCTTTGTCACGATAACCAGATACCACTGTTCCATTACTGTATCAACGAATACGGTACATTTATCTCCATCAATAGTTGTGATGAAGCTTCCCTTTCCCAGAGCCGTGGCCTGATTGAAGACCTCCTTCTGCTCAGGATCCTCGTTATAGTACTTTCCATTCTCTGAACTGTCACGATGAGCTATAACCATTCCATCGTTATTGACAACATAACCGTAACCGTAGCCATTTATCTGTATATCTTCAACTATTTCCTGAACGCCGTCCAGTGTAAGATCCAGTGCCATAACATTTTCATTATCTGTAAGAGCTCTGCCCACAGTTATGATAACGCTTCCAGTCTGGGCATCCACGTAGGGCGATACTATAACTATATCTCCATGTCCTTCGGTGGTCATTTTATACCAGTCTCTCTCGGTAGGTTCATAGCCTTCAGGTGGCACCCAGCCAACGCCGTCCACATAGCTGCCATTTATACATCCATACAGACCAGTGTAACTCTCGTCGAACTGCTCCTCTGTTCTGGAGGACTCTCTGGTTATATATTCGACTATATCATCATAGGTTGCTCCATTTTCAACCATATGGTCAACCGTATCTGCTGTGAGCCACAGAACGCTCTTGGCTGTATCCAGATAATTCTCTAGATCTGCTGTAACTGCTGTGGTCTTGTCTTCACCCAGCTCCTCCACAGATGAGAATGCCGTTCTAAAGATAACTCTGGATGTAAATATGTCCATAAGAGCCATCAGCAGAAAGGTACAGATTATTATAATAAACAGGTTTCTTTTACTTTTCTTCATATATTTCTCCATTTACCGGACAGGATTAAAAGCCCGCCCGGTTTCCTCATACAGTATAATTGGAAAAAAATATCATTTCAAGTTTCTTATTAGCTAATTATTTGATACAATGAAGGCGTGCAAACGCACTAGGTTAATTATAGAAAGGTAATTGCAATGACGAATCATATAGTTTTAGTTGATGATGATCATTTTATTCATAGAATAGGCTCCAGCATACTGTCAAAGCACGGTATTGATGTAACCACGCTGGGATCCGGCGCGGAGCTTCTCGCTTATCTTGAGGATAATACTCCTGACCTTGTCCTTCTGGATATTATGATGCCAGAAATGGATGGTTTTGAGACTCTGACAAAGCTTCGCAAATTCGAGAAGCATAGGGGGATAAACGAGATTCCTGTTATATTCCTTACCTCTGATGAGACCAACGAATCAGAATCAAAGGGCTTCGAGATGGGCGTTTCTGACTATATCCGCAAGCCTTTTAAATCTGAGATACTTATCAAGAGAATCGAAAATGTACTGAACCGTCAGCAGCTTATCAACCGTTTCCACGAAGAAGCTACTATTGATAACCTGACTGGACTACTAAATAAAAGTGCGACCAACGACAAGCTTGAGATGGTAGTCAGAAGAAAGCCTGGCTTCCTTATGATGATCGACCTGGATTCATTTAAGCTGGTAAATGATATCTATGGCCACGATGCTGGAGACAAGATTCTGATCTGTTTCTCTAATCTGCTTAAGAAGCTGATGGGGTCGGATGATATCATCGGCCGAATTGGCGGCGATGAGTTTACAGCATTTTCAGTATCATTTAGCACAAAATCAGATTTACAGAAGTTTTCTGACAATCTGAACTCTGAACTTACCACTGAAGCAAAGCAAATACTTGGGGAGGATATGGATATTCCTCTCGGAGCATCTATCGGTGTTATATATCTCCGTGGCAAGAGCGAGGATTACGCGGAGGCCCTGAAGAAGGCCGACAAAGCACTCTACCAGGTGAAAAACAACGGGAAGCATGGCTTCTATGTTTACACAGACGATATAGCTCCAGATGACTCCTGTATTATGGATCTTGAGACTCTTACCAAGATCATGTCCGAGAGAAATGTTGCTGCTTCAGCTCTGAAGCTGGACAAGTCTTCATTTGTAGGCGTGTACAGATTCGTTATGAGATACGCTATGCGCTATCACCGAAATGCCTGCAAGCTTCTTATCTCTCTCTATGCTGATGAAAGTATATCCGACAAGGATGCACTGGAAGCCTATGAAATGTTTGGCGACCACATAGGAAATATCCTGAGACGAAGCGATCTTTTAATGCAGGTCCGCAACAATATGTACTTCATAGTCCTAACTGATATCAAGGAAGAGGCTGTGGAGCAGGTTGTGGGAAATATCATCAGGAACTGGCGTGAAAAGCACGGTGACCTGCTTAGGATCACCTACGAGACTGAGTTCCTGGAGTCAGAGCTTCTCTACACTGGCGGCGGCGACAAGCTGTGGGTTGCAGTTGTTGATGATGATGAAATGAATCTGAAGCTTGCTGAAAGGATTCTTACAAAGAGCGATATAAATGTATCAAAGCTCAGTTCTGGCGAGGATCTGATGGTATTCCTGAAGGATCACCGTCCAGACCTTATCCTGCTAGATGTAAATATGCCAGGAATGGACGGCTTTGAAACCCTGACTAAGCTCCGTGCTGAGGAAACTGAGATAGCTGATATCCCAGTTGTATTCTTAACCTCGGAAAATGATACTGATACTGAGAAGAAGGCTCTGAAGCTGGGAGCAAAGGACTTTATCAAGAAGCCATTTATCCCAGAGATCCTTACTCTAAGAGTAAAGCAGATTGCCGAACTCCTCCGACTTCAGAAGAGACTGTCTGATGAGGTTGCCAAGAAGACCAAAGAAAATGAACAGCTGTTCCTAAATGTCGTAAGTTCCCTTGCCGGTGCTATCGATGCCAAGGATACCTATACAAATGGTCACTCCAGCCGAGTTGCTGAATACGCCAAGGAGATTTCTAGACGCTACGGCTACAATATGAAGGAGCAGAGTGATATATATATCATGGCTCTACTTCATGATGTTGGAAAGATCGGTGTTCCTGATTCCATCATCAATAAGCCAGACAAGCTGACTGAAGAAGAATTTAATGAAATCAAAAAGCACCCCGTTATCGGTTCTCAGATACTAAAGAACATTAACGAGATGCCTAAGCTCTCTGTAGGTGCAAGATGGCACCACGAAAGATATGACGGAACTGGCTATCCAGACGGTCTTGCCGGCGAGGAAATACCTGAAGAGGCACGTATCATTGCCGTGGCTGATTCCTACGATGCAATGTCCAGCAACCGTAGCTACCGTAATATCATAACTCAGGACAAAATACGCGAAGAATTCGTTATCGGAAGCGGAACCCAGTTTGATCCACGTTTTGCCGAGATAATGATTAAAATGATAGACGAAGACCCTGACTACACCATGCGCGAAGGTGGCAAGGACTAAATGTTGTCACGGGGACGTAACTACTAACAACATTTATTTGCGGTACAGGAGACCAAAGGTTCCTGGTCCGCAGTTTAGGGCAATTACTGGCGAAGCTTTCTGGAAGATTATCTTCTCGAACTTCGCCATTTTGTTTATTTCTTTTTCTATGAAATCCAGGTCCTTCTGTGCCATTCCAACATAAGTAACAAACAGGAGGCTCTTATCTATATTCTGAGAAAATCTCAGCTCTGACTCTATGTATTTTCTCCAGGAATCCTCCTGGGTACCAAAGAATACACGGCCAACTCCAATCTTTCCATTTTTCATTCTGAGTACTGGTCTCATAAGGATTGCATCGGAGATAACCTTGATCTTATTATCGACCTGTCCCGTTCTGGCCATATATTTGAGACTGCTTACAACAAAGCTGGTTGAGAAGCTGGAGCGCTCATTTTCCAGGATTGTCTTTATCTCAGCAGCTCTCTTTCCTTCTGCCACAAGGCGGCAGGCCTCAAGCACCACAAGTCCCTGTCCGCTGGACAGATGTCCCGAATCCACAACTGTAACATTATCAAATGCTTCTGCCGCTTCAATTGCCATAGGGCAGCCACTATGATTCACCTTCTCAGATATGGAGATATGTATGATATTGTGCGCTTTGGTCAGAAGGCCAGCAAAGAATGCCTCGTATTCTTCAACAGATGGAGCAACATTCTTCACTTCATTATCTCCATCCTCCATATAGGACACAAGTCCCTGTGCCTCTATCTCCTTGCCATCTGTAAAGATTCCCTGGTCAGTCTCGATCTTATGAGGAATGATCGCTATCTTGTACTGTTCAATAAGCTCTGGGGAAATATCAGCAACGCTGTCCGTGGAAATGATAACCTCCACCTTTCTTTCGTGCTCATTTAACCAGGACATACTTTCCTCAACTATGCTGTCATCCGAATGTTCAAGGTGCACCAGTTCCTTTGGAAGAAGTCTGATACACTCATTCTCCAGAGCCTCTCCACTTGTAGGCTTAACCAGATATCCATCAAAACCTTCAGAGGAATACAGCACCTTATTCTCACCACCTGCATTTGCAGTAAGTGCAACCACTCTGGCATTTCTGCTAAGACCGCCCACCTGATTCTTTATCCGGTGGAAACACTCTATTCCATCCATTTCAGGCATCATATGATCCATAAATATCAGATCATAATTCTGGGCGATTGTTTTCTCCAGCGCAGCCGCTCCACTCTCTGCAGTATCTATCTGCATTCTGGTATCCCTGAGAAGCTTGGTCACTACAAGAAGATTCGAGGCATTATCATCAACCACCAGAAGCTTTGCCTCAGGTGCCTCGAAACGTCTCCTGTAGGTGGAACGATGCACAGACTCACTCTTGGTATCGTTGCTATAATGCCTGTCTCCTGTGAGACTGTCTCCCACAACCTCCTGAGGAATATCTATGACAAATGTGGAACCCTTGGTATACACACTGTTAACAGTGATATTTCCACCCATAAGCTCTACAAGCTGCTTTACTATGGCGAGGCCAAGTCCGGTTCCCTCTATATATCTGTTTTCAGTTTCATCAACTCGCTTAAAGGCATTGAATAGATAAGGAATGCTCTCCTTCTTTATTCCGATACCTGTATCAGTAACTGTAAATGTTACTATACCCATCTTGTTGCCGCCCTTTTTGATATGCTCCTCGCGGAACTGAATAGACAGCGTAACAGAACCTGAACTTGTATACTTTATGGCATTATTCAGGATATTGATAAGTATCTGCTTTATACGGACCTCATCTCCCACCAGATCGGCAGGCAGCTTCGGGTCGATATCAGTGTGGAAATCAAGTCCCTTGTCCTTTGCTCTCATCCAGAACATTCCAACTATCTCAGAGATAAGATCACCCATGTTGTAGTTAACTGGAGACAGCTCCATCTTGCCTGACTCAATCTTGGACATATCAAGGATATCATTTATCAGGTGCAACAAAATCTTGCTGGCGGAGCGCACATTTGTTGCATCCTCTGCCACTTCCTCGGAGATATCCTCTCTCAGTATCATTTCATTCAGACCTATGATCGTATTGATAGGTGTCCTGATCTCGTGACTCATGCTTGAGAAAAATGTATTCTGAGATTTGCTGAGCTCGTCTATCTCACGTCTCTGCTCCTCCGAACGGCGAAAAGCCTCCTTCAGGATCCTCACCTCGAACTCCACAAGAAAACAAACTAATACACATACCAGTATGACTGAAATAAGTGAGTCCTTAAAATCAGTCTGTTCATCGTGCACGGTAACCAGTTCAGGATGCAACTGCTGGAAAAAATAACAGAAAATGATCATCAGTATATTTGCCCCTGTGAGAAACCAGCGTCTCTTTCCAGTTATTATCATACAGATAAATACACTGCAGAATATGAACCAGATAGGTGAGCCTCCGCGAATACCGCCTCCTGTGATGAATGTTATGGGCAGCACGAAAAAGACAAGAACTATGGCAACTATTGTGGCGCAGAGCTGCACTTTATTAAAATGAAATGCAATAAACGCTATGAGTGCAAAAACTACAAAAGCCACTCCCATAGTAAGTATATCTGCGGCGCTTTCGCCTAAAAATACACCTACGATCATTATGATAAACAGTGCCGAAAGAGCCACAATTGTAAGCAGTATCAGCATGCGTTCCTGCGCATCCTTATTCTGATCAAAAAGACCCGATATCCATTTCTTAAATCGCATATAAACCCCTCACAAACTTTTTCTTACTTATATGCCTCGAGTATTGCATCGGTTATTCTGGCATAATCCGACATCATCTCGTTATGATTCTTTTCTACAAAAGATATATCATCTTCCCTTGCTGCCATCTCAAGAGCTTTGGCCTTTTTTGAAAGCTCTGTTGCTCCCACCATAAGGGATGTGCTCTTAAGTGAATGAACTATAATGGCATAGTTCTTCATATCCTTATCAGCAAGGAAGCTCTCCAGCTTCTCCATCTTGTCATCAGCTTCTCCAGCATACTGCATCAGAAGATCTCCAAAAAGCTGCTCATCCATCTCGCAGTAACTGAGGCCTGTCTCATAATCCAGACCTTCTATATCCAGCTGAGTCTTTTCATCTGACTCTGCTATACGGTCAGACACTTTATCTTCTGACTCTGCTTTGTTGACTGATCCTGTATCTTTCTCAGACACAGCTATATCACCCGTTTCAGGAACAATATCCTCATAGGAAATAAGAGACTGAGGAAGCACCTTCTTCAGAACTCGCTCCAATTCAGTTAATTCTATAGGCTTACTTACAAAGCCCTCGAAGCCCTCTGCAATAAACATCTCTTTTGCAGTACTAAGTGCATTTGCAGTAAGTGCAACGATACACAGACTCTTCTTGCTCTTAAGGCTATCGTAGCGGATATGCTTCATTGCCTCAACGCCGTCCATACCTGGCATCATATGATCCATAAATACTATGTCATAATCATATTTTCTGCACATATCAACTGCTTCCTCGCCTGAGGCTGCAGTACTGACCTCCATACCATAACGTCTGAAGATACCCTTTGCCACGCTGAGATTCATAGGCTCATCATCCACAACCAGAGCCCTGACGCCATTACATTTCAGCTTCTTATTCGGTGTCTCATCAGCTATACCTTCTGAGTTAAGTACTGCAACAACCGGGATACAATAGAACGGCTTTCTCATTATCTGAGCCCTGGAACCCACCGGAAGCTCGAAGCTCTCACGAGCCACAACGACCACCTGCATCTTTGACTCCAGCGTCCTTATATAGTCGCGGCTTCTCTCGTACTCTTCATCTGTGATAAACAGATGGGTAAGCTCAACCTTATCAAGAAGCTTCTCCAGGTCAGCCTGATTGTCAACCCAGTGCATGGTGGTTCTCAGTCCCTGAACGATACTCAGTATCATTTTATTATAAAACTCACGGACATTTGGATTGCTGTACTTCGTCATATCCAGATAAGCTCCCAGTGAGATTCTGGAGTTGTCTTCAACAACCATACAGCGGCCATCATCCACAACCTCCTGAGGAATACTGACTCTGACTGTGGTACCCTCGTCCGGCTCACTATATATAGTAATGAAGCCGCCTAGAGCGCGAACAAAGCCGGAGACAATAACCATAGAGATTCCGAGACCGCCTGAACGTATCTCTCTTCCGGATTCAGCCTGATAGAAGCGATTGTATATCCTGTCCAGTTCGTCCTTTGTCATGCCAACACCAGTGTCTGTAACCTCTATGCAGAGATTGACACCATAGTCCTGCTTTATTACATTTAACTTTACATATACTCCACCATCCTTGGTGTACTTGAGGCCGTTACTGATCAAATGATACAGGATCCTTTTCAGCTTCGCAGCATCGCCCCTGAGAACTGCAGGAATCTCTGGATCAACATCAATAATAAGCTCCAGCTCCTCTGGCATGATAGGCCTAAGCTCACTTACCAGATCATTCAGGACGGACGCTATCATATAGTCACCGCTGTTAACCACAAGGCTGTCCATCTCGATCTCAGAATAGTCCAGAATATCACCAACCTGATCGGCCATACGATTACCGGCCTTTATGACCTCATTCATGTTGGTACGGAGTTCCTTATCGTTCTCCTTGTCCAGCATAACATTTGTAATTCCCAGGATTGCGTTGATCGGAGTGCGGAGCTCGTGGGACAGATTGGCCATAAATGAATTCATCCTGTTGGTGCTTTCATTTAACTCTGCTATCCTCTCACCCGACTTTCCGAAGATAAGGGCCCAGCGTCTAATAATGGTACGGGCCATCCAGCCAGCCATATACATAAGGCCTATATGAAGAATGGTCCTTGAGACCAGAAGACTTGTCCACTCAGTTCCCGAAAGGCTCATAACAACTATGTCATAAGTGAGGGTCACATAATATGTCATCTGACAGATATATATCAGAGCTATCTCGCCTGTGGTGGTATATATCATTATCACGATCATCATCAGAAGGCCCATATCGTAGGCACTGGTGACGTGGATTCCATAAAAGAAAAATGATGCCATCATCAGAAGCGTGTAAACCCATATACGCACTCTTTCTGATGCGAGCAGTGTGATATGCAGCGTCCAGCTTACCAGAACTCCTGCAACAAGAAGCGGAATCGCCCACAGCTCCCATGACATCAAAATCGTCTCTGCTATAAGTCCGCAGCAGAGCATAGTATAACTAAGTAAAATCATAAGAGGAGATGTCTGAAAAACCCCTCTATTATCATTATGATCAGACATACCTTATTCCCCTGTCTTGATACGAAGTGTGAGGTTATCGCAGGCTGCAAGGCCAGATACTGAGAAGCCCTTCTCGGCCACCTCTTCCTTCGTCATTGTTACTTCTTCCTTCGTCCAAAGATTCTTTACACTGTATACGGCAGCCCCAAGGAAGCTGTCTTTATCCACCATTTTATCTCCAAGATACTGGGCAATAAGTTCCGGACTGATGGATATTCTGTCCTCCCTGAAGTTCATGCTGACATTAATAAATGACAGTGCTACGCTTCCATCACTAAGCGGCTTAGCCAGAACATCAAATCTATCGTTATCTCGAAGATAGGTGGTATCAGGCTTCACGCCCTTTGTTGTAAATATCCTCTTTGCCTGTACTCCTAGGCTATCCTGATTCAGTGCGATAACATCTTCATTTGAGATTATCTTATATATCTCGCTGTCATTTGTAACTCGCCTCAGATCCATTCCCAGCATCAACGGTGAGTTCATCATACACCACATGGTCATATGCGTACGGCACATGGTATCCGTGACACCATTCATTCCGATAACCAGCATATCCGGGTCGTTCCAGCCCTTAGTTAGACCGGCAAACTCGTCCATTATCACGGCTTTATTGTACTGTGAAGTTATGCTTGGTGTATATGCCCCCTCCCAGGCTGCTACTCCCGGGTCTCCATCAGAACCAACCTGAAATGTTATATCATTCAGTATTCTCCAGGAATCACCCACTTTATAGCCCCAGTTCTGTGGCTGGGTCTTTCCCCACTCACATATGGAGAAAACTATATCACTATCTGGTGCCAGCTTTTCGAAGCACTCCTGAATCCTTGCGTAGGAAGTAAGAGTGTTCTCCTGACGGCGGTGATTCATAAATCTGATAATATTCTCACCCGCCGAAAGGCGTATCCTTATGGGACTATTATCATATATATCATCATAGTAGTAATCTGCTACTAAGCCCTCCTCTGACTGAACAGCCACCTGAAGCCAGCTTCCTGAGCCTTCCCTTGTGCCGTTCTTTGCATCAACATATAGGTCATACTCGCCAGATTGAGATACATTTAACTTAAATTCTAGCTCGCTGGCCATATCACCAATTGGAGATGTGTCAGGACTGGTTCCGTCAAATGTACCGATACCAGTTACGTATTCTCCCTCAATATAGGCACGCTGACCTGTGATGATACCATCACTAATGGCTGTAAATCTAAGCTCCGCGATACCATCGCCCGAATTATCTGTTGATACTGGTATCAGGCTGATACCCTTTATATCAGGAGCAAATGTGAACCTGGCATTTTTAGGACAGGAAAATGTAGCATTATCATAAACGTTATAACAGTTATCAACCTTGATATAATCTATTTTCCAGTTTACATAATCTTGGCAGTCAATTTCTTCATAACCAACTGTTCCAACCTCAAGTCCTGAGCAGAGCCTGTCACCAACGTCATTGTACATACCAAACTTAAGACCCTTGCTATGTATGTAATCCGATATTGCCATAAAGCCGCTGGGAAACTTCTCCTCATCACTGGTGAGATGATCATCCACTCTCTTAGAACCATAGCAGCCATCATCCAGCACTACATACTGGTAGCCCAGCTTATCAAGGCCAAGCTCTACCAGCTTATCTGCCATAGCTTTGGTGAGAGCCTCTGTATTGCCGCTTCCAAATGCATTCCAGCTGTTCCAGCCCATAGCTGGAAGGCGGCCCTTCTTCCCAAAAAGTGGCTCACCATTCTTAAAAGAATCATACCGAAAACGTGCGTCCGATATCTCCACAGGCTTCCATTCTTTATTATCCATTTAACTTGTAATCCCCCTGAAAAAAACTACTCTAATAATACCATAGTATCAGTTAAACTAATAGAAAAAAATCACCAACTGAGAACCGTTCCCAGTTGGTGATTTTTTAGGCTGTCTTGAGGGCTTCGGTGCGGGCTACCACGATGATCTCATCCATGGTTACGCCAAATACCTCGGCCAGAACAACCAGATTGTCGATAGTTGGAAGTGTCACTCCTCGCTGCCACTTGTAGATAGCCTGTGGAGTTGCAAATCCAAATATATCCTGCAGATCAGAAACTGTGAGACCTGCTCTCTTACGCAGTACGGCTATGTTTCTGCCAGTACCGATAGTATCAATCATTGGTATCATTTCCATCTTTTCCTCCTGTTCCGGCTCCTGCGCGGAGGAGTTAATTCTGAGCAGTAAATGCACCTCAGAATCATACTGCCTGTATGCTATACACAGCTCAGTATAATCCTGACTGTGCCTGCATTACTCAGAAGCCTTAAAGTTGTAAATAGGCTTTAATACTTCTACGACATCTACTGACTCCCTGATAACATCTATGATGTCGTCGAGAGACTTGTATGCCATAGGCGCCTCATCTAATGTATTCTCGTTTATGGAAGTCGTGTAGACTCCCTTCATCACTTCCTGATATTCCTCTAAAGATAGAGTATTCTTCGCCACTGTACGTGACATGATTCTTCCTGCTCCGTGTGGTGCTGAGAAGTTCCACTCTGGATTTCCTTTGCCGATGGCAAGCACGCTGCCATCCCTCATATTTATAGGGATCAGAACCTTCTCGCCCTCGTGCGCCGCAATGGAGCCCTTTCTGAGTATCATTTCATCTGTATCTATATAATTGTGAATAGTGTGAAATGCTTCTCCAGCCGTAATTCCTGTCATCTCAAATATGAGCTCGGCCATTTTCTCTCTATTACGTCTTGCAAATTTCTGACAAATCTCCACATCGTGAAGATAATCCTCAAAGTATGTTCCATATAGATAGCAGAGATCATCTGGAATAAGGCATTCTCTACTCTCCCATTTAATCTCCTTAAGAGCCGCCTCAATCTCGGACTTTCTGCCAGCCGCCTTATACTCTGCTATCAGAGCATCACGCTTTGCATAGTATTCATCCTTTCCAGAGTGAAGCTCTACCGCAAGCTTCTGATAATACTCACAAACCTGCTTACCAAGATTTCGGCTTCCTGAATGAATCACAAGATACTTCGTTCCATCAGTTGCCTGATCGATCTCTATAAAATGATTTCCTCCGCCAAGGGTTCCGAGACTTCTTTCTATGTATCTGGAATCCTTAAGAATTCGGTAGCATCTTAGCTCCTGCAGATCAAAACGCTCCTTACGTCCATCCCAGACATTCATTCCTGATGGGATACTGTGGCAGGCCGAATCAAATAGTTCAAAATCTATATCCGCCTTGCCCATATTCACTGTGTACATACCACAGCCAATATCAACACCCACTATATTTGGAACTGCTTTATCTATAACAGTCATGGTTGTACCAATAGTACAGCCCTTTCCTGCGTGAACATCAGGCATAATTCTGATCCTGCTGCCAGCTGTAAAATCATAGTCACACATACGGCGGATCTGTTCTATTGCCACATCCTCCACTACGCTGGCATAGCATATAGCCGTATTAACCTGTCCTTTTATTTCAAACACTTCTCTTCGACCTCCTTTCGTAATAATCAAAAAACCGCTTATCCTGTACTCAAGATAAGCGGTCTAACATCAATATATATCAGATATCACTCACAGCCACTTCGGCCTATAAGTCCCATAAATACTGAAATCCCCACTTATCTTATATGCGCGCATACACTTACTGCCCTGCCCATCTGATTCTGGCAACGCTGAAATATTCACGTCGATACGACTATTATTCAGTTTTGTCAATGTGTATGTGAACATAATGAATATCCTTTCTTTAATACTAGTTTGGGGGCACACCTGCCCTTTTTTTCCAAAACCATTTCACAGAATAACATATAATTTTCGATTTGTCATTATACTGCTAGTATAATTTTGTGATTTTTTCTTGAATTATTTTATCTTGATATCAATAATCAAAGATGCGTCCCAGACAGAACTTCATTTTCTCCTTCTCAACCTTTATGTCTGTTACCCGTACATTGTCATCAAAGAGTTCTATGTCCTCGATTACTTCTTCCTCGTCATCAAAGGACTCCACAGTGCGAGACACTGTTTGATTATTTTCATCTATGACGGTTACACTGTATACGTAACACTTCTTATAATGAACCTTGGCCAGGATAAAGAAAGCCAGGAACGTAAGCACCGAGTAGAGCAACTCTCCATCTCTGTAATAGGAGCTGCCATAAAGCCACCCAATACTGAGAATCATCATTCTGTTATAGAAATCCAGCAATATTCTAAAATATCTCATTTATTCCTCCTGATCAACCGAACAAAACGGCAAAACACCAAAATAATTAAAACTATAATTGATATATAACATTTTACCCTGCTACAGACAATCAACCAGTAGTTTAATTCTTGCAATCTACTCACTATTATTCGTTGTCACACGGCCAGTATTATGGTAGTATTTTTCTATGGGGTTTATATAATAAGCGAGAAGGAGCTGGCAGTCTATGCAGAAATACAAAGAAAAAAACGGTCTTAGACGACACATACTTATAGTTGATGACGAAATGATCAACCGTGAGATTCTGGGGAATCTACTCAGCAATGATTATGAGGTGCATTTTGCAGAAAATGGTAAAGAGGCTCTTGAGATTCTTAAAAAACGTGAGCATATCTATTCTCTTATCCTACTGGATCTTCTTATGCCGATAATGGACGGCTTCGAGCTGATGGAGATACTGAAGAATGACGAGAACTATAGATCAATTCCTATTATTGTTATGACCTCCGAAAAAGACGCTGAGGTTAAAAGCATTCGCCTGGGTGCAGCGGACTTTATCACCAAGCCTTACGATATGCCTGAGGTTATTCTTGCCAGATGTGAAAGAATCATAGAACTACAGGAGGATAAAAACCTCATCAGTGCTGCAGAAAAAGATAATCTGACGGGGCTATACACGAAGGACTTCTTTACCGAATATATCAAGCAGATTGAAAAGTATAATCCTGAAAAAAAGAAGGATTTAGTTGCCTTCAATGTGGAACATTTCCATCTGATAAATGAGCTCCACGGCCGAAAGGAAGGCGACAGGGTGCTGAAATGTATCGCCGACCTTCTGTCCCAGATATTCGAGGATTCACACGGGATTGGCTGTAGGAGTGAGGCTGATTATTTCTATATCTATAATGAAAATGGAACTGATTATGACAAAGCCCTGGAGAAGCTTCTGGACGGACTAAACAGCAGTGTTCCAGACTTTCACGTACGTCTTCGTATGGGCGTCTATCCCGATGTTGATAAGACCCTTATGGTCGAAAACTGGATTGACAGAGCCAAAACCGCCTGTGACCGCATAAGGGGAGACTACTCTATACAAATATCTTATTACAACAATGAGTTTTATGAGAGATCAAAATATCAGGAGAAGCTGATAAATGATATCGATAAAGCCATATTATCAAGGGATCTTATAGTCTACTATCAGCCAAAGTATGGTATCCAGGGTGATATACCTACACTTAGAAGCGCTGAGGCACTTATTCGCTGGAAACACCCTGAGCTAGGTATGATCAGCCCGGGAGATTTCATCCCACTCTTCGAAAGTAATGGACTGATCCAGAAACTGGATCGCTATGTGTGGAGTGAGGCTGCAAGACAGGTTGGCGAATGGAAGAAACACTACGGTCTGTCAGTGCCTGTATCTGTTAATGTATCACGTATGGATATCTATTATCCTAAGCTTCGCGATGACTTTAAAACGCTGTTGGATACAAATGGACTAAGTACCAACGAACTGATGTTGGAGATCACTGAATCAGCCTATGCAGATAATGCAGATCAGCTTGTAAATGTTATAGAAAGCTTAAGACAGGACGGCTTTATGATAGAAATGGATGACTTTGGCTCGGGATACTCCTCCCTCAATATGCTCACTACTATTCCTATCGATGCACTTAAAATGGATATGAAGTTTATCCGAAATATGCAGAAGGACGAAAAGAGCATGAAGCTGGTAGAGCTGATTCTGGATATTGCCAAGTTCCTCAAGGTTCCAGTTATTGCCGAAGGGGTAGAGACCAGTGAACAGCTTAAGCTGCTTAAAGACAGGGGCTGCGACATAATTCAGGGTTACTACTTCTCAAAGCCGGTACCACCTAAGGAGTTTAATCATTTTATAGAACAAGAAATCAAATAATAAGAGGAGTAAAATATGATTACAATAAATGCGCTAAAAGAATATGGAGCAAACGTAGACGAAGGGCTGACCCGCTGTATGGGAAACGAAGCCCTGTACCTGAAGCTGGTAGGAACCATCACTGCAGAGCCTAAGTTTGATAAGCTGAAGGAATGTATCGATGCGAAGGATCTGGATGGGGCATTTGAAAATGCACACGCACTGAAGGGCGTGGTTGGCAACCTGTCTCTCACACCGCTTTACGATCCGCTGGTTGATATCACCGATCACCTAAGGGCACGGGAGGATATGGACTACGAGCCACTGATCACCGAAATTCTGGCACAACGGGATAAACTATCTTAATGAACGTCCATAAAAAATGTGACAGCGAACTGAAGTTCGCTGTCACTTTTTTTTATTGGATAAACTCTTCCAGGGTCTGATAGAGACGTTCTGGTTCAACTGGTTTGGAAAGGTGGGCGTTCATGCCTACCTGGAGTGAACGCTGTACGTCTTCGTCAAAAGCATTTGCAGTAAGTGCTATGATCGGAATAGTCTTCGCATCGTCTCGATCAAGGCCACGGATTCTTTTTGTAGCCTCAAGGCCGTCCATTTCAGGCATTCGCATATCCATAAGGATTGCATCGTAATAGCCTGGCTCGCTGGAATCGAACTTTTCAAGGGCTACGCGGCCATTCTCCGCAATATCGACCTTCATCTCTCTCATCTCTAGAACCATCATCATGATTTCAGCATTTACCTGCATATCTTCAGCCAGAAGTATTCGCTTTCCAGCCAGGTCCACCTTCTTAGTGCTGCTGCCCTGCACAGACTTCCTCTTGAGAGCAGATTTGAACTCTTCAATAACAACTGTTGCAAACAGCGGCTTCGCAACGAAGCTGTCAACGCCAGCCTGGAGAGCCTCCTCAAGCACATCATCCCATCTGTACGCAGTCAGTATGATAATGGCAGATTCATTTCCCACTATCTCGCGAATACGTCTCGTAGTTTCGACGCCGTCCATCCCCGGCATCTTCCAGTCCACCAGGATAAGGTTATAAGGCATACGTCTCGCGTGACGAAGCTTCACCTTCTCGATAGCCTCTTCTCCCGACATGGCTATCTCTGATGAGATACCTGCCTTCTCCAGCACAAGTCTTGCGTGCTCGCAGGCAACCTCGTCATCATCGATAATAAGCACACTCATTTCCTCAGGGTTAATCTCTACATCACCAGATTGGTTCTCATTTTTATCCACATCTGAAAGAGTAACTGTAATATAAAATGTTGTGCCTTCATCCTTCTTGGTCTTAACCTCGATATTGCCATTCATCATCTCCACGATGTTCTTGGTAATAGCCATACCAAGTCCGGAGCTGCCATACTTGCTAGTCGTAGATTCATCTTCCTGAGCAAAAGTATCAAACAGATGTGGCAGGAACTCGTCACTGATTCCAATACCTGTATCTACAACCTCAAAGACCAGCGTTGATTTGCCATCATAACCGGCAGTCTTCTTTACGTTAAAACTTACACTTCCCTTCTCGGTAAACTTAACAGCATTTCCTATAACATTTATCAGCACCTGACGAAGCTTCAGTCCGTCACCAATATAGAAGTCATTCACATCACTGCTGACGTGGCACTGATAATCCAACCCCTTCTCCTGGCACTGACCGCTAAACATAGTATTCAGGGCTTCAAGCAGCTGAGGGAAGGAGAACTCCTCATTCTTTATAACCATACGTCCTGATTCAATACGGGACATATCCAGGATATCATTTATCAGACTGAGCATATGATTTGCTGATTCACCAATCTTTGTAAGATAGCCCTTGGTCTTCTCAGGAGTTTCTGCATCATTAAGTGCTATACTGTCCAGACCGATTATGGCGTTCATCGGTGTCCTGATCTCGTGACTCATATTAGAGAGAAATGCTGTCTTTGCCTTGTTTGCCTGCTCAGCAGATGCCAGTGCTTCGCTCAGCAGCTCATTTCTGGCCATCTCCTCACGCATCTCTTTATCTATGATCGTAAAACCAACTCCAACATCGTGGACTATTCCGTCATCACGATTCGCAGCAAGACGAACTCCTGCCATACGGAGCATTTCATAGAACTCCTTGTCCTCAAATCGAACAAGATATCTATAGGTCATAAGACGGCTTTCCGACAGAGTACTTCTGATATTATCTATATCAATAAACTTCAGGAATCCCTCACGATACTCCTCTGCCACGTGGGTCTCAGCATAATACCTAAACCTCTCGGAGAATCTGAAATGTGTCCCCTCCGGGCTCTGATCAGTATCATCTGAGTCTCCTCTGTAGCAAACAGCGTCATCATTATCTAGATCTGCATAATACACAGATCTATAATCCGAAGCCATAGCAGTTATGAGGTTGTCCTGCAAAGCTCTTTTTTTCTCTTCCTCAAGCAGCTTCTCCTGCAGATCCAGTCTCTCCTGCATTTCCTGCTGTCTCGCCCTGCTTTCAGCCTCAGCTTTCTCTTTCTCCAGCAACACCTTCGAATTCTTTCTTACCTGAAAGATGATAAATGAAAACATAGCCACAAGACAGAACGCCAGCAATAGTGACTGGATCAAACTTCTAATAATTATACCTCTGGATATGGAGCCTATCTCTTCACTGATAACACTCTCTCTAACCAGATAAGTCAGCTGCCAGTCTGTTCCCTCAACAGGCTCATAGCTCAGAGTTTCATTGATATCATTATAGGTAAAGGAAACCTCTCCACTTTCGCCACCACCAAACTCCTGAACAAACTTATCATAGGAATAACCATTATCAAACTCAGCATTTTTCATGGCATCGATAAGGTTATCCTCAACTGCAAGTCCACCTAGGATCGTATTACTTAGTGCCACACCAGACTGGGTGTAGATATTACAGAAGGTGGCATTGTCCTCGCTGGATTCCATAGAAACGCCCGATAGCATTTCATCCATATCCTTCTCCATAAAGCAGACTTTAAGAGTCTTGCCATCAAATGGAATCTCTACTGGAATCGCTATAACAACCTTCTTGTCCAAGCTTTCAAGATTCAGGACAGATATCTCAGGCTCACTGAGAGTCTTATAGTCAAATGAATACTCATGGATATTGTCCTGGGTTCCAAGAGCTGTATAAATAAGTCCATCTTCATCGACAAAGGCAAACTTCTCCAGGTTAAAAAGCTTCTTCATTTTAGCCTGATAAGCCTGGATATGCTCCATATCACTGGTATCCTCGTCAGTCATAAGACCTACTGCCACTTCTATATCATCTATACTCTCCTTCAGGTTATCCTCAACAACTTGTTCACGTCTTCCAGCCAGCTCGTCAAGATAGAGAAGGCTGACCTTCCTTACCGCATTCTCATTATCAATTCTGGCCTGCTGTCCAAGAATGATCGTTCCAAAAAACAAGATCAGCAGAACAACCAAACCACCAATTATATATATAGATATACCTTTTCTTTCATTTTTCAAGGTCATACCTCCCAAGATTCCCCTAAATAGTTTAATGTATCACCAATCTCAATATACCACAATATCAGATGTAATTACACCAAGAAAAAGCACCTGACCATCTATGTCAGGTGCCTAATAACAGGTTTATCATATATTGCCAATTTTATTAATTTGGAAGGACTACATATAGTGCCACCAGTAATACCAGGAAAATGATATTGATAACAGTGAAGGCAAGAAGATAATGCTCTCCCTCCTTCTTTCCTTTATTGTAAAACTTATATGTAATAAGGCTGGCCATACTGGCAATCAGGGTTCCAAGACCACCAAGATTAGTACCAATAAGAAGTGATGGTCCCTTCTTTGTAAATGCTGAAAGCAACATAGCGGCTGGAACATTGCTTATAAACTGCGATGCCAGAACAGCGGTAAGCGTAACATTTTTCTCTATTATTCTTGAAAGTGTATCGTGAACAATATCTATCCTTCCAAGATTACCGATCAGAACAAAGAAGAATATAAATGTAAATAGCAGGCCATAATCAATTCCGATAAATGCTTTCCTGTCAAAGATCAGAATAGCCATGGCAACCACTCCCAGCATAACACCAAAGTTTATAATATTTGATACTGTAAGCAGGCATACAGTGAAAAGAATAGTATATACGATAAGCAGTCCTGGTTTGGGAGCGGTTACCTCCTCCGTCACTGCAGTACCGATAGTCTTATCTGTCTTGTTCAGGATCATTACGCTTACAACAAGAAGGATCAGAGATACTGTACTGTAGGGCAGCATCAGCTTAACGAAATCCAGAAGTGATATATGATACTCTGTGTAAAGATACAGATTCTGCGGGTTTCCAATAGGTGTCAGCATACTGCCCAGATTGGCCGATACTGTCATGAGTATCAGCGTATACATAGTTCTTCTTCTATCCTTAAAGGCCTTTAATACATTTAACGCAAAAGGCACAAGGGTAACCAGTGTCACATCATTCGTGAGAAGCATACTCATAAAGAATGCCAGGATAACCAGAAACAGTGATACATATTTCTCAGAGTGAATCTTTCCAAGAAGCTTATTTGTAAAGAAATCAAAGGTACCTATCCGTATATATGCGCTGACAACCAGCATCAGTGAGAAAAGGATTGCCAGAACCCTGAAGTTTATATAGCCGATATATCCCGAATCCGGTTTTAC
The DNA here is from genome assembly GCA_900110635.1 of Lachnospiraceae bacterium NE2001. Lineage (GTDB taxonomy): Bacteria > Bacillota > Clostridia > Lachnospirales > Lachnospiraceae > Eubacterium_Q. The sequence continues at coordinate 204,783 of FOEK01000006.1, forward strand.
AAAGAAGCAGGATATCGCAGCCAGCACCCCAGATATTATTAATATGGAATCTTTCTTAAATAATTCTACAAGCTTTTTAGTGGTTTCCAAAGCCTTGACCTCACATTTCATTTTTCTCAAATAAAAAACACACCAAAAGCGAATTATATACTTTTGGTGTGTAATGTCAAGGTAAATTATACTTATTTAAGTAACAGTATAAGTCATTTTTGATAATGTCCTATTAAACCACAAATAAAAATGTCCCAATGTGATATAATATCCTCTCACTTGAGAGGAGGACATGATGAGGAGAATTGACTTAAATATGGATGAACAAAAGAAGTATGAAGTAGTAAAACGACTTGTAGACGAAGGAGGAA
>FOEK01000040.1 GCA_900110635.1 Lachnospiraceae bacterium NE2001
CTGCTGTCTGCTGTCTGCTGTCTGCTGTCTGCTGTCTGCTGTCTGCTGTCTGCTGTCTGCTGTCTAAAGATTGTCTTAAACTATTTTTCATCTGTCAAGTCCTTTCTTAGATCTGTTCTCTAGTCGTCATATCATCTTTTTTCAACAAGTCCAACATATGTAGCACGTTCAGCTTGTGGAATATTCAAAAGATCCATAGCCTGCTCAGCAGTATATTTTAATTTTTCCATTATACTTATTATAGCTTCTATTTTTATCTTTTTAGCTGTTTCATTTCGCATATCTTCCATAACTTTACACATTTCAGCCACCCCTTTCTCATCTTCTTTATAAAACCTGACTTTTTCTGCCAGTTCCCTAAAATTCATATCATCTGCATTTATGCAGAAGAAATCATGCATAAGCCTCCCGAGTTCTGTAGATGCATTTTTATCTGCTCCATTAACATAGATGATATGCTCACCATCATCAAATGGTTTTCCTGTATTTGTTATCTTTCGTTCGATCGTATATAGCGGAAGTCCTTCCCCGATAACATCATTCTCTGTAATAAATATAACAAATGTTTCCGGCAAATCAGAATAATCTTCTCCTGACTTTAGTAAATGAGCATCAAGAATACTCGAATGATATCTTGCTCTTTTTCTGTCTGCACCTTTATCTGAACGCTGAACTTCTATGTTATATTTTTTACCAGAATCATCATCTGCATCAATATCTAAACAGATATCTCTACCAAGTAAGTTCTTCATCTGTCTTTGTGTTGTCACACTCTTAACACGTATATCTGGCTTATCAAGAATGATTCTGAGAAGAAGCTCAGCCCCTTCAATATAGCCATCAAAACATGCATTCATAAAATCATCATCTATCAGCCTAAGTCCTCTAAGACGCTGCAAATCTTCCTGATGTAGTCTTTCCTTTTCAGCTGAATCTATTTCTACATCTAAATATACTGATGTTTTATTCTTTCGAACCTCTTCAAGTTTTCTATTTAGTTCTTCTATTTGATTAAGTATTTCCTGTTCTGTCATCGTCGCTCCTAATTATATAATATTATATTAGGTATAACCATCTGTATCACTATAGATATAGACAATAAACGAAATAAATCATATAGTTCTACAGAATGATTATACCAAAAAACCTGCACTCTCTCAATGAAAACTCACAATTTACATATTTCTTATTGAGTCAATTATTTGTGATATCACATCATTTACTTATTCTTTAATAATATCCCCTGTTCCTCTTACAACCTCTGACATAAGCTCGTCCAGCACTGTATATAAGGTGAACTATAATATTCAGCCAGATTAGATTGATAGAAATGATGGATGTGATTTCTTCTGCAAAGAAGATTGTTATAGCAAGTGCGATTACTGCAACCCACATGGATATATGGTCAGCTATTTCTTCTTTGTACCATTTGATGTATTTCTTTCCGGCAAAGTAGATTATCAGCCCAGGGACACCGCCTATCAAGGTCATAATGATTACTATAATCATGTAGTGTAGTATCTGCTGCATAACATAAACTTCGACTTCATTTGCAGCTCTGGCACACCACATTCCAGCTGAGAATGCGCTAGTTGCAAGTGATTTTATTACCTTAGCAATTCCTGTAAAAAAGTTTATCAAGTTCTCGGTAAAGCATTCTGACTTAGCAGCCATAAATAATGTTATTACTACTGCATATAAGACTGTGCTCCAAAGTTCAGACTGAATAGCAGCTATCATTGCTCTGTATTTTGCATCTGACTTTTTGATTCTTGCCTTATGCTCCTTTTCCAATGTAACTTTGTAATTATTAAACATGCTGGTGGCACCTCTGACAATAATATCATCCTGCTCCTTTATCTTTATATCAAGTTCTGATTTGGAAGATTTATATTTTTCCTTCTGCCTAATAAGATCATTATTTTTTTCTTCATAGTCCTCCTTAACGGCTGTGATCTCTTCTTCGCTTTTTCGCCTTATCTCGCTCAGCTCGTTCTCTCTCTGCCTGTCTCTCTCTTTCAGCTTCTCGTTCTCTTTCTCTATCAAGTCTGACTTGCTCTGCCTCACGATCTTCTCGCTCTTTATCTGCAATTCCCTCGTTAGCTCTCGCACTGCTGATTGCAGCTCTAACTTCTCTGAGGAAAGAGTCCTGTTCTGTGTCTTCAGCTTGTTGTTCTCTTCCAGAAGGTTGTCGTTCTCCTTCTGTATCAGTTCCATCTGTGACACCAGTTCTTCTACGTTCCATAATTGCTCTGATTCTGTCATGTAATTCCTGCTCCTTTTCAGTTTTTATTCTTTTAAGTTCTGCAATTCGAATATCTGTCTCTTCAATATCTCTATCTGTCTGTTCGATTCTTTCGTCTGTGAAAAGAGTTTCTGATTCTCTTTGTTCAAGTTCTCGTTTAATTTTTCCAGCTCGTCTATCTCTTCCTCTTTCTCCTGAAGAGTTAGTTTCTGTTCTGTTATGATATTCTCCAATTTGGATATTCGGCTCTGCAGAGTCTGGTTCGTTATATTCAGATCCTCGTTCTCCTTCTCCAACTCTTCCATAAGAGCTGTAAGCTCGTCCTGGATTTCCAAAACCGATATCATTTCTTCCAGATTTTCTATTTTCAAATAATTTTGTAATTCTTTCATATATTCGTCTCACTTTCTTTGTAATAAGTTCAGATAGTTCCTTAAAGCTTTTTACAAGCTCTTCTCTTAAGCGATTTCTTTTTTTGATATCTCTATTTATTTCACATCGTTCAGAGGTCTTTCCTTCTTTTTCCATCTGTCTTGCTGTTACACCTTCATGGATGGTTGGTTCTATTTCAAGTCCCTGTCTTTCATAGGACCTGTGATCAATATGTAGTTCAAGCGGAAGATATCTGTTACAATGTTCAGCCCATGATTTTCTCCACTGCTCGCATTTACTGTGTTCATTCCAGTCATTTGCCGGAATAGAGATCCTTTCCCAGAGATATTCCGTTCCTTTACCTTTTCTAACACGGGTTTTCTGTTTCCCATTTTCATCCAGTGCCGGAATTCTATACTGGGATGTGTGTTCTTTATCTTTAGAATCATAGGAAGGCATTGATGGATCATATATATCTTTTCCATTTTTATCTCTGCCATTTGCAAAAACGGAAGTCTGCTTCGACTGCCAGCCTTCTTCTTCATTTATTTCTCTTACTGTTAGCATTATATGAGCATGTGGATTTCCATCGCCTTTATCGTGCAGTGCCCAGTCTGCAATCATTCCCTTGGAAGTGAAGTTTTCCTTAATGAAGTCTCTGACACATTCAATCTGTTCTTCCCTGGATAATTCATTTGGAAAAGCAACTTCAACCTCTCTTGCAAACTGTGCATCGGCTCTTTTTTCTACTTGCTGTACTTCGTTCCATAAAACTTCGCGATCCAGTAAACGGTCGGGCGCATTATCCGGAAGGATAATCTCATTCATGATCACTCCGCCTTTTCGGGTGTAATCATGAATGATGCCGGTTTCATCGCTTGTAAGCTTTTCACCTGAGCGATAAGCTGCAGCGGAAACGGCAGAGCGTCCACCGTTACGGCCAATGATTTTTATGGAACAGTGATATATAGACATTTAACATCACCTTCTTTTTCATAAATATTTGTTAAATGGCGGGCGGATTGTTAAGGTGGCAAACCTTAACTCCCTCCAGGTGAAACCTGGCAGGAAGCCACCTGCGGCATGGACAGCGTCCATTGAGCATAGCAGTATATATACAAAACCAAATCTGCAAACTTAGTGTAAGTTTGAACTGTGCAGATTCAGTTTTGGTAATGTACTGCGGGTGGGAGTCAAGGGGGCAAAGCCCCTTGCGGGTTATCCAAAAGGGCGGTGCCCTTTGGTGCCGTCTGCACAAGACCGCTCTCCGCGCAGGAGTGCCGCCTGTATAAGGCCCGCCGACGGAACGCGCCCGGCAGACTCTTTAGAGTCTGACCGGTTCGACCGCAGGGAGAAACTTATACAATATGGGCTCCGCCCATATATAAGTGCGCCCTTGTCGGGAAGAGGAATCACTCATCTGGGCTTCCCTCTGATTTATTATCTGCCTCCTTTTCAGGCGGTAAGTCTTTCTCCATTGCCTTACTGAAATACTTTCCATTTCTTTCCTGCATCTTTAGGAAATAACTGAGTCTTCTGAAATCATCATCTACGAAATCTCTTCCCAGTTCTTTTTCTACTATTGCACCGATCTGGATAAGCCTCTTGGTTCTGGCTTTCCTATCAGCTTCCTTTTGCTGCTTTTCAAGCTGCTTAACCTGAGCTTCGTATTGTCTTGCCTTCTCAAGTGCCTTTTCCATCATTTCATTTTTTTCATTTATTCTTTCTTCTAAAGTTCTTTTTGACGCCATACTTATTTCCTCCTGTGTGTTTTTGATTTTATGTTTCAATTGATAACCACCGGAGTCTGTGATAAACTTATCTTGCGTGTAGGTATATCAGGACTTCGGTCTGGTTACCAATTGGAGTGGCTGCTTAGTCACTCCTTTTTAGTTGGTCACTGCTTTCGTCTCATTTCTGATCCTTAAATTGCAGCCTTCATTAATTGCGATAAACCTTTCAAGTGCATCTCTTCTTATTACAATCTTTCTTCCGATTCGGAGTACCGGAAGCTTTTCCCATTCGATAAGTTTTCGGATTGTATTTCTTCCTATCCCTGTGTAGTCAGATGCTTCTTCTATTGACATCGCATATTTGATTTCCTGCATTCTGTTTGCCTCCTTTCTTTCTGTTGCATACCGCAACTGTGATTTGTTGCCATTATACAATTTGCATTTTTCAATGTCAAGCATTTCGCATTTTGTTATGATTGCATATTGCAATTTATTAAATGTTATGTTATTATCTTTTCAGATTCAAAAATGTATTTTCAAAATCAGCATTTAAGAAATCATAAAATTTAAAACAGCCATTTCAAAAAATGGCATACACCGGTAGAGGAGGTCTTAACAATGGTAGATAAAAAACTGCGTAAGACTATTGGGGAAAGAGCAAAATCCCGAAGAAAAGAACTTGGACTCACGATGGATTATGTGGCCGAGAGAATGGATGTTAACAAATCAACCATCCAGAGATACGAAAGCGGAACGATAGATAATTCAAAAAAACTCGTTATCGAGGGACTAGCAGCCGCACTTCATGTCACACCTGAATGGTTAAGAGGCGAAACCGATGAACTGTCATCTGATAAAACAGACGGTACATTTATCAAGATTGAAGATTCAATGAAAAAGATTTTGGGAAGCTATCCCTTAAACGTTAGCTCCGATGAAAATGATTTTTCAGAAAAGATACTACTTCTCTTTTTGAAAGAGTACGAATTATTTAATGATTCATTTACAAATGCCGTGAATGAAACTTCTAAGGATAATTCAAAGCTCGCATCGATGGTAGGATTCGAATCTGAAGAAGAATATAATAATATGATATTTCTCAGGGAAATCACACATACAATCAACACATTAAATGACATAAGTGATATACTGAGACTGTATTCAAAAGATCCGGAGCGTGCGAAAGACCGCGTTAACAATCTACTAAGTTACCTCCTATAGGTTAGGCAGGCAGACGGAGTTTTGATATATCTACACGCAATAAAGATATATATAACATTGAGCCAAACCTTCGCAGCATAGCTGCTCGGTCGTGGCTATCGCCACATATATGTCTTACATTATTTATTCTTATGTATGCAAGCATCCAACGAATAATAATGTAAGACATATGCTTGGCTCAATGCTACACGGATATCCTTCAGTTCCGATTGCCAGCCAGAAAGGAGAAGAAAAAAATGGCAAAAGGTTCTGTCAGAAAAAAAGGAAAGAAATGGTACTATCGATTTTATGTTGAGGATGAAAGCGGAAATCTCATCCAGAAGGAATTTGCCGGCACTGAAAGCAAATCTGAAACCGAGAAGCTTTTGAGAAACGCAATGGATAATTATGAAAAAAAGAAATTCATTGCAAAAGCGGATAATATAACCTTCGCTGAACTTCTCGACAAATGGGTTGAAGAAGATCTGAAAACCGGAACACTCAGTAATGGAACTGTTCATCACTACCAGTATTTAGCAAGCAGATTAAAAAAACATCCATTAGGGAAAAGAAAGCTTAAGACTATAACTTCAGAACATCTTCAGGAGCTTGTTGATCTGCTGACTTTCGGTGGAGAATGTGGTGATTTCAAATCAAAAGGATATGTGAAAGATGCAGTAACATCTTATACTTCCGTTTTGAATCACGCATTTAAGTTTGCAGTTTTTCCAAAGAGGTTTCTTACAGATAATCCAATGCAGTATGTCACTCGCCATAACAGGAATGATACCGCTGATATCTTCGAGGAAAGTGTATCTCCGAATGAATCAGCCACTTACCTGACATACGAGAAATTCACTGAACTTATTGAGTATCTTAAGAAGCACCACCCTTCTATAGTTCTCCCGGTACAGATATCATATTTTACCGGTCTGAGACTTGGCGAAGTGTGTGGGCTCACATGGCAGGACATCAATCTGGATGAACAATATCTCACTGTAAAGAGAAGCATTTCCTACAAATCAGCAAGACGTAAATTTGAGATAGGACCAACAAAAAGAAGTAAAATCAGAGTGGTTGACTTTGGCGATGTACTAACCGGAATACTTAAAAAGGCAAAAACTGATCAATTAAAAAATAGACTTAAGTATGGTCAGTTCTTCAGCCGGAACTACTATTATGAAAGCATAGAAAAGAACAGAACATATTACGATATGGTTAGTTTTAGGGCTGATGAAAAAGTACCGGACGGGTTTACAGAGATAGACCTTGTATGTACCAAGGACGATGGTTCCCACTTAACAAACAGTGGTATAGACTGTGCTTGCAGAAGGGCTTCAAAGAAAATCCGAGGACTCGCCGGCTTTCACTTCCACTTACTGAGACACTCTTATACAACCAATCTTCTATTAAATGGTGCTCAACCTAAGGAAGTGCAGGAACTGCTTGGACACTCTGATATAAGAACCACAATGAACATATATGCACATGCATCCAGAGAAGCAAAGCGCAGCTCTGCCAGACTCATGGATAAAGTGGTAAATGGGAACTTATAGATAATTCCATACCCTATATAAAAACTTTCCCTTGTAAAATTCCCATAAGGGAAAATACAAGGGAAAATGATATAATTTGATAACTGAAAGTGCCTATAAACGGCTAAATTTAAGGCAATTCTTGGAAACATTTAATTATATTCCGGTATAACTTACTATCGCATCATCCCGACATACTTGAATTCAACTGTATAAAGAACTATTCTTTCTTCTGCGTTCTCCGAATCAAGAATACAATACATGCGCCAATTGCTACACCGCTTGTGTTTAAGATCAAGTCATCAACATCCGTATGTCTTCCGAGGAAAAAGAGCTGAGTCACTTCGATAATCAGAGTAAACCCGGCACCTGCTAATATAGTCTTTTTTATCGTATCAAGTTTTCTAAAGCAAATTGGCCATACGATCCCAACCGGTATGAACATTGCAATATTCGCAATAATATTCATCTGCCAACCATGATACCGGTCAACAAGAAAGTAAAACGGAATGATACTGATCATATCACGTATATCATCTTCAAAGCCTACCCTTAATGTCTGTATCTTTCCATTCTCAAGATGGAATTCGAAGCATACAAACCTGCAAATAACAACGATACACACATACACCAAAAGCAGCTGGATTTCACGTTTTACTGAAAATGTCTTCAATCTTATCGCTATGATACATCGAGTAATAATCCATATTATTGTTATAAATAGAAAAAGTTGAAAATATGTTATCTCAATCATGAGCTGTTTATTCCTTCCAAACATTTAGTCAATTAGACTGGAAGATAATTATTTATCTGTTACTGCTCTAATATATCATAACGATGTAACAAAATACAGACTGAACCAACATGATTTATATGGTGATATTGATATAATCAGGGCTTTTATTGAAATAGAACAACCACTACATATAGTGGTCGAATTATTGAAAAAGACAGAAATTAACGAAAAAAGTAAAAGAGCGTGTCGGGGTAGACACGCTCTTTTGGAGAAGGTATTTTGTTACTTATGGGGCATTATTGGGACATCTCTTTTCTAGTTTTGTCTACTGCCGTAACCCTTATATTTACTGGGGTTACGGCATTTTTGTTCTTTCGTCTTTTTGCGTTTTTTTACATCTTTTTCCGCATCAATTTGTAGCAAAATTTGTAGCAGCCTTTTTATAGCCCATTTCTAAACCATCATAGCTATATTTTATCTTTTAAGCAAATCCATCAGCTTATTTTGTTACTTTTTTTGCTACTCTTTTTAGGGTAGCAAAAAAAGTGTTTCTTCCTATATATAATACAATACGCCTACAGCTGGACTCGAACCAGCACACCAGAAGTCTGATTACTCACGGTTTAGCAAACCGTTGCCTTACCAATTAGGCTTATGCAGGCATGTGTAGGTGGAGAGGGACTTGAACCCCCAGTGCCGAAGCCACGGATTTACAGTCCGCTGCATTACCAATTCTGCTCATCCACCTATGTTTATGTGACCGATGGGAATCGAACCCATATCATCAGATTCACAATCTGAGGTACTGACCTTTATACGACAGCCACAGTGATCCCAGCGGGACTCGAACCCAGCATTTCCGGATTGAAAGCCCGGTGAACTAGCCTTTTATTCGATGGGACCATTATTTTGATGACGGATGTGGGGCTCGAACCCAACATCAGGAGATTGAGAGTCTCCTATCCTGACCAATTAGACGAATCCGCCATATTATATAACTCTTTTGTACCCCCGGTGAGAGTCGAACTCACAAATCACGGATCTTAAATCCGATGCATATCCCAGTTCTGCTACGAGGGCTTATAGTACAGGACAAGGGATTCGAACCCTTATGACTTACGTCTGAAGCTTTTGAGGCTACTGTGTCTGCCAATTCCACCAGTCCTGCATAATGTGCGTAAGAGGACTCGAACCTCCACCGGTTTCCCGACTGCATTCTTAGTGCAGCTCCTATACCAATTCGGATATACGCACATAGTACCTGCGGAGGGACTTGAACCCTCATGCTTTCGCCACGTTTTCTAAGACCGCTATGTATCCCATTCCATCACACAGGCATATAAAAAGGAGATACCTTTAGCAGCATCTCCATAGTTAATCTAGTAATCTATAAAAATACCGCCTATGCACCAAGCATAAGCGGCTGATTATCATTAAAGCTCATTTTCCACTTACATCTCTAGTGCACAACAAATATTCCTTCGTCTAACTCTGATTCGAGACTAAGGAGTGAATATTCGCTATGCAGATATAAGTTTCTAAATGTATTCATTGCTTTTAAATCCTTTCATAAATCTATGCCTTGATTATAGCACGGATAATTAATAAGTAAAGTATACCTGTAGTATAACTATAGTGGATGTGGTGGGATTCGAACCCACGACCTTCGGTTTAAGAGACCGCTACTCTACCAACTAAGTTACACATCCATAAGCACCCGTGGTAGGACTCGAACCTACAACCTTCTCCTTAACAGGGAGCCGAACTACCATTGTTCTACACGGATATTGATTGAGTGTAGAGAGACTCGAACTCTCGACCTACGGGTTAAAAGCCCGTTGCTCTGCCATCTAAGCTACACACCCATGATTGCAGTAGTGAGATTTGAACTCACGACCTTCTCCTTATGAGGGAGCTACTCTTACCAACTGAGCTATACTGCAAGTACAGACGAAGGGATTCGAACCCTTAACCATCAGATTAGAAGTCTGGTGCTCTTATCCGTTGAGCTACGCCTGTAGAATATAGGGATGAGGAGATTCGAACTCCCGACCACCGGTTTATAAGACCGACACTCTCACCTCTGAGTTACATCCCAGCTCCTGGGACAGGAATCGAACCTGCAACCGTCTCCTTAACAGGGAGTTGAACTACCGTTGTTCTACCCAGAAATATTAGTAGGAAGGATGGGACTTGAACCCATGACCACCCGCGTATCAGACGGGGATTCTGACCAGCTGAACTACCTTCCTATAAGTGGAAAGAGAAGGAATCGAACCTCCGACGCGCAGGGCTTCAACCTGCCGCTCTACCAATCTGAGCTATCTTTCCGTATTTACAAATAAGAAAAACCACCTGCCTTTATCAGACAAGTGGCCGCATAAACATATTACCGCATAAATAATTCTACACAATACATAATCCACGCAATCTGATAAGGACACCAAAAATGATCCAGTTCTTTATATTTTTGAAAAACTGAATTCTATTCTGAATCATCTTAAATTGTTTCCTTATCACTGCTAAAACCATTTCTTTTTCTTCCTTTATATAATATTTGAGTAGCGGGAGCCGGATTTGAACCGGCAACCTCCAGGTTATGAGCCTGGCCATCTTCCATTTGATAATATATCCCGCGATTGGAAATGTAGGACTCGAACCTCTCCCCTAGAATCCAAATCTAGTATGCTACCATTACACCACACTCCCAATATGACGACTATGAAGGGAATCGAACCCTTACCTCCAGAGAGACAATCTGGTACGCTAAGCCATTACGCCACACAGCCATAGTGGAGTATCTATTGTCCGCTGAAACTAAAGACTCCCGTTCCAATCAATAATATCCGTCCAATAGACACCAAAGCTTTCAGAGGGAATCGAACCCACAACCGCCTGATTACAAATCAGATGCTCTACCAATTGAGCTATGAAAGCATATTATTTGTCCTGAGAATATAGACAAACCCGACACTCTTTAAAGCCCTTATGAGTTAGACTTATTTCCACATGTCTTTCGACATGTAAGTGCTATG
>FOEK01000044.1 GCA_900110635.1 Lachnospiraceae bacterium NE2001
ATCATTAGATTACTCGAACGAGAAGCCCCCACTTCTTAGCGAAGCGAAAGTGGTGGGAGTATGTCACAATTTTGAAGGGAAGATGGCTATATTCCCTGTGAGGGTCTGTATGGAAAATGATATATATGAAAAACATAGTCCTAGCCCCAGCCATAATGCGCATCATTGGGAATTATATGGTGATTCTTCGTATAAAGGATTATCCTTATCTCAAATAGCTGCTATACTAGAGGCAAGTATGATAGTCTAAAAAGATACTATATGTAGAGATACCACAAGTTGTTCAAAAGAACATCTTGTGGTATTTTGGTTTTGAAGAAGTTGCACAATACAAACAATGTAGATTTGTGCATGTTGCACAAGTGGGTTGTGCACATTAACGAAAATGGGGCGTTCACGGAGTCTTCACTTGAATTATGTAAATGGCCTTGCTAAACTAAATTAAGTTTACTCGCAGTGGGCTTATTATGCCCTGTTGCACTTTATAGTGAATTCCTGGACACTATAAAATGTAACAGCAAATAAAGGCTTACAAGTGAGTAAAAAAATACAATTCATTCATCGGGAGACTAAGGAGAGAGAGTTTCCTGGGAGGGGAGAAAATCTATGACAATGAAAAAAGGCTTTAGAAAGGCAATGTCCATTGTGCTTGCTACGGCAATGGCGGTAGGACTAGCTGTGACCGGTGGAGGCTCCTTTGGGCCGAAGACGGTTGAAGCGGCATCTGGAAAGTATGATTCTGCGTCGTCTATCAATTACGCTACTGTTCTTGGTGGTGCGGTTGATTATGGTGTTGTTGCAGATAAAATTATCCAGACTAACCACACTGAAACAACATTTGCAACTAATACTTTCCAACATGATGATTCGAATATTGATGTCGACTATATTTCGTCGACAGCATTGTTTCTTGTTGGTAAAGAATTAACAGGTGATGACCCAAGATTTAGATTTGGTAAAACAACTGCAAGTGCTATTTATCTGGAAGCACCAGAAAGTGTATTTGAGAACGAAACATATGGTAAATTTGATCCAAGTACAGAAGCTAAGAATAATGTTCATAGCGGACCAATTTGGTTTGAAGGAGAATACACAAATAAGGATTTTATTCCAGCTTATAATGAAGCTGCATATTCAAATGTTGATCGACTTTTGAACAGAGTTTGTTCTGATACAAAAGTTGAAGATGCTGAAAAGGGATGGGCATATTTCCTTAAGGATAGAGCAAATAATTCTGAATATGTTTTAAATCCTGATGGACATAATAATTGTTCTTATTTTAGTTCTACAAATGGTGGAAGTAATATTACTGGTGATGGTCTTCTTACAGTAGATCTTACTTCAACTGAATTTGATAATAAAGTTGTATATATTAACATTGATGATGTTTTACTACAATACTTACAAAAAGATGGACAGTTTAAAATAAAGAAGAATCCTTCTTCAGTTGTAGTAATTAATATTAATGATGATGTATACAATGGTACTGATGCACTCAAACTTGAACATCCTTGTGTTGAAGTAAATGATGCTGTTTATTTCGGCGATACTGCATCAAACGGTTCAGGTCCTGATTATGCTAAAAATGTTCAGAAATACTATAATGAAGGTATTATCTGGAACGTTATGGAATCAGGTGCTGTAGAGTTACAGGCTTTTGGTGGTGCTGTTCTTGCTCCAAATGCTAGTGATGTAACTCTGGTTGCTGGTAACTCTAGTGGATGGGTTGTAACAAAGGGTACCTTCCACATGGATAATGAGTTCCACTTCCTTTATTCAGGATCAAGTGATGATCAGTATGGCGAAATGCATTTTGCTCTTACAAAAGCATTTACAAAGGAGTATAAGAAGCATGGTGAGGTTGAACAGGATACATCAGTTGATGTTTCAGCTGGTCAGTATCAGTTTGACTTTGTAGAGTATCAGTCTGATTTTGAGACAGAATATCCTGATAGTTTTAAAACAACAGCTAGTGTGACAGATAAGGCAACTGTTACATTTAATAAGCTTAAGTTCTATAGTAATGAGAGTGATCGCCAGAAGGATGGCGCAAGCCCACGTTATTTAATTAATAAACCTGCAAGTGGAACCGAAGAAAAAGAGTACTATTTTAAAGTTACTGAGAAGGATTCAACTGTAGGTGGTATTTCTAATTCCGATGGTTGGATTGAAATTAAACTTAAGGTTGTAGTTGATGAAAAAGGTAAGTTTACTTATTTCGTTAACTACAAGTCTGTTGCTGGTATTGAGAATGGTAACAGAGTGACATTTAGAGAGTATAACGAAAATGAACCTGGATTTGAAACTATCCCATATATTAAGATGTCTGGTGTTCAGTTTGACTTAGGTGCTTTCTATAATAAGTCTGAATTTGGCTCCCTCAAATTATCAAAGCAGTTTAAGTATAATGGCGCTGATTTTAATCCTAATCTTAGTGATGAAGATAAGGCTTTAATCAGTTTTACCGTAACTGGTGCTGATGCAGAGAATGCGTCATATATAAAAACTGTAACATATGATCAGTTTGATGCGAACGGTGAGTATACTTTAACAAATGTACCTGCTGGTAAATATACTATTACAGAGTCTGGTCAGGATACACAGTATCTTATTTCAGGAAAGAAGTTTGATGCTGAAGGTTCTACAACAACACAAAGAGATGTTACAGTTACAAAGGGCGGTAGTGATACAGCTCCTGCTATTGTAAATAATTACGTAGATGATGATTCTCGTCTGGGTAGTCTTACATTACTTAAAGAGGCTACTTTAGATGGCGAAGAATATGATGGCAATTATGAGATTGCTATAGTAAAAGAAACGGCTGGTACAAAAGAGTACTTATCATATAATCCTACAACGTTTGCTGGTTCTTTTGGTCCTGTTGTAAATTATATTACAGTTCCATCCAATGGAAATGGTGTCACAATTACTGGTATTGAGCCTGGTTCATATAAGGTTTATGAGAAAAAATCTGGTACAGAGGTAACTGACGCAACACTTAAAATAAATGGTAACAATCCTGTTTTGGCGACAATTGAAGTAGCTGATGATGCTTTTGATGTTGGTGATGTTACCATTGAAGCTAAAAAAATTAATAAGAAGACAATTACTAATTCATATTCAAGTGATAAAGCATATTTAGTTATTGATAAGAAATTCTTCTTAGAAGATGGTACCGATATTACAAGTGTTGTTAAAGATGCTGCTAATGATAAGATAAGCTTTACATATAAAAAATCTGGAAGTGGATCCGGAAAAATAGTTTCATATAATTCATATTATACAAGTAGTTATGAGGTTCCAGTAGGTGCTTATTCGGTAGATGAAAGTATTAGTGGATCTTCTTTGGAGAATAATAATGGTCAGAATAGCGATACATATATTTATGTGAGCAATGATTTGTCTAAAGCTAAGGGCAATGTAACTAGTGCTAATGATCAGAATAACCCAGCTGTTTTGACTATTTCTAATACGTATAGAAAGGCTGGAAGCGCTGATATAAAACTTGTTAAGACTGATGAGAATGGCAAGGCTGTTTATGGAGCTGAGTTTGTTCTTAAGGATGCTAGAGGAACTAATCTAAATGATGCTAAGGGTGTTTGGGAAAGTAATAATGTGTATGCCTGGAAAAATCTTACTGAAGGCACATATACTATTACTGAAACAAAGGCTGGTACTCAGGATTCAAATTATCAAAATAAAACATATGATGCTATTTCAGATATTATTAGATTTACAGTAAATGAAGATAATACAATTACTGATATTTCTGATAATATTGATGGTGTTACATTTGATGGTACCAACAATACTTATACAGTTGTAAATAAAGTTAGTACTACTGGTAGTATTAAGCTTACAAAGACTCTTAAAAATGCAACTCTTGATGATTTATCAGATATTAAGTTTACTATTAAGGGTACAAGTGCAACCAACTATAGTAAAGAATTAACTGTTAGTACAACTGGAGAAGATGCGTGGTCTTTAGAAAACGGTTCTTATGTATATACACTTAAGAACTTAGCTCCTGATACATACACAATTATTGAAACAGCAGATGGTACTGAAGGAAAGTTATATACTTGCAGTTCAACAGCTACTTCTACAGGTGATGATGTAGTTGTTACAGTTGGACAAACAGCAGAATATAACGTTACAAATACATATACTCCTACTGCTGGTTCTATTAAGCTTACAAAGACTATTGAGGGTCTAGTAACAGATGAGGATCTTGCAGGCCTTGTATTTAATGTATTTGAGGGTAACGATACAACAGGTACTCCAGTTTGGTCACATAAGTTATCTGATTCAGTATTTGCATTTACTCCTGCGTCATCAGGAAGCAAGAATGGAACATATGTAGCAACAATAACTGAACTAGATTCTACAAAGAAATACACGGTAGTTGAGACATTAACAACTTATGCTGGATACGATGTAACAGCAAGTTATAAGATTGGCGGTGGAGCATCATTTACAGATGGAACAACAGCCAAGGATATTGAATTAACAGCTGGTACAGCAACAGATGTAGCTTACAAGGATGTATTCACTGAAAAGGCAGGTACTCTTACTATTGATAAGACTGTATCAGGTCTTGCGTCAGGCACAACAGCACCAAATGAGTTTAAGTTTACCGTTCAGGCTGATGATGCAAACGGCAAGTATCTTCAGGCTGATGGAACTCTAGGTGATGATGCACACGAGTTTACCGTAACAGATGCTACTAATTGCATTATATCAATTAAGGGTTCTGCATTTGGCCATACATTTACTATTAATGAGCTTTCTAAGAATACTAATATTGATGGTTATAAACTTGATGAAACCACTTATAGTGCTAATAACGGTTCAGTAAAGTTTGTAAATAATAACGATACAGCAACCGTTGATATTACAAATAAGTATTCTAAGATAAATACTAATGGCTATATTCAGTTAACAAAGACAATATCAGGTCTTATAACTCAGGAAGATATTGATGGTCTTGTATTTAGTGTTTATGAAGGTAGTACTACAACAGGAACACCTATATGGACTGCTCCACTTTCTGATACTACGGAGTTTAAGTATACGGCAGACGCTAGTGGAAATAAAAATGGAACATATGTAGCCAAGATTGAGGTGGATTCTTCAAAGAAATATACAGTTGTTGAGACATTGAGAACATATGCTGGATATGATGTTGTTGTAAGTCATTCAATAGATGGTAGAACATACACCAGTGATGCAGATAATAAGGTTAGTGATGTAGCAGTTGTAACAGATGGTACAACAGATGTATTCTATAAAGATGATTTCACCAAGACAGGTGGATTTACAGTTACTAAGAATCTTATTGGCTCAACAAATACAGAAAAGAAGTTTGATATTACAGTTCAGTTTGAGGATTTCCCTAATAACAAACCTACAGGTAAATACACTATTGGTACTACTGAGAAAAACATCACTTCAGATACTGTGACAATTAGCTTGGCTAAGAATGAAACAGCTACATTTAGTGATATTCCATATGGAACAAAATATACAGTAGATGAAACAATATCAACAACTGATGCAGAGGCTGGTTATTCAAAAACTAGTGTTATGCCTAGTGAAAAACAGACAGTTAATTCTGCTCCAGATGATGCGGCAATAATAGTAGAAAATGCGTATTCATCACCAAAGGGATCAATTCAGCTTACAAAGACTATAGAAGGTCTTGTAACTGAGGAGGACTTAGCTGGTTTAGTCTTCAAGGTATATGAAGGAAATAAAGCTGAAGGTACCCCTGTATGGACAGGAGAACTTTCTGATACAACCAAGTTTAAGTATACGGCTGCAACAAGTGGAAACAAGAATGGAACATATGTTGCAACGATTAATGGACTTGATTCATCTAAAACATATACAGTAGACGAAACTCTTACAACGTTTGATGGGTATGATGTAAAAGTAAGTTATGCTATTGGAACATCAACCACATTTACAGAGAAAAAGACAGCTAGTGGTATTACAGTTGGAGCAAATCAGACAACTGATGTGAAATACAAAGATGAATATACACGTCAAGCAGGCAAACTTGAAATTAATAAAACTGTTGATGGCGGAGTTAATAAGACTGAGTTTAATATAACAGTAAAGAATTCTGGTGGAAAATTCATTAATGCTGCAGGTGAAGCAGTAGAAAGTGATCCGGGACTTAAGGTTACTGTTGGCACACCACTTAAGATTACTAATCTTCCAATTGGAGATTATACAATCGATGAGGATGAGACAGCCGCAGAAGTGGGTGGCTACGGTTTATCAGTAAGTGGTACAGGTCGTGCTACGGTAACAAAGAATACTACAACTGATGTTACTATAAATAATACTTATACGAAGGACGTTGGAAAACTTATTATAACTAAAACTGTATCTGGTCCTATTACAAAGGCTGAATTTGAAGGTTTATTAAGGTTTAAGATTAAACAGACTGGAACCACAAACTTCATTCAGAATAAAAATGGTGCGTTAGGAACAGATGAAAAAGAGTTTAATCTTAATGAGTTTGAGCCTACGTCATCATCAAGTGATGCATCTGGTAATAACACGTTTGTTTATACATTAACTATAACAGATGTTCCTACTGGAACTTATGAAGTTATTGAGATAAATGATGATATTACAGATTATCAGCTTTCGAAGACGATTGGTGCAAATGTAACGATTGCAAAGGGTGATGAAAAAACTATTGACGTAACTGATGTGTATACTAAGGTCGCACCAGTTGATGTAGTTATTTCAGGAACAAAGAGTTATACGGTTGATGGAGTAGATACTACTCCTTCAGCAGATCAGTTTGGTTTTAAACTTTGTGATTCACAAGGAAAACAGATTGATACAACAACCAATGATGCAAATGGTGGTTTTGCATTTAACAAGATAACATTTGATAAGTCTGGAACATATACTTATAAAGTAACTGAATTAACTGCTGATGAAATAGGTGTTACATATGATGACACAGAGATTACAGTTACAATTGTAGTAAAAGATAGTGATAAAGATGGTAAGCTTGATGCTACTGTAAGTTATAATCCTGGTGGTACATCTATGGTATTTACCAATACAAAGACAACACCACAGCCAGTAACAGGAAAGCTTGTTATAACAAAGACAGTAACAGGTCCTATAACAAAGGCAGAGTTTGAAGGAAAGCTCAAGTTTGCAATCAGCCAG
>FOEK01000046.1 GCA_900110635.1 Lachnospiraceae bacterium NE2001
CCTCATGAGCATAATCATTACAGAGTTCTCAATGAGGTGGATGACCTTAAGTACATCGACAACATGCCGGGTAAATGGCAGATGCTCATTGCTCTTGGTCAACTGACAATCTTAAATATCCAGAACGGCGAAGCCGCTATCTATTCTTAGATTCAGAGCCTGAGGTATTAACCCAGCCACCGCGAAGCGGCTTGCCCTTTACAGCTATATAAAAAGAACTGCTACACTGCTGTCAACGACGGAGATAATCTATCTATTCTTGAGTTCTTCGCCGTCGGTAATTACCTGACAGCAGTTCTTTTTATGCTGTCAAGGGTGGCGGAACCCATTCACCATCATAAATATTTGCAGTTTTCAAGGTTCATTCGAGTCTTTTTTTCTTCGACCCTTTTTTTCATACGTCATTTGACACTATCCGAAAATAAGACTACGCTTGTGTAGTCTTATTCACCAACTTCTCCTACTACTGTATAGTTAACCCCGTTCTTTCCAAAATCAGACCTCATAAGTGAAATGGACCTCACCGTCATCTTCATCTCTGGAAGGTGCTGAGGGAAGGACTTCTTCCCCTTCATAAATACTCCCTTACGAACAAGAGTTATGTGAGGGGAGAACTTCTTTTTGTCAAATGGTATCTGACTATCGGACAGTGATTTTCTAAGACGCTTCACGAGACTTTTCAAATGTGGATTTTCCTCAAGTCCTACCCAGTACAGGTCCCCGAAGCTACCGAAACCACTCAAACTAATCTCGAACGGTGTGAACTCTAGTTCTTCCAGAGCGTCCAGAACATCATCCGGGTTCCCGTATTCTCCGATAAATGCTAGCGTAAGGTGGAGATTCTCCTCTTTCGTGTATCTACCCTCCAGACCGCATTTCTTTAGGTCACCCTGGACTCTCTTCAGCGAATATATTATTTCCTTGTCAAAGTTAATAGCAATAAATAGTCTCATATTTCTATTTACTCAGCATCCCCTTCCGATGCTGTTCCTTTTTATTCTTCTTCCCAGCCTTTGCACACATCACACCACCCCTGGGCATTTGATGATGATTCCAGCTCATCAAGAGTCAGAGCTACAGATGTAAATTCATCACCCGCTGCAGGATGAACAACCTCAAATCTCTTCATTGATACATCAAGCCAGACCGGTATATCTTCTTTTACAGCAAATGGACATACTCCACCAGGTTCGTGACCAATCAGTTCATTTACAACATCTCTTGGAACCATATGCGGCTTTGTATGGAACTGGCCCTTAAACTTTGAACTGTTTACTCTACCGTCTCCTGCCATTACGACAATCACTGGCTTATCATCCACCATAAACGACAAAGTCTTTGCTATTTCTGCCTCTGAACATCCTATCTGCTCAGCAGCATGCTCCACTGTATCTATTGTTTCTGTATGAACCGTAATATGCGATTCCAGTCCTTTCCCCCTTAAATACTCTCTTACCTTTTCTGCTGACATAATAAATGCTATTCCTCGCTTTTTCGACTAATTTAAATAGAGTCTAGATATTTTAGTTTCGAGCCATTTTAATTAATTAACTATTCTGGATTATTACAGATTTCCCATAACCAATTAGCACATTTTCTACTATCGGGTTTACTAAAAAAGCACTCAAACAGACTATCCGGTTTAATCTGGACAAGATGGATTATAGATTTTTCGCTTTTTATTATCGTTTTTGTTTTATCATAATCAGAATTCTTCCCTCTTACTTCTTGGATAATATCCATGATCTTGCCTTCCCTATCAGGCTTTCTGGCATACCCTACATATCTTGCATCCAATGAAAACTCTTTTAATACAAATTCTTTCATATCATCTTCCATAATATTCCACCATGGAAGAACAAATACATTTTTACCTTCCGACTCATCCAATCCATACACATCCAACAAAGTAAACATATAATCTAGCTGCTTGGCAATATCCTTGTAACCAGGAAGATCTTCTACTATTACTTTTTTCTGATTGACTGTACCAAGGTAATACTTCCCGTCTATGACGATAAACCTGAATTCATCTTTTTCCTTCCAAAAATTGAAGCCATCAGGAATAGAATCTCCATCTAATGTATAGTTTTTATCGTGAAAACAATAAATCGGTGCGCCAAATCCTACCTTACCATCAAGATCTTTGTGTCCAAAAACAACTCGTAGCACATCTTCCCACACAAGTTCAAATGAAACCGTGCCATAAGGCAATTCGTAGTAGTTAGAACTGTCACACCAGGCCTCCAACGCACGTAAAAGCGCAATATCCCGATTGGTAAAAACACTCTTCTGATATCTTCTTACCACAGATGTCGATTTAAACAGATTATTTGCCAGAGCCACATCATATTCAGGGATAACAACATCTAAAGCATCATCTAAACCACGTAATAATTCTATCGATTTAGCAACAACACATCTATGGATCTGAGTGAGTTCTCCGTCATAATCCTTGTTTTTATACGAAAAGATCATATCCGGATACAACACATCCTTTCCGATGATGATTGGTGTTTTTTTCTGTACAGTACGAGGCCAGTTAACATATCCTTTTCTACGACCAGAATGTTCTGTAGACTTTAGGTAGAATAAGCCATCATTACAATAATCACGTACTATCCATTCAGCCAGATTTATCTGAGAAATCTTGTTCTTTTCTTTTTTATATCTGTAGGGATTGAAATCGGCGTACTCATGTAAAAAATCTCTACAATGATCAGTCTCTTCTATAACTCTGAGTATCTTTTTCATCTCACACGAACAACGTTCATAATCAACTTCTTCTCCAGTATTCATATACTTGGGAAGGCAATAGATATCAACATCATTGTCCTCATCATGATAGTGATAAATCCCCACAAAGCGGAGATAAGAAACACCTTTACGAACACGGAAGAAATCATGTTTTAAAAAACAATTATATATTTCTGTAGAAATCTCGCTTGAGTCGGAAGACCTCTCTATCCGAACTTTACATTCATCCCACCGTTCCTTTTCAAATAAGTATATCCTTTCAACATTGCTACTCTTCATCTTATTAAGCATCTCCGTGACCAGTCATATCCTCAACATCACTTTCTTTTATCCTTAAAGTTCCATTACTTTCATTCAGATATTCATCACCATTCGACATAATCAAAACATCGTTAATAGCAAGCTGACCTTTTTTATCTCTAAGCGCTTTTCTTATCTTGTACAAGCTATCATAATCCTTGTTGAAAATGCCCTCAGGATTATTTCGGTAAACATCCTGTCTGAGATAAGAGTACAACTTATCACAGATTGGATTTATCTTACAATTTAAATCCTTATTACCATCTCTTGCAGCAACTGTATATGCTTCTATCTGAACCATCTCTTCTTTCTTAAAAAACCACGGTCCAATAAACCGATCCTCTTCAATGTTATCTTGATCCATTTTCTCGTTAATAGCATTTCTGAGAGCATTCCACTGTACTTCACATAGTTTCACAACATCTCCGGTATTCCAGTAAACGGTTATATAATTCTTTGCACCAGATGAGTTATCTGCAGCAGAAATATATCTAAAGCTCCATCTTCTTTTAAAAGCCGAATCAAGAGGAAAAACCCCCTGATCTGCACTATTCATTGTCGCCCATAAATACAGATTCGGTGGAATACGGAAATCCTCACACAATTTTTCAAGACTTTTCATTAAGTCACTATTATCTATTCCTCCATTTAGTTCCTTAATAATATACGTTTTGAACCAATCACTCATTTCCTGGTTCATCTTAATACCATATTCACTAAGTCCGTTCTCGTCTCTATCAAGCACCTGAAACATATCTCCGAAAACAGATGCCGCATTTGCCCTGTTTAACTCTTCAATTACCAGAATATGTTTTGGTACAGCTTTTAAATTATTATCATTTTCATCGGTTACATCTTGCGTCTCAGAATCATCATTTGACTCTGTATCATCTTTATTATCCTTTCTTCCCTGTGATTCAATAGCTGAAACAATTGAATAACCTTCATTCAATAGATCACTCCAAGCATGAGCTGCAAGTTCCATAAAAATTCCTGGACGAAAATCATAACTGATACCGTCTTCTTCCATCGTCAGTGCTACATTATCACTTCCGTCGTTGCTTCCGAAAACACCTTCAATTGTTGTTTTCTTGTCGTTTTTTGATACCGGGAAGTATCCACCCACAAACTTTTCATATGAGTAATCCTCATAAAAAGTCACCCGGCTACACTTCAAACCTTTATCCTTAAGAATCTTTTTTATATAATGACTCTTACCTGTGCCAGGAGCACCGTATACCAGAAGATTCCTCGGTTCATCAATATCTACAGTGTTCTTTTTACTAGTAGACTCACTTTCAATAAACTGAGCATATGGATAAGTAACATCTTTAGCAACACAAGGATCCGATGACGCAAGATATTCGTCCATATATTCTGTAATATCATTTTGATTATCATCTTTAACTCGAATCGCTACCAAATTGTAACTGCTATTTTCATTTTTTTTAGCATCAACACGAACACGGGCAATACCAAAACCCTTATTAATTTGCTCATTAAGCACCTTCATGTTCTCTCGCATTTGTGCAAAAAGAATAGTTGTAACTCTATCTAAATAAAGAGGTTCAAGAGAAAACACATAGCTGATGTGATCAGGAAACACCTTATCCATTTTATCACATGCATCACCCACTCCTAAAAAAATAAAGTAACGTTTTTTATTCTCAATGCATTTTTTCATAACTTCTGGGGCATTAAAACGAAAACACATTTCTTCTCTACTCGGAGATATAGAACCAAAACAAACTACAAACGGTTCATTTCTGAACATAAAATCATTATTATCTTGCTTGTTATAGTATTTTTCAATAAATTCCTCTACTTCGTCTTTTTTCATAAAAATATCTTCCTTTCAATGATGGTAGTGTCAATTCTGACACTCCTTTTTTATTTCTAAATCCTTTATTTTCAAGGGTTCTTAACTTTTTTTACAATAAAAAAGTGATTACCCCCTAAATAACCAGTATAATTGAATCTGCGAAAACACAATTATCCGTATAGAAAGGTAATCACCTATGGACATTATAATGTATCTGATTCAATTAGTACAACAACTCTATAAACAGAATTGCTTTTTAATTCAATTTATCTGCAAATATATTCCTCTAAAGCAATGGGCTTTCGATGATTCCCACTCTCCAAAGTATCAGAAATTTAAGATTGATAATCTCCCTAAAGT